>NZ_PNEO01000004.1 GCF_002870125.1 Burkholderia sp. WAC0059
GCTGCGGCGCGTCTTCGTTCATCAAGACCAGATAGGGAGCGGCGAAGCTCCATTCCTCGTCCGAAACGTCCGTGGGGTATGGCTTGCGTTCTGGCATTCCGCCAGATTACCAGGTTTGAACGAAAGTGCCTAACACGCTCTAGACTATTCACAACGAATTTCCGCAGCATGCTGCCATCCGATGTTCAGCGCGGCAATCACGATTCCACTCGGCACAACAATCGCGCATCGGTCACCCCCTGATCGCGGTGACCTCGACGAACACTACCGCTGCACGGCGCGGTATGCAGCACACGTGGTGGGCATCCGTAGCCCACGACGAACATCACGCTGCTCGTGAAGCCAGACCTACGTGCATGCGCCGGAACCGGGATTGATCTGTCTATCCGATCGTCGCGCAACCGTCCATTGCATCCGATACCCCCGACATAATGTTTGCTGGACCAAGTGCGACACATTCGCGTTTTAGCTGACCGACTGTACCGGTCACATCGTCGGTGATGTTCGGTATCAACAGGGTTTCGGGCAGAGCCAGCCAGAGTGCGATTGGCGCCGGGTACGGCCGCACGATAGATACCCAATGTCGCGAGATCCAGCGGTACGGACGGCCGGTGAAGCGCGAGCAAGCTGTCGGCGATATGCTCCATACGTCGGGCGTGCGCACCGACCGCGGCAGTGCTGTACGGCAGCAGGCCGAACACGCCCCCGGCGTCACCATCAACCATAACGCGCCGCCGCGCTACCATTCGGCAGCACATGCCGGAAGTACTCGAATTGCACGGTCGCAATTACAAGTCCGTTGACAAGGCCGGACATCACCGAACGAATGACCATCCGGATAAACACGCCGAGTAACAAGATAGACTTGAAGATTGTCTCTTGCCCTATCTCAAACCGCGGGAGCGATCTTTGGGAAAGCACGATAAGTCAACTCTTCTCCTCAGCCGGCCACCACCCTGTGCGCCAGTGAAGTCTCCGGTCGGGCAGAACGCCGAAAGGCCGGAAAGCTGCGCCTTCGAATTCATGCAAAGCGCGAAGCGCCGCGATTTCGGTTCTCGCACCACCAGCAAGAAAACAGCCCCACGACTCCGGAGAAACGCACCCGGATCAGTCAGCCGGAACGATCCGCCCGTGCTCCATCGCAATCCGCCGAGTCGCAAGACGATCCGCGAGACCGATATCGTGCGTGGCAATTACCAGAATCCCGGCATCACTGACAAACTGCTCAAGGCGAGCCTCTGCCTTCTGCTTGAAATGCTCGTCCCCAACACTCATCCATTCGTCCATGAGCAAAACCTCCGGCTTGATGATCGTCGAAATCGAAAAAGCCAGACGAAGCGTCATCCCGGACGAATAGGTTCGCACCGGCACGTTCAGAAAGTCGCCGAGCTCGCTGAATTCAGCTATCTCGTCCGTCAACGCTGCAATCTGTTTAGCCTTGAGTCCAAGAAACAACCCGCGCAAATACATGTTTTCGTAACCGGTGGATTCGAGATCCATACCCAACATCGAATCAAGCAGGCTAGTAACACGCCCTTCCACGCGCACGGATCCTTTCTCGGGATAATAGACGCCGGCAAGCACCCTCAATAACGTCGTTTTCCCAGCTCCGTTACCACCAAGTAGCGCTATCCGCTCGCCTTCGGCAACTTCGAGGTCGATGTCATGCAAAGCTTCGACGACCGTATGCCCTGCCTTACCGACAAACTGGCCACCGGTCGCGGCCGACATGATCGCGCGTTTAAACGACCGTTGCTTTGCGTCGTAAATAGGAAATCGAACACTTACGTTCTCGAGAGAGATATGCATCTAAATACCATTAAAGCCAATAGGTAACGCGATGCCGGAACTTCCCTAGCATATACAAAGCGAACGCAGTTCCAACCACAGCCATGCCGCCGGCTCTTATCCAAATCGCCGGGTCAGGCATTTCACCCAGCAGCGGCTCGCGTAAGAGATCCAAAAGATAGAAGAACGGATTGATATGAATCAGATGCCTCCGCCCCGGCGACAACTGTTCCGCTCTCCAGAGAATCGGCGTAACAAAAAACAACACCTGCACAAGGTTACCGATTACGGGCTGCATATCGCGATAGCGGGTACAGAAGATACTCGTCACACATCCGATCCAGAACATGTTGACGAGAACAAGCAATGCCGCCAATGGAAAGATCAGGATATTCCAATTCAAGTGAACCGGAAATATCAACCAAACGACGACAAAAACCAGAATATTATGCGCAAGAATGATCGAATGCCGGTACATGACTCGCAGCACGAACATAGAGAGCGGCAACTTCATCTGCCGAAGGTAGTTTGTCGAATTCGAAAATGCTTCTCCGAAATCATTTATCTGGCCTGCAATAAAACCCCAGAAAATCAAGCCAAGCGCCAAATGGGGTACGAAGGTGGCAACGTCGTATTTGAACAGGGCGCCATACAGCGGCCCCATAGCCCCAACCATCACTGCCATGCTGATGGTCAGCCAAAAAGGCCCCAACAACGAGCGACGATAGCGCTGACGGATATCCTGCATACCGAGCGCAAGCCACAGTTCACGACTGCGTATACCATCCCGGACGTCGGTTAGAGCATTCAGATATTTCACACTATATAATTAATTTAAAGATTACCCATCGAGATCAAATTCACCGCGCGCGCGAATTTTTGAAACTCCCGATATTAAATTCACCCTAAAGGAGCAAAACCATGCCCCCCCATAATGACCGTCAACCGGAATCTGTAGACAGAATAAATCCGGAATCTGCGAAACCCGGGGCATCATTACATTAAAATAACAAGTTAACTGTTAATCTTCCCATGCACACCCGGTAATGTCAACTCACAGACTACCGCCCCCATAACCTGGTGGCCAACAGCAAATCCATGAATTCAGATGGTAGCTTGCGAGCTTGTCCAGATTTGTCAGAAAGGGTTACCGAGCCGGGCAGACCTATGTCGTGCTGTCGGTCACCCCATTGCTCGATCTCGATCATGCAGACATCTCGCCAATGCTTCTCGCCACGCCGGCGCCCGAAGACCGAACGTGCTGGCCAATTTGTCGTTGCAAAGCCGGGAATTCAACGGCCGGCGGGCAGGCGTCGGATACTCGGAGCTTGAAATTGGCCTGACTGCGATACCCTTACAATTTGTTGCATCAAAAATAGCGGTCGCGAAATCGAACCAGGACGCTTCGCCTGCCGCACTCAGATGATAGATACCAGATAGTGAACCCCATCGGTCAGCGTCGGGGTCGGCAATATAGCGTGCAACTATATGCGAGGTCAGCGCTGCGATCGTACCGCTCCACGTCGGAGCACCGACCTGGTCGGCGACGACGCGAATCTCGTCTCGCCGCTCTCTTGCCAGCCGTAACATCGTCAACAGGAAATTGCGACCCATGACGCTGTATACCCAACTGGTCCTCAAGATCAAATGCGCACCGTTCGCCGCTGCGACCGCCCGCTCACCGGCAAGCTTCGTTCGACCGTATACGTTCAGCGGTTTCGGCTCGTCGCCCTCTCGATACGGTTGTGCCGAGGTACCGTCGAACACATAGTCGGTCGAATAATGAATGACAAGCGCCCCCAGCCGCCGAGCCTCTTCGGCGATGGTGCCCGGGGCAACGCCGTTCGCCAGATGCGCGTGCAATTCGTCGGTTTCAGCCCGATCAACTGCCGTATATGCTGCGGCGTTAATAATCAGCGCCGGCTTCACGTCGCGGATTATGGCGCGCACCCGATCGGCATCGCCGATATTCAATGCATTCCGATCGAGCGCAACGACGCGGCCGAGGCCCTGTAGCGAGCGTGTCAACTCGAATCCGACTTGACCATTCGCACCGGTCAACATGATCACCGGCCAGGGCTGATGGGAAGAAAACGAATCACTCATACGTCTGTGCGTCAGCCAGGTATGCCCCCGCTGCGTCCTTTACCGCAAGCACTGGCTCGCAGTCGAGGGGCCATTCGATACCGATATCCGGGTCATCCCATCGAATCGAGCGCTCATGCTCCGAATGCCAATAATCGGTCGTCTTGTAGAGCACCTCGGCCACGCTGGATACGACGACGAAGCCGTGCGCAAAGCCGGGCGGCACCCACAATTGCCGACGATTGTCCGCCGACAACCGCACGGCCACCCACCGGCCGAACATCGGCGAACTCCGGCGCAAATCGACGGCCACGTCGAATATCTCGCCGTGCACGACGCGCACGAGCTTACCCTGCGGATGCCGGATCTGATAGTGCAGCCCACGCAGCACGTTGTGCGCCGAGCGCGAGTGATTGTCCTGGACGAACGTCGCGTCACAGCCCACCTGCTCCGCAAAATCACGCGCGTTGAAGCTTTCGTAGAAGAAGCCGCGCGCGTCTCCATAGACGGTCGGCTCGATGATTTTGACCTCGGGTAGCGCCGTTGCGGTCACTGCGATTGCCATACGATCTCGTCGGTAAGAAGATTCATCAGATATCGGCCGTAGCTGTTCTTCGACAGCGGCACAGCGAGCCTCGACAGCTGTTCAGCGTCGATCCACCGATACCGGTACGCGACTTCTTCGGGGCACGCGACCACGAGCCCCTGGCGCTTTTGCAGCGTCGCGATGAAAGTCGCGGCATCGATCAGCGAGTCGTGCGTACCGGTATCGAGCCATGCGTAACCACGGCCCATCACTTCGACGTGCAGACGCCGGAGTGCAAGGTAGTGCAGGTTAATGTCGGTGATTTCGAGCTCGCCGCGCGCGGACGGCCTGATATCGGCCGCGATATCGCAAACGTCGTTGTCGTAGAAGTACAACCCGGTCACTGCATAGTTCGAGCGCGGCCGCTGCGGTTTCTCCTCGATCGACAGCACGCGTAGCTGGTTGTCGAACTCGACCACTCCATAGCGCTCAGGATCCTGAACGTGATAGGCAAACACGGTCGCGCAGTCGGTCCGTTCGTCCGCCTGACGCAGCTTCAACGCCAGATCATGCCCATAGAAGATGTTGTCGCCGAGAATCAGCGCGCATGAATCGGCGCCGATGAATTCGCGGCCGATCAGGAACGCCTGCGCCAGGCCGTCCGGCGACGGCTGCACCGCGTATTGGAGATTCATTCCCCATTGCGAGCCGTCGCCGAGCATCGCCTCGAAGCGCGGTGTGTCCGACGGCGTCGAGATAATCAGCACGTCGCGAATGCCGGCAAGCATCAGCGTCGACAGCGGATAATAGATCATCGGCTTGTCGTATACCGGCAGTAATTGCTTCGAGATCGCGTGCGTGATCGGATACAGCCGCGTGCCCGATCCCCCAGCGAGAATGATCCCCTTGCGCGTAGTCTTCGATGCCATCGCCCCACCTCAGCCCTGCTGCCTACGCATAATGCGTTTCGATCCAGCGACGATAGCTGCCGCTCGTCACGCCCTCAATCCATTCCGGATGCTCGAGATACCATTGCACGGTCCGGCGCAGACCGGACTCGAATGTCTCGACCGGTTTCCAGCCCAGCTCGCGTGCGATACGCGACGCGTCGATCGCGTAGCGCTGGTCATGCCCGGGCCGGTCCTTGACGAAGCGGATCTGCACAGCATGCGACTCGCCCGAAGCCCTCGGCCGCATTTCGTCGAGCAGCGCGCAAACCGCGTGGACCACGTCGATGTTAGCCTTTTCGTTCCAGCCGCCGATGTTGTACGTCTCACCGGACGCGCCGCGCTCGAGCACGACGCGTAGCGCCGCACAATGATCGCCGACGTATAGCCAGTCGCGCACGTTGCGGCCGTCGCCGTAAACCGGCAGCGGCTTCCCGTCGAGCGCGTTCAGAATCATCAGCGGAATCAGTTTCTCCGGAAACTGGTATGGGCCGTAGTTGTTCGAGCAGTTCGTCGTCAGCGTTGGCAGTCCGTACGTGTGATGCCACGCGCGCACGAAATGATCGGACGCCGCCTTGCTCGCCGAATATGGGCTGTTCGGTGCATAAGGCGTGCGCTCGTGAAACGCGGGGCCGTCCGCGCCAAGCGAGCCGAACACTTCGTCGGTCGAAACGTGCAAAAACCGGAACGTGTCCCGCTGACCGGCCGGCAGCGTCTGCCAATACGCGGTCGCTGCCTCGAGCAGTGTGAACGTGCCGACCACGTTCGTTTGCAGAAAATCACCCGGCCCGTGGATCGAACGGTCGACATGGCTTTCGGCAGCGAAATGCAGTACCGCGCGCGGCCGGTACTGGGCAAACACCGCGTCGAGCAAGCCGCGCTCGCAGATGTCAACGTGCGCGAACGCGTAGCGCGGATCCCCCTCGAACGGCTCAAGCGTTTCCGCGTTGCCCGCGTACGTCAGTCTGTCGACGTTCACGATTGGCTCGTCGCTGTCACGCAGCCAGTCGTGAATGAAATTACTACCGATAAAACCGGCTCCGCCTGTCACCAGGATCACGGTCCTTCCCCTATTAAGCCTCGCGGCCGGCGCGTAACCGGATACTCGCCGCCAGTAAAGCCAGATTATAGGTCCACAGCACATCGGCGACGCATGGCAAGCGCGAGCAGATTCGTGTGGCCTTCGAAACAAAGGATTGCGGCGAGCGCCAGGTTGTTACGACTGGCAGGAAACAACGGGATCGAACTTCGAAGGCATCGACAGGTTGCCGTTACCTGTAGCGCACTCGCGAGAGTGAGCGGCTACCGCAAAGACAGTACGCTGAATCCTGGTGCCGACAGCGGTATCGGTCACGCGCGGAGCATGGCGTTTAACGCCCGCGTCCTTCCTGTGACGACGCAAGCGAACGCGAAGCATCACCCTGCCGGCGGTAGCCGGCCAACCTCGGACGGATCGGCTGCATCACCCCACGACGTCGCGCCACTGTTGGCTACCTCGCCCGGCAACACCACCGGCCGATTGTCCTTCATCTCATCCAACGCGCCTCTCACCTGCGCCTCCGCCCGCGCCGCCAATGCCCGCCGATCCAAACCCGCGTCGATCGCCTCCCCAACATAAACATGGGCAGTAATCGGCCCGGCCCTTAGCAGCGCGTCGAGCGATTCGGCCAGCGACACGTCGTCGATATAGGCCGGCGCAACCGTCTGCCGGCCCTTGGCATCGGTGTACATCAGGCAGATCGGTTGCACGGGACACCCCGCCGACACCGCTGCCTGAAACAGGTTCGAGTGAAATGGCTTGAGCGAAAGTCCATCGGAGGTCGTCCCCTCCGGAAACACGCACATCAACTCGCCGCGGCCGAGCCGCCCGGCCAGCTCGTGCGTGATGCGCTTCGCGTCGCTGCGTTTTTCCCGTTCGATGAACACGGTATCGAGTTGACGCGCGAGCCAGCCCACGACGGGCCAGCGCTGGACCTCGGCCTTCGAGACGAACGGCGTCGGCCGCCACGCATTGATCACGTAGATGTCGATCCACGAGACGTGATTGCTGACGACGAGCGCGCCGGCATCGAGCCGCGCCGCGTCGTTATGGACGACCAGCGTGAGGCCGCAAAGGCGCAGCATCTTCCGCGACCAGGCGCGGTTCAATTCCATGCGCACGGCGGCCGGGGCACGCGAAAAACGCAGCGCGACGACCAGCATGCCGTACAGCAAATGTGCGATCAGCCGGGCCTTGCGCCAAAGTAGAGTCATATCAGGCTCAGGCACGTTCGTGAACGACGCCAGTCGGGCAGTCCCGAATCAGACAGCGGGCACTTCCGCCCCAACGCCGATGGGAACTCATAGCTGTTGACTGAAATGCTCGTCCAGATACTGCTGGAGAATGACGCAGGCGGCTTCGGCATCGAGCTGGCTCGAATCGCCTCCCCGCTCGCGAATGCGCGCTTCGGCGTCGACGGAGGAGTACCGTTCGTCGACCCACACGACCGGCAGCCCGAATCGGCCGTTCAACTGATTGCCGAAACGCTTCGCCTGCTGCGTCATGGCGTGCGGCGTACCGTCGGGATGCACGGGCAATCCGACCACGAGCAGATCGGGCTGCCACTCGCGCAACAGCGAGGAAATGGTCTCGAAGCGATAGTCGCGGCTGCGGTTCTGCACGACGGTCAGCGGCCGGGCGCTATGCGTGAGCGCATTACCGAGCGCGACGCCGATGCGTTTCTCGCCGTAATCGAACGCAAGCAACGTCGCTTCACGCCCGTCCGCTCCGCTCATGCGTGTCCCGCCTCGCCGGAAAGCACGGTCGACGAGATGCCGAGCAGCGCGAGCGCCGCTTCGAAGCGGTCCTCGGCCGGCACGTCGAAAACGATTTTCGGGTCCGCCTCGACGGTCAGCCAGCCGTTCTTCGAGATTTCGTCCTCGAGCTGGCCAGCGCCCCATCCTGCGTGACCGAGCGTCAGCAGGAACCGCTCCGGACCCTCGCCGTTGGCGACAGCCTCGAGCACGTCCTTCGAGGTGGTCATCTCGAGCCCGCCCGGCACCGACATCGACGACGTGTAGTTCGCGCCGCCTGCCGAGGCGTGCAGGACGAAGCCGCGCTCGGTCTGCACCGGGCCGCCGAAATAGACGGGCACGTGCATCAGCGGTTCGATTTCGAGCTTGAGGTCGATGCGGCTGAAAAGCGCCTGCAGATCGATGTCGGTGGGACGGTTGATGACGAGGCCGAGTGCACCGCGTTCGCTGTGATCGCACAGGTAGACCACCGTTCCTGAAAACGTGGGGTCGGCCATGCTCGGCATGGCGATCAGGAACTGGTTGGTCAGATTGATGCGATCGTTACTCTTGGACATGGTTCGAATTCTAGCAAAGACGATGCGGGATAGCGGCCCCCGCCGCCGCGCTCCGGAGCTTCATGCGCTGGGAACGATCTCACTCTAACACGCGGACTCGGCCATGCCGGCGCGAATAACGAGACCTGCCCGGTCACGCAAGCTATATGCCCGGCGGCTGTCCCGGAATCAGTTCGGCACGGGCTGGCCGAGCGCGCGGCCAAGCGCGGCGACGGCCAAACGGGCGTCCGGCTGCCCGACGCCGGCCGCCACCTTGTGCAGCATCGCGCGCAACGCCTCGCCGGCCTGTTCGAGCGCGGCGGGATCGGGCACGGCCGGCGGCAAAACCGGCGCCGAGTCGGACACTGCGGACGCGGCAAGCACCCCGTGGGCGGTGCGCCGCCAGGCGAGGCCGAGCGCATCGGCCAGCATCCCGACATGACCGAGCCCGAGCGCCCATGCGGCCGCGCCGAGCCGGTACGAGGCGTCGGCGGCCTGGAGCGCGGCGCCGGCATCCGGTCGCGCCGGCCGGTCGCCGGCGGCATGCGCGGCCAGCAACGTCATCGACGCATCGGCGGTCTGCAGAAAATCCTCGTAGGCGTTCGCGTTGACGCAAAGCGCACCGAGCTCGCGCGTCGACCCGCCCCCGCCCCGCGCCGACGCATCGGCGGCGGCTCCCGCGTCGGCTTCCCACAGCGCCTCGGAGGCCTGCGTGCCGGCCACGTGCCAGTCCGCCGTCAGCCCGTAGTCGTGCAGCAATTCGATGTCGTCGGCATCCTCGGCGGCCGCGCCGAAAAGCGCGTAATCGCGCCACAGCAGCGCGAGCGTCATGCGCACGAGCGATTGCGGCGCCACGCGCTGGCCGTATCCATGATCGGCCAGCACCAGGTTGCAGCGCGCGTAGAAGCGTCTTGCGTCGACCTCGCCCCACGCCTGTGCACGAGCCCGCAGCGACCGCCCGCAGGCCAGCGCGAGACGCCAGAAATCGTACGGATCGGCGCTCGTCAGTTCGCCCATGCAGGCGTCCATCTCGCCGAAGGCGGCCTCGGCCCAGGCCGTCGCCGCGCGGCTGCCGTTCGCGCGAATCTTCAGGGCGGGCAGCAGCGCCGCCTCGTAGCGCGCGCGCAACTGCGCAAGCTGCTGGGCGGGCTGGGCATGCAGCGTGACGGGCGGCAAGGGCCGGCCCGTCAGCGCGATGTCTTCAAACGTCAGCGAAAAACCCGGCGTATGCGGCGCCAGCACGTCGCAAAGCGCATGCTGGCGCGCGAAAAGCGCCGGCGAGCACGACAGCTCCCGCAGATTGCGGCGCCCGAGCGCGTCGTGCAGATCGCGCAGCGCCTCGCCGAACAGGGTCCGGACCTGGCCGTCGGCGGGCCGCCCTTCTCCCGGCATCGGCGCGGCGCCTGTCGCGACTGCAGCGATCGTCGCGTCGGCCATGGCAAGCGGCGAGGCGAGCAGCAACGTATCGGCAAACCGGGCGGCCGCGAGCCAGCCGGCCTCCCGCAGCGCCTGCACGGCCTGCAGCAACGGCGTGGCAGCGTCGCCGCGCCGCTCGAGCGCATCCATGGCGTTCGCGAGCGCGGCCTGCGCGGCCGGTACGCGACCGCCGCGAGGATTGGGCAACGCGTCGAAACTGGCGGCAGGCGTGAAACGAAGGGTCATGGGCAGCAGAGAAATACGCGCGGCGGACGAACCCGCCCATCCAGCGACGCGGACGACGAACTGCAAGCGACCCGCCCGACTCGCGAGCCGCCAGGGCGGCTCGTCATGGCGTCAGGGCACCGGAGCGAAGCCGGTCCGGCGCGGCCGCGCATGGCAGCCGAACCGGCAGCCGAACCGCGCCGTAGCGGACGGCACGCGAGACGGCGAGCCTCAGATCTGGACCATCTCGAAGTCTTCCTTGCGCGCGCCGCATTCGGGACAGGTCCAGTTGATCGGAACATCCTCCCAGCGCGTACCCGGCGCGATTCCTTCGTCCGGCAAGCCGGCTTCTTCGTCGTAAATCCAGCCGCAGATGAGGCACATCCAGCTTCTATATTCCATTCTTATGCCGCGTCGAAAAGTCCATACAACCGGGAAAAACAGGAGCCATGATGGTACCGTGTTGGCGCCCCACTGCCTAGCAAGCGCGACCACCCGCCCGGACGCCGCGCGCGCCACCTCTTCGCCCGCACAAAAATCCGCCGGGTGCGACCGATACACCGCATAATCGAGCCGGTGGCGCACGGTGCGCCGCGCCTGCGCTTTCCATTCCTGCCAGAACGTTCCATGTCCCGCGACACCCCTCCGATCGTCCTCACCTTTGGTCTTTCCGATCCGACCGGCGGCTCCGGCCTGCAAGCCGACCTGCTGACGCTCGCCAGCATGGGCTGTCACGGCGTCAGCGTGCTGACCGGCTATACCGTGCGGGACTCGGCCGGCTGCGAGGAAGTGACCGGGCTCGACCCCGATGCCGTCGCGAACCAGGCGCGCATGCTGCTCGAGGACATGCCCATCGCCGCATTCAAGATCGGCGCGACTACGCGAGCCGAAGTGGTCAGCGCCATTGCGGAAGTGGTCGCCGACTACGACGACGTTCCGCTCATCCTCGCGCCGGACTTCACGCTCGACGACGAACACGTACTGGCCGCCGACGAACTGCGCGAGGCAGTGGCCGAACTGCTCGCGCCGCAAACCACGCTGCTCGTCGCCGATACCGCCACGCTGCTCGCGCTCGCGCAGCCCGACGGCGAAGCCGAAGCGCCCGGCCTCGACATGGCGATCACGCACCTGCTCTCGCAGGGCTGCGAATACATCCTCTCGTCGGAAACGGGCTCGCATCGCGTGGTCAACACGCTGTTCAGCGAGGACGGCCAGTTGCGGCAGGATCTCTGGGACCGGGCCGGCCAACCGATGATGGGCCTCGCCGACACGCTCGGCTCGGCTATCGCGGCGCTGCTCGCGAACGGCCAGGAGCCGCCCGAGGCCGCGCGGGAAGCGCAGGAGTACGTCTACCAGGCCGTGCGCAGCGCGTTCCGTCCCGGCATGGGCGCCTGGCTGCCGGACCGCTTCTTCTGGGCACGCAGCAACGACGACGAAACGCCGCCCGCGGGCGGCGACGCGACCCGGAAGCAACGGCACGTGCCATAAGCCGACGGTAACGCCGAACAACCGGCGGGCAAGACGAACGACTCCGCCATGCCACGCGGCTACCACGCGCCCACGCAATCGATCGCCTCGACGGCAACCGTCCGGGGTGCCTTCGATCAGTCTCCCGAAGCCTGCCGACAACCCCGGCATTCGACCTGAGTCACGATCCGCCGGCCCGGCAGCGGGTCGAGCCGCACCGCGGATAGCTGATTGCCCCAGACGCAGCCCGAATCGAGCCCGATCACGTTGTCGCGCACCAGCAGGCCGAGGGCGGCCCAGTGACCGAACACGACGGTGACGTCGGCCGTCCGCCGACCTGGAACGTCGAACCAGGGCACGCAACCGGACGGCGCCGCGTCGAGGCCGCCGCTCGAACTGAAGTCCATCGCGCCGTCGTCGCGATTGCAAAAGCGCATGCGCGTGAGCGCGCTGCAGGTGATGCGCAGTCTGTCGATGCCCTTGAGGTCCGACGTCCAGCGGTTCGGCTCGTTTCCGTACAGGCCGGCCAGCGTCGCCTTCCAGTTCTCGCCGCGCAGCGCGCGCTGCAAATCGTGCGCAAGCTCGAGCGTGAGCTCGACGTCCCATTGCGGCGGCACGCCCGCGTGAACGAGCAGCATGCCCGCCTCGAAATGCGCGATCGGACGATGACGAACCCAGTGCATCAGATCGTCGACGTCGGGCGCGGACAGGATTTCGTCGATCGTGTCGCCCTTCTTCGATTTGCGGATGCCGGCGTAGACCGAAAGCAGATGCAGGTCGTGATTGCCGAGCACGGTCACGGCGCGCTCGCCGAGATCGATCACCTCGCGCAGCGTGGCGAGCGACTCCGGTCCGCGATTGACGACGTCGCCGGCGAACCAGAGCGGCGTGTCTTCGGACGGCGCGGCCTTCGCGAGCAGCTCGCGAAACGGCGCGCGGCACCCCTGGAGGTCGCCGAAGGCAAGCGGAGCAACGGTGGATCGGGTCGAAACGGTCATAGGAAACGGAAGACGTGGAGAGCAACGGACCCGCGCGTACGGGACCGATACAGGACGGCCGGAGGCAGTGTGTCAGAATACGCCGGGCCCGCGCGGCGGCGGCGGGACGTCAAGGCCGCCCGCGCGGCACAAGGCCGGCATGAGCGGACAACAGTATCACGATCCGCCCGCGAGGCACGCCGTGCGCGACACCGGCGCGGGCAGACATTCCTTCACAGCAGAAGATTCATGAACATCCTGAGTTTCGTCCTGATTCTATCCGGGGTCATGCTCAACGCAGCGGCCCAACTCTTCCTCAAGGCGGGCACGCACGCGCTCGGACTGTCCGGGTTCAGCCGGCACGAAATCGTCGCCTCGCTGTTGCGCGTGGCGTTCGAGCCGCACATCCTCGGCGGGCTCGCCTGCTACGCGATCAGCGTCGTCGTCTGGATCGCGGCGCTCTCGCGGGTCGAGGTCAGCGTCGCCTATCCGATGCTCTCCATCGGCTACGTCGTCAACGCGTTCGCCGCCTGGTATCTGTTCGGCGAGGCGCTCTCGGCCCAGAAGCTCGCGGGCATCGCCGTCATCATCGTGGGCGTCTGTCTCGTCGCCCGCGCCTGAGCGCGGACGTTGTCCCGACCGATCCGGCAGCAACGAAAAAACCCGCATTTCTGCGGGTTTTTTCGTTGGCGGGACGCGCCTCGCGGCGCGTCCCGCACGTCCATGTATTCGGCCGAAGCCGGAATTACATGTCCATGCCCATGCCGCCCATACCGCCGGGCATGCCGCCAGGCAGCGGTGCGTCTTCCTTCGGCAGCTCCGAGACGGCCGCGTCGGTCGTCAGCAGCAGGCCCGCCACCGAAGCGGCGTTCTGCAGCGCGGTACGCGTGACCTTGGTCGGGTCGACGACGCCGGCTTCCACGAGGTCGCCGTACTCGCCGGTCGCCGCGTTGTAGCCGTAGTTGCCCGTGCCGGCCGCAACGGCCGCCACGACGACGCTCGCTTCCTCGCCGCCGTTCGTCACGATCTGACGCAGCGGCTCTTCCATCGCGCGCAGCACGATCTTGATGCCCGCGTCCTGATCGGCGTTCACGCCCTTCAGGCCGGCGACGGCCGTACGCGCGCGGATCAGCGCAACGCCGCCGCCCGGCACGATGCCTTCTTCGACCGCGGCACGCGTGGCGTGCAGGGCGTCTTCGACACGCGCCTTCTTTTCCTTCATTTCGACTTCGGTCGCGGCACCGACCTTGATCACCGCCACGCCGCCCGCCAGCTTCGCGACGCGCTCCTGCAGCTTTTCGCGGTCGTAGTCCGAGGTCGCTTCCTCGATCTGCGTGCGGATCTGCTTGACGCGCGCTTCGATGCTCGCCGCTTCGCCGGCGCCGTCGATGATCGTCGTGTTTTCCTTGGCCACTTCGATGCGCTTGGCCTGGCCCAGCTCCTGGAGCGTCGCCTTTTCGAGCGTGAGGCCCGTTTCTTCCGCGATCACCTGGCCGCCGGTCAGGATCGCGATGTCTTCGAGCATCGCCTTGCGACGGTCGCCGAAGCCCGGCGCCTTCACGGCAACCGTCTTCAGGATGCCGCGGATGTTGTTCACGACGAGCGTCGCGAGCGCTTCGCCTTCGACGTCCTCAGCGATGATGAGAAGCGGACGGCCGGCCTTCGCCACTTGCTCGAGCACCGGCAGCAGATCGCGGATGTTCGAAACCTTCTTGTCGTGCAGCAGCACGAACGGGCTTTCGAGGACGGCGACCTGCTTGTCCGGGTTGTTGATGAAGTACGGCGAGAGGTAGCCGCGGTCGAATTGCATGCCCTCGACCACTTCCAGCTCGTCGGAGAGCGACTTGCCGTCTTCGACGGTGATGACGCCTTCCTTGCCGACCTTGTCCATCGCTTCGGCGATGCGCTCGCCGATCGACGTGTCGCTGTTCGCCGAGATCGAGCCGACCTGGGCGATTTCCTTGTTCGTCGTGCAGGGCTTGCTGACCTTGCGCAGTTCTTCGACGGCGGCGGCCACGGCCTTGTCGATACCGCGCTTCAGGTCCATCGGGTTCATGCCCGAGGCGACGTACTTCATGCCTTCGCGCACGATCGACTGGGCGAGCACGGTCGCCGTCGTCGTACCGTCGCCGGCGTTGTCGCTGGTCCGGGAAGCCACTTCCTTGACCATTTGCGCGCCCATGTTCTGCAGCTTGTCCTTCAGCTCGATTTCCTTGGCGACCGACACGCCGTCCTTGGTGACCGTCGGGCCGCCGAAGCTGCGCTCCAGCACCACGTTGCGGCCCTTCGGACCGAGCGTGACCTTCACCGCGTTGGCGAGAATGTTCACACCTTCGACCATCTTGGCGCGGGCGGAATCGCCGAACACAACGTCTTTAGCTGCCATCTTTTAACTCCTTGAATTCTGGAAAGATACGTACCGCTGAGCCGGGACTCTTACCGGTTCACCACGGCCATGATGTCTTCTTCGCGCATCACGAGCAGTTCCTGGCCGTCCACCTTGACGGTCTGGCCGGAGTACTTGCCGAACAGGACGCGATCGCCGACTTTCACGTCGAGCGCGATCAGTGCGCCCTTGTCGTCGCGCTTGCCCGGGCCGATGGCCAGGACTTCGCCCTGGTCCGGCTTTTCGGCGGCGGCATCGGGAATCACGATGCCCGAAGCCGTCTTGGTTTCCTGATCGAGTCGCTTGACGATCACGCGATCATGCAAAGGACGAAGGTTCATGGGTAGATCCTCTCTCTTGATTGGGACTTGAAAAACACTCAAGAAAACCCGGCCGGCGAAACCGGCGGGCAATATTGTTAGCACTCACGTGCGGCGAGTGCTGATTATATGGACGGGCGGTGACAAATTCAAGAACGGGGGAAGGAATGGGGCGGGAGGGGGCCCGATTGTCGTCGAGACTCGCTGCACGCTGGACCCGGCGCCGTCAGGCATAAAAATTAAGCATAAACAGTCAGTTACAAGAATCCAGCATCTGCCATTTGCCTGACGGATGTCCGCCAATGGCGGGGTCTGCCACGGCTCCGCCGGCAAACGCCGGTGTCTCCCAAGACCGAAAATCGTAGGTGTTTGCACCGGGTCAACGGCTACGGACCCCTTGTCCAGCCCCGTTTCTCCGTCGATACCGCCGGAATTTCGAGCCGAAACCTCGCGTCATTCGCGAGGGACCCAGGTATTTTCCCTGGTCCGTTCTGAAAGCGGTCCATCCCCTCGCATCGTCGACCGCCCCGCTCCCGTCAATTCAGCCCCGGCGCGCCCTGGCAATCACATGCAGCTCGCGCGCCTCCAGCACGGCCGTAGCGGCGCCATGCCTCGCGACTTCGAGCATCGCCTGGCCCATGTCGGCCGTCGTCACGAGACGCTCGCCCAGCACGAGCCGCAGCAGCGGCCAGAGCGGTTTCGTGAGCACGTAGATCGCGTGGTACAGGCGCGTCTTCGAGCGAACGCCTTCGAGCGGTTCGATCGCGCCGGGCCGGAACAGGTACACGGCGCGAAAGGGCAGGCGTTGCAGCGCGTTCTCGGCACGCCCCTTCACGCGCGCCCACATGCTGCGCCCTCGCTCCGTGCTGTCCGTGCCCGCACCCGTGACGCAGATGAAGGTCATCTGCGGGTTGAGGCGCGCAAGCGGGGTCGCCACAGCCATGGTCAGGTCGTAGGTGATGCGCGCGTAGTCGGCCTCCGACATGCCGATCGACGACACGCCGAGGCAAAAGAAGCAGGCGTCGAAGCCGGCCAGATCGGGCTCGATCGCACGGCTGTCGGCCAGGTCCGGCAACACCTTCTCGCGCAACTTTGGGTGCCGGATGCCCGTCTCGCGACGGCCAACCGTCTGCACGAGTTCGACGTCGGCAACCCGCAGGCATTCTCGCAGCACGCCCTGGCCGACCATGCCGGTCGCGCCGTAAATCAGAATCTTCATCGCTTTTTCTCTCCCGAGACGGGCATGGAGGTCGGTCAGCCTGGGGCGGTACTTGCCTTCGCCATCCCGGCAAGCCCTGCAATGAGGCAGCAGGCATCGCCCATTAATGAGCGATTACTCAATCATAACCCGGGCGGACAGGCAGGCAAACACGCGCCTGTTTCCGTGCGTCATCTCGAGCGAGGCCTATTCGCTCGCCTCTCGGCCGCAAATCGCGCGCGCCGCGCCGGCAGCGCGGCCACGTCATTCCACCGCCGGGCGTCCGAAGAAAGCCCCGGGGCGCACCTCGCCCACGGCGAGGCGGACACGGCGAAGCGATCGATCTCGAACGCGTGCGAGAACCGGGGACGACGGGCCCCGTCAGCCCGTGACGGCTTCGCGCGCGGTCTTGCGCGCGAGCGCGGTACGTGCGGCCACGTCGAACGCCGCGGCCATCGCCCCGACGTCGGCCTTGCCGGTGCCGACGATGTCATAGGCGACGCCGTGCGCCGGCGTCGCATAGACGGTCTTGAGGCCGCCGGTAAACGTGACCCCTTGCGAGAACCCGAGCAGCTTCGTCGCGATCTGCCCCTGGTCGTGGTACATGATGATGACGGCATCGAAGTCGCCACGACGAGCCTTGATGAAGACCGTATCCGACGGAAACGGCCCTTCGCTCGACAGCCCCTTCGCCCGCAGCGCCTCGAGAGTCGGGCGGATGATGCGAATTTCCTCGTCGCCGAACAGGCCGTTCTCGCCGCCGTGCGGATTGAGCGCGGCCACGCCGATGCGCGGCGACGCCTTGCCGAAGGCGCGCAGCGTTTCGTGCGCGAGCACGAGCGTGCCTTCGATGCGATCGGGCTTCACCATATCCACGGCCTCGCGCAGCGCCACGTGCGACGTGACGCGGAACGTCGAGAATTGCGGAATGATGTTGACCTCGCCGAAGTAGCCGACGTGGCCCGTCCACGCGGCGAACATCTGGTGTTCGTCGTGATAGTTCCAGCCGCCGCGATGCAGCGCCGCCTTGTTCAGCGGTGCGAAGCAAATGCCGTCGAGTGCTCCGGCGAGCGCGCGGTCCGTCATGAACTTCAGCGTCTCGCCCGTGAGCCGGCCCGACTCCGCATTGAGCTTGCCGCGCTCGTAGAGCGCCGGGTCGATGTTGTGCAAGTCGAGCAGCGGGACGGCCTCCGCGGCGTGATCCGCTTCTTCGAGACGCGAGATCGTCCGGTACGGAATGCGCACGCCGGCGTCCTTCATGCCCAGTTCGAGCACGCGCGCGTCGCCGACGATCACGACGTTGGCCCGCTCGCGCGCGGCCGGGGTCGAAAGCAGCTTGACGACCAGTTCGGGGCCGATGCCGGTCGCGTCGCCGGGCATGAGGCCAATCAGGGGTTTCATCTGTCGCTCCTCCATCTTTCCTTGTATTGAGAATCGGGGCCAGCGGTCGCGCGAGGCAACCGGTTCGCGCGTCATCACGCCCCGGGGATCGGCACGCCAATGCGCCTTTCCGAAGGCTTCGATCCGCGGCGAGCTCTTCGAAGCTCCAGGGACATCAGGAGCCCGGGCGCGGGCTCATCTGGAACGGGTACGGAACGGGTACGAATAGCCGGACGCGATGCAGGCACCGTCTGTCGACAACCGGGTCGTAGTCGGGCCAACGATTCCGGCGGAGATCCCCCGTCGATCTGGGCAATCTCCACATGACCGTCAACAGCCCGTTGTCACCACGTATGGTAAATCGTGATCCCGGCCGGCGCAGAAACTCGATTTCTCGTTGAAACGCGAATCGAGAGCGGAACGCCATTCACGCCGGACGACGATCGCCTCGACAATCGGGACAAGACCGTCGAGACGCTCGCGGCGCCGACTGGCCTGTGGGAATGACCGCCCTCGCCTCGCGGCAGTCGGCGGAAAGAGGGCCGCCCCTTTTACCCCGCGGGCGGCAAACCGGCGCTCAAAGCGCCGCGTCGACGATCAGCGAAGCCTTCAGCAAGCGAATCCGCCGATCGACGAAATAGCCGCCGCCTTCCGTGTAGCGCAGGAAGCCCCGCCCGCAGACAGCGCATTCCCAGACGGCGCAGCGGTTGTAGGGAAAATAGCGCGGCGCGATCGGCGCCTCCGGCGACCAGTAGCGCGCGCCGTCGAGCAGGTATTCGCTGAAGGTCGGCTCTTCGCCGGCGTCGGCCAGCAGCGTGCCGACCTCGCGCAGTTGCGATTCGGGCAGCGACAGCGGCTGGCTCTGCCAGCCGTCGAGCGGCGTCTTCGTGCACGAGCAGGGTTCGGCGACCGCCTCGGAGCGCGAGGCAAGTTCGGTCAGGGCGGCGAGATCGAGGTAGGGCGAAGTGCTCATGAATCGGGGCTTTCAGGCGGGAGCGGACAAAAAGCGGGCTGAAAAACGGGCAAACCGCGCCGCCCGGAAAAGGAAAGCCGGCCGGCGCGGAACCGGCCGCCGCGCGGCGTGCCGGAACCAGACCGGCGCGGCCGCTCGACGGACTTCGATCATACGCGAGCGAGGCCCGTCGTTCCCGTCACTGCGCCGCCGGATCGGCGCTCAGCGCGCGGGCCGCCTCGACGCTCGCCGAGCGGTCGGGCAGCAGGAACGCGACCACGGCGGCAAGGCCGGCCGCCACGGCCAGCACGATCAGCGCCACGGAGAAGCTGCCCGTCAGGTCCTTGATGATGCCGACCATCCACGGGCCGAGCAGGCCGCCGCATTGCCCGATGGTGTTGATGAGCGCGATGCCGATGGCGGCCGCGGCACCGGTCAGGAATTCGCCCGTGAGCGTCCAGAACACGGCGAGGCAGCCCCAGATCCCGCTCGCGGCGATGCACAGCAGGATGAGGCCGACGAGCGGCTGCGAGACGAACGCACAGGCGAAGAGCGCGAGACCGCCGACGGTCATGCACACGGCGATGTGAAGCCGCCGCTCGGCCACCTTGTCGGAATGGCGCGAGACGAAGTACATCGAGACCGCCGCGCAGCAGAACGGCAGCCCCGAGACGAACCCGACCTGCAGATCGGTCAGCGAGCCCATGTTCTTGATGATCTGCGGCAGCCACAGCAGCACGCCGTAGAACGCCGTCAGGAAGCAGACGAACAGCGCCGACAGGCTCCAGACGCGCGGCATCATCGCGATCTTCAGGAACGGCAGGCTGGCGGTTCTGGTGAGCTTCGCGGTCTCGTCCGCGAGTTCGGCGACGAGCCAGTTGCGCTGCTCGGCGGACATCCAGCTCGCGCGCTCGGGCCGGTCGGTGAGCCAGAAGAGCGAGAACACGCCGAGCACCACGGCCGGCACGGCTTCGAGCAGCAGCATCCAGCGCCAGCCGGAAATGCCGTGAGTGCCGGCGAGCGCGTGCATGAGGATGCCCGACACGGGCGAGCCGATCGCCGACGCGATGGCCGTCGCCATGATGACGCCGGCGTTGGCGCGCGAGCGGTAGCGCACCGGGAACCAGCAGGTCAGGTAGGCGACCACGCCGGGGATGAAACCCGCCTCGGCCACGCCGAGCAGGAAGCGCAACACGTAGAACGAAGTCTGGGAGTGGACGAACGCGAGCCCCGCCGAAACGAGCCCCCAGGTGATCATGATCCGGGCGATCCAGACGCGGGCGCCCAGCTTGTGCAGCATGATGTTGCTCGGCACCTCGAAGACGGCGTAGCCGACGAAGAAGATGCCGGCCCCGAGACCGAACACGGAAGCGCTGAATCCGAGCTCATGATTCATGCGCAGCGCGGCGAACCCGATGTTGACCCGGTCCAGGTAGTTGACGATGAGCATCACGAACAGCAAGGGCACCAATCGTCGGTAGATCCGTCTGATGGCAAGTACTTCTGTGGTGTTTTCCACGTTGGTCTCCACGGTTGGAAATTGCGCTCAACAAGGCCGTGTCTTTTTTATTGTTGTTCGTCCCGACCGGCGGCCCTCCTCCGGTCGGGCGTCGCGGCCCTCGCTCAACCAGCCGCGGGACGACTCGCGACGACCTGCGGGTTGAGCAGGTTGACCGGATGGCCGGCCTGCCACGCGAGCAACTGCTCGACGGCGATGCCGAAGTAATGCTCGTAGGTGTCCTTTTCGACGTAGCCGATGTGCGGCGTGGCCAGCACGTTGTCGAAAGCCAGCAGCGGATGGTCGGCGTGATAGATCGGCTCGCGCTCGTACACGTCGACGGCCGCGAAACCGGGGCGCCCGGCCCGCAGCGCCGCTTCCAGCGCGCCGTCGGCCACCACCTCGCTGCGGCTCGTGTTCACGAAGAGCGCCGTCGGCTTCATCGCCGTCAGATCCTTCAGCGTGATCATGCCGCGCGTCGCCGGCAACAGCCGCAGGTGACAGCAGATCACGTCGGCCTCGCCGAAAAACGTCTGCCGGTCGGTCTGCGCTTCGACGCCGTCGGCCTTCGCCGCGGCCACCGAGCTCTCGTGATCGCCGAGCGCGACGACCCGCATGCCGAAGGCCCGGCCGTAGCCGGCCACGACGCTGCCGATCTTGCCGTACCCGACGATGCCGAGCGTGCGGCCCTTCAGGCCCACGCCGAGGTGGCCCTGCCAGAGCCCGGCCTTCAGGCGCGCCGCTTCGAGGTGGACCTTGCGCATCGCCGTCATCACGAGCGCCCAGGTCAGCTCGGCGGCGGCCGTCGTGGCCGACCCCTCGGCCGAGACCGGAATGCCGCGCGCCGTGCAGGCCGCGAGATCGACGTGATTCGCGGCGCGGCCCGTCTGGCTGATGAACTTGAGTTTCGGCAGGCGCGCCAGCAGTTCGGCCGTGATCGGGGTGCGTTCGCGCACGAGCAGCAGCGCGTCGGCATCGGCGAAGCGCGCGGCCTGCGCGTCGAGCGTCGTCACCGTGTCGTGGTGAATCTCGACGTCGAAATGCTTCGCCAGCGCCGGATAGCAATCCAGCGTACGAATGCAGTCCTGATAGTCGTCGGAAATGACTACTTTCATCTCGTCTCCGTTTCGCCTGGTTGACGTTTCATATTTTCAACCAGAGTGGTTTCAGATTTTCGACCAGGGTGCCGAAAACAGGAGTTGATTCTCCTGTAACTGGAGATAGCCGCCTTCGGCCGTCATCTTCCGGTAAGCCGCCCAGTCCGGGTCCGCCTCCATGGCGGCGCGGCGCGTGCGGCGGTCCTCGAAGTCCTTGTAGCCCCAGAGATGCACGACCTGGTTGAGCGTGCCGACTTCGGAGATGAAATAGCCGAGCGGCTCGCCCACGTGCCGGCGTTGCACCGGCAGGCCGTATTGTTCGTAGACGGCAAGGTAGGCCTTGAGCTTGCCCGGCACGATCGTGTACCGCCGCAGATCCACCAGCATCCTGTTTTCCTCGTGAAATCAATCTTCACTGGAGTCTACGGGCCGGCTGCTCCATAATACAATCAATAAAAATGACTTGATTCACGAGAAATTTCAATGAATAAACCGGGTGCCTCAAAACGGCTTTCGATCCGCCACATCCGCTCGTTCGTGGCCGTCGCGAAGCACCGCAGCCTCACGCGGGCGGCGGAGTCGCTGTTCGTCACGCAGTCGGCGCTGAGCCTGACGATCCAGCACCTCGAGGACGACCTCGGCGTCCTGCTGTTCGACCGCTCGACGCGCCGCCTCGACCTCACCGAGGCCGGCCAGGAATTCCTGCCCTCGGCGGAGCGGCTTCTTCAGGACTTCGATTCATCGATACGGGAAATGCGCGCGCTCGGCCAGCGCGAGCGCGGCAAGGTCGGCGTCGCGGCCGTGCCGTCGGTGATGGCGCTCCTGCTGCCCGAGGCCGTCGCCGCCTACATCGACGCGTACCCCAACATCGACATCTACCTGCGCGAGGACAATTCCGAGACCGTGCAGCAGCGCATCGTGGACGGCGACGTCGACTTCGGCATCTGCTCCCCCTGGGAACCCGATCCGGAGCTGGTGTTCGAACCGCTCTTCGAGGACAGCTTCGGCGTGGTCTTCGCCCCCCAGCACGCGTTCGCGGCCGGCTCAGGTCCGCTGCACTGGGAAGCGCTCGCGGGGCAACGCATCATCGGGTTCAGCGCCGACCTCGGCATGCAGCACCAGTTGACCCACACGCCGGAGTTGAGCGAGGAAGTGCGCGAGCCGCGCTACCGGGTGTCGAACACCTCGACGATCGAAACGCTCGTCGCGCGCGGCGTCGGCGTCTCGGTCATGTCCGCGCTCGCGGCACAGCGCACGCCGCTCGACCGCCTGAGCCTGAGGCTCCTCACGCAGCCGGAGCTGACCCGGACCGTCGGCGTCGTGCGCCGGCAGGGCAAATCGCTCTCCCCGGCCGCGCTCACGATGCTGAAATACGTGCGCGCCGCCGTGACGCAACTCACGCGCTTCCCGGGCGTGCGCGTGCCGGTGGAGTTCTCGGCGAAGGAATGGGATGAGATCGCGCGCGAGTCCGCGAGCGGCACGGACGGCGTGGCCGGCGGCGGGTTCGGACCGACGAAGCACCGCGCGGCGCGCAAGGCGGCTGCCGAAACGTCCGCCGCAAGCGGCGAGCACTCCGCCTGAGCCGCTTCCGGTCCTCCGGCGAGCCAACCGCCGGACCGCCTCGCCCTTGAAGTGGCACGGTCAAGTCGAGGCCGTCGCCGTGACCCGCCCGACCGTGAACGTGAAACCTTTGGTCACATCCTTGTGCGTTGAGAAATCGGGGACGAGCGGCCAATACCCCGGCTGAATCGAAACCGGTCCGGCCGCCCGGCCCGAGGCAAGGCCTAGCGGCCGTGCCAGCCGCCGCCGACCCCCACGCCCACCGAGACGGCAGGCGCCGCATAGTATCCCGGCCCGTAGCCGTAATAGCCGTAGGCCGGCGCGGGCGCATAGCCGTATCCGTAAGGCGGAGCCACCACGCAGCCCGCGAGGCCCACGGCCAGAGCCACGCCGACGAGAAGTCTGATCATTATTTCTCTCCCGATGAACGGGCGAAGCGGACCGGCTGACGGCCGCGGTGCCCAGGTGAAGGCAGTGTAGCGAGCCGGTTGCGGCCGGGGATTTCGGAGCGGCTTACACGTGTTACCAGCCTTAACAGGCCCGGCGCGCCCGGCGGACGTCACAGGATCGGGGAACGGGCAAACCGGGCAGCCGGCAAGCGCGGCCTGCGCAGCCGGCTGCCGGCCATGTTCCGGCCGTGCGGCGCCGCTACGGCGCGCCGCCGGAACGGCCCATGCAGCTTTGTATAATCGCGCATTCTCTTCGAGGGTCCCGGCTTCATGCTTAGTTTTGCGCTCGGCTTCATCGTCTCACTGCTCGTTACGCTGCTGATCGTGCGCTACGCGCATCTGCATGAAAAATTCTCGACCGATGCCGATCTCGCCGGCGTGCAGAAATTCCACGCCCGGCCCGTGCCGCGCATCGGCGGGACCGGCATCGTGATCGGCCTCGTCGTCTCCGCCGCGCAGTTGCACGGCGCTTATCCGGCCGTCTCCGGCGGCATTCTCGGCCTCGCCGCGTGCGGCGTGCCGGCGTTCGCCTCGGGCCTGACCGAAGACCTCACCAAGCGCGTCTCGCCGCTCGCGCGGCTTCTGTGCACGATGGCCGCCGCCGCGCTCGCCTGGTTCGCGCTCCACATCGCCGTCACGCGCATCAGCGTGCCGCCGCTCGACTTTCTGCTCTCGTATCCGGCCGTCTCGTTCGCGATCACCGTGCTCGCCGTCGCCGCGCTCGCCAACGCGATCAACATCATCGACGGGTTCAACGGCCTCGCCTCGATGGTCGCGTTCATGATGTTCGCCTCGCTCGCCTACGTCGCGTTCCAGGTGCACGACGCCGTGGTGCTGTCGGCGTCGCTCATCATGATGGGCGCCGTGATGGGCTTCTTCATCTGGAACTTCCCGGCCGGGCTGATCTTTCTCGGCGACGGCGGCGCGTACTTCATCGGCTTCATGCTCGCCGAGCTCTCGATCGCGCTCGTGATGCGCAATCGCGACGTGTCCGCCTGGTATCCCGTGCTGCTCTTCATGTATCCGATCTTCGAGACCTGCTTCTCCATCTACCGGAAGAAGTTCGTCCGCGGCATCTCGCCCGGCATTCCGGACGGCGTGCACCTGCACATGCTCGTCTACAAGCGCCTCATGCGCTGGGCCGTGGGCGCGCGCACCGCGCGCGAGCTCACGCGGCGCAACTCGCTCACCTCGCCCTATCTGTGGCTGCTGTGCCTCATCGCCGTCATTCCGGCCACGCTGTTCTGGCGGCACACGGTCCACCTGTTCTGCTTCGTGGTGGTGTTCGCGATCACCTACGTCTGGCTCTACGTGAGCATCGTGCGGTTCCGGTCGCCGAAATGGCTGGTCGTGCGCAAGACGCGTTAGCCGACGCGCCGAGGAGCAGACCGTAGCCTGAGCGGTCGACATGACGAAATCGTCGGTGCGCCGGACCTCCTGCCTCAGGGGTTTCAGCCGCCCCGGAAGGCGGCGCAAAGGGCTCCGGGCGCGATGTATTGAAGCGTCATCGTCGTCGTGCGCCATGAAACATCGGGCCAATCGTTTTGTTTTGCATTCGGCACCGGCGGCGGCTTCCGGCCCGCGCAGCGTCGAGGCATGTGCCCCCGATAGCCGCGTACAATCCGCACGATCGGTCGACGGCGGCCCGACGGGGCGAACCCGCCGCGCACGGTACGTCCCGCCAGCCCGCTCCGCCCGTTCGATACGTATTCGTTCTTAAAGGAGAACCTTCATGGCTCGATTCATCGCGTTTGCGCTCGCGTTCGCGGCCGTCGCCCTCGCCGGCTGCAACACCGTTGCGGGCGCCGGCCAGGACCTTTCGCAGGGCGGCCAGGCCATCACCAACGCAGCCGACAAGGCCAAATAGCCCGAAATACGTTGCCCACGCCCGGGCCCGCCGGCATCTGGCGCGAGCAACGCCCCTCATCCCGCCAGATGCACCATGCACGCGCGAATGAACGGGATCGCGTTCTCGCCGGCCAGCATGCCGAGCAACCCGACGAGCGCGACCGTCGGCGGCGCCGGCGACTTGACGTGCGCGACGCTGTAGAGCAGCCCCACCGCCACGCCCGCCGCCAGGGAAATCAAATAAGCCTTCATCGTTCTCTCCGTTCCGGTTCGCGGCGCACTTACGCCATGTCGATCACGACGCGGCCGCGCGTACCAGCCGCGACGGCCTCGTACGCCTCCTTCGCACGCGCGAGCGGAAAACGCTCCGCGATCACGGGCGGAATGTAGAGTCCCGCGTCGAAGCCCTCGGCGAGCGCCGCCAACATCGGCGCCGAATCGGCGACGCCGAGCTTGGCGCTGTCCGCGCCGAAAAGCTGGGTTTCGTTGTGATAGAAGTCGATCAGGTCGAACTCGACGCGCCGGCGCCCCGTCGCGCTGATCTCGACCACGCGGCCGCGCCGCTTCGCGAGCGAGAGCGCGACCTCGAAGGCGACGCCGCCGACCGCGTCGTAGACGAGGTCCGCGCCCGCGCCGCCCGTCAGCTCGCGCACGCGCGCGGCCGTCTGGTCGTCAAACGGCACGTAGGCGTCGAGCCGTTGCGCGGCCGGCGAGTCCGGATGCGGCTCGTGCCGGTCCACCGCGATCACGCGCGCGCCGCGCGCCTTCGCGATCTGCGTGACCGCGCCGCCGACGCCGCCCGACGCGCCGATCACCGCGATCGTCTCGCCGGCGGCAATGCGCCCGTAATCGACCGTGCCGAGCCACGCCACGACGAAGTTCACGCCGATAGAAGCGGCCTGCTCGTGGCTCAGCGCGGCCGGCTTGCGCGCGAGCGCGGCCACGGGAATCCCGATGAATTCGGCATGCGTGCCGTCGCGCGTGAAGCCGATGTCGCCGCCCGTGCCCCACACCTCCGCGCCGACCCACTGGTCGGGGCCGTCCACGACCACGCCGCTGAAGTCGCGGCCCGGCACGCGCGGCGGCCGCGTGTGATCGAAATGCCCCGACACGTTCTTCACGTCGCTCGGGTTGACCGAGGCGCTCATCACGCGCACGAGCGCGCTACCGGCGGCGGGTCGGGGCGTGGGCAGATCGACGTATTCGAGTACATCGGGCGTACCGAAAGTCTTGAACTGGACGGCCTTCATGATGGGACTCCTTCGTTGAAGTTCGGCGCGGAAATGCGCGACGTCAGGCAGCAGTCTAGATTGCCGGTTGGCGATTGGATGGACAGATACTTTCGAATTCCGGACAACCGCCGGCGAGCCCCTGAACGGCCCCGGACGCGCCGCGCGGCGCGCCGCTCAGGTCGGCCTCAGGCCGGCTCGGGAACCGGCTCGCCGTCCGCGGCCATCAGCGTGCCGGCCGGGTAGAAGCCCGTCGGCGCGGCGCCCAGCTCGCGCCGGAACATGTCGCTGAAGCTGCTCGGCAGATAGCCGAGCGAACGCGCGACGCGGCTCACGGGCTGCCCTTCGGCGAGGCGCGAGACGGCGACGGCGAGCTGCACCTGCCGCCGCCACTCCGCGAAGCCGCTGCCGAGCTCGCGCCGGAACAGGCGCGAGAGGGTGCGCGAACTCGCGCCGACCGACGCGGCGTGCTGCTCGAAGCTGACCTCGAGCGAGGGGTTGACGATCACGGCCTCGCAGAGCATCGCGAGCCGCCGGTCGGCCGTGCCCGGCAGCGGAATGCGCTGGACATGGCTGCGCGCGCGCTCGAGCTCCATCACCGTGAGCCGGTAGGCCGTCTGCAGATAGGTCTCGTCGAGTTCGGCCTCGCGCTCGGCCAGCGTCGTGATGAGCTCGCGCAGCAGGCCGTTGACCTCGAACACGTCGTGCCGGCGGCTCAGGTGCCGCACGTAGCGCTCGTGCAGGTAGAGGTTGCGCATCTGCACGGCGCTCATCATGCGAATGGCGTGGACCGTGCCGGGCGGCAGCCAGACAGCGCGCTGCGGCGGCACGACGAGCGCTTCGCGCCCGGTCTCGACCCACATCACGCCCGAGACCGCGTAAAGCACCTGGGCCCAGTCGTGCGCGTGGGGATCGATCTCCAGCCCGCGCGGATAGTGCCGCGCGAGCGAACGGCCGCGGTCGGGACCACCGGCGGACAGATCGGGCGGCAGGGCTTTGGGCATGGCGTCGTGTCGGTGGTGAGCGCGAACCGGGTCGTCAGGCTTCGAAGTCGAGGCCGCCGATCAGTATCTCGGGCTCGCCCTGCGTGCAGGAGGCGAAGTCGACGGACCGCACGCTCTCCCACGCCCGCAGCTTGCTCACCGTGGCCTCGAGGTAGCGGGCGAAGCGCGCCTCGCCGTCGGGCTCCATCAGCCGGTCGATCTCGTCGCTGTCCCAGGTCAGCGACAGGTTCAGCGCGAAAGGATAGGGATGCCGATGTCCGTGAGGCTCGCCGGCGATGCGCACCCGCGTGGGGTGACCGCGCCCGGTGCGGGGCAGCACCTCGACCCTCACCCCCGGCCCGAACCGGCCGGCCAGATGTTCGGCAATGCGCGGCGCGAATCGCGTCTCGAACTGTCGGAACACGTCGTCGTTCATGCGTGGAAGACCCTGCTCGTGGGAGAAACCGGTGTCCGCGCGACAGGCGACTGCGTGTCGCGAAACACGAGTCGCCAGCATACCGCGTCCCGCGCACCGCCGCCCAGCATGGAGGATAGGGCGCAGCGGCAGGGCCCGGTCGGCCGCATCCGGCCGCGATGGTCGGCACGGATCTGCGCTACGCGGCCACGACGATCGCCACGACGGTGTTTGCTGCTGCTCTTACCCGGCGCGCATCGTCGGCTCCGGCGTCGCCCACGCCGTGCCGCTTACGCCGCTGGCGGACACGGGCCACTTGCCTGCGCGGGTCGATCGACTGGGCGATGCGGCTGTCGCTGCTTTGCGGATCGCTGCCTGGCATCGCGGTCGGCAGTCTACTGTCCTCGCGCAGCGCCCGAGGCGCTGCTGCGCAATCTGCTCGCGGCCACGCCGACGCGCGGCGGCTGTCCGCCTGACGCGAAGGAGCGACGAACGACGTCGCGCCCATCCAGGGCGGCGGGCCGATGGAACGGCGGTTAGCGGAAAAACCGGCAGTTGAGGTCCGTCTCGAACTCGCGCAGCCAGCGGCCGCAGCCGTCCATCCGGTACGCCTGGGCCCAGCCGCCGCGACGCACGATCACGAGCGGGCCGTGCTCCGGATCGGCGGGGTCGTCCTCGCCCGTCACCTCGAAGTGGGCCGGCGCGAAGCCGTGGCGCGCGCAGGCCAGCTCGAAGGCGGCCCGATCGCCGAGCGGCAGATCGGTGTAAGTCAGGCTGTTCATCTTCGTCCATCCGTCAGGCGCCGCGGCCCGGCACCCGCCCGAGAGCGGGCCGGGCTGCGGCAGGTTCGCCGATTTTCACCGTATACCCTCGTATACCCCCTTTTTCGCGAAATCTGTGTGTCAGTGCGCACACGCGTTGTGCAGCCCAGTCCCGGCACGCCGCCCGCTCAATCTCATGTACCATCGGCGCACGGATAATCCGTCGACGCAGCGGCACTTTCCCGGCGATGTTCCGCCCTGTTCCAGCACCTTCCCGGGACGACGTCCGCGCCGTCCCTCCGACCCCGAACGCATCGAGCCCGCTTGCCCCGTTCACCGTCGATGAAGCCACGCACCGGCCGCAAACCGCCTCCCCGCATCGTCGCGCGCTTCGTGGCGATTTCGTGGCGCGACCTGGCGATGTCCTTCGGTCCGATCCTGCTCGCGAGCATCGCGGCGCTCTGGCTCGCGGTGCGGCTCATCCAGCCCGCGCCGCCCGACTCGCTTACGATCAGCGCCGGCCCGCGGGGCAGCACCTTCTGGAACGCCGCGCAGCAGTACAAGACCATCCTCGCGCGCAACGGCATCACGCTGCGCGTGCTCGAATCCGAAGGCTCCGCGCAGAACCTCGAGCGCCTCGCCGATCCGTCGAGCCGCGTCGATGCGGCCTTCGTCCAGGACGGCCTCGCAAACCACGTGCCCGACGGGCTCGTCTCGCTCGGCAGCGTCGCGTACGTGCCGCTCGCCGTGTTCTACCGCGGGCCGGCCATCACGCGCCTCTCGCAGTTCGCCGGCGAGAAGCTCGCGATCGGCGCGCCGGGCAGCGGCACGCGCGCGCTTGCGCTCGTGCTGCTCGACGCGAACGGCATCGCGCCCGGCGGCGCGACGCAACTGCTGCCGCTCTCGGGCGACGAGGCCGCGAAGGCACTCACCGACGGCCGCGTCGACGCCGCGTTCCTGACGGGCGACTCCGCCCAGCCTCCCGTGATCAGCCGGCTCTACCGGACGCCGGGCGTGCGCCTCTTCGACTTCGCCCAAGCCGAGGCGTACGCGCGGCGCTTTCCGTACCTCACCGCGATCAGCCTGCCGATGGGCGCGCTCGACCTCGGCCGCAACCTGCCG
This sequence comes from Burkholderia sp. WAC0059, assembly GCF_002870125.1. Classification (GTDB taxonomy): domain Bacteria; phylum Pseudomonadota; class Gammaproteobacteria; order Burkholderiales; family Burkholderiaceae; genus Paraburkholderia. The sequence continues at coordinate 29,959 of NZ_PNEO01000004.1, forward strand.
GCCACAGACATCCGCATGATCGCGCCGACCGAGGAGCTCGTCGCGCGCGACTCGCTGCATCCGGCGCTCTCGGACCTCCTGATCGAAGCCGCCCAGGAAGTGCACGGCAAGGCGTCGCTGCTCCAGCGCGCGGGCGAATTTCCGGCGCTGCGCGGGGAGGACTTCCCGATCAGCGACGACGCTGCGCGCTACTACAAGTCGGGCAAGAGCTTCCTGTACCGCGTGCTGCCGTTCTGGCTCGCGAGTCTCGCCGACCGCCTGCTCGTCCTGCTGGTGCCGGTCGTGGTCGTGCTGATACCGGGGCTGCGGCTCGTGCCCTCGCTCTATGCCTGGCGGGTCAAGTCGCGCATCTACCGCCGCTACGGCGCGCTGATCGGCATCGAGCGCGAGGCGCTGAACGAGAACGGCGAAGCCCGCGCCACGGCGTCCGAGCCCGAACGCCGCGCGTTGCTGCGCAGGCTCGACGCGATCGAAAAATCGGTGAACAGCCTGAAAATGCCGCTCGCCTATGCGGGCCAGTTCTACGTGCTGCGCGAGCACATCGGCTTCGTGCGCGCGCGGCTGCTCGGCGCGCAGGCCGGCAACGACGCGAACGATGACGATGACGACGACGGCGACACCGGCCGCGGCGGACCGGGCGTCACCGTCCCGGATGCCGCCGATGCCGCTGATACCACCGATGCCGGGTGCGGCAAGGCGCAAGCGGGCGACGCGTCCGCCCCGGCGCCGCGGGCCGCCGGCGCGTCCGGCCGGCCCAGGACGCCGCGCGACGGATGAGCGCGCCGCGCGGGCCCGCGCGTTGCGTCACGCGCGGACGGTACACTGCCACGGCAGACGCGTCGGCAACGCCCGTTGCCCTGACGTCGGCATCCATTCGACGGGCCGCGGCCGACGCGACCCGCATAAAAGCAACCCGGGAGGAAAGCATGGTCAGCGGCATCGACGCCAGCCAGCCCATCTGGTTCTACGACTTCGTTTCGCCGTTCTCGTATCTGCTGCTCGAACAGCACGGCAAGTGGCCCGCCATCGACTTCGACATGCGGCCCGTGCTGCTGACCGACCTCTACCGCCACTGGGGCCAGCCGACCTCGCAGACCGTGCCCGCCAAGCGGATCTTCACCTACCGGCACGCGCTCTTTCGCGCGGAGCAGCTCGGCATTCCGTTCAGGATGCCGGGCGCGCATCCGTTCGATTCGATCCGGCCGATGCTGCTCGCCATCGCCTCGGGCAACGACCCGGCCTGCGTGCGGGAAATCTTCCGCTTCATCTGGCGCGAAGGCCGCGATCCGTCGGACGACGAGGGCTTCGAGGCGCTCTGCGAGCGCGTGGGCCTGCCGCACGGCGCCTCGCTGATCGAGCAGGAAGGCGTGCGCGCGCAACTGCGCCGCAACACGTCCGACGCGATCGCGCTCGGCGTGTTCGGCGTGCCGACGTTCTGGCTGAACCGCCAGCTATTCTGGGGCGAGGACGCGCTGCCGATGGTGCTGTACTGCGCCCGCACCCCGAACTGGCTCGATTCGGCCGAGGTCAGGCGCATCAGCGCGCTGCCCGCGGGCATGCCCGTTTCGGGTCGATGACGCCGGGCAACCAGGCGACCGGGGCGGCCGGCGAATTGATTCAGCGGCTGCATGCGAACCGGTTCCATGTAACAATTGCCGCTTTCGTGCAGTTCTCCACGTCAGTTTTTCCATGTCCGCCGATTTAGCGCCGCCGCGCAGCGAGTTCGCCACGACCGTCCAGATTCTCCCGGTCGTTTTCTTCACCTTCCTCTGCTATCTGACCATCGGCCTTCCGCTCGCGGTGCTGCCCGGCTACGTGCACGCGGACCTCGGCTACAGCGCCGTGCTGGCCGGCGGCGCCATCAGCGTGCAGTACGTCGCCACGCTCCTCTCGCGGCAGTTCGCGGGCCGCAGCGCCGACACGCTCGGCCCGAAGAAAACCGTCTCGATCGGTCTCATCGGCTGCGGCGTGAGCGGCGTGTTCCTGTTTCTCACCGTCCTGCTCGGGCACTGGCACGCGCTGAGCCTCGTCCTGCTGGTGCTGAGCCGCCTCGCGCTCGGCTTCGGCGAAAGCCTGTGCGGCACCGGCGCGATTCTCTGGGGCATCGGCCGGATCGGCACGTCCCACAACGCGCGCGTCATCTCGTGGAACGGCATTGCGACCTACAGCGCGCTCGCCATCGGCGCGCCGCTCGGCGTCGAACTCTCGCACTTCGTCGGCTATTGGGTGCTCGGCATCGTGGTGATCGCGCTCGCCGCGCTCGGCTACTACCTCGCGCGGCCGATCGCGCCCGTGCCCGTCGTGCACGGCGAGCGCATGTCGTACGGCAGCGTGTTCACGCGCGTGCTGCCGCACGGCATCGGCCTCGCGCTGGGCTCGGCCGGCTTCGGCTCGATCGCCACGTTCATCACGCTCTACTACGCCTCGCGACACTGGTCCAACGCGGCGCTCTCGCTGACGCTGTTCGGGCTCATGTTCATCGGCGCGCGGCTCGTGTTCTCGAACACGATCAAGACCTACGGCGGCTTCCGCGTGGCGATCGCGTCGTTTTCCTGCGAATGCGCGGGCCTCGTACTGCTCTGGCTCGCACCGACACCGCATCTGGCCATGGCGGGCGCGGCGCTGACGGGCTTCGGCTTCGCGCTCGTGTTCCCGGCGCTCGGCGTGGAGGCCGTCGGCCTCGTGCCGCCGGCGAGCCGAGGCGCGGCGCTGTCCGCGTACTCGGTGTTCCTCGACCTCTCGCTCGGCGTGACCGGCCCGCTCGCCGGCTATATCGCGGGGGCATTCGGCTACGCCTCGGTCTACTTCTTCGCCGCGCTGGCCGCGGCGGCGGCCATCGGGCTCTCGACGCTGCTGTACCGGCGCAGCCAGCGCGTCCCGCAGGCCCCGGCGGCCTGAGGCCTGAGGCCGGTTCGCCGGTTCGCCGGTTCGCCGGTTCGCCGGTTCGCCGGTTCGCCGGTTCGCCGGTTCGCCGGTTCGCCGGTTCGCCGGTTCGCCGGTTCGCCGGTTCGCCGGTTCGCCGGTTCGCCGGTTCGCCGGTTCGCCGGTTCGCCGGCAGCGCGAGACCGGCGACGGCCCGCGCGGTTCCCCTAACCGTCGATCGGCCGGGCCGACCGATCCGCCCCCTCGGCGGCCTCCCCGGCCGCCGGCCGCGCGTCGGCGCCGACGGTCTGCCGGCCCGCCGTCCCGTACCAGTGCGCGAACTCGGCCGCCGGCATCGGCCGCCCGATCAGATAGCCCTGAATGAGCGTCACGCCCCGCTCGCGCAGATAGTCGAACTGCGCGGGCGTCTCCACGCCCTCGGCCACGAGCGCGACGCCGAGCCGATGCGCGAGGCCGATGATCGTGTCGAGAATCGGCGCGTCGCCGTGCTCGGGATCGATGGCGCGCACGAAGCCCTGGTCCACCTTCAGGTAATCGAACGGGAATTTCTGCAGATACGACAGCGAGCAGTAGCCGGTGCCGAAGTCGTCGATGGCGACGCGCGCGCCCTCGGCGCGCAGCGTATCGAGATTCTCTCGCGCGCGGACGGCGTTCTCGACGAGACTGCGCTCGGTGATCTCGATCACCACGAGCGGCTGTCGCGCGGCCACGTCGGCCATGAACGCGTGGATGTCGGGCACGAGGCTGTCGCCCGACAGATGCTCGGCCGCGACGTTGAGCCCGAGATGGAACCCCGGCTCGAACACCCAGCGCCGGAAATCGTCCGCCACGAGCCGTAGCAGATGACGCGTGAGCGGCACGATCGCGTGCCCCTCCTCGGCGCTCGCGATGAAGGCGTCGGGCGGCACGGCGCCCTTGTCGGGCCGGTTCCAGCGCAGCAGCGCCTCCGCGCCCTCGCAGCGGCCGGCCGGGATGCTGTAGAGCGGCTGATAGACGACGTGCAGTTCGCCGCGGTGCATGGCCCTGAGCAGTTGCTCGCGCGGCGACTGGCGGTCCTGCTGCGCCTGCTGCACGCGATAGGCGAGCCACATGAGCACGCCCGAGAGCAGCGCGGCGAACGGCAGGAACTGCAGCAGGATCTCGCCCCACGTCCGGAACACGAGCTGGTGCGCCCCGAACACGCGCACGTCGACGACCGTGCCCGACGCCTCCGTCTTCCCGGCGAACAGCGGGACGCTCCGAGGCCGGCTCGCCTCGGGCATGCCGCCCTGCAGCGCGATGCCGTCGCCGACGCGCAGCTCGATGCGGTACGCGTTGAGCGGCGCGATCGCCGAGAGCAGATCGAGCAGGTACTGGCCTTCGACGACGGCCGCCACGCTGCGTCCGTTCGGGGCCGGCTCGCCGACGAGCAACGCGGCGCGCTGCGGCCGGAGCGGCGTGCCGCGCACCATCCGGACCCAGAGCCCCGCCGGCCGGCTCGTCGGAAACCCTTCGTAGTCGGCCAGCGCGAGGTTCACGGCGCCGCTGACCGACGAGCAGTAGATGTGATCGCCGTCGATCAGCAGCATCGAGCGCAGGTACGGCTCGACGGCGCCCTTGCGGCGCAGCGCCGGCAGGACCTGACCGCAGGTCTGCGTCGTGAGCGGGACCAGCTCGGCCGCCGTTTCACGCGCTTGCGCGAGCACAGTCTCGACCTGATTGCGCACAGCGTGAGCGGCCAGCTCCGCCCCGTCGCGCAGCTCGTGCAGGGCCTCGCGCCAGCCGAAGCCGAGCGCCACCACGATCGGCACGAGCGCGACGAGGATCGGCGCCAGATGGCGCCGCCAGCACTTCGGGGTTTCCGTTTCGGCTCCGGACAACGCCTCTCTCCCTTGCGACGACGGCCGCGCAGCGGCGGGACCGCGAATCCGCGGCACGATCGGCCAGAGGCCGACGAACGTCCCCCCAACCGGCGAACGCTGGCCGGCAACCATAAGCCGGCAACCATAGCCAGCAACGACGGGCCGGCGCTGCCGGCCGGGGCTAACGTCCCCCGGCCGGCAGCGGCTGCTGCGTCGGCTCCGCCGCCATCGCGGTCACGACGACAGACTTCACCTGGTTGCGGCCCGCCGACTTGGCTGCGTAGAGCTGCTCGTCGGCAATGGCGAGCAGCTTCGTCGCGATGCCGCCTTTGGCCGGACAGCAGGTGGCGCAGCCGACGCTCACCGTCACGTTGCCGTGCTCGCTGCCTTCGTTGGCCAGCGCGAGCTGCTCCACGCGACGGCGAATCGTCCCGGCAATCTCGAGCGCGCCGGCCGCCGGCGTGTCGGGCAGCACGACGGCGAACTCCTCGCCGCCGTAGCGGGCCGTCACGTCGACCGCACGGCGCGCCGACGACGCGATGCATTTCGCCACCGAAACCAGCACCTCGTCGCCGGCCGCATGCCCGTACGCGTCGTTGAACAGCTTGAACCGGTCGATGTCGATGAAAAGAATCGACATGAAGCCGCCCGTGCGGCGCGCGCGGCCCCATTCCTGCTCGAGCCGCTGGTCCAGCGTCCGCCGGTTGGCGAGGCCCGTCAGCGGGTCCGTCGTCGCGAGCCGCGCCAGCTCCGCCTGGGCCTGCTGCCTGCCGCGCAGCGTGTAGACGAGCAGCCAGGAGCCCAGCGCGAGCACGACGCCGAACGCAAGCGCCACGCATTCGGCAAGCAGGCTCTGCCGGCGCCAGTCCGCGAGCGCGTCGTCCACCGACGGCGCGACGACCGCGATCAGCGGCAGCCCCGGCACGCGGGCGAACGTGTAGAGGCGCTTGACGCCCGCGTCGCCCCGGTCGCCGGCGGCGACGAACGATCCGCTGTCGCGCGACGCCGTCTGCGCAAACCCCGGCAGCGACGCGATGCTCGTGCCGACGTCGCGCTCGTCGAACGGCTTGCGCGCGAGCACCGTGCCGTCCTCGAGGACGATGAACACGGCGCCGTCCGGACCCGTCGCGAGCCGGGCGAAGAGCTGCTGGAAATAGGCGAGCCGCACTTCGAGGAACGCGACGCCGGCGAACGCGCGGCCCGGCCCGTTGATGCGCTGCGTCAGCGCGATCGAGGGCGACCCGCCGTGCAGGGCGGAGGCAAACGGATGCGAGACGAACACCCCGGCCGACGGGTTGCGCTGGTGGAACAGGAAATAGTCGCGATGCGAAAGCTGAATCGTCGGGTCCATCGCGCCGTCGGGCGATGCCTTGAGCCGCCCGTCCGCGCCGATCACGTATTCGGCGTCCAGATAATCGGCGGCCGGCCCGCCGCCGAAGATCAGACGCGAGCGCATGTCCTCGGGCAGGCGCCAGGTTCTCACGTCCTGCGCGCCTTCGACCATGGTCTCCAGCAGCAGGCCGTAGAAGCGGCCGTTGCGTTCGAGGTCGAGCGCAACGATCGAGCTGAGATTGGCGGCGGTTTCGCGCGCATGCTCGAGCGCCTCGGCGCGGGCGACGGCGATCGGAAAGAGCGGCAGCACGACGACGGCGAGCGCGGCCGCCGTGCCGGCCACGCCGACGAGCGGCGGCGCGTTGCCGACCGTCCGGGCAAGGGTCGCGGCGGCAGCGCGCGCCGCGCGGCGAAGACGCCCGGCCGGGGCAGGACGGGCTGCGGGAGAAGGAGCCATGACCGGTCGTCGGATTCGCGAACGAGGCAAGCGAAAGGGCGTCCCGCGGCTTCGGCTTCGGGACACGGCGCCGGCGCGGCCTGCCTGCGCCGCGCGAATGCCTGCGTTCGATCCTAGCAGAGTGCGCCGCCGTCCGCCCTCGGGCGGCAACCCGCGCATGCCTTGCGCATCGGCCCGACACGCCTCTCGTGCCGGCAAGGGTTCCGGACCGGCCATGCCCCGGGGAAACCACTATGCCGCCGGCGCGCGGCCGGCCCGATTGTCGTGCTGTCCTGACGAACGACCGCCGCCTCGCGCGTCCTCTGCCCGTCTCGACCGATTAAGGGGAAATACCGTGTGCCGGGCGCGTCACGGCCGTTGTCATTGCGCCGGACTATCCCTATGATTTTCTTCCGGCGACCGTCATCGGCCGGTCCGACCCGACCCGCCGGACCGGCCGGCGCGACGCCGCCGTCCACGGACCATCCGCCCCCGACCCGCCGGAGCCCGCCATGCGCATCGTCCTCTTCAGCAGCCGCCAGTACGACCAGGACACCTTCACCGAAGCGAACGCGGCGTTCGGCTTCGAGCTGCACTTCCAGGAGGCCCATCTCGACGCCGACACCGCCATCCTCGCGCGCGGGTTCGACGTCGTGTGCCCGTTCGTGAACGACGCGCTCGACGCCGGCGTGCTCGAACAGCTACACCAGGGCGGCGCGAAATTCATCGCGCTGCGCTCGGCGGGCTTCAATCACGTCGATCTCGCGGCGGCCGCGCGCCTGAAGCTGCCCGTGGTGCGCGTGCCGGCCTACTCGCCGCACGCGGTGGCCGAGCACGCGGTCGGCATGATCCTCGCGCTGAACCGCCGTCTGCCGCGCGCCGTCGCGCGCACGCGCGAAGGCGACTTCTCGCTGCAGGGGCTGCTCGGTTTCGATCTGCACGGACGGACCGTCGGCGTCGTCGGTACCGGCATGATCGGCCGGACCTTCGCACGCATCATGGCGGGCTTCGGCATGCGCGTGCTCGCCTACGATCCGGGCCCGCCGGCGCCCGAGCTCGTCGCGCTCGGCGCCGGGTACGTGCCGCTCGACACGCTGCTCGCGAACGCCGACGTCGTGAGCCTGCACTGCCCGCTCGTGCCGGCCACGCATCACCTCATCAACCGGCACACGCTCGCGCGCATGAAGCGCGGCGCCATGCTCATCAACACGGGCCGCGGCGGGCTCGTGGAAAGCAACGCGCTCATCGGCGCGCTCAAGAGCGGCCAGCTCGGCCACCTGGGGCTCGACGTCTACGAGGAGGAAAGCGGCCTCTTCTTCGAGGACCATTCCGACCTGCCGCTGCAGGACGACGTGCTCGCGCGGCTGCTGATGTTCCCGAACGTGATCGTGACCGCGCACCAGGCGTTCTTCACGCGCGAGGCGATGAACGAGATCGCGCGCACGACGCTCGATAACGTGACGGCCTGGCGCGACGGCGCCCCGCGCAACCTGGTTCAGCCGCCGGAATGAACGGGGCGCGCGACCGCGCCGACCAGCGCCGGACCCGCGCCGCAGACCTCGCGCAGCAATCGGGCCTCGCGCTCGTGAACCTCGACGGGCAACCAGCGCGCGCCCGCGTGGGCCAGATAGCGGGCGCGATGCTGGCCGTTGCGGAACCCGACCACCCCCTCGCGGCTCAGGCCGAGCCAGCCGAACAGCCCCGCCGAGCGGCGCGTCCTGACCGTCACGTAGGGCATCTCGGGCACGCGCTCGTTGTCGGGATCGAGAAACTCGCGGATGCCGCGTATCTTGCCGGCATGCCAGTCGCTGACGGGCTTGAGGACGTAGTCGGTGTCGTCGCGGTCGGCGCAGACGAGCAGCCTGCGCGTATCGACGAGCACGACCTCGTGACGTACGCCGTCGGTCGCGAACACGCGCCGCAGGCGCACGTGGTCGTAGCCCGCGTGGCTGTCGAGCGGCACGATCCACAGCGGCCCGGCCGCGGCCGGCGGCGGGCTGTTCGAGGCGGGCGTGGACATGGTCTCGGACGGATGGCTGAAAACGGTCTGCATGACCGTGAAGGATAAAAAAAGCCGCTACGCTACGGACGATCCGTGAATATTTTGTGACAAATCCGCGGCGACGGGGTCTCCTGCTCTTTCCTGCTCCTTCGTCCCTCGCAATCAGTATATCGACGCTTTTTACGGACCTCGCGCCGCGTACCGGGACCGGCTTTTTCAGGCCGCCCCGCCCCTGCCGCCGCTCCCGGCCTTCCGGTATTTCGGCGCGCAGGTACGCTTAGGTACAATCGCTCACCCGTTCCCGGCCGACGCCCCCTGTCCGGCCTCGCGCAACACCCGGTTTCGACACCCTGTTTTTCCAGAGCATCCCGCCATGCCCCTGCCCCTCATCGCGCTTGCCGTCGCCGCCTTCGGCATCGGCACTACGGAATTCGTCATCATGGGCCTGTTGCCCGACGTCGCGCGCGACCTCGCCGTGTCGATCCCCGCGACCGGCATGCTGGTCTCGGCCTACGCGCTCGGCGTCGCGATCGGCGCGCCGATCGTCGCCATCGCGATCGCCAACGTGCCGCGCAAGCGGGCGCTGATGCGGCTCATCGCCATCTTCATCGTCGGCAACCTGCTCTGCGCGATCGCGCCGAACTACACCGTGCTGATGGCCGCGCGCATCGTCACCTCGTTCTGCCACGGCGCGTTCTTCGGCATCGGCTCGGTCGTGGCCGCCGGGCTGGTCGCGCCGAACCGGCGCGCGCAGGCCATCGCGCTGATGTTCACGGGGCTCACGCTCGCCAACGTGCTCGGCGTGCCGCTCGGCACGGCCCTCGGCCAGGCCGCCGGCTGGCGCGCCACGTTCTGGGCCGTGACCGGCATCGGCGTGCTCGCGGCCATCGCGCTGGCCGTCTGCCTGCCGGCGAAGATCGAAATGCCGAAGACGAGCCTCATGCACGAGTTCAGCGTGCTGAAAAACGTCCAGGTGCTGCTCGTGCTCGCCATCAGCGCGCTCGCGTCGGCCAGCCTGTTCTCGGTGTTCACCTACATCACGCCGATTCTCGAGAACGTCACCGGCTTCACGCCGCACGCGGTCACGCTCGTGCTGCTGCTCTTCGGGCTCGGGCTCACGGCCGGCAGCACGCTGGGCGGCCGGCTCGCCGACTGGCGGCTGATGCCGTCGCTCGTCGGCTTCCTGCTCGCGATCGGCGTGATCCTCGCCGTGTTCGCCGCCGCGATGCACGGGCAAAAACCCGCGATGGCGGCCATCTTCGTCTGGGGCGTGCTCGCGTTCGCGATCGTGCCGCCGCTGCAAATGCTCGTCGTCGAGCGCGCGAGCGAGGCGCCGAACCTCGCCTCCACGCTCAACCAGGGCGCCTTCAACCTCGGCAACGCGGGCGGCGCCTGGCTCGGCGGCGTGGCCATCAGCGCCGGCGCCCCGCTGACGCGGCTGCCGTGGGTCGGCCTCGCGCTCGTCGCCGGCGCGTTCGCGCTGACGCTCGTGTCGGCCTCGCTCGAGCGGCGCGCGAAAGCGCGCGTCACGGTGAACGACCCCGCCTCGTGCGCGTGAGCCCCGCGCGCGCCCTCAATTCCGGCTGCGCGCGGCCGATAAGGTTATGACCATTTCGTCCATGCCGCCGCGCGCCGGACTGCTACCATCCATGGATTCCGTCACGACGCGGCGCCGGCCGCCCACGTCCCCTTCCGGCCTCGCACCGCACAAGACATGATTGCCCCGACCCTTTCCGAGCTGGTCGCCCGCGCCGCCGATCATCCGTTTCTCGGCGAACACCTCGCGATGGGGGACGGCGAGCAGGCCGTCGCGCAACACGGCGACACGCTGCTGCGCAGCGGATACGCGCCGATCTTCGACGTCAGCGTGCACGGGCTCGCGCAGTCGCTCTCGCCCGAGCCCGCGAGCGCGGAGCGTTTCGGCGACGAACTCGGTTTCCAGGCCATCACGCTGCGCGAGGACGGCGAGCCGTTCGTGCTGCTCGACGACACGCTCGACGACCCCGCGCTCGTCTCGCTCGACCGGATGCTGCGCGCGCTCCACACGATCAATTTTCTCGGCACGCAGCGGCGCGGCCTGCTGTTCCTGCGCGTGCACGAGCGGCTGCTCAAGAGCGTGAAATACGACCACGGGCGGCATTTCTCGAACGTGCTCGTCTCGTTCGGGCTCAATCCGGGCCGCATCGTGATCGAGCTGCCGCCCGCCGCGGTGGCGCACCGGACTTTCCTCGGCTATCTGACGAAGAGCTACCAGCGCTACGGCTTCAAGGTGGCGGGCAACCTGCCGAATGCCGGGCAGATCCTGTCCGTGTCGGACATGGCGCGGCTCGACTTCGTGAAGATGGACGCGGGCGCCGCGCTGCGCGACTCGATGGTCAAACCGCTCGTCGGCTATGCCGCGCGGCTGCGCATTCCGCTGATCTTCAACCGCGTCGCCGACGCGTCCCAGTTCAACCTGCTGCAGCAGTACGACGTGCGGTTCGTGCAGGGGCCGCTCTTCGCGGCGCAGGACAAGGTGGCGGGCGCCTGGTCGGCCGCCCGGTAAGAAGGGGCTAAGAGGGGAAAAGCGGCCGGGCCGCTCAGAGACTGACGGGTTCCTGCTCGAGCTCGACGCCGAAGCGCGTGCGCACATCGCTGCGGATCGCCTGGGCGAGTTCGAGCACGTCGGCGCCCGTCGCGCCGCCGCGGTTCACGAGCACGAGCGCCTGCCGGTCGTGGACGGCCGCCGCGCGCAGCGCGCGGCCCTTCCAGCCGCAGCGGTCGATGAGCCAGCCGGCGGCCAGCTTCACGCGCCCGTCGGCCTGGGGATACGAGACGATCTGCGGTTCGCGCGCGAGCAGCGCGTCGAACTGCAGCGCATCGACGACGGGATTCTTGAAGAAACTGCCGGCGTTGCCGAGCTGGACCGGGTCCGGCAGCTTCGCGCGCCGCACCGCCACGACCGCGTCGAACACGGCCCGCGCGTCGGGCGTATCCGCGAAGCCGCGCGCTTCCAGTTCGCGCGCGAGATCGGCGTAGCCGGCGCGCGGCGTCCACCGCTTCGGCAGGCGGAACGTCACCGAGGTGATTGCAAAGCGCCCGCTGCCTTCGCGCTTGAAAACGCTGTCGCGGTAATCGAACCCGCAATCCGCGGCGTCGAATTCGGTCACCTTGCCGCTCGCGAGCTCGACCGCGCGCACCGAGGCGCAGCGCTCGGCCATTTCGAGCCCGTACGCGCCGATGTTCTGGACCGGCGCGGCGCCGACGGTGCCCGGAATCAGCGCGAGATTCTCGAGGCCCGGCATGTGCTGCTCGAGCGTCCAGGCGACGAAATCGTGCCAGTTCTCGCCGGCCGCCGCTTCGACGTACCAGGCATGCTCGTCCTCGCGCGCGAGACGCCGCCCGCGCAGCGCGACGAGCAGCACGAGGCCGTCGAAGTCGCGCGTGAGCACGACGTTGCTGCCGCCGCCCAGCACGAGCGTGCGCTGCCCCCGCGCGCGCGGGTCGCGCACCGCGGCGCGCAGGTCGACCTCGGTCTCGAGGCGGCACGCGAGCCGCGCCCGAACGTCGAAACCGAACGTGTTGTGCGCGCGCAGCGGATAATCGGCTGCGAACCAGGCACGAGCGTGGCGGGACGAGGCGGATGCGGGCATCGAAACGGGTATCCGGGCGGAGCGGGCGAGCGTCGGTGAAAACGTCGGTGAAAAAAACGGTAAAACCAGGGCCGCGAGCCATGCACGCGGAACGGCATGCGGCCTTGGGCAAAAGAAACGGCACCGGTAAAATGGCGTCGGTTCGTGATTATAGCGAGTGCGGCCGGCCCGACGGCAATCCGTGGCCGCGATCCGACACCGCGCTGCCCGGAAACGGCCGGGGACAACTGGGAGAATGCAATGCCATCGTTTGACGTCGTCTGCGAAGCCAACATGATCGAGGTGAAGAACGCCGTCGAGCAAGCCAACAAGGAAATTTCCACGCGCTTCGACTTCAAGGGCTCGGACGCGCGCGTGGAACAGAAGGAGCGCGAACTGACGATGTTCGCCGACGACGAGTTCAAGCTGGGCCAGGTCAAGGACGTGCTGCTCTCGAAGATGGCGAAGCGCAACGTGGACGTGCGCTTTCTCGACTACGGCAAGATCGAAAAGATCGGCGGCGACAAGGTCAAGCAGCTCGTCACCGTGAAGAAGGGCGTCTCGGGCGACCTCGCGAAGAAGATCGTCAAGCTCGTCAAGGACAGCAAGATCAAGGTTCAGGCCAGCATCCAGGGCGACGCGGTGCGCGTGGCGGGCGCCAAGCGCGACGACCTGCAAAGCGTCATCGCCCTGCTGCGCAAGGACGTGACCGACACGCCGCTCGACTTCAACAACTTCCGCGATTAGGACGCGCCCGGGCGCCGCACGTCCGGCTTCGTTCCGGATGGCCCGCCGGGCCGTCCGGAACGGCCCGGCGTCTCAGCCCGACGCCCACAGCCCACAGCCCCAGCGAACCCGCCCGGCCACGCCCCGCCTCACCCGCCCCGCCTCACCCGCCACGCTGACCGTCCGGTTCCGCCGTCTTCTTCCGGCCGCCGATGCGGCTTTCCGTACCCGCCATCAGCTTCGAAATGTTCGTGCGGTGGCGCCACACCAGCAGCACGCTCATCGCGAGAATCGCGAGCGCCACGAGGTGCCCGCCGAACAGGAGCGCGTCGAGGATCGGCGCGCACACGGCCGCCGCCAGCGCGGCCAGCGACGAGTAGCGAAACGCGAACGCGACGACGAGCCAGGCCAGCACGCACGCGAGGCCGAGCAGCGGCTGCACCGCGAACAGCACGCCGGCCGCCGTCGCGACGCCCTTGCCGCCCTTGAAGCGGAAGAACACCGGATAGAGGTGGCCGAGGAACACGGCGATCGACGCGAGCGCGACGGCTTCGTCGTTAAGTCCGAAGCGCGGACCGAAACGCGCGGCGAGCCAGACGGCGAGCCAGCCCTTGAGCGCGTCGCCCGCGAGCGTGAGGATCGCGGCCGTCTTGTTGCCGCTGCGCAGCACGTTGGTCGCGCCGGGATTGCCGGAGCCGTAGGAACGCGGGTCGGAGAGACCCAGCACGGCGCTGACGATCACGGCAAACGACACCGAGCCGATCAGATAGGCAAGGACGGCGACGATCAGGTTGTACATGCGTGAAGCCCGGACGAAAAAAGAAAGGAAGCGGGGAAGCCGCCCTGCGCGCCAGCGGTCGCGACCGCGCCGGCCTTCGCAAAGGCGCTCATTCTACCGAAGCGCCGCGACCGGAGCGCGCGCCGCCGGCGGACGAGGACCGGGAAAAGAACGGGAAGGCAGAAAGCGCCGAAAACACCAGACAAGCGCCGGACAAAAGCCGGGCGCGCCCTACTCGACGCTCGCGCACTGCACCGGCTTCGCGCCGAGCAGCGAGACGAGCGCCGCGGGCGCGAGGCTCACGAGAAAGCCCCGCCGCCCGCCGTTCAGATAGATCTCGTCGAATTCGAGGATCGTGGATTCGACGTAGACGGGCATCGTCTTCTTCGTGCCGAACGGCGACGTGCCGCCGACGAGGTAGCCCGAATGACGGTTCGCGACCTCGGGCTTGCAGGGCTCGACGCGTTTCGCGCCGATCTGCCGCGCGAGGCTCTTCGTCGAGACCTTGCGGTCGCCGTGCATGAGCACGATGAGCGGCTTCGCGTGCTCGTCCTCCATGACGAGCGTCTTGACGACGCGATGCTCGTCGAGGCCGAGCTGGCGCGCCGACTCGGCCGTGCCGCCGTGTTCGACGTATTCGTAGGGATATTCGCCGAACGCGATGCCGTGGCGCCGCAGCAGTTGCGTCGCGGGGGTTTCGGATACGTGTTTCGATTTGCTCATGGAGCGCCATTGTAGCGGGCGCCGGCCACGCAGCGGGCGGCGTTCTACCCGCGCGGATGGTGCGTCGCGTGTAGCTGCTTGAGCCGCTCGCGCGCGACGTGCGTGTAGATCTGCGTCGTCGAGATGTCGCTGTGGCCGAGCAGCAGTTGCACGACGCGCAGGTCCGCGCCGTGGTTCAGCAGATGCGTGGCGAACGCGTGCCGCAGCGTGTGCGGCGAGAGCGGCGCATGCACGCCGGCCGTCGCCGCGCGGCGCTTGATGATGTGCCAGAACTGCTGGCGCGTCATGCCCTCGGCGCGTGCCGTCACGAACAGCGCATCGGCCGTGCGCGCGCCGAGCAGCGCCGGCCGCGCGTCGCGCAGATAGCGCTCGATCCACCCGTGCGCTTCCTCGCCGAACGGGATCAGGCGCTCCTTCGCGCCCTTGCCGAGCACCCGCACCACGCCCTCGTTGAGCCCCACTTCGACGGTCTTGAGCGTGACGAGCTCGGTCACGCGCAGCCCGCTCGCGTACATCAGTTCGAGCATCGTGCGGTCGCGCAGCCCGAGCGGCGTGTCGACGTCGGGCGCGCCGAGCAGCGCCTCGACCTGCGCCTCGGTCAGCGTCGACGGAAAGCGCAGCGGCTGCTTCGCCGAGCGGATGCGCACGGTCGGGTCCGCCTGCGCGCGCCGCTCGCGCACGGCCCAGCCGTAATAGCGGCGAAACACCGAGAGCCGCCGGTTCGTCGAGGTCGGCTTGTCGTCGCGGCGCACGGCGCTGTAGGCGACCAGGTCGTCCTCGCGCGCGCCGTCGAGCATCCGCCCGCGCTCGAGCCCGAGCCACTGCGCGAAGATACTCAGGTCGCGCCGGTATGCGTCGAGCGTGTTGCGCGAGAGCCCGTACTCGAGCCACATCGCATCGCAGAACGTGTCGATCGCGGCGCGGCTCGCGACGAGCATGGGGGACGCGGCGGGTTCGCCGCCGGCTTCTGGACCGGGCGCATCGGCCTGGCCCGGCATTTTCGTCGTCTCGCTCATCGCGCCTCGACGCCCTCGTGCGCGAGCAGCCAGCGCTTCACGTCGCGAAAGAAGCCTTCGCCGCCGTGATGCGCGAACCCGCCGAGGCCGCTCGCCGCGACGACGCGGTGACACGGAATCACGAGCGGAAAGCGGTTCGAGCCGCAAGCCTGGCCGACCGCGCGCGGCGAGCTGCCGCCGATGCGCTCGGCCAGTTGCCCGTAGGTCAGCACGGCGCCCGCCGCGATCGTGTCGATGCCCTGCCAGACGCGCCGCTGGAACGGCGTGCCGCGCTCGGCAAGCGGCAGGTCGAAGTCCGCCGAGGCGCACTCGAAGTACCGCGCGATCTGGCCGGCCGCGCGCCCGGCCAGATCGCAGTCGGGCACGACGCCCGGCGCGTCGGCCGTCAGATAGACGATCTCGCTCACGCGCCCGCCTTCGGTCCGGATGCCGACCTTGCCGAACGGCGCGTCGATCACCGCGTTGAACATGATGTGCCTCCCCGTCGTCGAAATGCGGCTGCGCGGCCCTTTCGCCCGCTCCGTCGCCGCGCCGCCCCGATTATGCCGCGTCATGCCGCTTCGAGCGCCCAGCGAACGTGCTCGCGAACGAGCGCCGAACCGTCGTCTTCCCGCGCGCGCAGCGCGGCGACGAGCGCGGCGCGCGCGTCGTCCGCGAGCGCGCCGGACGGCGCGCGCAGCGCGTTGCCGAGCCCGACGGCCAGATTGCGCAGCCAGCGCTCGTAGCCGATGCGGCGCACCGCGCTGCCCTGCATGCGCTCGTCGAACTGCGCGGCGCTCCAGCCGAACAACTCGACGAGCGTCGCGCGGTCGAGCCCGTGGCGCACGTCGAAGTCGTCGACGGGCGCGGCCGCCGCGAACTTGTTCCAGGGGCACACGAGCTGGCAGTCGTCGCAGCCGTACACGCGGTTGCCGATCATCGGCCGGAGCTCGAGCGGGATGCTGCCTTTCAGTTCGATGGTCAGGTACGAGATGCAGCGCCGCGCGTCCACCCTGTAAGGCTCGACGATCGCGCCCGTCGGGCAGGCGTCGAGGCAGCGCGTGCAGCTTCCGCAATGCTCGCCGGCGTCGCCGGGACGATTCGGGCCGCCGTCGGCATCGGTCGGCAGCGGGAGATCGACGTAGATCTCGCCGAGAAAGAACAGAGACCCCGCGTCGCGCTGCAAAAGCAGCGTGTGCTTCCCCCGCCAGCCGACGCCGGCCTTCTGCGCGAGCTCGACCTCGAGCACAGGCGCCGAGTCGGCGAACACGCGATGGCCGTAGACGCCGACGGCCGCCTCGATGCGCTCGGCCAGTTGTTGCAGACGCTGACGCAACACCTTGTGATAGTCGCGGCCGCGCGCGTAGATCGACACCACCGCGGCCTGCGGATCGGCGAGCCTCGCGCGTTCCCTCGCCCGCCAGTCCGGCGGCGCGTCTTGCGAAGCACTTTCGCCGGGCTTTCCGCTCGCCGCTTCGGTGAAGCTCGCCGCAGGCAAATAGGCCATCCTTACGGAAATCACACGTCGCGTGCCGGCCACAAGCTCGCCGGGACGCGCGCGTTTCGGGCCATGTTTGGCCATATAATCCATCTCGCCGTGGCAGCCCGCTTCGAGCCACGCGGCAAGGCCCGCCTCGGCATGGGAAAGATTGGTATCGCTGATGCCGAGCGCGCCGAACCCCAGTTCGCGTCCCCAGACACGAATGCGCGCGGCAAGTTCGACGAGTTCGCGCGCATCGAACCCGGACCCGGCCGCGCGAGGCGACTCGTGCGACGCTTCGCGAGGCAGGCGGGACGAAAGGGGCGACGGACTGCGGTTCATCACGTCATTTTACGAGAATGCCCGTTATTCCCGGTCAGGACAGTATCGCTGGATACCCCGCCGACGCGCTGCTCGAACGCCGCTTCGAGCTGGCGGACGAAGCCGCCACCGACGCGTTCGGCGCGCGCTTCGCGAAAGCGATCGCGGAGCAACGGCAAGCGGCGCGCCGCGACGGCCTGCAGGTCCAGCTCACCGGCGACCTCGGCGCCGGCAAAACCTCGCTCGTGCGCGCCACCCTGCGCGCGCTCGGCCACGCGGGCCGCGTGCGCAGTCCCACCTACACGCTCGTCGAACCCTACACGGTCGCGACCCCGGACGGGGAACTCGCGCTCTATCACTTCGATCTCTATCGCTTCGGCGACCCGTCCGAATGGACCGACGCCGGCTTTCGCGAGTACCTCGACAGCGGCGCCGTCTGCCTCGTCGAATGGCCACAGCGCGCGAGCGGCCTGCTCGGCGTGCCGGACCTCGCGTTCGCGCTCGAACCCGGTGAGCGCGGCGAGGGCCGCGTGCTCACCGCATTCGCATACAGCAACCTGGGAAAGGCATGCCTCGAAAGATGTTAATCAAACCGTTCCGCTCGATCGAATCCGCCGCCACCGCCACGCACAACTGGCGCCGCCGGCAAATCCTCGGCGCGGGCGCCTCCACGCTGGTGCTCGGGCTCATGGCGCCGCGTCTCGCCTGGGCTGCCTCGATCGTCGGCGTGCGCGTGTGGCCGGCGCGCGACTACACGCGCGTCACCATCGAGTCGGATCAGCCGCTCGAAGCTTCGCAACAGTTACTGCAGAGTCCCGACCGGCTCGTCGTGGACCTGAACGGCCTCGACCTCGACGCCGCGCTGCGCGACCTCGTCTCGAAGATCACGCCGAACGATCCGCAGATTCAGTCGGTGCGCGTCGGCCAGTACCAGCCGCACGTGGTGCGCATGGTGTTCGACCTCAAGGGCTCGGTCAAGCCGCAGATGTTCGCGCTGACCCCGGTCGGCTCGTACCGCTACCGGCTCGTGTTCGACCTCTACCCGGCCGTCCCGCCCGACCCGCTGATGGACCTGATCGCGCAGACCCAGCGCAAGGAGCAGCAGCTCGCCGCGCGCCAGAACCTGCACGAAGACACGCCGCCCGCGACGCTGGCCGGCCCCGACGCCTCGGCCGCGCCGACATCGGGCGCATCGGGCGCCGGCACCGGCGGCGCGAACGCGACCGACGACAGCGACGCGTTCTTCCAGCGCTACGCGCAGAATGCCCCGCCCGCGAACACGCCGCCGGCGGCGCCGGGCACCTCGTCCGCGCCGCCGGCCGCCCCGCTCGCGCGGGACGACGGCAGCGACGACGCCTACGCGTTCACGACGCCGAAGAGCGGGCGCGGCGGCGCGCGCCTGCTCACCGTCGCCGTCGATCCGGGCCACGGCGGCGAGGACCCCGGCGCGATCGGCAGTGCGGGCACCTACGAGAAGCACGTCGCGCTCGACATCGCGAAGAAGCTGCGCGCGAAAATCGACGCGCAGCCCAACATGCGCGCGATGATGACGCGCGACTCCGACTTCTTCGTGCCGCTCAACGTGCGCGTGCAGAAGGCGCGGCGCGTGGGGGCGGACCTCTTCGTCTCGGTGCACGCGGATGCGTTCACGACGCCGGCTGCACACGGCTCGTCGGTGTTCGCGCTCTCGGAGCACGGCGCCTCGAGCGCGGCGGCGCGCTGGATGGCGAACAAGGAAAACTCGTCGGACCAGATCGGCGGCATCAGCGTGAAGACGGCCGACGCGTCGGTGAACCGCGCGCTCTTCGACATGTCGACGACGGCGCAGATTCGCGACTCGATGCGCTACGGCGACTTCGTGCTCAACGAGGTGGGCGGCGTGAACCACCTGCACAGCGGCCGCGTCGAGCAGGCCGGCTTCGCGGTGCTCAAGGCGCCCGACATTCCGTCGATCCTCGTGGAAACCGCGTTCATCAGCAATCCCGAGGAAGAGCAGCGGCTGCTGAACGACGCGTATCGCCAGCAGATGGCCGATGCGATCTTCAAGGGCATCCAGCACTACTTCGCGGCGAACCCGCCGCTCTCGCGAAGCACGACGGTCTGATCGGGGTCCGTCGGCGCGCCTGGGCAAGCCGGCGGATGGCCGGTCCGCATCGCGTCCGGCAACAGCCGACGCCAAACCGCCCGGCCGGCTCCCAACTCGTCCTCCGGCGCCGCGCCGGCAACCCGGTCGGCCGCCTGTTGGCCGCCTGTTGACCGTTTACTGGCGGCCTGTTGACCGCTTACCGGCGGTTTTCCGGCCGTTTGTCGACGACCGCCAGTCCCGGCGCCGCCGATTCGTCCGAACGGTAGAATGGCCCGCATCCGCCCGGCCCGACGCCGCCCCCGCAGCGTCCCGCGCGCCGCCCTCCCGCCGTTACCGCATCACGACAAGGAAGTCCCCGTGTCCTCTTCGATCAAGGCGATCCTCACCCCCCACGAGCGCGACATCGGCAACCTCGTCGTGCGGCGCGTGCTGCCGGCGCTCGCCGCGCGCCTCGTCGGGCCGTTCATCTTCTTCGACCACATGGGACCGGCCACGCTGCCGGCCGGCACGGGCGTCGACGTGCGCCCGCACCCGCACATCGGGCTCGCCACCGTCACCTATCTGTTCGACGGCGCGCTCATGCACCACGACAGCCTCGGCTCGCAGCAGGAAATCACGCCCGGCGACGTGAACTGGATGACAGCCGGCCGCGGCATCGTGCATTCCGAGCGCTCGCCGGCCGGGGAGCGCGCGCGCGACCGGACGATCCACGGCATCCAGACCTGGATCGCGCTGCCGCTCGAGCACGAGGACGCCGAGCCGTCGTTCGCGCACCATCCCGCCGCGACGCTGCCCGAGTTCGAGCGCAACGGCGCGACGCTGCGCGTCATCGCCGGCACCGCGTTCGGCCGCACCTCGCCGGCCGCGACGTTCTCCCCGACGCTCTACGTCGCCGCCCAGTTCGCGCCCGGCGGCGCGTTCGCGCTCGAACCGGAGCACGAGGAACGCGGCGTCTACCTCGTGGACGGCGACCTGTCGATCGACGGCACGCCGCTTGCACCCACCACGATGGCCGTGCTGCAGCCGGGCGAAACCGTCACGCTCGCGAGCGCCTCGGGCGCGCGCGTCATGCTGCTCGGCGGCGCGAAACTCGCGGGCGAGCGCTTCATCGAATGGAATTTCGTCGCGAGTTCGCGCGAAAAAATCGAGCGGGCCAAAGAGGCCTGGACGCGCCAGGCCCTGGGCCGGGTGCCCGGCGAAACCGAATGGATTCCGCTGCCGGAAAAGAAGCCGCATTAAGACCGCGCACTGACGCCGGGCCCGCGCCGGCGGGACCGCCGAAAACCGTTGCGGACCGTTGAAATTCGCGGCTTCGCCCCAATTTGGCCGGCAGACAGTTTTTCCGAGAGGAAGCGAGGACACGCCATGGACACGACTCTGGCCACATTTGAAAAGGACGTCATCGACGCGTCGGTACTCGCGCCGGTGCTCATCGACTTCTGGGCGCCCTGGTGCGGCCCGTGCAAGACGCTCGGCCCGATGCTCGAAAAGCTCGAGGCGGAGTACGCGGGCAAGTGGAAGCTCGTGAAGGTCAATGTCGACGAGAACCAGGAGCTGGCCGCGCATTTCCAGGTGCGCAGCATCCCGCACGTCGTCGCGTTCGCGGACGGCCAGCCCGTCGACCAGTTCATCGGCGTGCTGCCCGAGCGGGAGTTGCGTGCATTTTTGGACCGGCTCATTCCGGACGCCGCGCAAAGCGAGCGGCTCGCGGCCCAGGAAGCGCTTGCCGAAGGCCGCCGCGACGAAGCCTACGACGCGCTGAAGGCCGCGCTCGCCTACGACCCCGGTTTCGACGACGCGCGCATGGACCTGATCGAGCTGCTGCTCGCGGACAATCGCGTCGACGAGGCCCGGGCGGAAGTCGAACTGCTCTCGCCGAAGACGACCCAGGGCATCGACGCGCGCTTCAACGCGCTGAAGACCCGCCTCGACGCGCTCGACGTCGCCGCCGACCTGCCGCCCACCGATGCGCTCGAAGCGCGCGTCGCGGCGCATCCGGACGACCTCGAGGCGCGTTTCGATCTGGCCAGCGCGCTGATCGCGCGGCGCGGCTACGCACTCGCGCTCGAACAACTGCTCGAAATCGTGAAGCGCGACCGCGCGTTCCGCGACGACATCGGCCGCAAGACCATGCTGTCCGTCTTCGACCTGGCGGCGCACCAGCCGCAGCTCGTCGCCGAGTGGCGACGCAAGCTCAGCACGGCGCTTAATTGAGCGGGCGTCGGGGACGCGCAACGGCGGCCCCGACGATCCCCCCGGGGCGTCAGCTCCCTCCGTCCGGCGGCGGCCGCCGGGCGATCTCGCGCAGCACGTGCGCGGCGGCCGCGAAACCGAAGCTCGCCGTCACGCACACGCTCGAACCGAACCCGGCGCAATTGAGGCCGACCGGCCCGCTATGTCCCGGCGACGTGGCGAGATGCGCCGCTTCGGCATCGACGTCGCAGACGGCGGGCTCGGGATAGATGAGCGGCTCGTCCGAATAGACCGCGCTCACCCGGAACTTCGCCTTCGGCCCGCGCGCAAAGCCGTGCTGCTTTCTCAGTTGCGCTCGCACTTTCGAGAGCAGCGGGTCCTGAATCGTCAGCGCGAGATCGTCGATGCGGATGCGCGTCGGGTCGAGCTGGCCGCCCGCGCCGCCGACGGTGACGAGCGGCTGGCGCCGCTCGACGCACCAGGCGATCAGCGCCGTTTTCGTGCGCACGCTGTCGATCGCGTCGATCACGTAGTCGAAACCGCCGCCGAGCAGGGCGGCGAAGTTCTCGGGCTCGACGAAGTCCTCGACGACGCGCACCCGGCAGGCCGGATCGATCAGCGCGATCCGCCCGGCCATGGCGTCGACCTTCGGCTTGCCGTAGTTGCCGTCGAGCGCGTGGATCTGCCGGTTGGTGTTGCTCTCGGCGACGTTGTCGAGGTCGATCAGCGTGAGCGCGCCGACCGCGCTGCGCGCCAGCGCCTCGGCCGCCCACGAGCCGACCCCGCCGAGGCCGATCACGGCGACGTGCGCGCGCTCGAACGCGGCCAGCGCCGCCGCGCCGTACAGGCGGGCAAGACCGCCGAAACGGCGCGCGCGGTCGGCGGTTCCGGCGTCGTCGGGAGCAACGGTGCGATCGACCGGATCGGCCGGCACGGAAATCGGGGAACGGGACATGGCGGAGGAACGGCAACGAAATCGGGCGGGCCGGCCGGAACGGGATGCGAACCCGCCGCCCGACGCCAGCGCCGCGAAAAGCCGTATTTTGCCTGATCGCGCCGGGGCAGGCGGGCAGCACGCCGACCGGGCTCGCCGGATGACCGACGGACGACCAATGGGTCGCACGTCGGACGCCGCGTGCGCGGCTATACTTCAGCGCACTTCACGACCGACTTTAGCCGCCCGCACGACAGGAACATGACGACACTCGCCGACCTCCGGAAAAACTACTCGCTGGGCTCGCTCGACGTCTCCGACGTCGATCCCGATCCGATCCGCCAGTTCCAGACCTGGCTCGCCCAGGCGCTCGACGCGAAGCTGCCCGAGCCCAACGCGATGACCGTGGCGACGGTCGACGCGCAGGGCCGCCCGGCCGCGCGCATCCTGCTCATCAAGGGCGTGGACGAACGCGGCTTCGTGTTCTTCACCAACTACGAGAGCCGCAAAGGCCGCGAACTCGCGGGCAATCCGCGCGCGAGCCTGCTCTTTCACTGGATCGAACTGGAGCGGCAGGTGCGCATCGAGGGCGCGGTCGAAAAGACGAGCGCGGCCGAGAGCGACGCCTACTTCGCCTCGCGCCCGCTCGGCTCGCGCATCGGCGCCTGGGCCTCGGAGCAGAGCCGGCCGCTCGCGAGCCGCGCGGAACTGGAAGCGCGCGAGCGCGAAATCGGCGCGAAGTACGGGGAGGAACCGCCGCGGCCGCCGCATTGGGGCGGCTACCGGCTCGTGCCCGACGCCGTCGAATTCTGGCAGGGCCGCCCGTCGCGGCTGCACGACCGGATTTTCTACACGCGGACCGATGCCGGCTGGAACATCGGCCGGCTCTCGCCCTGACGTCCCGCCCGCTCATTGCCGGCGCCCCGTGACCGGGCATCGGCGGGCGGTTGCATTCGGGCACGGGGCGCTGGTATCGTTGGCCGTCCGCTTTTCACCCCGACTTCGCCCCGATGACCGACCGCGACGCGCCTCAGCCCGACGGCGCTCAATCCGACCTGTTCGGCTGGGTGCCTCCCGCTCCGGCGCAACCGGCAGACGGAAACGCTGAACAGGAGGCGGACGGCAGCGCCGCCCCCGATGCGGCAACCGATACCTCCCGCCCGAAACGCCGCGCCCGCGGCGCCGTATTGCCTGCCGAACCCAGTCCCGACTTACTCGACCTCGCCGCCGCGCTGCCGGCCCAGGTGCGGCTCGGCACGTCGTCGTGGTCGTTCCCGGGCTGGCGCGGCATCGTCTACGGCGACGACTACAGCAACGCGAAGCTCGCGCGCGACGGCCTTGCTGCCTACGGCGCGCATCCGCTGCTGCGCTCGGTCAGCATCGACCGCTCGTTCTACGCGCCGCTCAGCGTCGCCGACTACCTGCGCTACGCCCAGCAGGTGCCCGACACGTTCCGCTTCATCGTGAAGGCGCCCGCGTCGATCACCGACGCGTCGGTACGCGGCGACCGCGGCGAGCCCGTAGCAGCCAATCCCTGCTTCCTGAACGCCGAACTCGCCGTCGGCGAATTCGTGCGGCCCTGCATCGAGGGGCTCGGTGCGAAGGCCGGCGCCCTCGTCTTCCAGTTCCCGCCGCTGCCGCCGCCACTGCTCGCCGACCCGGCCGGCTTTGTCGAGCGGCTCGCCGCGTTCCTCACGGCCCTGCCGCCGCCGGACTCGTTCGGCGAGGCGACGTCCGACGCCTGCTATGCGGTGGAGATTCGCGACGCGATCCTGCTCACGCCGCGCCTCGTGCGCGCGCTGCGCGCGGCCGGCGTGCGCTACTGCGTCGGGCTGCACGCGCGGATGCCCGATCCGCTGCGCCAGGCGGCGGCGCTCGCGCTGATGGACGGCGAGACGCCAGCCGGGCCGCTCGTCGTGCGCTGGAGCCTGCACAGCGGCTTTCGCTACGAGCAGGCGAAAGCGCGCTACGAACCGTTCGACAGGCTCGTCGACCCCGACCCTTACACGCGCGACGCGCTCGCGGAACTGGCGGCGCGGTACGTCATCGCGGGCCAGCCCGTGCTGATCACGACCAACAACAAGGCCGAAGGCTCGTCGCCGCTGTCGTGCGTCGAGCTCGCGCGGGCCATCGTCGCGGCCTGCGGACAGCAGCGCGGCACCGCGACGCCCTGACCGGCAACGCGCCGCGACGCGCGGCAACTGTGCTGCAACTCGCGCCGCCCGGGCCCGGCTCAACCGGCCTTCTTGAGCCGGTGCGCGAACTTCTGCCGGAATTTCGCGACCTTCGGCGCCACCACGAACGCGCAGTACCCCTGGTCCGGGTGATGCGCGAAATAGTCCTGGTGATAGGCCTCGGCCGGCCAGTAGTTGCTATCGTTGCCGTCGAGCGCCAGCACCTGCGTGACGATCGCGCCGTCGTAGACGCCCTCGGCGGCCAGCTCGCGGATCGCCTGTTCCGCGGCGGCGCGCTGCGCGTCCGAACGCGTGAAGACGACCGACCGATACTGCGTGCCGACGTCGTTGCCCTGCCGGTTGAGCTGGGTCGGATCGTGGATCGCAAAGAAGATGTCGAGCACCTCCCGATAGCTGATCCGCGCGGGATCGAACGTGACGTTGACGACCTCGGCATGGCCCGTGTCGCCGCTGCACACCTGCTCGTAGGTGGGCCGTTCGAGATGCCCGCCCGCATAGCCCGACTCGACGTGCGTGACGCCCTCCACGCGCAGATAGACCGCTTCGAGACACCAGAAGCACCCGCCGCCCAGCGTGGCGATTTCGACTGTCTGACTCATGCTTTCGACTCCCTGATTCGTTGATGGCGGCTGTCCCGGCCGGCACGCGCACGGTTTCCGTTAAAATTGGGACAATTTGCCGCCTTCCCAAATGACACCCATTCTGCGCTTTCCACCGCCGCGCGAGGCCCTGTCCCGATGACGCGCCGCGCCAGCCCGCCCAACTTCGACGAGGCTTCGTTCCGCCGCGCGCTCGGCCAGTTCACAACCGGCGTGACCGTCATCACCACGCGCTCGCCGGACGGCGAGCTCGTCGGCGTCACGGCGAGTTCGTTCAATTCGGTGTCGCTCGATCCGCCGCTCGTGCTCTGGAGCCTCGCGACGCGCTCCGCGTCGATGCCGGCGTTCCGCGCCAACAGCCATTATGTGGTGAATGTGCTCGCCGCGTCGCAGCTCGATCTGTGCAAGCGTTTCGCGACCGTGAAGGGCGACCGGTTCGCGGGCGTCGCGCATGCGGCGGGCGATTCGGGCATGCCCGTGCTCGACGGCGCGCTGGCCTGGTTCGAGTGCCACAACCGCAGCCGCTACGACGAGGGCGATCACGTAATCTTCGTGGGCGAGGTGGAACGCTGCGGCATCCTCGACGAGGCCGGCGAATTCGCCCCGCTCGTATTCCAGAACGGCGGCTTCCACCGGCTCGGCCCGCTCTGACGGCACGCCCCCCGCGCGACGGGCCGCGGAGCAGGCACCGCTTCGTCAGGCCGTCGTCGTTCCCTTGCCGATCTTCTGCTCGATCAGGTCCACTGGCACGCCCGAATCGTCCTTGAGCGTCTGCAACACGATGTTCGAGCGGATGTCCATGACGCCCGGCGTGCGATAGAGCCGGTGCAGCACGAAGTCGGAGTAGTGCTTGAGGTTGTGGGCAAGCACCCGCAGCAGGTAGTGCGACCC
This sequence comes from Burkholderia sp. WAC0059, assembly GCF_002870125.1. Taxonomy (GTDB): domain Bacteria; phylum Pseudomonadota; class Gammaproteobacteria; order Burkholderiales; family Burkholderiaceae; genus Paraburkholderia. The sequence continues at coordinate 55,985 of NZ_PNEO01000004.1, forward strand.
GCCCGTCACGGCGTAGGCGCCGACGACCTCGGGCCAGTCGCGCAGCGCGGCCGTGAACTGCTCGTGCCAGTCCTGCTGGTCGTTGCGCATCGACACCTGCACGAACGCCTCCATTTCGAAGCCGAGGACCTCCCGGTTCAGGCACGCGCGATAGTGTTCGATGACTCCCTGTTCCTCGAGCAGCCGCAGCCGCCTCAGACACGCAGACGGCGACAGGGAGATGCGTTCGGCCAGATCCAGGTTGCTGATTCGCCCCTCGTTCTGGAGCACGGCGAGAATCCGGCAGTCGGTAGCGTCAAGCGAGATCGCGTTCACTTCTTGTCTCCCTTTTCGTCTTCGCTCAAATTATGTGCCAATAACCGGGAATTGCGGCGTTTTTTTCGCAAGCGCATTTCGCTCCGACCCGCCTATCATGCGACGGCCCGCGCGGCATGGGCGCCGGGCGCGCCGCGCAGGAACGGGAAAAGCGGGGAGATAACGCGAAATAGGCGCGGAACCGGGCGGCGACGCCGTTAATCGTCGACGATCGCCGCCTGACGCCGGCCGCCCGAATCGCCCCGTCAAACGATCGGGACGACCGGCGTGCAAAACGCAAAGGGCGCGAAAACGAGCAACGGAAAGACGGAAAAAGCGGAAAAACCTGCGAAAACGGGCAGGTCGAAGGCCTGCCCGCTTGTCAGGAAGCGCGCCCCTGGACGGGACGGGAGTCGAACCTTAGACGACGACCGTCTGCGCTTCGCCGGGACGGCTTTCGCGCACCGTGCCGATCTTCCAGACCTGCTCGCCGGCCGAGGCCAGCAGCGCGGCGGCCTCGTCGGCCTGCCCGGCCGACACGACGACGGCCATGCCGATCCCGCAGTTGAACACGCGATGCATCTCGGCGTCGGCGACGCCGCCGTGCGTCTGCAGCCACGAGAAGAGCGGCGGCAGCGGCCACGCGCGGTGGTCGAGCTCGGCGGTCAAGCCCTCGCGCAGCACGCGCGGGATGTTCTCGACCAGCCCGCCGCCCGTGATGTGCGCCATGCCCTTCACGGTCAGGCGCTCCATGAGGCCGAGCAGCGGCTTCACGTAGATGCGCGTCGGCGCCATCAGCGCGTCGGCGAGCGAGCGACCGTCGAAGTCCGCGTTCAGGTCCGGCTGCGCGCGCTCGATGATCTTGCGCACGAGCGAAAAGCCGTTCGAATGGATGCCGCTCGAGCCGAGGCCGAGCACGACGTCGCCCGGCGCGATCGTGCTGCCGTCGATGATCGCGCTCTTCTCGACCGCGCCGACCGCGAAGCCGGCCAGATCGTATTCGCCGTCCGGGTACATGCCCGGCATCTCGGCCGTTTCGCCGCCGATGAGGGCGCAGCCGGCCAGCTCGCAGCCCTGCGCGATGCCCTTGACGACCGTCGCGGCCGTGCCGACCTCGAGCTTGCCGCAGGCGAAGTAGTCGAGGAAGAAGAGCGGCTCGGCGCCTTGCACCAGGATGTCGTTGACGCTCATCGCGACGAGATCCTGACCGACGGTGTCGTGTTTGTTCAGATGGAACGCGAGCTTGAGCTTCGTGCCGACGCCGTCGGTGCCCGACACGAGCACCGGTTCGCGGTACTTCTTCGGCACTTCGAACAGCGCGCCGAACCCGCCGATGCCGCCCAGCACGCCGTCGCGCAACGTCTTTCTGGCAAAGGGCTTGATCGCGTCGACGAGGGCATCGCCCGCGTCGATGTCGACGCCGGCGTCGCGATACGACAGGCCGCTGGCATCGGGAGCGGATTTCGGTTGATTCATGGGAGGCGCAAGAAGGTCGGTAAAATGCGATTTTACCCGATAGATATCGCCGGTTGCGCCGCGTGGGCTGAATTCGCCCGCCCGGCCGCCGCGAAACGCCGCCTTGTCGCCCAACTCGTCCTTTTTCACGCCCTATCAACGCCAGGCCTTCGTCTGGGCCGCGCTCGCGCTCGCGTTCGGCATCGTCCTGTGGCTGCTGCGCTCGGTCCTCACGCCGTTCCTGCTCGGCGCGATCCTCGCCTACATCCTGCACCCCGGCGTCGACGCGCTCGCGCGCCACCGCGTGCCGCGCTCGCTCGCCGCGCTCCTGATGATGCTGCTCTTCGCGCTCGTCGTCACGATGCTGCTCGTCTTGCTCTTCGTCGTCGTGCAGACGGAGGAGCCGCAGTTGAAGCAGCAGGTGCCGGCGTTGTTCGCACACCTGCACGACTGGCTGCAGCCCGAGCTCGCGCGCTTCGGCGCGACGGGCGCGCTCGACTTCGCGAACCTGCGCGACATGGCGACGGGCAAGCTCGAGGACAGCGCGCAGTCGATCGCGCTCGCCGCCTGGGCCTCGATCCGCAAGAGCGGCAACGTGATGATCACGGTCGTCGGCAACGTCGTCATGGTGCCGCTCGTGCTGTTCTACCTGCTCTACGACTGGAACGCGATGATCGGCCGGATGCAGTCGTTCGTGCCGCGCCGCTGGCTTGCGCACACGACGGAGCTCGCCGGCGAAATGGACCGCATGCTCGCGCAGTACCTGCGCGGCCAGCTACTCGTGATGGGCGTGCTCGCGGCCTACTACGCGATCGCGCTGTCGATCGCCGGCTTCGAGATCGGGCTGCCCATCGGCATCTTCACGGGGCTCGCCGTGTTCATTCCCTACCTCGGCTACGCGACGGGACTCGTGCTCGCGCTGATTGCCGCCGCGCTGCAGTTCGGCGACTGGTACGGGTTCGGCGCCGTCGCCGTGGTCTACGGCATCGGGCAGATTCTCGAGGGCTTTTTCCTGACGCCGCGGCTCGTCGGCGAGCGCATCGGCCTGCATCCGCTCACCGTCATCTTCGCGCTGCTCGCGTTCGGCCAGTTGTTCGGCTTTTTCGGCGTGCTGCTCGCGCTGCCGGCCAGCGCGATCCTTTCGATCGCCCTGCGCGAGTTGCGGCGCAGCTACCTCGACAGCGCGCTCTACAGGAACTGATTTCCGCCCGGATTCATCGTGCTTCGACAGCTCACGCTCGATCTCGGCACCCCGCCGCCATCGACCTTCGACAATTTCTTCGCCGGCGCGAACGCCGAGCTCGTCGCGCGCCTGCGCGGGCTCGAGGCCGCGCTCGCCGCCGCGGCCGCGAACGGCCCCGTGGCCGACCGCACGTTCTACGTCTGGGGCGAGCCGGGCAGCGGCCGCAGCCATCTGCTGCAGGCGCTCGCGCACGAGGCGCAGCCCGGCGGCGCGCGCTATCTCGGAGCGCAGAGCCCGCTCGCCGCATTCGAATTCGATCCGCGCGTCGCGATCTACGCCGTCGACGACTGCGACGCGCTGCCGGCCGCGCAGCAGATCGCGCTCTTCAACCTGTTCAACGAGGTGCGCGCGCATCCGGCCTGCGCGCTCGTCGCGACGGGCAACGCGGCGCCGCTCGCGCTCGCGGTGCGCGAAGACCTGCGCACGCGGCTCGGCTGGGGGCTCGTGTTCCATCTCGCGCCGCTCTCCGACGCCGACAAGACCCACGTGCTGCGGCACGCGGCGCGCGAACGCGGCCTCGTGCTCGCCGACGACGTGCCCGCCTACCTGCTCACGCATTTCCGGCGCGACATGCCGAGCCTGATGGCGCTCCTCGACGCGCTCGACCGCTTCTCGCTCGAACAGAAGCGCGCGGTCACGCTGCCGCTGCTGCGCACGATGCTGGCCTCGCCGCCGGGCGCGCCGGGCGAGGGCGAACAGGACGCAAGCGGCACGGGCTTCACCCGCTTCAAGTAGAATGGCCCCCCATGGCTAACCTCGCACTTTTCGATCTCGACCACACGCTGATCCCGACGGACAGCGATCACGAATGGGGCCGCTTCATGGTGAAGCTCGGCATCGTGGACGCCGAACGCTTCGCGCAGCAGATCGACCGCTTCTACGCCGACTACAAGGCCGGCGTGCTCGACATCCACGCGTATCTCGTCACGATGCTCACGCCGCTCGCGAAATATCCGCGCGCGCAGTTGAAGGACTGGCACGACGAGTACATGCGCGACGTGATCCGGCCGGTGATCCTGCCCGCCGCGCTCGAACTCGTGCGCCGGCACCGCGACGCCGGCGACCTTTGCTGCATGGTCACGGCCACCAACGAATTCATCACCGCGCCGATCGCCGAGGCGTTCGGCATCGACAAGCTGATCGCCTGCGAGGTCGAGACCGTGGACGGCCATCCCGACTCCGCCTACACGGGCCGGCCGTGCGGCACGCCGAGCTACCGCGAAGGCAAGATCGTGCGCACCGAGGCCTGGCTCGCCTCGCTCGGCAAGACCTGGGCCGACTTCGAGCGCAGTTATTTCTACAGCGATTCGCACAACGACATTCCGCTGCTCGAAAAGGTCACCGATCCGGTCGCGACCAATCCCGACGCGACGCTGCGCGCGCGCGCGCAGGCCGCCGGCTGGCCCATCCTCGACCTGTTCCCACCCTCGTGATCAAGAAATTCATCCGCAAGCTGTTCGGCCAGGACGCCGCCCCGGGCACGACGCAGGCCGACGCATCCGCCGCCGCGGCGCTGCCCGCGGTCCCGTCCTCCGCCGCGCCGCAATCGGCGGCGGGCACGAAAACGCGCCGCCCGAAAACGCACGGCGCCGCGCCGAAGAGCACCGATCCGGCCGCGCCCGTCGTCCTGTCGGCCGACGTGCACGGCATCGACCCCGCGCTGATCTCGAAGAACGCCGTGCGCGTCACCTCCACGCTGCAGCAGGCGGGTTTTCGCGCGTTCATCGTCGGCGGCGCCGTGCGCGACCTGCTGCTCGGCGTCGCGCCGAAAGACTTCGACGTCGCGACCGACGCGACGCCCGACGAGGTGCAGCGCCTGTTCCGGCGCGCGCGCATCATCGGCCGGCGCTTCCAGATCGTGCACGTGCAGTTCGGCCAGGAAATCATCGAGGTCTCGACGTTCCGCGCCCTCGTCGATCCGCCGCCGCCCGCGCCCGACGAAGCCGCGCCGCGCCGGCTGCGCCGCGACGAGCTCGACCGGCGCACCCACGCCGTCGACGCGAGCGGCCGCGTGCTGCGCGACAACGTCTGGGGCGAGCAGCACGAAGACGCGACCCGCCGCGACTTCACGATCAACGCGATGTATTACGACCCGGCCACGCAAACCGTGCTCGACTATCACCACGGCATGGCCGACATTCGCGCGCGCCTGTTGCGGATGATCGGCGACCCGGCCACGCGCTACCGCGAGGACCCGGTGCGGATGCTGCGGGTCGTGCGCTTCGCCGCGAAGCTCGGCTTCGAAATCGAGGCGCACACGCGCGAGCCGATCCGCGAGCTGGCCGACCTGATGGACAACGTGCCGGCCGCGCGTCTTTTCGACGAGATGCTCAAGCTGCTGCTCTCGGGCCAGGCGCTCGCGTGCCTGAAGTGGCTGCGCCAGGAAGGGCTGCATCACGGGCTCCTGCCGCTCCTCGACGTGGTCCTCGAACAGCCGCAGGGCGAGCGCTTCATCTCGCTCGCACTCGCGAACACCGACGCACGCGTGCGCGCGGGCAAGCCGGTGTCGCCGGGCTTCCTGTTCGCGACGCTGCTCTGGCACGACGTGCAGCAGCGCCTGCAGCAATACACGGCGGCCGGCGAATATCCGGTGCCGGCCCTGCATCGCGCGATGGACGACGTCATCGACGCGCAGACCGAAAAGCTCGCGATCCATCGCCGCTACTCGTCGGACATGCGCGAAATCTGGGGCCTCCAGCTTCGTCTGGAAAAGCGCCCGGGCCGCAGCGCGCTGAAGCTCATCGAACACCAAAGATTTAGAGCAGGGTATGATTTCCTCCTGTTGCGCTGCGAATCGGGCGAGCTCGACGAGTCGACCGGCGCATGGTGGACCGATTTCATCGATGGAGACGCCGCCGCGCGGGAAGCCCTGCTCACCTCGGGCGGCAGCACGGAACGCGCGCCCCGCAAGCGCCGCCGGCGCGGCGGCGCACGCAACCGCAAGGCGGGCGAAGGCGCGCCGGGCGATGCAGACGCGGCCCCGACGGCCCCGGAAGAAGCGGGTCACGGCGGTCAGTACGAGGACTGAGGGCGTAAAACGCCGCGGTCTGTTCGAACGACAGTCGCAGGAAGTGATGCCATGACGTTTGCCTATCTGGGCCTCGGTGCGAACCTGGGAGATGCGCGCCAGGCCCTGAAAGACGCAGTGGTGTGTCTCGCGCAGCAATGCGCCGTCACCGTGCTCGCCAAGTCGGGCATATACCGCACCGCCCCGATCGATGCGGGCGGCGACGACTTTTACAATTGCGTCGTGAAGCTCGAAACGAGCCTGTCCGCCCGCGCCCTGCTCGAACTCTGCCAGCGCGTCGAGCACCATTTCGGCCGCGAGCGCCCCTTTCGCAACGCGCCCCGCACGCTCGACATCGACATCCTGCTCTACGGCGAACACGCAATCGCCGAACCCGACCTGATCGTGCCGCATCCGCGCCTGGCCGAACGCGCCTTCGCGCTCGTGCCGCTCGTCGAGATCGCGCCGGACCTCGTCATTCCGGGGCACGGCGCGGCCAGCGCGCTGCTGCCCGACGTGGCCGCCCAGCGCATCGAGAAAATCAAGCCGCCGTGCCAGTGCCTCGGGTTCGGCCGCGCGACCAAACCGGCCACGGGCTCATGCCGGTGAGCGCGCCCGCCCTCACCGTCACGGCGCCCGACGCGCGGCCGCCGTTTCGCTACATCGCCATCGAAGGCGCGATCGGCGCGGGCAAGACCGCGCTCGCGGCGGGGCTCGCGCAACGCTGGTCGATGCAGACGCTGCTCGACGAGCCGGCCGGCAATCCGTTTCTCGAACGCTTCTACCGCGACGCCGCGCGATACGGGCTCGCCACGCAATTGCACTTCGCGCTGCAACGCGCGGCGCAGTCGCGCCGGATCGCCGGACTGCTCGCCGCGCACACGCCGCTCGTCACCGACTTTCTCGCGCAGAAGAACGACCTGTTCGCGCGCCTCGCGCTGCCCGACGACGAATGGCAGCTCTACCGCGCGCTCAGCGCGCAATTTGCCGCCGACGCGCCGCCGCCCGAACTCGTCGTCTATCTGCAGGCGAGCCCCGAGGTGCTGTTCGCCCGCATCCAGAAGCGCGCCGCGCTGGCGGAGCTGCCGATCACCGACGCGTACCTGCGCTCGCTGAGCGACAGCTACAATGAATTTTTCTACCATTACGACCGCGCCCCGGTGCTGACCGTCAGCGCCGAGCACCTGGACTCGCTCGATTCCGGCGCGGACCTCGCGCTCGTCGCCGAACGCATCGAGACGATGCGCGGCCGCCGGGAATCCTTCGTCAAGGGCACGTCGCGCTGAGCCGCCGACGCACGCCCCGCCCTCCCTTTTTCAACGGACTGTCCGCCATGACTTACTTGCAGGAAACGAGCCGCAGCGCCGTCACCGTGCCGAAGCTCCAGGCCATGCGCGACGCGGGCGAGAAGATCGCCATGCTGACCTGCTACGACGCCAGCTTCGCCGCGCTGCTCGACCGCGCGGGCCTCGACGTGCTTCTCATCGGCGATTCGCTCGGCAACGTGCTGCAGGGCCATTCGACGACCCTGCCCGTCACGCTCGAGCACATCGCCTATCACACCGCCTGCGTGGCGCGCGCGCAAACCTCGGCACTCGTCGTCGCCGACTTGCCGTTCGGCAGCTACGGCACGCCCGACGACGCGTTCGCGAGCGCCGTGCAATTGATGCGCGCAGGCGCGCAGATGGTGAAGCTCGAGGGCGGCGAATGGCTCGCGCCGACCGTGCGGATGCTGGTGGAGCGCGCGGTGCCGGTGTGCGCGCATATCGGCCTCACGCCGCAGTCGGTCCACGCGTTCGGCGGCTTCAAGGTACAGGGCAAGACCGAGCAGGGCGCGAACCAGTTGCTGCGCGACGCCCACGCGTTCGAGGACGCAGGCGCCCAGTTGATCGTGATCGAGGCCGTGCCTTCGACGCTAGGCTCGGCGGTCACGCAACAGGTCGGCGTGCCGACCATCGGCATCGGCGCGGGCGCCGACTGCTCGGGCCAGGTGCTGGTGCTGCACGATATGCTCGGCGTCTTTCCCGGCAAGCGCCCGCGCTTCGTGAAGGACTTCATGCAGGGGCAGCCAGACATCCAGTCGGCCGTCGTCGCGTATGTGCGCGCGGTGAAGGACGGCGCGTTCCCGGCCGCCGAGCACGCGTTCCAGTAAACGGCAAAACGCCGCCCGCAACCTGCGGCCGGCGTTTTGCGCCGCGGCCCTTCCTTCCGGCCTGCCTATACCCTACCTGCTACCTACTGCACGCGACTGCGCAGGAACGCGGAGCCGCGCTCGGCGGCGGCGACCAGCACGAACGTGACGATCAGCAGATACGACACGGTCTGGTACTGGAACAGGTTCATCGCCGTCAGCAGCACGAAGCCGATCCCGCCCGCGCCGACGAAGCCGAGCACCAGCGACGAGCGCAGGTTCTCGTCGAAGCGGTACAGGCTGATGCCGAGCAGCGTCGGCAGCACGCCCGGCACCACCGCGTGCGTGAACACCTGCAGGCGGCTCGCACCGGTCAGCGTCAGCGCCTCGACCGGGCCCATGTCCATGTCCTCGATCACTTCGGAGAACAGCCGCCCGAGCATCCCGACCGAATGCACGCCGAGCGCGAGCGCGCCCGGAAACGGGCCGAGCCCGACCGCCGTCACGAACAGCAGCGCCCACACGAGGTCCGGCACCGAACGCGAGATGCTGATGGCCCCGCGCGCGAAGTAATACAACGGTCGCGCGGGGCTCATGTTCGACGCCGCGAGCATCGCGAGCGGAAATGCGAGCACGACGCCGAGCACCGTGCCGAACACCGCGAGGTCGATCGTCTCGAGAATCGGCTGGAGGCTCGGCACGAACTGGCTGAAGTCGGGCGGCATCGAGCGCGAGATGATGTCGGCCATCCCGTGCACGCCGGTGATCAGGTCCTGCGGGCGCGCATGCACGCCCTGGCAGGCCTGCGCGAACAGCACGAGAAACGCGGCGAACGCCGCGATCTTCGAAAGCGAGCGTGTCGCCGGCGCGCGCGGCGAACGCTGCGAATGGGAAACGCTATTCATGATTGCGCGACGTAGAGGTTTGAAATTCGCTGCATGCTGACCGACGACGCGCGTTCGTCGAATTCGACCTTGCCGCGACGCATGCCGATCAGGCGGTCCGCGTAGCGCGTCGCCAGTTCCGGCTGGTGCAGCACCGCGACCACCGCGAGGCCGTCGTCCGTCGCGAGACGGCGCAACAGGCGCATCACTTCGTCGGCGGCTTCGGGGTCGAGGCTCGCGACCGGTTCGTCCGCAAGCACCACCTGCGGCCTCTGCGCAAGCGCGCGCGCCACCGCGACACGTTGCGCCTGGCCGCCGGACAGCGTGCCCGCGCGCTGGCCCGCCAGATGCAGCAGGCCGACCTCGTCGAGAAAACCACGCGCCGGTTCCATCTCGCTCCTCGGCAGGCGGCCGAGCGACGTCGCGAGCGAACGATGACGACCCAGCGCGCCGGTGCAGACGTTCGCCAGCACGCTGCGCCGCTTCACGAGGTTCGCATGCTGCGAAATGAGCGCGACCGGCAAACGCGCGGCGCGCAAATCCTTGCCGGACAACCGGGCAAGGTCGCGCCCGGCGACCTCGACCGTGCCGCCGGTCGGACGGTTCAGCCCGACCACGCATTTCATCAGCGTGGACTTGCCGCAACCGTTGCTGCCGAGGATCACGACCATCTCGCCGGCGCGAACGCCGAGGCTCACGCCGTCGAGGGCCGTGTGTCCGTTCGGATAACGCATTGTCAGGTTGCGCACAGCCAGCCGCGCACTACTCTCTGCGGCAGGCGCGTGAGCGCCCGACTGCGGATGGAAATCGAGGCCCTCGGCCAGGCTATGCGGCAACGTGCTCATCACATCTTCGCCAGGTCGATATGCAGCGTCGACACCAGATCGCGAATCTGGTTGTACGCGGCATCGGTTTGCGGAACGGTCTTCAGCGAGTTGCCTTCGTTCGCCGCCAGGAACTTCTGGTCGGCTTCCGGCAGCTCGTGGAAGTCCAGGTTCTGCAGCACGCTCGTCAGCTTCGCCTTGAAAGCGGCCGGCAGATCGCCGCGTACCGCGAACGGGTCCTGCGGAATCGGGTCCGACTTCCACAGCGTGATGAACTGCGACGGGTCGTATTCGTTATGCAATTGCGCGCTCGCGATTTCGTCGCTGTTCAGCTCGCCGGACTCGACCTTGTGATTGCGGATCGCTTCGAACGACGCGGTATGGCTGCCCGCGTAGACGCCCTTCACGCCCTTGTCCGGATCGATGCCGTTCTTGCTCAGGCCGTAGGCCGGGAACAGGTGGCCGGACGTCGACGCCGGGTCCGAATACGCGAACGAACGGCCCTTCACGTCGGCGATCGTCTTGATGCCGCTGCCCGGCCACGTCACGATCGACGCGTAATAGCTGGCCGGCTTGCCGTTGTCGTCGGAGAAGCCTGCCACGGCCTGTGCATGCGCGACCTGGTGCGCGAGCACATAACCGAGCGGGCCGAATTCGCCGAATTCCAGCTTGTCGTTGCGCATCGCTTCGATTTCGGCGTTATAGCTGGTCGCAACATAGAGCTGGATGTTGCAGCCGATCTTCTGGCCGATCAGCTTCGCAAGATCCGTATAAACCGGCAGCAGACGCGCGGTCGATTCGTACGGCTCGACGCCGAAGCGCACGGTGCCATCGTTCGGGCACACTGCACCGGCTGCGTGGGCGGCGCCGACCAGGCCGGCGTAAACCGTCATTCCTGCGAGGAAGTGGGAAATTTTCATGTCGTCGTCGTTGATCGCGCATTGCGAGGGTTGGGACGAGCCGATCATAGGAGGCGAATGTGATGGAACCGTGACGCAGCCAGAAAAAGGTACAGACGTATAGTCGACTGGATAATCGCACCCTGAATTCACCGATACGGTGCGATCTCGGCGTTAGCCAGCACAAGGTAAATAAAAGGTTTCTCGCGCAATGTATTTGTATGCCATTACGCTGAGGAATAACGCGGAATGCCGACGTCCTTGTCGTTTTTTGAAATCGGACGAAAATCGCCCGAATAAGCCGGATTCCGAATTAATCGGAGTTTTCGCCCGATGGCGTCGCGAGCCGCGCGGGCAATGCGCCGCGCAGCGCATTGCATAACAGCAGCGCGTCCGCGTTCAGCACGTCGTCGCGCGTCAGCACGCGCTCGGCCGCGCCGAACGCGGAGTCGTCGAGCAGCGCGCCGCGCATCACGCCCGGCAGCAGGCCGGACGCGAGTGGCGGCGTCCACCAGCGTCCGTCGCGCTTCACGAACACGTTCGAGCGGCCGCCTTCGGTCAGCTCGCCGCGCATGTTGAAGAACAGCATGTCGAATGCGCCGCGCGCCTCGGCCTCGCGCCACGCGCGGTCGAATTCGGCGCGGCGCGTCGTCTTGTGGCGCAGCAGCGGGTCGTCCGGCGACGTGGCGGCCAGTCCGCAGTCCGGCGCCAGCAGCACGTCGACACTCGCGGACGCGAGCGGAGCCAGCGCCGCCGCCGTCAACGCCGCGCCGCCGCGCTTCGGCAACGCGACGCGCAACCGGTGCGCAACGCCATCCGGCAGCGCACGGCACTGCGCGGCAAGCCGGGCGCGCAGCGCTGCTTCGTCGTAATCGAAATCGAGCCACGCGGCGCTCGCCGCGAGCCGCGCGAGATGCCGGTCCAGATGACGGACGCCTTCCGCGCGCGTCGCGTACAACGTCTCGATCAACTCGAAACCGGGATCGACGTCGGTCAGGAAACGCGCCTTCAGCCGGCATTCGTCGTATTCGTCGTCGGCAACGCTGTCGAGCACGATGCCCGCGCCGACACCCATCTGTGCGGACCGCACGCTGCCCTCGCCGGCAGGGCCGACGTCCAGCGTGCGAATCGCGACCGACAGGCAGAAGTCGCCGCACGCCGAAGCGGCGTCCGGCGCGTCGAGCCATCCGATCGCGCCGGTATAGAGCCCGCGCGGCCCGTGTTCGAGCGCGTCGATCAGTTGCAGGGTCCGGTGCTTCGGCGCGCCGGTGATCGAGCCGCACGGAAACAGCGCGCGCACGATGCCGGCGAACGGCGTGAGCGCGCGCAACGTCGCCTCGACCGTCGACGTCATCTGCCAGACCGACGCATACGGCTCGACGCCGAACAGCGCGGGCACCCGCACGGAGCCCGGCTGCGCGACGCGCGACAGGTCGTTGCGCAGCAGGTCGACGATCATCACGTTTTCCGCGCGATTCTTGGGATCGTTCGCGAGCGCCGCGGCCGTCGCGCGGTCGCGTTGCGGGTCCGCGTCGCGCGCGGCGGTGCCCTTCATCGGCCGCGCGCGCAGCGTATCGCCGTGCTTCTCGACGAACAGTTCCGGCGAGCACGACAGCACCCAGCGGTCGCCGGGCAGCGCGACCAGCGCGCCGTAGCGCACCGGCTGGCGCGCGCGCAGCCGCCGGTACAGCGCCAGCGGCGTGCCGAACACGTCGAACGCGAGCCGGTACGTGTAATTCACTTGATACGAGTCGCCGGCCTGCAGCGCCGCGTGAATCGCGTCGATTGCGTGTGCGAACCGCTCGCGCGTCACGCCGGGCCGCAGCCGCGCGATGCCGGCCGGCGCCGGCTCAGCGGAGCCCGTGTCGCGCGCGGCGAGCCATGCGTCCGCTTCGTCACGCGCGAGCCGTTCGCAGCGCGAGAACAATAAAAAACGCAGCACGGCGTCGCCGCCATGCTGCGTCTCTTTCCCGATGCCCGAACGCCGCCCGAGCTGCAGATCGCGCCCGAACTCGTAATCGGCCAGCACGACCGCGTGGAGCCCGTCGCGCAGATCCGCGCGCGCCGCTTCGCACAGCGCGTCCAGATCCGCCGCGCGGCCCGCGTGTTCGCGGACGAACCCCGTATACAGACGGCTCGTACGGCGCGCGGCCGTGGCGTCGCAGTCGTCCAGCAGCGCGAACGCCGCGCCGCCCTCGTGCGCCTGCATCGCTACCCTACCCGTGACGTCACATCAGTCGAAGAAACTCTTCACCCGGTCGAACCAGCTCTTGCTCTGCGGGCTGTGCCGCGCGCCGCCCTCGACGAGCGACTTCTCGAACTGCTGCAGCAGATCGCGCTGCTGGTCAGTGAGCTTGACCGGCGTTTCGACCTGCACGTGAACGTACAGGTCGCCGGCGATGCTCGAACGCAGCCCCTTGATGCCCTTGCCGCGCAGCCGGAACGTCTTGCCCGACTGCGTGCCCTCGGCCACCGGGAACGTCGCGCGGCCGGCGAGCGTCGGCACCTCGATCTCGCCGCCCAGCGCCGCCGTCGTGAACGGAATCGGCATCTGGCAATGCAGGTCGTCGCCGTCGCGCTCGAATACCGGGTGCGACTTGATGTGAATCTCGACGTAGAGGTCGCCCGACGGCCCGCCGTTGATGCCCGGCTCGCCGTTGCCGGCCGAGCGGATGCGCATGCCGTCGTCGATGCCGGCCGGAATCTTCACTTCGAGCGTCTTGGTTTCCTTCACCTTGCCCGCGCCGTGGCAGTTCGCGCAGGGCTCGGGAATCCAGCTACCGGTGCCGTGACACTTCGGGCAGGTCTGCTGGATGCTGAAAAAGCCCTGCGACATGCGTACCGCGCCGGAGCCGTGGCAAGTCGGGCAGGACTCGGGCTTGGTGCCGGCCTTCGCGCCCGAGCCGTGGCAGACCTCGCAGGTGCTCCAGCCCGGCACGCGAATCTGCGTGTCGTAGCCGTGCGCGGCCTGCTCCAGCGTGATCTCCATGCTGTAGCGCAGGTCCGCGCCGCGATACACCTGCGGGCCGCTGCGACCGCCGGCGCCGCGCGCACCGCCGGCCGCCGCCTGGCCGAAGATGTCGCCGAAGATGTCGCCGAACGCGTCGGCGAAGCCGCCGAAGCCCTGCGCGCCGGCCGCGCCCCCCATATTCGGATCGACGCCCGCGTGCCCGTACTGGTCGTAGGCCGCGCGCTTCTGCGCATCCGAGAGCATCTCGTAGGCTTCCTTCACCTCCTTGAAATGCTCTTCCGCATCCTTGTTGTCCGGATTGCGGTCGGGGTGGTACTTCATCGCCAGCTTGCGATAAGCCTTCTTGATTTCGTCGTCGCCCGCATTCTTCGCGACGCCCAGAACCTCGTAGTAATCCCGTTTCGCCATATCGGTTCAACACCGGCCGCGCCCCTGCGCGCGCGTCCGCTCCTTGTGAATGCCTCAGTCTCGCGACCCGTGTCGCCGCCCGCGCAGGCGGCCGCCAGAAAACAAATGTGCCCGGCGAACCCGAAGGTCCGCCAGGCGCTTGCCATGCGGCGCGCGCCGAAAAGCGCGCGCTGCGGACGGCCGCGCCGCGCCCGTTACAGCGCGCGGCGCGGCGGCCCGTTCCACTCGATCAGTCCTTCTTGACTTCCTTGAACTCGGCATCGACCACGTCGTCCGCCGGCTGGCTCGCGCCGCCCGCGTGCGCACCGCCGCCCGCCGCCGACGCATCGCCGCCCGCCGCCGCGGCCGCCGCGCCCTGGGCGGCCTGCATGTCGGCGTACATCTTCTCGCCGAGCTTCTGCGAAGCCGTGCCCAGCGCCTCGATCTTGCCTTCGATCTCCGCCTTGTCGGCCGACGCGCTCTTCAGCGCGTCTTCGAGATCCTTCAGCGCGGACTCGATCTTCTCCTTCTCGCCCGCGTCGAGCTTGTCGCCGTACTCGGCCACCGCCTTCTTCGTGCTGTGCACGAGCGCGTCGCCCTGGTTGCGCGCGTCGGCCAGCTCGCGCAGCTTGTGGTCCTCTTCCGCGTTCGCTTCGGCGTCCTTCACCATCTTGTCGATCTCGGCGTCCGAGAGGCCCGAGTTCGCCTTGATGGTGATCTTGTTCTCCTTGCCGGTCGCCTTGTCCTTCGCGCCCACGTGCAGGATGCCGTTCGCGTCGATGTCGAAGGTCACCTCGATCTGCGGCACGCCGCGCGGGGAAGGCGGAATGCCTTCCAGGTTGAACTCGCCGAGCAGCTTGTTGCCGGCCGCCATCTCGCGTTCGCCCTGGAACACCTTGATCGTCACGGCGCCCTGGTTGTCGTCGGCTGTCGAATACACCTGCGAGTGCTTGGTCGGGATCGTGGTGTTCTTGTTGATCATCTTCGTCATCACGCCGCCGAGCGTCTCGATGCCGAGCGAGAGCGGCGTCACGTCGAGCAGCAGCACGTCCTTGCGATCGCCCGAGAGCACCTGACCCTGGATCGCGGCGCCCACGGCCACGGCCTCGTCCGGGTTCACGTCGCGGCGCGGCTCCTTGCCGAAGAACTCCTTCACCTTCTCCTGCACCTTCGGCATGCGCGTCTGGCCGCCGACGAGAATCACGTCGTCGATGTCGCCGACCTTCACGCCCGCGTCCTTGATCGCGACGCGGCACGGCTCGATCGTGCGCTCGATCAGTTCCTCGACCAGCGCCTCGAGCTTCGCCCGCGTGACCTTCAGGTTCAGGTGCTTCGGACCCGAGGCGTCCGCCGTGATGTACGGCAGGTTGATTTCGGTCTGCTGGCTCGACGAGAGCTCGATCTTGGCCTTTTCGGCGGCTTCCTTCAGGCGTTGCAGCGCGAGCACGTCGCGGCTGAGGTCGACGCCCTGCTCCTTCTTGAACTCGCCGATGATGTAATCGATGATGCGCTGGTCGAAGTCCTCGCCGCCGAGGAACGTGTCGCCGTTGGTCGAGAGCACTTCGAACTGCATTTCACCGTCCACGTCGGCGATCTCGATGATCGAGATGTCGAACGTGCCACCGCCCAGGTCGAACACCGCGATCTTGCGGTCGCCCTTCTCGGCCTTGTCGAGGCCGAACGCGAGCGCGGCCGCCGTCGGCTCGTTGATGATCCGCTTCACTTCGAGGCCGGCGATGCGGCCGGCGTCCTTGGTCGCCTGGCGCTGGCTGTCGTTGAAGTACGCGGGCACCGTGATCACCGCTTCGGTGACGGGCTCGCCGAGGTAGTCCTCGGCCGTCTTCTTCATCTTGCGCAGCACTTCGGCCGAAACCTGCGGCGGCGCGAGCTTCTGGCCGTGCGCCTCGACCCAGGCGTCGCCGTTGTCGGCCTTGACGATCTTGTACGGCATCAGGCCGATGTCCTTCTGGACTTCCTTCTCCTCGAAGCGACGGCCGATCAGCCGCTTGACCGCGAACAGCGTGTTGGTCGGATTCGTGACCGACTGGCGCTTGGCCGGCGCGCCGACCAGCACTTCGTTGTCGTCCACGTAGGCGATGATCGACGGCGTCGTGCGGGTGCCTTCGGAATTTTCGATCACCTTGACCTGATTGCCTTCCATCAGCGCCACGCACGAGTTGGTGGTGCCGAGGTCGATGCCGATGATTTTGCCCATGTTTCGTAATCTCCAGATTTGATCGCTGCGGAGGGCCGCCCCGCCGTGCCTTCGCACCGGGCGCCCGCCTTCAATTCAGAACTGCCGTCAAGATTGGGACCGCCGCATCGTTTTCAAGACCCTTGACGCGATGCGGTCTTTAATTTTTCCGACCGCGCCCGCCATGCGCGCCGAAGCGGGACGGACCGCGTCTAACCGGCCCCGAGCCACGCCCTGAAACGTCCTGCGCATCTCGAGGCCGCCCGAAACCCGCCGACGGCCCGTGGCGAGCACAGACCTTTCTTTTCGCTTACTTCGGCTGTGCGACGGTGACGAGCGCCGGACGCAGCACGCGCTCGGCGATCACGTAGCCCTTCTGCAGCACGGTGACGACCGTGTTGGGCTCCTGATCGGCCGGCACCATCGAGATGGCCTGGTGGCGATGCGGGTCGAACTTCTCGCCGACCGGGTTCAAGGCCACGACGCGGCCCTTCTCGAGCGCGCCGGCCAGTTGCTTCAACGTCAACTCGACGCCTTCGCGCACCCTGGCGAGATCGCTGGAATTGTCGGCGAGCGCAGCCTCGAGGCTGTCGACGACCGGCAGCAGATACTCGGCGAAGCTCTCGATGGCGAACTTGTGGGCCTTCGCCACGTCGTCCTGCGCCCGGCGGCGCACGTTCTCGGTTTCGGCCTTCGCGCGCAGGAAGTCTTCCTGCAGTCCGGCGATCTTCGCCTCGGCTTCGGCGAGCGCCGTCTCCGCGCCGCCCGGCGCGGCGGCTTCCTGGCCGGCCGCGGCGGAAGCAGGTTCTTGCGCGGGCGTCGGGTTCGTCGGGTTGTCTTGCGTGTTTTCCATGTCGCTGAACGTCGTTAACAAGAAATTGGAGGAACGGGGCCGGTTCCGCCGGCCGGCCGGACTGCCGCCGGCACGGCGCGGCCCGCCGTGCGCAATGTCGCTCCACTTGGGGGGCGGATCGGCGATTTCAAGGGCCGGCAGCCGCTTTTTTTGCGGCGCCGCCGGGCGGAAATCCGCCGTTACACCGCTTACCCGCACCCCGCCAGATTGAAATTGAGTACGGGCAAACACTGACCTACACTGAAAGCTTCCGGCGCGGCGGGGTCCGGGTAAACCGGTCCCCGCCGTGCCGGACAGCTTTCATTTCCATGCTGGAATTCCCGGGGGAGCACCGTGAAACTGACCCTTGCAATATCGGCGGTCGCCCTGGTGCTCATTGCCGGAACCACGACCATCTGCATGTCCGGCGCCGTCAACTACAACACGACCGAGTACGGCGCGGTTCACGCGACGATCGAATCGCTCTTCAGTCCTCACGCGAAAGTTTGTCGATAGTCCGCCGGTCGCGCTTGGTCGGCCGCCCGTGCAGCACGGCGGCCGGTTCCCGGAAAAGCCGCCGCCGCGCCTCTTCGGCCGTGCGCTTCGCGCGGCTTTCCGCCGTTTCCGCATAGAGCGTCTGCGCGATGCTGGCGGGACCGCGCACCTCGCAGAGGCCGAGCACGTCCACTTCCCACACCTGCTCGACGACGGCGATCGTCACGCGATCGCCGACACGCACATCCTTCGACGCCTTCACGGCGTCCCCGCCGATGCGCACGCGCCCCTTCGCGACGGCATCGGCCGCGAGCGAGCGCGTCTTGAAGAAGCGGGCCGCCCAGAGCCACTTGTCGATGCGCAGCCGCGCGGTCGGTTCGGTCGATACCTTGTAGTTCATACGATTCGTCCGGGTTGCGTCCGGATTACGTCCGGGTCGGATAGCCGTCTGCGCCGCAGGATTCGGGCCGCGGCCCAGGCGGCCGATCAGGTTGCCATCCAGGCCGCCATTCAGGCCGCCGCGCCGGCCGGCACCGCGGCCTGCACGGGCCAGCCCTGCAGATGCTGCGCGACGATTTCGCCGAGCGCGGCAATCCAGGCCGGCGCGGCGTTCAGGCACGGGATACGGTGGAACGCCTGACCGCCCGCGTGCAGGAACTCGTCGCGCACCTCCATGCCGATCTCCTCGATGGTCTCGAGGCAGTCGGCCGTAAACCCGGGGCAAAACACGTCGGCGCGCCGCACGCCCGCCTCGCCCAGTTCCTTCAGCGTCGGCGCCGTGTACGGCTGAAGCCACTGCGCGCGGCCGAACCGCGACTGGAACGCGACGCGGCATTCGACGGGCGAGAGCTCGAGCGCATGCATGAGCAGCGCGGCCGTCTGCTGGCACTGGTCATGATAGGGGTCGCCGAGATCGAGCGTGCGGCTCGGCACCCCGTGAAAGCTGAGCACGAGCCGGTCGCCCGCGGCGAAATCGGGGCGGCCGTGCTGCTCCCAGTAGTGCCTCACCTGCGCGGCCAGCGCGCCGATATAGGCAGGATGGTCGTGATAGCCGCGCACGGTGCGCACTTCCGGCTGGTTGCGCATGCGCCGCAGCGCCGCGAACGCGGCGTCGAACGCCGTCGCCGTGGTGGAGGACGAATATTGCGGATACATCGGCATCAGCAGGATCCGCTCGGCGCCGGCCAGCTTGAGCTGGTTGAGCATGGCCGGGATGTCGGGGGTGCCGTAGCGCATCGCGTAATCGACGAGCACGGCGTAATCGTTCAGTTGCAGCAGATGCCGCAGGCCGTCGGCCTGCTTCTGCGTGTGCACGCGCAGCGGCGAGCCCTCGGCCGTCCAGACGGCCGCGTATTTCTTCGCCGACGCCCGGCCGCGGCCGGGCAGGATCAGCGCGCGCAGCACGATCTGCCAGAGCGGCGCCGGAATCTCGACGACGCGCGGGTCGGACAGGAACTGCGCGAGATAGCGGCGCACCGCGGGCGGCGTCGGCTCGTCGGGCGTGCCGAGATTGATCAGCAGCACCGCGACGCGATGCGCGCCGGCGGATTGCAGGGGCCGCTCCAGATCGAAACGCATAGGCCGAAAGCTGGCCGTGCCCCAAGGCACGGCGTCGTTGCACGAAGTCTCATTATAGCGGCCGGACAACGGCCGGCCCGGCGAGACGGGAAGCGCCGCGGGAAACCCGCGCCTAATTCTGGCTGAGCGCGAGCGAGAGCAGCCGCGCCGTGATGTCGACGATCGGGATGACGCGGTTGTAGGCCATCCGGGTCGGGCCGATCACGCCGAGCGTGCCGACGATCTGGCCGTTCACCTCGTAGGGCGCGGTGACGACGCTCATCTCCTCAATCGGCACGAGGTTCGACTCGCCGCCGATGAAGATCTGCACGCCCTGCGCGTGGCTCGACACGTCGAGCAGTTGGAGCAGGCTCGTTTTCTGGTCGAACACGTCGAAAAGCTTGCGCAGCCGCGCCATGTCCGAGGACAGGTCAGCCACTTCGAGCAGGTTGCGCTCGCCGGAGATCAGCACGGTCTCGCCGGCCTCGGCCTCGTCGGCGCTCGCAACGACGGCCGCGTGCATGAGCGCCGTCATGTCGCTGCGCAGCGCGTCGATTTCCTCGCGCAGCCGCACGCGCACCTCGTCGAACGAAAGCCCGGCGAAATTCGCGTTGATGTAATTGGACGCCTCGGTCAGTTCCGAGAGCGAGAAGTCGCGCTGCGTCGCCATGATGCGGTTTTGCACGTCGCCTTCGGGCGTCACGACGATGAGCAGGATGCGCCTGTCGGACAGGCGCATGAATTCGATCTGCCGGAAGACGTGGCTGCGCCGCGGCGTGAGCACCACGCCGGCGAACTGCGAAAGGTTGGACAGCACGCTCGCGGCGGCGGCCACCACCTTCTGCGGCTCGCCGGGGCGCAGCGTGGTCTTCACGATGCGCACGACCGCTTCCTCATCGGCCGCGGACTCGACGGTGAGCATCGTGTCAACGAAGAGCCGGTAGCCGCGCGGGGTCGGGATGCGCCCGGCCGACGTGTGCGGGCTCGCGACGAGACCCAGCTCCTCGAGGTCCGACATCACGTTGCGGATCGTCGCGGGGCTCAGTTCCAGCCCGGAAAAGCGCGACAGCGTGCGCGAACCGACCGGCTGACCCTCGGCGATGTATCGCTCGATCAACGTTTTGAGGAGAGTTTGGGCGCGCGGGTCTAACATGGCGAAAAATTTTAGCTCAATGGCAGTCGCACCGCGAGGCGGGCCGACGCCACGGACCTGCCGCGGCGACCGCCTGCCGGATCCGGGCTCGCGCAGGCGGGCCCGACCGTCGTTACGCCGCCATTCTATCGGGAAACCGCGAAAAAACCGGCGGCGGGCCAGGCCGCCTTTCGGGCCGGTTCTTTTCGCGACCTGACTATGGTGTAATGCCGGCATGCAAACCAACAGCCAGTTCAAGACCGTCGCGCTCGTCGGGCGCAGCAACACGCCGGGCATCGGCGAGCCGCTGCTCGGCCTCGCCGCGTGCATCGTCGAGCGCGGCTTCGAAGTCGTCTTCGAGGCGCAGACCGCGGCCGAAATCGGCGTGACCGACTACCGGGCGTTGACGCCGGCCGAGATCGGCACGCACGCGGACGTGGCCGTCGTGCTCGGCGGCGACGGCACCATGCTCGGCATCGGCCGCCTGCTCGCGCCGTACCAGACGCCGCTCATCGGCATCAACCACGGCCGGCTCGGCTTCGTCACCGACATCGCCTTCGCGGACATGCGGGAAATCGTCCCGCTGCTGCTCGGCGGCCGCTTCGAGCGCGAGGAGCGCACGCTGCTCGAAGCCCGCATCACGCGCGACGGCGAACCGATCTATCACTCGCTCGCGTTCAACGACGTGGTGGTGAACCGCAGCGGCTTCTCGGGCATGGCCGAGCTGCGCGTGCACGTGGACGGCCGCTTCATGTACAACCAGCGCTCGGACGGCCTCATCGTCGCCACGCCGACGGGTTCGACCGCCTACGCGCTCTCGTCGTCGGGGCCGATCCTGCATCCGCGGCTGCAGGGCATCGTGCTCGTGCCGATCGCGCCGCACGCGCTCTCGAACCGGCCGATCGTGCTGCCCGACGACTCGATGGTGAGCATCCAGATCGTCGGCGGGCGCGACGTCAACGTGAACTTCGACATGCAGTCGTTCACCGCGCTGCAACTCGGCGACGTGATCGAAGTGCGGCGCTCGCGCCATACCGTGCCGTTCCTGCATCCGGTCGGCTACAGCTACTACGCGACGCTGCGCAAGAAGCTGCACTGGAACGAGCATCCCTCGCGCGAGGACGACCCCGAGGACTAATCAAGGGAACAGGCCGCGCGTCCGCGCATCGTCATCGCTTCCGGCTTTTCGCCCCGACTTCCCTGACAGACGACCCATGCTCCGCCATCTCTCGATACGCGACTTCGTGATCGTCGCGGCGCTCGACCTCGAATTCGACAGCGGCTTCACGGTGTTTTCGGGCGAAACGGGCGCCGGCAAATCCATCCTGATCGACGCGCTCGCGCTCACGCTCGGCGCACGGGCGGACGCGGGCGTCGTGCGCGCGGGCGCGGCCCGCGCCGACATCACGGCCGAATTCGACGCGCCGCCGCCCGTCGCGCGCTGGCTCGACGCGCAGGCGCTCGGCGACGCGCACGAAGACGGCGCGTCCGTGATGCTGCGACGCGTTATCGACAGCGGCGGGCGCTCGCGCGCGTTCGTCAACGGCACGCCGGCCACGCTCGCGCAGTTGCGCGAGGTCGGCGAAATGCTCGTGGACATCCACGGCCAGCATGCGCACCAGTTGCTGATGCGCCCCGACGCGCAGCGCGAGCTGTTCGACGCGCACGCCGGCCTCGCCGCGACGGCGGCTGCCGTCGCGCGCGCCTGGCGGACCTGGCGCGATGCCGCGCAGGCGCTCGAAACCGCGCAGACGCGCGACCGCGAAATCGCGCTCGAACGCGAGCGGCTCGCCTGGCAGCTCTCCGAACTCGACAAGCTCGCGCCGCAGCCCGGCGAATGGGAGGAGATCAACGCGGAGCATCTGCGTCTCTCGCATTCGGCGAGTCTCATCGACGGCGTGCAGGGCGCGCTTGCCGCGCTGTCGGAATCGGACGACGCGCTCCTCTCGGGCGTCGGCGCCCTCGTCTCGAAGTTGCGAGACCTGGCCGGGATCGACCCGGCGCTCGGCGATACGCTCGCGGCGCTGGAGCCCGCGGTCATCCAGTTGCAGGAGGCCGCGTACTCGCTCGGCCATTACGCGCAGCGTCTCGAACTCGACCCGGACCGGCTCGCGCAGGTCGAGGCGCGGCTCGACGCGCTCCACTCGACCGCGCGCAAATTCCGCCTGCGGCCCGAAGCGCTGCCCGAGGAGCACGAGACGCGGCGCGCGCAGTTGGCGGCGCTCGATGCCGCCGCCGATCTCGACGGCCTGCGCGCGTCGGCGAACGAGGCGCGCGAAGCCTGGCTCGCCGAGGCGAAGCAACTCTCGAAGGCGCGCGCGAAGGCGGCGAAGGCGCTGGGCGCGGCGGTCACGCAGGGCATGCAGGAACTCTCGATGGCAGGCGGCCGCTTCGAGGTCGCGCTGGTGCCGCTCGCGGACGGCGGCGCGCACGGCCTCGAGCAAGTCGAGTTCCGCGTGGCCGGCCATGCGGGCGTGCCGTTGCGGCCGCTCGCGAAGATCGCCTCGGGCGGCGAACTCGCGCGCATCAGCCTCGCGCTCGCCGTGATCGCGAGCGCCGCCAGCCTCACGCCGACGCTGATCTTCGACGAGGTGGACACGGGCATCGGCGGCGGCGTGGCCGAAGTCGTCGGCCGGCTGCTCCATCAGCTCGGCCGCGAGCGCCAGGTGCTCTGCGTCACGCATCTGCCGCAGGTCGCGGCGCGCGGCGATCGTCATTTCCAGGTGTCGAAGTCGACGGACGCGGGCGGCGCCACGCTGTCGGTCGTCACGCCGCTCGACCGGCCGGGCCGCATCGAGGAAGTCGCGCGGATGCTGGGCGGCCTCGAGATCACGGCAACCACGCGGCGCCACGCGAAGGAAATGCTCGCGGCCTAAAGCGAGAAAATCGGGTCGCCGTGCCGGCGCCCCGGGTTCGGCCGCGCGACCAAACCGACCACGGGCGCATGCCGGTGAGCGAGCCCGCCCTCGCCGGCGAGGCCGAAGCGACGCCTCCCTACGGCCGGAAATTCAGCACCGCTCGCCGAACACCCTGCGCCAGAGCGCGAGCACGGCGTCGCGCTCGCCGGCCACGCGCTGCGGCTCGACCCTCGCCGCGTCCATGCCTTCGAGCCGCAACTGATGCTGGAGCTTGCGGTAGGTGCGGTAGGCCGCGCCGATCGTCTCCGCCTCCGCCGCGCTCATGAGCCCGAAACGCGAAACATCGCGCAGCAGCGCGATGTTGCCGGTGTTGCGGATCAGCGCCGGGTCCCGGGCCGCGTGGAGCAGCACCCAGTATTGGACCAGGAATTCGATGTCGACCATCCCGCCGCGGTCGTGCTTGAGATCGAAGCGACCCGTGCGGTTCGGATGCCCGTCCTCGACGCGCGCGCGCATTCCGACGATTTCGCCCGCAAGCGCGCCGGCCTCGCGCGGCGCCGTCAGCACCCGGACGCGGATCGCCTCGAACTGCGCGCCGATCTGCGCGTCGCCGGCGCAAAAACGCGCGCGCGTGAGCGCCTGGTGCTCCCAGACCCAGGCGGTGTTCGCCGCGTCGCCCTCGCGTAGCTGATAGCGGCGGAACGCGTCGAGATCGGTCACGAGCAGCCCCGACTCGCCGTTCGGCCGCAACCGCAGATCGATGTCGAACAGCGTGCCCGCGCCCGTCGCCGTGGTCAGCCACGTGATGAGCCGGCGCGCGAACATCGCGTAGACCTCTGGCGCGTGCTCGTCGGGGTCGTCGTACAGAAAGATCAGGTCGAGATCGGACGCGTAGCCGAGCTCCTTGCCGCCGAGCTTGCCGTAGGCGATCGCGGCGAAGCGCGGCACCTCGCGATGGCGCCGCGCGAACTGTTGCCAGACGGCCTCGATCGTCACGTCGAGCATGGCGTCGGCGAGCTCGGAGAGCCGGTCGCTCACGTGCTCGACCGAGAGCTGGCCCGCCAGATCGATGAGCAGGATGCGGAACACCTCGGCCTGATGCGCGTGACGCAGCAGGTCCATCTGCTGCTCCATGCCGTCGGCCGCCGCGAGACGCGCGCGCAGCGCGCGCTTGAACTCGGGCCAGTCGAACGGCGTGGCGATGACTTCGTCGTCGAGCAGTTCGTCGAGCAGTTGCGGATGGCGGCACAGGTAGCCGGCCGCCCAGCGCGACGCGCCGAGCACGGCGAGCACGCGGTCGAGCGCGCCCGGATATTCGGTGAGGAGCGCGAGATAGGCGCCGCGCCGGCCGATGGCTTCGAGTAGGTCGAAGAGCCGCGCGAGCGTGTCGCCGCGGCGCGCGCGCGGCTCGATCGAACGCGCCGCCTCGAGCGCGCGCTGGGCCACGCAGTCGAAGCGCACCCGGCTGCTCTCGGGCAGGCCGAGGTAGCGCGCCGACCGGTAGACGCCGCGCAGCCGCGCGAGCAGCGCGTCGGCGTCGTCGATGCCGAGCTCGGCGAGCCGCGCGAGCAGCACGTCCTCGCCGCCGTCCTCGGCCAGCGCGCCGCTCCAGACCCAGGCCGCCGCGCCGTCCTCGGGCACCGCGCAGCCGCCGTAGCCGTTCACCTTGTCGGCGAAAATCTGGTCGAACTGCCGGGCGACCTTGCGGCGATGCCCGTCCAGCACGTCCATCAGCGCCGCGTAGCCGTCGAAGCCCATCGCGCGGGCCAGCGCCTCGCGCTCGTCGTCCTGCGCCGGCATCGAATGGGTCTGCGCGTCGTCCCGGTACTGCAGCCGGTGTTCGAGCCTGCGCAGGAAGCGGTAGGCGTTCGCGAGATCGTCGCGCACGCCGGGCGGGACGAGCCCGCGCGCCGCCGCGTGGTCGAGCACGGCCAGCGTCGGGCGCACGCGGAAACCGGCGTCCTGGCCGCCGCGGATCAACTGGAACACCTGGGCGCTGAACTCGATCTCGCGGATGCCACCGCGGCCGAGCTTGATGTCGTCGGCCTTGTCGGGCCGCATCGCCGCGCGGCGCTGCGCCTCCTGGCGAATCTGCAGATGCAGCGAGCGGATCGCGCCGATCGCGCCGAAATCCAGATAGCGGCGGTAGACGAACGGCCTGACGAGCGCGTCGAGCTGCTTCGCGAGCCGCCGCTGCGGCTCGCCGGCCCGGCCCGGTTCGCGGCCGGACAACAGCCGCCCCTTGATCCAGGCGTAGCGCTCCCACTCGCGGCCCTGCACGTAGAAATACTCCTCGAGCATGCCGAGGCTGCAGACGAGCGGCCCCGAATCGCCGTTCGGCCGCAGCCGCATGTCGACGCGAAAGACGTAGCCGTCGGACGTCACGTCGTTGAGCGCGGCGATGAGGCGTTTGCCCACGCGCGTGAAGAAGTCCTGCGTCGCGATCGGGGCACGCGTGCCGCCGGCCGTCTCGCCGTCGTCTTCGTAGACGAAGATCAGGTCGATGTCCGACGAGACGTTCAGTTCGCGGCCGCCCAGCTTGCCCATGCCGACCACGCCGAGCACGAGCCGCTCGCCGTGCGGGCCGCGCGGCTCGCCGAACAGCGCCTCGAGGTCGGCCGTGACGACGGCGAGCGCGCGCTCGAGCGCGACTTCGGCCAGGTCGGTCATCGCGCCCGTGACCTCGGCCACGTCGGCCGCGCCGGCGAGATCGCGCGCCATCACCGCGCAGAACACCTCGGTGCGCAACTGGCGCAGGGCCTTCTTCAGTCGATGATCATCGGCGAGCGGCGCGGCGGGCGATACCCGACCGTCCGCCTCTCCTGCCGCACCCGCCTCTCCTGCCGCGCCCGCCGTACCCGCCACGTCCGCCGAACCGGGCAGCGCCCCTCCGGCCGCCGCCGCGCACAGCGCGTCGAGCCGCGCCTCGATGCACTCGCGCGTCACCGGCGCCGCCGCGAGGGCGGCGACGAGGCCGGGCAATTCGGGACGGGCGGCGCCGGCGCGCGCCGCATAGCGGGAATAGCGGGAACCTGGGAACGGAGTGTCGGTCATCGGGGAAAGGGCGTCGTTCGTTGCGCCTGCGGGCGGCGCGGCCGGCCGGACCGGGGGGCGGGCGCCCCGCGCGGGACGGGCGCCGGACGGTCGTGGCCGCAGTCCCCTGTGATACAGTCCAACGTTAGTCCGCAACGCTACCACACCCCATCCGTCGCAGCATGTCCGAGCGAAACGATTCCTCCCGCCCGCCCACCGGACAACGTGCCAGTGCCGCTGCGAAGGATCATGCCGTATTGCGACATCTGCTGCGCGCCATTCTGGCCGCCGCGCTCGTGGCTTACTTCGTCGCGGCCGCGCTGTACTTCGGACTGCGTTACGCGGTTCTGCCCCACGTCGACGACTGGCGCCCCCGCATCGAAGCCCTCGTCTCGGACCGGCTGCACGCGCAGGTCCGCATCGGCAAACTGTCTCCCCGCTGGTCGGGCTTCCAGCCCGGCGTCGACATCGCGAACCTCACGATCCGCGACCCCGACGGCACGCTCGCGCTGAACGTCCCGCACGCGAGCGCGAGCATCGCCTGGCGCTCGCTCGTCGAATTCGCGCCGCTCCTCTCGAGCCTCGCCGTCGACCGGCCCGACGTGCTGATCGAGCGCGACGCCGGCGGCGCGCTGCGCATCGCGGGCGTGCCGGCGCCGGGCGACCACACGGGCAACCCGACCTTCACCACCTGGCTCATGCGCCAGCAGGCCATCGTGCTGCGCGGCGGCACGCTGCGCTGGCGCGACGCGACGCGCAGCGTGCCGGAGCTCGCGCTGCGCCACATTCGCCTCGCCATCCTCAACGACGGCGACACGCACCGCTTCGCGCTGCAAGCGCCGGCCGAAGGCACCGTGCTGCACGGACCGCTCGACTTCCGCGCGCGCTTTCGCGACGCGCGCCTCGCGCAGGCCGGCAATCCCGCCAACTGGAGCGGCGAGGCCTACCTCTCGACGGGCCCCGTCGATCTGCCGACGCTCGCGCGCTACGTCCGCCTGCCGATCACGACCTACGCGGGCCGCATCGACAACGCGATCTGGGTCGACTTCGCGGGCGGTCGCCTCACCTCGGCGAGCGGCCGGCTCGACGGCACCGACGTCGCGCTGCGCGTGCGGGCGACCCAGCCGCGCCTGAACCTGCCCGTCGCGCATTTCGACTGGCAGCTCCACGACCGCCCGGGCGACTACACGCTGCACCTCGCCCACCTGCGCGCGGAACTGAGCCAGCCCCCGCTCGAGGACGGCACGCCCGTCATCCGCACGCTCGCGCTCGCCACTCTCGATGCGCGCTTTCGCCAGCAGTCGGCCAGCGCGGGCCAGCTCTTCAGCGTGCGCGGCGACCGCATCGACCTCGGCCTGCTCGCCGAATTCATGCGGGCGCTGCCGCTGCCGGAGCGCGTGCAGGACGAACTCGTGCGCTTCGACCCGCGCGGGCTCGTCGCCAACTACGACATCGCGGTCGAGCGCGCCCGGCCGCCCGACGCCGGCCCGGCCGCCGCGCCCGCCAGCGCGTCGGACGTCGGGCCGATCATCCACTACCGCTTCAAGGCCGACCTGCAGGGCATCAGCGTGGCCGCGCAGGAGCCGCCGCCGGGGCTGACCCGGCTCAACCACCCGCACGCGGGCCTGCCCGGCTTCGAGAACCTCTGGGGCCGCATCGACGCCGACGAGACGCGCGGCACCCTCACGCTCGACACGGCCGACGCCGCCGTCACGTTGCCGGGGCTCTTCGACAATCCGCGTCTGACCTTCGACCGCCTGAACGGCGCGGCAAGCTGGACCGTGGCGCCGCAACCGTCGCCGGGCGAGCCGCACAAGGCGTTCCAGGTGAACGTCGCGCGGTTCGGCCTGCAAAACGCCGACCTCGACGCGACGCTCGCCGCCCACTACACGAACCCCGGCCACGGGCGCGGCGCGCTCGAGCTCACGGCCGACCTCGCGCGCGTCGCGCTGCACCGCATCCCCCATTACCTGCCCACGAGCGTCAACGAGAAGCTGCGGACCTTCCTCGGCCACGCGCTCGTCTCCGGCAACGCGACGGGCGCCACCGTCGAGGTGCGCGGCGACCTCGACCAGTTCCCCTACACGCGCGACCCGACGGCCGGTCGGTTTCGCGTCGTCGCGCCGTTCTCGGCCGGGCGCTTCGACCCGTCGCCGTACCCGCTGCACCGGCTGCGGGACGGCACGCCCGACGTATGGCCGGCGTTCGACGGCATCGACGGCGTGTTCCGCATCCGCGAGAACCTGCTGCGCTTCGACATCGCGCGAGCACGCTACCGCAACGTCGTGCTCGCGAACGTGAACGGCCGGATCGGCGACCTCGGCTCGCGCGCCTCCGACCTCGTCATCAGCGGCACGGGCCGAGGCCCGCTCGCCGACATGCTCGACTACACGAACCGCAGCACGCTCGCCGCTCTCTCGAACCATGCCGGCGAGAAAGTGCACGCGCAGGGCCCGGCCACGCTCGCGCTCACGCTCGCCATCTCGCGCGCGCTGCGGCCCGCGCCGATCGGCGTGAAGGGCGCGCTCGGCTTCCGGAACGATCAACTCGAGACGGGCGACCTGCCGCCCGTCTCGAACCTGACGGGCCAGGTCCGCTTCACGAACCGCAGCGCGCAGCTCGAGCGCGTCGCCGGCCGCTTTCTCGGCGGCGCGGTTCGCGCGACGGGCGGCCTGCGCGGCGCCGATTACGCGTTCAACGTCTCGGGCCAGGTCGCCGTCGACGCGGCGCGCGGGCTCAATCTGCACGGCCCGGTCGCCGCCGCGCTCGCGCGCATGAGCGGCAGCGCGCCTTACGCGTTCAGCCTGCGCGGCACGCACGGGCATCTGCCGGACATCACGGCCAGCTCGGACCTCACCGATCTCGCGCTCGACCTGCCCGCGCCGTTCGGCAAGGCGGCCGGCACGCCGATGCCGTTCAGCTTTTCGTTCACGCCGGGGCCGGCCGACGCGATGCAGACGGGGCCGAAAACGGAGCCGAAAACCGCCGGCCTGCAGCAGGCGAACCTGCGATTCGGCCCGCTCGCGGCCGCCTACGTGCTCAGCCACGTGCCGGGGCAGCCGCCGCAGGTGGTGCGCGGCGCGATCGGCCTGAACCGGCCGGCCGACCTGCCCGCCGACGGCGTCAGCGCCACGGCCGATCTGCCGGCGTTCGACGCGGACGCCTGGGCACAGGTGGTCCGGCAGTGGCGCGACAGCGCCCACGACGCCCCGGCCGGCGAGACGGCGGGTGCCGAAAGCGCTCGCCCGAGCCGGGCCGGTGCCGATGCGGCGGCGGCCGTGGCGGCGCCCGCCTCCGCGCCGTTCGTGCCGACGGGCGCCATCGCCCAGTATCTGCCGTCGCGCTTCGCGGTCCACGTCGGCACGCTGACGCTGCTCGAGCGCCACTGGGAAAATCTCGTGATCGGCGCGTCGCGCAGCGGCAACCAGTGGCAGGCCAACGTCGCGTCGAACCAGATGTCGGGACACCTCGACTGGCAGCCCGGCGCCGCGGCCGGCGCCCCCGGCACGCTGCGCGCGCGGCTCGCGCGCCTCGTCGTGCCGGCCGCGACGGACGACGATCTGCTGGGCCAGGCGATCTCGACGCCCGCGCAGAACATGCCGGCCATCGACCTCGTCGTGAACCAGCTCATCGTGCGGAACCACGATCTCGGCGAGCTGCACGTTAACGCGCACAACTTCGACGAAAACGGCGTGCCGGTCTGGCAGCTCGACACGCTCGACCTCGACAACCCGGCCGCCCGCCTGACAGCGACCGCCAACTGGCGCACCGGCACGCCATCCGCCGGCGCCGCAGCGGCGACCGGTGCGCCGCCGCGGCGCACCGCGCTCGACTTCCGGCTCGACATCCGCAACGCCGGCGCGCTGCTCGACCGCGCCGGCCTGCCGCGCACCGTCGCGGGCGGCGCCGGCGTGCTGTCGGGCAAGGTCGACTGGCGCGGCGGCCCGACCGCCATCGACTACCCGACGCTCGACGGCAACCTGAACCTCGACCTGCACCAGGGCCAGATCCTGAAGGTCGATCCCGGCGCCGCCAAGCTGCTCGGCGTGCTGAGCCTGCAGGGCCTCGCGCGCTTCGCGACCCTCAATTTCCGCAGCGTGCTCGGCAAGGGCCTGCCTTTCGCCAGCATGACGGGCAGCGCCCAGATCCGCGACGGCATCGGCAGCACCCACGACTTCCGGGTCGTCGCCTCGCCGGTTCGCGTCGACATGGCCGGCTCCGTCGACCTCGCGCGCGAAACCCAGGCCCTGCACGTGCACGTGACGCCGACCGTGAGGCCCGACGCCGCCGTGGTCGCCGCGGCGGCCATCAACCCGCTGCTCGGCCTCGGCGCGCTGGCGGCGGATTTCGCGCTGTCGCACTCCATCGCGGCGGCTTTCGCGTTCGACTACGCCATCACCGGATCGTGGTCGCAACCGCACGTCGAGCGACTGCGCGGCGATCAGGGTAAGATGGATGCGCAAACGCCGATGGCGGCGCGTTGAGCGAAGTCATCGGCCGCGCCGTTTTTCCGGGTTTTCCAGGGAACCGTTGATGAGCGAATTGCAGAGTCCCTCCACTCCGTTTCGCGTGGCCGCGCTGCAGATGGTCAGCGCCCCGGAACGCGAACGCAATCTGGCCGAGGCCGGACGCCTGATCGGCGAGGCCGCCGCGGCCGGCGCGCAGTTGGTGCTGCTGCCCGAATACTTCTGCTTCATGGGCATGAAGGACACCGACAAGCTCGCGATTCGGGAGCCGTATCGCGACGGCCCGATCCAGCGTTTTCTCGCCGATGCCGCGCGCGAGCACGGCGTCTGGGTGATCGGCGGCACGATGCCGCTCATGGTGCCGGGCCCGGCGCCCGAGCCGAATCGCGTGCTGAACACGACGCTCGTGTTCGATCCGCGGGGCAACGAGGTCGCGCGCTACGACAAGATTCACCTGTTCAGCTTCGAGAAGGGCACCGAATCGTTCGACGAGGCGCGCACGATCCGCCCCGGCGCCGAGGTGCGCACGTTCGACGCGCCGTTCGGCCGCGTCGGCCTCTCGGTCTGCTACGACCTGCGCTTTCCCGAGCTGTACCGCCGCCTGGGCGATTGCGCGCTGATCGTCGTGCCGTCGGCCTTCACGTACACGACGGGCCGGGCGCACTGGGAGACGCTGCTGCGGGCCCGCGCGATCGAAAACCAGTGCTACGTGCTCGCGGCCGCGCAGGGCGGCAAGCACGAGAACGGCCGCCGCACCTGGGGGCACAGCATGCTCGTCGATCCGTGGGGCGAAATCGTCGCCGTGCGCGACGAGGGCGCGGGCGTCGTGGCCGGCGAAATCGATCCGGCCCGCCTGGCCGACGTCCGCGCGAGCCTGCCCGCCTGGCGGCACCGCGTGCTCGACGGAACCGGCTGAACCGACCGGCCAACCCTGCCGCCCCTGAATTCCGGCCTTGATTAACGGCATCCCCGTCCGAATCTACGTCACGAACCTTTTCCTCTCGCCCGCATGAACATTATCGAACCCGGTATCCGCAACCTCGCCACCGCGAAGGACGCGCTCCTCACCCCCTACGGCCTCGACGAAACCGTGCTCACGCGCACGCTCGCCGAAATCTTCACGCATCGCGTCGACTACGCCGACCTCTACTTCCAGACCACGCGCAGCGAGGCCTGGAGCCTGGAGGAAGGCATCGTCAAGTCGGGCAGCTTCAGCATCGACCAGGGCGTCGGCGTGCGGGCGGTGTCGGGCGAGCGCACCGCGTTCGCCTACTCGGACGACCTCTCGCCCGAGGCGATCCGCGAGGCCGCGATCGCGACGCGCGCCATCGCGAAAGCCGGCGGCGGCAAGCACAAGGTCAAGGTGGCGTCGTCGCTCACGGGCGTGGCGGGGCGCGACCTGTACCTGCCGGCCGACCCGCTCAACTCGCTCGACGCGACCGCGAAGGTGAAACTGCTCGAACGCATCGAGCAGATGGCCCGCGGCCGCGACCCGCGCATCACCCAGGTGATGGCGGGCCTTGCCGGCGAATACGACATCGTGCTCGTCGCGCGCAGCGACGGCGCGCTCGCCGCCGACATCCGGCCGCTCGTGCGCCTGTCGCTGACGGTGATCGCCGAGCAGAACGGCCGCCGCGAAATCGGCAGCGGCGGCGGCGGCGGCCGCTTCGACTACCGCCACTTCACCGACGAGGTGCTCGCGAAGTACGTCGACGACGCGGTGCACTCGGCGCTCGTCAACCTCGACGCGCGGCCCGCGCCGGCCGGCTCGATGACGGTCGTGCTCGGCCCCGGCTGGCCCGGCGTGCTGCTGCACGAGGCGATCGGCCACGGGCTCGAGGGCGACTTCAACCGCAAGGGCTCCTCGGCGTTCGCGGGCCGCATCGGCGAGCGGGTGGCCGCGAAGGGCGTCACCGTCGTCGACGACGGCACGCTGCCGAACCGGCGCGGCTCGCTCAATATCGACGACGAGGGCAACCCGACGCAGTGCACGACGCTGATCGAGGACGGCATTCTGAAGGGCTACATCCAGGACTCGCTGAACGCCCGGCTGATGGGCATGCCGGTAACGGGCAACGCGCGCCGCGAATCGTACGCGTCGCTGCCGATGCCGCGCATGACCAACACCTACATGCTCAACGGCGACCGCGATCCGCAGGAAATCATCGCGTCGGTGAAGAACGGCCTCTACGCCGTGAACTTCGGCGGCGGCCAGGTCGACATCACGAACGGCAAATTCGTGTTCTCGGCCTCCGAGGCCTACATGATCGAGAACGGCAAAGTC
Organism: Burkholderia sp. WAC0059; assembly: GCF_002870125.1. Lineage (GTDB taxonomy): Bacteria > Pseudomonadota > Gammaproteobacteria > Burkholderiales > Burkholderiaceae > Paraburkholderia. Next base: position 88,931 of record NZ_PNEO01000004.1, read on the forward strand.
ACCTACCCCGTGAAGGGCGCGACGCTGGTCGGCAGCGGCCCGGAATCGCTCAAGTACGTGAGCATGATCGGCAACGACATGAAGCTCGACAGCGGCGTCGGCGTCTGCGGCAAGGAAGGCCAGAGCGTGCCCGTGGGCGTCGGCCAGCCGACGCTGCGCATCGACCGGATGACGGTCGGCGGCACGGTTTAGCCGCGCCGGAACGCGCCAAAAACGCCTGACTTGCGCATCGGGCGCCGAAAATACGCGGATTATCCGCATTTTCGGCCCCAATGACTTGCCAGCCGGGCACGATCGGGTTATAAAGCAAGTCAACCTCTTTCGACGAACGATAGCTCAGACCGTTTTTCGCCATGTCCGCCACCAAGTTTTACTTTTACTTTTTTTGGCATCTCAGGCCGCTGGCGGATCGAGAGGGTTGTTAGCACGCGCAAGACCCGGATACACGAAGAACCGCCAGCGAAGCCTGGCGGTTTTTTTTTGCCCCCTTTAACCGAACACCCTGCAACACACGCTACGAAAAGGATTGGGAGAAAACCATGCCCCCCCACAACACCGACGATGTCCGTATTCGCGAACTGAAGGAACTCGCGCCGCCCGCGCACCTGATCCGCGAGTTCCCGTGCTCCGAAGCCGTATCGGACCTGATCTACAACGCGCGCGCCGCGCTGCACCGCATCCTGCACGGCCAGGACGACCGGCTCGTCGTCGTGATCGGCCCCTGCTCGATCCACGACACGAAGGCCGCCGTCGACTATGCCCGCAAGCTCGTCGAGCAACGCCGGCGCTTCGCCGGCGAGCTCGAGATCGTGATGCGCGTGTACTTCGAAAAGCCGCGCACGACGGTGGGCTGGAAGGGCCTCATCAACGACCCGCACCTCGACAACAGCTTCCAGATCAACGACGGCCTGCGCACCGCGCGCGAGCTGCTCATGCACATCAACGAACTCGGCCTGCCCGCCGGCACCGAGTACCTCGACATGATCAGCCCGCAGTACATCGCGGACCTGATCTCGTGGGGAGCGATCGGCGCGCGCACGACCGAATCGCAGGTGCACCGCGAACTGGCCTCGGGGCTTTCGTGCCCGGTCGGCTTCAAAAACGGCACCGACGGCAACGTGAAGATCGCCATCGACGCGATCAAGGCCGCCTCGCAGCCGCATCATTTCCTGTCGGTCACGAAGGGCGGCTACTCGGCGATCGTCTCGACGGCCGGCAATGAGGACTGCCACGTGATCCTGCGCGGCGGCAAGGCGCCGAACTACGACACCCAGAGCGTGGGCGCGGCTTGCAGCGACCTCGAAAAGGGCGGCCTCGCGGCGCGCCTGATGATCGACGCGAGCCACGCCAACAGCTCGAAGAAGCACGAGAACCAGATTCCCGTCTGCGCCGACATCGGCCGGCAGGTCGCGGCCGGCGACGAGCGCATCGTCGGCGTGATGGTCGAATCGCATCTCGTGGCAGGTCGCCAGGACCTGAAGGAAGGCTGCGAGCTGACCTACGGCCAGAGCATCACCGACGCCTGCATCGGCTGGGACGACAGCATCGCCGTGCTCGAAGGGCTCGCCGAGGCAGTGAAGCAGCGCCGGCTCGCACGCGGCCGCGCGGACTGAGCGCGACGACGGCGAACGTCGTGAAAGCCCGGCCGCGCCCTTGCGCGCGGCCGGGCTTTTTTGCGTCCGGCGCAATCGCCCTGCCGTTTACCGCCGCGCGCGGCGCTCGTGCCGCCAGAGCACGTCGCCGACGCCTTCGGTCCGATTGAGCACCCGGGCCAGCACGAACAGCAGGTCCGAGAGCCGGTTCGCATAGCGGCGCGGCCCGTCGGCCGATGCGCCGAGCGCGACGATCGAGCGTTCGGCCCGCCGGCACACGGTCCGGCACACGTGCGCGAGCGCCGCCGCGCGCGAGCCGCCCGGCAGGACGAACTCCGCGAGCGGCGGCAAATCGGCGTTCCAGTCCGCCAGCCAGCCGTCGAGCCGCGCGAGATGCGCGTCGCCGATCAGCGCGTGGTCCGGCAGGCACAGTTCGCCGCCAAGGTCGAAGAGGTCGTGCTGGATGGCCGTCAACGCCGCTCGCGCGTCGTCGGGCAAGGCCTCGCAGAGCAACACGCCGATCTGCGAATTCAGCTCGTCGACGTCGCCGATCGCGGCGATGCGAGGGTCGTCCTTGCGCACGCGGCTGCCGTCGCCGAGCCCCGTCGTGCCGTCGTCGCCGGTGCGCGTCGTGATTTTGCCGAGTCGGTTACCCATGATGATGTCGCCCTCGTTCGTCCGGCCCATCGCGTGCCGCAATCCCGTGCGTAGAAACGAAACTATGGCGGCGCCCGACTTCATGCACCGCAGCAATGGCGGCGTATCGATCGGCGTAGAATAAAACGCACTCAAATCAGAATACGTCAATCAACGGAGACACCCGCGTGAACCATCCCGCCCCGCCGGCGTCCCTGCGCCGCCCCTTCCCCGCCGCACTGCTCGATCAACTGACCGCCGCGTTCGGCCCGCGCGTCTCGACGGCCGGCGCCGTGCGCGCCCATCACGGCCGCGACGAGTCCGCGTTCGATCCGCAACTGCCCGACGCCGTCGTCTTCGCGCGCTGCACCGAGGACGTCCAGACCGCCGTGCGCCTCTGCGCGCAGCACGACGTTCCCATCATCGCATACGGCAGCGGCTCGTCGCTCGAAGGACACCTGCTCGCGGTGCAGGGCGGCGTGAGCATCGACCTCTCGGAAATGAACCGGGTCCTGTCGATCGACGCCGAAGACCTCACCGTGACGGTCGAGCCCGGCCTCTCCCGCAAGGCGCTGAACGAAGCGCTGCGCGACACGGGCCTCTTTTTCCCGATCGATCCGGGCGCGGACGCGAGCATCGGCGGCATGGCCGCGACGCGCGCCTCGGGCACCAACGCCGTGCGCTACGGCACGATGCGCGAGAACGTGCTCGGCCTCACCGTCGTGCTGGCCGACGGCCGCGTCATCAAGACCGGCTCGCGCGCGCGCAAGTCGGCGGCCGGCTACGACCTCACGCGGCTCGTCGTCGGCTCGGAGGGCACGCTCGGCATCATCACCGGCGTCACGCTGCGGCTCTACCCGCTGCCCGAGGCCATCTCCGCCGCGGTCTGCACGTTCGGCTCAATGACCGAGGCCGTGCGCGCCGTCATCGAGACGATCCAGATCGGCGTGCCCGTCGCGCGCGTGGAGTTCATCGACCCGCTCGCGGTCCGCGCCATCAACCACCACTCGAACCTCGCGCTGCGCGAGGCGCCCACGCTCTTCTTCGAGTTCCACGGCACGGCCGCGGGCGTCGAGGAGCAGGCGCAGCTCGTACAGGAAATCGCCGCGCAGAACGGCGGCGAAGGCTTCGAATGGGCGACGCGTCCCGAGGACCGCAGCCGCCTCTGGAACGCGCGGCACAACGCCTACTTCGCGATGCTCCAGCTCAAGCCCGGCAGCCGCGCGCTGTCGACCGACGTCTGCGTGCCGATCTCGCGGCTCGCCGAATGCGTGGCCGGGACCGAGGAGGATCTGAAAACCTCGCCGCTGCCCTGCCCGATCGTCGGCCACGTCGGCGACGGCAACTTCCACGTCGCGATCCTCGTCGATCCCGCGAAGCCCGGCGAGATGGAGGAAGCCGAGCGCCTGAACCATCGCATCGTGCGCCGCGCGCTCGCGATGGACGGCACCTGTACGGGCGAGCACGGCATCGGCCTGCACAAGATCGACTTCCTCGTCGAGGAGCAGGGCGCCGATACGGTCGACACGATGCGCTCGATCAAGCACGCGCTCGATCCGCGCAATCTGATGAATCCGGGCAAGATTTTTTCCTGGGGCGCCTGAACCGTTACGTGGCAGGCAATCCCCGCGCAAGCCGGACGAAAACAGAACGCCGGGCGGAGGAGACATGAACGAAACGGCCGACCTGTCAGCCCGTCAGCGCGAAGTCGTGCAGGCCCTGCAGGCCGCGCTGCCCGCGCATTGCCTGCTCTACCGCGAGGAGGACACCGTCGCCTACGAATGCGACGGGCTCACCGCCTGGCGGCGTCTGCCGCTCGCCGTCGTCCTGCCCGAAACCGAGGCCCAGGTGCTGCGCATCGTGCAGATCTGCCGGCGGCTCGCGGTACCCGTGGTGCCGCGCGGCGCCGGCACGGGCCTCTCCGGCGGCGCCCTGCCGATTCGCGAAGGCATCGTCGTCTCGCTGGCCCGCCTGCGCACTATCGTCGAGGTGGACCCCTACGCGCGCACGGCCACGGTGCAGCCCGGCGTGCGTAATCTCGCGGTCTCCGAGGCCGCCGCGCCCTACGGGCTCTACTACGCGCCCGATCCTTCGTCGCAGATCGCCTGCACGATCGGCGGCAACGTCTCGGAGAATTCGGGCGGCGTCCACTGCCTCAAGTACGGGCTGACGGTCCACAACGTGCTGCGCGTGCGCGCGGTGACGATGGACGGCGAGATCGTCGAGTTCGGCTCGCTCGCGCCCGATGCGCCGGGGCTCGACCTGCTCGCCGTGACGATCGGCAGCGAAGGCATGTTCGCGCTCGTGACGGAGGTGACGGTCAGGCTGATTCCGCGTCCGCAGACGGCGCGGGTCGTCATGGCCAGCTTCGACGACGTCGTGAAGGGCGGCGAGGCCGTCGCCGGCATCATCGCGGCCGGCATCGTTCCGGCGGGCCTCGAAATGATGGACAAGCCGGCCGTGCGCGCCGTCGAGGACTTCGTCCACGTGGGCTACGACCTCGACGCGGCCGCGATCCTGCTGTGCGAAGCCGACGGCACGCCCGAGGAAGTCGCCGACGAAATCGCGCGCACGACGGCCGTGCTGCGCGAGCGCGGCGCGACGCGCATCCAGGTCTCGCGCAGCGAGGCCGAACGGCTCGAATTCTGGTCGGGCCGCAAGAATGCCTTTCCGGCGGCGGGCCGCCTGTCCCCCGACTACTACTGCATGGACGGCACCGTGCCCCGCCGCAGCATCGGGCCGCTGCTCGCGTGCATCCACGACATGGAGGAAAAGTACGGACTGCGTTGCATCAACGTGTTCCATGCCGGCGACGGCAACATGCACCCGCTCATCCTGTTCGACGGCGCCGATCCCGACGAATGGCGCCGCGCCGAGGCGTTCGGCGCCGACATCCTCGAAACCTGCGTCGAGCTGGGCGGCACGGTGACGGGCGAGCACGGCGTCGGCATCGAGAAGATCAATTCGATGTGCGTGCAATTCTCGCCCGAGGAGAGCGACGCGTTTCACGCGGTCAAGTGCGCGTTCGACCCGGCCGGCCTGCTCAATCCCGACAAGGGCATCCCCACGCGTGCGCGCTGCGCCGAGTACGGCCGCCTGCACGTGCGCGGCAACCGGCTGCCGCATCCCGAACTGCCGCGGTTCTAGCGGCGAAGCCGTCTCGTTCCCAGCCGCAACCGGCCTCAAGACCTCGCCGGAACGCCCACGCGCGGGTCGACCCGCACGCTCACCGGGTCATTCCCTTACGGGTCGGCGCCGGTTGCGGGCGCGAACGCGGCCGATACAATCGAAAAGAACGACAACGAATACGAGACCATGGAAGAGGACGACATCGTCGCCGTCTGGTCCGGGCGCGTCCGCTCGGCCAGCGCCGGGGGCAGGCCGCTGCGCCTGCGCGGCGGCGGCACGAAGGACTGGTATGGTGAGCAGACCGAAGGAGAAACGCTGGACACGCGCGCCTGGCACGGCATCGTTTCCTACGATCCGGCCGAGCTCGTCGTCACCGCGCGCGCGGGCACGCCGCTTGTCGAAGTCGAGGCGGCACTCGCCGAATGCCGGCAGATGCTTGCATTCGAGCCGCCGCATTTCGGCGCGGACGCGACGTTCGGCGGCTGCATTGCCGCCGGCCTCGCCGGACCGCGCCGGGCCAGCGCCGGCGCGCCGCGCGATTTCGTGCTCGGCGCGGTCGTCATGAACGGTCGCGGTGAGGTGCTGCGCTTCGGCGGCCAGGTCGTGAAGAACGTCGCCGGCTACGACGTGTCGCGCCTGCTGGCCGGCTCGCTCGGCACGCTCGGGCTCATCCTCGAACTCTCGGTCAGGGTGCTGCCGCGCCCGCAGACCGAAACCACGCTCCAGTTCGACACGAACGCGACGGACGCGGTGCGCCGGCTCAACGAATGGGGCGGGCGCCCCCTGCCGATCGCCGCGAGCGCCTGGCGCGACGGCACGCTGGCCGTGCGTCTCGAAGGCGCGGAAACGGCGGTCAAGGCGGCGCGCCTCGCACTCGGCGGCGAGGCCGTCGACGCGGTGGACGCCGCGCGCTTCTGGGTCGCGCTACGCGAGCAGACCGACCCGTTCTTCGCCTCGGTCGGGCCCGGCGAGGCGCTGTGGCGGCTCGCGCTGCCGTCCGTCGCCGAGCCGCTGCACCTGCCCGGCGCGCAACTGATGGAATGGGGCGGCGCGCAGCGCTGGTGGATCACCGACGCCAACGCGCAGACCGTGCGCGCGAGCGCAAACCAGGTAGGCGGCCACGCGACGCGATTCCGCGCCGGCATGCACTACGACCGCGGCGACGGCGTGTTCGCCCCGCTGCCCGCGCCGCTCATGAAAATCCATCGCGGCCTGAAAGCCGCCTTCGATCCGGCCCGTATCTTCAATCGCGGCCGCCTGTATCCCGACTTCTGAGCGGCGCGATGCAAACCCATCTCGCGGACTTCATCCGCCACACGCCCGACGGCGACGAGGCCGACGCGATCCTGCGCCGCTGCGTGCATTGCGGCTTCTGCACGGCGACCTGCCCGACCTATCAACTGCTCGGCGACGAGCTCGACGGACCGCGCGGGCGCATCTACCTGATCAAGCGGATGGCGGAGGGCGCGCCGCCCACGCGCAGCACGCTCACGCATCTCGACCGCTGCCTCACCTGCCGCGGCTGCGAAACCACCTGTCCGTCGGGCGTCCAGTTCGGACGGCTCGCCGAGATCGGCCGCAAGCTGGCCGAGGAACGGGTCGAGCGCCCGCTGCGCCAGCGCCTCGCGCGCCGTCTGCTTTCCGGCTTTCTGCCGCGCAGCACCGTCTTCTCGGCGGCCATGCGCGTGGGCCGGCAGGTGCGGCCGCTGCTGCCGCGCACGCTGCGCGACAAGATACCGGTGCTCGCGCCGCCGCTCGCCTGGCCCCGCGCACGGCATGCGCGCAGGATGCTGCTGCTCGCCGGCTGCGTGCAGCCCGCGATGATGCCCAACGTCAACACGGCGACGGCGCGCGTGCTCGACGCGCTCGGCATCGAAACCGTCGTCGCGCCGCGGGCCGGCTGCTGCGGCGCGATCCGGCTGCATCTCGGCTACGTCGACGACGCGCTCGACGACGCGCGCGCCAACGTCGACGCCTGGTGGCCCTACGTCGAGGACGGCGTCGAGGCGATCGTCATGAACGCGTCGGGATGCGGCGCGACGGTCAAGTCGTACGCGCACCTGCTGCGCAACGATCCGGCCTACGCGAAGCGGGCGCAGCGCATCGTCGGACTCACGCGCGACCTCGGTGAAATCCTGCCCGCGTTCGAGAACGCGCTGATCGACGCGACGCGGCCGCGCGACGTGCATGCCGTCGCCTACCATCCGCCCTGCACGCTGCAGCACGGCCAGCAATTGCGCGGCGGCGTCGAGCGCGTGCTCGGCGCGCTCGACATCGACGTGCGTCTGCCGGCCGACAGCCATCTGTGCTGCGGGTCGGCCGGCACCTACTCGCTGCTGCAGCCGAAGCTCTCGTACGCGCTGCGCGACCAGAAGCTGGGCCGTCTGCGCGCGCTGGAACCGCAGATGATCGTCTCGGCCAACGTCGGCTGCATCGCGCATCTGCAAAGCGGCACGACGCTGCCGGTCGTCCACTGGATCGAGCTCGTCGAGCACCTGCTGACGACGGCGTGAACAACAGCATGAACTCCGGCCCGTCACGAACGGTTCCGTATAATTGGCGCGACGCATTCAACCCGCCCGCCCTGCCCGAACGCTCCCGGACACGCCACCGTCCCCACGCCCGATGACCACCGATCTCGCCCACAACCTCGACGCCACGCACCGGCGCATCGCAGAGGCGGCCCGCGCGGCCGGCCGCGATCCCCGCTCGATCGCACTGCTCGCCGTCTCCAAGACGTTTCTCGCCGAAGACGTGCGCGCGGCCCACGCGGCCGGCCAGCGCGCGTTCGGCGAGAATTACGTGCAGGAGGCGATCGCGAAGATCGAGGCGCTCGCGGACCTGCGCGCCGGCCTCGAATGGCACTTCATCGGACCGCTGCAATCGAACAAGACGCGGCCCGTCGCCGAGCATTTCGACTGGGTCCATTCCGTCGACCGGCTCAAGATCGCGCAGCGCCTCGCCGAGCAGCGGCCGGCCGGGCTGCCGCCGCTCAACGTCTGCCTGCAGGTGAACGTGAGCGGCGAGGCATCGAAGAGCGGCGTCGAGCCGGCCGAGGCCGCACACGTGGCGCATGAAATCGCGGCCCTGCCGCAATTGCGGCTGCGCGGGCTCATGTCGATCCCGGAGCCGGCCGCCGGGCTCGATGCGCAACGCGCGCCGCACCGTCGACTGCGCGAACTCTTCGACGCGCTGCGCGCCGACGGACTCGCGCTCGACACGCTCTCGATGGGCATGTCCGCCGATCTCGAGGCGGCCGTGCTCGAAGGCGCCACGGTCGTGCGGATCGGCACCGCCATCTTCGGCGCGCGCGATTACGGCCACGCGTCCCGTTAGTCATCAACCCGCGCGGCCGCGCCGAAGGCAGCCGCGCCCTTTTCGTCACGCATCCCATCATGAAAATCGCCTTCATCGGCGGCGGCAACATGGCCTCCGCACTCATCGGCGGGCTGATCCGGCAGGGCGTCGCCGCCTCGGACCTGTACGCGATCGATCCCGACGAAGCCGCGCGCGCGCGCAGCGCGCAGCAGTTCGGCATCGGCACCGGCGCGTCGGCCGACGCGGCGCTCGCCGCCTACGACGCCGTCGTGCTCGCGGTGAAGCCGCAGGTCGTGAAGACGGTGGCGCAGGCGCTCTCGCCGTGGCTCTCGTCGCGCCAGCTCGTCATCAGCATCGTGGCCGGCATCCGCAGCGCCGACCTCTCGCGCTGGCTCGGCGGCCACGCGCGCATCGTGCGCACGATGCCGAACACGCCCGCGCTGATCGGCATGGGCGCGACGGGCCTCGCGGCGGGCGGCGGCGTCGACGAGGCCGACCGCGCGCTGGCCTCGTCGGTGCTCGGCGCCGTGGGCCAGACCGTCTGGGTCGACGACGAGGCGAAGATCGACGCCGTCACGGCGATCTCGGGCAGCGGGCCGGCCTACGTGTTCTATTTCATCGAGGCGCTGGAAGAGGCGGCCCGCCGCCTCGGCATGGACGCGGCACAGGGCCGCGCGCTCGCCGCCGCGACGTTCGCAGGCGCGGCGCAGCTCGCGCTGCAGTCGGACGAACCGCCTTCGGTGCTGCGCGAGCGCGTGACGTCGAAGGGCGGCACCACGGCCGCGGCGCTCGCGTCGTTCGACGCGTCGGGCATCAAGGAAGCGATCGTGCGCGGCGCGCTGGCCGCCGACGCGCGCGCGAAGGACATGGGCGAGGAATTCGGGCGGCAGTAATCGGGCCGCGCCGCCCGGCGCGCATTCGATGAAAGCGCCACCGACGCAGCGGCTTCAGCGGCCTCAGCGGCCCGCCGCGACGAGGTAATGCGCGGCGATCCCCACGAACAGCACGCCGCCGAGCCAATTGTTGTGCCGGAACGCCGCAAAGCACGGCATCCGCTCGCGGCCGCGGATCAGCGTGTAGTGATAGACGGCGCAGCCCGCAGCGGCAACCCAGCCGAGCCAGTACAGCGGCCCGAAGCCGAGCGCGACGCCGAGCCCCGCGTAGATGGCGAGCGTCGCCGCGTAGCAGAGCATGATGGCGAGCACGTCGAAGCGGCCGAACGTAATCGCGGACGTGCGAATGCCGATCCTGACGTCGTCGTCGCGATCGACCATCGCGTATTCGGTGTCGTAGGCGACCGACCAGAACACGTTCGCGACGAGCATGAGCCACGCGAGCGGCGGCACCTGGTTTTGCACGGCCGCGAACGCCATCGGAATGCCGAAGCCGAACGCGATGCCGAGATAAGCCTGCGGAATCGCGAAGAAGCGCTTCGTGAACGGATACGAGGCCGCCACGAACACGGCCACGACCGAGAGCTGTCGGGTCAGCGCGTTGAGCGGCAGGATCAGCAGGAACGACAGCGCCGCGAGCCCGGCCGCGATCGCGATGGCCTCCCAGGCGCGAATGCGGCCCGAGGTGATCGGCCGCTCGGCCGTGCGCTTGACGTGGCGGTCGAAGTCGCGATCCGCGTAATCGTTGATCGCGCAGCCGGCCGAGCGCATCAGCACCGTGCCGATCGCGAAAATGGCGAGCAGCGACGGCGCCGGATGACCGCCCGAGGCGATCCACAGCGCGTTGAGCGTCGGCCACAGCAGCAGCAGGCTGCCGATCGGCTTGTCCATGCGCACAAGGCGCAGATAGAGCGGGAGTCGGGCGAACATGGCGAAATCGGGCAAAACGGCGCGGCGCGCCTGTCGGGCGTCTATTGTAGGCCAGACGGAGGCCAGCCCCGTGCCTTCCCGGGCCGGCGCGATCGGCCTGAACCCGTCCGGCGCACGCGGGCGCCTCCCATAAAAAAACCGGCCGGGATCGCTCCCGGCCGGCCATTCGTCCAACACGCCGCCCAAAACCGATCGATCAGGCGAGCATCGAGCGCAGCATCCATGCGGTCTTTTCATGCGTCTGCATGCGCTGCGTCAGCAGGTCGGCGGTCGGCTCGTCGTTCGCCGACTCCGTGGCCGGGAAAATCTCGCGCGCCGTGCGCACCACCGCTTCCTGGCCCTCGACGAGCTGGCGGATCATCTCCTCGGCGGCCGGCACGCCGTCCGCCTCGGGGATCGACGAGAGCTTGCCGAAATCCTTGTAGCTACCCGGCGCGAACACGCCCAACGCGCGAATGCGCTCGGCGATCAGGTCGACGGCCGTCGCCAGTTCGGTGTACTGGGTTTCGAACATCAGGTGCAGCGTGTTGAACATCGGCCCCGTGACGTTCCAGTGAAAGTTGTGCGTCTTCAGGTAAAGCATGTAGGTGTCGGCGAGCAGGCGCGACAGCCCTTCCGCGATCTTCTTGCGGTCCTTGTCGCTGATGCCGATGTTGACGTGCTGCACGGTGGATTTTTTTGCCATGACGATTCCTTTGGACAGTGAGACGAACCCGGCCCGGCATCCGGCGAACCCGCGGCGCGGGCCGCCGTTCGCGGACGCTCGAACGGGGGTCAGTGTAGCGTAGAAAGCTTGTGCATCCGTCCCCGGACGCGCGCGGTCAGCCGCCGAACGCGCGCTGCAACCCTTGCGCGACGAGAACGACGAAACCGCTGCCGACGATCGCGAATCCCACGGTTCGACGTACCGCCGTCGAGGCGCGCACGAGCGGGCCCTGCGCGGCAATCGCGCCGGCGGCGCTGCCGGCGGCTTCAACCGCCATCGTCATCATCCGGATCATGGTCGTTCTCCCTGGCTTCAAACGTCTTCGAAAAAAACAGGACACGCGGGCGTGTGGTCGCTCAGAAAGCCAGCGCGCGATCGACGAGCAACGAAAAGGCGACCGTGCGCAGGCCCTTTTCAGGCGCCGTGGGCGCCGCTGCGAGCGCGGCCGCGCCTGGCGCTTGAGTCTCGGACTGGGGAACGGCGGACGACGGAACGGTCTGATGCATGGTTTCCTCCTCGAAAAGCCGGCCAATGATCGGCGGGCCATGGAAGGAACTATAACAAAGCTATTGTTTTATAGTTTTTGATTTATTTTATCTATTCAATAGGCGGTCTTCCGCGCCTGGCAAGTCCCTTCCAGCCCGATCCGGCGGCGCCTCCGGGCGAAGCGCCGCCGTGTCCGTTCAGGCCATCACGACCGACGACGCGTCCAGCTTCTTCACGCCCGGCAGGTCGCAGGCGGTGATCGCCTCGCAGATCGCCTCGATCGCGGGCATCCGCGTGAAGCTCTTGCGCCAGGCCAGCACCACGCGCCGGTCCGGCACCGGATCGTCGAACGCGACGTAGGAAAGCAGGCCGGCGTCCACGCCGCCCGCGTGCGGCTTGACCTCGTGCACCGACATGCGCGGCAGCACGGTAATGCCGACGCCGCTCGCGACCATATGGCGGATCGTCTCGAGCGAGGAGCCCTCGAACGTCTTCTGGATACCGTCGGCGTTCTGCGAAAAACGCATCAGCTCGGGGCACACGCCGAGTACGTGGTCGCGAAAGCAGTGGCCGCTGCCGAGCAGCAGCATGGTTTCCTGCTTGAGGTCGTCGGGGTTGATCTTCGAGCGCCGCTCCCAGGCGTGGCCCGACGGCAGCGCGACGACGAACGGCTCGTCGTAGAGCGGACGCAGCGTGAGGCCGGTTTCGGGGAACGGCAGCGCCATGATGGCCACGTCGATCTCGCCCTGTTTGAGCAACTCGATCAGTTTGAGCGTGTAGTTCTCCTGGAGCATCAGCGGCATCTGCGGCACGCGCTTGATCATCTGCTTGACGAGCGTCGGCAGCAGGTAGGGCCCGATCGTGTAGATCACGCCGAGTCGCAGCGGCCCCACGAGCGGGTCCTTGCCCTGCTTGGCGATTTCCTTGATGGCGAGCGTCTGCTCGAGGACGCGCTGGGCCTGGGTCACGATCTGCTCGCCGATCGGCGTCACGCTGACTTCGCTCGTGCCGCGTTCGAAAATCTGCACGTTCAGCTCGTCTTCGAGCTTCTTGATCGCCACCGACAGCGTCGGCTGGCTCACGAAGCAGGCTTCTGCCGCCCGTCCGAAGTGCCGCTCGCGCGCGACCGCGACGATGTATTTCAGTTCAGTCAGCGTCATTGGGGACCAATCAGAAGGGAAATTCGATAGGTTCTAGTTATACACCGATGAGGCCGATTCGCCAACCTCCGGCGCGCCGGCGGCGCAAAAAACGGGACTGGATCAATCGCCGGCGCCGCGGCAGGCCGGTTCCGGCCTGGGGGACAAATCGCCCGAATCGCCCGTTCAGGCCTTCAGATACTGCTCGCGCGCGCCGAGCCAGCGGTTCAGGTGCTGGACGACGACGTGCGGGTGGTCGGCAAGCAGCCGGTCGGCCGCGCCGCGCGCCGGCTCGATGAGCCAGGCGTCGTGCTCGAGGTCGGCGAACCGCAGCATCGCGGCCCCCGACTGGCGCGCGCCGAGGAACTCGCCGGGCCCGCGGATTTCGAGGTCGCGGCGCGCGATCTCGAAGCCGTCGGTCGTCTCGCGCATGGTCTGCAGCCGCGCGCGGCCGGCGATCGAAAGCGGCCCGCTGTAGAGCAGCACGCAGACCGACGCCACGCTGCCGCGCCCCACGCGGCCGCGTAGCTGGTGCAGTTGCGCGAGACCGAAGCGCTCGGCGTGTTCGATCACCATCAGCGAAGCGTTCGGCACGTCCACGCCGACCTCGATCACCGTGGTCGCGACGAGTAGCTGAACCTCGTTGCGCGTGAACGCATCCATCACGGCGGCCTTCTCCGCGGGCGCGAGCCGTCCGTGCACGAGGCCGACGCGCAGCTCCGGCAATGCGGCGACGAGCGTCTCGTAAGTCTCGACGGCGGTCTGCAGTTGCAGCGTCTCGCTCTCCTCGATGAGCGGACAGACCCAGTAGACCTGGCGGCCCGTCAGCGCGGCCTCGCGCACGCGCGCGATCACCTCGTCGCGGCGCGCGTCGGCCACGAGCTTCGTCAGCACCGGCGTGCGGCCCGGCGGCAATTCGTCGATCGTCGAAACGTCGAGGTCCGCGTAGTAGGTCATCGCGAGCGTGCGCGGGATCGGCGTCGCCGACATCATGAGCTGGTGCGGCTGGAACTCGCGGCCGGCGTCGGCGGCGCCGCGCGCGTTCTGCGCCTTCGCGCGCAGCGCGAGCCGCTGCTCGACGCCGAAGCGGTGCTGCTCGTCGACGATCACGAAACCGAGCCGCGCAAACGCCACGGCATCCTGGATGATCGCGTGCGTGCCGATGACGAGCTGCGCCGTACCGAGCGCGGCCGCCTCGAGCGCCGAACGCTTCGCCTTCGCCTTGAGGCTGCCCGCGAGCCAGGCCACCTGCACGCCGAGCGGTTCGAGCCAGTCGCGCAGCTTGCGCGCGTGCTGCTCGGCGAGAATTTCGGTCGGCGCCATCAGCGCAGCCTGGTAGCCGGCGTCGATGGCCTGGGCGGCGGCCAGCGCCGCCACCACGGTCTTGCCGCTGCCGACGTCGCCCTGCAACAGCCGCTGCATCGGATGCGGCTCGGCGAGGTCGCGCGCGATTTCGGCGACGGCGCGCTGCTGCGCGCCCGTCAGCCCGAACGGCAGCGCGGCATAGAGGCGCGAGACGAGCGAGGCCGGCGCTACGTCCAACCCCGTGCCCTGTGCATTACCCGATTTCGCGTCCGCTGCGCGCAGCGGCATCGCCGGAGCCGAGCGCGTGCGGCGCTCGGCCTGCGCGCGCTTGAGCGAGAGCTGCTGCGCCAGCAGTTCCTCGAACTTGATGCGCGTCCACGCCGGATGCGTGCCGTCGACGAGCGCGGTCTCGTCGGCATCGACGTCGGGATGGTGAAGCGTGCGCACGGCGTCCATGAGGCCCGGCACGCCGAGCGGCTCCAGATAGTTACGCGCGACGGATTCGGGCAGCAGCTCGGGCAGCGACGTGCGCGCCAGCGCGTTGTCGATCGCCTTGCGCAGATAGGCCTGGCTCACGCCGGCCGTCGTCGGGTAGACGGGCGTGAGGGCCTGCGGCAGCGGCGTGTCGTCGTCGACGACGCGCACGGCCGGGTGCACCATCTCGAGCCCGAAGAACCCGCCGCGCACGTCGCCGCGCACGCGCAACCGCTTGCCCAGCGCCATCTGCGCGACCTGCGAGCCGTAGAAGTTCAGGAAGCGCAGCACCAGCTCGTGGCCGGCGTCGTCGCGCAGCTTCACGAGCAATTGGCGGCGCGGCCGGTACGCAATCTCGTTGTCGAACACCACGCCTTCGGTCTGCGCGATGCCGCCGGGCAGAAGCTCGCCGATCGGCGTGAGCGTCGTCTCGTCCTCGTAGCGCATCGGCAGATGCAGCACGAGATCGATGTCGCGCGCGAGCCCGAGCTTCGCGAGGCGATCGGCCGTTTTGGCGGCGGCGGGCTTGTCTGCCGCCTTCGCGCGTCCCGCCTTGCCGCCTCCTTCCGCGCCTTTCGGCGCGCGGGACTTCGATGCCCCGGCCCCCCTCGGCGTGGCCGGCGCCGCATCGCTGTCGGCTGCGGACTCGCGCGTCCCGCCCGAGAGACCGGACTCGGACTCGGAATCGGCGGACATCGGATCGGGCATCGAACGGCGGACGGACGAGGGCATGGGCGGCTTCGCAAGTACAATATCGGCTTTCCGGCGGGGCGCGCAGAGCGCATCGGCGATCAGGACGACAAGGCGGACGACGGGGCGGACGACGAAGCGCGCGTCGCGCGCGAACCGCCCCGCCGTTGCGCCGTCCCGCAATCATAGCCGCTCGCCGTCGGCGGGCGGCGCATTCCCGCTTCATCCTGGCCGCATGCTCAAGCTTTCCGATTTCGATTTCGATCTGCCCGCCGAGCTGATCGCGCAGACCGCGCTGCCCGAGCGCAGCGCGAGCCGCCTGCTCGAGGTAAGCACCGCGACGCGGCCGGCCGCTCTCGCCGACCGCCGCTTCGCCGATCTGCCCGACTGCCTCGCGCCGGGCGACCTGCTCGTCTTCAACGACACGCGCGTGCTCAAGGCGCGCTTCCTCGGCCAGAAGGCGAGCGGCGGCCGGATCGAGGTGCTGGTCGAGCGCCTGACGGGCGCACGCACGGCGCTCGCGCAGATTCGCGCGAGCAAGAGCCCGGCGCCGGGCACCGCGCTGCGCCTCGCCGACGCGTTCGAGGTGACGGTGGGCGAGCGCGTCGAGCCGTTCTACACGCTGCACTTCCCCGACGATTGTCTCGCGCTCATCGAACGCTACGGCCGCCTGCCGCTGCCGCCCTACATCGCGCACGACGCCGACGCGACCGACGAAACGCGCTATCAGACCGTGTTCGCGCGCCACCCCGGCGCCGTGGCCGCGCCGACGGCGGGCCTGCATTTCGACGACGCGCTGCTCGCGCGGCTCGACGCGCGCGGCATCGAACGCGCGACGCTGACGCTGCACGTCGGCGCGGGCACGTTCCAGCCGGTGCGCGTCGAGAACCTCGCCGAGCACCGCATGCACAGCGAGTGGTACGAACTGCCGGCGTCGCTCGTCGAACGCATCGAGGCGACGCGCGCGCGCGGCGGCCGCGTGGTCGCCGTCGGCACGACCTCGATGCGCGCGCTCGAAGCCGCCGCGCGCGACGCCGCGGCCACCGGCCGCCCGCTCGCCGCGACCTCGGCGGAAACGGACATCTTCATCACGCCCGGCTACCGGTTCCGCGTCGTGGACCGGCTCGTGACGAACTTTCACCTGCCGAAATCGACGCTGCTGATGCTCGTCTCGGCGTTCGCGGGCTTCGAGACGATCCGCGAGGCCTACCGGCACGCCATCGCGCAGCGCTACCGGTTCTTCAGCTACGGCGACGCGATGCTGCTCACGCGCGCCGCGCCGCCGGCGGGCGAGCCCGGCTGAAGCGACGGGCACGGCCGACCCCGCCCGCCACCGCATGGCCCCGCCACGCCGCTTTCATCCGCCGCCCGCGCTCGCGCGGACGGCGTTCATCGTCTGCGCCGGGCGGGCCGGTCCGACGCCGGCGCTTCGGCGCCAGGCACCGGCCCCACGCAGCACCTTTCCGGTCGCACAGGAGCTTTGACATGACCGACGGTCATCCCCACGACAGCCTCGCCCAGCCGGGCATCCCCTCCGGTGCGCAGCCGAAGCCGGACAGCGGCCTCGCCTTCGAACTGCTCGCGACGGACGGCCTCGCGCGCCGCGGCCGCCTCACGCTGAACCACGGCACGATCGAAACGCCGATCTTCATGCCCGTCGGCACCTACGGCACCGTCAAGGCGATCCAGCCGCGCGAGCTCGAGGAGATCCGCGCGCAGATCGTCCTCGGCAACACGTTCCACCTCTGGCTGCGCCCCGGCCTCGACACGATCGCCGCGCACGGCGGCCTGCACCGCTTCATGGGCTGGCAGCGGCCGATCCTCACCGATTCGGGCGGCTTCCAGGTGTTCTCGCTCGGCGAGCTGCGCAAGATCACCGAGGAAGGCGTCGCGTTCGCCTCGCCCGTCAACGGCGACAAGCTGTTCCTTTCGCCCGAGGTGTCGATGCAGATCCAGAAGGTGCTCGACTCCGACATCGCGATGCAGTTCGACGAATGCACGCCCTACGCCACCGACGGCGTGCCGACCTCGCACGAGGACGCCGCCGCGTCGATGCGCCTGTCGCTGCGCTGGGCGAAGCGCTCGATCGACGAGTTCGCGCGGCTCGGCAATCCGAACGCGCTGTTCGGCATCGTGCAGGGCGGCATGTACGAGGACCTGCGCGACGAATCGCTCGCGGGCCTTGCCGACCTGCCGTTCCACGGCTACGCGATCGGCGGCCTGTCGGTCGGCGAGCCGAAGGAGGACATGATGCGCGTGCTCGGCCACGTCGCACCGAAATTGCCCGCCGACAAGCCGCATTACCTGATGGGCGTCGGCACGCCGGAAGACCTCGTGGCGGGCGTCGCCGCCGGCATCGACATGTTCGACTGCGTGATGCCGACGCGCAACGCGCGCAACGGCTGGCTCTTCACGCGCTTCGGCGACCTCAAGATCCGCAACGCGACGCACCGCAATTCGCTGCGCCCGCTCGACGAACAATGCGGCTGCTACACGTGCCGCCATTTCACGCGCGGCTACCTGCATCACCTGCACCGCGTGGGCGAAATTCTCGGCGCGCAGTTGAACACGATCCACAACCTGCACTACTACCTCGAACTGATGGGCGAAATGCGTTCGGCCATCGAAACCGGCGCGTTCGAGGCGTTCCGGCGCCGTTTCGAGGCGCAGCGCGCGCGCGGCGTGGATTGAGCGGAGGGCGATGCGGCGAAATGCCCCGTCTCGTCCGATCCGGCTTCGCCCTAACCGCCCCATTTATTACGAAACCCCTTCGCAACCTGACCGTCCGGCACATTCCGTCGGACGCCGGCCCGGCGATAACAGCTTGATCGGAAAGCGCATTTGCCTCCACGTCGAGAAAGGAGCCGGTGGTAGAATGTCGGGCTCGACTTTTCTGATCGTGTAACCACGGAGAGACCAACGTGTCGTTCATTTCCAACGCCTTCGGGCAAAACGCTGGCGGAGCCAGCTCCAGCCTGATGAGCTTCCTGCCGCTGATCCTGATGTTCGCCGTGCTGTACTTCATCATGATCCGCCCGCAAATGAAGCGTCAGAAGGAGCACCGCAACATGCTGTCCGCCATGGCCAAGGGTGACGAAGTCATCACGAACGGCGGCATCGTCGGCAAGGTGACGAAGGTGAGCGATGCCTACGTCGGCGTCGAAATCGCGGAAGGTACCGAGATCACCGTGCAGAAGTCGGCCGTCACGACGGTTCTGCCCAAGGGCACGATCAAGTCGCTGTAAGCGACTGATCCGGCCGCGCCCGGCATCGCGCCGGGCCGCCCCTCGCCCCGGGCCGCATACCAGCGGAGAACCGGCCTCCCGCGCCGCTTTCCCAGGCAACCCCCTCCCCCGTTGGGCCATCCCATGAACCGTTACCCTCTCTGGAAATATGTCGTGATGCTGGTGGCACTCGCCATCGGCGTCCTGTACACATTGCCCAATCTCTTCGGCGAAGCGCCGGCGGTGCAGGTGACGAGCGGCAAGGCCACCGTCCAGCTCGACGCCGGCACGCTCTCGCAGATCGAATCCGCGCTCGCCGCGAGCCACATCGCGGCCGACGACGTCACGTTCGACAACGCCTCGAGCAACGCGAACATCCGCGTGCGCGTCGCCGACACCGACACGCAACTGCGCACGCGCGATCTGCTGCAAAAGACGCTGAACAGCGACCCGACCGATCCCGACTACGTCGTCGCGCTGAACCTGCAAAGCGCGTCGCCGCGCTGGCTGACCGCGCTGCGCGCGCTGCCGATGTACCTCGGCCTCGACCTGCGCGGCGGCGTGCACTTCCTGCTGCAGGTGGACATGAACGGCGCGCTCGTCAAGAAGCTCGACTCGGACGCCTTGGACGCGCGCACGCTGCTGCGCGACCGCGACATCCGCGACGGCGGCGTGAACCGCGTCGACCAGTCCGTCGTCGTCGACTTCGCCGACGCGGCGACGGCGAACACCGCGCGCACTGCGCTCACGACCGGCGTGTCCGAGCTGCAATGGGCGACGCAGAACGGGCCCCAAGGCGACTACCAGCTCGTCGGCACGTTCACGCCGGCCGTGCGCAACGCGGTGGAGGCCGCCGCGCTCCAGCAGAACATGACGACGCTGCACAACCGCGTGAACGAGCTCGGCGTGGCCGAGCCGATCATCCAGCAGCAGGGCAGCGACCGCATCGTGGTCGAGCTGCCGGGCGTGCAGGACACCGCGAAGGCGAAGGAAATCATCGGCCGCACGGCAACGCTCGAAGCGCGCCTCGCCGACCCCGACAACCTCCACCCGAACCCGGGCGACCCCGTGCCGCCCGGCGACGAGCTCTTCACCGAAGGCAACCAGGCGCCGGTGATGCTGAGAAAGCAGGTGATCTTCACGGGCGACCGCATCATCGACGCCTCGGCCGGCTTCGACGATCACCAGCGCCCGGCGGTCAACATCCGCCTCGACGCGGCGGGCGGGCGCGCCGTGCAGAGCATCTCGCGCGACAACATCGGCAAGCCGATGGCGATGGTGCTGTTCGACAACGGCCGCGGCCAGGTGCTCACGGTCGCGACGATCCAGTCCGAGCTCGGCGACCGCTTCCAGATCACCGGCCAGCCCACGCCGCAGGCCGCCGCCGACCTCGCGCTGCTGCTGCGCGCGGGCTCGCTCGCGGCGCCGATGAACATCATCGAGGAACGCACGATCGGCCCGAGCCTCGGCGCGGACAACATCCACAAGGGCTTCGACTCGGTGGTGGGCGGCTTCATCGCCATCGCCGTGTTCATGACCGTCTACTACATGCTGTTCGGCATCATCTCGGTCGTCGCGCTGTCGGTGAACCTGCTGCTGCTCATCGCGGCGCTCTCGATGCTGCAGGCCACGCTGACGCTGCCCGGCATCGCCGCCATCGCGCTCGCGCTCGGCATGGCGATCGACGCGAACGTGCTCATCAACGAGCGCATCCGCGAAGAGCTGCGCCGCGGCGCGCCCCCGCAGCTCGCGATCCAGAACGGCTACAAACACGCCTGGGGCACGATTCTCGACTCCAACGTGACGACGCTGATCGCGGGCCTCGCGCTGCTCGCGTTCGGCTCGGGCCCGGTGCGCGGCTTCGCGGTCGTGCACTGCATCGGCATCCTGACCTCGATGTTCTCGGCGGTGTTCTTCTCGCGCGGCCTCGTGAACCTCTGGTACGGCGGCAAGAAGAAGCTGAAGTCGCTCGCGATCGGCCAGGTCTGGCGGCCGGCGGCCGACGCCGGCCAGGCGGCGCTCGCGGACGAGACCGGTACGGCGCCGGTCGCGGCCGGCGCCGCCGCGAAAACGCAGAAGGCGGCGAAGCCGGCACGCACGGGCAAGCCCGTGGCGCGCCGCCGTTCGGGCCCGGACAGCCCGGGTTCGACGTCCGGCAAACCGGGCTCGTCCCGCTGACCCCCGGAGAAGAACATGGAATTTTTCCGCATCCGTAAAGACATTCCGTTCATGAAGCGCGCGTTGATCTTCAACGCGATCTCGCTCATCACGTTCATCGCCGCGGTGTTCTTCCTCGTGCATCGCGGGCTGCACCTGTCGATCGAATTCACGGGCGGCACGGTGGTCGAGGTGCAGTATCCGCAGGCGGCCGATCTCGAATCGGTGCGCGGCTCGCTCGCGAAGATCGGCTACGGCGACTCCGAGGTGCAAAGCTTCGGCACCTCGCGCGACGTGCTGATCCGTCTGCCGATGCGCGCCAACCTCAGCTCGGCGCAGCAGAGCGACCAGGTGATGGCCGCGCTGACGACCGCCGATGCCCAGGTGCAACTGCAGCGCGTCGAGTTCGTCGGCCCGCAGGTCGGCAAGGAGCTCGCGACCAACGGCCTGCTCGCGCTCGCCTGCGTCGTGGTCGGCATCGTGATCTACCTGTCGTTCCGCTTCGAATGGAAGTACGCCGTGGCCGGCGTGATCGCGAACCTGCACGACGTCGTCATCATTCTCGGCTTCTTCGCGTTCTTCCAGTGGGAGTTCTCGCTCTCGGTGCTCGCCGCCGTGCTCGCGGTGCTCGGCTACTCGGTCAACGAGTCCGTGGTCATCTTCGACCGGATTCGCGAAACCTTCCGCCGCGAACGCAAGATGAGCGTGACCGAGGTGATCAACCACGCGATCACGAGCACGATCTCGCGGACCATCATCACGCACGGCTCGACGCAGATGATGGTGCTCTCGATGTTCCTGTTCGGCGGCCCGACGCTGCATTTCTTCTCGCTCGCGCTGACCATCGGCATCCTGTTCGGCATCTACTCGTCGGTGTTCGTCGCGGCGGCGCTCGCGATGTGGTTCGGCGTGAAGCGCGAGGATCTGATCCGCGAAAAGAAACAGCAGCAGCACGATCCGAACGACCCGAACGCGGGCGCGCAGGTTTAACGACGCGCGGCGCGATACCCTGGTCGCGGCGGGGGCCGGTTCAATCGAACCGGCCCTCGTCGTTTCCGGGGTCGCCGAAGGAAGCGCCGGGGAGGTCGCCGCAAGGCGCCACGGCGCGGAACCGGCGGGCAGCGGCGGGCAGCGGCAACCGGCCGGGCGCGCACGAACGGCGAGAACCCCGGCACCGGGACGCGATCCGGTGGAGAATGGCGAGCGCGCTGCGCAGCGTTCGCGCGCCGACCGGACCGCCGCATGCGGCGAGGAAAGGCCGCCGGTCCGCCCGGCTTGCGCGGCGCCGCCGCGCGTTTGGTAACATGGCGCGAGTTCGCCCGTGCCCGGGCGGACCTGCCGGCACCGCCTCCCCCGTTTTCGTCGCTTTGGGTCATCTGCTCGCATGGCTGAGGACAAACTGATCGCGTGTCACGACTGCGATGCGCTGCTCGAGAAGCCGCGTCTGGCCGACCGTCAGACCGCGCGCTGCCCGCGCTGCCGCGCGATGCTCTATCAGAGCGCATCGACGAAGCTCGACTGGATCAGCGCGATCACGCTCGCCGCGCTCATCACGTTCGTGATCGCGCAGTCCTTTCCGATCGTCGAACTCGAAGCGAACGGCATCACCTCGCGCTCGAGCCTGTTCGGCGCGCTCGTCGTGCTCTGGGAAGAGGACATGCAGATCATCGCGGTCCTGGTGTTCTGCGCGACGGTCCTGTTCCCGCTGACCGAGATGGTCGCGCTGCTCTACGTAATGCTGCCGGTACGACGCGGCCGCATCCCGCCCGGCTTCAACGCGGTGCTGCGTGCGATCCAGTTCGTGCGCCCCTGGGGCATGCTCGAAGTGTTCATGCTCGGCGCGCTCGTCACGATCGTGAAGATGGCGAGCCTCGCGCGCGTCATTCCCGAAACGGCGCTGTTCGCCTTCGGCGCGCTCACGCTGATGCTCACCGTCGTCGTCACGTTCGACCCGCGCACGCTCTGGGACATCGCCGACGCGCTGCGCGCCGGCCGCTCGCCGACCCCGGCGCCGTCGCCGCCGGGCCGCCGCGAGCCGCATCTGGCCGGACCGGAGACGAATCCCCGATGAATTACCTGAGCGCGCGCCGGGCCGGCCTCGCTTCGTGCCACGCGTGCGGCCACCTCCAGCCGCTCGCGCGGCCCGCCGCGCCGAACGCGCGGCAGGCGCCGCAGCGCTGCGCGCGGTGCGGCGCGACCATGCACTCGCGCCGCCCGGACAGCCTCGCGCGCACATGGGCATTCCTCATCGCCGCGGCCCTGCTCTACATCCCGGCCAACCTGCTGCCCGTCATGCACACGGCGTCGCTCGTCGGCAGCGAGGACGACACGATCATGAGCGGCGTCGTCTACTTCTGGACCTCGGGCGACTGGCCGCTCGCCGTCATCGTCTTCGTGGCAAGCATCCTCGTGCCGATGCTCAAGCTCTCCGTACTCACGCTGCTCGCGTGCACCGCGCAGCGCCGCTCCACGTGGCGGCCCGTCGAGCGCGCGAAGCTCTACCGGCTCGTCGAGTTCATCGGCCGCTGGTCGATGCTCGACGTGTTCGTCATCACGCTGACCGTCGCGCTCGTGCGCTTCCGCTCGCTCGCGGTCATCACGGCGGGACCGGGCGCGATCGCGTTCGGCGCGGTCGTGATCCTGACCATGCTCGCCTCGAAACAGTTCGACCCCCGGCTGATCTGGGACCCGATGAACGACGAGACCTCGCCTTCGCCCCGGCCGCACTCTCAGGACCCCCTTCATGAATAGCCCGCAAGGACCGACCGAACCGACACCGCCCCGCCTGCCCGCGCCCGACATCGTGCCGCCGCGCCGCTGGCTACCCTCGCTCGTCTGGATCGTGCCGCTCC
The DNA here is from genome assembly GCF_002870125.1 of Burkholderia sp. WAC0059. GTDB lineage: Bacteria > Pseudomonadota > Gammaproteobacteria > Burkholderiales > Burkholderiaceae > Paraburkholderia. Next base: position 112,462 of record NZ_PNEO01000004.1, read on the forward strand.
TCGCCGCGCTCGTCGGCGTCGCGCTCGTCGTCGAATCGATCGCGAAGCGCGGGCCCGTCATCACGATCAGCTTTTCGAGCGCCGAGGGCATCGAGCCGGGCAAGACCCAGGTCAAGTACAAGGACGTCAACATCGGCTCGGTCCGCTCGGTCAAGCTTTCGCCCGACCTCTCGCACGTGCTCGTCAGGGTGGAGCTGACCAAGGACGCCGAGCCGTTCGCCGTGAAGGACAGCCGCTTCTGGATCGTGCGCCCGCGCATCGGCGCGAGCGGCGTCTCGGGGCTCGGCACGCTGCTCTCGGGCTCGTACATCGGCACCGACGCCGGCCGCTCGAAGGCGAAGGAGACCGACTTCGTCGGCCTCGAGACGCCGCCCGCGGTCACGCTCGACGAAAAGGGCCATCACTACACGCTGCACGGCGACTCGCTCGGCTCGGTCGACATCGGCTCGCCGATCTTCTACCGGCGCGTGCAGGTGGGCCAGGTGACGGGCTTCTCGCTCGACCAGGACGGTACGGGCGTCACGCTGCAGGTCTTCATCAACGCGCCCTACGACCAGTACGTGGGCACCAACACGCGCTGGTGGCACGCGAGCGGCGTGAACCTGCAGCTCGATTCGAGCGGCTTCAAGCTCAACACGCAGTCGCTCGCCACCGTGATCGTCGGCGGGCTCGCGTTCCAGACGCCGCCCGGCCAGGCGAAGGGCCCGCAGGCGCCGGACGGCCAGACCTTCGAGCTCGCCGGCGACCAGAGCGACGCGATGCGCGACCCCGACGGCCCGCCGATGCACGTCGTGATGAACTTCAACCAGTCGCTGCGCGGCCTCGCCGTCGGCGCGCCGATCGATTTCCGCGGCATCGTGCTCGGCCAGGTCACCGACATCGGCGTCGAGTACGACGCGAAGACGCACAACTTCACGATGCCCGTCACGATGGACGTCTACCCGTCGCGCCTGCTGCGCCACGCGGACGGCTCGCTACCGGCGCCGAACACGCCGCAGAGCCGCGAGCTGCTGCGCGAGCTGATCGCGCACGGCCTGCGCGGCCAGTTGCGCACGGGCAACCTGCTCACGGGCCAGCTCTACGTCGCGGTCGATATCTTCCCGAACGCCGCGCGCGCGTCGGTGGACCTGACACAGGACCCGATCACGCTGCCGACCATACCCAACACGCTCGACGAGCTGCAGCTCCAGATCGCCGACATCGCGAAGAAGCTCGACCAGGTGCCGTTCGACCAGATCGGCAACAACCTGAACAGCTCGCTCAAGAACGCCAACCAGTTGTTCTCGCAGCTCAACACCCAGTTGCTGCCGCAGGCGCGCGACACGCTGGCGGCCGCGCAGCATACGTTCGGCGCGGCCGAATCGACGCTGCAGCAGGATTCGCCGCTGCAGTCCGACGTCCACGAGGCGCTCCAGCAGCTCACGCGCACGCTGCAGTCGCTCAACGCGCTCTCCGACTACCTGGAGCGCCACCCCGAATCGCTGCTGCGCGGCAAACCAGGAGATCAGCCATGAAGCCCATCCGGCGCCCCGCCTCCGCGCCCCGCGCCTGCCTCGCGTCGCGCGCCGCCGGCGTCGGCACGGCGACGGCCAACCCGCCCTGGCTCATCGCGCTCGCGCCCGTGGACGTGCCGGCCCTGGTCCAGAAGAACCAGCTCGTCGTCCAGCGGGACGCGGCCCGCGTCGACGTGCTCGAACAGGAACGCTGGGCCTCGCTGCCCGGCGACGAGATCCGCCGCGCGCTCTCGGGCGACCTCATGCGCCAGCTCGGCACGATCGACGTCTACGGCACGCCCTATCCGGGCAACCTGCCGGTCTACCGCGTGAGCGTCAACGTCGCGCGCTTCGAGTCGTGGCCCGGCTCGCACGCGCTGATCGACGCCGTCTGGAGCGTGCGCTCGCTGCGCGCGCGGACCTCGATGACCTGCCGCAGCGTGATCAGCGAGCCGGTCGGCGCCGGCTACGAAGCGCTCGTGGACGGGCATCGCCGCGCGGTGGAAGCGCTCGCCACGGCGATTTCGGGCGGCGTGCGCACGCTGGCGGACGCGCCGCCCGCCAATCGACTGACAAACGCGTCGTCGTCGGACGAGGGCATGACGAGCATCGCCTGCCCGGTTGCGGCACCCAGCGCCGGCATAGAGGGCCAGCCGGCCGGCTGACGTCTGCGCGACGGCCGGCCGGCTGAGCCATGCTGACCGGTCGCCCGTCCCCAAAGGCTCGCCCAGAGCTCACCCAAGGCGCTCCTTCGGCCCCGAACGGCGCGTAGCCGCCCCGGAAGCGGCCGCGCACCCGCGTACAATAGCGCCTTCCTGCAGCGTCCCCGGCCTTCCCCATGTCCTTCGAATTCTTCGTTCCCTGCCCGCGCGGGCTCGAATCCGCGCTCGCCGCCGAGCTGGCCGAAACGGGCGAGCGCCGCCTGCCGCCCGGCGCGCTCGTCACGGGCGCCGAAGTGCCCGGCGGCGTGCATCTGCGCGGCAACTGGGCCGCCGGCATGGCCGCGAACCTCCATTCGCGACTCGCGAGCCGCGTGCTGCTGAAAATCGCGCAACGCCCCTATCGCAGCGAACACGACATCTATGCGCTCGCGCACGAGCAGCGCTGGGAGCAGTGGTTCTCGGCGAACGAGACGCTGCGCGTGGACGTCACGGCGATCAAGTCGCCGCTCAGGAGCCTCGAATTCGCGACGCTGCGCGTGAAGGACGCGATCTGCGACCGGCTGCGCGAGGTAAGCGGCGCGCGGCCGAGCATCGACACGGCCGAGCCCGACGTGCGCGTCTTCGCATTCCTCACGGCCACCGACTGCACGCTCTACCTCGACACCTCCGGCGAACCGCTCTTCAAGCGCGGCTGGCGGCTCGACAAGGGCGCGGCGCCGCTGCGCGAGAACCTCGCGGCCGGCATTCTGCGGCTCACGGGCTGGACGCCCGGCACGCCGCTCTACGATCCGATGTGCGGCAGCGGCACGTTCCTCGCCGAGGCGGCCCAGGTCGCGCTCGACATCGCGCCCGGCATCGAGCGGCGCTTCGGCTTCGAAAAACTGAAGCAGTACGACAAGGCCGCCTGGCGCCATCTGAAGGACGCCGCGCTGCAGGCGCGCGAGGCGGCCCGCGCGGAGAAGCGCGACCTGCTGATTTTCGGCAGCGACATCTCCGGCGACATGATCGAGAAGGCGCGCGCGAACTTCGCGCGCGCGGGGCTCGCCGGCGTGCCGCTCAAGCAGCTCGACGCGCGGGGCATGACGGCGCCGGCCGCGACGCCGGGCATACTCGTCGCGAACCCGCCCTACGGCGAGCGCATCGAGGTACGCGGACGCGGTCCGCGCGGCGAGGCGCGCCCGACGGGCCGCGAACTGCGCGCCGGCGGGGACGGCGATGAAGAAGGCTTTCGCCGCGCCCGGCCCGACGAAACCGACGGCGAATTCTTCCAGGCGTTCGGCGACGCGCTCAAGCAGCGCTTCACCGGCTGGCACGCGTTCGTCCTCACCTCGGACCGCAAGCTGCCGGGCCAGATGCGCCTGCGCGAATCGACGAAGACGCCGCTCTACAACGGCGCGCTCGAATGCCGGCTGTTCCGCTTCGATCTCGTGGCCGGCAGCGTGAGGCAGCGGGCGGGCGCAACGGGCAGCCGCGACGCCGGCAGCGACACGAGCAGCGACGCACCGCAGGCGTAGCAGGCACACCGCGCGCGAATCGGGGGCACGTTCATGGGCGCGCGCCCGCTGCCGGCGCGCGTCCGGCAGCACCGGCTTTCCCCCGGTAAAATGCCGTTCCATGAAACAGGAAACCTGGGCGCCACACGTCACTGTGGCGGCGATCGTCGAGCGCGACGGACGCTTTCTCGTCGTCGAAGAGCACACGGCGGCCGGGCTGCGGCTGAACCAGCCGGCCGGGCATCTGGAGCCGGGCGAGACGCTCGTCGAGGCCGTCGTGCGCGAAACGCTCGAGGAAACGGCGCATCCGTTCGCGCCCGAGGCGCTCGTCGGCGTCTACATGACGCATTTCGGGCAACCGGGCGAAAGCGGCGCGACCTATCTGCGCTTCACCTACTGCGGCCGTGCGGACGAGGCGGTCGCGGGACGCGCGCTCGACCCCGACATCGTCCGCACGCACTGGATGAGCGCCGACGAGTTGCGCGCCGCGAGCGCGCGGCACCGCACGCCGCTCGTCATGCGCTGCGTCGAGGACTTTCTCGCCGGCCGCCGCGTGCCGCTCGACTTCGTGCACACGCACGCGGTCGCGCCGGGTTTCCGGACACCGGGCAGTCAGTCATGAGCAAGCAAAGGGTCGTGGTGGGCATGTCGGGCGGCGTCGATTCGTCGGTGACCGCGTGGCTGCTCAAGGAGCAGGGGTACGACGTCGTCGGTCTCTTCATGAAGAACTGGGAAGACGACGACGACAGCGAGTACTGCTCGACGCGCGAGGACTGGATCGACGTGGTGTCGGTCGCGGACCTCCTCGGCATCGACGTCGAGGCCGTGAACTTCGCGGCCGAGTACAAGGACCGCGTGTTCGCGGAGTTCCTGCGCGAATACTCGGCCGGCCGCACGCCGAACCCGGACGTGCTCTGCAACGCCGAAATCAAGTTCAAGGCGTTCCTCGACCACGCGATCTCGCTCGGCGCCGAAACGATCGCGACCGGCCACTACGCGCGCGTGCGCGAGCGCGACGGCCGCTTCGAACTGCTCAAGGCGCTCGACCACACGAAGGACCAGTCGTACTTCCTGCACCGCCTGAACCAGGCGCAGCTCTCGAAGACGATGTTCCCGCTCGGCGAGATCCCGAAGACGAAGGTCCGCGAGATCGCCGCGCAAATCGGCCTGCCCAACGCGAAGAAAAAGGATTCGACCGGCATCTGCTTCATCGGCGAGCGTCCGTTCCGCGAGTTCCTGAACCGCTATCTGCCGACGAAGCCCGGCCCGATGAAGACGCCCGAAGGCAAGGTGGTCGGCGAGCACATCGGTCTCGCGTTCTACACGTTCGGCCAGAGAAAGGGCATCGGCCTCGGCGGCAGCCGGGACGGCAGCGGCGAGCCGTGGTTCGTCGCCGGCAAGGACATCGCCTCGAACACGCTCTACGTCGTGCAGGGACACGATCATCCGTGGCTGCTCTCGCACGTGCTCGGCGCGGGCAACGTGAGCTGGGTCGCGGGCGAGCCGCCGGCCGGCGGCCACGCGTGCGGCGCGAAAACGCGCTATCGCCAGGCCGACGCGGCCTGCGCGTTCCGCGCGGCGCCCGCGGAAGACGCCGGCGCGTTCGAGCTGCACTTCGACGCCGCGCAATGGGCCGTCACGCCGGGCCAGTCGGCCGTGCTCTACGACGGCGAGGTCTGCCTCGGCGGCGGAATCATCGAATACGCGGCCACGGCCCAGCCCCGCGCCCAGGCCGCGCCGGCGCACGCCGCGGCCTGAGCGCCGCGACACGGGCTCGGGCCGGTCCTGGCGAAGCGCCGTCGGAGGACGGGCGCACGATACGCCGGCTTCGGCGCACGCCTTCCTCCGGGCACGTCGCCGCGGCCGCCGTGGGTGACTTCTTCGCCCTCCTCCGCTTTTTCCTTCTTCCGTCCTTTTCCTCTTTTCCTGTCCGTTATCGGGGACGCGTCCCGCTGAAACGCCCCTAAGCGCCCCTAAACCCACCGCCGTCTGCTCGATTCCTCACTCGTTTCACGAACTTACGGCATCATGTGCGCGCATCCCGTGCCTGCCGGCTCAGGAGATAAGGCCGGCGCGGCGCGTTCGTCCCGTTCAAGGAGTCCCCAATAATGTTTTCGAGACGCTATCTCGCCCTGTGGTGCTTCGGGCTGCTGTTCGCGGCCTGCGCCGTCGCGGCGCTCTTCCATCGGCTGTCCTGGCTGTGCGCCGTCGTGCCGGCGCTGCTCGTGCTGCTCGGCCTCTACGACCTCTCGCAGCAGCGCCACGCCATCCTGCGCAACTATCCCATCTGGGGCCATCTGCGCTTCATATTCGAATTCGTGCGGCCCGAAATCCGCCAGTATTTCGTCGAGGACGACACCGACGGGCGGCCGTTCTCGTGGCAGCAGCGCAGCATCGTCTACCAGCGCTCGAAGAACGCGGTCGACAGCCGCCCTTACGGCACGGAACTCGACGTGGCGGCAATCGGCCACGAATGGATCAGCCATTCGCTCGCGCCGACGACGCTCGACGACTGCGACTTCCGCATTCTCGTCGGCGGCACGCGCGCGCAACCGTACTCGATGTCGATCTTCAACATCTCGGCGATGAGCTTCGGCGCGCTGTCGGCCAACGCGATCCGCGCGCTGAACCTCGGCGCGAAGAAAGGCCATTTCGCGCACGACACGGGCGAAGGGTCGATGTCGAAATACCACCGCGAGCACGGCGGCGACATCATCTGGGAAATCGCCTCCGGCTACTTCGGCTGCCGCAACGACGACGGCACGTTCAACCCGGAGAAGTTCGCGCGCCAGGCCGCCGAACCCCAAGTGAAGATGATCGAGGTAAAGCTCTCGCAGGGCGCGAAGCCGGGCCACGGCGGCGTGCTGCTCGCGGCCAAGGTCACGCCCGAGATCGCCGAGACGCGCGGCATCCCGCTCGGCAAGGACTGCGTCTCGCCCTCGCGCCACACCGAATTCTCGACGCCGCGCGGACTGCTCGAATTCGTCGAGCGGCTGCGCACGCTCTCGGGCGGCAAACCCACGGGCTTCAAGCTCTGCATCGGGCATCCGTGGGAATTCTTCGGCATTGCGAAGGCGATGCTCGAAACGGGCATCCTGCCTGACTTCATCGTCGTGGACGGCGCCGAGGGCGGCACCGGCGCGGCGCCGCTCGAATTCACCGATCACATTGGCACGCCGCTTCAGGAAGGACTGCTGCTCGTGCACAACACGCTCGTCGGCATCGGCCTGCGCGAGAAGATCCGCATCGGCGCGAGCGGCAAGATCGTGACCGCGTTCGACATCGCGAAGACGCTCGCGATCGGCGCGGACTGGGTGAACTCGGCGCGCGGCTTCATGTTCGCGGTGGGCTGCATCCAGGCGCAGAAGTGCCATTCCGACCGCTGCCCCACCGGCGTCGCGACCCAGGACCCGGTGCGCCAGCGCGCGCTGAACGTGCCCGACAAGGGCGAGCGCGTGTTCAACTTCCACGCCAACACGCTGCATGCGCTGAAGGAACTGATCCAGGCCGCCGGCCTTGCCGGACCGCAGGCGCTGCGCGCGCACCACATCGTGCGGCGCGTCTCGTCCTACGAGGTGCGGCTGATGTCGGAACTGCTCAAGTACCTGCAGCCGGGCGACCTGCTCGACGGCCGCTATCGGTATCAGTTGTACGAGAAGTGGTGGCCCATCGCGCGCAGCGATTCGTTCGCGCCGCAATTGGAGGAGGAAAGGGCCGGCAAGGAGGCCGCGCTCGCCGTCTGAACCCGCAAAGCCGCCCGCCGGGCGCGCGGCTTCGCGCCGCGCGTCCGGTCAGTCTCGCGGCACCGTGTCGATAAACGACTGCCGCTGCGAGAGCTTCGCGAAGTGCCGCTCGAGGTTCGGATAGCGCTCGCGCCAGTCGAGCCCCGGCATCCGGAAGTCGAGATAGCCGAGCGCGCAACCGAGCGCGACGTCGGCGAGCGTGTAGCGGTTGCCCGCGCACCAGGTCTTGCTGCCGAACCCCTGCGACATCGCGATCAGCCCTTCGTCGATCTTGCGCTGCTGGCGCGCCAGCCAGCTTTCGCTGCGCTGCTCCGGCGCGCGCAGCACGTTTTCCAGACGCACCGCCACGGCGGCGTCGAGCACGCCGTCGGCGAGCGCCTCCCAGCAGCGCACCTCGAGACGCTCGCGCCCCGACGGCGGAATCAGCTTGCCGACCGGCGAAAGCGTATCGACGTATTCGCAGATCACGCGCGAATCGAACACCGCCTCGCCGTCCTCCATCACGAGGCACGGCACCTGGCCGAGCGGATTGAAGTCGTGGATCGAGGCCTGCTCGCCCCAGACGTCGTCGAGTTCGAACCGGTAGTCGATTTTCTTTTCGGCGAGCACGATCCGCGCCTTGCGGACGAACGGGCTGCCGAGCGAACCGATAAGTTTCATCGCACCTGCCTTTTCTGAAATCCGGCGAAAGTATACGTTGGATTCATCGAGTTCTGACGCCGGACAAATGGCGCAAGCCCGGCGCGCGCGGCGCGGCCGCAAGCCGCGAACGGCAGCGCCTTGCGGGTCTTGATTGGAAACGTTTCCTCAACCGCCGCACCCGGTAATCGTCCGCGGGCGACTTCCGCTGTTTCCCGCCCCACGGGGCTGCCGCATCCCGCCGCTGCGGCACTGAAACCCCATCCCAACCCCACCCAAACCCGACAAGCGGCCCCGGCGCTACAATCGCACGATGACCACGACGCCCTCCCTCTCCTCATCCGACTCCGCCGGCGCAAGCGCCGTCCGGAGCGGCCCCGACGGCACCGCCGATCTCTACCGGGCCCGCCGCGCGCGCGTGCTCGCCGCGCTGCGCGCGCAAGGCGGCGGCGTCGCCATCGTGCTGACCGCGCCCGAGGCGCTGCGCAACCGCGACGCCGACTATCCGTACCGGCACGACAGCTACTTCTACTACCTGACAGGCTTCACCGAGCCGCAGGCGCTGCTCGTGCTCGACGCGAACGCGAGCGGCGACGAACCGGCGTCGATCCTGTTCTGCCGCACGAAGAACGCCGAACGCGAGACCTGGGAGGGCTTTCGCTACGGTCCCGAGGCCGCCCGCGAGGCGTTCGGCTTCGACGCCGCCTTCCCGTTCGATGAAATCGACGCGCACCTGCCGCGGCTCATCGCGAACCGGCCCGCGCTGCACTACGCGCTCGGCGCCTCGTCCGCCTTCGACGCGCAGGTGCGCGGCTGGCTCGACGCGGTGCGCGCCCAGGGCCGCAGCGGCGTCACCGCGCCGCACGCGGCGTTCGACCTGCTGCCGCTGCTGGACGACATGCGGCTCGTCAAGGACGACCACGAACTCTCGGTGATGCGCCGCGCATCGCGCATCTCGGCCCTCGCCCACCGGCGCGCGATGGCCGCCTGCCGGCCCGGCGTGCACGAATACGAACTCGAGGCGGAACTGCTTTACGCGTTCCGCAAGCATGGCGCGCAGGGGCCCGCCTACAACTCGATCGTCGCGGCCGGCGCGAACGCCTGCGTGCTGCATTACCCGGCCGGCAACGCCGTGGCGCGCGCGGGCGACCTCGTGCTGATCGACGCGGCCTGCGAACTCGACGGCTATGCCTCCGACATCACGCGCACGTTCCCGGCGAGCGGGCGCTTCAGCGGTCCGCAGCGCGAGCTCTACGACATCGTGCTTGCGGCGCAGTACGCGGCCGTCGAGGCGACGCGCGCGGGCGTCGATTTCAACGCGCCCCACGACGCGGCCGTGCGCGTGCTCGCGCAGGGGTTGCTCGACACCGGCATCGTCGACCGCTCGACGTTCTCTTCGGTCGAGGACGTCGTCGCCGAGCGCGCCTACGCGCGCTTCTACATGCACCGGACCGGCCACTGGCTCGGCATGGACGTGCACGACTGCGGCGACTACCGCGAGCGCGGCACGCACGTGCCGGCGAGCGCGACGCCGCCGTGGCGCACGCTGCGCGCCTCGATGACGCTCACCGTCGAGCCCGGCCTCTACGTGCGCGCCGCGCCCGACGTGCCCGAGCAGTACTGGGACATCGGCATCCGCATCGAGGACAACGCGATCGTGACCGAAACGGGCTGCGAACTGATCACGCGCGACGTGCCCGTCGAAGCCGACGAAATCGAGGCGCTGATGCGCGACGCGCAGGCCGTTGCCGTATGACGACGACGGCCCGACGCAGCTCATCCGCATTCGGGGCGGAGCGCCAGACCGGCGCGAACGCCGCCGCTTCCGCCTCCGCCGACGACGCGAATTCGTCCCCGGCCGACGACGCGCCGTTCGACTACGACGTGACGATCGTGGGTGCCGGGCCGGTCGGCCTGGCACTCGCTGGCTGGCTCGCGAAGCGCACGGCGACGCAGTCGCTTTCGCTCGCGCTCGTGGACGCGCGAGAACCCGCCGACAGCGCCTCGGACCCGCGCGCCATCGCCGTCTCGCACGGCAGCCGCACATTGCTCGACGCGCTCGCGTGGCCGCGCGACGCGACGCCGATCGAGCGCATTCACGTCTCGCAGCGCGGCCACTTCGGCCGCACGCTGATCGACCGCGCCGATTACGGACTGACCGCGCTCGGCTACGTCGCGCGCTACGGCGCGATCGTCGAGGCGCTGGCCGCCGCCGTGCGCACCACGCCGGCCCGCTGGCTGCACGCCACGCGCGCGTTCGCGCCGGCGCCCGACGGCGAGGGCGTGACGCTGTCCGTCGAAAGCGCCGCCAGCGGCGCGCGCACACTGCGCACGCGCATCCTCGTGAATGCCGAAGGCGGCCTGTTCCGCCGCCCGCCCGCCGGGGACGACGCCATCGAGGCCGCATCCCGGCCGGCCGACGAGCGTCTCGACGACGAAACGAAACGCACGCGCGATTACGGCCAAACGGCGCTCGTCGGCGTCGTCACGGCGGCGGCACCGCGACCGCACGTCGCCTGGGAACGCTTCACGCCCGAGGGCCCGATCGCGCTCCTGCCGATGGGCGGCACGCGCGGCGCCGACTACGCGCTCGTCTGGTGCTGCGCGCCCGCCGAAGGCGCGCGCCGCGCGCAACTGTCCGACGAAGACTTCCTCGCCGAGCTCGACATCGCGTTCGGCGCGCGTATGGGCCGCTTCACGGCCGTCCGGGGCCGCGCGGCCTTCCCGCTCGGCCTGTCCGCGCTCGACACGCTCGTGAAGGGCCGCATCGTCGCGGTCGGCAACGCGGCCCAGACGCTGCATCCGGTGGCGGGCCAGGGGCTCAACCTCGGCCTGCGCGACGCCCACGCGCTCGTCGACGCGCTCGCGCAACACGGCGCGACGCCACTCGCGCTCGCCGAATTCGCGCGGCGCCGCGCGCTCGACCGGCGGCTCACGATCGGCGCGACCGACACGCTCGCGCGCCTCTTTACCGTCGATTCCCGGCCGCTCGCGACGCTGCGCGGCCTCGCGTTGACGGCGCTCGAGTTCGCGCCGCCCGTCAAGACGGCGCTCGCGCGACACATGATGTTCGGCCAGCGTCGCTGACCCGGCGCCGGCCCGCTCCAGCCCCGAATTCGCCGGCCGGACGCTCAAGTCCGCTGGCGCCATCCCGTTAACGCTAAAATACGCGTTTCCCCTTTCGTTTTCGCCACCGCGCCGCCCAGCGCGGCGGCATGGATTTCGCCCGCGCGTCATGCTCACTCTCGGCCGCCACATTCTGCGCAACAACCTGTTCGTCGCCCCGATGGCGGGCGTCACGGACCGGCCGTTCCGCCAGCTCTGCAAGCGTCTCGGCGCGGGCTACGCGGTCTCGGAGATGGTCGCCTCGAACGCGCAGCTCTGGAAGAGCGAGAAGACGATGCGGCGCGCGAACCACGCCGGCGAGGTCGAGCCGATCGCCGTGCAGATCGCGGGCGCCGACCCCGCGATGATGGCCGAGGCGGCGCGCTACAACGTCGCCAACGGCGCGCAGATCATCGACATCAACATGGGCTGCCCAGCCAAGAAGGTCTGCAACGTCGCCGCGGGCTCCGCGCTGCTGCAAAACGAGCCGCTAGTCGCGCGCATCGTCGGCGCGGTCGTGAACGCGGTCGGCGTCGGCCCCGACGCGGTGCCCGTCACGCTGAAGATCCGCACGGGCTGGAACCGCGAGAACCGCAACGCGCTCGCCGTGGCGCGCATCGCCGGGGACGCCGGCATCTCGATGCTGACCGTGCACGGCCGCACGCGCGCCGACCTCTACCACGGCGAGGCCGAATACGAGACCATCGCCGCCGTGAAGGCCGCCGCGCGCATTCCCGTCGTCGCGAACGGCGACATCGACTCGCCGCACAAGGCCCGCGACGTGCTGGCCGCCACGGGCGCCGACGCGCTCATGATCGGCCGCGCCGCCCAGGGCCGCCCCTGGCTCTTTCGCGAAATCGCGCATTTTCTCTCGACCGGCGAGCTGCTGCCGCTGCCGCGCGTCGACGAGATTCAGGCCATCATGAACGAACACCTCGAGGACCACTATGCGTTCTACGGCGAGTTTGTCGGCGTGCGCACCGCGCGCAAGCACATCGGCTGGTACACTCGCGGCCTTCGCGGCGCCCACGCGTTCCGGCACCGCATGAACACGCTGGACACCACGCGCGAACAGCTCGCCGCCGTCAACGCGTTCTTCGACGGGCAAAAGGCGTTTTCCGAGCGTCTCGTGTATCTCGACGAAACCGGCGACGACGCGCGCGGCGAGTCCGAAACCACCGATCGACTGGCAGCATGAGCAAGCACAACATCGAACAATGCGTTCGCGAGAGCCTCCGCATCTACTTCCGGGATCTCGACGGCGCCAACCCGCACGACGTCTACGACATGGTCATGTCGTGCGTCGAAAAACCGATGCTCGAGGTGGTACTCGAGCAGGCCGGCGGCAACCAGTCGCTGGCGGCCGACTACCTCGGCATCAACCGCAACACGCTGCGCAAGAAGCTGCAACAGCACGGCCTGCTGTAGCGCCCAGCTCCCCGACCCCACCGGCCTTACCGTTCCCATCATGATCAAGCAAGCGCTCATCTCCGTTTCCGACAAGTCGGGCATCGTCGATTTCGCGAAGTCGCTCTCGGCGCTCGGCGTGCGGATCCTGTCGACCGGCGGCACCGCGAAACTGCTCGCGGACGCCGGCCTTCCCGTCACCGAGGTGGCCGACTACACGGGCTTTCCGGAAATGCTCGACGGACGCGTGAAAACGCTGCATCCGAAGGTGCACGGCGGCATCCTCGCGCGCCGCGACCTGCCCGAGCACATGGCCGCGCTCGAGAAGCACGACATCCCGACCATCGACCTGCTCGTCGTGAACCTCTATCCGTTCGTGCAGACCGTCTCGAAGGACGAGTGCACGCTCGAGGACGCGATCGAGAACATCGACATCGGCGGCCCGACCATGCTGCGCTCGGCGGCGAAGAACCACCGCGACGTGACCGTGATCGTCGATCCGGCCGACTACGCCGTCGTACTGGAAGAAATGCGCGCGAACGGCAACGCGGTCGGCTACGCGACGAACTTCCGCCTCGCGACCAAGGTGTTCGCGCACACCGCGCAGTACGACGGCGCGATCACGAACTATCTGACGAGCCTCACCGGGGAGCTTCAGCACAAGTCGCGCAACGCGTATCCGGCCGTGCTGAACCTCGCGTTCGACAAGGTGCAGGACCTGCGCTACGGCGAGAACCCGCACCAGAGCGCCGCGTTCTACCGCGACCTCGCCGTGCCGGCCGGCGCGCTCGCGAACTACCGCCAGCTCCAGGGCAAGGCACTCTCGTACAACAACATCGCCGACTCCGACGCGGCCTGGGAATGCGTGAAGACGTTCGACGAGCCGGCCTGCGTCATCGTCAAGCACGCGAACCCGTGCGGCGTGGCCGTCGCCGGCGACGCGCACGACGCCTACGCGAAGGCGTTCCAGACCGACCCGACCTCGGCGTTCGGCGGCATCATCGCGTTCAACCGCGAGGTGGACGAAGCCGCGGCTCAGGCCGTCTCGAAGCAGTTCGTCGAGGTGCTGATCGCGCCGTCGTTCTCGGAAGCGGCCAAGGGCGTGTTCGCCGCGAAGCAGAACGTGCGCCTGCTCGAAATCCCGCTGGGCGCGGGCGCGAACGCGCACGACTTCAAGCGCGTGGGCGGCGGCCTGCTCGTGCAGTCGCTCGACGCGAAGAACGTGCAGCCGCACGAGCTGCGCGTCGTGACGAAGCGCCACCCGACGCCGAAGGAAATGGCCGACCTGCTGTTCGCCTGGCGCGTCGCGAAGTTCGTGAAGTCGAACGCGATCGTGTTCTGCGCGAACGGCATGACGCTCGGCGTCGGCGCGGGGCAGATGAGCCGCGTCGACTCGGCGCGGATCGCAAGCATCAAGGCGCAGAACGCAGGGCTCACGCTGGCGAGCTCGGCCGTCGCCTCGGACGCGTTCTTCCCGTTCCGCGACGGCCTCGACGTCGTGGTCGCGGCCGGCGCGACCTGTGTGATCCAGCCGGGCGGCTCGGTGCGCGACGACGAGGTGATCGCGGCCGCCGACGAGCACAACATCGCGATGGTCGTGACGGGCATCAGGCACTTCCGGCATTGAGGCGCCGGGGGCGCGGCGGCGCGCGCCGCCCGCCCGGCCCCGTCCTCGCGCGAACCGGCATACGCTCACGCGAAAAAGCCTGCCCCGCTTATTTCGGGGCAGGCTTTTTTTCTGGCCACTTCATTCGCTCCATTGCCGGGAAGTTGGGCCAGGCCGGGAGATGGCCGATTCGTTTTTCCGCCGGGTCATCGGCTCGGCCGATCGCCAATCAACGGCACTCCCCGCTTCCCTCGCCGTTCGTTGTACCATCGCAGGCAACTCCCGCCCCCCCCGGACTCCATGAGAATTCTCGGCATCGACCCCGGCCTGCGCGTGACCGGCTTCGGGGTCATCGAGCGCCACGGCCATCAGCTCAGCTACGTCGCGAGCGGCGTCATCCGGACCGCCGACGCCGATCTGCCAGCCCGGCTCGGCATCATTTTCGAGGGCATCTCGACGCTGATCCGCCAGCACGCGCCCGACCAGTCGGCCATCGAAAAAGTCTTCGTCAACGTCAATCCGCAATCGACGCTGCTGCTCGGCCAGGCGCGCGGCGCGGCGATCTGTAGCCTCGTCGCGGGCGGCGTGCCGGTCGCGGAGTACACGGCGCTGCAACTGAAGCAGGCCGTGGTCGGCTACGGCCGCGCGACCAAGGAACAGATGCAGCAGATGGTCGTGCGCCTCCTGAACCTCCAGGGCACGCCGGGCACCGACGCAGCCGACGCGCTCGGCATGGCGATCTGCCACGCGCACAGCGGCGACACGCTCGCGACGCTCGGCGGCATCGCGCCCGCGCTCGCGAAGAAAGGCCTGCGCGTGCGACGCGGGCGCCTCGTCGGCTGAGGGCCGGCGCGGGGCTCCGTCGTCGCGCTGCGCTACACTCGCGCTTTCCCCTCACTGAACCCGCCATGATCGGTCGCATCGCCGGCGTCCTGCTGGAAAAGAACCCGCCCCACCTGCTCGTCGACTGCCACGGCATCGGCTACGAGGTCGACGTGCCGATGAGCACGTTCTACAACCTGCCCGCCACGGGCGAGAAGGTCGTGCTGCTCACGCAGATGATCGTGCGCGAGGACGCGCACCTGCTCTACGGCTTCGGCACGGCGCAGGAGCGCACGACGTTCCGCGAGCTGCTGAAGATCAGCGGCATCGGCGCGCGCATGGCGCTCGCGGTACTCTCGGGCATGAGCGTGCACGACCTCTCGCAGGCGGTCACGCTGCAAGATGCGGCGCGCCTCACGCGCGTGCCCGGCATCGGCAAGAAAACCGCCGAGCGGCTGCTGCTCGAACTGAAGGGCAAGCTCGGCGCCGACCTCGGCGCGATGGCAGGCGCCGTGTCGGCGTCGGACCACGCCACCGACATCCTCAACGCGCTGCTCGCGCTCGGCTACTCGGAGAAGGAGGCGCTGGCCGCGATCAAGAACGTGCCGGCCGGCACGGGCGTGTCCGAGGGCATCAAGCAGGCGCTGAAGGTGCTGTCGAAGGCCTGACGACCGGCTACCGGCGGCGCATAGCGGGTTCATGACGGACCCGTCGCGCGCAGAGCCGCTACCCGCCCGGAGACCGGCAGTCCGCCCCGGTAGCGCCGCGGCGCTCGCCGCCCGGTTCGCCCCGCAGGGAACACGCACCGAATCCCGGCACGCCGGAAAAGGACGGCGAGGTACAATCGTCGCGTAACCAGAGGGAATCCCCGAGGGATGATCGAAACCGACAAACTCGCCGCCGATCGCGTGATCGCCCCCACGCCGGCCTCGCCGAACGAGGAAGCGTTCGAGCGCGCGCTGCGCCCCCGCCAGCTCGACGAATACGTCGGCCAAGAAAAGGTGCGCGGCCAGCTCGAAATCTTCATCGAGGCGGCGAAGCGGCGCGCCGAGCCGCTCGACCACGTGCTGCTGTTCGGGCCGCCCGGCCTCGGCAAGACCACGCTCGCGCACATCATCGCGCGAGAAATGGGGGTCAACCTGCGGCAGACCTCGGGGCCGGTGCTCGAACGCGCGGGCGACCTCGCGGCGCTGCTCACGAACCTCGAACCGAACGACGTGCTGTTCATCGACGAAATCCACCGGCTCTCGCCCGTCGTCGAGGAAATCCTGTATCCGGCGCTCGAGGACTACCAGATCGACATCATGATCGGCGAAGGGCCGGCCGCGCGCAGCGTGAAGCTCGACCTCCAGCCGTTCACGCTCGTCGGCGCGACCACGCGCGCGGGCATGCTGACCAACCCGTTGCGCGACCGCTTCGGCATCGTCGCGCGCCTCGAGTTCTACACGGCCGAGGAGCTCGCGCGCATCGTACGCCGCTCGGCGTCGCTGCTCGGCGCGCAGATCCATCCGGACGGCGCGCTCGAAATCGCGCGGCGCTCGCGCGGCACGCCGCGTATCGCGAACCGCCTGCTGCGCCGCGTGCGCGACTTCGCCGAGGTAAAGGCCGACGGCAACATCACCGCGCGCGTCGCGGACGCCGCGCTCAAGATGCTCGACGTCGATCCGGTCGGCTTCGATCTGATGGACCGCAAGCTGCTCGAGGCGATCCTGCTCAAGTTCGACGGCGGCCCGGTCGGCGTCGACAACCTCGCCGCCGCGATCGGCGAGGAGCGCGACACGATCGAGGACGTGCTCGAACCGTACCTGATCCAGCAGGGCTATCTGCAGCGCACGCCGCGCGGACGCGTCGCGACGCTGCTCACCTACCGCCATTTCGGCCTTGCCGCGCCGGACGCCCAGCCTGCCGCCGGGCGCGGCCTCTGGGACGCGGACGCGTCCTGAACCGCGAACCGCGCGCCACGCCGATGTCCGAGCATCCCGGCCGCCGCCACGACGCCCCCGAGCCGGACGGACTCGCCCAGCAGATCGCGCATCGGCTGCGCATGACGCTCGCCGACAGCGTCACGCATCTGACGACGGGCAGCGGTCCGCGCCTCGACTACTCGTCGCCGCCGGGCGACCCCGGCCTGTTCGGCCCCGAGGCCGTCTGCTGGAAAGTGCACGCCGACTTCACCTCGATGATGGCGGGCGGCATCAGCGCGCTGCTGCTGCAGGCGCTGCACCCGCTCGCGCTGGCCGGCGTCTGGGACCACTCGACCTTTCGCACCGACATTCTCGGCCGCCTGCGCCGGACCGCGACGTTCATCGCCGGCACGACCTACGGCAGCCGCGCCGATGCGCTCGCGCTGATCGAGCGCGTGAAACAGATTCATCTCGGCGTGACGGGCACGGCGCCGGACGGCCGGCCCTATCGCGCGAGCGATCCGGCACTGCTGACCTGGGTGCACGTCGCCGAGGTGTCGAGCTTTCTGACCGCGTATCTGCGTTACGTGAACCCGTCCCTGCCGGGCGCGGCGCAGGACCGGTATTACGAGGAGACGGCGCGCATCGCGCGCATGCTCGGCGCGCCCGATGCGCCGACCTCGTGCCGACAGATCGAAACCTATCTGCTCGCCATGCAGCCGGAACTCGTGGCGAGCGACCGCACGCGAGAAGTCGTGCGCATCCTGATGAACGTGCCGGCGCCGCGCGCCTCGCTGCGGCCGGCCGGCATGCTGATGCGCCACGCGGCCATCGACCTGTTGCCGCCCTGGGCGCAGCGGATGCTGGGGTTCGGGCGTTTCGCCGGCGTGCGGCACCTGCTCGTGCAGCCCGGCATCCGGACGGTCGCGCCCGTGCTGCGCTGGGCGCTCGTCAACGGCGTATCGAAGCGCGCGCGCCGCCGGGCGCTGGCCGGCGGCGGCGTCGACGCGGCCCATACCCGGCGCGCTGCCGGCCCGGCCGACATGGCGGATCTGTCCGATACGCCAGGCGCCACGCGCGAATGACGCGAACGGCGCGAATCATCCTGCCGCGCCGATCCCCCGCATGACGACCGACGCCGCGCTACCGGTCAGCGCCCGGACGCGGGCGCCCGACTGAAGCCGTCGTCGTCGCTCGCGCCGTCGAGGTGGCCGATGTCGGCCCACGAGACGATGCGCGCCTGCCCCGAGTCCTCGAAATCGATCGCGTTGATGCTGGCATTCAGCAACGGGTAGTCGCGCGGCGTTTCGAGCGCCAGCCCGCGCGCGAAGCGATAGAGGCAGTCGAGCACGCCGCCGTGCGTGAAGCAGGCGATCCGCTGTCCCCGATGAGCCGCGACGATCGTCTGCGCTGCCTGCACCACGCGCTGATAGAACGCGCGCAGCGATTCGCCCGCGGGCGGCGCGAAATCCGCTTCGCGCGCCTGCCAGCGCGCGAAACCGTCGGGAAAACGCGCGGCGACTTCCTTGTCGTCATGCCCCTGGAACGCGCCGTACAGGCGCTCGCGCAGTCCCTCCGATAGCCGCAGCGGCAGCAGGCCGAGCGCCTGCGCCGTCGGCTGCGCGGTCTGCCGCGCGCGCCCGAGATCGCTCGACCAGATCGCGTCGAGCCGCGCGCCGCGCGCGGCCTCGCCGGCCAGCCGGCTCGCGAGCTGCCGCGCCTGCTCTTCGCCGCTCGGCGAAAGCGGAATGTCGAGGTGTCCCTGAATGCGCTTGAGACGGTTCCAGGCGGTTTCGCCATGGCGGATGAACAGGATCTGGGTCGTCATGAGCGTGCGGCGCGGGCCGCCGTTCCGTGGATGGAACCGCCATTGTCGCAAAAGCGGCGCCGCAAAGGCGCCGCGCGCCGCTTTCAGCTCCGCGCCTGGAGCCAGAACGTGACGGGGCCGTCGTTGACGAGCGAGACCTGCATGTCGGCGCCGAACTCGCCGGTCTCGACGACGGGATGCTTCGCGCGGGCCGCCGCGACGAAGTAGTCGAACAGCCTTCGCCCCTCGTCGGGCGGCGCGGCCGGCGTGAAGCTCGGGCGCAGGCCGCTTGCCGTATCGGCCGCGAGCGTGAATTGCGACACGAGCAGCAGGCCGCCCGCCGTGCCCGCGCCGTCGATGTTCTGCACCGGCAGGTTCATCTTGCCCGCCGCGTCGCTGAACACGCGATAGCCGAGCACCTTCGCGAGCAGCCGGTCGGCAATCGCCCCGGTGTCGCCGCGTTCGGCACAGACGAGCGCGAGCAGACCCGCGCCGATCGCGCCCGTCACGCGCTCGCCGCCGCCCCCGGTCACGCGCACTTCCGCGCGGCGCACCCGCTGGATCAGCGCGATCACGGGCGCACCGTCGAGTCCGACGTCGCCGTCATGCGCCGAGCGTCACGCGCGCGAAGCGGCGCTTGCCGACCTGCACGACGTACTCGCCCGCCTCGACCTTGAGCCCCTTGTCGGACACGGTCGCGCCGTCGATCTTCACGCCGCCCTGCTCGACGTTGCGCAGCGCCTCGCTCGTCGACGGCGCGAGGCCCGCCTGCTTGAGCAACTGGCCGATCGCGAGCGGCGCGCCCGCGAGCGTCACCGACGGAATGTCGTCGGGCACGCCGCCTTTCGCGCGGTGGTCGAAGTCCTCGAGCGCGCGTTCGGCGTCGGCCTGCGAATGGAACCGCGCGACGATCTCCTGCGCGAGCCTCACCTTGAAGTCGCGCGGGTTGCGGCCCGCTTCCGCTTCGCGCCTGAAGCCCGCGATCTCGTCCATCGGGCGGAACGACAGCAGTTCGAAGTAACGCCACATCAGCGTGTCGGAGATGCTCATCAGCTTGCCGAACATGTCGTTCGGCTTCTCGCCGATGCCCACGTAGTTGTGCTTGGACTTCGACATCTTCTCGACGCCGTCGAGCCCTTCGAGCAGCGGCATCGTCAGGATGCACTGCTGCTCCTGGCCGTACTGCTTCTGCAGCTCGCGGCCGACGAGCAGGTTGAACTTCTGGTCCGTGCCGCCGAGTTCGAGGTCGGCGCTCAGCGCAACCGAGTCGTAGCCCTGCATCAGCGGGTAGAGGAATTCGTGGATCGAGATCGGCACGCCGCCCTGGAAGCGCTTCGTGAAGTCGTCTCGTTCGAGCATCCGCGCCACCGTGTAGCGCGAGGCGAGCTTGATCATGCCGTCCGCGCCGAGCGGCATCGACCATTCGCTGTTGTAGCGGATCTCGGTCTTCTCGCGATCGAGCACGAGCGCGGCCTGCTCGAAATAGGTCTTCGCGTTCGATTCGATCTGCTCGCGCGTGAGCGGCGGACGCGTCGCGTTGCGGCCCGACGGGTCGCCGATCAGCGACGTGAAGTCGCCGATCAGGAAGATCACCGTGTGGCCGAGATCCTGCAACTGGCGCATCTTGTTGAGCACGACCGTGTGCCCGATGTGGATGTCGGGCGCGGTCGGGTCGAGACCGAGCTTGATGCGCAGCGGCTTGCCCGTCGCCGCGCTGCGGGCGAGCTTGTGCAGAAACTCGTCCTCGATCAGCAATTCGTCCGCGCCGCGCTTCGCGACGGCGAGCGCGTGACGGACGGCGTCGGTGACGGGATAGGCGTTCGCAGCCTGGGAAGCCTGGGAAGGGGACTCGGTGCTCATGCGGGAGGGTCGTGATATTCAGGTCAGACCGCGATTTTACGTGATTCGCCCCGCCGCGCCGAGCTTTGCCGGCGGCGGGTCAACGCCGCCTCGCAACGCGCCGGCATTTTACGTCCGGACGCCATTGCGCCGATAATCGGAACGAACATCGAGGAGGAACGGCGACGTGGCGTCACGAAACACCGAAAACGAAGGGCCCGTTCACGCCGCCAACGGCGTGTATCTCGGACTGATGTCCGGCACGAGCATGGACGGCGTGGACGGCGTGGCCGTGCAGTTCGTCGAAGGCAAACCGCCGGCGGTGTTCGCCGAGGCGTTCGTGCATTTTCCCGACAGCCTGCGCGAGGCGCTCTTCGCCCTGCAACAACCCGGCGAGAACGAGGTAGAGCGCGAGGCGCTGGCCGGCAACGCGCTCGCGGCCCGCTACGCCGTCTGCTGCCACGAACTGCTGCGCGCCGGCAAGCTTTCCGCCGAGGACGTGCTCGCCGTCGGCGTGCACGGACAGACCATCCGGCACCGGCCCGAGAAGGGCTATACGCGGCAGATCCACAATCCGGCGCTGCTGGCCGAACTCACGCACCTCGACGTCGTCACCGACTTTCGCAGCCGCGACGTCGCCGCGGGCGGCCAGGGCGCGCCGCTCGTGCCGGCGTTCCACGCGACCGTGTTCGGCGCGCCGGACGAGACGCGCGTGGTCTGCAATCTGGGCGGTATCAGCAACATTACGATTCTCGCAGCCGTGGGCGGCGTGCGCGGCTTCGACTGCGGGCCGGCCAACGCGCTGACGGACCTCTGGTCGGTTCGCCATCTCGGCAAGCCGTTCGACGAGCACGGCCAGTTCGCCGCGAGCGGGCGGCCGAATCCGGCACTGCTGGACGCGCTGCTCGACGAGCCGTTCTTCACGCAAACGCCACCGAAAAGCACCGGACGCGACCTGTTCAACGCGGATTGGCTCGACGCGAAGCTGAAGGGATTCGAGACGCTGGCGCCGGCCGACGTGCAGGCGACGCTGGTCGAGCTGACGGCCGTCACGGTCGCGCGCGAAATCGGGCGCCATGCGCCGGATTGCGGGGCCGTCTACGTCTGCGGCGGCGGCGCGCGCAACCCGGTGATGATGAAGGCGCTTCAGTATGCGCTGGCGGCCGGAGGCCAGAAGGGCGTGCCCGTCATGACGACGGGGGCGCTCGGCGTGCCGCCGCATCAGGTGGAAGCGCTGGCGTTCGCGTGGCTCGCGATGCGCTGCGTCGCGCGCCAGCCCGGCAATCTGGCCGACGTGACGGGCGCGGCCGGCGAACGGGTGCTGGGCGCGATCTACCCGCGCTGACGCCGCTCGCGGCGCCCTTTGCGCAGACAATCAGGAGGAAAGCCGCACCATCGACGAAAAACGGGGCCGCTGGCCCCGTTTCTTCCGGCGGACGTGTCCCGTCAGACCGAGAACGACGAGCCGCAGCCGCAGGTCGTCGTCGCGTTCGGGTTCTTGATGACGAACTGGGCGCCGTTCAGGTCGTCCTTGTAGTCGATCTCGGCGCCGACGAGGTACTGGTAGCTCATCGAGTCGATCAGCAGCTCGACGCCGTTCTTGTTCATCACGGTGTCGTCCTCGTTGGTCGTCTCGTCGAACGTGAAGCCGTACTGGAAGCCCGAGCAGCCGCCGCCCTGCACGAACACGCGCAGCTTCAGGTCGGGATTGCCTTCTTCGTCGATCAGTTGCTTGACCTTGTCGGCCGCCGCGTCGGTGAAAACGAAGGGGCCCGGCATTTCGGTCACGGGGGTGTCGGTGACAGCGTTCATTCGAACTTCTCCAAAAGGGCTTTCAGCCAGTATTGTAGGACTGATCCCGCGATCGTGCTTTAGGCCCACTGAGCCAGGGGGTTCTCCGCGGGCGACTCGTCCGGCCCCATGACGAAAAAAGCCGCCCGTGCGCAAACGCGGGGCGGCTTTCGCGACGTATCGCGCCGCGCCGGCAAGCCGGGGCGGACGCGAAAGGCGCTTAACGCTTCGAGAACTGCTTGCGGCGGCGTGCCTTGTGGAAACCGACCTTCTTCCGTTCCACTTCGCGCGCGTCGCGCGTCACGAAACCGGCGTGCGAAAGCGCCGGCTTGAGCGTCGCGTCGTAGTCCATCAGCGCGCGGGTGATGCCGTGGCGAACCGCACCGGCCTGACCCGTTTCGCCGCCGCCCGTCACGTTGACCTTGATGTCGAACGTGCTGGCGTGGTTCGTGAGTTCGAGCGGCTGGCGCACGATCATCAGCGAGGTTTCGCGCGAGAAGTAGTCGGCGATGGGCTTGCCGTTGACGACGATGTCGCCCTTGCCGGCCTTGATGAAGACGCGGGCGACGGCGCTCTTGCGGCGGCCCGTGCCGTAATTCCAGTTACCGATCATGTGGGCTCCCCTTAGATCTCGAGCGCCTTCGGCTGTTGCGCCGAATGCGGATGCGTTGCTTCGGCGTAGACCTTCAGCTTCTTGATCATCGCGTAGCCGAGCGGGCCCTTCGGCAGCATGCCCTTGACCGCCTTCTCGAGCGCGCGGCCCGGGAAGCGTTCCTGCATCTTGCCGAACGTCGTTTCGTAGATGCCGCCCGGGTAGCCCGAGTGACGGTAGTACTTCTTGTCGGTCGTCTTGTTGCCCGTGACCTTGAGCTTGCCGGCGTTGATGACGATGATGAAATCACCGGTGTCGACGTGCGGGGTGAACTCGGGCTTGTGCTTGCCGCGCAGACGGCGTGCCACTTCGCTGGCGACACGGCCGAGAACCTTATCCGTCGCGTCAATCACGTACCATTCACGCGCCACCTCGTGGGCTTTTGCGGAAAACGTCTTCATGATCGATCCAAAAAATATGCTGTGCCCTTCTTTTTTTCCTGCTTGTTAAAAGCGCTCGACTCCGAAAGAAGCGGCGCAGCGCAGGCTCTCCCTGTTCTTCTTCCGCGGGCATGGTGCGGAAAAAGCCCTGAATTATAAAGGAAAACGCCGGGCTGGTCAAAGCCTGCGCAACGGGCCGGCTGGAGAAGGGTGAAATTGGAGCGAAAACGGGGACGAGAAGCGAAGACAAAAAGCGGGGGGATGAAAAAAAGCCCGAGCGGGCTTGCCTGCTCGGGCTTAATCCACCTTTGGAGGAGGGTGGAGGAGACATGCTGAGGTGTCCAGACCGGGAAACCCGGCCCCACCGATGAAACGGATTATAGGCCCCGGGCTTGTGCGCCGCAAGAGAATTTGCATAGCGAAATGAAAATTCACGATATGAAATTCCCAAAATCGGGAGGCCGCCGCGTGGTCCCGGATAAAGTCTTCAAGAAATGCCCCGCTGGGCGCCCCGATAGCCGCCCCGCCCTGCCGCCCGGGACCAACCCTGTTGAATTCGCCGGGTCAATCATTCCTCTGCAGCACATGGCGCGCCGCAACATGCGCCCGGTCGCAACAAGAAGTTCCCTCGAGCGGACCCCGGACATACCAGCAGGATGATGAAGGCTACAATGCAGTCTCGAAAACAGGACATTCGCTGGGGAATACGCATGGAATGCAAGGTGAGCTGGATGGGGCAGGATGGCATGGCGTTCGCCGCCGAAACGGGCAGCGGTCATCTGGTCGCCATGGACGGCGCGCCCGAAGGCGGCGGCCGCAACCTTGCGCCGCGCCCGATGGAAATGGTGCTGCTCGGCACCGGAGGCTGCACGGCCTACGACGTCGTCATGATCCTGAAGAAGAGCCGCCAGGAGATCAGCGACTGCTCGGTCACGCTGAAGGCCGACCGCGCGAGCGAAGATCCGAAGGTGTTCACGAAGATCCACTTCCACTTCACCGTGACGGGCAAAAACCTGAATCCGGCCACCGTCGAGCGGGCCGTCAACCTCTCGCACGACAAGTACTGCTCGGCGTCGATCATGCTCGCGAAGACGGCCGAGCTCACGCATTCGTTCGAGATCGTCGCCGCCTGACACCTGACGGCAGGCCGGAGGCAAACCAAAGAAAAAGCCGGCGCGGTGTGAAACCGCGCCGGCTTTTTGCATGGATACGAACGGCAAAGCGGGCCGATAAGCCGGATTCTGTGCACGCCGCGCGCCTTGCAGCGCGCGACGCGTGGCAGCCATTCCTCTAGGCGCGCCATTGCTGACGCGCTCAAGCTTCCTACCCGCAGACGAAACGGGGGCCCCGTCCTGCATCGCGAAGATGCGCGCCTGCCTACTTGGAATTGCTCCGGGTGGAGGTTACCGTGCCGGTCTGCGTCGCCGCAGCCGCGGTGCGCTCTTACCGCACCGTTTCACCCTTGCCTGATCCCGACCGAAGCCGGGCCATCGGCGGTTTGCTTTCTGTTGCCCTGTTCCGCGTGTCGCCACGGATGGCCGTTAGCCATCACCCTGCCCTGTGGAGTCCGGACTTTCCTCGCCCCCGTTGGCCGAAGCCGCCGGGGCCGCGACTGCCTGGCCCGCTTTGCGAGTGGCGATCTTAACACGCGGGGCCGCGGCCCTCGTCTGCCTCGCGAACGCGCCGTCCCGCGCGAAAAACGGCCGGATCGTCGTAAAACGCCCCGGCCTCGTTCTGCGGCCACCAGCCGGGAATGCCGAGCACGGGCAGCGGCGCGAAACGACACCCGCTCAATGCGTCCTGTTCGAGCAGTGCGGCGGAAACGGCCGCGTCGAGCCACGCGTCGCGATCGGCCTGGGGCCAGGAGAAATAGTCCGGCGGCACCTCGACCACCCACGCATGCGCCGTACAGGCCTTGAACGGCGCCATCAGCTTTTCGAGCAGCGCGTGGCCGAAGCCGCGCACCTCGCAGCGCGTCCCCCATGCGGCGCGCCCGGCGACGAACAGCGCGCCCCAATCGAAATCGCGTAAGGCTCGCGCGAGCGACGCGTCGGAGCAGGCGAACAGCACGGCGTTCTCGTCGAAGAGCGTCAGCGCGTCGCGCAACCTGCCGCGCGTCGGGCCGATGCCGAGCGCGTCGATGGCCGCCGACTGCCGCGCGTTCAGCACGTCCTTGATGCGCGGAAACGCGAACCAGACGAGCGCATTGAAGAAATCGTGGAGATTGTGCCGCGTCGGCACGCAGCCGGTAGCCGCGATGTGCACCTCGTAGGCCGAGCCCGGCGGCAGGGCCTCCTGCGCGATGAACGCGAGCGGACGGCCCCGCCCCGTAACCTGGCCCGACGCGCGCGCATCGGCGTTCAGTGCGTCGAGCAGATGTGTATGGCCCGTGAGCGCGGCCCGCTGCCAGCGCCGGCCGCGCTCGCCGAACGGCGCGAACCACGGCCGGCCCCAGTCGATGCCCGCGAAATCCACAGGCGAAATAGCCTGCCGTTTGCCGCGGGCGGGCGACGGCGTGGCGTCCATGCGTTCCGGCCGACCGTATGGCCCCGGCACGATGCTCAGACGAGACGCCAGCCGATCGGCTCGCCGCCGCGCAGCGGCACGACCGGCGTGTCGCCCGCCGACACCTCGGCCGGCAGCGTCCACGTATCGTGCTGCAGCGTCACGCGCTCGGCGCTGCGCGGCAGGCCGTAGAAATCGGCGCCGAAAAAGCTCGCGAAGCCTTCCAGCCGGTCCAGCGCGCCGGCCTTCTCGAACGCCTCGGCATAGAGCTCGAGCGCGTGCAGCGCCGTGTAGCACCCCGCGCAGCCGCACGCATGCTCCTTGAGTCCCTTCGGATGCGGCGCGCTGTCGGTGCCGAGGAAAAAGCGCGGATCGCCCGATGTCGCCGCCTCGACGAGCGCGACGCGATGCGTCTCGCGCTTGAGCACGGGCAGACAGTAGTAATGAGGCCGCACGCCGCCCTGAAAAATCGCGTTGCGGTTGTAGAGCAGGTGGTGCGCCGTGATCGTCGCGCCGAGCAGCCCCGGCTGCGCGCGGTCGGCCCGGATGTAGTCGACGGCGTCCTTCGTCGTGATGTGCTCGAACACGACCTTCAGCGCGGGAAAGTCGCGGCGCAGCGGCGTCATCACGCGGTCGATGAAGACCTTCTCGCGATCGAACAGGTCGATGTCGGGGTCCGTGACCTCGCCGTGCACGAGCAGCGGCATGCCGGTCTCCTGCATGGCCTCCAGTGCCTTCGCGCACTTGCGCAGGTCGGTCACGCCGGCGTCCGAATTGGTCGTGGCCCCGGCCGGATAGAGCTTCACGCCGTGCACGAAGCCGCTTTCACGCGCGCGGCGAATTTCGTCGGGCGGCGTGTTGTCGGTCAGGTAGAGCGTCATGAGCGGCTCGAAGCGCGCGCCGGCCGGCAGCGCGGCCAGAATCCGTCCGCGATAGGCGGCGGCCATGTCGGTCGTCGTGACGGGCGGCTTCAGGTTCGGCATGATGATCGCGCGGCCGAACTGGCGCGCGGTGTGGGGCAGCACGGCGGCCAGCATCGCGCCGTCGCGCACGTGCAGGTGCCAGTCGTCGGGGCGGGTCAGCGTGAGGGTAGCGGGAGCGGAAGAAGCGTTCATGGCGAAAGTGGCGCGGCGATGGGCGGCCGGACGACGAAAAGCGGACGATCGGGCATGGCAGGCTCTCTATCCCGCGCACCGAAGCGGTGCGCCGACGCTTCCCGAACCGTGGAACCGCGGGGCCGTGGCGCGCACGCCACGGCGAAACCGGCAGAAAGCCTCAACAGCCCGCTAACGCCACGCCTGCAAAGCATCCGACAAATTTCGTTATTGGCCGCTCGGGGCTCGGTGATATGCTTGGAAATCGCCATTGTACCGGGTCATTCCCGCGCTTCGCCCCGCCCTTCGCACCATGTGCCAACTTCTCGGAATGAACTGCGCCGCGCCGACGGACGTCACGTTCTCCTTCACGGGCTTCGCGGCGCGCGGCGGCGTCACCGACCATCACGCAGACGGCTGGGGCATCGCGTTCTTCGAGGACAAGGCCTGCCGCCTGTTCATCGACCACGAGGCGTCGTCGCGCTCGCCGCTCGCCGAGATGCTGAAGCGCTACCCGATCAAGTCGCGCAACACGATCGCCCACATCCGCAAGGCGACGCAGGGCCATATCCTGCTCGAGAACTGCCACCCGTTCCAGCGCGAACTCTGGGGCCGCCACTGGATCTTCGCGCACAACGGCGACCTGCAGGACTTCAACCCCGTGCTCTCGGGCGTCTACCAGAACGTCGGCAACACCGACAGCGAGCTCGCTTTCTGCCTGCTGCTGCAGGGCCTGCGCAAGGCGTTTCCGGGCGCGCAGCCGCCGCTCGCCGAACTGTTCGACACGCTCGCCTCGCTCACGCGCGAGATCACGCAGTTCGGCGTGTTCAATTTCCTGATGTCGAACGGCCAGGCGCTGTTCGCGCACTGCTCGACGCACCTGTACTACCTCGTGCGCCGCTGGCCGTTCTCGACGGCGCATCTGGTCGACGCGGACGTGTCGATCGACTTCGCGAAGTACACGACGCCAGAGGATCGCGTCGCCGTCATCGCGACGCAGCCGCTGACCGACAACGAAGTGTGGACGCGTTTCGCGCCCGGCGATCTGCTGATGTTCCAGCACGGCGAGGTCATCGCACAGGCGAGCGTGCCCGTGCCGGAGCGGGTGCTCGAGAAGCTGCGCGACCCGTCGACGGACGCTTCGGCCTCGGCCGTCCGTCCCGAAACCGCCGAAACCGCCCGAATCGAGGCCGAAGCCCTCGACCTCGAAGCAAGCGACGACCGGGCCGCCGTGCAATCGTAGGCGGGCGCGGGACGGGCCCAAGGCAGAGGCGAGCCGCCCGGACCCGCGTTCCTCAGTGCAGGATCTTCGCGAGAAAGTCCTTCGCGCGGTCCGACTTCGGATGAGCGAAGAAGTCTTCCTTGCGGTCGTCCTCGACGATGAGGCCCTGGTCCATGAAGATCACGCGGTGCGCGACCTTCTTCGCGAAACCCATCTCGTGGGTCACGCACATCATCGTCATGCCTTCCTGCGCGAGTTCGACCATCACGTCGAGCACCTCGTTGATCATCTCCGGGTCGAGCGCCGAGGTCGGCTCGTCGAACAGCATCGCGATCGGGTCCATCGACAATGCGCGCGCGATCGCAACGCGCTGCTGCTGACCGCCCGAAAGCTGGCCCGGAAACTTGTCCGCGTGCGCGCGCAGGCCGACGCGATCGAGCAGCCGCAGCCCCTTGTCGGCGGCTTCCTCCTTCGTGCGGCCGAGCACCTTCGTCTGCGCAAGCGTCAGATTCTCCGTGATCGACAGATGCGGAAACAGCTCGAAATGCTGGAACACCATGCCGACCTTCGAGCGCAGCGTCGAGAGGTTGGTGCGGCGGTCGCCCACCGATTCGCCGTTGACGAGAATCTCGCCCTGCTGGAACGGCTCGAGGCCGTTCACCGTCTTGATGAGCGTGGACTTGCCCGAGCCCGACGGTCCGCAGACCACGACCACCTCGCCCTTCTGCACTTCGGTCGAGCAGTCGGCCAGCACCTGGAACTGGCCGTACCACTTCGAAACGTTCCTGATCGAAATCATCTTGCGACCTTTTTCTGAAGACCTTTCACGAGAGCCGCCGCTGCAACGTGCACCGCGGGCGGCCGGCCCCTGCGAACACTACCATCCCGACGGCTTTCGTGCCGGCAGGACATTCAGTCCATCCAGTCCGACAGCGGGGCGATCACCCGGTCGTTCGGATTGCGGTACAACGCTTTCACATCATCGCTTTCCGGAAAATTCAGGTTCAGCCCGTTGGGCGGAATCGGCGAGAGAAACCACTTCCGGTAGATCCGCTCGGCCTCGCCCGAGGTCTCGACCTTCGCGATCGCGTCGTTGACCACCTGCCGGAATCCGGGGTCGTCCTTGCGCATCATGCAGCCGTAGGCCTCGCGCGAGCGCGGCTTGCCGACGATCACGAAGTCGCCGGGACGGCCCGACCGCGCCCGTTCGCCGGCCAGCAGCGCGTCGTCCATCATGAACGCAACGGCACGGCCTGTCGACAATGCCAAAAACGCGGTGTCGTGATCCTTCGCGCTGATGATGCGCATGTGCATGTCCTGCGTTTCGTTCATCCCGCGCAGCAGCCGCTCCGACGTCGTTCCCGCCGTCGTCACGACGGTCTTGCCGCGCAGGTCGCGCCAGTCGCGGATGCCTGCGCCGCGCCGCGTCATGAGACGCGTGCCGATCACGAAGATCGAGTAGGAAAACGCGACGTCCTCGGCGCGCTCGGCGTCGTGGGTCGTCGAGCCGCATTCGAGATCGACGGTGCCGTTCTGCACGAGCGACATGCGGTTCTCCGGCGTGACCGGCGTGAGCGCCACCTTCAGGTCCGGCGCGTTCAGCCTGCGCTTCACGGCTTCGACGATCTGCGCCGCGAAGTCCTGCGAATAGCCGATCACGCCGCCCTTGCCGTCGTCGTACGAAAACGGAATCGACGCCTCCCGATACCCGAGCGCGATCACGCCCGTCTCGCGAATCCTCGCCAGCGTGTCCGATTCCTGCCCCTGCGCGCCGGCCGCCGCCGCACAGAAAACGGCCCACGCCAGCAGCGCCCGCCCTACCCTCATCGTCCTTCTCCTCGACCGCAACCGCCGCCAAGCTTACTAAAGCCCCGGGCCGGAAAGAATCCGGGCCGGCGAAATGTTGTATCCGCGCCATGCCGCAGCACGCCCGGAGACGGACGCCGCAAAAAAAGACGGCGCCGTGCACCGGCGCCGTCCGCTTCCAGGTTTCCCGGGCTGAAGGGGCCCGGCACGCGTCGTCGGCCGGGGCCCGCCCCGCCCGCTTCGAGGATTTAGGGGTACAGGCCGCGCATTTCGCGCGCCATCAGGATGCGCGTGCAGGCCACGATGAACGCCGCGGTGCGCATCGACACCTTCTGCTCGCTCGCCACCTGCCAGACCGCGGCGAACGCTTCGCGCATCACGCGCTCGAGCCGCTCGTTGATCTCGTTCTCGGTCCAGAAGAAGCTCGAGAAGTCCTGCACCCATTCGAAGTACGACACGGTCACGCCGCCCGCGTTGGCCACGACGTCGGGAATCACGAGCACGCCCTTGTCGTGCAGGATGTCGTCGGCCGCGGTCGTGGTCGGGCCGTTCGCGCCTTCGACGACGATCTTCGTGCGGATCTTCGGGGCGTTCTGCTCGGTGATCTGGTTTTCGAGCGCGGCCGGAATCAGGATGTCGGTCTCGACGGTCCAGAACTCATCGTTCGCAATCGGATCGGCGCCGGCGAAACCGCCCACGCCGCCCGTCTTCGCGACGTGCTCGAGCAGCGCGGCCGCGTCGATGCCGCCCGACCGGTAGAGCGAGCCGCTGTGGTCCTGCACCGCGACGAGCTTCGCGCCCGCCTCGTGGAACAGGCGGGCCGCGATGCCGCCCACGTTGCCGAAGCCCTGCACGGCGACGCGCGCGCCCTCGATGGCGAGGCCCGTGCGGCGCGCCGCTTCGCAACCGACCACGAACACGCCGCGGCCCGTCGCCTCGCGGCGGCCGAGCGAGCCGCCGAGCGTGATCGGCTTGCCCGTCACGACGCCGGTGGCCGTCTGCCCCTGGTTCATCGAGTAGGTGTCCATCATCCACGCCATGATCTGCTCGTTCGTGTTGACGTCCGGCGCGGGAATGTCGGTATTCGGCCCGATGATGACGCCGATCTCGCTCGTGTAGCGGCGCGTCACGCGCTCGAGCTCGCCGCGCGAAAGCGTGCGCGGATCGACGCGGATGCCGCCCTTCGCGCCGCCGTACGGCACGTTCACGGCGGCGTTCTTCACCGACATCCAGGCCGACAGCGCCATCACTTCCGAGAGCGTCACGTCCTGGTGGTAACGCACGCCGCCCTTGCCCGGGCCGCGCGAAACGTTGTGCTGCACGCGGTAGCCCTCGAAATGCGCGACAACGCCGTTGTCGAGCTCGATCGGCACGTCGACGATCAGGATGCGCTTCGGACGCTTGAGCGTTTCGAGCCAGCGCGAAAGCGAGCCGAGGTACGGCGCGACCCGGTCGACCTGGCGAAGATAGTTGCCCCAGGGGCCGAGATCGTCGCTATGCAGATAGGAAGGCAGGGACGACGGCAAGACGGACTGCGTTTGGGAAGACATGGATGCTCCAGCGGTCGGATGAGTGGGTGCAATTGTCGAAAAACGCTCCGGCGAAATCCAATGCCGTTTGTTCATTCCGTTATGTTTTTCGCGCATAACGTCCGCGACGCGAAACCGGACCGCGGACAGGCTCCGGAACGACGGCGCGAGCGAAGCGACGGACCGCGCCTCGCTCAGGTTAGCGCATCGCCCGCCGCGCGCACAGGGGCGTCCCCGCCGCGCGCGAGCTCCGCGCAGACGGCGTCCCAGACCCCGCGCAGCAGCGCCTTGCGCGGCTCGTCGCCCTGCGCGGCCAGCTTGTCCCGATAGAGGCGAATTTCCATGTCGAGCGTGAACTGCCCCGCCGGCGCGCCGCGCGTCGCGCGATCGAGCCGGATCAGGCTGCCGTCGGCCAGCTCGTCCTCCACCGCGCTGTGCGGCAGGAACGCGACGCCGTGCCCGGCGAGCGCCATCGCCTTCAGGCCCTCGGCCATGTCGGTCTCGTAGATCGGATCGAGATGAAGCCGCGCCGGCGCGTTCGCGACGATCACCTCCGTCATGCGGCCCAGATACGCGTTCGGCGCATAGGCGAGGTACGGCGTCGGCGCCTCGGGCGTGCCGGGCAGCGTGTAGCGCGCGCGGCCAGCGCGGGCCGGCGCCGAGCAGGGGCTGATCGACTCGACGCCGAGCGTGAGCGTGTCGTAGCGCGCCGGATCGAGCGTGACGGGATGGCTCGGGTGGTGGTAGCCCATCACGAGATCGCAGCCGCCCTCGACGAGCGAGAGCACGGCGTCGTGCACGTTCAGCGCGCGCAGCCGCGTACGGATCGGGCCGAGCTGCGCCTCGACGCGCTGAAGCCAGTGCGGAAAATACGTGAGCGAGAGCGTGTGGGGCACGGCGAACTCGATCGCCATGGCCGGCGTCGCGCTGCGGCCGCGCAGCAGCGTGCGGGCCTCGTGGACCTGCGAGAGCATCGCGAGCGCCTGCTCGTAGAACACCTGTCCCGACGCGGTAAGGCGCGTCGGATAAACCGAACGGTCGATCAGTTCCGTGCCAAGCCACGCCTCCAGCGCCTGGATACGGCGCGAAAACGCCGGCTGGGTGACGTGCCGCAGCTCGGCGGAACGGCTGAAACTGTGCGTTTCGGCGAGCGACACGAAGTCTTCGAGCCATTTCAGTTCCATCGGATGCGAACCCCCTTCGGTAACAGGACGCTCGCATTCTAGAGCGGCCGAAACCCGCGCAGTGATAAAATCGCGGACTCCCGCCGTTTCCCATTCCGACCGTAACCCCAGCCGTTACGCGCTACGCTCCGATCATGTCCGACACCCGCCCCGATACGCTCTACGCGCTGACCGCGCTCTCTCCGCTCGACGGCCGCTACGCCGCAAAAACCGAGGCGCTGCGCGACTGGCTCTCCGAAGCCGCGTTCATGCGCCACCGCGTGACCGTCGAAATCCACTGGCTGATCGCGCTCTCGCACGCGGGCTTCGCCGAGATTCCGCGCTTCTCCGCGGACTCGGAGCATTTCCTGCTGCAGCTCGCCGAGCGCTTCACCGCGCACGACGCCGCGCGCATCAAGGACATCGAGCGCGTGACGAACCACGACGTGAAGGCCGTCGAATACTGGCTCAAGGAGTCGGTGAAGGGCCAGCCCGAACTGGAGCGCGCGAGCGAATTCATCCACTTCGCCTGCACCTCGGAAGACATCAACAACACCTCGCACGGCCTGATGCTCGCCGGCACGCGCGAACACGTGATCCTGCCGGCGCTGCGCGCCGTGCATCAGCGGCTCGTCGCGCTCGCCCACGCGCAGGCCGACCAGCCGATGCTCTCGCGCACGCACGGCCAGCCCGCGAGCCCGACGACGCTCGGCAAGGAAATCGCCAACGTCGCGGCGCGCCTTGCGCGCGCGATCGCGCGCATCGAGAAGGTCGAGCTGCTCGGCAAGATGAACGGCGCGGTCGGCAACTTCAACGCGCACCTGTCGGCGTATCCCGAGTTCGACTGGGAGGCGTTCTCGAAGAACGTCGTCGAAACGCGCCTGAAGCTGACGTTCAACCCGTACACGATCCAGATCGAGCCGCACGACTACATGGCCGAGCTGTTCGACGCCGTCGCGCGCGCCAACACGATCCTGCTCGATCTCGACCGCGACGTGTGGGGCTACATCTCGATCGGTTATTTCAAACAGCGGACGAAGGCCGGCGAGATCGGCTCGTCGACGATGCCGCACAAGGTCAATCCGATCGACTTCGAGAACTCGGAAGGCAACCTCGGCCTCGCGAACGCGACGCTGCGCCATCTGGCCGACAAGCTGCCGGTGTCGCGCTGGCAGCGCGACCTGACCGACTCGACCGTGCTGCGCAATATCGGCGTCGCGTTCGGCTACTCGCTGCTCGCCTACGACGCGCTGATCCGCGGCCTCGACAAGCTCGAAGTGAACCCCCAGCGTCTGAACGAGGACCTCGACAACACGTGGGAAGTGCTCGCCGAACCCGTGCAGACGGTGATGCGCCGCTACGGCATCGAGAATCCGTACGAGCAGTTGAAGGAGCTCACGCGCGGCAAGGGCATCACGCGCGAGGCGCTGCAGTCGTTCATCGGCGGTCTCGCCATTCCGGCCGACGCGAAGGCGCGCCTGCTCGCGATGACGCCGGCTTCGTACATCGGCAAGGCGGCGGAGCTGGCGAAGCGGATCGCGTAAATCGCGCAGCCATTTTCCGTCCGTTCCAATTGAAAAAAGCGCTCCCGAAGGAGCGCTTTTTTCGTTCGTTCGCGTTCGTTATGTGCGGGTCTTCAGCCGCTCCATCACCTCGTCGACGATCCGCTCGGGCGTCGCCTCGATGCTCACCGCGATCGCCTCGTCCAGCCCCGGCTCCTCGAGCGTGTCGAGCTGGCTGTGCAGCAGCGACGGATCGAAGAAATGCCCGGTGCGCGCCGAGAGCCGCTCGCGCAGCACCTCGAACGTCCCCTTCAGATAGACGAACAGCACGTCGCGATCGGTCCCGCGCAGGATGTCGCGATACGCGCGCCTGAGCGACGAGCAGGTGAACACGGCGGTCTCTCCCGCCCGCTCCTTCTCCTCGATCGCCGCGCGAATGGTCCGCAGCCACGGCCAGCGGTCCTCGTCGGTGAGCGCGATGCCGCGGTGCATCTTCTCGCGGTTGGCGTCGCTGTGGAACGCGTCGCCATCGGTGAAGCTGCAGTGCAGACGCTGCGCCAGCAGTTCGCCCACGCGCGTCTTGCCCGCGCCGGACACGCCCATTGCAATCAGAATCATCCGCTGCTCCTTGCGTCGCTGATAAGGCCGCCCCGGCGACGCACGGGCGCAGCCCGTCCGGCCGGAAACGGCGGGACGCAACGTGTCAGTGCACGGGCCGTGCCAGCTCGCGCGCCGCGTGCGCGAGCCGCGTCACCTCGGCCCAGTTCTGCGCGGCGAGCGCCGCCTTCGGCGTGAGCCAGGAGCCGCCCACGCAGACCACGTTCGGCAGCGCAAGAAAGTTCGGCGCGGATTCGGCCGTGATGCCGCCCGTCGGGCAGAACTTGAGCGCCGGGAACGGGCCCTGGAACGCCTGCAGCATCGGCACGCCGCCGGCCTGCTGCGCCGGGAAGAACTTGACGATCTCGTAGCCGAGTTCGAGCGCGACGATGATGTCGGTCGGCGTCATGACGCCGGGCAGCAGCGGCAGGCCGGCATCCTGGGCGGCCGCGTGGATGTCCTTCGTGAGGCCGGGCGAGACGCCGAAGCGCGCGCCGGCCTTCTTCGCGAGCGCGCATTGCCCGGGCTTCGTGATCGTGCCCACGCCGACGACGATGTCGGGCGAGAGCTGCGCCGCGCGTTCGATCGCCGCGAATCCGGCGCCGGTGCGCAGCGTGATTTCGAGCACCTTCACGCCGCCGTCGAGCAGCGCGCGCGAGACGTGTTCGCCCTGCTCGACGGATTCGAAAGCGAGCACCGGGATGACCGGGCCGAGGCGGACGATGTCGGCGACCGTGGTTGCTGTCATGGTTCAGACTCCTTGAAGATGCGTTTCGCGGCCGGCATGGGAAACGCCGGCCTCGCCGGCGAGCGGCCCGAACACCGACGCGCCGAGCTCCGCCGGCGCGGCCGCCGCGCGGAAGACGCCGAACAGTTCGCGGCCGAAGCCGACCTCGTTGCCCGGCTGATGCGCGGGCTGCGCGACGGGACGTGCAGCCCACTCGGCCTCGTCCGCTTCGACGTCGAGCACGCCGGCCTGCGCGTCGATGACGATCATGTCGCCATCGCGCACCTTGCCGATCGGCCCGTGCAGCAGCGCTTCGGGCGACACGTGGATCACCGCGGGCACCTTGCCCGAGGCGCCCGACATACGGCCGTCGGTCACGAGCGCGACGTGGAACCCCTGGTCCTGCAGCACGCCGAGCAGCGGCGTCAGGCGGTGCAGCTCCGGCATGCCGTTCGCGCGCGCGCCCTGGAAGCGCACCACGGCCACGAAATCGCGCCTGAGCTCGCCCGCGTCGAAGGCGGCCTGCACCGCCTCCTGCGAATCGAACACGATCGCGGGCGCCCTCACCGTGCGCCGCTCGGGCGCGACCGCCGACACCTTGATCACGCCGCGTCCGAGCTTGCCCTGCATGAGGCGCAGGCCGCCATCGGGCTGGAACGGCTCATCGATGCCGCGCAGCACCGCCGTGTCCAGACTTTGCGCGGCGCCCGCTTCCCAGACGAGCCGACCGTCGATGAGCTTCGGCTCCCGCGTGTAGTGCGCGAGGCCGTCGCCGGCGACGGTCCTGACATCCTCGTGCAGCAGGCCGCCGTCGAGCAGGCTGCGCACGAGGAACGCGATGCCGCCCGCCGCGTGGAAATGGTTCACGTCGGCCTTGCCGTTCGGGTAGACGCGCGCGAGCAGTGGCACGACCTGCGAGAGCGTGTCGAAGTCGTCCCAGTCGATCACGATGCCGGCCGCGCGCGCGATGGCGACGAGGTGCAGCGTGTGATTGGTCGAGCCGCCCGTCGCGAGCAGCGCAACGATGCCGTTGACGATCGCCTTCTCGTCGATCACGCGGCCGATCGGCGTGTACTGGCCGCGCTCGTGGGTGAGCGCGAGCACGCGGCGCGCGGCCTCGGCCGTCAGCGCGTCGCGCAGCGGCGTGTGGGGATGGACGAACGCGGCGCCGGGCAGATGCAGCCCCATCACCTCCATCAGCATCTGGTTGCTATTGGCCGTGCCGTAGAACGTGCAGGTGCCGTGGCCGTGGTAGGCCGCCGCCTCGGCCTCGAGCAGCGCATCGCGGCCCAGTTGGCCCGTCGCGAACTGCTGGCGGACCTTCGCCTTCTCGTCGTTGGAGAGGCCGCTCGTCATCGGGCCGGCCGGCACGAAAATCGTCGGCAGATGCCCGAACTGCAGCGCGCCGATCAGAAGGCCCGGCACGATCTTGTCGCAAATGCCGAGGCACAGCGCCGCGTCGAACATGTTGTGCGTGAGCGCGACGGCCGTGCTCATCGCGATCACTTCTCGCGAGAAGAGCGACAGCTCCATGCCCGCGTTGCCCTGGGTGATGCCGTCGCACATGGCCGGCACGCCGCCCGCGAACTGCGCGACGCCGCCGCTCTCGCGCGCGGCGGCCTTGATGAGGTCGGGGAACGTGCGGTACGGCGCGTGCGCCGAGAGCATCTCGTTGTAGGCCGAGACGATTCCGATGTTGGGCTCGCGGATCGTCTTGATCGCCCGCTTGTCGGGGCCTTCGAGGCCGGCGAAGCCGTGGGCGAGATTGGCGCACGAGAGCGTCCCGCGCGCGGGGAACTGCCCCTCGGCCGCCGCGATGCGCGCCAGATAGGCCTCGCGCGTCGGCCTGCTGCGCGCGATCACGCGCGCCGTCACGTTCAGCAGTTGCGAATGCGGGGAAACCATCGAATCTCCTTCATGTATCCCGACTGCGCAGGCCTCGTGCCGCGCCCGCCGGACGGTCCTGAACAGGCTCGACGATGTTAGTAGAAAAACTACATATCCACAATCCGGGCAAATCCCAGGTTCCGCCCATCGTCCCGCTCACTTCGCCCGCAACAGCCTAAAATATCGACTCAATGTGTTTTTAGATGCCGGCCGATCCGGCCCATCGCCAGGAACGGCGAAAACAAACGATTTGTAGTTTTTGTACAATTCTTTCGATCCGCTATAGTCCCCCGATCATTCAGCATAGTGCGAGTTTCCCGATGCTGCTTTCCCAGGTGCAGGCCATGCGCGAGCAGTTGCGCCCGTCCGAGCGCAAGCTCGCCGACTACGTCGTCGAAGCGCCGCGCGAGGTGCTCGACCTCTCGATGACCGAGGTCGCCCGGCGCGCGGACGTCAGCCAGCCGACCATCGCGCGCTTCTGCCACGCGCTCGGCTTTTCCGGGTTCCGCGAGTTCAAGATCCGGCTGGCACAGGCCGTCGCCGGCGACCTGCCGGCCGTCTATCGCGACGTGCGGCCCGACGAGCCCGTGGCGGGCGTCGCGGCGAAGGTGCTCGAGCGGACCATCGGCGCGCTGCTCCAGGTGCGCAACAACCTCTCGACGGACGCGGTGGCCGCCGCCATCGACCTGCTCGCGCGGGCCTCGCGCATCGAGTTCTACGGCGCGGGCGGTTCCGGCATCGCCGCCCAGGACATCCAGCACAAGTTCTTCCGGCTCGGCATGCCGAGCGTCGCCTATTCGGACCCGCACACGTTCCTGATGTCGGCGGCGCTGCTCGGCCCGGGCGACGTCGTCGTCGCGATCTCGAACACCGGGCGCACGCTCGACATCGTCGACGCCGCGCGCGCGGCGCTCGCGGGCGGCGCGCGCGTGATCGCCATCACGCACGGCACCTCGCCGCTCGCCCAGCTCGCGACCGTGGGCCTGCACGCGAACGTCGACGAGGAAACCGACGTGTTCTCTCCGATGACCTCGCGCACCTCGCACCTCGCCATCGGCGACATCCTGGCCGTGGGCGTCGCGCTGCATCGCGGCCCCGAGCTGGCCGAGAAGCTGGCCGGCGCGAAGGACCTGCTCTCGCACCGGCGCATCGAGCCGCAGGGCTGAGGGCGGGGCGAGGAAAAAGGCGTAGCGCCTGTTCTGCGACGTTCTGCAGCGCGCCAACGGTAGAGTCACCCGTCGAGAAATGGTGGAGCACGATGCTTCGTTGACGAAACTCGACGGAATGAGAAGGCATCGCCGACGTGGCGAACGCCCCGCCATGCACGCCCGGCAACGCGTGAAATAAAAAAGGCGCCCTCACGGAGGGCGCCTGCGCGACGACGGGCTTTAAGGCCGAAGCCGGTCAGAACGGCTTGACGACCACCAGCGCCACGGCGGCCAGCATCCCCAGCACCGGCAGCTCGTTGAACACCCGATACCACCGGTCGGAATGACGATTCTCGCCGCGCTCGAACGCCGCGAGCAGCCGGCCGCAATAGGCGTGATAGACGATGAGCAGCACCACGACGCCGACCTTTGCGTGAATCCAGCCCTGGCCGCGCCCGATGCCGACCACGAGCCAGAGCCAGAGGCCGCAGAGCAGCGCGGGCACGGCGATCAGCGTCATGAACCGGTAGAGCTTGCGCGCCATGACGAGCAGCCGCTGCACGACGGCGGGCTCGGTCTCCATCGCGAGGTTGACGAAGATGCGCGGCAGGTAGAAGAGGCCGGCGAACCAGGAAGCGACCAGAACGATATGAAACGTCTTGACCCAGAGCATCGGTAATCCCAGGTGGCGGGTTGGGGGGAAAAATCGGGGGAGGAGAAGCCGGGAGACGGGAGACGGGCGATGCGGGCACGGCATGTACGACCGGCCCGTTGCGCGCCTGCGGCGGACGCCGACGGCGCCGGCGGCGTCGACAGAGAAGCCGCCGCCGCGCCGCCTCGCCTACTGCCGCCCTTCGCCGTGCCCCAGCACGACGTACTTCAGCGAGGTCAGCCCTTCGAGCCCGACCGGGCCGCGCGCGTGCAGCTTGTCGTTGGAAATGCCGATCTCGGCCCCGAGCCCGAATTCGAAGCCGTCGGCGAAGCGCGTCGAGGCGTTGACCATCACGCTCGCCGAATCCACTTCGCGCAAAAACCGCATGGCGCGGTCGTGGTCCTCGGTGACGATCGCGTCGGTATGCGCGGAACCGTAGGTATTGATGTGCTCGATCGCCGCGTCGAGGCCGTCGACCACCCGGATCGCGAGCACCGGCGCGAGATATTCTGTGCGCCAGTCTTCTTCGGTCGCGTCGACGAGCGGGCCGACGCCGGCCGCCGAAAGAACCGCGCGCGCGGCCGGATCGACGCGCAGCTCGACGCCCTTCTCGCGATAGCGCCGCCCGAGCGGCGGCAGCGCGGTCGGCGCGATGCCGCGCGCGACGAGCAGCGTCTCCATCGTGTTGCAGGTGCCGTAGCGGTGCGTCTTCGCGTTGTCGCAGACGTTGAGCGCCTTCGTCATGTCCGCGCCGTCGTCGACGTAGACGTGACAGATGCCGTCGAGGTGCTTGATCATCGGCACGCGCGCCTCGGCCATGAGCCGCGCGATCAGGCTCTTGCCGCCGCGCGGCACGATCACGTCGACGTATTCGGTCATCGTCACGAGCTTGCCGACCGCCGCGCGGTCCGGCGTGCCGACGACCTGCACCGCGTCCTGCGGCAGGCCCGCCGCCGCGAGCCCTTCGCCGATCAGCCCGGCGAGCGCCGTGTTGCATTCGAGCGCCTCGGAGCCGCCGCGCAGGATCGTCGCGTTGCCCGACTTCAGGCACAGCGCGGCGGCGTCGATCGTCACGTTCGGCCTCGACTCGTAGATGATGCCGACCACGCCGAGCGGCACGCGCATCTGGCCGACCTGGATGCCACTCGGCCGGTACTTGAGATTGCCGATCTCGCCGATCGGGTCGGGCAGCGCCGCGACCTGCCTCAAGCCCTCGACCATCGTATCGATCGCCTTGTCGGAAAGCGTCAGGCGGTCGATGAAAGCCGCGTCGAGCCCCTTCTCCCGCGCACGGGAAAGGTCGCGGGCGTTCGCTTCCCGGAGTCGCGCGGCCTCGCGCCCGATCGACTGCGCGATCGAGTCGAGCGCGGCGTTCTTCGCCGCCGTCGAGGCCCGCGCCATCGCGCGCGACGCCTCGCGGGCGCGGCGACCGAGATCGGTCATGTACTGGTCGATATCCATAAGTCTGTCGTGAAGCAGCGCGCCCGATA
Source organism: Burkholderia sp. WAC0059 (assembly GCF_002870125.1). Taxonomy (GTDB): domain Bacteria; phylum Pseudomonadota; class Gammaproteobacteria; order Burkholderiales; family Burkholderiaceae; genus Paraburkholderia. The sequence goes on from NZ_PNEO01000004.1 coordinate 153,127, forward strand.
AGGGCGGCGTCGATCGAAGGAAGATGGCCCGATTGTAAGTCCTCGTGCCCGGCTTTGCCCGCGCCGGGCGGACTGGGCGGACGCTGGGTAGGCCAGGTGGGCCGCGCTGCATCTCGGCCTGGCTACGCCGCCCGCGGTTGCGGCCGTCGTTGCGGCTGCGGCGTTTGCGGCGGCGCTCGCCGGCGGACGACGGGCGTCAGGATGAGCGGCGCCCCGGCGCGGCGGTCGCGGTTCGAGGCGGCGGCCGGACCGACGCGCGGCCGGCCGGCGGCGGCGCCTCGCGCGGCGCCGCGACGGCCATCGCCAGTTCGAAGAGCCCGTCCCAGGCGTCGGGCGGCAGGGCATGGCGCCACTCGCCTCGCGCGCCGGCCCAGAGCCCCTTCACCTGCCGGTCGAGCTTCGCGGCCAGCGCAAGCCCTCGTTCGAGCCCCGCCTCGGTCAGCCGCCCGAGCGCCGGCCCGACCAACCGTTCGCGCGGCCCCCAGACGCGGTTCTCGCGCAGGAGCGTCGCGAGCGGCTTGCCGGCCGCGACGCCGCGCTTGATGCGCAGCAGCGTGCGGACTTCCTCGACGAGCGCCCAGAGCACGAGCACCGTCGCCTCGCCCTCGCCGCGCAGACCGTCGAGCATGCGCGCGAGCCGCCCGACGTCGCCCGCGAGCATCGCCTCGTTCAGCTTGAACACGTCGTAGCGCGCCACGTTGAGCACGGCGTCGTGCACCTGCTCGAAGCTGAGCGCGCCCTCCGGATAGAGCAGGCCGAGCTTCTGGATTTCCTGATGGGCGGCGAGCAGATTGCCTTCCACGCGCTCCGCGACGAACTGCAACGCGCGCCGCCCGTCTTCGCCGGCCGCGACGCGCTGCCCCTGCTGGGCGAGCCGCTGGCCGATCCAGTTCGGCAGTTGCGCGCGCTCGACAGGATCGATGCGCAGCGCCGCGCCGGCTTCGGCGAGCGCCGTGAACCAGGCGGACTTCTGCGTCGCCGCGTCGAGCCTCGGCAGCGTGATCAGCACGAGCACGTCGGGATTGTCCGAGGCGGCGAGCGACTTCAGCGCATCCGCGCCCTCCTTGCCGGGCTTGCCCGACGGAATCCGCAGCTCGACAAGTTGGCGGTCGCCGAACAGCGACATCGACTGGCTCGCGCCGAGCAGCGAACTCCAGTCGAAACCGCGCTCGACGGTAAACGTCGAGCGCTCCGTGAAGCCGGTCGCGCGCGCGGCGGCCCGAATGCGGTCGCAGGCCTCCTGGACGAGCAGATGCTCGTCGCCGTAGACGACGTAGAGGCCGGACAGGCCCTTCGCGAGATGCGGTTCGAGCGCGTCGAGTCGCAGTTGCATGACGGCCATCCGTTCAGGAAAGGGACGCGGAAAAGCGCATGATCAGAGCGGCGGCGGCGGCAGCGGCGCGTGCGGCCCGACGCCCGGCACGGGCTGCGCCGGATGCAGCGACTTGAGCACGGCGAGACGGCGCGTCAACTGGTCCACCGCGTCGTTCTGCATGTCGGCGAACAGCAGGTCCGATTCCGCGTTCTTGGCCTGCGAATACTGGTCGCTATAGGTCATGGCGCGATCGAGCGCGATCGTGCTCTGCGCGATGAGCGGCGTGCCGTCCGCGCCGGTGAGCGAATAGTTCAGCGAGTAGTTGAGCTGATACTCCTCGACCACGCCGAGCGAGCTGAGCGTGAGCGTGGCCCAGCCGCGCGACTCGCTGACGTGCAGCACCGCGTCGGCGTCGGCCGTGGAATTGACGACCACCGAGTCGCTGCCGGCCTCGACGTAGCGCGTGAGGCGCGCGGCCACGGGCGCCGCGGCACCGACGATCGCGAGGCGCTTGAACGCGTAGTTCTCCTCGCCGCGTAGCTGGAAGCCGCAGGCGGATAGCGTCAGCGTACCGAGCGCCATTATCAGGAACGTTCTGCGAATCACGAGGGCTCCCAGGTTCGCGACAGATTGAAGACGGTTTCGGCGGGCACCCCGGCGCCCGCCGTTCCCCTAGACGACGACATTCACGAGCCGGCCCGGCACGACGACGATCTTCTTCGGCGGCTTGCCTTCGCCGAATCTCGCGAACATCTCGTGGGCGAGCGCCGCGGCCTCGATGGCCTCGCGCGGCGCGTCCTTCGCGACCGTCAGCGCGCCGCGCACCTTGCCGTTCACCTGCAGCACGAGCTCGATCTCGGCCTGCTCCAGCGCGTTTTCGTCGACCTTCGGCCAGGGCGCATCGAGCAGCGAACCGAATTCGTCCGCGTAGCCGAGCTCCGTCCAGAGGCGGAACGTGACGTGCGGCACGACCGGATAGAGCGCGCGCAGCAGCACGCCGAAGGTTTCGCGCAGCACGGCAGGCCGCGCGTCGCGCGCGCCTTCGAGCGCGTTGAGCATCTTCATCGCCGCCGAGACGACCGTGTTGTACTGCAGGCGCTGATAGTCGAAGTCGGCCTGGCGGAGCACGCCGTGGATCTCGCGGCGCAGCGCCTTCTCGGGTTCGGCGAGTTGCGCGGCGTCGAAGCCGGCGCGCTCGCGCAACGCCGCCGCGTTCGCATGGCCGAACGTCCAGACGCGGCGCAGGAAGCGGCTCGCGCCCTCCACGCCCGCGCCCGACCATTCGAGCTGCTGCTCGGGCGGCGCCGCGAACATCGTGAAAAGACGCGCCGTGTCCGCGCCGTACTGGTCGATCAGCAGTTGCGGATCGACGCCGTTGTTTTTCGACTTCGACATCTTCTCGACGCCGCCGAGCACGACCGGCTGGCCGTCGGCGTTCAGCGTCGCGCCGACGGGGCGGCCCTTGTCGTCGTGCGTGACGACGACGTCGGCCGGGTTGTACCAGGTCTTCTTGCCGGAGGCGTCCTCGCGATAGAACGTCTCGTTGAGCACCATGCCCTGCGTGAGCAGGTTCTTCGCCGGCTCGCCGAACTTCACGAGCCCCATGTCGCGCATCACCTTGGTCCAGAAGCGCGAGTAGAGCAGGTGCAGGATGGCGTGCTCGATGCCGCCGATGTACTGGTCCATCGGCATCCAGTAGTCGGTGCGCGCGTCGACCATGGTCGGCGCGTCGGGCGCCGTGTAGCGCGAGAAGTACCACGACGAATCGACGAACGTGTCCATGGTGTCGGTCTCGCGCTTCGCCGCGCCGCCGCACTTCGGGCACGTGCAGTTCACGAAGGCTTCGGACTTCGCGAGCGGATTGCCCGTGCCGTCCGGCACGAGGTCCTCGGGCAGCACGACGGGCAGGTCCTTTTCGGGCACCGGCACGTCGCCGCATGCCGGGCAATGGATGATCGGGATCGGCGTGCCCCAGTAGCGCTGGCGCGAAATGCCCCAGTCGCGCAGCCGCCACGTGACCTGCTTGTCGCCGTAGCCGCCGGCCTTCAGGTCGGCCGCGATCGCGTCGACGGCGGCGGCATGCGGGAGGCCGTCGTACCGGCCGCTGTTGACGCAGACGGCGCGCTCCTTGTCGCCGTACCATTCCTGCCACGCGTCGGTCGAGAAGGTCTCGCCTTCGACCGCCACCACCTGACTGATCGGCAGGCCGTACTTCTTCGCGAACGCGAAGTCGCGCTCGTCGTGGGCCGGCACGCCCATCACCGCGCCTTCGCCATAGCTCATCAGCACGTAGTTGCCGATCCACACTTCGACCTGCTGCTGCGTGAGCGGATGCGTGACGAAAAAGCCCGTGCCGACGCCCTTCTTCTCCATCGTCGCGACGTCGGCCTCGGCGACGCCGCCGCGCTTGCATTCGTCGATGAACGACTGGAGCTCGGGCCGGCCCTCGGCGAGACGCGTCGCGAGCGGATGCTCGGCGGCGATCGCGCAGAAGGTCACGCCCATGATCGTGTCGGCGCGCGTCGTGAACACGCGCAACAGCGCTTTTTCGCCGTCGAGTTCGTACGGGAAGCCGAAGTTCACGCCGAAGCTCTTGCCGATCCAGTTCTGCTGCATCACCTTCACGCGCTCGGGCCAGCCGAGGCCTTCGAGATCGCTCAAGAGCTCGTCGGCGTACTGCGTGATGCGCATGTAGTACATCGGGATCTCGCGCTTTTCGACAAGCGCGCCCGAGCGCCAGCCGCGCCCGTCGATCACCTGCTCGTTGGCGAGCACGGTCTGGTCGACCGGGTCCCAGTTCACGGTGCCCGTCTTCTTGTACGCGATGCCCTTCTCGAGCATCTTCAGGAACAGCCACTGGTTCCACTTGTAGTACTCGGGCTTGCAGGTGGCGATCTCGCGCGACCAGTCGATCGCGAGGCCCATCGCCTGCATCTGGCCCTTCATGTACGCGATGTTGTCGTAGGTCCACTTCGCGGGCGGCACGCCGTTGGCCATGGCGGCGTTCTCGGCCGGCATGCCGAACGCGTCCCAGCCCATCGGCATCAGCACGTTGTAGCCGTTCATCCGCAGATAGCGGTACATCACGTCGTTGATCGTGTAGTTCCGCACATGGCCCATGTGAAGCTTGCCCGACGGATAGGGCAGCATCGACACGCAGTAGAACTTGGGCTTGCCGGCCGTTTCGGCCGTCCGGTAGGCGTCGCTGGCGCGCCATGCCTCTTGCGCGGCGGATTCGACGTCGGAGGGAACGTATTTTTCGAGCATGGTGTGATGGAAACGGAGTCGGCGCCGGAGCGCGCGGGCCGGATGCTGCGCCGGCCCGGTGGCGCGGGCTTCTGAATCCCCAGGTGGCGGGGAAACGCCGATTATACCGTTGAGCGTGCGGGGTTTTCCGCCTTGCGGTCGATTCGCCCGCGGGTTCACCGGTTGCCCGTCGACGATTCGCCGATCGCGCTCATCGGCCGCTCACTGGCCGCTCATCGGCCGCTCCCGGACCGCCCGACCGCCGTCGTCGACCGGATCGCCGCCTTGTCGAGGCGAACCCGCCGGCCCGCGCAGCCCGGGCAGACGGCAGGTCAATGCCCCGCGGGCGGCGCGGTCACGAAGCCGATCCGGGCCAGCCCCGCGTCCTGGGCCGCGCCCATCACCTCCGCGATGACCTCGTAGCGGGTCGAGCGCGCCGCGCGCAGTTGCAGTTCCGGCGGCGCGGCCTCCTTGCCGGCCTGCGCGAAACGCGCGCGCAGGGTGTCGAGCGAGATGGCCTGGCCGTTCCAGTAGAGCTTGCCGGCCGCGTCGATGGACAGCGTGACGGTCTGCGGCGTCTGCGGCGCCGGCGCGGAGGCGACTTTCGGCAGATCGAGCCGGATCGCATGCGAAAAAAGCGGCGCGGTGATGATGAAGATGACGAGCAACACCAGCATCACGTCGATGAGCGGCGTCATGTTGATGTCCGCCATCGGCGCGGACGACTGCTTGCGTTCGAGTCCGCCGAATGCCATCGAATGCTCCTTCCCGATGAATGCCCGCGCGGCGCGCGGCCGCCCTCGGCCTGCCAAACCCCTCAGTCCGCTTCCGACAGCGCCGCACGCGCGGCCTGCTGGGCCGCGCCGGCCGACTCGCCGCAGACGTAGGCGTGCAGGTCGTGCGCGAAACCGTCGAGGTCCTCGGACAGTTGCCGCGCGAGCCGCCCCAGCACGTTGTAGGCGAGCACGGCCGGAATCGCGACGACGAGGCCGAACGCGGTCATGATGAGCGCCTCGCCGACCGGCCCGGCGACGTTCTCGATCATCGCCTGGCCGCTGGCGGCGATGCTGCCGAGCGCGTGATAGATGCCCCAGACGGTGCCGAGCAGGCCGACGAACGGCGCGGTGCTGCCCACGGAGGCGAGCAGCACCTGGCCGAACTCGAGCCGGCGCTGAGAGGCCGCGAGCGCGCCGCGCAGCACGCGCAGCACCCGCTCGCCGCGCTCGACGCGCGCGAGCAGCGCGCCCGGCACGTCGGCCTCGGCAGCCAGCAGGGCCGCCTCGGCGAGCGGCACGAACACGCGCTCGCGGTCGACGAAACGCATCGCCGTCACGCCGTCGGAAAGCGAACGCGACTGCCAGAACCGCTCGAGCGCGCGCGGCCCCTGACGCTTCGCGCGCAGGAGCACCCAGCTCTTGACGATCAGGAAGCACCAGCTCGCGATCGACATCGCGAGCAGCACCCACGCCACCGCGTGCGTGACGGCGTCGCCCGCCTGCAGATAATGGATAACGCCTCCGGTACCCGCTGCCAATCGACCCTCGCTCTCCGGTTTTGCCGGCTTCGATGCGCTCAGCGCAGGCCGAGCACGTCCTGCATATCGTACAGCCCGTTCGCGCGGCCCTCGAGAAAACGCGCGGCGCGCAGCGCGCCCTGCGCGTACGAGAGACGGCTCGACGACTTGTGCGTGATCTCGATGCGCTCGCCGGTGCCGGCGAACAGCACGGTATGGTCGCCGACGATGTCGCCGCCGCGAATCGCCGAGAAGCCGATCGTCGACGGATCGCGTTCGCCCGTCACGCCGTGGCGGCCGTACACCGCGCAGTCGTCGAGACTGCGGCCGAGCGCGCCGGCGATCGCCTCGCCCATCGCGAGCGCCGTGCCCGACGGCGCGTCCACCTTGTGGCGATGGTGCGCCTCGACGATCTCGATGTCGTAACCCGTCGCGAAATGGCGCGCGGCGAACTCCAGCAGCTTGAGCGTCACGTTCACGCCGACGCTCATGTTCGCAGCAAATACGATGCCGATCTTCCGCGCGGCTTCCTGCAGACGCGCCTTCTGCGCGGCATCGAGGCCCGTCGTGCCGATCACGAGCCCGATGCCATGCCTGAGCGCCGCCTCGACGTGGACCATCGTGCCCTCGGGCCGCGTGAAGTCGATCAGGTAGTCGGACTGCGCGAACACGCGGTCGATGTCGTCGGTCACGACAACGCCGGTCCGCCTGCCGAGGAACGCGCCCGCATCCTCGCCGAGGCAGGCGGCGCCCTGCGGCGCCAGCGCGCCCGAGAGCGTCGCGCCGGGCTCGTTCAGGACCGTTTCGATGAGCATCCGGCCCATGCGGCCCGATGCGCCGGCAATCGCGATTTTCATGAGTTTTCCAGAGACGGCGGAACAGGAATGATGCGACGGCGCGCGGGGCACCGGAGCCGCACCGCGCGCCCGTGAAGCGCGCGGCGCGGATGAAGCAGGGACCGCGGAATCAGTTGCCCGTTCCCGATCCGGACACGTCCGGCGGCGCGGCAAGCGACGTGTTCGGGGACGGCACGGGGCCGCTCGTGGACCCGGTGCCCTGGCTGCCGGCGGCCGGGCCGACCGGATTGACGGGCGGTCCGCTCGTTCCGGGCGGCGGCGCGCGGTGCAGCTGGATCTGCTGGGGCAGCGTGCCGTTGCTGCCGTAGGGCACGTCGCCGGCCGACGGCACGTTGGGCACGTTGCTGCGCACCGAAGGCGTCTGCCCGGCCGGCGGCGTCTGCACGGCGCTCGTCGCGCGGTTGGCCGCGTCGGCGGCCTCGGCGTTCGCGTCGACGGGCAGCGCCGCCGTCGCGGCCCCGAGTTCGGGCGTCGTCGTGCGGGCGGTGTCGGTCACGACCGGCCCGATCGCGGCGACGCCCGCCGCCGAAGCCGCGGCGGCCGCCACCGCGGCGCTCGCGGCATTCGGGGGGTGGGCCGACGCCTTCTTCTTGCTCGGCTTGTCGCCGTCGATTTCGGCCAGCAGCTCCAGATTCGATGGCAGATCCTCGCCGCCCGTCCAGCTCGCCACGTTGTCGCCGTTGAAATACACGACCAGGTCACGCTGCTGCACGACCGAGGTCGAACCGCGCTTGAAATAAAAGACGTAATCCCAGCGGTTCGCGTGGAACATGTCGGTCAGGAGCGGCGTGCCGAGCACCTGGCGCACCTGGGCGCGCGTCATGCCCACGTGCATCTGCGCGGCCGCTTCCCTCGAGACGAAATTGCCCTGCACAATGGTGATCCGGTACGGCGTGATGTGCTGCGCGATACGCTGGGTCGCGCTGTCGTAAGCGGAACAGCCGGCAAGAACCGTGAGCGCGGCGGCCAGTAGCGTGCCGGTCACGGTCCCCGCGAAACGCCCACCCCGGCTGATCGTTCTGGATTCTGGAATCATTTCCCTCACCGTGCGGGCCTGTCGACAGGCCGCGCGAATTGCGAATTCGTTCGAAGTTCTGCCGAGGATGACCTGAACGGCAAAAACGCATTACCATAAGAGCCCAGCATTGTACTCCAGGGACTTATTGTCATGACCAATCCAACCGATCTGAAAAATATCGGCCTGAAGGCGACGCTGCCTCGCCTCAAGATCCTGGAGATTTTTCAGCACAGCCCGGTACGGCATCTGACTGCGGAAGACGTCTACCGGAACCTGCTGAACGAGGAGCTGGACATCGGCCTCGCCACGGTTTACCGCGTGCTGACCCAGTTCGAGCAGGCCGGCCTGCTCACGCGCAGTAACTTCGAGTCCGGCAAGGCCGTGTTCGAGCTCAACGAGGGTTCCCATCACGACCACCTCGTCTGCCTCGACTGCGGGCTCGTCGAGGAATTCTTCGACCCCGAAATCGAAAAGCGCCAGCAGATCATCGCGACGGAGCGCGGCTTCAAGCTCCAGGAGCACGCGCTCGCGCTCTACGGGGCCTGCACGAAAGAAAACTGCCCGCACCGCAAACATTAGGCCGGCGACGCGGGCCCGTCCCACAAAAAAGCCACGGCAGCCGCCGTGGCTTTTTTTGTCGGAAGCCGCCGCGCCCGCCGGGACGCGACGCTCCTATCCGCGCGTCACTTCGCGTTCGCGAACGCGACGGCCGTGTCGAGCATGCGGTTCGAGAAACCCCACTCGTTGTCGTACCAGCTCGACACCTTCACGAGCCGGCCCGACACCTTGGTCAGCGTCGAGTCGAACGTCGACGAGGCCGGGTTGTGGTTGAAGTCGATCGAGACGAGCGGCGCCGCGTTGTAGCCGAGAATGCCCTTCAACGCGCCTTCCGAGGCTTCCTTCATGATCGCGTTGACTTCCTCGACCGTCGTGTCGCGCTTCGCGATGAACGACAGGTCGACGATCGACACGTTGATGGTCGGCACGCGGATCGCGTAGCCGTCGAGCTTGCCGTTCAGCTCCGGCAGCACGAGGCCGACCGCGGCGGCCGCGCCGGTCTTGGTCGGGATCTGGCTGTGCGTGGCCGAGCGCGCGCGGCGCAGGTCCTCGTGGTAGACGTCGGTCAGCACCTGGTCGTTCGTGTAGGCGTGAATCGTCGTCATGAGGCCGGTCTCGACGCCGATGCGGTCGTTCAGCGGCTTGACGAGCGGCGCGAGACAGTTGGTCGTGCACGAGGCGTTCGAGATGACCGTGTGTTCGGCCTTCAGCGTGTGATGGTTCACGCCGTAGACGATCGTCGCGTCGACGTCCTTGCCGCCCGGCGCCGAGATGATGACCTTCTTCGCGCCGCCCTTCAGGTGCGCGCTCGCCTTTTCCTTGGTCGTGAAGAAGCCCGTGCACTCCATCACCACGTCGACGCCGAGTTCGCCCCACGGCAGCTCGGCCGGGTTGCGGTTGGCCAGTACGCGAATCCGGTCGCCGTTCACGACGAGGTAGTCACCGTCCACCGAAACGTCGCCCGGAAACTTGCCGTGCGCCGTGTCGTACTGCGTCAGGTGCGCGTTGGTCTTCGCGTCACCGAGGTCGTTGATCGCCACGATCTCGATGTCGTGCTTCTTGCCGTTCTCGTAAAGGGCGCGCAGCGTGTTGCGGCCGATCCGGCCGTAGCCGTTGATTGCGACGCGGGTCGTCATGGTTCTCTCCTGATGGATAAAAAAGCGGGGCCGGGGCTCGCGCGAACCGCGCGCCGCCGTTCAGGACGGCGCGCGCGGCTCCTTGCGCGTCACGCCTGGCCAAGCGCTGCTTTCGATGCAGCGACGATGTGTTCGATGGTGAAGCCGAAGTGCTTGAACAGCACGCTTGCCGGGGCCGATTCGCCGAACGTGTCGATGCCGACCACGCCGCCTTCGAGGCCCACATACTTGCGCCAGTAGTCCGTCACGCCCGCTTCGATGGCGACGCGGCGCACGCCGGCCGGCAGCACGCGCTCGCGGTACTCGGCGTCCTGACGGTCAAACGCGTTCGTCGACGGCATCGAGACGACGCGCGCACCGATCCCTTCGCGCGCGAGCGGCTCGACGGCCTTCAGCGCGAGTTCCACCTCGGAGCCCGTGGCGATCAGGATGATCTTGCGCGCCGGAATCTCGTCGTTCCAGTCGCGCAGCACGTAGCCGCCCTTCGCGACGTTCGCGATCTGCGCGTCGGTGCGCTCGGAGAAGGCGAGGTTCTGGCGGCTGAACACGAGGCACGACGGGCCGTGATGCTCGATCGCCTGGGTCCAGGCCACCGCGGTTTCGACCGTGTCGGCCGGACGCCAGAGCGTCATGTTCGGGATCAGACGCAGGCTCGCGAGCTGCTCGATCGACTGGTGCGTCGGGCCGTCCTCGCCGAGGCCGATCGAATCGTGCGTGAACACGAAGATCGACGGGGACTTCATCAGCGCCGCGACGCGCAGCGCGTTGCGGCTGTAGTCGGAGAACGTCAGGAACGTGCCGCCGAACGGCCTGTAGCCGCCGTGCAGGGCAAGCCCGTTGAGCGCCGCGCTCATGCCGAACTCACGCACGCCGTAGTTGACGTAGTTGCCCCACTGGAGGCCGACGCCGTTCCCGGCCGCGCGCACCGCCTTCGAAGCCTTCCAGTTGGTGAGATTCGAGCCCGTCAGGTCGGCCGAGCCGCCGAGCAGTTCGGGCAGCACGGCGGCGAGGCCGTCGAGGGTCTGCTGCGAGGCCTTGCGCGTCGCCACGGTTTCGGCGCGCTGGTTCGCGCCGGCGACGATCGCCTGGGCCTTCTGCGCCCAGTCGGCGGGCAGCTTGCCCGCGACGCGACGCTCGAAGTCGGCGGCCTCCTGCGGATACTTCGCGCGATACTGCGCGAACGCCTCGTCCCACGCCGCCTCGAACTTCGCGCCCGAGGCTTTCGCGTCCCACGCGTCGTAGACTTCCTGCGGCACGACGAACGGCTCCCACTTCCAGCCGAGCGTCGCGCGCGCGCGCGCGACTTCCTCGGCGCCGAGCGCGGCGCCGTGCACGTCGTGCCCGCCTTCCTTGGTCGGCGCGCCCTTGCCGATCACGGTCTTGCAGCAGATCAGCGTGGGCTTGTTCGAGCGCTTCGCCTGCGCGATCGCCGCGTCCACGGCCGCGACGTCGTGGCCGTTCACGCCCGGAATCACGTTCCAGCCGTAGGCCTCGAAGCGCTTCGGCGTGTCGTCGTGGAACCAGTGCACGACGTCGCCGTCGATCGAGATGCCGTTGTCGTCGTAGAAGCCGATCAGCTTGTTCAGGCCGAGCGTGCCCGCGAGCGAGCAGGCCTCGTGCGAGATGCCTTCCATCAGGCAGCCGTCGCCGAGGAACACGTAAGTGTGGTGATCGACGATCTTCGCGTCGGCCCGGTTGAATTCGCCCGCGAGCAGCGCTTCGGCAAGCGCCATGCCGACCGCGTTGCCAAGGCCCTGGCCGAGCGGACCCGTCGTCGTCTCGACGCCCGGCGTGATGCCGTACTCAGGGTGGCCCGGCGTCTTCGAATGGAGCTGGCGGAAGTTCTTCAACTCCTCGATGGGCAGGTCGTAGCCGGTCAGATGCAGGAGCGAATAGAGCAGCATCGAGCCATGGCCGTTCGACAGCACGAAACGGTCGCGGTCGCTCCAGTGCGGATTGGCGGGATTGTGGCGCAGGTGGCGCGACCAGAGCGCCACGGCGATGTCGGCCATGCCCATCGGCATGCCGGGGTGGCCGGAATTCGCCTGTTGAACGGCGTCCATGGCCAGCACGCGGATCGCGTTGGCCATCAGTTGGGGAGAAGCGGGAGACGAGGTCGTCATGTCGAGTCCGGGAAGAGTGCAAAAAGCGGCATGCGCGAACGAATCGGCATAGCAGCGCTGGCGCTCCGGAGGCTCGGCACTCGCCTTTGTGTTCCCCGACGCACGGATGCGGCGCCGACGGACGCGAAAAACGGACGGGCAGAGCAAACGGGCAAGGCTGCAAAGCGAAATATTCTAGCAGATCGTACCGCCATTCCCGCCCGCGCGGACGGCCGGAAGGCCGCCCCGGCGAGCGGGGCCGGAACGTCGCGCGGGCAGGATCGCACGGATACGGCGGCCGCTACGATGCGGCGCGCCGTCCGCGCCTGCCGGTCATGACGGCGCACGCTTCGTGCCCGGTTCCGGCCGCGCGCGGGCGGCATGGACGACCGCGTTCATTCGGGCCGGGCACGCCTCCCTTGCGCAGGGCACGCTCGCCCGGACGGCGAGCCTCGCGTCCCCTTATATAATCGCGACGTTGTCCGCTGGCGCAGCGCCCCATCCCGGCCTGCCTTGCATCGGCATTTTTGGGCGCCGGCTTCCATCCGCGCCCCGCAACCGACCGTGAAGAACGCCCCGCTCCTCTTCCATCCCGCGCCCGACGCGCTGTACGGCTTTCCCGGCGCCCGCCGGCTCGCGGACGTGCGCACCGCGTGGCAGCGCATCGAGGTGTGGGAGACGCCGCAGCTCGGCCGCCTGTTCGCGCTCGATGGTCGCCCGATGACCGCCGCCGGCGACGAGTTCGTCTATCACGAATGCATGGTCCATCCGGCCGCGCTCGCTCATCCGTCGCCGCAGGCGGCGCTCGTGCTCGGCGGCGGCGACGGCGGCGCCGCGCGGCAACTGCTGCGGCATCCGTCGGTCGCGCGCATCGTCGTCGCCGAGCTGGACCCGGACGTGGTGCGTCTCACCGCCGAACACCTGCCCGAGGTCGGCGGCGGTGCGTTCGACGATGCGCGCGTCGAACTCGTGATCGGCGACGCCGCGCGGTTCGTCGCCGCGACCCGCGAGCGCTTCGACCTCGTCGTCTTCGATCTCACGCCGCCCGATTCGCCGGCGGCCGGCCTCTACACGCCTGCGTTCTACGCGGCGCTCAAGCGGGTCATGCGCGAGGACGCTCTGATTTCCGTGCATCTCGGCTCGCCGTATCACCACGCCGCGCGCATCGCGACGCTGCTCGAGGGCCTGCGCGACGCGTTCGCGTTCGTCCGCGCGCTCGGCGCCTTCGTGCCGCTCTACGGCTCGCTGTGGCTGATGGCCGTCGCCAGCGACCGGCTCGACGCGGCCGCGCCGGATGCGCGGCAGATCGCCGAACGGCTCGCCTCGCGCGGCATCGACGGACTGCGCTGCTACGGCCCGGACGCGCATGCGGGCCTCTTCGCCGCACCCTTTATTGCCCGCGATAAACTAGGACGGATGTTCGCGCGATAACTCATGCACGGCGTTCGCCCCCGAAGCGAAACGCCCGCGACGCCGGGGCGGGTCGCGCGAACGAATCCGCCATGGCCTGGCGCCCCCCGCTCACCGTCAAGAATGGAGAAGTTGATGACTGCCTCACGACCGGCCGGCGTGCCGTGGCTGACCCCGTACCTGACGGTACGCGACGCCCGCGCCACCCTCGCCTTTTTCGAGGCGGCCTTCGGCTTCAGCCTGCGCGACAGCGTGCAGGACGACGGCGCGCTCATGCACGTCGAGATGGCCTACCGGGACCAGCTAATCGTGATGTTCGCGCCGGAAGGCGCGTTCGGCTCCGCGGCGCTCACGCCGAAGAGCGCGGGCGCCGTCGCGCCGCAATCGTTCTATCTCTATGTCGACGACGTCGATGCCGTCTATGCGCGCGCGCTCGCGGCCGGCGCGAAACCGTTGAGCGAGCCGCAGGACCAGTTCTGGGGCGACCGCTTCGCCCAGATCGAGGATCTCGACGGCTACCGCTGGGCGCTGGCCTGCCGCCTGCCCTGAACCCGCGAGAATCCGCCTGATGCCCCGTTTTTTTGTCGATGCGCCGCTCGAACCCGGCGATCTCGTCACGCTGCCCGACGAAGTCGCGCGCCACGTCCAGGTGCTGCGCCTGCAACCCGGCGACACGCTCGCGCTCTTCAACGGCACGGGCGGCGAGCACGGCGCCGAAGTCGTCGAACTGGAGCGCCGCCATGCGAGCGTGCGCATCGGCGAGCGGCGCGACGTCGAGGCCGAACCGCCCTACCGGCTCACGCTCGCCCAGGGCATCGCGGGCGGCGACAAGATGGACTGGCTGATCGAGAAAGCTGTCGAGCTCGGGGTGGCGCGCTTCGCACCGCTTGCGACGGCGCGCAGCGTCGTGCGGCTCTCGGGCGAACGGGCGCTGCGGCGGCAATCGCACTGGCAGCGCATCGTGCGGGCCGCGTGCGAGCAATGCGGACGCAATCGGCTGCCCGACGTCGAGCCCGCGCGCGAGATCGACGCCTGGCTCGACGCGCTGCCGCCCGCGCCGGACGGCGATCAGTTGAGAATCGTGCTGTCGCCGCGCGCGAGCCGGCCGTTCGCGGCGTTGCCGGCCGATCCGCCGGCAGGCGACGTGCTGCTGCTGATCGGCCCGGAGGGCGGCCTCTCGCCCGAAGAGGAAACGGCCGCCGGAGCGCGCGGCTTCGTCGCCGTGGAACTCGGGCCGCGCGTGTTGCGCACCGAGACGGCCGGCATCGCCGTGCTGGCGGCGCTGGCGGCGCGCTGGGGCGGATGGTGACGGCGAACGGCGGGAATGGCGGGAATGGCGGGAATGGCGGGAATGGCGGGAATGGCGGCGCCAGACGAAAAAAGCCCGCCGGCTGGCGGGCTTTTTTCATCGCTTCGTGATTCGTCTCATGCCCGGCTCGCGGGCATACGGCCGCGTTCAGGCAAACGAATAAAACACGCGGAACGCGACCTTGCGCTCGGCCCAGAATTCGGCCGCCTCGCGGAACACGTCGAGCAGCGTCTCGCGCGCGTCCTTGTCGAACTTCTGCGCAACGGGCAAGCCTTCCAGCACGACGACGAAGCCAGGCTGCTCGCCCGCCTTGTGCACCAGATCGGTCAGGCAGTCGTAGAGGCCGTCGTAGTTCTTCCCGAAATGCTTCGGAAACAGAAACGACGTGGAAATGGTTTCCAGGACTTCCTGCCGCGTCTGGGCATTCGCGCAATGCGCGTAGAGAAAATGCTGCTGCAGCTCGCGCGCCGCGTCGGCGAGATCCTGCACGCGAAACGCGCGGATCGACTGCACGATGTTCGGCCGGACCGTCCTGAACAGACTCATGGGGCCCTCGTTCGGTGAAAGCGCCGCGCGAGGAGCGTCGCTCTTGCTGGTCCCGCCTTCTCCGGTACTTTTCATCTGCATGACGCGCTGGAACAGGTTGCCTTCGCCGGCCGAGAAAAGATCTCTCGCGACCCGGGGGTCTTGCGCGTAGATGTGATCGCTCATGCCGTTCATCCCGATATCATTCAACAATTCGCTTAAAACTGGCGTAGTGGTCGTTGGAGTAAAAGCAGTTGTCGGTCCGCCTCGGCGGCCCGCCGCAGACGATACGCCGCGCTCCCCGGTTATGCGCCCAGGGCGTCGGAACGGTGTATTCGTGGTAATAGCCGCGCCGGTGCGGCGGCAGCAGCCGCTCGTAATTGCCGAACACGATGCCGTCCTTCTCGTAAGGATAGGGCCCGCCCGCGGCGACCAGGTTCAGGGTATTCACGGCTTCACGCGGCAACCGGGCGAGCGCCACGGTGCTCTCGACGGACTGCGCCCCGTCGGCCGTGCCGGCCGGGTCGGCCCAATGACTGCGCGCCTCGGCGGCAGGCATCGCCGCGCCGGCAAGCGTCGCCGCCACGACTACGACGACCTGCGCGAAACGAACGGCACCCGGGGCCCAGCCCCTTTTGCCCGCCTCTCCCTTTATGCCGCCCGTGCGATTCCGGTTTCGTTCAAGCAGCCACTTGCACGCCATCTGCCGATTTCCTGCCGCGAGAAGATTTTTTCTGCCGCGTTTTTCCGCTGCGCTTTACCGTTGCTGCCTTGCCGATTTGTTTGCCGCCGGCTTTTCGCCAGATTCCCGACGGGTCATTCGGAGTTGCCGCGGGTTTTCCATCTTCTCCGACAGATTTTCCCGACGAACTTTCCGCTGGGTCCTGCGCTCCGAGTCCGCGCCGGCCCGACTTCTCCCGCCCGCCGTTGTCCGTCTACCGGCCGTGGCCTACCGGACCGCGCGTTTGACGACCATGAAAGGTGTAAGGGTATCGCTAATGGCCCCCGGAAGCAATGTCCGGCCTGGGCGGCCCGTCGGCCGTTGATCCGGCACAGGGCAAGCCAATGTTTTCGCCCCAATTCGGCTACCGGATTTATCCTGGCCAGGATAAGCTTGCTCCGCACCAAGCGAGATGGAAAAGTGGCATGGCTACCCGCCGCTTGCAGCAATAGAACGCCGCGCGGCAAGTCAGCGGGTAGTCTTTTTGGAAGGCGTGCCCACGCTCGTGGGCACGCCGCTTTTTTTGTCCTGCCGATTCCCGGCGACAACCGGCCGGCAGGGAAAGACCGCGGCTTTAGCGCACCGCGCTCACGTCCGCCACGAGCAGCGCGGCCATGTTGACGATCCGGCGCACCGTCGCCGACGCGGTCAGCACGTGCACCGGCTGCGCGGCGCCAAGCAGTATCGGGCCGATCGCGACGTTGTTGCCCGCGGCCGTCTTCAGCAGGTTGTAGGCGATGTTGGCCGAGTCGATGTTCGGCATCACGAGCAGGTTCGCCTCGCCCTCGAGCGTCGATTCCGGCTGGACCTCGTGGCGCAGGCCCGCGTCGAGCGCGACGTCGCCGTGCATCTCGCCGTCCACCTCCAGCCCGGGCGCGCGCTCCCTGAGAAGCGCCAGCACGTCGCGCATCTTCTGCGCCGTCGGCGCGTTGCTCGAACCGAAATTCGAATGCGAAACGAGCGCGACCTTCGGCTCGACGCCGAAGCGGCGCACTTCCTCGGCGGCCAGGATCGTGATCTCGGCCAGTTCCTCGGGCGTCGGATCGACGTTCACGTGCGTATCGACGAGAAAGATCTGCCGGTTCGGCAGCACGAGCGCGTTCATCGCCGCGTAGACGCTGCAGCCTTCGCGCTTGCCGATCACCTGGTCGATGAAGTGCAGGTGCCGGTGCGTCGTGCTGATCGTGCCGCAGATCATGCCGTCGGCCTCGCCCTTCTTCACGAGCATCGAGCCGATCAGCGTCGTGCGGCGGCGCATTTCGAGCTTGGCCATCTGCGTCGTGATGCCCTTGCGCGACATCATCTTCGCGTAGGTCTGCCAGAAGTCGCGATAACGCTCGTCGTGATCGGTGTTGACGACCGTGTAGTCCTGGCCCGCGACGAGGCGCAGCCCGTAGCGCGCGATGCGCTGCTCGATCACGGCCGGCCGGCCGATCAGGATCGGCTTCGCGATCTTCTCGTCGACCACGATCTGGATGGCGCGCAGCACGCGCTCCTCCTCGCCCTCGGCGAAGACGATGCGCTTCTTGTCGGCCGGGACGTTGCGCGCGATCTGGAAGATCGGCTTCATCGTCGTGCCGCTGTGGTAGACGAACTGCTGCAGGTGCTGCTCGTAGGCGTCCATGTCCTCGATCGGACGGGTCGCGACGCCCGAATCCATCGCGGCCTTCGCCACGGCCGGCGCGATCTTCACGATGAGGCGCGGGTCGAACGGCTTCGGAATCAGGTACTCGGGACCGAACGAGAGGTCCTGGATGCCGTAGGCGGCCGCCACGACGTCGCTCTGCTCCTGGCGCGCCAGCTCGGCGAGCGCGTTGACCGCGGCGATTTCCATTTCCCGCGTGACCGTCGTTGCGCCCGTGTCGAGCGCGCCGCGGAACAGGAACGGGAACACGAGCACGTTGTTCACCTGGTTCGGATAATCGGTGCGGCCCGTCGCGATCACCGCATCCGGGCGCACTTCGAGCGCGAGTTCCGGCAGGATTTCCGGCGTCGGATTCGCGAGCGCGAGGATCAGCGGCTTCGCGGCCATCAGCTTCACCATGTCCTGCTTCAGCACGCCGCCGGCCGACAGGCCGAGGAACACGTCGGCGCCTTCGATCGCCTCGGCCAGCGAGCGCGCGCCCGTTTCGCGGGCGAAACGTTCCTTGTCCGGGTCCATCAGCTCGACGCGGCCCTTGTAGACCACGCCGGCCAGGTCCGTCACCGTGATGTTCTCGAGCGGCAGGCCGAGGTCGACGAGCAGGTCGAGACACGCGAGCGCCGCCGCGCCCGCGCCCGAGGACACGAGCTTCACTTCCCGGATGTCCTTGCCGACCACTTTCAGGCCGTTCGTGATGGCCGCCGCCACGACGATCGCGGTGCCGTGCTGGTCGTCGTGGAAGACCGGAATCTTCATGCGCTTGCGGCACTCCCGCTCGACGATGAAGCAGTCCGGCGCCTTGATGTCCTCGAGGTTGATGCCGCCGAAGGTCGGCTCGAGCGCGGCGATCACCTCGACGAGCTTGTGCGGGTCCGACTCGTTCAGCTCGATGTCGAACACGTCGATGCCGGCGAACTTCTTGAACAGGACGGCCTTGCCCTCCATCACCGGCTTCGAGGCGAGCGGGCCGATGTTGCCGAGGCCGAGCACCGCCGTGCCGTTCGTCACGACGCCGACGAGGTTGCTGCGCGCCGTGAAGCGCGCCGCGTTCAGCGGGTTCTCGACGATCTCCTCGCAGGCGAACGCCACGCCAGGCGAATAGGCGAGCGCGAGGTCGCGCTGGTTGATCATCTGCTTGGTCGGCGCGATCGCGATCTTTCCGGGGCTCGGAAATTCGTGGTAGTCGAGGGCGGCTTCGCGGAGCTTGGTGTTGGCGGGCGTGGACATGGGAGGCTGTGATCGAGTGCGGATTAGAATGACTTGTGCGACGCATTGTAGCTCCATACCCTGCCCGATTCCTTACAGTTCGGGCATGGATACTGCGTCAGTTGCGCGCCGGTTGCCGGTCCGGAGCCGGCGGATGCTCCGTTTGCCACAGGCCAGCTTCATGCTCTCCGAGTTTTCCCTGATCGACCGTTTCTTCGCCCGGCGCGCCCGCTCGCGCACGCGCCGCGCCGAGCTCGGCATCGGCGACGATTGCGCGCTGATCGCGCCGTTTGCCGGCGAGATGCTGGCCGTTTCGACCGACATGCTCGTCGAAGGGCGTCACTTCTTTCCCGACATCGAGCCGCGCGCGCTCGGCCACAAGGCGCTCGCCGTCAACCTCTCGGATCTGGCTGCGATGGGGGCGGCGCCGCTCGGCTTCACGCTCGCCTTCGCGCTGCCCGCGCCGCGCGAGGCCTGGCTCGAAGCTTTCAGCGACGGGCTCTTCGAGCTTGCGGATCGCTTCGACTGCGAGCTGATCGGCGGCGACACGACGGCCGGGCCGCTCAACCTCTGTCTCACCGTGTTCGGCTCGGTGCCGCCGCAGGCCGCGCTGCGCCGCGACGCGGCCCGGCCCGGCGACGACGTCTGGATATCGGGCACGCCCGGCGACGCGCGCGCGGGCCTCGGCGTGCTGCGCGGCGAGTGGTCGGCCCCGCCCGGGGACATGGCCGCGTTTCGCCGCGCGCTCGAATATCCGGAGCCGCGCATCGCGCTCGGGCTCGCGCTGCGCGGGCTCGCGCACGCGGCGCTCGACATCTCGGACGGACTCGCGGGCGACCTGCTGCACATTCTCGAACGCTCGCGCGTGAACGCCCGCATCGACGTCGACGCGCTGCCGCGCTCGCCTGCGCTCGCCCGCCTGCCCGCCGCGGTACAGCGGCAGTGCACGCTCGCGGGCGGCGACGACTACGAACTCTGCTTCACGGCCGCGCCCGCGCAGCGCGGCGCGATCGAGGCGGCCGCGCAACAGGCCGGCGCGCGCGCGACGCGCATCGGTACAATAGCTGCGCTCGGCCCCGCCGACACGGCGCCCGCCATCGCGTGGCACGACGCGACGGGCGCACCGCTCACCCTGACGTTGCAAGGCTTCGATCATTTCCATGCAGACTGAACCCACGCCGCCCCCGGCCGAGGAGCCGGCCCGGGCGCTCGTCCCCCGGCCGCCGGACGCGCAAGCCGCGCCGCGCCGCGCGAGCGTGTCGTTCATGCTGTCGCATCCGCTGCACATCGTGTCGCTCGGCTTCGGCAGCGGCCTGTCGCGCATCGCGCCGGGCACGGCCGGCACGCTGTTCGCCTGGGCGTCGTTCGACCTGCTGAACCGCTACCTGAACGTGGCCGAATGGGGTCTCGTCGTCATCGTCGGCTACCTGGCGGGCATCGGCATCACCGGCTTCACGGCAAAGGCGATGCACACCGACGACCCGTCGGCCGTGGTCTGGGACGAGATCGTCGCGTTCTGGCTCGTCATGCTGATGGTGATGCCGATCGACCGCGCCGGCCAGGTGTGGGCGTTCGTCGTGTTCCGCTTCTTCGACATGGTGAAGCCGCCGCCGATCCGCTACTTCGACCGCCAGTTCAAGGGCGGCTTCGGCATCATGTTCGACGACCTCGTCGCCGCCTTCTTCACGCTGCTCGTCATCGCGCTCTGGCGCATCTCGACCTGATCCCGACCTGAACGCGCGGCCTCCAGGCTCGCCCGACTCTCCACCGGACTTCCCCCATCATGGCCACCGATTCCGTCGTCCACCAGCTCGCGGTCCGCGCCGGCAACCAACTGCGCGAGGGCCGGCTGATGCTCGCCACCGCCGAGTCGTGCACGGGCGGCATGGTCGCCGCGGCGATCACCGACATCTCCGGCAGCAGCGGCTGGTTCGAGCGCGGCTTCGTCACGTATTCCAATCAGGCGAAGAGCGAAATGATCGGCGTGCCGCCCGATCTGATCGAGCGGCACGGCGCCGTCAGCGAGAGCGTCGCGCGCGCGATGGCCGAGGGCGCGCTGCGCAACAGCCGCGCGCAGGTCTCGCTCGCGATCACGGGCATCGCGGGGCCCGGCGGCGGCACGCCCGACAAGCCGGTCGGCACCGTCTCGTTCGCCTGGAGCAACCGCCTGCACACGAGCGCCGAGACGCGCGTGTTCAAGGGCGACCGCGAGCAGGTGCGCGTGCAGGCGGCCGTGCACGCGCTACGCGGCCTGCTCGCGCTGCTCGACGAAAAGGAACGCTGAAGAACGCGGGGAAACGGATCGGGACAGGAAGGCCACATGAACACCGCACGCGCGAGCGCCGACGAACTGATACGCCGCTTCGGGCTCGAACCGCATCCCGAAGGCGGCTTCTATCGCGAGACGTACCGCGCCGGCTTACGCGTGCTGCGCGAGCGCGCGGGCGCCGAGGACGGCACGCGCGCTGCCTCGACGGCGATCTACTTCCTGCTCTGCGACGGCGCGCACTCGAACTGGCACCGCATACGCTCCGACGAAGTCTGGCACTTCTATGCGGGCGCGCCGCTCGAGGTTCATGCGATCGACGCAGCCGGCGCGCTGACGACCCACCGCCTCGGCAACGCGCTCGAACACGCCGACGCGACGTTCCAGGCCGTGGTGCCGGCCGGCTGCTGGTTCGCCGCGCGCTGCTGCGATCCGGCCACGTTCGCCCTCGTCGGCTGCACGGTCGCGCCGGGGTTCGAATTCAGCGAGTTCGAACTGGCCGGCGTCGAGACGCTCGTCGCCGCGTGGCCCGAACACAGAGGCGTCATCGAGCGGCTCGGCCGGCCGGAGACCGGGCCCGGTTCAGGTCGGTGACGGGCCTGCGGCGCCGGCCGGTTCAAGAACCGACAGCCGAGGGCCGATCAACCCGATCGACCTCTAGCGAAACGCGTTGATGCGATCGCGCGTTTCTTTCGCCGCGAGCGCCGCCGCTTCGGCGTAATCCTCGCCCTTGCCCGCGTAGAGGATCGCGCGCGACGAATTGATCAGCATGCCCGCGCCCGACGCGCTGCGGCCCGCGCGCACCGTCGCCTCGACGTCGCCGCCCTGCGCGCCGATCCCCGGAATCAGCAGCGGCATGTCGCCGACGATCCCGCGCACGATCTCGATCTCCTTCGGGAACGTCGCGCCGACGACGAGCCCGAGCTGTCCGCCCGCGTTCCACTTCTGCGCCGCCAGTTGCGCGACGACCTGGTAGAGCGGCCGCCCGTCCACGTCGAGAAACTGCAGGTCCGAGCCGCCCGGGTTCGACGTGCGGCACAGCACGATCACGCCCTTGCCCGCGTGCGCGAGGTACGGCTCGATCGAGTCGAAGCCCATGTAGGGATTGACCGTCACGGCGTCGGCGCGATAGCGCTCGAACGCCTCGCGCGCATATTGTTCGGCCGTGCTGCCGATGTCGCCGCGCTTCGCGTCGAGGATCACGGGCAGGCCCGGATGACGCGCGTGAACGTGCGCGATCAGTTGCTCGAGCTGGTCTTCCGCCCGGTGCGCGGCGAAGTAGGCGATTTGCGGCTTGAACGCGCACGCGTAGGGCGCCGTCGCGTCGACGATGGCGCGGCAGAACTCGAAGATCGCGTCGGCGCGGCCGGCCAGGCCGGCCGGGAATTTCGCGGGCTCGGGGTCGAGGCCGACGCACAGCAGCGAATCCGTGTGCTGCCATGCGGCGTCGAGGGTCTGGGTGAAAGAGGTCATGATGAAAGTCGCGGCGCGCCTGTGACGGGAACGGCGCGTATTTTAACCGGGCGCGCCCGGCGGGGCGCGCGGCTCAGTTGAGCTGATACGAGAACGCGGCGTTCACGCGCGGGCTGCGCGAGGGGCTTTCCACCGGCGCGTCGCCGAGCGGCTTCGCGACCGAGAGGTCGAGGCTGTAGTACTTCGAATCAGAAATCCGAAAGCCGAGCGCGACCGAGACCAGCTTCGACGGCGGAGGCGTGCCCGTGTGGAGATAGACGCGCGCCATGTCGAACGAGACGTAGGGCGTAAACGTGTGCAGATACGTGAAGCTCGTCGAGAACGCGCGGTTGACCTCGAGCCCCAGGCCCCAGCCCGAATCGCCCGACGCCTCGCCGGGCTCGTAGCCGGGCGCGAAGCGCTGCCCGCCGAAGGCGATCTGCTCGGAGGTCGGCAGCGAATCCGGGCTGTACTGGCCCGTAGCCGCGACTGCCGTGCCGATGCCGAGCGGCCACTGGTTGGTCTGCGAAAAGCTCGCGCCCGTGCGCACGAAATCGAGCGAAGCCGGATTCGTCTCGCTCACGCCCGGAATGTTCGAGTCGCCGGCCTTCGAGGCGCCGAGGATGTCGAAGGCCTTGGCCACGTTGACCGACACCTTGCGCACCTGGGTGCCGTCCACGTCCGTGTAGTCGGCCTGCATCTGCAGCACGCGGACCTGCGAGCGCAGGCCGATCTGCGCGCCGGTGATCTGGTTCTGGTACGAATCCTCGTCGTGCGAGGCATAGGCCGACACGGTGCCGATCAGGCTGTGATGGTTGTCGAGCAGCCGCAGCGGCATGGAGAGCGAGCCGCCGAGCTTGTCGTTGACGACGGTGCGCTGGACGTACGACGGCAGGCCCGGATTGTCGGTCGGATTGGAGCGGAAATGCGACGCGTCAAAGCTCGCGCTCAGGCCTTCGCTGCCGATCGGCACGGCGGCGTGCACGGCCACGTAAGTCTCGTGGTCCGGGCCCGGCGGCGCGAGGGCCGACACGCTCAACTGCTCGCCGAGCGCGGTCAGGCCATTCTCGGTCGCCGTCAGCAGGCCCTGTACGCCGGGCTGGTTCGTGTTCAGGCCCAGGCTCAGGTTGACGGGCTTGCGCTCCACCTTGAGCTCGAGCGTCGTCGCACCGTCGGTGTTCTTCGGCGGCGGCACGTTGGCCGTCGCCTTGATGCCGGGCAGCAGGCCCAGCACGTTGACGTAGCGCTCGAAAGTAGCCTGCCGCAGCGGCCGGTCGCTGAGGATATGGCCGGCGATGGCGTGGATGCGCGCCTCGTCGCCGCCCGGATTGCCGGTGATCTTGAGGTCCGACACGTAGCCCTCGACGACGACCACGCGCACGAGGCCCCGGTCGAACGTCTGCGCCGGCACGAACGCGAACGACAGCGCGTAGCCGTGCGCCTGGTAGAGCTTCGTGACGTCGTCGGCCGCGCCGATGAGCTGGCCGATCGTGATGTCCTTGCCGACGAACGGCGTGAAGTGCCGCGAGACCTCGTCGAACGGAATCGACTTCACGCCTTCGACCTGAATGTGCGAGGGCGTCAGATGGCGGGCCAACAGACTCTGCAATTGCGCCGGCTGCGACTGGACCTGGACGGTCACGTTCGGCCCCTTCGAGGGCGCGTTGATTTGCGGAAGCGAATCGAGCAGATTGCCGCCCGGCAGGGCCGCATGCGTCTGCGCCTGCGCGGTGCCCGCAGCGACCATCGTCGATAGCGTCAGCAGGACGGTCTTGCCGTATCCCCGTTTCATCGGCCATGCCCTTGCACGTCTTTTACGTCGTTCTTTTCGCATCGGCGCGCCGGCCACCCCGGCCTGACGCGTCGCCTGTCGCTGCAGTCCGGCGATGCGAAGCGCATGGCGAAACCGTTCTCCCTTGCGCCGCGCGGCCTGGCTCAACCCGGAATGCGCGTGCCCACGAACATCGCGCCCGGATAACGCGAGGGCCAGCCCGAGTCGGATTCGTCGGCCGCCGTGCCCGGGCTCGGCACCTGCCGGCCCGCCCCGGCGAGCCTGGCGTCGGCACCCGACAATGTACAGGACGACGAAATTTCACCGCCCGAAACCTGCCGCCGCGCGCGGGCGTGCCCCCAAAAAAAGAGGCTGATGGACATTTCTACCTCCCCCGTATGCGCGATGCATGAACCCTCATCCGGACGACTCGGGCCCGCTTCGCGCGGGCCCGCCGTCTCCTGCGCTCTGTTCGCGCAGGCTTATTTCTTCGCAATGCCGCCGACCAGGCCGCCGACGAGCGACGTCACGGCCGAGAGCGGATTGGCCGCCGAACCGCCGCCCGTGAGCGACGACAGCGAAAGGCCCACGCCGCTCGAAGCAGTCTTCGTCCCGGCCGATCCGCCGACGCCCGCTCCCACTCCGGCACCCGCGCCCACGCCGCCGGCCGTGCTGCCGACGCCCGCGCCGACGGTGGCGCCCACGCCGGCACCCGCCGTGCCGCCGCTGCCGCCCGTTCCCGCGCCGACCCCGACGCCCGCGCCGACCCCAATGCCCGCGCCCGCGCCGCCGCCGGTTCCGACGCCGAGCGCGCCGCCGATGCCGCCGAGCAGACCCGTCACCGGCGCAAGCGGATTCGCGCCTCCGCTACCCGACGACGCGCTGCCGCCCGAGAGCAGGCCGCCGATCGACGCCACGGTCGTGCCCGCGCCGGCCACGGTGCCGCCGAGCCCGGTCGTGATCGCATTGCCGCCGCCGGTCGTCGCAATCGCGCCGCCCGCCTTGACGAGGCCGCTGCCGACCGCGGTCAGCAGGTTGTTGACCGGCGCGCCGAGCCCGGTGGCGTTGCCGACGGTCTGGGTCGCGCCGGAAACGAGCGACGTGATGGGCGTGATCGCGGAACTGGTCGCCGACGTGATCTGCTGAACCGGGCCGGTCGAGAGCGCGGTCGTCAGGCCGTTGCCGGCCGCCGTCACGCCGTCGCCGAGCGTGCTGACGAGACCGCCGACCGGTGTCGTCACGGCGGCAAGCGGTGCGAGCGGCCCGTTGCCGACGCTGCTGACGAGATTGCCCGTGTCCGTCACGGCCGCGCCCAGATCGCCGACGGCGCCGCCGGTGCTCGCGAGCGTCGTGCCGACCGGGTTGGCCGTCGTGCCGATCTCGCCGAGGCCCTGCGACACGCCGTTGCCGAGCGTCGAGGCGGCCGCGCCGACGTCCTCCACGATGCCGCCCGTAGCCGCGGTACTCTGCGTGCTGAGGAGCGGCAGATTCTGCGAGGCGAGCGTCGAGCCGACGCCCGAGACCGTCGAGCCCAGACCGTTGACGGCGCCGCCCGTCTGGTTCACCACGTCGGCAAGCGCGTTGGTCGCGAGCGGCGTGGTGGTGCCGGTCGAGCCGCCGCCGCCGGTCGTCGAGCCGTTGCCGCTGCCCGTGGTCGAACCGCCGTCGCCGCCGCCCGTGCTGCTGGTCGTCGTCGTGCTGCTTCCCGTCGTGCTCCCGCTTCCCGTCGTCGTGCCGGAGCTGGTCGTCGTGCTGCTGCCGGTCGTCGTGTTGCCGCTGCCGCTATCCGACGACGGATCGCTGCTGCTCGAAGGCGTCGTGCTGCCCGTGGTCTGCACCGCGCCGCTACCGGAGCCCGAGCCGGAACTGCCGCTCTTTCCGCTGCCGAGCGCGCCCGAACCGCCGCAAGCGCTCAGCGAAAGCCCAAGCATCACCGTCGTGACCATCATCGCGACCGCCGGCAGGCCGCCTCTCGTCGTTTGAACCTTCATCTCACCCTCGCTACGCGCATGTTGTTGATGGGTCGCTGCGGGGCTCTTATTGCAACAGGTACGCCAGCCCGGTCCGGATGCGGCTTTCCGGAACCGGTGCGAAAGCGCCGGAGCCAGACCGGCCAAGGCTTTGCCCGCTATGTCAATTAGTGCTTCGATTCGCGGGGCATCGGCTAAAACGGGATTTTCGATTCAACTCCCGCCGTTACGTCACGTAACGAAATGGCCGTGACGTTACGGATTAATCCGTAACACCATGGAATACCCCACCCCAATACCGGTCAGAAAAACCCAAAAATAAAGAATAAATTATTCCGGATGCATCGGTAATATTGCGCCGCACAAACGCAAGATCATCAAGAAATGCAAAGGCCGGGGCAATTTAATGCGGCCCCGGGTCGATTTCTGATGAAACGAATAATCAATCAATTGACTAAATCGAATCGGTAGACTAAAAATGAACGACCGCAAATAAAGAGGGGGAGGTGGGCTATCGAACGGGATCGAAAATCGGTTTCTGGCAGTCGGAGCGGGCAACGTAACGCGCATTGCCGGACCCGGTAGCCGATGAACGGAATCATCGGCTCGGGCCTGCAATTCCCGGGGACGCGGCACGCGTATTGTTTACGGAAATGGTTCATCGAGGTTTCGAGGCAGAAATGAAAAACTTCACCAGGCGGTTTCTCGTCGAGAACAAGGGAGTCACCGCGATCGAATACGGGTTGATCGCGGGGTTAATTGCGATGGTTATTGCGGTCGGCGTGACCTCGATCGGTACCGACCTGGAGTCGGTATTCAGCAGCATCGCGACCAAGCTCTCCAGCACCACGACGTAGTAAAAAGCATCAATCGGCCTGCGGGGAGGCCGAATTTCTCTCCGCGACAAAACAATAGAGGCAGTTTTCGAATAAGAACGACGGTTGCCCCTATTTTCGCTATGTTTTCACAGGAATAACGCGTCTGTTGTTTTTTCAAATAACAGACAGGGATTCGTTTTGCCTGCCGGATTCGAATATGAACATGCCGCTGGGTGGAATTCTGTTTACGGGGTGGGCCGCGGCCGTGGCCTGGTGCGACTGCCGCAGCCGGCGCATTCCGAACGCGCTGGTCGTTGCCGGCCTGCTGGGCGCCTTCGTCTGCGCGCTCGCGGGACGCGGTCCGTTCGGACTGCCGTGCGCGGGCGCCCTGCTGGGCGCAGCGGCGGGGCTCGCCGCCCTGCTGCCGTTCTTCGCGCTCGGCGTGATGGGCGCGGCCGACGTCAAGGTCTTCGCCGCGCTCGGCGCCTGGTGCGGGATCGACCTGCTGCCGGGCCTGTGGATCGTGGCAAACCTCGCGGCCGGCCTCCACGCGCTGTGGCTCGTCGCCCGCGTGCCGCTCGCGGCGGCCGGCCAACCCGATGCGCAACGAAGAGACGCGCCCGCGCGCGCCGACCGGCCCGGCACGCCCTACGCGGCCTGCCTCACGGTGCCCGCCGTCGCCTGGCTCGCCGTCGAGACGCTCGCGAGGAGCCACTGACCATGCGCGCCGCCGCGATCCCGAAACGCGCCGAACCCATCCGCCGGCATCGCCAGCGCGGCAACGCGGCCATCGAGTTCGCGCTGCTGTTTCCGCTCTTCTTCCTGATCTTCTATGCGATCGTGACGTTCAGCGTGATCTTCGTGGCCCAGCAATGCCTGACGCTCGCGGCCGAGGACGGCGCGCGCGCCGCGCTCGTCTACCAGCAGGCCGACACCCCCGCCGACGCGCTGGCCTCGCGGGCCGAAGCCGCCTGCGAAACCGCGAGCCAACTGGTACAGGACGCGTCCGCGTTCGTCGGCAATGCCAACTGCGCGCAGACGTCCGGCCAGTGCGCCTACGACTCGACCATGGACTGCGTGAACGTCACGCTGACCTACGGCTACGCCGCCAATCCCATCCTGCCGGCCATCCCGCTGATGAACTTGGCGCTGCCCGCGAACCTGACCGGCAGCGCGACCGTGCAGATCGATCCGGAGAACATATTGTGATCGGGCTGCCCGGACACCACGGCGCGCCGCCTTCGCGACCGGCCTTCCCCCCGCTTCGTTTCGCGCCATGCCGAACCTGACCAAAATCGCGGCCGTCCTGCTGATCGCGTTCGCGCTGCTGCTCGGCGCGCTCGCCTGGACGCTCGCGCGCCGGCCCTTGCCGCATCCGGTCCTGAAGACCGCGCAGGCGAGCTTCCCCGTGGTCGTCGCCACGCGCGCGCTGCCGGCCGGCCAGCCGATTCCGGCCGGCGCGCTGCGCGTCCAGCCGCTGCCGATCCGGCCCGACGGCGCCTTCAGCAGTCCCGCCCAACTGAGCGGCCGGGTGCCCGTCGCCGGCATCGGCGCGAACGCGCCGGTACTCGAAGCCGAACTCTCGAACGGGCTGACCACGCAGATCGCGCCGGGCGAGCGCGCGGTAGCGGTGCGCGTGGACGAATACAACGCGGTCGGCGCGCGCCTGCGGCCCGGCAACTTCGTCGACGTGTTCTTCACGCTGCGGCGCGAAGGCGGCGCGGGCACCGGGGAAGTCGCGCAGACCCAGGCGCGGCTGCTCCTCTCGAAGATTCGCGTGCTCGCGTTCGGCAACGCGAGCCTGACGAGCGACGCGTCGGGCGACGCCACGCGGCTCGCGCGCACCGCCGTGCTCGCGGTCCCCGTCGCGGACATCGACCGGCTCGAACTGGCCGAAAGCGCGGGACGCCTGATATTCGCGCTGCGCAATCCCGCCGACGACGGCGTGATCGACGACGCGGCGCTGCCGCCCTTGCCCGCCGTGCTGCGCACGTCGGCGACGGCCGGCGGCGGGCCGGACGGCGAGATGCACGACATGCACGACATGCGCGACTCGACGCGCGCGGCGGCCGGCGTCGCGCTCGCCGCGCTGTCGGGCGAAGCCGACGGCGCGGCGGCGCAGGCCGCGCCGCGGCGGGCGCCGCCGCGCCGGACGGGCAGGACGACGACGGCGGCAACGCCGGGACTCGAGGTCATAAGAGGGGGGCGAGCCGAAACGGTCGCCTGGTAGCCTGGTCAGCGAGCGGGCCGCGGTCGGGCCCGATACACATAGATGACAAGACAGATGCTTGCACGCGGGGTAATGGCATGGCTCGGCCTGGCGCCGGCGTTCGTGCCGTCATGGGGCGCGGCCGCCGGCGCGCCGCAGACGATCGCCCTCGCCGTCGGCGCGCAGGAGCCGCTCGCGGCGGGCGGGAATCTCGTGCGCGTCGCCGTCGGCGATCCGGCCGTGGCAGACGTGCTCGTGATCCGCGCTACGCGGCCCGGCGAGAAGGGCGGCGGCCTGCTGCTCGTCGGCAAGTCGCCCGGCACGACGAGCCTGATGCTGTGGGAGCGCGGCCGCGACGCGCCGCTCGCCTACACCGTCGAGGTCGCGCCGGCCGCGTCCGGCGCGCTGCTCGGCGGCGACGCGCCGACGGTCAGCGCGTCCGGCAACGAGGCGCTCGTCTCGGGCTCGACGCCGACGATGCTGTCTCACGAGCCCGCCGCAGCCGTCGCCAGAGGTGCCGCGGGCAAGGACGGCACGGTGGTCGACGCGTCGACGGTCGCCGCGAGCCCCGTGGTGCAAGTCGACGTCCGGGTCGTGGAATTCAGCCGCTCGCTGCTCAAGGAGGCGGGTTTCAACTTCTTCCGGCAGAACAACGGCTTTTCGTTCGGCACGTTCTCGGCCGCGTCGACGACCACGCTGTCGTCGACGGCCTCGTCGAACTCGCTGGGCGCGGTGAGCGCGCTGCCGGCCGTGGCGACGCCGATCTCGTCGGCGCTGAACCTCGTGTTCAGCACGTCCAACCACGGCATCTTTTCGGACCTGAGTCTCATGGAAAGCAACAACCTCGCGCGCGTGCTCGCCGAACCGACGCTCGTCGCCCTCTCGGGCCAGAGCGCCAGCTTCCTCGCCGGCGGGGAAATTCCGGTGCCGGTGCCGCAGGGCCTCGGCACGACCTCGATCGAATACAAGCCCTACGGCATCGGCCTCACGCTCACGCCGACCGTGCTGAGCCCGCAGCGCATCGCGCTGAAGGTCGCGCCCGAGGCGAGCGAGCTCGACTTCACGAACGCGGTGACGATCGACGGCGTCAGCGTGCCGGCCATCACGACGCGGCGCGCCGACACGACGGTCGAACTCGGCGACGGCGAGAGCTTCGTGATCGGCGGCCTGATCGACCGCGAGACGACCTCGAACGTCTCGAAGGTGCCGCTGCTCGGCGACCTGCCCGTCATCGGCACGTTCTTCAAGCAGCTCCAGTACCAGCAGAACGACGAGGAACTCGTCATCGTCGTGACCCCGCATCTCGTCTCGCCGCTCGCGAAGGACGCCGTGCTGCCCGACACGCCCGGCGAGGCCTCCGAACAACGCGACGGCCCGGTCTGGCGCGCGTTCGTCGGCGGCGCGCTGTCGCGAGATGCCGGGCCGGGGTTCTCCAGATAAGCCGGCCATGAACGCGAGAACCCCGCCCTTGACCGCCCAGACGACCTCCGGCTGCTTCGTGCTCGCCTCGCCCGACGAGGCGCACGCGCAGTGGCTCGCGGCCGCGCTGACCCCAGCCGGCACCGTCGAGCGCGCCACGCTCGACGCGCTGCCGCTCGCGCAGCGCATCGGCCTGCTCAATCCGTCGCTGCTCTTCATCGACTTCGCCGGTGGCCGCGCGGCCGCCGCCAGCGCGGCAGCGAGCGCCGCGACGCACGCCTGCCCGGGCCTGCAGATCGTCGCGCTCGGCTCGCTCGCCGAGCCGGAAAGCGCGCTCGCCGCGCTGCGCGCCGGCGTGCGCGACTTCGTGGACTTCGCCGGCGACCCGGAGGACGCGCTGCGCATCGTGCGGCGCGTGCTGGAAAACCGGCCCGAGCCGGTGAGCCGCCACGGCCACCTGACGGTGCTGCTCGGCGCGCGCGTCGGCATGGGCGTGAGCACGCTCGCCGCCAACCTGGCCGTCACGCTGCAGCGGCGCGACGCGGCCCAGGGCCGCCAGGCCATCCTGCTCGACTTCGGGCTGCCCAGCGGCGACAGCAGCCTGCTGCTCGACACGCGCAGCGAGTTCGACGTCGTCGAGGCCGTGCGCAACGTGCGCCGCTTCGACCAGACCTTCGTGCACACCGCGCTCTCGCGCCACGCGAGCGGCCTCGCGCTCACGACGCTGCCGCAGGACCTCGGCGCGCTGCGCGAGGTCTCGCACGCCTCGCTGATCGCGCTGCTCAACCGGCTGCGCGCGTTCTTCGACCAGCAGATCGTCGACATGGGCGGCTTCAGCAACGACGAATTCGTCGCGCACGTCGTCCCGGCCGTCGACGAGACCTGGCTCGTCTGCGACCAGTCGGTCGCCTCGGTCGTCTCGGCGGCCAGCCTCATCGACACGCTGCGCGAGGCCGGCATCGACACGGGCGGCATGCGGCTCGTCGTCAACCGGTTCACGCCGGACCTCGGCCTCGGCGTCGCGCAGATCGCGCAGCGCCTGGGCATCACGCCGCTCGCGACGCTGCCGGACCGGCGCGTCGCGCTCGGCCAGGCGGCCAACCAGGGACATCTGCTCGCGGAAACCTCGGCGCACGACCCGTACGTGCGCGCGCTCGACACGCTCGTCGAGCATCTGGGCGGCGCGGGCGAGGCGCGGCGCAAGTCCGCGCTCACCGCGCTCAGGCGCTTCATTCCCCACTCACACAGACGGTCGTAAGCGATGACAAAAGACATAGCATTCGCCGACGACGCACCGGCGTTCGCGCAAAGCCAGCAGTTCCAGGACGTGAAGAACGCGGCACACGAGCATCTGCTCTCGCGCATCGAGGAACTCGGCTCGGAGTTCGGCCGCTGGTCGCGCGGCGCCATCAACCAGTTCGTCGACCTGGAGATGGACAGCTTCGTGCGGCTGCGCCACATTCCGATCAACGAGAGCGAGGTGCGGCTCATCGCCGGGGCGCTGACCAAGGAGCTGGCCGGGTTCGGCCCGATCGAGGACCTGCTCGCCGACCCGGCCGTCGAGGACATTCTCATCAACGGCTATCACGACGTCTACGTCTCGCGCCACGGCATCCTCGCGAAAATTCCCGTGCGCTTTTCCGACAACGCGCACCTGCTGCGCATCGTGCGGCGCATCCTCGCGCCGATCGGCCGGCGCCTCGACGAATCGAATCCGATGGTGGATGCGCGCCTGCCCGACGGCGGGCGCGTGAACGTGGTGATCGAGCCGCTCTCGATCGACGGCCCGGTCGTCTCGATCCGCAAGTTCCGCAAGGACCCGCTGCGCCCCGACGATCTGCTCGGCAACGGCACCTACAACGCCGAGATCGGCTCGCTGCTCGAAGCCGCCGTGGCCGCGCGCTGCAACGTGCTGATCTCGGGCGGCACGAGTTCGGGCAAGACCTCGCTGCTCAACGCGCTCGCGTTCCACATTCCCGAGGGCGAGCGTGTCGTCACGATCGAGGACACGGCCGAGCTCTCGCTAAACCACCCGCACGTGGTGCGGCTCGAAAGCCGGCCCGGCGGCTTCGACGGCTCGGGCGTCGTGACGATCCGCGACCTGCTGCGCAACACGCTGCGCATGCGGCCCGACCGCATCGTCGTCGGCGAAGTGCGCGGCGGCGAGGTGCTCGAAATGCTGCAGGCCATGAACACCGGCCACGACGGTTCGATGGGCACGGTTCACGCGAGCTCGCCGCGCGAGTGCCTGTACCGGCTCGAAATGCTGGCCGGCTTCGCCGGCTTCCAGGGCACCGAGTCGAGCCTGCGCCGCCAGATCGCCAACGCCATCGACTTCATCGTGCAGATCGGCCGGCTCTCGAGCGGCAAGCGCCGCATTCTTTCCGTCACCGAGGTGACGGGCCTCTCGGACAACATCATCACGACCCAGGAGCTCTACCGCTACGAGCCGGTCATCGGCGGCGACGGCGAGGAGCTCGACGAGTGGGCGTCGCTCGGCATCCACCCGCATTCGCCGAAGCTCGCGCGCCTGCGGCATCTGCCCGGCGGCGCGGGCGCGAACCCCGAGTTCGGCGCGGGCGGATTCGGCGGAGGGTTCAATGTCTAGCGCCGCGCTCATCGTCGCCGCGCTCGCGCTGCTGAGCGCGGGCGCCGCGCTGCTGCTCTGGCGGCACGGCGCCGAGCGCAGAAAGCAGGCGGGCACGAAGCGCTTCATCGACAGCCGGATGACGGCGGCGGGCGTGGGCATGGACGCCGGCCTCGCCGTCGCGGGGGGGCCGGCCGGCGCGCCTTATCCGGGGGCCGCGTCGGTTGCTTCGGCGACTCCGTCCGCGGCGCGTCCGTCGCTGGGCGCGGCTGCCGCCGCTGCGCGGCCCGCCCGCGCCGCACAAGCGGCACAAGCGGCACAAGCGGCACAGGCAACACAACGCAGGCAGACGCGCCCGGGCCTCGGCGGCACGCGCGTCGCGCTGGCCCTCGCCCATACGCTGCGCCGCGCCGGCATCGCGTCGCCCCGGCGCGCCATGCTCGTCGCCGCGCCGCTCCTGCTCGCGCTCTGCCTGATCGCCGCGAAGGCGGCCGGCATGACGGCCGCCGCGGCGACGCTCGTCGCCGGCGCGACGCTCTGCGGGTTCGTGCTCTCGATGCGCACGCACCGGCGCCGCCGGGCCCTCGTCCAGCAACTGCCCTCGTTTCTCGACGGCATCGTGCGTCTCGTCACGCTCGGCAACAGCGTGCCGGCGGCATTCCAGGCAGCGCTCGCCACCACCGACGCGCCGCTGCGCGAATGCCTCGACGACGTCTCGCGGATGCTGCGCTCGGGCGTCGAGATCGACCGCGCGCTCTCGCACGTCGCGCACGTCTACGGCTCGTCCGAGCTCGACCTGGTCGGCGCGGTGCTGCGCCTCTCGGTCAAGTACGGCGGCCGCGCCGACGTGATGCTCGAGCGCATGGCGATCTTCATGCGCGACCTCGAACAGGCGGGCCGCGAGCTCTCGGCCCTGTCCGCCGAGACGCGCCTCTCGGCGTGGCTGCTGGCCGCGCTGCCCATCGTCATCGGCAGCTTCCTCGTCGTGACCAACCCGCGCTACTTCGGCTCGATGTGGAACGACGAGTTCGGCCGGCGGCTCGTCTATCTCGCCGTCGGACTCCAGATAGCGGGCGCCTGGCTGCTCTTTCGCCTCGCGCGGCTCGGGGATTGACATGGATATCCGGCAACTGTCCGCGCTCGCGCTTGCGCTGTTCGCGCTCGCCCTGCTGCTGCTCGCGAGCATCGCGCTCGTGCGGCTCGCGGCCGCGCGGCGCAGCGCGCGCACGCTCGCCCACGTGTTCGGCCAGCGCGCGCAGCAAAACGCGGCGGCGGCCGCGCGCGGGCCGGCCGGGAGTTCCGCGGCCGGCGGCGCGCTGCGCGCCAGCAATGCCGGGGCGGCGAACGGGGCCATCGACGGCGCGGGCAATGCGGGCGACCTGAACCGTCCGAACCACCCGAATGGCCGGACCGGCGCAGACGGCACGCGCGGCATCATCGGCCAGAACGGCACGAGCGGTGCAAGCAGCACGAGCGGCCCGAACGGCGCATCGGCGAGCGGGCTCGCCCGCCTCGTCGAAAAACTCGCGCGCCACGGCGCCCAGTGGCTCGACACGCCGTTCGGCGCGCAGGTCGTCGCCGCCGAGGACCGCCGCCTGCTCGAGCAGTGCGGCTTCGTCGAGGCGCGCGCGCGCGGCCTGTTCCTCGTGGCGCGCGTCGGCTGCGCCCTCGCCCTGCCGCTCGCGGCCAGCCTGCTCGCGAGCGGTCGCGTCGCCGGCCTCCATCACACGATACTGCTCGGCGTCGCGCTCGTCGCCGGCTTCCTGCTGCCCAAGTTCGTCCTGCGGCAGCGCGCGGCGGCACGCTGCGCCGCCGTCGTCGACGAGCTGCCGATGCTCGTCGACCTGCTGCGCCTGCTCCAGGGCGTCGGGCTCTCGCTCGACCAGAGCCTGCAGGTCATGATCAACGACTTCAGCCGCGTGCTGCCCGTGCTGGCCGGCGAGCTCGCCATCGCCCAGCGCCAGTTCGTCGCCGGCCGCACGCGCGAGCAGTCGCTGCAGCGGCTCGCCTCGAGCTACGCCAACGAGGATCTGCGCGCCATCGTGCGCCTCGTCGTCCAGGTCGACCGACACGGCGGCGCCGTGCAGGAGCCGCTGCGGCAGTTCGGCGACCGGCTGCGCGAGACGCGCCGCGCGACGCTGCGCGAACGCATCGGCCGCCTCTCGGTGAAGATGACCGGCGTGATGATCGTCACGCTCCTGCCCGCGCTGATGATCGTCACGGCCGGCCCCGGCGTGCTCGCCGTCCTGCGCTCGCTGAGCGCGATGCATCACCCGCGCTGATTCGCCTCGAGTCGGCACGACAGGTTCCCCCGGAAAAACGGACATGACGCACAGGACTGACACGGACACGACGGAAGGAACGGCACCGACGACATCGGCGGCACCGCCGGCAAGCGGCGCGAACACGCGATGCCCCCGCCTCGCGCGGCCCGTGCAAGCCTGCGCGCTGACCGGCCTGCTGGCCGGCCTGCTGGCGCTCGGCGCCTGCGCCTCGAAGGAAACGGGCTACGGCGTCGGTTCGCAGGCGGAACGCGAGGCGCTGATAGAAGAGGCGAACCGCGCACCGCAGCCGGACACGCCGGGCCTCTATCTGGAGCTGATCGAGCGGATGCAGGCCGACGGTCTCTATTACGCGTCGCTCGCGCATCTCGACGCCTACGAGAAGCAGTACGGACCCACGCCGAAGACGATCCTGCTGCGCGCCGACGCGCTGCGCGCCACCGCCCAGCCGGCCGCCGCGTCGGCCGACTATGCGCGCCTGCTGCAGACGCCGCTCGCCGCGAACGGCTATCACGGGCTCGGCCTGATCGCGGGCGCGAACGGCGACTTCGGCACGGCCGCGGCGCGGCTCGCCGAAGCCGCGCGGCGCGCGCCGACCGACACGGCCGTGCTGTCGGACCTCGGCTACGCGCTCCTGCGCGAGGGCGACGTCGACGGCGCGCGCGTGCCGTTGATGAAGGCGATGGAGCTCGACCACGACAACCCGAAGATCGTCAGCAACGTAACGCTCTTTCTGCTGGCCGACGGCGATCGCGACAAGGCGCAGGCGCTCATGGACGCCCAGCAGATGTCGCCCACGGTGCGCGCGGCCATTCTCGCCGACGCGAGCAAGGTCGTCGTCGCCGAAGCGTCGCGGCCGGCTGCTGCGCCGGCGCCTGTGCCCGGCCCCGAGCCCGAATCCGCGACCGAGCCCGAGCCTGCCCCCGCGCCGATGCCGGCGCAGTCGAACGTGCAGGCGCCGCCGCTCGCGAGCACCGACGCGACCGAACCCGCCCCGCCGCTGCTGCAGCGGTTCGCCCAATGATCCCGACGCATTTCGCCCGACCAGGCCCACGCGATGAAGACAGCGCAACGGAGACGGACATGATCGATCGACGAACCGCGCGCGGCGTCCTCGCGCTCGCGCTGCTCGCGGTCTGCGCCGGGGCCGCGGCGCAAACGTCGCCGCCACCGGCGCAGGAAGCGTCGCCGGAAACGCCGGCCGTGGCGCACCATCGGCACCGAATCCGGGCGAGCGAGATCGGCCGCTCGACCACCGCGTGGCTCGCGCTCCAGCGCGGCAACACGGAGGCCGCGCCGGCGCAGCCGATGCTCGGCGCCGAGGCGGGGCTCGCGTGGCAGCGCTACATGAACTCGTTCAGGCATCCGATTCCGGACCAGTACGACTCGCCCGTCAACGCGGGCGCGGGCGGCAGCCCGGGCTCCGGCTTGTCGGGCGCGGCGCAGAACTGACATGAACGCCGGGACCGCGCGCCGCGATTCGATCCGCTGCTGCCACGCGCGCGTCGGCGGCGCGCGCGGCGCGATCTCGATCATGGCCGCGATCTGGCTCGTCGTGGCCGTCGCGGCGCTCGGCGCGATCGACGTGGGCAACGCGTTCTTCGCGCACCGCGCGCTGCAGCGCAGCGCCGACATGGCCGCGCTCGCCGGCGTACAGAAGGTGGCCGGCAGTTGCGCGGCGGCGCAAAGCTCGGCATTGCAGAACGCCGCCGCCAACGGTTTCGCCGCCGACTCGAACGGCCCGCCCGTCGTCGCCTGCGGCCGCTGGAGCCCCGGCGCGACGAGCCTCGCGACGAACACCGAGCCGCCCAACGCCGTGCAGGTGCAGGTCACGCACAACGTGCCGTACTTTTTCCTCGACGGCGGCCGCCCGCTCACGGCGAGCGCCATCGCCGAGGCCACCAATCTCGACCAGTTCTGGCTCGGCACCGGCGTCGCGCAGCTCGACACCCAGCAATCGGCGCTGCTCAACGCGTTGCTCGGCGGATTGCTCGACACCAGCGTGGACCTCGGCGTGATCGACTATCAGAACCTCGCCGGCGCGCAGCTCTCGATCCAGAACCTGATGGCCGCCCTGAGCGTGGCTTCGAGGCAGGGCCTGCTCAACACGACGGTGAGCTACCAGTCGTTCGTGCTCGCCATGGCGCAAGCGCTCCAGACCAACGGCGACACGGCCGACGCCACGCTGCTGCAGCAACTGGCCGTCGCGATTCCGGGCGGGCAGGACGTCACGATCGGCGACGGCGGCACCGGCGCGCCGGGCCTGCTCGCGCTCGAGCTCGCCAATCCGAATTCGGCGGCGAGCGCCGTGATCGACCCGCTCGACGCGCTGCTCGTCGCCGCCGAAATCTCGCGCAGCAGTCCGCCCGGCAGCACCCAGCCCGCGCCGCTCATCGACCTGAACCTCAGCACGACGCTGCCCGGCATAACCGGCACCGGCGCCACGCTGCAGATCGTCCAGCCGCCCGTGATCGCGGCGGGCGAAGTCGGCGGCCCGACGCCCACGGTGGCGCGCTCGGCCGCCGTCGTGCTGAACCTGCAACTCGCGCCGCCCGCATTCCAGACGCTGTCGCTCGACATTCCCGCCGTGGGCGGCGTCTCGGTCGCGGCGCTCGACACCCCGATCGACCTCGCGCTGACGAGCGCACAGGCTACCGCGACGCTGACGGGCATCGACTGCGAGCCGACGAAGTCGGCCAGCTCGGCCACGATCGAGGTCGAGCCCAGCGTCGCGTCGATCTGCCTCGGCGCCGACCCGTCGTGCGGCAGCCCCATCAACATCGCCAGCGTGACGCTGAACACCGCCCTCGGCTCGACGCCGCTCGCCACCGTCGCGCTCGGCAGCGCGTCGCCGCCCTCGGGCGTCGGCCCGCTTTCGCTCGCGCCGGGCGCGGCACAATCGCTGACCTTCCTCGCCGACGGCAGCAACGCGACGCAGTCGGTCGACTCCAACGCCGTCGGCAGCGATCTGTCGACGCTCACGACGTCCCTCATCGGCGCGCTGCCCTCAGCTCTCAATGTGACGGCGCTGGACGGCGCCGTGAACGTTTCGGACTTGACCGGTCCGCTGCTCCCGGCGCTCGACCCCGTGCTCGAGGCCGCCCTCTCGCCCGTCTTCTCGACGCTCGATGCCGTGCTGGTGCCCGTGCTCGGCACGCTCGGCGCGCAGATCGGCAACGCCACGGTCCACAACATCGCCCTGACCTGCGGCACGGCTCGGCTCGTCAACTAGCAACCGCCATGAGAACCACGACCAAAATCGAAGAAATCGACCTCTACGTCTGGGAGGGCAAGACGGACATCATCGAGCGCGTCGCGCGCTGCATGGCGAACTTCGACATCGAGGTGATCCGCGCCGACGACCTCTTCGTCCCGCCCGAACGCGCCGCGCTGCGGCCGGCGCTCGCGATCATCAGCGTCTCGGTCATCGAGGGCGGTTCGACGGCGCCGCGCGACTGGCAGGCCGCGCACGGCATGCCGGTGATATGGGTCGGCGCCGCGCCGCGCGACCAGGACCCGACCCAGTACCCGGCCGAGTATTCGCACGTCCTGCCGCTCGACTTCACCTGCGCCGAGCTGCGCGGCATGGTGAGCCAGCTCGCGGCCCAGCTCCGCGCGCACGGTGCGCAGACGCTCGCGCCGGGCGCGCTCGTCGCGAACTCGGAGTGCATGCAGGCGCTGCTGCGCGAGGTCGAAACCTTCGCCGATTGCGACACGAGCGTGCTCGTGCACGGCGAGACCGGCGTGGGCAAGGAGCGCATCGCGCAACTGCTGCACGAGCGGCACACGCGCTACGGGCGCGGGCCGTTCGTCGCCGTCAACTGCGGCGCGATTCCCGACGGCCTGTTCGAATCGCTGTTCTTCGGCCATGCGAAGGGTTCGTTCACGGGCGCCGTCGGCGCGCACAAGGGCTACTTCGAGCAGGCCGACGGCGGCACGCTCTTTCTCGACGAGATCGGC
Organism: Burkholderia sp. WAC0059; assembly: GCF_002870125.1. Taxonomy (GTDB): domain Bacteria; phylum Pseudomonadota; class Gammaproteobacteria; order Burkholderiales; family Burkholderiaceae; genus Paraburkholderia. Next base: position 192,419 of record NZ_PNEO01000004.1, read on the forward strand.
GACCTGCCCGCCTACCAGCAAGTCAAGCTCCTGCGCGTGCTCGAGGACGGCGCCGTGACGCGGCTCGGCTCGGCCGCGCCCGTGAAGCTCGACTTCCGGCTCGTCGCGGCCACCAACAAACCGCTGCGGCAACTGGTGAAGGACGGCTGCTTTCGCGCCGACCTCTATTACCGGCTCGCCGTGATCGAGCTGCGGATTCCGTCGCTCGAGGAGCGCGGCGCCGTCGACAAGATCGCCATCTTCAAGGCGTTCGTCGCCTCGGTCATCGGCGAGGAGCGGCTCGCGGGCCTGCCGGAACTGCCTTACTGGCTCGCCGACTCGATCGCCGACACGTTCTTCCCCGGCAACGTCCGCGAGCTGCGCAACCTCGCCGAGCGCATCGGCGTGACGGTGCGCCAGATCGGCGGCTGGGACGCGCCCCGGCTGCAGCGGCTGCTCGCGCTCGCGCGCAGCAGCCAGCCGGTGCCGCCCGAGAGCGCAGCCGAAATTCTCGTCGACCGCAGCAAATGGGACATGACCGAGCGCGAACGCGTGCTCGCCGCACTCGACTCGAACGGCTGGCGCCGCCAGGACACCGCCCAGCAGCTCGGCATCAGCCGCAAGGTGCTCTGGGAAAAGATGCGCAAGTACCAGATCTTCGACGAGGAACCCGTCACGCGCGAGCACGGGTGAGGCCGCGACCGGCCGGACGACGCGCGATGTCGCGTGATGTCGCGCAATACCGCGCGTTACGGCCACGCCGTGACATGCCGCGCCGGGTTACGTAACGCCGCTGCCCGACGGCGGCCCGACAGCCCCTCGGCCTGCCACCCGATCCTCCCGCAAGCCCCGCAACACGGGGGTTTCGCGAGCGCTCTCCACGATCCGCGACGCCCCCCAGCGCCGCTGGCCTGCTCCTTGCAGTAATGCCTTCACCTGTCCGATCCGTGGAGGCAACGCAATGGGCGAGTTCATTCCCGACTACCTGGTCCGCGAGCAGGCCGCCGTCGGCGCGCTGGTTCTGTTCGGAATACTGCGCGTTCTCGGCGCCGCGTTCGCGTTCGGCCGCGGCTGGCGCATCGGGGTCGTGGAGAAATGCCTGCTCGCCGCCGCCGTGCTCTACTGCGTGCCGCAGCTTCTCGACCTGCTCGGCCACCCGTACGCGTCGCCGGGCGCCGAGGCCGCGTTCGAGGGCAAGGCCGCCGGCTGCGCCGTCGCGCTCTTCTGCGCGCCGATCGTTGGTCACAAGCTCGGCTTCGAATGACGGGCGCGCCGGCGTTGGCCGGTAGCCGGTAGCCGGTAGCCGGTAGCCGGTAGCCGACGATAGCCGCCCAATCGGCGGCTGACAGCAGCCCGACGACCGCTCGATGGCCGCCCGGGCCCGGGCGCCCGCGGCATACCCGGTCAGACGACCGGGCGTGCCGCCCCGCCCGCTCCCTTCCCGCTCAACGCCCCGAAACACCTCCGTTTCGCCGCCGGCCGGCCGCCCGCCGGCCTCGCGCCCCACAAAACGGCGCACCCGACCATTTTCCGAATCCGGCTGTCCTGATACGATGCCTGCGGCGACCGGCCGCCGAATCGCGCCGTTTCACGAAACGGCGGCACGCGTTGTGTACCATCTGGCAGCCGAACCGGCGGGCGGAGCAATCAGGAAGGAAGGCCGCAAAAAGGGGAAAGAGGGATGACTGGGGGACAAACGAGGAGCGAACGGGAATGAAAGTCGCAAGCTATCAGGGCGCATCGATCGATCCGTACGGCAAGGGGCTCGGCCACGTTCCGGGCGCGACCATCGCGCTCGTCGACGCCGCGCGCCTCGAATGGAACCTGCTCGACGAGGACGTCAGCCTGCCCGCCGCCGTGCTCTACGCCGAGCGCGTCGAGCACAACCTGAAGTGGATGCAGGGCTTCGTCGAGCGCTACGGCGTGAAGCTCGCGCCGCACGGCAAGACGACGATGGCGCCGCAGCTCTTCCGCCGGCAGCTCGAGGCCGGCGCCTGGGGCATCACGCTCGCGACCGCCCATCAGACGCGCGCCGCCTGGCGCGGCGGCGTGAGGCGCGTGCTGATGGCCAACCAGCTTGTCGGCCGCTACAACATGCGGATGATCGCCGAGCTCATCAGCGATCCCGACTTCGAGTTCTGCTGCCTCGTCGATTCCGCGGAAGGCGTCGACCAACTGGGCGCCTATTTCAGGGCTTCGCGCCGGCCGCTCAACGTGCTGCTCGAACTCGGCGTGAAGGGCGGACGCACCGGCGTGCGCGACGCCGCGGCGCTCAAGGCCGTGCTCGCCGCGCTCGCGCGCTACCCCGACGCGCTCGCGCTCGCGGGCGTCGAGCTGTACGAAGGCATCCTCAAGGACGAATCCGAAGTGCGCGGCCTGCTGCGCAGCGCGCTCGCGGTCACGCGCGAGCTGGCCGCCGCGGGCCGCTTCGCGCGCACGCCGCCGATCCTCTCGGGCGCGGGCTCCGCGTGGTACGACGTCGTCGCCGACGAACTCGCGCCGGCGGCGAAGTCCGGGCAGATCGAGGTCGTGCTGCGCCCCGGCTGCTACGTGACGCACGACGCCGGCATCTACGAGAAAGCCCAGGCCGACGTCCTCGCGCGCAACCCGATCGCGCGGCAGATGGGCGAGGCGCTCAAGCCGGCGCTGCATCTGTGGGCCTACGTGCAGTCGATTCCGGAACCCGATCGCGCGATCGTCGGCTTCGGCAAGCGCGACGCGTCGCCCGACGCCGGCTACCCGGTGCCCGCGCGCCACTACCGGCCGCTGCGCGCGGCCGCCGTCGTCGACGAGGACGCGCGCAGGCTGCCGCGCGAGGTCTCGCCCGACGAGCGCTGGGAAGTGTTCGCGATGATGGATCAGCACGCCTACATGCGCATTCCGGCCGGCGCGAACCTGCGAGTGGGCGACCTGATCGGCTTCGACATCTCGCACCCGTGCCTCACCTTCGACAAGTGGCGCCAACTGCTGCTCGTCGATCCCGAGTATCGCGTGACCGAGGTGATCGAGACGCTGTTCTAGCGCGGGACCGGCCCTATGCAGAAGCCGCCGCGGCGATCCCCTCGCCGATGCGGTCCTCGACCATGCGCAGCGCGACCGAGAGCGCGGCGAGCACGTCGTCGGGCAGGCCCGCGAGCGTGTCATTGAGGAACGCGTTGCGGCGCGGCAGGCTTTCCTCGATCACCGAATTCCCCTTCGCCGTCAGCTTCACGTTGGTGATGCGGTTGTCGCGCTCGTCGGCGCTGCGCGCGATCCAGCCGAGCGACTCGAGCGTCTTGATCTGCCGCGTCAGCGCGCCGGGGTCGATGCGCAGCCGCTCGACGAGCCGCTTCTGGGACGACTCGCCGCCCTGCTCGTAGAGCGCGAGCAGCACGCGCCAGCGCGGCATCGGCTGGCCGACCCGGGCCTCGAACGCCGCCATGAAAGCCCGATAGGTCCGGCCGAACTGCTGGACGACGGCGATGCGGTCCTGTGCTTCCATGTGATTCCGTCCCGGTGCCGGCGTGCGGCGTCAGTCCGCGTGGAGCGTCGGCTCGGCCGGCGCGCGCAGTTTGATGGGCGGCACGCGCCGGCTTTGCCAGACCGACGCGGCCGCGACGAGAGCGGCCACCGCGATGCCGAGGTGGATGGCCGAGACGAGCGCCTCGCGCGCGGCTTCGAGCAGCAGCGCGCCGTTGTGGCCCGCGTGCGTGAGCTCGTCCGTCAACGTCCGCTGGGCGTCGAGGTTGATGAGGATCTGCGGGTCCGCGAGCCGCGCGAACCAGTGGCTCGCGTGGTCGGCGGCGAGCGCCTCTCGCACGCCGCTCGCGTAGAGATGCGTGACCATCGTGCCCGTCAGCGCCGTGCCGATCATTCCGCCGACCATCCGCAGCGACTGCAGCAGCGCCGTGGCGATGCCCAGGTGCTCGCGCCCGGCCACCTGCTGCGCGAACACGGTCAGGTTCGGCATCACGAAGCCGAGGCCGAGGCCGGCCAGGACCATGAACGACATCAGGAGCGAGCGCGGCATCGAACGCGTGGCGACGGCCACGGCGACGCAGGCTACCGCCAGCATCGCGAAGCCGATGTAAAGCATGAGATTCGGATTGCGGATGCGCGAGACGATCCGGCCGTTCGTGATGCTGCCGATCGTGATGAAGACGACGAGCGGCGTGATGACGAGGCCGGCGTCCTGCGGCGACATGCCGAAGCCGCCCTGGAACAGCAGCGGAGCGTAGAAAAGCAGCGAGAACATCGCGAAGCCGCCGAGCACCGCGAGCGTGAAGAGCGCGTTCAGGCTCGGGTTGCGGAACATGTCCATGGGCAGGATGGCCTGCGGGAACCGGCGCTCCCAGCGCAGCAGCGCCCACGTGGCCGCCACGCTCGCCGCGAGCAGGCAGACCGTTTCGACCGTGATGCCCTGCCTCGGCAGCCGCTCGACGAAGAGCTGCAGGCAGCCGAGCGCGAGCGCGATCAGCGCCGCGCCGGGCCAGTCGAGCCGCATGCGCCCCTTGTGCTCGACGTGGCGCAGGTGCGGCAGGTAGCGCCAGACGAAGAACAGCGAGACGAGCCCCACCGGCAGGTTCACGTAGAACACCGAGCGCCAGCCGTAATACTGCGTGAAGAAGCCGCCCATCGACGGGCCGACCGCGTTCGCGATGCCGAACGCGGAGCTCATCAGCACCTGCCAGCGCAGCCGCACCACGGAGTCGGGAAAGAGATCGGGGATGCAGGCGAACGCCGTGCCGACGAGCATCCCGCCGCCGATGCCCTGCAGGCCGCGCGCGAGCACGAGGAACAGCATGCTGTTGGCCACGCCGCAAAGCACCGAGGCGGCGCTGAACACGATGATCGAGGCGATCAGGAACGGCTTGCGGCCGTAGTAGTCGCCGAGCCGCCCGAAAATCGGCACGGTGATGACCGAGGTGAGCAGATACGAGGTCGCGACCCACGCGTAGAGCTCGAAGCCGCGCAGCTCCGCGACGATGGTCGGCAGCGCCGTGCCGACCACGGTCTGGTCGAGCGCGACGAGCATGGTGACGAACGAAACGCCGAGCATCGCGAGCAGCGACTCCCGGAACGGCAAGACCTGCTTGCTGGAGTGATGGGCGGCGGTATGGACAGCCATTTTTTGATTCCGCAACGATTGCCGCGTCAAAGATACGGCATCATACCATGCGGCGATCTTCTAAACTGACGGGCACGGCGCGCCGGCGCGCCCGTTTTTGCCGCGTTCCGGCTCGTTCTTCGCGGTTTTTGCGGGCTTTTCCCGGATCGGCCCCAAGTCCGGAATTTTTTGCAGGAGATTCGTCGAGCATGGAGCGCCATCCCGCCTCACCCGCCACGTCACCCGCCGCGCCGTCCGGCGCCTTTGCCGGCTTGAGCGACAACGACCTGGCCGCGCTGCGGCGCGCGAAGCGCCAGCTCGAAAGTCCGCCCTTCGGCATGAAGCTCGCGTCGATGGCCGGGGCGCCCGTCGAAAAGCTGATCGGCCGCCTGCCCGCCGCGGCCGGCGACAAGGTGAACGAAGCCGCGCGGCTCGCGCTGCGCCAGTGCCTGCGAATCGCGCTGAAGACGCTCGGCCGCGCCCGCCCCGCCGTCGCCGGCAACGACGCCGCCGAACCCGCCGCGAACGACGTGAACGGCGCGCCGGCGGCGAACGCAAAGCCGCCCGGCAACCTGCTGCACCGGATCGCGGTCGCGACGACGGGCGCGGCCGGCGGCGCGTTCGGCCTCGTGGCGCTGCCGGTCGAGCTGCCGGTGACGACGACGCTGATGTTCCGCTCGATCTGCGAGATCGCGCGCAGCGAGGGCGAGAACCTGGCTTCGCCCGACACGCAACTGCAATGTCTGACGGTGTTCGCGCTCGGCAGCGCGTCGAAGGCCGACGACGACGCCGAACTCGGCTACTTCCTCGCGCGCGGCGCGCTCGCCCAGGCCGTTTCGAAAGCCTCGACCGAGGTCGCCTCCAAGGGGTTCGCCGCGCACGGCTCGACCGCGCTGCTGCGGCTCATGCAGTCCATCGCCGCGCGCTTTTCGGTGCAGGTGAGCGAGCAGATCGCCGCGAAGTCGATTCCGGCGATCGGGGCGGTGCTCGGCGCCGCCGTCAACACCGTGTTCATCGGCCACTTCCAGCAGGTCGCGCACGGCCACTTCACGGTGCGGCGGCTCGAGCGCCACTATGGCGAAGAAGCGGTGCGGACGGCCTGGCAGGCCATCGGCGACGTCCGGACCGTCGAGGCACCGCCCGACGACCGGAACGCGAGCTGAAACGCCCCGCCTCAGTTGGCCGGCAGCACCTGCCCGCGGATCTCGCCGCCCGGGTTCTGCGTCGTGTGGACGTTGAAGTACCACTGGCCGCCCAGCAGGTCCGTCACCTGCTGTTGATCCAGCTTCGCCGAACCCTTGATCGGGCTGGGCAGGTCGCTCTTCGCGATCGGAATCTGCACCTTCGCGTTCTGGCCCACGGGCGCGGGACCGTGGAAATGCGCGGCGATCGCGGGCGAGGACAGGCCGCCGTAGGTCACGGTCCACGTCAGCGTGTCCGTCGTGGTGTCGAATGTGGCGTTGAGCTGGCCGTGGCCGTGCGTGGCGTGCGGCGGCACCTCGCTCGAAGGCTCGAGGTTGGCCTTCAGCGCGACCGTGTCGGCAAACGCGGCGCTCGACGCAAAGGCGCAGAGGAGAACGGCAAACTTGAACAGGCGAAGCGCAATCATTGTTTTCTCCAGGGTGTTGTTGTGTCGGGTCGCGCCGCCCTTGCGGAGCGTGCGACGCCCTCATGCTAGTGCAAATTCCCGGCGACCGTCGTCGTCTTACCTTCGGCACAAACGGCGCTCGCCCGGTATGGCGGACGTCATTGTTTGCGCTTCCGATAAGAGTGAATTCCTCGATTTGCACTCGATCTTCGCGACTTCAGCCGCTACTCTTTGCCTTGCGAGAAGTGAAACCCCTCCACGAGGGGTTTCCAAGCTTGAACGCGGCTTCGGCCGCGTTTTTTTTCGTCTTCGCTTTTCCGCCTGAGCGAGCGTCCCGTTTTCGTCCGCCTCGCGACCGGCCGCCCCCCCTGATCGTCGAGGCGATAATCAAGAGGAATCCGGATCATTGATCCGGCCATCTCGCCGGTTGGCCGGACCGCTTCGACGAGGTCCGGCCGCGCGGCGCTCAGGCCGAAGCGCCCACCAGTTGCGAGAAGCGTTGCAGATCGACGTTGCCGCCCGAAACGACGATGCCCACCCGCTTGCCGCGCACGTCGACCTTGCGCTGCAGGACCGCGGCCGCCGCGAGGCAGCCGGTCGGCTCGACCACGATCTTCATCCGGCTCGCGAAAAACTTCATCGTCTCGACGAGCTCCGCGTCGCTCACCGTGACGACGTCGCTGACCAACTCGCGGATCACCGGGAACGTGTACTGGCCGAGGTGCTGCGTCTGCGCGCCGTCGGCGATCGTCTTCGGCGTTTCGATGTGGACGATCGAGCCGCCGCGCAGGCTGCGCTGGCCGTCGTTGCCGGCCTCGGGCTCGACGCCGAGCACCGTGCAGTCGGGATTGAGCGCCTTCGCGGCCGTCGCACAGCCCGAGAGCAAACCGCCGCCGCCGAGGCAGACGAGCAGCACGTCGAGCGGCCCGGCGTCCTCGACGAGTTCCTTCGCCGCCGTGCCCTGGCCCGCCATCACGTGCGGATGGTCGTAAGGCGGGATCAGCGTAAGGCCGCGCTCGTGGGCGAGCTTGCGCCCGAGCGCCTCGCGGTCCTCCTTGTAGCGGTCGTAGAACACGACCTCGCCGCCGTAGCCGCGCGTCGCCGCGACCTTCACGGCCGGCGCGTCCTCGGGCATCACGATCACGGCCTTCACGCCGAGCAGCCGCGCGGAGAGCGCGATGGCCTGCGCATGGTTGCCCGACGAATAGGTGATGACGCCGGCCGCCTTCTGCGCGGGCGAGAACTGCGCGATCGCGTTATAGGCGCCGCGGAACTTGAACGCGCCCATGCGCTGGAAGTTCTCGCACTTGAAGAAGAGTTGCGCGCCGCCCAGTTCGTCGGCGGTGCTCGACGTCAGCACCGGCGTGCGGTGCGCCGCGCCGCGAATGCGCTCGTGCGCGGCGACGACGTCTTCATAGGTAATCGGCAATGCAGTCATGGTGATATTCGGTCGGCACGAAAGCCGGTTCCCTTTTGCGGATTGACGGATTTGACGAACAATTCGGAACGGAACGCACGGGTATACCGAACCATAAACGAATCGTCAATAGATTCGCTTATCATACCGGAGAAATTCATCGACTCCCGGCGCTCATCGAATGCGCCATCGAACGAATGGTTCATGCGCGTCCGGCGCATTGACTGTCTCGTCAAAACAACGCCGATAAAAATAAGGAAACGTTTCCAATTCTGGATCTAGAATGGCATTGGCCCGGGCTGGGCGCAATGCCTCCCCAGTCGGCGGATTCGCCCTGTCAGCACGCTTCCGGCAAGCAAACGATTGGATACGTTTTTATCGTACGAGTGCAACCGTTTGCGTAATCGATTTTAAAAAACGGACAGCTCAAGTCTCATAAAAATATGCCGCTTTAACGGCAGATTCAGCTAATTCTTGAGTCCGAAAAAAAGCCGAATCACCCTTCAATTCATCTAACTTTTTATCCGGCAGCTCCACTAGAATGGGCGCGCTCGCGGGTCTATTCGTCGTTTTTTCATTGAGCCCGTGATTTCTTCATGGAGCTAAAACATGCGTCAAATCATCCGGAAACTGTGGGCCGACGAACGCGGCGTGACCGCGCTCGAATATGCGATTCTCGCGGCGGTCGTCGTCGTCGCGGTGACGGCGGCGGGTGCCGTCCTTGAGAACAACGGCACGGGACTGCCTGGTCTGTTCACGAGCCTGATGACCAAAATCACCACTGCGCTGAACAACACTGGCGGCTGATAACGGAGCATCGCGGCCGCCGTCGGGAAGCAGGTACCCACGCCCGACGGCACCCGATCACTGCGCCACGCTCACGGGACACCGCCCACCGGCGGCGGCCCGCGTTTTTATCGCAGCAGACCGCGCGCGGAAATCCGATTCCATGCTGTTCGCCATTCGCCTGATCGCGTGCGCGCTTCTCGCCGTGCTCGCGTGGTGCGACGTCCGCTCACGCAGGTTGCCGGGTCCGCTCGTCGCCGCGCTGGTCGCGCTCTATTTCGCCGCCGCGCTGGCCGCCCACGCCGCCGTCGCGTCCGTGCTCGTTCATCACGTCGCGGTCGCCGTCGCGGCCTTCGCCGTGGGCACGGCGCTGTTCGCCTGCGGCGCGCTCGGCGGCGGCGACGTAAAGTTGGCCGCCGCCGTTTTCCTGTGGGCGGGCAGCACGCTCGCGCTGCCCGCGCTGCTGCTGATTGCGCTCGCCGGCCTCGCGGTCGCGCTGCTCGCGCTCGCCGCGTCCGGGCTCGTCCGCCTCGCGCCGTCGAGCCCGTTCGGCCGCGCCGCGCGGCCCTGGTCGGCCAAGCGCGGCGTGCCGTACGGCGTCGCCCTCGCAGCCGGCGGGGCCGTCGTCATCCTGGGCCCCGTGCTCGCGCACGGGCCGCATACCTGATTCGCCCCGCCTTTATCGGCGCTTACTCGCTGGCTTCGTCATGTCGAACGTCATCAAGATCGGTTTGCTCGTTGTCGTGGCGGTCATCGCCGCGCTCGTCCTGCGCGGCCTCTTCATCGCCGCCTCCAGGCCGGCCGTGCGCCCGCCGGCGTTCGACAACGTCCGCGTCGCCGCCGCCGATCTGCCGCAAGGCCTCCTGCTGCGCGACGACGATCTCGCCTGGAAACAGTACCGGCACGCGCAGACGCCGGCCGGCGCCGTCGTCGAGGGCGCGAAGTCCGGCGTCGAGCTCAAGGGCGCCGTGCTGCGCCATCCGCTCGCGGCCGGCGCGCCCGTCACCGCCTCGGACGTGATCGAGGCCAACGCGCCGGGCTTCCTCTCCGCGACGCTCAAGCCCGACATGCGCGCCGTCTCGGTCGCGATCGACGACGTCTCGGGCAACGCGGGCCTGATCCAGCCCGGCGACTACGTGGACCTGATCCTCACGCAGAACATGGCGGGCAAGACCGACTCGCCCGACCTCTCGGTGTCGAGCGAGATCGTCGTCCAGCACGCGCGCGTACTCGCGGTGGGCTCGGAGCTCCAGCCCACGAAGGACACGACGGGCCCGAACCTCGCCGGCGACGCGAACACGCGCGCGCGCACCGTGACGCTCGAAGTCTCGCCGCACACGGCCGAGGCCGTGGCCGTGGCCGCGCGGCTCGGCAGCCTGTCGCTCGCGCTGCGCAGTTTCGCGACGCTCGACCGGACGGCCTCCGACACGTCGGGCAACGACGCGACCTCGAACGCGCTGCCCAACGAGAAGCCCGTCTGGGCCGGCGACATCTCGCGCGCGGTCCGCGATCTGCCCGCGGAGCGGCGCGGGTTCGACGCCGGCGCCACGCCGCAGCACGCGGCGGCGCGCGCCGTGACGATCTACCGGGGCTCGACGGAAGCGACGCTGGCGGGCGACAGCGGCCCGCTCCCGCCGCTGCCGTCGATCGCGAGCCTGCCGCCGTCGGGCCCGCCGACGGTGCCCGCGCACCCATGAACCGCGAGCCCATCCCCATGATCGATTTGAGGCCCGGCCGCGCAGCCGGATCGGGAAACAGGAAAAACCCCATGGCGTACCGTCGTCCACTGTCGATGTTGCTGCGGCTCGCCGCCGCCGCGTGCGTTTGCGCGGCGGCGCTGAACGTCGCCCATGCCGGCGCGCGACGGCCCGCCGGAGGCAACGAGGTCGACGCGCCGGCCGGCACGCTTTCGATCGGCGTCGGCAAGGGCTCGCTCGTGCGCCTGCGCTCGCCCGCGACCACGGTGTTCGTGGCCGATCCGTCCGTCGCCGACGTCCACGTGCCGAATCCGCAGGCCGTGTTCGTGCTCGGCAAGAAGTCGGGCACGACGACGCTCTACGTGCTCGGCGCCGACAACCGCACGCTGCTGCGCGAGACGATCGAGGTGACCGACGACGTCGCCTATCTCCAGCAGATCCTCGACGCGCGCTTCCCGGCGCTGCACCTCGCCGTCACCTCGGCGCCGGGTTCGCTGATGGTCTCGGGCCAGGTGAACAGCGCCGCCGACGCCGACGCGGTCGTGCAGACGATCACGCCCTACCTGGATGGCAAGGAAACGCTCATCAACCGCATGGTGCTCACGCACCCGTTGCAGGTGAACCTGCACGTGCGCATCGCCGAGGTCGACCGCACGGTCACGCAGGAATTCGGCGTGAACTGGTCCGCGGTGGGCGGGGGCAACTTCATCGGCGGCCTCCTTTCGGGCCGCGAGATCCAGGACCCGAGCACGGGCGTCTACCAGTTGGCGACCAACAACGCGTTCTCGCCGCTCGTCGGCTTCAAGGCCGGCGCCACGTCGATCCAGGCGCTCATCGACGCGCTCGACCAGGAAGGCCTCATCACGATGCTCGCCGAGCCGAACCTGACCGCGATGTCGGGGCAGACGGCCAGCTTCCTCGCCGGCGGCGAGTTCCCGATTCCGGTCACGCAGGGCGGCAGCAACGGCGCGATCAGCGTCGAGTTCAAGGAATTCGGCGTCTCGCTGAACTTCACGCCGACGGTGCTCGCCGACAACCGTATCAGCCTGCGCGTCCACCCGGAGGTGAGCCAGCTCGACACCTCGGCCAGCATCACCTCGGGCGGCATTTCGATCCCCGGCCTCAGCGTGCGCCGGCTCGAAACCACGGTCGAGCTTTCGAGCGGCCAGAGCTTCGCGATCGGCGGCCTGCTTTCGAGCGATTCGAGCAACACGCTCTCGGAGCTGCCCGGCATCGGCTCGCTGCCGATACTCGGCAAGCTGTTCTCGTCGCGCAACTTCCAGGACCAGAAGTCCGAGCTCGTCGTGATCGTGACGCCCTACCTCGTCAACCCGACCAACGGCAACCGGCTGCGCACGCCGCTCGATACGCTGATGTCGCCGAGCAGCGACGTCGAGTACAGCCTGCAGCGCCAGACCGGGCTCGATCCGCTGTCGGGCAACACGCCGCGCCTCGTCGGCTCGGCCGGCTTCGTCTATTGAAGGAGACCGCGATGCGCCCCGCCGTCCGCCACGCCCTCACCGTCCGCCGCGCGCTGCCGCTCGTGCCGCTCGCGTCCGGCCTGCTGCTGTGCCTCGGCCTGTCCGGCTGCCTGTCGCAGGACCCGCCGCTGAACCTGCCCGACGCGCGCGTGATCTCGTTCGACGGGAACGCGGCCGTGCCGCCCGATTGCACGCAGATCGCCGAGCCGTCGCATCTGGGCGACCCCGACAGGCTGCCGCACCCGACCATTCCGTTCGGCTGCGCGACCTACGCGAACCTCGCCGCCGAACTCGCGCGGCCCGAGGACGCGGTCTCGCCCAAGCCCTACGCCGGCGAGCGCGCGGCCGACGCCGCGCTCGGCGCCTCGGCCGTGCGTGCCCTCGAAAACGGCAAGGTCACGCCGCTCACGTCGGGCAACACGATGTCCTCTCCCGAGAACTAATGAAACCCACGTTGCGAGGCTCCCGTGCTAAACGCCCCTGATGCGCTGTCCCGCGTCGGCCTAGGCGCCGGCAAGCCGGTCAAGTCGGCCGAATTCGTCGCCTTCGTCTGCGACCAGCAGACCGAGGACACGATCCGCGGTTTCGTGCACGACCAGATGATCGCGCACGCCTACGTCGCGACCGGCACCGTCGACGACGCGATCCGCCGGCTGCAGCGCATGGAGCGCTCGCCCTCGCGGCTGCTCATCGACCTCTCGCAGTCGGCCATGCCGCTCTCGGACCTCGCGCGGCTCGCCGAAGTGTGCGAGCCGTCGGTGTCGGTCATCACGGTCGGCGAGCGCAACGACGTCGGCCTGTTCCGCAACCTGCTGCAGATCGGCGTGCAGGACTACCTCGTCAAGCCGCTCACGGCGGAGCTGCTGCAACGCACGTTCGCCGCCGACGAGAGCGGCGAGCCGCTACAGCAGCGGCGCACCGGCAAGGTGCTGGCGCTCGTCGGCACGCGCGGCGGCGTCGGCGTGACGACGATCGGCGTCGCGCTCGCGCGCCAGCTCGCCGACGTCACGCTGCGCCGTGTCGCCTACGTGGACCTGAACCCCTACGGCGGCGCCGCGAACACGCTCCTCGGGCTCACCACCAACAACGGCCTGACCGACGTGCTGCAGAACGTGCACCGCCTCGACCTGCAATACATGGAGCGCACGTTCGTCACGCGCGGACCGCGGCTCTTCGTGCTGTCCTCGGAACTCGAGTACCGCCGCGACTTCGAGCTGCAGGCGGGCGCGATCAGCGACCTCGTCTCGATGCTCAAGCACTACTTCCATTACGTGCTGCTCGACGTGCCGAGCCGCGCCGGCACGCTCGCCGAGGAGGCGTTCGCCAGCGCGAAGAACATCTACGTCGTCGCCGACCGCTCGGTGCATTCGGCGCGCGAAACCTCGCGGCTGATCCGCCACGTGCTCGCCTGCAGCAGCGAGCCGACCGTCTCCGTGCTCGTGAACAATCCCGGCCAGCCCGCGTCGGGCCGCGTCGAGCTGCCCGACTTCGCCGAGGCGATCGGTCGGCCCGTCGCGCAGGAGCTGCCGTTCGACGGCAAGTCCGTCGCGACGGCCGAGAACCTCGGCGAGGCCGTGCCGTTCGAGAGCGAGTTCGGACTCGCCATCACGGCGATCGCCGACAACCTGACCGGCACCCGCACGACGGTGCAGCCCCCCTGGTACGCGCGGTTCCTGCCGCGAAGGAGACGCTGATGTTCGGCCTGAAGACCGTTTCCCGCCCGCCCGTCGTCGAAAACGATCCGCCCGAGGATGAAACCGGGCGGACCGAACGCGCTGAACGAGTCGAGCGGATCGAACGCGCCGAGCGGACCGTCGAGCGTCCCGCGCCGCCGCAGGCGAGCTTCGCGCCGCCCAAGTCGCGCGAGGCCGCCGCCGCGGTCGCGCAGGCCGAATCGATGATCCGCTCCGAGGCGTTCCGCTCGATCCGCAGCGGCGTGTTCGCGGCGATGAACGTCTCGGCGGCCGTGCTGAAGACGCGCACCGAAGTGCACGAGGGTATCGGCCAGATCGTCTCCGACCTGATCGAGCGCGACCGGCTCAACCTCACCCAGGCCGAGCAGGCGCTCGTCATCGACGAACTGCTCAACGACATGTTCGGCGTGGGCCCGATCGAGCCGCTGCTCGCCGACGACTCGGTGACCGACATCCTCGTGAACGGCCCGGACCAGGTCTACGTCGAGCGCCACGGGCGGCTCGAGCTCACGCAGCTCAAGTTCCGCGACAACGCCCACGTCGTCAACATCGCGCAGCGCATCGCCGCCTCCATCGGGCGGCGCGTCGACGAGAGCAGCCCGATGGTCGACGCGCGGCTTGCCGACGGCAGCCGCGTCAACGTCGTGCTGCCGCCGCTCGCGATCCACGGCGCCTGCATCGCGATCCGCAAGTTCTCGAGACGCAACATCTCGCTGCAGCGCATGTCCCAGCAGGGAAACATGTCGCACGAGATGGCGCAGTTGCTCAAGATCGCGGCCACAGCGCGGCTCAACATCCTGATCTCGGGCGGCACCGGCTCAGGCAAGACGACGCTGCTCAACGCGATGTCGCACTTCATCGACGCGCGCGAGCGCGTGCTGACCATCGAGGACGCGGCGGAACTGCAGCTCCAGCAACCGCACGTCGTCAGCCTGGAGACGCGCCCCGACAACACCGAGGGGCTCGGCGGCGTCACGCAGCGCGACCTCGTGCGCAACGCGCTGCGGATGCGCCCGGACCGCATCATCCTCGGCGAAACGCGCGGCCCCGAGGCGTTCGACGTGCTGCAGGCGATGAACACCGGCCACGACGGCTCGATGACGACGATCCACGCGAACACGCCGCGCGACGCGGTCTCGCGGCTCGAAAGCATGGTGCTGATCGCCAACGGCAACCTGCCGCTGATCTCGATCCGCCGCCAGATCGCGAGCGCGGTGCACCTGATCGTGCAGGTCGAGCGCATGCGCGACGGCGTGCGGCGCGTGACGCGCATCACCGAGATCGCCGGCATGGAAGGCGACATCATCATCACGCAGGACCTGTTCACGTTCCGCTACGACGCCACCGCCTACAACGAGGAAGTGAAGGGCGTGTTCGAATGCGCGTCGATCCGCCCGGCGTTCTCGGGGCGCGCCGCCTACTACGGGCTCGAGGAAGCGCTGATGGAGACGATGCGATCGTGAGTCCGGCCGACGTCGTCACCCTCGCGAGCTTTCTCGCCGTCATGTTCGCAGGCCTGCTGTTCCTGTCGCTGCGCAACGCGCAGCGCGAGCGTCCGCAGGCGCGGCTGCGCGAGCGCCTGAAGGCGCTGCAGTCGCAGCGCGTCGAGCAGCGCCCGGCCGCCGCCGACGAGACGACGGACCTGTTCCGCCAGCAGACGCCCGAGGGCGTGCTGCAAGCCTGGCTCTACCGGCACCGCCAGCGGCTCAACACCGTGGCCGGCAAGCACGGCGGCGCCTCGCTCGCCTTCGCGGCGCTCGCCGGGCTGATCGCGGGCCTCGCGCTCGCGCGGCTCTCGCTGCTGCCCGGCTGGACCGATCCGCTCGTCGTGCTGGCCGGGCCGCCGCTCGCCATCGTGCTCGCCTACAAGCGCCTGATCGCGCGCTTTCGCGTCCGCTTTCTCTACGCGTTCCCCGACACCATCGACCTCGTGATCCGAGCCACGCGCGCCGGCGTGCCGATCACGCAGGCCATCGCGACGGCGGGCGAGCAGGTCGACGAGCCGGTGCGCGCCGAGTTCAAGACGATGGGCGACGCGCTGAAGCTCGGCATCGACCTCGTGGACGTGCTCGAGGCCGCCAACGCGCGCATCGAGATCGCCGACTTCGCGTTCTTCTCGGTCTGCCTGCGCCTGCAGCGGGAAACCGGCGGCCAGCTCGGCGAGACGCTCGAGAACCTGTCGTCGATCATCCGCATGCGCCGCGACATCCGCCAGAAAACCAAGGCGCTGACGGCCGAAGGCAAGCTGACGAGCCGCATCATCGCGTTCGTGCCGTTCTTCATCGGCGCCGCCATCTACACGCTGAACCGCGACTACATCGAAGTGCTGTTCACGACCGGGACCGGGCACCGGATGCTCGCCGTGGCCGCCGTGCTGCTCACGGTAGGCCTCACGATCGTGCAGAAAATGGCCAGACTGGATACCTCGCGATGAATCTTCATGCTTCTTTCGTCGTCGCCTGCCTCCTGCTGATCGTCGCCGCGCTCGCGGCCGCGACCGCCTGGTTCCGGGTCGGGTCGAGCCCGCGCGCGCGCATCGCCGAGCGCGTGCGCGCCGTCGCCGCGAACGGCACGGGCTCGCTCGAACTCGCGAACGAGACCGGGCATCCGCTGCTGCGCCGCGGGCTCGGCCGCAGCCTCGCGATGCTCGGCGAGCGCATCCCGATCTTCGACGCGCAGCAGCGCACGCATCTCGCGCAGCAGTGCCGCCGCGCCGGGTTCCACGGCCAGCGGGCCGTGTCGATCCTCATCGGACTGAAGTTCAGCGCCGGCATCGGCGCCGCGCTCGGCATCGCGCTGTTCGGCCAGCACGTGCCCCTGTTCGGCCAGTACCTGCTGCTGCGCGTGCTGATGATGCTCGGCGCGTTCATCCTCGGGATGATCGTGCCGGAATACGTGCTCGCGTTCCGCGCGCGGCGCTGGCAGCGCAAGATTGCCGTGGCGCTGCCCGACGCGCTCGACCTGCTCGTCATCTGCACGAACGCGGGCCACAGTCTCGCCGTGGGCGTGCAGCGCGTCGCCGACGAAATCCGCATGGTGTCGGCGCCGCTCGCCGACGAGCTGGATCTGACCTCCTCGGAGCTGCAGTTGGGCGGCGACGCCTCGATCGCGCTGCGCAACCTCGCCGACCGCGTCGCGCTGCCTTCGGTGCGCAGCCTCGTCGCGACGCTGATCCAGTCGCAGCAGTTCGGCACCCCGATCACGACGGCACTCAAGACCCTCTCGAAGTCCGAGCGCAACTCGGCGATGGTCGAGCTCGAGGAGAAGGCCGCGAAGCTCGCGCCGAAAATGACGATGCCGATGATGCTCTTTATCCTGCCGGTGGTTTTCATCATCGCCGCCGGCCCCGCCGTGTTGCGCCTGTTGACGGTGTTTGGAAAATGAACGAAGCGACCCGCTCCCGGCGCACCCGCGCCTCTCCCCCCGTCACCCTCGCCGCCTTCGTGCCGCTCGTTCTCGCGCTCGGCCTCCTCGCCGGCTGCTCCAGCACGCCGCGATACGCGTCGACGCTGCCCGAACCGAAGCCGATCACGAAGACGCTCGGCGCAACCGACGACCTGCGCATCGCGAACGGCGCGCTCGAGTCGGGCGACCTCGACCTCGCGCAGTCGCTCTACGAGAAGGCGCTCAAGCACGACCCGAAATCGGTCGAGGCCAGCCTCGGGCTCGGCGACTGCCTCTACCAGCAGGACGACCTCGAGCACGCGCGCCTCGCCTACGAGCACGCCGTCGCGCTCGCGCCCGACACGCCGGCGCCGCAACTCGCGCTCGGGCGCATCGCCATCCGCCAGCGCCGCTTCGACGACGCGGCGCAGCGCTACCGCGCGCTGCTCGCGAAGACGCCGAACGATCCGGCCGCCTCGGCCGGCCTCGGCACGGTGCTCGACCTCGAAGGCCAGCACGCGCAGGCCGAGGCCGTCTACCGCGGCGCGCTCGCGCTGCATCCGGACAGCCAGGCGCTGCGGATCGATCTGGGGCTTTCGCTCGTCCTGTCGAACCAGCCGCGCGAAGGCGCGAACGTGCTGCTCGACGTGGCCGGCATTCCGGACGCGCCGCCGCAGGCCCGCCAGGATCTCGCGCTCGCCTACGGCCTGCTCGGCAACGACGACGCGGCACAGAAGATTCTGCTGACCGATCTGCCCAAGGCCTCGGTGGAGGACAACCTGCGCTACTACGCGCGGGCGCGGGCGGCGCTGCAGAGCCAGCCGCAGGCCGACGCCGCGATACCGGTGGCGTCCGCCGTATCGCAAGTGCCCGGGGCGGCCGTGCCGCTCGCGCCCACGATTCCTTCCGCGGCGCCGGCGACGAACGCGGCCGCCGCGTCGGGCCAGGCCCCCGGATCGTCCGCTCAGGAAATGACGGCGCAAAGCTCGATTCCGGCGCGACTGACGGCCGGCTTCGACAAATGAGCGGCGCGGATCGTACGGTGCGCGCGACGCGGCCCGTCCGCGCACCGAAGCGGCAACGCGGCGTCACGACGGTCGAGTTCGTGATGATCCTGCCGTTCTTCCTGCTGCTCGTCTTCATGATCTTCGAGCTGGGCCTCGCGTTCGCGACCCAGGAGCTCATGGACAACGCGGCGCGCGACGCGGCCCGGCTGATCCGCATCGGCACGATCACCGGCTCGAACTACGCGACGCCGCTCGTCGACGCCATCTGCAACGACCTCTCGCTCACGCAGTTCACGCTGGTGCCGGCGTGCCAGCAGAACATCCAGATCTACGTCGCGGCGACGAACTCCGGCTCGCCGAGCGGCACGGGCTTCACGCAGCTCTCCACCGCGGCGTTCGGCAACGGCACGATGACCCAGACCGAGGCGAACCTTTCCGCCGACTACGACGTGATCCTCCAGGTGGGCTACAACTACCGCTGGGCGCTGCCGTGGACCTCGGTGCTCGCCGGCAACACGATGCTGATTTCCACCATCGCCTTCCAGACGGAGCCGTACTGATGCTGCGTTTGCTGCGCTTCCTGCGTTCGCTCCTCGCCAGCCGCCGGGGCACGGCGGCGACAGAGTTCGCGATTCTCATGCCGGTCATGGCGACGATCCTGTTCGCCGTATTCGAGCTTTCCCAGATCGTGCGCGCACAGATGAAGCTCGAAAATGCGGCGCAATCGATCGCCGACCTCGTGTCGCAACAAATCGACGGCGTGACGGGCGGCACGAACGGCTCGCTCGGCAACTTCTGCAAGGCCGGCGCGCTGATGATGACGCCGTTCTCCGTCGGCGCCGACTCGGCCTCGTTCACGATCGCGGTGGCGAGCGTGACGAACCAGGGCGGCGCCGCCCAGGACTGGCAAAGCGACGATTCGTGCGGTTCGAACGCGACCGCGATCTCGTCGGTTTCGCTCGCACGCGGCCTCGTGCCGTCCGCCGGCGACAGCGTCATCGTCGTGCAGGCATCCTATCTTTACAACTCGCCGATCCAGTATCTGTTCCCGGGGCTTTTCACGCTGACCCACGTCGCGTTCGCGCGGCCGCGCGGCAACGCCGCGATCGCGTGTACGGCTTCGTGCTCGTGAGGCCATTGCCATGCCGATTCCAGACAAAACGCGCGCGGGCCTGATGCTTCGCCCGAAATCGAAGGAGCGCGGCGTCTCCAGCATCATGCTGCTGATCCTGCTGATTCCGATCATCCTGATCGTCGGCATCTCGGTCGATTTCGCGCGCATGGTCCAGTTCCGCTCCGACCTGCAGAACGCCGTGGACGAAGCCGCCCTCGCGGGCGCCGTGGTCTTCGACGACCAGACCCAGGCCGACAACGCGCAAAGCGTCGCCCAGAACTACTTCAATCACGCGATCCTGCCGTCCAGCCTGTCGGTTGCCTCGTCGAAAGTGACGACCGACACGAACGGCACCATCAACCCGAATCTTGGCGGAGCGGCAGCCCACACCGTCACGGTGAGCGCGACCGCCCATGCCTCGACGACGCTGATGTCCCTGTTCCTTCCGGGCGCCCAGACCATCAGCGCACAGGGCACGGCCGGCAATCCGATCGTCTCGGCGACGCCGGTCGTCACCCAGGTCAACTCGCGCGCCTGCGACGGCAACACCGTCTATCTGTACCAGGTGCCTGTCAACGCGCAGGGCACGGCCTACGATTTCTCGAGCGTGCCGGCGTTCTCGAACAGCAGCTACGACGAGATCGGCACCAGCTACACGCCGGGCACCCCGCAATACCCGACGCAATCCGGCCAGGGCGTGCCCTCGTTCGCGGCCACGCAGCCGTTCGGCGTGATGCTGCGCAACGATACCAACGGCAACGTCGGCAATCCGACCTGCTCCGTGTCGGTGAACGGCGCGAACTCTTACGGCGCGCCGAACGGCGGCAGCCAGACGTTCTACTCGTCGCTGCTCCAGAACGGCGAATCGCCGAGCGAGGATTCGAACTACGGCTACCAGGTTGCGGTTACGTCCGGGACCGATTCGTCGGGCAACCCCGAGATCACGTCGGTCCAGACCACGCTGCCGCCCAGCATCCTGAACCCGCAGGGCAGCACGGCCTCGCTCAGCCAGTCGACGCTGCAATCGCTGCAGGCATCGGGATACAACACGCTGGACACCTATCTGGGCATCAATGCGCCGGACACGGGCTACTCGAACTGCACGACGAGCACCTCGGGCAACACCACGACCTATGACTGCTCCACCCAGTACCGGACCTCGAAGAACCCGCAGACCTCGGCGACGCCGAACTGCTCGTTATACATCCAGACCGGCGTGACGCAGGACTACATCAACGGCTTGTCGGGCTCGTCTCCGCCGCCGTCCCAGGGCAACTGCTTTTCCACGACGGACGGCGGCGCGCAGTATGCCGCACCGAGCTGCGCGCAGCTCTCGGCGCTGGCCGCGGGCTCGGGTTCGTCGGCAACCGCGCCGGCGGCCGTGTTCTGGTGGGACGACGGGGGCGGGGTGGGTCCGAACGAACAGTTCTACCTGGGCGCTTACCACTGCGCGCAAATGTCGAAGGACAGTCCGGGCTACGGCGAGGACTGCCAGTTCCAGAACGCCTTCTTCGCCATCGAGTGCTCGATACCGAACGGAAGCCAGACGGGATTGATCTCGGTGGTACTGACGCAGTAGACGGCAGGGCCTGGGCCCGGAAACGCGGCATGCCGGATAAGCCGTCGACCGCGAGCCGGGGTCCGGCGGCACGGCTGCAAAACCCGCCGCCCCCGGCCGACGCCTGTCAGGAAGCGGCGATCAGCGCGACAGGCGGCGTCTCGCGATGGGCCGCCGCGGCGCGCGCGCCGGACGGAAGGCTTGCCGCCTCGCCCAGCACCGCGCGCGAAATCTGGAAGCCGGCCACGGCCTCCTTGAGCTGCCGCGTCTGTTGATGCAGCGACGCGGCCGCGGCGGCGGCCTCCTCGACGAGCGCCGCATTCTGCTGGGTCATCTGGTCCATCTGCGCGACGGCCTGGTTCACCTGCTCGATGCCCGTGCTCTGCTCGCGCGACGAACCGCTGATGTCGGCGATCATCTGCGTGAGCTTCGAGATCGATTCCGACACGCCGCGCATCGCCTCGCCCGCGTGTTCGACGCGCTCCGCGCCGCCCCGGATCTGGCCGACCGAATCGTCGATCAGCGTCTTGATCTCCCTGGCCGACTGCGCGCTGCGCTGCGCGAGCGCACGCACCTCGGAGGCGACCACCGCGAAGCCGCGGCCGTGCTCGCCCGCGCGCGCCGCCTCGACGGCCGCGTTGAGCGCGAGGATGTTGGTCTGGAACGCGATGCCGTCGATCACGCCGATGATCTCCGCGATTTTCCCCGAGCTTTCGGCAATGGCGTGCATGCGCTCCACGACGTCGTTCACGACGGAGTTGCCGCGCGAAGTCGCGTCGAGCGCGCCCGTCGCGAGCGCGTTCGCCTCGCCCGCG
This sequence comes from Burkholderia sp. WAC0059, assembly GCF_002870125.1. Classification (GTDB taxonomy): domain Bacteria; phylum Pseudomonadota; class Gammaproteobacteria; order Burkholderiales; family Burkholderiaceae; genus Paraburkholderia. The sequence continues at coordinate 214,025 of NZ_PNEO01000004.1, forward strand.
TGCTCGGCGTTGCGGCGCACGGCGCCCGTCAGCTCGCCCATGCTCGCCGTGGTCTGTTCGAGCGAGGCGGCCTGGCTTTCGGTGCGCGCCGAGAGGTCGGCGTTGCCGGTCGCGATCTCGTCGGCGCCGAGGTGGATCGAATCGGCGGCCTCGCGCACCGTCTGCACGGTGCGCGCGACGCTCGTCTGCATCATGGCGAGCCCGTGCAGCAGCCGGCCGATCTCGTTCTGGCCGTGGGCGACGACGGGTTCGTCGAGATGCCCGCGCGCGATGCGCTCGAAGTGGCGGCCCGCTTCTTCGAGCGGCGCCACGACGCCGCGCCGCAGCGCGGCGTACACGCCGACGGTCAGCGCGACGAGCACGACGAGAATCGCAATGCCCACGCTGCGGAAAAGCGCGAGACGCGTGTCGATCGAATCGAGCGAGGCGCGCGTCGCCGCCGAGCTGAACTGCACGAACGCCTGCAGCTCGCCGAGATAGGCGTCCTGGAACGACTGCGTCGGCTGGTCGAGGAACGCCTGGATGTTGCCCGCGTCGAGGTATTGCGCAAGCTCGGTCAGCGCCTCGTGCAGCGCGTGATAGCGCTGCGCCACGGCGTCGGTGTGCGTGCGGTTTTCGCTATTGATCTGCGCCGTGTTCGCGAACACGGCGAACGACTGTTCGGCGAGCTGCAACTGCGCGCGCGCGTGATTGACGATGTCGGCCGGTTCGCTGCCGCCGCGCACCATCCGCGTGCCGGCGCGCGAAAGGTTGATGCGCGCGTCCATCAATTCCTGCGTCGTCAGGTTGATCGCATTCTCCTGCTTCAACGCGACGTTAGAGAGATCGCCGACGTCGTCGTGCGAACGCGCCAGCGACCAGAAACCCAACCCCTCGGTCACGAGCTGCAACACGCAGAACGCTGCGAGAACACACAACATGCCGGAAGCAATCTTGATCTTGCTGAACATCGTGGACACCTGATGGGCTGGATTGAAGGGAGCAATCTGGCAAACAGCCATGTCAGGGTTAACGGTTTGGCGGCTTCGGCGCTTGAGTCGGCTCGGGACTGCGACGGCCTCCCGGGACCGACGTTTGACGGCCTGCCGGCCGGCGGATTTCGCGCGAAGCGCGTCTAACCGATTGTTCCTTTTGAAGTGATTCGGAAGCAGCCAGATCGGGGCGCGACGAATCGAGACCGGACACTAATAAAGTCGCGCGCGGTTCATCAAAACGACACTCGCCCTTCCGCCGGATCGAGGCGCGCGACGGCCGAACTTCCGAAAAAGCGGAAACCGCGACGTCAGCCGCGCACGCTCCAGTGCCAGGCTTCGAGACCCATCTTCGCGGCCAGCACGAGGAGCATCGCGCCCATCACCGCGCGCTGGACGAGCAGCCAGCGCGGACGCCTCGCGAGGAATCCCGCGACGCTGCCCGAGGACACGGCCACGAGCGCGTTGACCGAGAGAAACGCGCCGCAAAGCGAGGCGCCCAGCACCAGCGACTGCCTGAGCACGTTGCCGGCGCGATAGTCGATGAACTGCGGCAGCAGCGACAGGAAGATCATGGCGAGCTTCGGGTTCAGGAGGCTCGTCGCCGCGCCCATCGCGAACAGCCGGCGCGGCCGCTCGGCCCGCACTTCGCCGATCTGCAGCGGCGAACGTCCCCCGGGCCTCAACGCCTGCCAGGCCAGATAGAACAGATAGAGCGCGCCGCCGGCCGCGAGAACGCGGCCCGCGTCCGGCACGCCAAGAAACAGCGCCGTGATCCCGAACGCCGCGCCGAACATGTAGAACAGGTAGCCGAGCATCACGCCCGCGAGCGACGTCAGCCCTGCCCTCGGCCCCTGCGCGACCGAGCGCGACATCACGTAGACCATGTTGGGCCCCGGCGTGACGGCCAGCATGCTGCCCACGGTCACGAATTCGTAAATCGTCCCCATCCCTTCCCTCTGCCGCGGCTCCATCGTCGATCACGGTGAACAGTATCGGATTGCGCGACAGCGTCGTAAAACGGATTAAACTGAACCAATTAATCAGATTTTCTGACGAATATGAAAAAGCTCGATCTCGACGTGCTGGAGATGGTCGTCGCGGTGGCCGACGCCGGTTCGTTCGCCGGCGCCGCCGAATCCGTGCACCGCTCCCCCTCGGCGGTGAGCATGCAGATCCGGTCGCTCGAAGCGTCGCTCGGCAAGCCGCTCTTCACGCGCGACACGCGCAACGTCGCGCTGACCCCGGACGGCCGGACGCTCGTCGATTACGGCCGCCGCATGCTGGCGATCCGCGAGGAGGCCTGGGCCTCGGTGGTCCGCCCCGAGATTCGCGGACGCGTCACGATCGGCGTGCCCGACGATTACGCCTCGTCGCTGCTGCCGGCCGTGCTGCGCAAATTCGCGGTCGCCCATCCGCGCGTGGAAATCCGCGTCATCGGGCTGCCGAGCGGCGCCCTCGTCCCGCTGCTCAAGGACAACACGCTCGACCTCGCCTGCATCACGAAAATCCGCGGCGTCACGGGCGAATTCATCCGGTTCGAGCCGGCGGTCTGGGCGGCCGCGCGCGGCAACCAGCAGGTGTGGAAGGAGCGTCCGTTGCCGATCGCCGTCTTCGAGCCGGGCAGCACGGTCCGCTCCTACGCGATCGCCGCGCTGCAGCGGGCCGGCATCAAATACCGGATGTCGTATGAAAGCCCGAGCCTGCTCGGCGTCGTCAGCATGGTCGAAGCCGGGCTCGCCGTCACGCCGCTCGCGCGCTGCAGCGTACCGAAGCATCTCGCCGAACTCGGGGAGGCCGAAGGCCTGCCGCCGCTGGCGGCGCTCGAAGTCGTGCTCGCCCGTAGCGCGCGGTCCGCGCGGCCGCCTTGCGAGTTTCTGGCGGAGCAGATGCTGGCGGAGCTTAGGGCGTGAGGGTGTTTCCAGTCGCACCCGACGCAAAGTCGGGAACGGCGAATTAGAAGCGGCCCGGTACAAAAACAAAAAGAAAAGCCAAACAAGGACTTCCATTTTTCATTTTGGTCCGGTTCAATTTTAAAAATTCCAGCAATCAAATCATAGGCTACATATTGAACCCCTATGAATCCCAGCGAATCAACCAGGAGCCTTATCGGAATCAAGTCATCAGGAGATGCCATTCATCTCCACATCGAGGGAAACGAATGCTCTCTTTATGCAGGGAAAATAATGATTGCCTTGCCAGTTAATTCGCAACCTCGAAACAATACGAAAGAACGGGCCGCCACATGATTCTAAAATGATTTTCGGTAGAATTAGCGCCCGAGGAGCAGGCCGTCCCTCGTAAGTAGCTACAAGGCGGCTCTGATAAGTAATGGCGATATTCGCCGTTGCCACAGAAATATGACAACCCTCCCTAAGGGTTCTTCGTTCTCTGTACGTCTCGCTCCTCGCCAACAATAAATCTATGCGGCGAGTCCGGGGAAATGACTCTTGATGAAATCTGGCCCACTTAGTTGACGTCGCGAAACCGCTCCGGTCAATTTCGCAGTGGCCCGCGGGTACGTCATTGTCCAGACATTCGTACTCTGTGACTTTACCTGCGACCCATCGCGACTACGGCTCTATCGGTCGGTCGTCATGGTGGTCATGTCCCTCCTGTCGCGCTATCCGGGCACTACATTGATTACCGTTATTTCGTAAAGAAAAGGAGAAAAATGAATCTGCCGAAGACATACGGGGTTATTCTCGCGGCCGCCATCGCGGCACTGGGCGGATGCGCGACCGAGTCGTCGCACTCTCTGCCCGTACCGCCGGTCGCCAGTGCCCAGATTCCGGCCACGGGCAAGCCGGTCGCGATTGCGGTGGGCAAGTTCGACAACCGGTCGAGCTACATGCGCGGCATCTTTTCCGACAATGTCGATCGCCTCGGCGGCCAGGCGAAGACGATCCTCATCACGGCGCTTCAGCAAAGCGGGCGCTTCAACGTCCTCGATCGCGACAACCTCGACGAAATCCGCCAGGAAGCGGGTTTCCTGAAGCAGGCACCGGCAATCAAGGGCGCGCACTACGTCATTACCGGGGACGTGACCGAGTTTGGGCGCAAGGAGGTGGGGGACCAGGAGCTGTTCGGCATCCTCGGCCAGGGCAAGGCCCAGGTCGCGTATGCGAAGGTGAGCCTCAACGTAGTGGATACCTCGACATCGGAAGTCGTGGCATCGAGCGAGGGAGCCGGCGAATTCAGTCTGTCGAATCGCGAAGTCATCGGCTTCGGTGGCACGGCCAGCTATGACTCGACGCTGAACGGCAAGGTGCTGGACCTCGCTATCCAGGAGGCCGTCAACCACCTGGTAGCACAGGTGGATGCGGGCGCGCTCAAGGCAACCCGGTAACGGAGAACGCCCCGGTCCATCCACGATTCAACGGTATCCGAAGCAGACACACTCAAAACTTTTACGATGAACTACAACAGCACGATACGGGGAATCTGCCTGCCGGTAACGGCGGCAGCGATGCTTCTTACGGGATGCGCAGCGAACAGCCCGCCGCCGATTTACCAATGGACCGGCTACCAGCCGGCTGTCTACGACTACCTCAATGGTGCAAAGGCGCCGCAGGAGCAGATCGACGCGCTCGAAAAAGCGCTTCAGGAAATTCGCGCCAGCGGCCACACGCCGCCGCCCGGCTTCCATGCGCAACTGGGCATGCTGTACGCGAGCGTCGGCAACGAAACACAGGCCATGCAGGAGTTCGAGGTCGAAAAGGAGCTGTTTCCGGAGTCCGCGACCTATATGGATTTCCTGATGAAGAAACCCAAACAGCCCTGAGCGAGCCGCCATGTCAAAGTTCCTTTCCTTCAAGCTCTGGCTTGCCCTGTCGACTCTCGCCCTGCTGGCTGCGTGCGCGCAACCCGTCAGGCATGTTGACTACACCGCGTTCAAGAACAGCCGGCCGCGCTCGATCCTGGTGTTGCCGCCGACGAACGAAACCACCGACGTCAACGCAACGAACAGCATGCTTTCACAGATGACCATGCCGCTTGCCGAATCCGGCTACTACGTGGTGCCGGTGGCGGTGATGGACGAGACGTTCAAGCAAAACGGCCTGACGACGGCGGCCGACATCCAGGCGACGTCACCAGCGAAGCTGCGCGAAATCTTCGGCGCCGACGCAGCGCTGTACGCCAAAGTCACCCAGTACGGCACGGTGTACCACATAGTCGACAGCGCAACCGTGGTCACGGCATCCGCAAAGCTCATAGACCTCAAGACGGGCGACATACTGTGGCAGGGCAGCGCGAGTGCAAACAGCAACGAGGGCAACAATAGCTCTGGCGGCGGACTGATCGGCATGCTGATAATCGCAGCCGTCAAGCAAATTGCGAACTCGCTGACCGACAAAAGCCACGATATTGCCGCGGTGACAAGCTATCGCCTGCTGCACGCGGGACCGCCGAACGGGCTCCTGTATGGGCCGCGATCGCCGAAGTACGGCACCGACTGACCGCTCCGGCAAAAAAAGCATCGATCACAAGGGAGGAACGCGGCGCCGGCTCCAGATCGTCTGGGCTGGCGCAACTCCCGACCGACGCGTTATGTTCCGCTGGCACGTCATGCCGGTCGAAAAAGAAGAGCCCCGGTTCTCTCTTTCAAGCCTTTGGCTTGAAAGAGAGAACCGGGGCATGCTTTATACGTGACCCCGATATTCCGGTTAGAACGGAATATCGTCGTCCATCTCGTCGAACCCGCCGCCGGCCGGCGCGCTGGAGCGGCCGCCGCCGTTGCCGCCACCGCCGTTACCACCGCTACGCCCGGCACCGCCGCCACCGGCCGCCCGGCCGCCGCCGCCACTACCACCGCGCGACGACGACTCGACCGGCTCGCGGCCGCCATATCCGCCGTCGTCCCCGCCCATCGCCGCGCCGCCGCCGCGGCCGCCCAGCATCTGCATCTGGTCCGCGACGATCTCGGTCGAGTAACGGTCGGTGCCGTCCTGCGCCTGCCACTTGCGGGTGCGGATACGGCCCTCGATATAGACCGACGAGCCCTTCTTCAGGTATTCCGACACGATTTCCGCGAGGCGGCCGAAGAACGCGACGCGGTGCCATTCGGTCATTTCCTTCATGTCGCCGGACGCCTTGTCCTTGTAGCGATCGGTCGTGGCAAGCCGGATGTTCGCCACCGCGTCGCCGCTCGGCAGGTAGCGCACTTCGGGATCGGCACCGAGATTGCCGACGAGAATGACCTTGTTCACCGATGCCATAAAGTTTCTCCTGTGGATTCCGTTGCGCGCGAACGCGCCGGCGCTCGCGACCCGATATCAGCCGCGGCGCGGCGGCGCCTTCATATTGGCCGCGATTATAAGCCAGCACAAGACCAGCCCCGAGCAGGCGTAAAACACCACGCTGGGGCCGCCGCTCTTGAGGAGCCACCCGCCCGCGAAGCCGCCGAGCGCGAGCCCGATCGACTGCGTCGTGTTGTACACGCCGGCCGCCGCGCCCTTGCGCGTGCCCGGCGCGAGCTTGGACACAAGCGAGGGCTGCGACGCCTCGAGAACGTTGAAGCCCAGGAAGTACACGAACAGAATCGCGGCCACGATCAGAATGGTATGCGGCGCAGCGCCGAGCAATAGCTGGCCGATCAGGATAAGCGCGACGGCCGAGACGAGCACGGCCTTCATCTTGCCCCGCTTCTCGGCCGCGATGATGGCGGGCACCATCGCGAAGAACGAAAGGCCCATCACGGGCAGATACACTTCCCAGTGGTCCGCCACCGGCAGGCCCGCGTCGACGAGCAGGCGCGGCACCACGAGAAAGAGCGCCGTCTGCGTCGCGTGCAGCACCAGCACGCCGAAATTGAGCCGCAGAAGCTCGACGTTGTGCAGCACCTCGGCGAACGGCGCGCGCACGTGCACGGGCTTCGGCGCGTCGGGCACGATCCAGAGCACGACGCCGACGGCGAGAATCGAGAGCACGCCGACGATCGCGAAGAGCCCGCTCATGCCGACGAACTCGAACACGATGGGCGCGCCGACGATCGCGACGGCGAACGAAATGCCGATGCTGCCGCCCACCATCGCCATGGCCTTGGTGCGGTTCTGCTCGGAGGTGAGGTCAGCGATGAACGCGATCACCGCCGAGGACACGGCGCCCATCCCCTGGATCACGCGGCCGACGATAATCCAGGTCATGTCGTGCGCGGACGCGGCCACGAAGCTGCCGATCGCGAAGATGACGAGGCCCGTCGCGATGACGGGCTTGCGGCCCACGCGGTCCGACACCCATCCGTAGAAGATGTAGAGCAGCGACTGCGTGACGCCGTAGGCGCCGAGCGCGACGCCGACGAGAAACACGTCGTTCCCGCCGGGGATCGTTTTCGCGTAGACCGAAAACACCGGCATGATCATGAAGAGGCCCAGCATGCGCAGCGCGAAGATCGCCGCGAGGGAGACGGTCGCGCGCCGCTCGGGCGCGCTCATGCGTGTGGATGTGGCGGACGGATTGGACATCGGGAACAATGTTTGGATTCTGGCCCGCGATGCGCGGGTACTTCCCGGACACGGCGGGCGAGCGCCGCGCCGCACGGGTACGGACGGCGGAACGGCAGGCCGTCGCCGCGCGGCGCCGGAGCGGCCGCCGCGCGGCATGGCCGTGGCCGTGGCCGACAGCGTGCGATCGGACTACAACCGGGCTGCAACCGGACCGCGACGGGACGACAACCGGACGACCCTGCCGCGACGCGCTCGCGACAGTCTGCACCGCGTCCCTTTCAGGGGCATTCCAGGGCCGTCAGTCGCCTGTCAGCAAGCCGTAACGGGGGTCCGGAAAAGCCGTTATAGTAGCAGGTTTAGCCTCCTCCTCTTGTGGCAGGTTCATGGAACAAATCCGTATCCGTGGGGCCCGAACCCACAACCTGAAGAACGTCAATCTCGACCTTCCGCGCCACAAGCTGGTCGTGATCACCGGTCTATCCGGCTCGGGCAAGTCCTCGCTCGCGTTCGACACGCTCTACGCGGAAGGCCAGCGGCGCTACGTCGAAAGCCTCTCGGCCTATGCGCGGCAATTCCTGCAGTTGATGGAAAAGCCCGACGTGGACCTGATCGAGGGGCTCTCGCCCGCCATTTCGATCGAGCAGAAGGCCACCTCGCACAACCCGCGCTCGACGGTCGGCACGGTCACGGAAATCCACGACTACCTGCGGCTACTTTACGCACGCGTCGGCACGCCCTACTGCCCCGACCACGGCATCGCGCTCGCGGCGCAAAGCGTCTCGCAGATGGTCGACGCGGCGCTCGCGCTGCCCGAGGACACGAAGCTGATGATCCTCGCGCCCGTCGTCGCCGACCGCAAGGGCGAGCACACGGAACTGTTCGACGACATGCAGGCGCAGGGCTTCGTGCGCTTTCGCGTGCGCTCGGGCGGCGGCACCGCGAACGAGGGCGAGGCGAAGATCTACGAGGTCGACTCCCTGCCGAAGCTTAAAAAAAGCGAGCGCCACACGGTCGACGTGGTGGTCGACCGGCTCAAGGTCCGCGCGGACATGAAGCAGCGCCTCGCCGAATCGTTCGAGACGGCGCTGCGCCTCGCCGACGGCCGCGCCGTCGCGCTCGAAATGGACACGAACCGCGAGCATCTGTTCAGCTCGAAGTTCGCCTGCCCGATCTGCTCGTATTCGCTGCCGGAGCTCGAGCCGCGCCTCTTCTCGTTCAACAACCCGATGGGCGCGTGCCCCGAATGCGACGGGCTGGGCCAGATCACGTTCTTCGATCCGAAGCGCGTGGTCGCGCACCCGTCGCTCTCGCTCGCGGCGGGCGCCGTGAAGGGCTGGGACCGGCGCAACCAGTTCTACTTCCAGATGCTGCAAAGCCTCGCGGCGTTCTACGACTTCGACATCGACACGCCGTTCGAGGACTTGCCCGAGAAGGTCCGCAAGATCCTGCTCTACGGCTCGGGCAAGGAGCAGATCCCGTTCTCCTACATCAACGAGCGCGGCCGCACGTCGGTGCGCGAGCACGTGTTCGAGGGGATCATTCCGAACCTCGACCGGCGCTATCGCGAAACCGATTCGGTGGCGGTGCGCGAGGAGCTCGCGAAGTACCAGAACAACCAGGCGTGCCCCGCCTGCGAGGGCACGCGGCTGCGCCGCGAGGCGCGCTTCGTGCGCATCGGCGCGAACGAGGACGCGCGCGGCATCTATGAAGTGAGCGGCTGGCCGCTGCGCGACGCGCTCGGCTACTTCCAGACGCTGCGTCTCGAAGGCGCGAAGCGCGAGATCGCCGACAAGGTCGTGAAGGAGATCGTCGCGCGCCTCATGTTCCTCAACAACGTCGGGCTCGACTACCTCTCGCTCGAACGCAGCGCGGAAACGCTCTCGGGCGGCGAGGCGCAGCGCATCCGGCTCGCCTCGCAGATCGGCTCGGGCCTGACCGGCGTGATGTACGTGCTCGACGAGCCGTCGATCGGCCTGCACCAGCGCGACAACGACCGGCTCATCGCGACGCTCAAGCATCTGCGCGACCTCGGCAACTCGGTGATCGTCGTCGAGCACGACGAGGACATGATCCGCATGGCCGACTACGTGGTCGACATGGGGCCGGGCGCCGGCGTGCACGGCGGCATGGTGATCGCGCAGGGCACGCCGGCGCAGGTCGAGGCCGACCCGGCCTCGATGACGGGCCAGTACCTCTCGGGCGCGCGCCGCATCGAGTATCCGGACGAGCGCAACGCGCCCGGCGACCGGTGGCTGCGTATCGTCGAGGCGCACGGCAACAACCTGAAGCGCGTCACGCTCGACCTGCCCGTGGGGCTCCTCACCTGCGTGACGGGCGTGTCGGGCTCGGGCAAATCCACGCTCATCAACGACACGCTCTATCACGCGGTCGCCCAGCACCTCTACGGCTCGTCGGCCGAGCCCGCGCCGTTCGAGGCGATCGAGGGGCTCGAGCATTTCGACAAGGTCATCAACGTGGACCAGTCGCCGATCGGCCGCACGCCGCGTTCGAATCCGGCCACCTACACGGGCCTCTTCACGCCGATCCGCGAGCTGTTCGCCGGCGTGCCGGCCGCCAAGGAGCGCGGCTACGATCCGGGCCGCTTCTCGTTCAACGTGAAGGGCGGGCGCTGCGAGACCTGCCAGGGCGACGGCGTGCTGAAGGTCGAGATGCACTTCCTGCCCGACGTCTACGTGCCCTGCGACGTCTGCCACGGCAAGCGCTACAACCGCGAGACGCTCGAAGTGCAGTACAAGGGCAAGAGCATCAGCGAGGTGCTCGACATGACGGTCGAGCAGGCGCACGAGTTCTTCCGCCCCGTGCCCGTCGTCGCGCGCAAGCTCAAGACGCTGCTCGACGTCGGCCTCGGCTACATCCGCCTCGGCCAGTCCGCCACGACGCTCTCGGGCGGCGAGGCGCAGCGCGTGAAGCTCTCGCTCGAACTCTCCAAGCGCGACACGGGCCGCACGCTCTACATCCTCGACGAGCCGACGACCGGCCTGCACTTCCACGACATCGCGCTGCTGCTCGAAGTGATCCACCGGCTTCGCGACCAGGGCAACACGGTCGTCATCATCGAGCATAATCTCGACGTGATCAAAACCGCCGACTGGGTCATCGACCTCGGCCCCGAGGGCGGCGCCGGCGGCGGGCAGATCATCGCGCAGGGCACGCCGGAAGACGTCGCGCAGTCGAAGGCGAGCTTCACGGGCCGCTATCTGGCCCCGCTGCTCGGCCGCACGGTCGCCGCGGCGGCCGCGGCCGCCCGGTAGGAGCAGGGGCGCGTTCGCGCGAGGAAAACCAAGACGACGCCGGCGACGGCGTCGCGGCAAGCCGGCAATAGCACGATCGGAAAGCGAAACACGAGATGGTCAAACGCAACGAAGCGCCGGAAAACAGGCAGGTGCACGATCTGCGCCCGCGTCCGGTCAGGCCGGCCGACGAGGCGGGCGCACCGCGGCTCTCCGTCGTCGAGGCGGGGAGCTACGCGAGCGCCGTGCTGGCCCTGTGGGCGACGCTGGAGTTCAAGCTGCTCGGCGCGCTGCTCGCCGGCATGCTCGTCTACCAGCTCGTGCATGCCATCTCGCCGCTGATCGAGCGCCACACGTCGAGCCAGCGCGCGCGCTGGGCGGCCGTCGTGCTGCTCTCGACGATCATCGTCGGCGTGCTCACGGGCGTGACGGTCGGCGTCATCGAGCACTTCGAGCGGGACATGCCCGGCATGCAGAAAGTGCTCGACCAGACGATGGCGTTCCTCGACCACGCGCGCGGCCGCATTCCCGACGCGGTCGCCGCCTATCTGCCCGTGGACGTCGGCCAGATGAAGGTGAAGGCCGTCTCGCTGATGCGCGAGCACGCCACCCAACTGCAGCAGGGCGGCAAGAGCGCCGCGCGGGTGTTCGGCCACATCGTGATCGGCATGATCATCGGCGCCATCGTCGCGGTCGGCGAGCAGCGCGGCACGCGGCGGCTGCCGCTCGCGCGGGCGTTCGTCGCGCGCGTTTCGCGCTTTGCCGACGCGTTCCGCCGCATCGTCTTCGCACAGGTGAAGATTTCGGCGATCAACACTGCATTCACGGGCGTCTATCTGCTCGTCGCGCTGCCGCTCTTCCACTCGACGCTGCCGCTCGCGAAGACGCTCGTCATCGTCACGTTCGTCATCGGCCTGCTGCCCGTGATCGGCAACCTGATTTCCAACACGCTGATCGTCGCCATCGCGCTGACCGTGAGCCTGCCGGCCGCGATCACGTCGCTCGCGTTCCTGGTCGTCATCCACAAGCTCGAGTATTTCCTGAACGCGCGCATCGTCGGCGGCGAGATCGAAGCGCGCTCGTGGGAACTGCTCGTCGCGATGATGGTGATGGAAGCCGCGTTCGGCATTCCCGGCGTCATCGCGGCGCCGATTTTCTACGCCTACGTCAAGCGGGAACTGGTCAGCCTGCGGCTCGTCTGAGGCCGCGGCCGTCGCCTCGGGCGGCCCGGGACGACGGAACGGATCAGCAAAACATTAGCGGAACACGACCGTCTTGCTGCCGTTGAGCACGATGCGATGCTCGACGTGCCACTTCACGGCGCGCGCGAGCGTCACGCACTCCACGTCCCGGCCGATCGCGGTGAGCTGCTCCGGCGTCATGCTGTGGTCGACCCGCTCCACCTCCTGCTCGATGATCGGGCCTTCGTCGAGATCGGTCGTCACGTAGTGCGCGGTCGCGCCGATCAGCTTCACGCCGCGGTCGAACGCCTGGTAGTAGGGCTTCGCGCCCTTGAAGCTCGGCAAGAACGAATGATGGATGTTGATCGCGCGGCCGGCCAGCCGCTCGCAGAGCGCCGGCGAGAGGACCTGCATGTAGCGCGCGAGCACGACGAGGTCCGCGCCGTGGCTCTCGATCACCTCGAGCACGCGCGCTTCCTGCGCGGCCTTCGCCTCGGGCGTCGCATGCGCAAGCGGGAAGTGGTGGAACGGAATGTTGTAGCTCGCGGCAAGCTGGTAGAAGTCGCTGTGGTTCGAGAGGATGGCCGGAATCTCGATCCCCAGTTGGCCCGTGCGATAGCGGAACAACAGGTCGTTCAGGCAATGGCCGATCTTCGAGACCATGATGACGACGCGCGGCTTCCGGTTCGCGTCGTGCAATTCCCAGCGCATGCCGAACTGCGAGGCGAGCGGCGCGAAGTCCGCGCGCAGCGCGTCGAGGCCGGGATCGCCGCCGACCTGCTGGAAATGCACGCGCATGAAGAATTCGCCCGTGTGGCTGTCGCCGAACTGCGCCGAATCGAGAATGTTGGCGCCGCGCTCGAACAGGAAGCCCGACACGGCATGCACGATGCCCGGCCGGTCGGCGCACGACAGTTTGAGAATGAAGCTGTGATCGGTCGACATGACCCCGGTAACTCCGTGTTTCAGTGATTCGGTGCGGCCCCGGCGCGAACTAGAGCGCCGGCGGCGAGAACAACGCGTCGATGCCCTCGCAGGCTGCCTCGTCGATCCAGCGACGGCGCAGCAGGCAGTCGAGCGTCGCGAGGCTCGCGTCCACCGTCATTTCGCCATCCTCGATCCAGCGCGCCACGTCGTCGATGCGCGCGAGCCGGTGCTCGCCGACTTCGCCGTCCTGATTATGCGGGGCGAAATCCTCGGGCAGCGCGAGATCGTAGATGAAGATCTGCTCGGCCTGCGTGCCCTCGGGCAGCGACTGCAGCACATGAACCGCGCGTCCCGGCTGCGCGCGCGAAGCCAGCGCCTCGGCGATGCCGGCTTCCTCCCAACACTCCTTGACGATCGTCGCCTCGACGCCGAAGCCCCAACCGATGCCGCCCGCCACGACGTTGTCCAGCATGCCCGGATCGGTGGCCTTGGTCTCGCTGCGCCGCGCGATCCAGAGCTGCGGCGCGCGGCCCGCCCATTCTACGACGCCGTTCAGATGGACCGCCCACGTCATCGTGCCGAAGAAGCGCGAGGCGGCCCGCTCGATGTAGGCGAGCGGCGGCGCGTCGAACGCGTTGCGGATCGCGTAGATCTCGTCGCGCCAGCCGTGAATCCGGCCCTCGGCCGCGAGCGCGCCGATCACGGCGCCGAGCGCGGCGCTGCGCAGCGTCTGCGTATTCAGATGCGGCGCGAGCGAGATGCGCGCGCCGTCCTGCACGAACACGTCCGGCCAGCGCGCGAGCAACGGCGCGTCGGTCGCGCGAATCCAGCCGACGCGCTCGTCGCCGATCCAGAACGGAAAATGCGCGCTCACGTCGAAACGGCGCGCGGCGCCGATGCAGGGCAGGGTCATGTCGGGGTACTCCGTGAATGCGGCCGGCGCGGCGGCGATTGCGGCGGCGCGCCGGCCGCCTGCCGCCCGCGGGTCCGGTCTCGCGGCGCGAGGCGGCCGCCGGACAGGACGCGGACGGTCGGATGATATCGGGCGATGCGGGCGATCAATGCCCGCCGAACGACGTGATCGTGAAAAGCGGCAGGCCGGCGGCGGTCAGGCGCTTCGAGCCGCCGAGGTCGGGCAGATCGATGATCGCCGCGCCCTCGACGACCTGCGCGCCGAGCCGCTGGAGCAGGCGCGTGCCGGCCAGCATCGTGCCGCCGGTCGCGATCAGGTCGTCGACGATCACGACCCGGTCGCCGGGACCGCAGGCGTCCTCGTGAATCTCGACGGTGGCGCTGCCGTATTCGAGCGTGTAGGTCTCGGAAACGGTCCGGTACGGCAGCTTGCCGGCCTTGCGCACGGGAATGAAGCCGAGGCCGAGCTCGTAGGCGACCATCGGCCCGATGATGAAGCCGCGCGCGTCGAGCCCGGCCACGTAGTCGAGCTTCGTGCCGACGTAGCGCTCGACGAACAGGTCGATCAATACGCGCAGCGCCTTCGGATTGCGCAAAAGCGGGGTGATGTCGCGAAACTGCACGCCCGGCTGCGGCCAGTCGGGCACCGTGCGGATCTGGCCGTGGATGAACTGCGCGGCATCCGCGGATGCGCTCGCGGGAACGTGGGACATGAATCTCTCCGGGTAATGTGGGTAACGCGTGCGGGCCGCGGCATGGGCTCGGCCGGCCAGAAGCGCGGCAATGGCCGCTTCCGTCCGCAATCGGGCGCCGCCGCCGGCGCTCAAGGCGCGTGCGCGCCGCTCCCGACGCCCGCGCGGCGGTGCCGCGACAGGCGCTCTTCGGCCAGCGCGAGCGGCTCCGGCAACCCGCGCAGCACGACGATGTCGTTTTCGCGCAGCACCGTGTCCGGGTCGGGCTCGACGCCGCGAATGCTGTGCCGGCGGATCGCCGTCACCTCGACGCCGAGCGCGTACAACCCGAGTTCGGCCAGCGTGCGGCCCACGGCGTCCGCGCGCGCGTCGACCGGCACCGATTGTAGCCGCACCTGCTCGTGGCCGTCGTCGTCGACGTCGTCCGTGCCGTGAAAATAGCCGCGCAACAGGCTGTAGCGCTCGTTGCGCATCTCCTCGACGCGGCGCACCACGCGCCGCATCGGCACGCCCATCAGCACGAGCATGTGCGAGGCGAGCATCAGGCTGCCCTCGACGATCTCGGGAATCACCTCGGTCGCGCCCGCCGCGAGCAGGCGTTCGAGATCGGCGTCGTCGACCGTGCGCACGATCACCGGCAGCGTGGGCTCGAGTTCGTGGACGTGGTGAAGCACGCGCAGCGCCGACTGCGTATTCGCGTAGGTGATCGCCACCGACGCCGCGCGGTGAATGCCCGCCGCGACGAGCGATTCGCGCCGCGCGGCATCGCCGTACACCACCGATTCGCCGGCCGTCGCGGCCGCGCTCACGCGGTCCGGGTCGAGGTCGAGCGCCACGTAGGAGAGCCCTTCGTGCTCGACCATGCGCGCGAGATTCTGGCCGGCCCGGCCGTATCCGCAGATGATGACGTGGCCGCTCTGCTTGAGGCTTTCCGTCGCGATGCGCGTCATCTGCAGCGATTGCTGCATCCATTCCGTCGAGGAGAAGCGCAGCACGATGCGGTCCGCGTTCTGGATCAGGAACGGCGCGGCCAGCATCGAGAGCAGCATGGCCGCGAGGATCGCCTGCATGAGCGTGGCGTCGACGAGGTGCTGGTCGAGAATCAGGTTCAGCAGCACGAAGCCGAACTCGCCGGCCTGCGCGAGCCCGAGGCCCGTGCGCATCGCGACGCCGGGCGCGGAACCGAACAGGCGCGCGAGCGCCGTGATCATGACCGCCTTGAGCAGCACCGGCCCGACGAGGAACGCCAGCACGATGAGCGGGTGACGCCAGATCACGAGCGGGTCGAGCAGCATCCCGGTCGTCACGAAGAACAGGCCGAGCAGCACGTCGCGAAACGGCTTGATGTCCTCTTCCACCTGATGCCGGTACGGCGTCTCGGCGATCAGCATGCCGGCAATGAAGGCGCCGAGCGCGAGCGACAGGCCGAACCGGTCGGTGATGAACGCCGCGCCGAGCGTGACGAGCAGCACGTTCAGCACGAACAGTTCCTGCGAGCGGCGCCGCGCGACGACGTTGAACCAGCGCGTCATGAAGCGCTGTCCGACGATGAGCAGCAGCCCGAGCGCGCAGACGATCTTCAGGAACGCGAAGCCGAGTTCGACGACGAGCGACGCCTGGCTGCCGCCGAACGCGGCGATGATGATGAGGAGCGGCACCACGGCGAGGTCCTGGAACAGCAGCACGCCGAAGATGTTGCGGCCGTGCGCGGACTCGATCTCGAGCCGCTCCGCGAGCATCTTGCTCACGATGGCCGTCGAGGACATCGCGAGCGCGCCGCCGAGCGCGACGCAGCCCTGCCAGGTGAGGTGCACCCAGTGCTCCAGCACCGTGCCGACGAGCAGCGCGACGAGGATCGTGCCGAGCACCTGCAGCAGGCCGAGCCCGAACACCGCCTGGCGCATCGCGCGCAGCTTCGCGAGCGAGAACTCGAGGCCGACCGAGAACATCAGGAACACGATGCCGAACTCCGCCAGGTTCTGCGCGCCCTGCAGGTCCGGCACGATGCGCAGCGCGTGCGGGCCGACCACGATGCCCACGCTCAGGTAGCCGAGCATGGGCGGCAGGTTCAGGGAGCGGAACAGCACGACGCCGGCCACCGAAGCGAGCAGCAGGAACAGCGTCATTTCCAGCGGGGAGATCATCGTGAAAAGCGTCCTCGTTCGTCAGCGATACCGGCGCGCGGCGCCCGGCACGGTCGGGCTCGCGAACCTGGGCGGAATCGGGCGGCCGGCGCGGGCAGCCGCCGGCGCGCGGCCCGTGACCGGAGCGCCGGCGCGGCGAACAAACGCCTTTGCTATACTCCGCGAATGATAGCGAAAATCAATGGCGATCGGGCACTGTCGCTGGCCCGCGACGTGCTCCAGATCGAAGCCGACGCAGTTTTCGGGCTGCGCGAGCGGCTCGACGAGAGTTTCGTCCGCGCCCTCGATCTCATCCTCAACTGTCGGGGCCGCGTGGTCGTCTCCGGCATCGGCAAATCGGGCCACATTGCCCGCAAACTGGCCGCCACGCTGGCTTCCACCGGCACGCCGGCCTTCTTCGTCCACCCGGCGGAAGCCAGCCACGGCGACCTCGGCATGGTCACGGCCGACGACGTTTTCATCGCGATGTCGAACTCCGGCGAATCGGAAGAGCTCGTGACGATCCTGCCGCTCGTCAAGCGCCTCGGCGCGAAGCTCGTCGCGATGACGGGCCGGCCCGGCTCGACGCTGGCCCAGCTCGCCGACGTGCATCTGAACTCGGCCGTCGAGAAGGAAGCCTGCTCGCTGAACCTCGCGCCCACGGCGAGCACCACCGCGGCGCTCGCGCTCGGCGACGCGCTCGCGGTGGCCGTGCTCGACGCGCGCGGCTTCGGCCCCGACGACTTCGCGCGCTCGCACCCCGGCGGCACGCTGGGCCGGCGTCTGCTCACCTACGTGCGCGACGTGATGCGCACCGGCGAACAGGTGCCGCGCGTACTGCCCGACGCGACGGTGAGCGACGCGCTCTTCCAGCTCACGGCCAGGCGCATGGGCATGACGGCGATCGTCGACGAAGCCGGCCGCGTGAGCGGTATTTTCACCGACGGCGACCTGCGCCGCGTGCTCGAGCGGGCCGGCGACTTCCGCACGCTGCCGATCGCGTCGGTCATGACGCACTCGCCGCGCACGATCGGCCCCGACCAGCTCGCGGTCGAGGCCGTGGAACTGATGGAGCGCCACCGAATCAATCAGATGCTGGTCGTCGATACGGCCGGCAAGCTGATCGGTGCCCTTAACATGCACGACCTGTTTTCGAAGAAGGTGATCTGATGGCCGCACCGGAACTTGACGCTACCGCCCGCGCCGCCCGCGTGCGCCTGATGATTTTCGACGTCGACGGCGTGCTGACCGACGGCGGCCTGATGTTCACGGGCGCGGGCGACACGATGAAGTCGTTCAACTCGCTCGACGGCTACGGCGCGAAGCTGCTGCGCGAGGCCGGCATCGAGACGGCCATCATCACGGGCCGGCACTCGGAAATCGTCGCGGTCCGCGCGAAGGAGCTCAGGATCCCGCACGTCTTCCAGGGCGTCGAGGACAAGCGCGTCGCGTTCGCGCAACTGCTCGCCGACACCGGCGTCGCGCCCGAGGCCTGCGGCTACATGGGCGACGACTGGCCCGACCTCGCCGTCATGCTCCAGTGCGGCCTCGCGGCGGCACCGGCCAACTCGCACCCCGAGGTGCTCTCCCGCGCGCACTGGGTGAGCCGCGCGCGCGGCGGCCACGGCGCCGCGCGCGAGCTCTGCGATCTGCTGCTGCGCGCGCAGGGCCGCTACGAGGCGATGCTCGCCGCGGCCTGCGGAGCCACGCACGGATGAACCCGAAGTTTCAACTGACGTCGCTGATTCCGGTCGTCGCCATAGCCGTGCTCGCGGCCCTCACGTGGTGGCTGCTGGAAGCGACGCGGCCGGCGCCGGACAATCAGCCCGAGCGCCCGCTCACGCACACGCCCGACTATTTCGCCGACAACTTCTCGGTCTCGGAGCTCGACCAGTCCGGCTCGACGCAGTACCGCCTGACGGCCACCCATCTCGTCCATTACGAGGACGACCAGAACAGCGACCTCACGCTGCCGGCCGTGCGCGCGTTCCAGCCCGGCAAGCCGGTCGTGACGGCCACGGGGCTGCGCGGCACCGTCAACGGCGACGCGTCGATCGTCGACCTGTACGACCACGCGCGCATCGTGCGCGACGCCGGCTTCGGCGACCCGCGGATGCAGGCCGATTCCGAGCATTTCCACGTGCTCGTCAACGACGATGTCATCCTGACCGAAAAGCCGGTTAAACTTCAGCGCGGCCAGTCTATCGCGACGGCCACCAACGGCATGAACTACAACAACGTCACCCGGGTCATCAAGCTCTACGGCAACGTCCGGGGCACGATCGCCCCGGCTGATTCCGGCGGCTCCTCCTGACACCCCGGAACCGTCCACTCCAGCCATTCCAGGCGTGACTGCATGAACGAATCGCTCCCCCGCTCCCTGTCCGGCCGCGCGCAGCGCCTGCGCCGCGCGGCCTTCGCGATGCTGTGCGCACTTGCCGCGGCGCTGCCGCTCGCCTTCGCGAGCCCCGCCCACGCGGAGCGCGCCGACCGCGACAAGCCGCTCAACATCGAGGCGGACAACATGACCTACGACGACCTGAAGCAGGTGACGGTGTTCACGGGCCACGTCGTCGCGACCAAGGGCACCATCCTGATCAAGGCCGACAAGCTCGTCGTCCATCAGGACCCGGAAGGCTATCAGTACGCGACGGGCACCGTGACGGGCAGCACGCTCGCCTACTTCCGCCAGAAGCGCGAGGGGGTCAACGAGTACATCGACGGCAACGCCGAGCGCATCGACTACGACGGCAAGCAGGACCTGACCACGCTCACGACCAACGCCACGGTGCGTCGCCTGCAGGGCCTCACGACCGTGATGGACCAGGTGCACGGCAGCGTCATCACCTACGACGGCCAGAACGACTTTTACACGGCGAAGGCCGGCAAGGACGTCGCGGGCCCCGGCAACCCGACCGGACGCGTGCGCGCGATGCTCTCGCCGAGCAACGGCGGCGCGGCGCCGCTCACGGGCGCGTCGGCCACGCTCGCGCCCTCGACCACGCTGCAGGAGGCGCCGCAACAATGAGCGCCACCGCCCTGCACAACCGCCAGCCGGCCGGCACGACGAGCTCTCTCGCCGTGCGCAACCTCAAGAAGCGCTACGGGTCGCGCACCGTCGTGAAGGACGTCTCGCTCGACGTGAAGAGCGGCGAGGTGGTCGGCCTGCTCGGCCCGAACGGCGCGGGCAAGACCACGTCGTTCTACATGATCGTCGGGCTCGTGCCGCTCGACGCCGGCGAGATCGACCTCGACGGCCAGTCGATCAGCCTGCTGCCGATCCACAAGCGCGCCTCGCTCGGCCTGTCGTACCTGCCGCAGGAAGCGTCGGTGTTCCGCAAGCTGTCCGTCGAGCAGAACATCCGCGCGGTGCTCGAACTCCAGCACGACGAAAACGGCAAGCGTCTCTCGAAGGACGTGATGACCGCGCGCGCCGAGGCGCTGCTCGACGAGCTGCAGATCACCCATCTGCGCAACAACACGGCGCTGTCGCTGTCGGGCGGGGAGCGACGCCGGGTCGAAATCGCGCGCGCGCTCGCAACCGACCCCAGTTTCATCCTGCTCGACGAGCCGTTCGCGGGCGTGGACCCGATCGCCGTGCTGGAAATCCAGAAGATCGTCAAGTTTCTGAAACAGCGCAATATCGGCGTGCTCATCACGGACCACAACGTGCGCGAAACGCTCGGCATCTGCGACCACGCCTACATCATCAGCGACGGCTCCGTCCTCGCGGCGGGCGCGCCCGGCGACATCATCGAGAACGAAAGCGTACGCCGCGTCTATCTCGGCGAACATTTCCGCATGTAACGGAACACGGGGCTCACGGCGGACCGCGCAAGACGCGAACAAGCCTCTCCGACCCGCGCGGCGCGCTATCCCGCTCCGCCGCCCTTCCCTGCCGGCGAACCCGCGCCGGCAATCGTTCCGGCAAACCGGCTCCGGGCGCCCTGTCCGGCACGGCGCGAGCTTTCCGCGTCCGTCCCCTTTGCGCCCCGCGCACGGCCGTGCTCCGGCCATCCCCGATCGCCCCCGTCGCGGGCGCGGCGAGGTATCGCGGGCGTGGCAAACTCTTTACAATGATTCGCACATCGCCATGAAAGCCAGCCTCCAACTCCGCCTCTCGCAGCATCTTGCGCTGACTCCACAATTGCAACAGTCGATCCGGCTGCTGCAATTGTCGACGCTCGAACTGCAACAGGAGGTTGCGGCGGCGATCGCCCAGAACCCGCTGCTCGAAAACGAGGACGACTGGATCGCGAGCCCGCTGCGCGTCGCCTCCGACGGCTCGCTGATCGCCCAGCCGCCCACGACGGCCGGGTCCGAGGGGATGGCGGGCGGTTCGGCCGCCACGGCGACGACCGGCAACGGTACGGCCAACGGCGAGCGCGGCGACGGCGAACCGCAGGGCGTCGACGAGTACAACGGCCTGAACGCCGATGCGAACGGCGACGCGAGCCAGTGGAACCTCGACGACTTCGGCCGCTCGGGCAATGCGTCCGACGACGACGACCTGCCGCCGCTGCAGATCCACGAATCGACGACCACGCTGCGCGACCATCTGACGGCGCAGTTGCGCGTCACCCAGGCGAGCCCGCGCGACCGCGCGCTCATCACGTTCCTCATCGAATCGCTCGACGACGACGGCTACCTCGGCGCGACCTTCGACGAAATTCTCGCCGACCTGCCCGAAGAGCTCGAAGTCGATACCGACGAGCTGAACGCCGCGCTCGCGCTGCTGCACAGTTTCGATCCGGCGGGCGTCGGCGCGCGCTCGGCCTCCGAATGCCTGAAGCTGCAACTGCTGCGCCTTGCGCCTTCGGAAACGCGCACGCTCGCGCTCGAGATCGTGTCGCATCACCTCGAACTGCTCGCGACGCGCGACTTCACGCGGCTGCGCAAACACCTGAAAGCGAGCGACGACGCGCTGCGCGACGCGCACGCGCTGATCCGCTCGCTCGAACCGTTCCCGGGCGCAGCTTACGGCAAGGCCGAAGCCGACTACGTGGTGCCCGACATCATGGTCAAAAAAATCGGCCAGAACTGGCACGCCGAGCTGAATCCCGAAGTCGTGCCGAAGCTGCGGATCAACCATCTCTATGCGAACATCCTGCGCAACAACCGCGGCGATCCGGGCAGCGGTTCGCTGCGCCAGCAACTGCAGGAAGCGCGCTGGCTGATCAAGAATATTCAGCAGCGCTTCGAGACGATTCTGCGCGTGGCGCAGGCCATCGTCGAGCGACAGAAGAATTTTTTCGTGCACGGCGAAATTGCAATGCGCCCCTTGGTTTTGCGGGAGATTGCTGATACGCTGGGCTTGCACGAGTCGACGGTCTCGCGTGTGACGACCGGTAAGTACATGCTCACCCCGTTCGGGACGCTTGAATTTAAGTACTTCTTCGGATCTCACGTATCGACCGACACGGGAGGCGCGGCCTCCTCCACCGCCATTCGCGCGCTCATCAAGCAACTGATAGGAGCTGAAAACCCCAAATCGCCCCTTTCGGACAGCCGCATAGCCGAGCTGCTGGCGGAACAGGGTTTCGTGGTCGCGCGCCGCACCGTCGCGAAGTACCGCGAAGCGCTGAAGATTCCGGCGGTCAATCTGCGCAAGTCTCTTTAGCCCGTTCGGGCCTCGTCGGGGTTCCGCGCGGGCCGTTCCCGGCCGCGGCGCTAGTTGGCGAAGATGGCCGGCCGAGGTATCCCGCCGTTTGCCGCCCCTGCCTGCAGGCCCGGTTCACGGCGAGCCCATCGACCGGCACATTGCACGCTCGCATCGCGTTCCCGACGGCCATCAGCCTGGAGAAGCACGATGAATCTGAAGATCAGTGGACACCATCTCGAAGTGACGCCGGCGTTGCGAGAATACGTGATCACCAAACTGGACAGGGTGCTAAGGCATTTCGATCAGGTCATCGACGGGAACGTGGTCCTCTCGGTCGACAACTACAGGGAAAAGGACAGGCGGCAGAAGGTCGAAGTCAATCTTCATCTGAAGGGCAAGGACATTTTCGTGGAAAGCGCGAACGGCGACCTGTACGCGGCCATCGATCTCGTGATCGACAAGCTGGACCGCCAGGTCGTGCGCCACAAGGATCGCGTCCAGGGACACCAGCACGACGCGCTCAAACATCAGAGCGCGGTCGGCGTGGAGTTGCCGCCGCCGCAGTAAGGCGCAGCACGTCGGCCATGCCGACCCTCCAGAACAGACCGCCCGGCACGCCGGGCGGTTTTTTCATGGGCAGGGATGGGGGAAGCCTGAGAAATCGCAGGAATCGGGACCATCGCGGGAGTCGTGAAAGCCCCGTCGCGGAACGCCCGCGATACATGGCGCATCGCACCATCCGCGCATACGCTTGTTCTATAATGATCCCGTCATTTTTCGGGGTATTCCGGCCCCGGGGTTTCGGCACCGGGCTTCATCGCCTGCCGCGGCGCCCGACGCTCGGGCATCGCGACAGTCCGCTTCCGGCGCGGGACATCCGCCAGCCGCCGGGGTGAGGAGCATTCAGGCCACGTTTTCGCCTGCAAACATGAATCGTTTAGCCAAAATACTTCCTCTCGAGAACGTCGTCGTCGGCCTGGCCGTTACCAGCAAGAAACGCGTCTTCGAGCAGGCTGGTCTGATCTTCGAAAACCAGAACGGCATCGCCCGCAGCACGGTCACCGACAATCTTTTCGCGCGCGAGCGCCTCGGTTCCACGGGCCTCGGCGAAGGCGTGGCGATTCCGCACGGCCGCATCAAGGGCCTGAAGCAGCCGCTCGCGGCGTTCGTGCGCCTCGCGGAGCCGATTCCGTTCGAGGCGCCCGACGGTCAGCCGGTTTCGCTGCTGATCTTCCTGCTCGTGCCCGAGCAGGCCACGCAGCAGCACCTCGACATCCTGTCCGAGATCGCGCAACTGCTGTCCGATCGCGACACGCGCGAGCGTCTGCATACGGAGCAGGACCGCGAGACGTTGCATCGCCTGCTCACCCAGTGGCAACCTTGATGCCGGGCGCCCGCTCCCGCGCCGCGCAGGCGGCCTCGCACACCTGACCGGCGAAGCTCGCGCAGCCAGCGGCCCACTACGGAGTCACCGACTCATGGACACTTCCAGCATCAACGCCCAAAGCATCTTCGACGACAACGCCGCCACGCTGAAACTGAGCTGGCTGACCGGTCACGAGGGCTGGGAGCGCGGCTTCCCGGCCGAGAGCGTCGCCACCGCGACCTCGAGCGCGGACCTCGTCGGCCACCTGAACCTGATTCACCCGAACCGCATCCAGGTGCTCGGCGAAGCCGAAATCCACTACTACCACCGCCAGACCGAGGAAGACCGCTCGCGCCACATGGCCGAGCTGATCGCGCTCGAGCCGCCGTTTCTCGTCGTCGCCGGCGGCGTCGCCGCGCCGCCCGAACTGGTGCTGCGCTGTACCCGCTCGTCGACGCCGCTCTTCACCACGCCGATGTCGGCCGCTGCCGTCATCGACAGCCTGCGCCTCTACATGTCGCGCATCCTCGCGCCGCGCGCGACGCTGCACGGCGTGTTCCTCGACATTCTCGGCATGGGCGTGCTGCTCACGGGCGACTCGGGCCTCGGCAAGAGCGAACTGGGGCTCGAACTGATCAGCCGCGGCCACGGCCTCGTCGCCGACGACGCCGTGGACTTCGTGCGGCTCGGCCCCGACTTCGTCGAGGGCCGCTGCCCGCCGCTCCTGCAGAACCTGCTCGAAGTGCGCGGCCTCGGCCTGCTCGACATCAAGACGATTTTCGGCGAGACGGCCGTGCGCCGCAAAATGAAGCTCAAGCTGATCGTCCAGCTCGTGCGCCGCCCGGACGGCGAATTCCAGCGCCTGCCGCTCGAAAGCCAGACGGTCGACGTGCTCGGCCTGCCGATCAGCAAGGTGACGATTCAGGTTGCGGCCGGCCGCAACCTCGCGGTGCTCGTCGAAGCCGCCGTGCGCAACACGATCCTGCAACTGCGCGGCATCGACACGCTGCGGGACTTCATGGACCGCCAGCGGCTCGCCATGCA
This sequence comes from Burkholderia sp. WAC0059, assembly GCF_002870125.1. Lineage (GTDB taxonomy): Bacteria > Pseudomonadota > Gammaproteobacteria > Burkholderiales > Burkholderiaceae > Paraburkholderia. The sequence continues at coordinate 238,540 of NZ_PNEO01000004.1, forward strand.
GGACCCCGACAGCCAGTTTCCGGGCAAGCTCGTCTGACCGGCGCGGCCTGCGCGGGGCGTCCCGATTGCGCGAGGCAGATGCTATGATGGCCGGAACCGGGTTTTCCGACTTCCCATGCGCATCATCCTGATCACCGGCATTTCAGGCTCCGGCAAATCGGTGGCGCTCAACGCGCTCGAGGACGTGGGTTACTTCTGCGTCGACAACCTGCCGCCCCGTTTTCTGCCGCAGCTCGCCGAACACCTCGCCAACGAGGGCTACGCGCGTCTCGCCGTCGCGATCGACGCGCGTTCGAGCTCGTCGTTCGACGGCATACCCGAAATGATCGGCGCGCTCGCGCAACGCAACGACGTGCGCGTGCTGTTCCTGAACGCGAGCACCCAGGCGCTGATCCAGCGCTTTTCCGAAACGCGCCGCCGGCATCCGCTCTCGGGCTCGAGCACGCACGACGCGAACGTGGGCATGCTGAAGTCGCTCGAGGAAGCGATCGAGCACGAACGCGAACTCGTGTCGAACCTCGCGGAATTCGGCCACCAGATCGACACGAGCAACCTGAGCGCGAACGCGCTGCGCGCCTGGGTCAAGGTCTTCGTCGAGGAGGAGCGCGGCGCGCTCGCGCTCACGTTCGAGTCGTTCGGCTTCAAGCGCGGCGTGCCGCTCGACGCCGACTTCGTGTTCGACGTGCGCACGCTGCCGAATCCGTATTACGACGGCCGCCTGCGTCCGCTCACCGGGCTCGACAAGCCGGTCATCGATTTTCTGACCGCGCAGCCGGCCGTCAACGAGATGATCGAGGACATCCACGCGTTCATCGCGAAGTGGCTGCCGCGGTTTCGCGACGACAACCGCAGCTACCTGACCGTCGCGATCGGCTGCACGGGCGGTCAGCATCGTTCGGTCTTCATCGCGCAGACGCTCGCCGCTCGCCTTGCGGGCGAGGCGAGCGTGATCGTGCGCCATCGGGACGCGCCGCTCGACGTGGGCGACTCGTCCCGGCTGATCGCCTAACCGGCCGCATCGCGCGGCCTTAACCGTATAAGCGTTGCGCCATGCCCATCCCGCCCGCCGTGCTGGCAGATTTGCCGCTCTTTCCGCTGCATACGGTGCTGTTTCCCGGCGGGTTGCTGCCCCTGAAGATTTTCGAGGCGCGCTATCTCGACATGGCCCGCGCCTGCCTGCGCGAGCAGACGCCGTTCGGCGTCTGTCTGCTCAAGAGCGGCACCGAGGTCGCTCAGCCGGACGAGCCCGCCGTGCCGGAAACGGTGGGATGCCTCGCCGAAATCGACCAGTGCGACGTCGAGACCTTCGGCATGCTGCTGATCCGCGCGCACGGCACGCGGCGCTTCCGGCTGCTTTCGCACCGCGTCGAAGCGAGCGGTCTGCTGGTCGGCATGGCCGAGCCGCTCGCCGACGACACGCCGCTCGAAGGCCAGGACCGGCTCGCCTGCTTCGGCGCCTGCGCGGAGGTGCTCGAGCGGATCATCGCGACGATCCGCTCGCGTGACCCGGACGGCGTGCCGTTCGCGGAGCCGTTCAGGCTCGACGACCCGTCATGGGTGTCGAACCGGCTCGCCGAGGTGCTGCCGATCCCGCTGCGCGCGCGCCAGAAGCTGATGGAACTCACCGACGCGGGCGCGCGAATCGACGTGGTTCACCACTACATGCGGCAGCATCAACTGCTCTAGCCCCGGCGCGTCAACCGACCGCTAAAGCAAAGACCCGCGCAGGCTGTCGAGCAGCTTGCGTACCGGCGCCGGCACGCCGAACGCCTCGATCTCGCGCAGCGCCACCCAGGCGGTTTCCGCGTCCGGCAGATCGACTCGCGCGAGCGCGTCCTGCTCCATCTCGATCATGCGCGGCTCGATATCGAGCCGGAAATGCGTGAACGTATGGCTGAACGGCGCAAGCGGCGTTGCGTTGCCCCGCGCGCCAAACGACTGCGCGCGCGCGCCGAGCGCGCTTTCGTCGCCGGCTTCGGGCAGGCTCCAGAGCCCGCCCCAGATGCCCGAAGGCGGACGCTTCTCGAGCATCACCGCGTCGCCGTCGAGCAGCACGAGCATCCAGGTGCGCCGCGTCGGCACGGCTTTTCTCGGCTTCGCGGCCGGCAGTTCGCGCTGCCGGCCCGTCACGTTCGCGACGCAATCGGCCGCGAACGGACAGCGCACGCACGCGGGCTTGCCGCGCACGCAGAGCGTCGCGCCGAGGTCCATCAATCCCTGCGTATAGGCACTCACGTCTTCGTCGCTCGCGTCGACGCCCGGCACGAGCGATTCGGCCAGCGCCCACATTGCATTCTCGACGCGCTTCTCGCCCGGAAACCCTTCGATACCGAACACGCGCGCGAGCACGCGCTTCACGTTGCCGTCGAGAATCGTCGCGCGCGCGCCGAACGCGAACGACGCGATGGCCGCCGCCGTGGACCGGCCAATGCCCGGCAGCTCCGCCAGCGCCTCGACCGAATCGGGAAACGCGCCGCCGTGCCGCTCGACGACGGCCTGCGCGCAGCGGTGCAGATTGCGCGCCCGCGAGTAATAGCCGAGCCCGGCCCAGAGCGCCATCACGTCGTCGAGCGGCGCAGCGGCCAGCGCGCCGACGTCGGGAAAGCGCCCGAGAAATCGCGCGTAATACGGAATGACGGTCGACACCTGGGTCTGCTGCAGCATGATCTCGGACAGCCAGATCCGGTAGGGGTCGCGCGTGTTCTGCCACGGCAGGTCGTGGCGGCCGTGCACGCGCTGCCAGCCGATGAGCGTGGCGGCGAACCCGGCGGACGGCGGCGGGGAAAAAGGGCGTTCGGACATGATCGAAGAATCAGCGCTGGCAGCGCGGACAGTAGTAGGTGGAGCGCTGGCCCTGCACGATCTGCCGGACCGGCGAGCCGCACACGCGGCACGGCTGGCCCGCGCGGTCGTAGACGAAGTATTCGAGCTGGAAGTAGCCGCTCTCGCCGTTGCTGCCCACGAAGTCGCGCAGCGTGCTGCCGCCCTTCTCGATCGCGGCGGCAAGCGTGGCGCGCACCGCCTCCGCAAGCAGTTCGTAACGCGCGAGCGAGATGCGCCCGGCCGGCGTGGTCGGCCGGATGCCGGCCCGGAAAAGGCTTTCGGACGCGTAAATGTTGCCCACGCCGACGACGATGTCGCCCGCGAGCAGCGCCTGCTTGACGGAAACCTTGCGGCCGCGCGTCTCGCGATGGAGCAGCACGCCCGAGAACGACTGCGCGAACGGCTCGATGCCGAGCCTCGCGAGAAGCGGATGGCCGAGCACGTCGCCCGCCTCGCGCGAATGCCAGAGCACGGCGCCGAAGCGGCGCGGGTCACGAAAACGCAGCACGAAGTCGTCGAAAATCCAGTCGACGTGATCGTGCTTCGCCGCCGCGGGCGGCTTCGGCACGTTGCGCAGCACGCGCAACGTGCCCGTCATGCCCAGATGAACGATGCACCAGCCCTCGTCGACTTCGAGCAGCAGATATTTGCCGCGCCGCCCGACCCGGCGGATCGTGCGCCCGCCGAGCAGGGCCGCGAGCGCGGGCGGCACGGGCCAGCGCAACGCGCCCGTACGCACGTCGACGCGCTCGACGCGGCGTCCGGCCACCCACGGCTCGATTCCTCTGCGCGTTACTTCGACTTCCGGCAACTCGGGCATGTCTGACAGGTCTGCAACTTGCGTGTTGGTTGGTGCGCGTATTGTAGCGAGCGCGTTACAATCGACCGAAACATTCGACGCCACTCCATGGAGCTGTCTTTCGTGAAACTGTTTGCAAAGCGCCGGCGAGCGGCGCTGCCGCGCCTGTCCGCTGCCGTTTCCGTGCGCCGAGTGGTCGGCGCGGCGGTTCTCGCGGCGTGGGCCCTGACCGCCTCCAGCGCTTACGCGCAGGATTCGGCCCCCGACACGGACGACAGCACCGTCTCGCTGCCGGACCCGTTCGGCCCGGAATCCGCCGACGAGCAGAAGGATCTGCCGAAGGTCGATCTGTCGAGCCAGATCGTGTTCCAGGTGCTCGCGGCCGAAATCGCGCTGCAGCGCAATCAGCCGGCGCCGGCCTACCAGACCTATCTCTCGCTCGCCCACGAGACGCACGACCCGCGCATGGCCGAACGCGCGACCGAAATCGCGCTCGCCGCGCAGAGCCCGTCCGACGCGCTCAACGCCGCGCAGCTCTGGCAGCAGTACGCGCCGGACTCCGAGCGCGCCGTGCAGCTCGACGCCTCGCTGCTCGTGTTCTCGGGCCGCCCCGAAGACGCCGAGCCGCTGCTCGCGCGCGAACTGGCGCGGGTGCCGGCCGACAACCGCAGCAACGCGATCCAGTCGCTGCAGTTGCTGCTCTCGCGCGGCCCGAACCGCGCCGGCGGTCTCGAGGTGCTGAGGGATCTGCTCAAGAACGACATGAACCGCCCCGAGGCCCAGCTCGCGGTCGGCCGCCAGCAGTTGCTGGCCGACGACGCGCCGGGCGCGCGCAAGTCGTTCGAGCAGGCGCTCGCGATCCAGCCCGACTATCTGCCGGCCGCGCTGATGCTCTCGCAGATGGGGCCGGAAGAGCGCGACGAAGGCATCGCCGCGATCGAAAAGTACGTGCAGCAGAATCCGAAATCGCACGACGGCCATCTCGCGCTCGCGCAGACCTATCTCTCGGCGAACCGTCTCGACGATGCGCAGAAGCAGTTCGAGATCATGCACCGGGACGACGGCACCGACCTGATGCCGTTGATGGCGCTCGCGCTGATCGACATCCAGCAGAAGAAGTACGGCGACGCGCAGAAATACCTGACCCAGTACGCACAGCAGGCCGGGAAGACGCCCGGCGCGGACCCCGGCCAGGCTTACCTTTACCTTGCGCAACTCGCCGCCCAGCAGAAGAACAACGGGGCCGCGAACGACTGGCTCAACCACGTCACGCCGGCGAGCCAGCAGTACATTCCCGCGCAGATCGCGCGCGCGCAATTGCTCGACCAGGAAGGCAAGGTCGACGATGCGCGCCAGCTCCTCGCCAACATCGACACGACCGACCCGCGCGACGAAGCAGTGATCGCACGCACCGACGCGGCGATCCTGTTCGACGCGAAGCGCTATCCGGAGGCCGAGGCGCGGCTCGCGAAGGCAACGACCGATTTCCCGGACGACCCGGACCTCGCCTACGACTACGCGATGGCCGCCGAAAAGAACGGCCATTACGACGTCATGGAAACGGAGCTGCGCAAGCTGATCCGCACGGAGCCCGACAATCCGGAAGCTTACAACGCGCTCGGCTACTCGCTCGCCGATCGCAACGAGCGCCTCCAGGAAGCGGACAAGCTGGTCGAGAAGGCGTCGTCGCTCGCGCCCGACGACGCGTTCATCATGGACAGCGTCGGCTGGGTCAAGTACCGGCTCGGCGACACGGGCGACGCCATCAAGCTGCTGCGCCGGGCATTCAGCCTCCAGCCGAACGCCGAAATCGGCGCGCATCTGGGCGAAGTCCTGTGGAAAAACGGGGACCAGACCGAAGCTCTCGCCACCTGGCGCGAAGCATTGAAGATCGAACCCGACAACGACACGCTCCAGAAAACGCTCAAGCGCTTCCAGATTAACGATCTCTGATGCACGCATCCGTTTTTGACCCGCGCGCCGCCGCGCCCGCCGCACGAACGGGCCGCGCCCGCCGCGCGGCGGGCGCGGTTGCCGTCGCCGCGCTCTTCGCCCTCGCAGGCTGCGCCACGCCGCCGCACGAATCTGCCACCTCGAACGCCGCCCCGGCGCTCACGGCCCAGACGAGCCGCGCGTACCAGGGCCGCTTCGCCGTCCAGTACGTCGACCAGTACGGCCGCCAGCAAAACGCGTACGGCAACTTCGACTGGAAGGAAGCCGGCAGCACGATCACGCTGCAACTGCGCGACCCGTTCGGGCAGACGCTGGCCATCGTCACCTCGTCGCCGGCCGAGGCCATGCTCGAGCTGCCGAACCGGCAACCGCTCGTCGCCGACAACGTCTCGACGCTGATGCAAAACGCGCTCGGCTTCACGCTGCCCGTCGAAGGGCTGCGCTACTGGCTGCAGCCGTCCGTCGCCCCGACTTCGCCGGCCGAAACGAGCGCCGATCCGCAGCAGACCTCGCACCTTTCGCAGATCCGCCAGGACGGCTGGACCATCGACTATCTCGCCTATGCGAACGCCCCGGCCACGGGCGTGAAGCGCCTGAATCTGACCCGCACGGATCCGCCGCTCGAAATCAAGCTCGTGCTCGACCAGTAAGCCCCCGCACGCGGAAAAACCATGATCGAAACGAACGATGCGCTGCGGGATTGTCTCGCGCCGGCCAAGCTGAACCTGTTCCTTCACATCACCGGACGACGCCCGGACGGCTATCACGCGCTGCAAACCGTCTTCCAGCTACTCGACTGGGGCGACACGCTGCACTTCGCCCTGCGCGACGACGGCCGCATCGCGCGCAAGACCGCCGTGGACGGCGTGCCGGCCGAGCACGACCTGACGGTGCGCGCGGCCACGCTGCTCAAGCAGCACACCGGCACGGCGGCCGGCGTCGAAATCGACATCGAAAAATGCCTGCCGATGGGCGCCGGGCTCGGCGGCGGCAGCTCGGACGCCGCCACGACGCTGCTTGCGCTGAACCGTCTCTGGAAACTCGGCCTTTCGCGCGCCGAACTTCAGGCGCTCGCGCTAAAGCTCGGCGCGGACGTGCCCTTCTTCGTGTTCGGCCGGAACGCGTTCGCCGAGGGGGTGGGCGAAGCGCTCGAAGCAGTACAATTGCCGCGGCGTCATTTCCTCGTGGTAACGCCGCGAGTACATGTTCCGACAGTCGCGATTTTTTCCGAGAAGTCGTTGACAAGGGACACAAGTCCCATCACAATGACGGACTTTCTTGCACAGCAAGACTGCAGCGAAGGTTGGCCGGACAGTTATGGCCAGAACGACATGCAGCGGGTTGTTGCGGAAAAATACGCGGAAGTCGCGCAGGTGCTCGGATGGTTTGATAACATCGCGCCCGCACGGATGACCGGATCGGGGGCAAGCGTTTTTGCCGCGTTTGCCAGCGCTGCCGAAGCAGAAGCGGCGCGGGCCGGATTGCCGGCCGGCTGGGCCGGCGCGGTGGCAACCAGTCTCGATACGCATCCACTCCTTGCTTTCGCGGCATAGGTTTTGCATCGCCGGATGGCCCTACCCGTCCTGCGAAGCTCAAGGTTAGCGTAGGGGAGTCGCCAAGTTGGTTAAGGCACCGGATTTTGATTCCGGCATTCGAGGGTTCGAGTCCTTCCTCCCCTGCCAAAAATCTCGCATTTCTCCGCCTCCAGCCCAACGCAGGTGCACGATGAGCAGCCATGACGGCCTGATGGTTTTTACTGGCAACGCCAATCCTGCGCTTGCCCAGAATGTCGTCAATATCCTCGGGATCCCCCTCGGCAAGGCCATGGTCAGCCGTTTCTCCGACGGAGAAATCCAGGTCGAGATCCAGGAAAACGTGCGGGGCAAGGACGTGTTCGTCCTGCAGTCCACCTGCGCGCCGACGAACGACAACCTGATGGAGTTGATGATCATGGTCGACGCGCTCAAGCGCGCGTCCGCCGGCCGGATCACCGCCGCCATCCCGTACTTCGGCTACGCCCGCCAGGACCGCCGCCCGCGTTCGGCGCGCGTGGCGATCTCGGCCAAGGTCGTCGCGAACATGCTGGAAATCGCCGGCGTCGAGCGGATCATCACGATGGATCTGCACGCGGACCAGATTCAGGGCTTTTTCGACATCCCCGTCGACAACATCTACGCGACGCCCGTGCTGCTCGGCGATCTGCGCAAGCAGAACCACGAGAACCTGATGGTCGTGTCGCCCGACGTCGGCGGCGTGGTGCGGGCTCGCGCGCTCGCGAAACAGCTCGCCTGCGACCTCGCGATCATCGACAAGCGCCGTCCGAAGGCGAACGTGGCCGAGGTCATGAACATCATCGGCGAAGTCGAAGGCCGCACCTGCGTCATCATGGACGACATGGTCGACACGGCCGGCACGCTCTGCAAGGCCGCCCAGGTGCTCAAGGAGCGCGGCGCAAGGCAGGTGTTCGCCTACGCGACGCATCCGGTGCTTTCGGGCGGCGCGGCCGAGCGGATCGCTTCGTCGGAGCTCGACGAACTGGTCGTGACCGACACCATCCCGCTTGGCGCGGAAACGCGCGCCTGCCCGAAGATCCGCGTCCTCTCGAACGCGGACCTGCTCGCCGAGACGTTCGCGCGGATTCGCCGCGGCGACTCGGTGATGTCGCTCTTCGCGGAAAGTTAAAAGTATTGACGACGACCGCGGCGTCACGAAGATGCCGCGGTCGCCGTGCGATCGGTACGATCCGGACGAAGGTCCGTACCGCTATTCCCGGGCCGAAGCCGATGCGCGACGGCCCTGTTCTTACTGCCTGGTCGCGGGCGGTTGCATTGGAGAAACAACATGAAAGTCGTCGCTTTCGAGCGCAATCTGCAAGGTACGGGTGCGAGCCGCCGCCTGCGCAATACCGGCAAGACGCCGGGGATCGTGTACGGCGCGGGCGCCGAGCCCCAACTGATCGAACTCGATCACAACGCGCTGTGGCACGCCCTGAAGAAGGAAGTGTTCCACTCGTCGATCCTCGAGATCGAAGTGGCCGGCAAGTCGCAGCAAGTGCTGCTGCGCGACGTGCAATACCATCCGTTCCGCCAGCTCGTGCTGCACGTGGACTTCCAGCGCGTGGACCCGAAGCGCAAGCTCCACACGAAGGTGCCGCTGCACTTCCTGAACCAGGAAAGCAATCCGGCCGTGAAGCTGTCGGGCGCGATCATCTCGCACGTCGTCAACGAAATCGAAGTCGAATGCCTGCCGGGCTCGCTGCCCGAGTACCTCGAAGTCGATCTCGCGAAGATCGAAGTCGGCCAGACGCTGCACGCGAAGGACATCGCACTGCCGAACGGCGTCACGCTGACGGCGCACATCGAGGCCGAAAACCCGGTGATCGTGTCGGCCGCGATCCCGGCGGCTGGGGCATCCGCGGCGGCGGAAGGCGAAGAAGCGCCGGCGGCCGAGTAAGCCTTAAGCGCGAAACCAGCTATCCTCTCGATCCGTTCCGTCAGGACGGACGACGTGACCCGCCGCGGTTCGCCCCGGCGGGTTTTTTTCGTTCATCGAGGTTGCGCCGCCGGCGCGGCCGAGAGAGTACGCTCATGATCAGGCTGATCGTCGGGCTCGGCAATCCGGGCGCCGAATACACTGCGACACGTCACAACGCCGGATTCTGGCTGGTCGACCAGCTTGCCCGCGAGGCGGGCACCACGCTGCGCGACGAACGGCGCTTCCACGGGCATTACGCCAAGGCCCGGCTCTACGGCGAGGAAGTCCATCTGCTCGAGCCGCAGACCTACATGAACCGCTCGGGCCAGGCCGTCGTCGCGCTCGCGCACTTCTTCAAGATCATGCCCGACGAAATTCTCGTCGCGCACGACGAACTCGATCTGCCGCCCGGCGCGGCCAGGTTCAAGCTCGGCGGCGGAAGCGGCGGCCACAACGGCCTGAAGGACATCTCCGCGCATCTGTCCACGCAGCAATACTGGCGGCTGCGGCTCGGCATCGGGCATCCGCGCGACCTGATTCCCGAAAGCGCACGGTCCGGCGCGAAACCGGACGTCGCGAACTTCGTGCTCAAGCCGCCGCGCAAGGAAGAACAGGACGTGATCGACGCGGCGCTCGAACGCTCGCTCGCGGTCATGCCGCTCGTCGTCAAGGGCGAGCTCGAGCGCGCGATGATGCAGTTGCACCGCACGTAATTACGATGACGGCGCGCGGCATGCCGCGCGTCGCCGCTCCGGCCGGAGCTTCTTTCGCCGGAGACGAACAAGGAGAGCGTCTTGAGTCGTTACTGGAGTGACCTCGTGCACCGGCTGGTGCCCTACGTGCCGGGCGAGCAACCCGCGCTCGCCCGACCGGTCAAGCTCAACACCAACGAGAATCCGTATCCGCCCTCGCCGCGCGTGCTCGAGGCGATTCGACGCGAACTCGGCGAGGACGCCGAAACGCTGCGTCGCTATCCCGACCCGACCGCGAAGCGGCTGCGCGGGGCCGTCGCGAAACATCACGGCATTCGCGCCGACCAGATCTTCGTCGGCAACGGCTCGGACGAAGTGCTCGCGCACGCGTTCCAGGCCCTGCTCAAGCACGAACTGCCGCTGCTGTTTCCGGACATCACCTACAGCTTCTATCCGACTTACGCGCGGCTCTACGCGGTCGACTACCGGACCGTGCCGCTCGACGACGCCTTCGCGATTCGCCTCGACGACTACGCCCAACCCAACGGCGGCGTACTGTTCCCGAATCCGAACGCGCCGACCGGACACGCGCTGCCGCTCGCCGAAATCGAGCGGCTGCTCGAACGCAACACGGAGTCGGCGGTCGTGATCGACGAGGCCTACGTCGATTTCGGCGCGCAGTCGGCCATCGCGCTGATCGACCGCTACCCGAACCTGCTCGTCGTGCAGACAGTCTCGAAGTCGCGGTCGCTGGCGGGCATGCGGGTCGGCTTCGCGTTCGGCGACGCCGCGCTGATCGAGGCGCTGAACCGCGTGAAGGACAGCTTCAACTCCTACCCGCTCGACCGGCTCGCGCAGGCCGCCGCGACCGCGGCCTACGAAGACGACGCCTGGCTGCGCGCGACGTCCGCGCGCGTCGTCGCGAGCCGCGAGCGGCTCACGTCGGCGCTGCGGGCGCTCGGCTTCGAGATCGTGCCGTCGGCGGCGAACTTCGTGTTTGCCCGGCATCCGGGCCACGATGCGGCCACCCTCGCCGCCCAGCTGCGCGAGCGGGAAATCTTCGTCCGGCACTTCACCGCGCCGCGCGTCTCGCAGCATCTGCGCATCTCGGTCGGCACCGACGCCGAATGCGACACGCTCGTCGAAGCGCTAAACGGGCTCGTGGGAAAGAAGGCCGTCCGATAACGGCGGCGCCAGAACCGGCAGGACGGGAAAAGAAGAGCCAAGAAGAAATAAGGGGACGAGGGCCGGCCTTTCAGGCCTCGCGCCCCTTCGCAGCCGTCAACGCCTGGTACTTCTGCATCAATTGATCGCGCGTTTCCGCGTGCCGCGGATCGAGCGGAATGCACTCGACGGGACACACCTGACGGCACTGCGGCTCGTCGAAATGGCCCACGCACTCGGTGCATTGGTTCGGGTCGATCACGTAGATTTCCGGGCCCATCGAAATGGCGTCGTTCGGGCACTCGGGCTCGCAGACGTCGCAATTGATGCACTCGTCGGTAATCATCAGGGCCATGCTGTTCTCGCTTCGCGCCGGCGCAAGCGCCGGTTCCATCCGTCATCCGTTGACATGAACCTGTCAGTCTACGCCGCTTTTGCGTTGCGCTCAGGGCTTGCCGAACGGACCGCCCAGCGCGGCGACCTTCTCCTGCAGCCGCTTCTCGACGGACGGAAACACGAACTTGCTGACGTCCCCGCCCAGTTGGGCGATCTCGCGCACGATCGTGCCGGAAATGAACTGGTACTGATCGGACGGAGTCATGAACATCGTTTCGACGTCGGGCAGCAGATAGCGGTTCATGCCCGCCATCTGGAATTCGTATTCGAAGTCCGACACGGCACGCAGGCCGCGCACGATCACGCGCGCGTTGTTACTGCGCACGAAGTCCTTCAGGAGCCCCTTGAAGCTCGCCACCTGCACGTTCGGATAGTGGCCGAGCACCTCGCGGGCAATGTCGAGGCGTTCGTTGAGCGAGAAGAACGGCTTCTTGTTGCGGCTGTCGGCGACGCCGACCACCAGCGTGTCGAAAATGCTCGACGCGCGCCGCACGAGGTCTTCGTGGCCGCGCGTCAACGGGTCGAAGGTACCTGGGTACACGGCGACTACCATGGGGCTTCTCCTCTCAACGGAAACGGGGCGCCGGCGGCGAGAACGCCCGGCGCGGCGGCACGCGTGGCGGCAGTGAACCGCCCGGCGCCTGTTATCGAAGGCGCATTATTCATCATTTTCGCGCCGCAGCAAATGATAGAAAACGGCACCGGCACGGCCCGCCCTCGCGACGATCCAGCCCGCGAGCGCCGGTTCCGAGGCCGGATCGAGCGGCGCGCCCGATTCGACGTACAGGAATCCGCCCTCGGCGACGAGCGGCACGACCAGCCCGATGGCACGGCCCAGCACGTCGTCGCCGAAAGGCGGATCGAGAAACACGACGTCGAACGAACCCGGCGTCAATCCGGCCGCGAGCCTCAACGCATCGGCCTCGGCAATTTCGACGGCAGGCGCGGCCAGCCGCGCCTGGTTCGCACGCAGTTGCGCGGCGGCCCGCGGGCTGCGCTCGACCATCAGCACGCGCGCCGCGCCGCGCGAGGCGGCTTCGAAACCGAGCGCGCCGCTGCCGGCGAACAGATCGAGGCAACGCTGTCCGTCGAGCCGCTGGCCGAGCCAGTTGAACAGCGTCTCGCGCACGCGGTCGGGTGTCGGGCGCAAACCGTCGAGATCGAGCACGGGCAGCGGCGTGCGCTTCCAGTCGCCGCCGATGATGCGGACGGTATGCACCGCGCCGCCCCGGCCGGATGAGGCAGAACGAGCGTTGCGCGGACTGGGCGGGGCAGAACGGGACATGCGGGTTTCCGGTGGCTGGACGGGAACAGGGCGATGACGCGCCAATGGGGCGCAATCCAATGGGGACGCAATCTCGCCGCCGGGCGCCGTGTCCGGAGGCGCGCCCGACGGCCTGGCCGCACGTTACCACAGGCTTGTGCCGGCCACGACGCAGACGGGACGGCCTGACCTGATAAAATGACCGGTTTCCGCGCCCCGTATTCCGCCTTCGCGTTCGCTGCCCGTGGCCCTTGCCGGGTCCGCCGCGCCCGCGCGCGCTCACCCACGCCAGATCATGTTCAGCTTCTTCAAACGACTCCGGGGATCGAAAGCGACCGACGCGACCGACGCCGGGCAACCCGGAACAGCGCCGGCCGACGAACCCGTCAACGCGCAACCCGACGACGCATCGGCGCCGCAGGCGCCCGAAGTCCCGGGTACCGCGGCCATCGAAACGTCCAGCCCGCCCCCCGCCGTATCGGCCGGGCAACCCGTCCGCGCCGACGCGCCGGCGGCCCCGGCCATCGGGCCCGAGACGACCGGTGCCAGCGACGCAACCGGAATGCCCGGATTGTCTGAGGCGCCGCAAACGCCGGCCGCGGCGCCCAGCGAAGACGCCGCGGACACGCCCCAGCCGTCCGACACCGACATCGAAACGGGCGAAATCGTCCCGCCGCCCGCGCCGGAACCGGCCGCGAAACAATCGTGGCTGTCCCGGCTGAAATCGGGGCTGTCCAAGACCAGCTCGAATCTCGCGAGCATCTTCGTCAACGCGAAGATCGACGACGATCTCTACGAAGAGCTCGAAACCGCGCTGCTGATGTCGGACGCCGGCGTCGACGCGACCGGATATCTGCTCGATACGCTGCGCGCGAAGGTCCGCGCCGAGCGGCTCACCGACGCGGCACAGGTCAAGGTCGCGCTGCGCGCGTTGCTCGTCGATCTGCTCAAGCCGCTCGAACAATCGCTGGTGCTCGGCCGCGTCCAGCCGCTCGTCATGATGATCGCCGGCGTCAACGGCGCGGGCAAAACCACGAGCATCGGCAAGCTCGCGCGGCATCTCCAGCGCTTCGACCAGTCTGTCCTGCTGGCCGCCGGCGACACGTTCCGGGCCGCCGCGCGCGAGCAGCTTGCGATCTGGGGCGAGCGCAACGACGTGACCGTCGTGTCGCAGGAAAGCGGCGATCCGGCCGCCGTGATCTTCGACGCGGTCAGCGCCGCGCGCGCGCGCGGCATCGACGTCGTGATGGCCGATACGGCCGGGCGCCTGCCGACCCAGTTGCATCTGATGGAGGAGCTGCGCAAGGTCAAGCGCGTGATCGGCAAGGCGTACGACGGCGCCCCGCACGAAGTGCTGCTCGTGATCGACGCGAACACCGGGCAAAACGCGCTCACCCAGGTCAAGGCGTTCGACGACGCGCTCGGCCTCACCGGCCTGATCGTCACGAAGCTCGACGGCACCGCGAAGGGCGGCATTCTCGCGGCGATCGCGCGTCAACGCCCGGTGCCCGTCTATTTCATCGGCGTCGGCGAGAAGGCCGAGGATCTTCAGCCGTTCAACGCCGCGGAATTCGCCGACGCGCTGCTCGGCGGCTAGGCTCAGCCGGCGCTGAGCGTCGGGGCATTCACGCAAAAAAGGGCGTCGCAACGACGCCCTTTTTCGTTTCGCGTGCCCGGCGGCACCGCTACCGGAATCGCGCGCTCAGACCACGCTCACGGCGAATTCGCCGATGCCGTCCACGCCGCCGCGCATCAGGTCGCCCTTGACGACGGCCCCGACGCCTTCGGGCGTGCCCGTATAGATCAGGTCGCCCGGCTGCAGTTCGAACAGCGTCGAGAGGAACGCGATCGTGTCGGCGACCGGCCAGATGAGCTGGGAGATGTCCGAGCGCTGCTTTTCGTCGCCGTTGACGGTGAGCCAGATCGCGCCCTTGTCGATCTGGCCGACCTTCGACACCGGATGGATCGGGCCGATCGGCGCGGAATGGTCGAAGCCCTTGGCCGTGTCCCACGGGCGGCCGAGCTTCTTCGCCTCGGCCTGTAGATCGCGGCGCGTCATGTCGAGACCGAGCGCGTAGCCGTACACGTGGCCGAGCGCGTCCGCGACCGCGATGTCCTTGCCGCCCTTGCCGATCGCGGCGACGAGTTCCATCTCGAAGTGCACGTTCTTCGATTGCGCCGGGTACGGAAAGCGGCCGGTCTCGCCCGGCGCGACGTAGACGATCGCGTCGGCAGGCTTCGAGAAGAAGAACGGCGGCTCGCGGTTCGGGTCGTGGCCCATTTCGCGCGCGTGCGCCTCGTAATTGCGACCCACGCAGTAGATGCGCCGCACCGGGAAGCGCTCGCCGCTGCCGGCGACGGGCACGGATGCGACCGGCGCCGGTTCAAACACATAAGTCATGCTGTTCTCCGATTTCGTAGTCTGCCGCCCCGTGCGGCAAGAGGTGAGTGAGTTTAACGCGCCGCCTGGCCGCGTGCTCGTTCGTCCCCGAAACGGCCGCCCCCAGCCGGTCAGTCGTCAGGAAAACGGAAGGCGGCGGAGCCGGCTCGCCCCGTGCGGGCCGCCCCGTGCCGCTCGTGCGATACTGCGCGGATTCCGTTTCAATCCGTTCCGTATCCGGCCGAGCACGGCCGGCGCGCCTCCCGCCAGCCCGTTCCATGACCGACTCCGACTCCCCCGACACGTTCGCCTGCGCCCGCTTCATCAAGGAAATCGGCCGCGGACCGAACGGCGCCCGCGCGCTCTCGCCCGAGGACACCCGTGCGCTTTACGGCGCCATGCTCGACGGCCGCGTCCCCGATCTCGAGCTGGGCGCCGTCCTGCTGGCCTACCGGCTCAAGGGCGAATCCGCCGACGAACTGGCCGCGATGCTGGCCGCGGCCCACGCCTCGTTCGAACCGCTGCGCACGCCGGCCGGCGCGCACCGGGCCGTGTCGATCCCGAGCTACAACGGCGCGCGCAAGCAGGCGAATCTCGTGCCGCTGCTGGCTTTGCTGCTCGCCCGCGAGGGCGTTCCCGTGCTCGTGCACGGCGTCGCGATCGACCCGGGCCGCGTGACGAGCGCGGAAATCTTCGCGGCACTGCAAATTCGCGCCGCCGATAGCCACGACGAAATCGAAGCGCAGCTCGCGGCGCGGCGTCTCGCGTTCGCGCCCATCGAAGCGCTCGCGCCAAGGATCGCGCGGCTGCTCGCGCTACGCCGGCGCATGGGCGTGCGCAATTCCACGCATACGCTGGTCAAGCTGCTTCAGCCGTTCGCGGAGCCGGGACTGCGGCTCGTCAACTACACGCATCCGCCGTATCGCGACAGCCTGACGGCCCTGTTCGCCGCGCATCCCGAAGCGGCGGCGGGCGGCGCGCTGCTCGCGCGCGGCACGGAAGGCGAGGCGGTGGCCGACACGCGGCGCCAGGTGCAGGTCGACTGGCTTCACGACGGCGCCTGCGAAACGCTGGTCGAGCCGCAACGCTCGTCGCCCGACATGCCCGACGCCGATCTGCCCGAAAGCCGCGACGCGACCGCCACGGCCAGGTGGATCGAAGCCGTGCTGCGCGGCGACGCGCCCGTGCCGGACGCCATCGCCCGGCAAGTCGGGACGATCGCGTCGATCACCGCGCGAAACGCGAAATCCGGCGGGCCGGCCTCGCCGTCGTAACGCGTCGCGACCTGCTCCGGGCCCGTTTCATCGGGCTCCGGTTCGGCCCCCAGTTGACACGCCGGCCCGTCCTGGCATAAATTATCGGAATGCGTTCCTTCCAGAACACCCTCCGAATTACCCTCGGCCGTCTAGCACGGCCCCTATCGCTACGTCTAGCGTAAGCAAAGCGTAGCGCTGCGCGCGCCGCATCCGGCCTCGCAGTCCTCCCGGCAGTTTCGTAGTTCCAGCTTCACCCCAAACCGCAGTTCCCTTTACAACCTGTCAGTCGTTTGTATTCGTCCGTTTACCGTCCGGGCGAATCGCGAGGGTCGAAATGCACGTTGCATGGGCATCAGTCACGTTCGCTTCCGGCGCCATGGATACCTCCGGTATGTCCGTCGCCGCGGCGTTCGTCGTCCGTGCCCGTCCGCTGCGCCGGCCGGCCATCTCCGGCCGGCGCAACGTGCCTTCCCGGCAATCCGCCAGCCGCCCGTTGCCGGCCGCCTTCGCAGACGACACTCAGAACGAGGCTCGTCATGTTGCGTAACCCCGCCGAAAAATACCGCCCCTTTCCCGCCGTCCGCCTGAACGGTCGCCGATGGCCCACACGCACCCTCGAGCGCGCGCCCATCTGGATGAGCACCGACCTGCGCGACGGCAATCAGTCCCTGATCGAGCCGATGAGCGTCGAGCAGAAACTCGAATTCTTCGAGATGCTGGTCTCGATCGGCCTCAAGGAAATCGAAGTCGGCTTCCCGTCCGCCTCGCAGACCGACTTCGACTTCGTGCGCAGGCTCATCGTCGAGCAGCGCATCCCCGACGACGTGACGATCGAAGTGCTCGTGCAGTCGCGCGAAGAGTTGATCGCCCGCACGTTCGAAGCGCTCGACGGCGTGCCGCGCGCCATCGTCCATCTCTACAACGCGACTTCGCCGTCGTTCCGCAAAATCGTGTTCGGCCAGTCGAAGGAGCAGGTGAAGGCGCTCGCCATCGAAGGCACGCGCCTCGTGCGCGCCTATGCCGACGCGCGGCCGCAAACGCACTGGACCTACCAGTACTCGCCCGAAACCTTCTCTACGACCGAACTCACCTTCGCGCGCGAGGTCTGCGACGCGGTGGCCCAAACCTGGCGGCCGACGCGCGATCACAAGATGATCGTGAACCTGCCGGCGACGGTCGAGGCCGCGATGCCAAACGTCTACGCCGACCAGATCGAGTGGATGGACCGCAATCTCGCGTATCGCGACAGCATCGTGCTGTCGGTGCATCCACACAACGACCGGGGCACGGCCGTCGCGGCCGCCGAACTCGCGCTGCTGGCCGGCGCGGACCGCATCGAGGGCTGCATCTTCGGCAACGGCGAGCGCACCGGCAACGTCGATCTCGTCACGCTCGCGCTGAACCTCTACACCCAGGGCATCGATCCGGGCCTCGATTTTTCGGACATCGACGCGGTGCGCCGCGTGGTCGAGCGCTGCAACCAGATTCCGGTGCACCCGCGCCATCCGTATGCGGGCGATTTCGTGTTCACGGCATTCTCGGGCTCGCACCAGGACGCCATCCGCAAGGGCTTCGCGCAACAGCAACCCGACGCGCCCTGGGAAGTGCCGTATTTGCCCATCGATCCCGCCGACCTCGGCCGCAGCTACGACGCGGTGATCCGCGTGAACAGCCAGTCCGGCAAGGGCGGCGCGACCTGGCTGCTCGAGCGCGGCCTCGGCTTCGCGCCGCCGCGCCGCGTGCAGATCGAATTCAGCCACGCGGTGCAAACGGTCGCCGACACGTCCGGCGCCGAGGTGACGGGCGAATCGATCTGCGCCCTGTTCGCGCGCGAATATTTCCAGGCCGCGGGTCCCGCGGCGCATGCCGGCGCGCTTCGGCTGCGCTGGGCAGGCCACGACGTCGCCGTGCCCGTCGGCGCGGACGCGGACGACGCCTATGCGCAGGCCATCGCCGGCGCGCTCGGCGCGGCGGCAGGCGAGACGATCGAAATTACGTCCTGCGAAAGCGCGCGCACGGCCCGCGGCGACACGGCCGTGTTCGTCGGTTGCCGCGTCGGCGACCAGCCGCTGCGGTACGGCGTGGGCGTCGCGGCGGACGCGAAGACGGCCGCGCTCGAGGCGGTGGTAAGCGGCGTCAACCGGGCGGACTGGACGCAAGTCGAAAGCCGCGAGGCGGCCTGAGCCGCCCGGCGGCTTTTCGCCGGCACATGTAGCGGTAGCGTGCGGAAGATTTTTTCCTGTCAGAAACAGGACGAATGGGAAAGGAATCGGACGTCGGCGGCAAAACGGGCCGCCGACGCGTGCCCGGCGCGCCCACGAGGCGCTCCGGGTCTCTGCTTCACTCCAGCGCGCAACGCGTCGCCTGCCAGGCCAGCAGGCGCCATTGGCCGCTCTCCTGGGTCTGAATGGCCGTGTAGGCAATGGGAAAGAGCAGCGCGCCGCTGTTCGCCTCCATCTCGATCAGCGCGCGGCCGCTGACGACGCAGGTTTCGCGTCCGACCGTCAGCACGTCCTGCGACTGGATCTCGATCTGGCGATAGCGGCGCCGGCCGGCAGTGATCGCATCGATGAACTGGCGCTTGGTTTCGCGCTTGCCGTTCGTGTGCACGTAGATCACGTGGTCGGACAGCAGGGAATCGAGCAACGTGCCGTTGCCGTCCACCATCGCGCGAAAGCGCTCGCGCTCCAGCCCGCGAATCGCCTCGATCAGCTTTGCCGCCATCGCCCAAGCCCCTTTGCGCGCCTACCCCGGTCGGGCGCCGCACGCCACGAAATCCGCACCCAGCCCGACACACCCCCGACGCACCCTATAGCTGGCTGAAATTTATACCAGGATTCGGCTCTTTGATAACCCGGGTTCCACAGCACACCGCCCCCAGAAAAATCGGGGCAAATCGAATCAAATCGGCGAGTGCGCTCGAATAGGCAGCCACCACCTTTAGTTCACTATCAAATTCATGGATTCGATAGCAGAATAGGGAACCTCCAATCCCCTACGCGCTCCAAGTATTAGCACTCAGTTGATCAGAGTGCTAACATCCACGGTATAGTCGCTGTTTAGACTAGGCAAGACGCAAGATTTTTGAGGAGTTCGCCAACGTGAGCAACGCAATGACCCTTCCGAGTACTCTGAGCCCGTCGGCGGCCAAGGCCGCTCCGGCAGGTGTTCTGGCGCTCGCGCAGGCGTCCCTGCTGCCCGGCCAACTGGGCAATATCGACGCTTACATCCAGGCCGTCAACCGCATCCCCATGCTGACCCAGCAGGAGGAGCGCCAGTTCGCGACCGAATACCGCGAGCAGAACAATCTCGATGCCGCCCGGCGCCTCGTGCTGTCGCACCTGCGCCTCGTCGTGTCGATCGCGCGCAATTACCTCGGCTACGGCCTGCCGCACGCCGACCTGATCCAGGAAGGCAACATCGGCCTGATGAAGGCGGTCAAGCGCTTCGATCCGGCGCAGAACGTCCGGCTCGTCTCGTACGCGATGCACTGGATCAAGGCCGAGATCCACGAGTACATCCTGCGCAACTGGCGCATGGTGAAAGTCGCGACGACCAAGGCGCAGCGCAAGCTGTTCTTCAACCTGCGCAGCCACAAGCAGGGCCTGCAGGCGTTCACGCCCGAGGAAATCGACGGCCTCGCGCAGGAACTGAACGTCAAGCGCGAGGAAGTGGCCGAGATGGAAACGCGGCTCTCGGGCGGAGACATCGCGCTGGAAAGCCAGGTCGAGGACGGCGAGGAGTCGTTCGCGCCCATCGCCTGGCTCGCCGATTCGCACAGCGAGCCGACGGCCGTGCTCGCCGCGCGCCAGCACGACCACCTGCAGACGGACGGCATCGCGAGCGCGCTCGAGGCGCTCGACGCGCGTAGCCGCCGCATCATCGAAGCGCGCTGGCTGAACGTCGCCGACGACGGCTCGGGCGGTTCGACGCTGCACGAACTGGCCGACGAGTTCGGCGTGTCGGCCGAGCGCATTCGTCAGATCGAAGCGAGCGCGATGAAGAAGATGCGCACGGCGCTCGCCGAGTACGCCTGACGGCACCTGCGGCACGGACTTTTCCGCGCCGCATCATCGTTTCCCGAAAGCCCCGCCTTGTCCGCAAGGCGGGGCTTTCTTTTTTCCGTCCGCCACGTTGCGATCGTCCGCCTTCCAATTTTCCTAAGATAAAGGCGAGCTATCGTCGTAATGCGAAATGCATTTTAATTTGGACCCCGTTTCATTGACTTGAATCCGATCTGATTGCAATACTGAATATAGGGTGCGCCTGTGCGGCGCGACCCGACCGATCGGCGAATCGTCACGTCCCGGCAAGCCGCAGGCGCCTCCCGCCGTCGCCGGGCGTCAGACCGCATGCGTCGTTCATGACCTGACTGGACAACGATGTTTCGAGCAAAGCAGTCATCGATCATCATGGCCTCCCCATCCGATCGCCGACGCCGGCCGGGCGGCTCGCTGCGCGAGCGGCTCGCCCGCTGGTCGCACGGCCCGAGCTTCGCCCACGATCTCGCCGTCGTTCTCGCCTTCAAGCTCGTCCTGCTGATGGCCCTCAAGTACGCGTTCTTCAACCACCCGCAGGCGAAAGACATGTCGATGCCGCCGGCCTCAGTCGCCGAGGCCATCCTGTCCGTACCGGCGCCGAATACGCCGCCACCAGGGGACTCCCATGCCCATTAGCGAAACCGTCGATCTCTCGCGCCTGCAATTCGCCGTTACCGCGCTCTATCACTTCCTGTTCGTGCCGCTCACGCTCGGCATGACCTGGATGCTCGTCATCATGGAGTCGGTCTACGTGATGACGGGCAAGCCGATCTACAAGGACATGACGCAGTTCTGGGGCAAGCTCTTCGGCATCAACTTCGTGATGGGCGTGACGACCGGCCTCACGATGGAGTTCCAGTTCGGCACCAACTGGTCGTACTACTCGCATTACGTCGGCGACATCTTCGGCGTGCCGCTCGCCGTCGAGGGGCTTGCCGCGTTCTTCCTCGAATCGACCTTCGTCGGCCTGTTCTTCTTCGGCTGGGACCGGATGACGAAAGGCCAGCATCTGGTCGCGACGTTCTTCGTCGCGCTCGGCTCGAACCTCTCCGCGCTGTGGATTCTCGTCGCCAACGGCTGGATGCAGAACCCGGTCGGCGCCGCGTTCAACTACGAGACGATGCGCATGGAGCTCGCCAGCCTCTACGCCGTCATCTTCAACCCGGTCGCCCAGGTGAAGTTCGTGCACACGGTCTCGGCCGGCTACGTGACCGCGTCGATGTTCGTGCTCGGCATCTCGTCGTGGTATCTGATCCGCCGCCGCGACGTCGATTTCGCGCTGCGCTCGTTCGCCGTCGCCGCCGGCTTCGGCCTCGCCTCGACGCTGTGCGTGCTCGTGCTCGGCGACGAGTCGGGCTATCGCACCGGCGAAGTCCAGCAGGCGAAGCTCGCCGCCATCGAATCGGAGTGGGATACCGCGCCGCCGCCCGCGCCGTTCACGCTCTTCGGCATTCCCGATCAGCAGGCCGAACGGACCGACTACGCGATCCAGATTCCCTACGTGCTCGGTCTCATCGCAACGCGCTCGACCGACGAGCCCGTGGTCGGCCTGCGCGACCTCATCAACCAGGCGCAGACGCGTATCCGCAGCGGCATGCTCGCCTACGCGGCGCTCCAGAAGCTGAAGGAAGGCACGGCCGACGCCGCGACGCGCAGCACGTTCGACGCGCACAAGGCCGACCTCGGCTACGGCCTGCTGCTCAGGGAGTTCGCGCCGAACGTCGTCGACGCCACGCCCGCGCAGATCGACGCCGCCGCGAAGCATTCGATTCCGCCCGTCGCGCCGGTGTTCTGGTCGTTCCGGGCGATGGTGGGCCTCGGCATCCTGCTCCTGCTCACGTTCGTTCTCGCGTTCTGGTTCTGTGCCCAGCGCTCGCTGCTGCAACTCAATCGCCGATGGTTCCTGCGCTGGGCCGTCTGGGCCATCCCGCTGCCGTGGATCGCCGCCGAGTTCGGCTGGGTCGTGGCGGAGCTGGGCCGCCAGCCGTGGACCATCGCCGAGGTGCTGCCGACCGCGCTGTCGGCTTCGAGCCTCGCGCCCGGCGACGTGATGCTGAGCATCGGCGGCTTCGTCGTGTTCTATACGGCGCTCTTCATCGTCGAGATCACGCTGATGTTCAAGTACGCGCGACTCGGGCCGTCCGCGCTCCACACGGGCCGCTACTTCCACGAGCAGGACACGGCGCCGCTCGTCGGCAGCGGACACACCGCCTGAGTGCCGGGCACGTCGTCGACCGCATCGAGGAACCGACATCATGGACTACGAAACGCTGAGAGTGATCTGGTGGGTGCTGATCGGCGTGCTGCTGATCGGCTTTGCGCTGACCGACGGCTTCGACATGGGCGCCACGATCCTGCTGCCCTTCATCGGCAAGACCGATGCCGAGCGGCGCATCGTCATCAACACCGTGGGCGCGACCTGGGAAGGCAACCAGGTCTGGCTGATCACGGCGGGCGGCGCCATGTTCGCCGCCTGGCCGCTCGTGTACGCCGCGTCGTTCTCGGGCTTCTACTTCGCGATGCTGCTCGTGCTGTTCGCGCTCTTCTTCAGGCCGGTCGGCTTCGATTACCGCAACAAGCGCGAGGACCCGCGCTGGCGGCGCGCGTGGGACTGGGGGCTCTTCATCGGCGGCTTCGTGCCCGCCCTCGTGTTCGGCGTCGCGTTCGGCAACCTGCTCGAAGGCGTGCCGTTCATCTACGACAGCGACCTGCGCGTCACCTATCACGGCAGCTTCTTCGCGCTGCTCAATCCGTTCGCATTGCTATGCGGGCTCGTGAGCCTCTCGATGCTGGCCGCGCACGGCGCCGCGTTCATCCGGCTCAAGAGCGACGACGTGATCGCGCGCCGCGCGGCGCTGGCGCTGCGCATCAGCTCGCTCGTCGCCATCGTGCTGTTCGTTCTCGCGGGCGTGCTCGTGGCCACGCTGATCGACGGCTACCAGATCACCCGCGCGGCGTCGCCCGACGCGATGTCGAACCCGCTGCTCAAGGATACCGGCACGGGCCCAGGCCTCTGGCTCGCCAATTACGGCACCTATCCGTGGATGATCGTCGCGCCGGCGATCGGCGTCGCGGGCGGCGTGATCGCCTTCCTGCTGGCGGGCTCGCGCTTCGAGAAGAGCGCGTTCTTCGGCACCGGCCTCATGATCGTCGGCGTCATCCTCACGGCCGGATTCTCGATGTTTCCGTTCATCATGCCGTCCTCGCTCGACCCGCGCAGCAGCCTGACCGTCTGGGACGCCACGTCGAGCCGCATGACGCTCGAGATCATGCTCGTCGCCGTCATCATCTTCCTGCCGCTCATCCTCATCTACACGAGCTGGGTGTACCGCATCATGCGCGGCAAGGTCACGGCGGCCGTCGTGGAAGAAAACCGGCACTCGCTGTACTGAACCACGGTCCGACAGGAGCGAATCATGTGGTATTTCAGTTGGATTCTCGGCGTCGGCGTCGCGCTCGGCTTCGGCATCATCAACGTCATGTGGCTCGAGGCGAACAACAAGGTCTCCGCGACGGACGAGAGCGGCGACAAATAGGCAACGAATAAGCGGCGAATGGCGTCGACCGGCGGAACGGCCGCCGCCGGGTATCACGCGTCGTCGGGCGGCCAGCTTTCGCGGCTCGCCGCCCGGACCGCCTCCGCCGATTCGAGCGCAAGCGCTTCCTGGGCGCGCCGGCGACACAGCGCGTAGTCGAGGCCGCGCACGCGGGCCTTGACCGTCGGCACCGCAACCGGATCGACCGACAGCTCCGTCACGCCGAGACCGACGAGCAGCGGCACCGCCTGCGGATCGCCGGCCAGCGCGCCGCAAACGCCGACCCAGGTGCCGTGCTGCCGCGCGCCCTGCACGGTGGCCGCCACGAGGCGCAGCACGGCCGGATGCAGGCCGTCGGCCCGATCCGCGAGAGCGGGCTGGCAGCGGTCCATCGCGAGCGCGTACTGGGTCAGGTCGTTGGTGCCGATCGAGAGAAAGTCCGCGTATCGCGCCAGTTGGTCTGCCAGCAGCGCCGCCGACGGCACTTCGATCATCGCGCCGACCTCAATCGGACCGGTGCGACCCTGCTCCCGCGCGAGCGCGTCGATACGCTCGCGCAACCGCGCGAACTCGCCGGCATCGGTCACCATCGGCAGCAGAATGCGCACGGCACCCGCGGGCCGCACGGCCAACAGGCCGCGCAACTGGTCGTCGAGCAGTTCGGGCCGCGCCTGCGCGAGGCGAATGCCGCGCAGGCCGAGCGCCGGGTTCGGCTCGGGCGGCAGCGTCAGGTAATCGACGGCCTTGTCCGCGCCGACGTCGAGCGTCCGGATGATCGCCGTACGGCCGTCGAGCGCATCGACGATAGCCTGGTAGTCCAGACGATGCGCCTCGACGTCGGGCGCTTCCGGCCGGCGGGCGAGCAGCAGCTCGGTGCGCAGCAGGCCGACCGCGTCGGCGCCGCCGTCGACGGCCACGCGCGCGTCGTCCAGCGTCGCGATGTTGGCGGCCACCTCGATCGCGCGGCCGTCGCGAGTCGTCGCGCGCTGCCGCGACTTGAGCCGGTTCGCCTCCTGCCTTGCAATCAGACGCCGGCGCGCCGCCCTCGCCCGCGCCACGTCGTGCGTGCCCGGCGCGTGGACGAGCCGCCCCGCGTCGGCGTCGACGACGACCTGGGTGCCGTCGGCCAGCGCGTGCAGCGTATCGCCGACGGCGACGAGCACCGGAATGCCCGTCTGCCGCGCGATGATGGCCGCATGCGAAGTCGCGCCGCCGCGCGCCATCACGAGTGCCGTCACGCGTCGACGGTCGAGCGACGCGAGGTCCAACGGCGTGAATTCGTCGGCCGCGAGCACGGCTTCGTCGGGCAGCGCATGCCCCGGCTTGCCGGCATGCCCGAGCGTGCGCAGCACGCGCTTTTCGACGTCGCGCAGGTCGGCGACGCGGCCGGCCAGCAGCGGATCGGCGAGATTGCCGAGCACCGAAATCTGGGCGTGGATCGCCTCGTGCCATGCGAATCCGGCGCGCTTGCCGACGCGAACAAGGTCGTGCGCCACCTCGAGCAGCGCCGGATCGTCGAGCAGCATGCGGTGCACCGAGAAAATGTCGGCCTCGCCCGCCGCGCCGCGCTGCGACGCTTCCTGCACGGCGCGGGCCAGCTCGGCGTCCACGTCGGCCAGCGCCTGGTCGAGTTGCCGGCGCTCCGCTTCGGGCGCTGCGCTGGCGATCTCGGGCGGGGCGTGGGCCGCGTCGTCCCAATGCACGAGCGTGCCGACCGCGATGCCGGGCGCGGCGCCCACGCCCGCGAGCGACCCGGTCCCGTGCGGGGCGCCGCCGCGCGCCGCGGCCTGCTGCACGGGCAAACGCCGCCCATGCCCGGGCCGTTCCCCCGGGCTCTGACCGTCGACCTCCCGCCCGAGCGCCTCGGCGACCGCATCGATCGCCTCGCGCGCCTGCGGCCCCATGCCCACGAGTTCCACGCTCGCGCCCTCGGCCACGCCGAGGCCGAGCAGCCCGACCACGCTGTCGATCACCACCTTGCGCCCCCGATGGCGCACCTCCACGCGCGCGTCGAAACGGCGGGCCGACTCGCGCGCCCGCGCCGCCGGGCGTGCATGCAGACCGCCCGTGCGAGTCAGCGTCACTGTCGCGCGCGCTTCGTCCACGACCCGGCTCGCGCCACGCGCCGCTTCGACGGCGGCCGCATTGCGCGCGCGCAGTTCGAGGAGCGGGCTCGTCCCCGCGCACACCGCGCCTGCCTGTACGCGCGACACCACTTCGAAAGCGTCCGAATTGGCGATCGCCACGACCGACACGAGGCTCGGCACCGTGCTCGCCACGAAATCCCGCTCGAACTCGATCAGCAGATCGCCGCGCCGGACCCGCTCGCCCGGCGCGACGCGCGCCGCAAAGCCCCGGCCGTCCAGCCCGGCCGTATCGATGCCGATGTGCAGCAGCACCTCGGCACCCTCCGGGGTCTGCAGCGTCACCGCATGGCCGGTCGGCGCGAGATGCATCACCGTCCCGTCGCACGGCGCGACGAGCCGCCCCGCAACGGGGTCGATGCCGACGCCGTCGCCGAACATGCCCTGCGCGAACACGGGATCGGGAACTTCCGCGAGCGGCACGAGCAGCCCGCTCAGCGGCGCGACGAGTAGAACGTGGTCCTTCACGGCTTTCATCGGCTGCGACTCCTCTACGCGTTTCGTGCCCCTGCGCTCGATGCGCTTCGGTGATGCCGCGCGAACGACGCCGATCGCCCGGTGTCCGCCGGCTACGGGCTACGCTGCCGCGGCACCGGCGGGACGGGCTGCGCGTCAGTCATTCGCTGGCGATCGGCTCGCCTTCGACATAGGTCGCCGTCAGCGCAAGATCGCGATCGAACACGACGAGATCGGCCCAGGCCCCGCGCGCGATCCGTCCGCGATCCCCGATGCCGAGGTAATCGGCGGCGTGGTGCGACAGACGCTTCGACACGTCGGCGAGCGGCAGGCCGAGCGAGACGAGATTGCGCAGCGCGTCGTCCATCGTCAGCGTGCTGCCGGCGAGCGTCCCGTCGGCCAGCCGCACGCCGCCGAGACACTTGGTGACGTGCTGGCTGCCAAGCCGGTATTCGCCGTCCGGCATGCCCGTGGCCGACGTGCTGTCGGTCACGACGTAGAGACGCGGAATCGCGCGCAACGCAGCCCGAATCGCGCCCGGATGAACATGCAGCAGGTCGGGAATGATCTCGGCGTATTCGGCATGAGCAAGCGCCGCGCCGACGAGCCCCGGGTCGCGGTGATGGAACGTCGGCATCGCGTTGAACAGGTGCGTGAACCCGCGCGCGCCGTGCTTGAGCGCCGCGAGCGCGTCGTCGTAGGTCGCGAGCGAATGGCCGAGCTGCACGCGCACGCCGCGTGCCGCCAGTTCGCCGATGATCTCGAGATGGCCGGCCATTTCCGGCGCGATCGTGACCACGCGGACCGGCGCGATCGCGAGATAGGCCAGCACCTCGTCGAGCACGGCGGGCACAGCCGCGTCGGGCTGCGCGCCGAGCTTGCCGGGATTGAGGTAGGGCCCTTCGAGGTGAACGCCGAGCACGCGCGCGCCACCGGGCGTACGCCTGCGCGCGACCTCGCCGAGTTGCCCGACGACGCTCATCAGTTCGTCGCGCGGCGCGGTCATCGTCGTGGCGAGCAGGCTCGTCGTGCCGTGGCGCGCGTGCGTGCGGGCGATGGTCTCGATGGCCCTGCCCGCCTCCATCACGTCGGCGCCGCCGCCGCCGTGCACGTGCAGGTCGACGAAGCCGGGCAGGATGTACGGCTCGTCGTTGCCGGCCGGATCGACGCGCGCGCCCTCGAGCGCCGCGATGCGACCGCCTTCGAACGACAGCGAGCCGCGAATCCAGCCCTCGTCAGTCAGTATGTTTCCGCTCAGCATGAATTTTTCCCGATGTTGCATCGTTTTCCGACGGATTCGCTCCGGCGTATCGGCTCATCATATAACCATCACGAGGCCGATTATCGGGCCATGCCGGGACCGCGGCGGCATCGCTCCGCTTTCGCCCGATATATGACGGGGTCAATAAAAAACGCCGCGACAAGCGCGGCGTTTTCAGGTGTCGACCGACCGACATCAGGCCATCAATCGAGCAGCAGCTTCAGGTCGTGCACCCACGGCGTCGCGCCCTGGCCGTCGCGCACGAACAGCCGCAGCTTGCCGGTCGTATCGAACACGTAGCTCGCGGCCGTATGGTCCATCGTGTAGTCGCCCGGCGTGTCGCCCGGCACTTTCTTGTAGTAGATGTGGAAGTCCTTCGTGACCTGGGCCAACTGCGCGTCGTTGGCCGGCCGCAGGCCGCCGAACGTCGGATTGAAGGCCGCCGCGTACTGCGAGAGCACGGCCGGCGTGTCGCGCGCGGGATCGACGGTGACGAACAGCACCTGCACGCGCTTCGCGTCGGCGGGACCGAGCTGCTGCAGCGCCTCCGAGAGCTCGGCCATCGTCGTCGGACAAACGTCGGGACAATGCGTGTAGCCGAACACGAGCACGACGGCCTTGCCCTTGTAGTCGGCCAGCGAACGCATCTGGCCGTTCGCGTCGGGCAGCGAGAAGTCGCGACCGAACTGCGTGTTGCCCGTGATGTCCAGGTTCTGGAACGGCGGCTCCTGCTGGCCGCAGCCCGCGAGCAGCGCCGTGCCGCCGAGCGAACACGCAGCCGCGAGCGCGATCAGGACGGTACGCGAGGCCCGCCGGATGCGCGATGAAAAGGAAAGACCGGTCATGGATCAGACACCGATCAGCGCGTGCACGTAGTGGTCCACGAGCAGCGCGATGAAGATCAGCGACAGATAGACGATCGAATAACGGAAAGTCTTGCGCGCGAGCGCGTCCGAATACTCGCGATAGATCCGCCAGGCGTAGCCGAGGAACACCGCGCCGAGCAGCACGGCGACGACGAGGTACACGACGCCGCTCATGCCCGAGATGAACGGCATCAGCGTGACGACGAACAGGATGACCGTGTACAGGAAGATGTGCAGCCGCGTGTACTGCTCGCCGTGCGTGATCGGCAGCATCGGCAGACCCGCGTCCTCGTAGTCCTGGCGGCGATAGAGCGCGAGCGCCCAGAAATGGGGCGGCGTCCAGACGAAGATGATGAGCACGAGAATCCACGCGTCACCGGGCACGGCGCCCGTGACGGCGGCCCAGCCGAGCGCGGGCGGCATCGCGCCCGAGGCGCCGCCGATCACGATGTTCTGCGGCGTCGCCGGCTTCAGCAACAGCGTGTAGATGACCGCGTAGCCGACGAAAGTCGCGAACGTGAGCCACATCGTCAGCGCGTTCGTGAACGTGTAGAGCGTCCACATGCCGGCGGCGCCCAGCACGGCCGAAAACAGCAGGATCTGCACGGTCGTGATCTCGCCGCGCGCCGACGGGCGCCACGCGGTACGGCGCATCATCGCGTCGACCTTCTGCTCGACGAGGCAGTTGATCGCGAAAGCGGCGCCCGCCGTCAGCCAGATGCCGACGGTGCCGCCGACCAGCACCGTCCACGGCACCATGCCCGGCGTCGCGAGGAACATGCCGATGACCGCGCAGAACACCGCCAGTTGGGTGACGCGCGGCTTGGTAAGCGCAATGTACTGGGAAATCCGGCTGCCCGGCGTGCGGGAGAGGGTTGAGGTTTCCATAGGAGCAGATCAGGCCGGCGCCGCGTCGCGCGCGGACAAGACGGCGCGATCCTTGCGGCTGCAGGCAATTCGGAAGTTTAACATGACGAGCAGCAGCAGCAGGACCGCTGCCCCGCCGTTGTGGGCGACCGCAATGGCCAGCGGCCACTGCAGGACGATGTTGGAGAGCCCGGTCGCGAACTGCACCAGGACCATCAGCAGCACCGCATTGGCGGGGCGACGCAGCGACTCGAAACGCCGCAGCCTGAGCGCGAGCCAGACGAGCCAGGCGACGACGACGAGCGCGAACGTCCGGTGCGTCCAGTGGATGGCCACGAGCGCGTCCTGGGTAATCATTTCGCCGTCGCCGTCCGTGCCGAGCGCGCGCCACAGATGGAAACCGTGCCGGAAGTCCATCGGCGGAATCCAGGCGCCGTTGCAGGTCGGGAAATCCGTGCAGGCGAGCACCGCGTAGTTCGTGCTGACCCAGCCGCCGAGCGCGATCTGCACGACCAGTAGCACGAGCCCCGCGAGCGCGGCCGCCCGCCAGCGCGCGGCCTCGGGCTCCCGGGCCGGCAGGGGCGTGAGCCGGGCGCCGAGCCAGCCGAGCGCGCCGAGCAGCGTCAGGCCGAGCAGCAGATGGGTCGTCACGATCACGGGCTGCAGCTTGTGCGTCACGGTCCAGGCGCCGAACACGCCCTGCAGGACGATCAGGAGCAGCAGCGAAGTCGGCCACCACGGCGACACGTGCAACGGCCGGCGCCGGATGCGCGCCCCCCACGCGATCAGCATCTGCGCCATGATGAGCACGCCGATCGCCATCGCGAAGTAGCGGTGGATCATTTCGATCCACGCCTTCTTCATGCTGACGGGACCGCTCGGCATCGCCAGATGCGCGGCGGCGATTTGCGCATGTGCGACGAACGGCGAGGACGTGCCGTAGCAGCCGGGCCAGTCCGGACAGCCAAGCCCCGAATCGGTCAGGCGCGTAAAGCCGCCGAACATGACGAGGTCCAGCGTCATGAACGTCGTGACCCAGACCAGCTTGCGAAACTTGTCGTCGTCGGCCCTCACCCATACCCAGGACAGCGGCAGGAGCGCGATGCACAGCCCGATCAGGCCGAGTTGCAGTACGAACATCTCTCTTTCTACCTTCGTCTTTTCGCGATCGCCCCGCGCGACGCGTCAGCCGATGCCCGACCGCAGGTGCTGTTTCTTCGGCATATCATCCGGTTTCTCGCCGGGTCGGGACGAGTGGGAAGCCGCATCGTCGGGTTTTCCGCGCGGAGTCGACCGGCGAGGATCGACGTCCGTCGGCAGGCGGGCCGCCATGACCCGACGCGGGTGACGGGAAGGCTGCATGAATACGCCGTCAGCCCTTCATTTCCG
Source organism: Burkholderia sp. WAC0059 (assembly GCF_002870125.1). GTDB lineage: Bacteria > Pseudomonadota > Gammaproteobacteria > Burkholderiales > Burkholderiaceae > Paraburkholderia. The sequence continues at coordinate 269,300 of NZ_PNEO01000004.1, forward strand.
CGGATGCGCCACGAAGCCAATAGCGGCAAGGCCCCGTGCGGTGCCGGCAGAATGCCACGGGGACCATCGTCGGGCACCCGAACTGCGCTCTTTTGTCGCAGCGCGGCGAGTCGCACCCGGTGCGCGCAAAACTTGCCGGACGGGGTTGCCCGTCCGCCGGATAGCCCATCACGACAAGGCGATTTCGGCTGCTGTGCTGCACGGATGGCAACCTCGGGATTCTGCCGTATCTCGCGACGTACTGCAGGGTCGCCGGCATCGGCCCCAGGCGAACGCATGAAACGCCGATGCCGCCGATTTCACCCCGACCTTTTCCGGCCGCAGGCCGGATCAGCGACCGGCGGCAGCCGGCCCTTTCGTCTTCTCGCCGTCGACCCATTTCGCGTAATCGTCGTCGGACAGCACCTCGACGACGACCGGCATGTCCGCGTGCGCCTTGCCGCAGAGCTCGGCGCAGAAGCCGCGGTAGGTCCCCACCCGGTCGGCCCTGAACCAGGTGTCCTGCACGGAGCCCGACATCGCGTCCGGCTTCATGCCGAACGCCGGCACGTACCACGCGTGGACGGCGTCGCCGCCCGCGGCGATGATGCGGATCTTCCGGTCGACGGGCACGACGAGCGGGTTGTCCACTTCCTGCCCGGACGGACTACCGCTCGCGGCGCCATGCGGCGCGACGAGCGTCGAGAAAAGGCGGATCCCTTCGCCAGGCCCCTGCACGTAGTCGTAGCCCCATTTCCCCTCGTAGCCGGTCACCCTGATGGTGAGATCGGCGTCGGACGTGTCGCTCATCGCGATGATCGCGCGCGTCGCGGGCAACGCCATCAGCACGACGATGACGAACGGCACGGCGGTCCAGATGATCTCGATGGTCGTGCTCTTGTGGAAGTGCGAAGCGTCGCGCCCCTTCGCGCGGCGGTAGGCGAAGATCGAATAGAACATGACGCCGGATACGCCGACGAAGATCAGCACGCACAGAATCAGCATCGTCGTGTGGAGGCGATAGAGATCCTCGGCGACGCGCGTCGCCGGCGGCAGGAGACTGATCTCGCCGACCGCGGAGCCCCCGGCCGCAAGCGCCGCGCCGGCGGACAGAAGTCCGCTCCATGCCAGCAGGACCGCAAGGGCTCGCCTGATTGTTCTCATAGCTTCCTTACCAAAATTTCCGTTCAGCCCTCCGGGCGGGCATCCCGCGCGCGGGCCAAAGCGCCGCCGGGCCGCCGGCTCGAAACCGGCGGGCGGACAGGGCGAACCGCACGCTATCGGACGGCAGCGGGAGGACGATTACCGTGGAGACCGACGCCAGCCCGGCGCGGCAGTACACGAATTGACGGGGCGAAACCGGGCGGTTGCGCTTCATGATCCAGTCTTTCGGGACCGGCTCCGGACTCGCCAGCAGATCAGGCGCCTGCATCGCCGCCTCCCGTCATCCGAGACCGCCGCAACCACAACCTCTTTTTTCCGCCCCCGATGTGGGGAGTTGCCGTGCCGGACAGCCGAAGCGTCTCCGGACGGCAGGCCGACGAATTATAGGCTTCGATCCCGCGGAGCCACAAGCAAGCCGCCGGGCCGCGCGCCGGGTCCGGCGCCACGGCAAAACCGTCTGGCAATCCGTTTCGGGCGCGACACACACGGGCCCTTGCCCCGTTCAGCGATTGCCCGCCCGCCCCCGCCCGATGTCCTCGATGCGCACGATGCCGTGTCCTTCCGGCGTGGTGTGCGGCACGGCTTTCCAGGCGTGGCCGTAGATGATCTCGAACGTCAGGGCAATCGTGCCGTCGTCGCGGCGGCGCGCCTCGAGTGCGTCGCCGAGCGCGCGGCGCAGCCGGGGCGCGGCATGCGCGCCGGCCTCGCGCTCGAACGGATAGGCACCCCAGCGGCGCACGTCGGCGAGCAACGTGTCGGGCGAGCGGTAGGTGATGGTCAGCGTCTCCTGGTCCATCACGGGAATCTCGAAGCCGTTCTCGACCAGCATGTCGCCCAGGTCGTGCATGTCGACGAAATCGACCACGTGCGCGCGCGTCGCGACGCCGTGCGCCGCCTCGACCTCCGCCCAGGCGCCGCGCAGCTCCCTGAGCGTGTCGGGGCCGAGCGTGCTGAACATCAGGAGGCCGTTGACTCTCAACACCCGCTGCCATTCGCCGAACACGAGATCGGGACGCGGATGCCAGTGCAGCGCCTGATTGGACCAGAGCAGATCGAACGACGCGGACGCGAACGGCAGCGCGCCGAAATCGGCCTGGGCGAAACGCGGGCCGCGCGCGCCGAGCGCCTTGCCGATCGACGCGGGCAGGAATCGCCGCCAGCTCGTGTCGCCGGCATCCTGGCGCGTCGCGCGCGCGAGCATCGCGCGGGAGAGATCCGTGCCGAACACGGGCGCTTCGGGAAACCGGTCGCGCAGGGCGGGAAGGTCGTCGCCGGGGCCGCACCCCACGTCGAGCACGCTCGCCGGATCGATCTTGATGTAGTCGAGCCGCTCGCGCATGCGCTGGGCGATTTCGCGCGGCAGGAAAGCGACCTCGTCGAAGGTCTCGGCGCGACGGTCGAAAATCCGCCGCAGGCGCCGGGAATCGTAGGCCGGACGGCCAGTTCTTGCGGGAGACGGAGGCATGACGGTCGTATTGGCGAAGTCTGCGAAGTATACTCGCTCACTCCCGTCCCTTCAGTCCGCGAGCCCGTTGCGGGCCTCCCCCGATGCCGTCGCCCACGCTTCCGCCTGCTTGCCGTCCGCACGCGTCTGTCGCGACGCGAGCGATCGCATCCGCAAACCAGAGATTGCGCGTCTGGCTGCCCCGGCTGGCCCAGCTCGCATTGCCCAATCACTGCACGTTATGCGGCAATTTGTCGCCAACCGTGCTGTGCATGGCCTGCGACGAAGCCTATTGGAACGAGCCGAGACTGCGCTGCGCGGTCTGCGCGCTGCCCCTGTCCGGCTACCGGCGCGCGGCGGCGCCGTATCGCTGCGGCGATTGCATCGGCACGCCGCCGCCTTTCGACACGACGCTCACGCTTGCGGACTACCGCGCGCCACTCGACTTGCTGGCGCGCGGCCTCAAGTTCCGCGCGCGATTCGGGCTCGCCCGCGAGTTCGCCTCGCGGCTCGCGCACATGGCCGAGGACGCGCTCGATCCGGCGCACTGGCCGGACGTGATCGTGCCGGTACCGCTGTCGGCGAAACGCCTCGTCGAGCGCGGCTACAACCAGGCCTGGCAGATTGCGAAGCTGCTCGCGAAAGCGCTGCACGTGCGCGCCGACGCGACGCTCGTGCGCCGCGTCGCGCATACGGCGCCCCAGTCGGGCTTCGACCTCGCCACGCGCCGGCACAACGTGGCGCACGCCTTCGCGCTGACCGGCTCCGTGCACGGCCTGCACGTGGCCGTCGTCGACGACGTCATGACCTCGGGCGCCACGCTCGAAGCGCTCGCGCGCACGCTCAAGACGGCCGGCGCGCGACGCGTGACGAATTTCGTCGCCCTGCGCACGCCCCGAACCTAGCCGTATTCCTTCACGCCCCCCGCCCCATGTTCAACGTCGTCCTCGTCGAGCCCGAAATTCCGCCCAACACCGGCAACGTAATCCGCCTGTGCGCCAACACCGGCGCGCGCCTGCATCTGATCGAACCGCTCGGCTTTCCGCTCGACGACGCGAAAATGCGTCGCGCCGGCCTCGACTACCACGAGTACGCGCAAATGCACGTGCATCGGAACTGGGATGCGTTCGTCGCCGCCGAATCGCCGGACCCGGCCCGCATGTTCGCGTTCACGACGCGCGGCGCGGGACGCTTTCACGCCCATGCGTTCCGGCCCGGCGACTGGTTCGTGTTCGGCGCGGAAACGCGCGGCCTGCCCGACGCGGTCCTCGAATGTTTCGCCCCGCCGCAACGCGTGCGACTGCCGATGCGGCCAGGCAACCGCAGCCTCAACCTGTCGAACACAGTGGCGGTCGTGGTATTCGAAGCGTGGCGGCAAGCCGGGTTCGAAGGCGGAGAGTGAGGGCCAAATAAGCCGCTCAGGAAGCACGGCGCGCGAGCGCGCGCTCGTAGCGGGCCAGCATCGCGTCGTCGAAGCAGGCGAAGATAACCTGCGCGAGTTCGGGGTAGCCGGGCAACGCGTCGATCACGGTGTGCGTTGCGATGGGCACCGCCTCGTCGGCCGGAAAACCGTAGACGCCGCAACTGATCGCCGGAAACGCAATGCTGCGGCAATCCACCTCGCGCGCGAGCGCAAGCGAGCGCCGGTAGCACGACGCGAGCAGTTGCGCCTCGTCGTGTCCGCCGCCCTGCCAGACGGGACCAACGGTATGGATGACGCACGCCGCCGGCAGACGGTAGCCCCGGGTCCGCCTGGCGTCGCCGGTCGGACAGCCGCCGAGCGAGGCGCATTCGCGCAGCAGGTCGGGCCCCGCCGCGCGGTGAATCGCGCCGTCCACGCCGCCGCCGCCGAGCAGCGACGTATTGGCTGCGTTGACGATCGCGTCGAGCGCGAGCGTCGTGATGTCGACGACCCGCGCCTCGACGCGGCAATGTCCGATGGTCAGCATCGCTCCCTCCCATGCCGGCGCCGATGACCGGCAACGCGCGGATTCCGCACCGGAATAGGCCCGCGGCAATCGGCGAAAACGTCAGTCAGTATGGAACATCGGCGGCACGGTGTCGCCGCGCGGGACAACGGACAGCGAACAGCGGTGGCGCTATTCCGCCTTCGCGTCGCGCCGGAGCAGCGCGCTCACGGCGTCGCCAGGCGCGACACCCTCGAACAGCACCGCGCAAACGGCCGCCGTGATCGGCATTTCGATGCCGTGAGCTTCGGCGATCGACAGCACCGCCTGCGCGCAGCGCACGCCCTCGGCCACGTGACCGAGCGCGCCGAGGATGTCGTCGAGCCCGCGGCCCGCCGCAAGCTGCATGCCGACGGTGCGATTGCGCGAGAGGTCGCCCGTGGCCGTCAGGATCAGATCGCCCAGGCCCGTCAGGCCCGTGAACGTTTCCGCGCGACCGCCGAGCGTCACGCCGAGACGCGACATCTCGGCAAGGCCGCGCGTGATCAGCGCGGCGCGCGCGTTGAGACCGAGACCCAGGCCGTCCGAGATGCCCGTCGCGATCGCGAGCACGTTCTTGACGGCCCCGCCCACTTCGACGCCGACGAGGTCGTCGCCGGTATAGATGCGCATGGCGCCGTGGTGAAAGGCCTCGAGCGTGCGTTCGCGGCAGGCCGCCGACGCGCTCGCGACCGTCAGCGCGACCGGCAGGCCCTCGCCGACCTCGCGCGCAAAGCTCGGGCCCGACAGCACGCCGTAGCTGTCGTGACCGGCCAGTTCGGCGGCCACGACCTGATGCGGCAGCCGCTGCGTCTGCGCTTCGAATCCCTTGCAGAGCCAGATGAAATGCGCGGGCACGTTGCCCGCGTCGCGCAGCGCGCCGAGCAGCCCGGGCAGTCCCGCCACCGGCGTGGCGAGGACGACGAGCGAAGCGTCGTCGGCCGCATGGGCGAGCGCTGCTTCAAGGCGGGTTTCGTAGCGCAGCGCGGCCGGCAGGGAAACGCCCGCCAGATAGCGGGCATTTTCGCGCGTCGCGCGCAGCGACGCGGCGAGCGCCGCGTCGCGCGCCCACAGCACGGTGTCGTGCGCGCCGGCCAGATGGCCCGCCAGCGCCGTGCCCCACGCGCCCGCGCCGAGAACGGCGACTTTCACCGGAACCCCTGCCGCGCGCCGGCGTTCAGTGGGTGGCGTTGCTCTGCGCGGCGCCGTCCTGCGTCGCGAGCTGGGAGAGACGCTGCTCGTAGAGCGCCTGGAAGTTGATTTCGGCGAGGTGGATCGGCGGGAAGCCCGCGCGCGTAATCGCGTCCGCGATGTTCGAGCGCAGGTACGGGAACAGGATGGTCGGGCACGCGATGCCGACGAGCGGATCGATCTGCTCGGCCGGGATGTTGCGAATGTCGAAAATGCCGGCCTGCTTCGCCTCGATCAGGAACGCCACCTTGTCCTTGACCTTCGCCGTCACGGTGCCCGTCACGAGAATTTCGAAGATCGACTCCGCGAGCCGCTCCGCCTTCACGTCGACCTCGACCTCGACCGCCGGCATCTCCTGCTCGAGGAAGATCCCCGGCGAATTCGGCTGCTCGAGCGACAGGTCCTTGAGGTAGATGCGCTGGATGTTGAAGAACGGCTGGTTATTCTCGTCAGACATGGTGATTTGCTTCCCTGATTGAATGAATTGCGCGGGCCCCGCGGCCCGGCGTTGCGACGCGTGCCGACGGTCTCTGTCGTGCGTGGCGAAGGCGAAGCCGCGTCGCCGGCGCGCCGGTCAAGCCGCGTTGAGGAGCGGCGTCAGGCCGCCCGCGCGATCGAGCGCCGACAGATCGTCGTAGCCGCCCACGTGCGTCTCGCCGATAAATACTTGCGGCACGGTCCGGCGTCCGGTGCGCGTCATCATTTCCTCGCGCCGCGACGGGTCCCGGTCGATCAGCACCTTCTCGACGTGCTCGACGCCGCGCGACTTTAAAAGACGCTCGGCCATCTGGCAATACGGACACACCTGCGTGCTGTACATGACCACCTTGTTCATTTCGAACCTCCGTGTTTCACGACCGGCATGCCGGCCTGCTGCCAGGCGTTCAGACCGCCCTCGAGCACATGAACTTCCTCGTAGCCCGCCTCTTTCACGACGCGCCGCGCCTTGCGCGACTGCTGGCCCGTCTGGCAGACCAGCAGCACCGGATTGCTCCGGTTCTTCGCCAGTTGCGCGACCTTCGCCTGCAGCTCCGCGAATTCGATCTGGCGCGCCGACGGCAAATGCCCGTTCGCGAATTCGGCGGCCGGGCGCAGATCGACGACGACGGCATTGCGACGGTTGATGATCTGGGTCGCCTCGGCGGCGGACAGCCCCGCGCTCCCGCCCCGGCGAAGCGTGGGCCACAGGAGCATCCCCCCAGAAATGAGGGCGATCGCAATCAGTACAAGGTTGATGTAATTGGAAAAGAACGTCACGGAAAATCCGCCGCGAAAAGAGGGGAATCAGGCAGGAAAACACAGGAAACCGGCCCAGGCAATCCGACCATTATAAAATAACCGCCTGACGCGGGTGCGACCTGACCAGGCGACGCCGCCCGTTCCCGCTTTCCTCACTACCTGCCCCCCCGACCTCCATGTACAAACTCGTTCTCATCCGCCACGGCGAATCGACGTGGAACAAGGAAAACCGGTTCACCGGCTGGGTCGACGTCGACCTCACCGGGCAAGGCATCCGCGAAGCGCAGCAGGCCGGCCAGTTGCTCGCGGAATCCGGCTACACGTTCGACATCGCCTATACCTCGGTGCTGAAGCGCGCCATCCGTACGTTATGGCACGTGCAGGACCAGATGGACCTGATGTATCTGCCCGTCGTCCACTCGTGGCGGCTCAACGAGCGCCACTACGGCGCGCTCGCCGGCCTGAACAAGGCCGAAACGGCGGCGAAGTACGGAGACGACCAGGTGCTAGTCTGGCGCCGCAGCTACGACACGCCGCCGCCCGCGCTCGATCCGGCCGATCCGCGCACGTCCTGCGACGACCCGCGCTACGCGAAGGTGCCGCGCGAGCAGTTGCCGCTCACCGAATGCCTGAAGGACACCGTCGCGCGCGTGCTGCCCATCTGGAACGAATCGATCGGGCCGGCCATCCGCTCGGGCAAGAAAGTGCTGATCGCGGCGCACGGCAACTCGATCCGCGCGCTCATCAAGTATCTCGACAATGTGTCCGAGACCGAAATCGTCGGCCTGAACATTCCGAACGGCGTGCCGCTCGTCTACGAGCTCGACGAAAATCTCAAGCCGCTCAGGCATTACTATCTCGGCGATCCCGAGGCCATCGCGAAAGCGCAGGCCGCGGTCGCGAAACAGGGCAAGGCGGGCTGAAGCCCGTGCGGTGCGGGCACGCGATACGCTCCATACGCCCGCACCGCCGCCGCCCGTTCTTCTTTCATCTTCCTTTATCCTCCCTGGCAGGATTGCCAGCCGCGCGTCAGCATCGCGCCGGGCGTGCGTCGGCGCGAACCCGGCAACCCCTGCGCTGTCGAACGCGCATTGTTCGTCGCTTCCGCACAGCACGGCAAAGTGTGCAGTTATACTTGTCCGTCGCCGTTCCCATTGACGCTGCCACGCGCTTCCGCCCGCAACAGACTCTATGCGAAAGAACCTGAGAAACATCGGCCTGATCGCCATTGGCCTTGCCACCGGCGTCTTCGCCACCCTGCAAATTTCCGCCTCGGCCCAGCAACCCGACTCGCTCGCGCCGCTGCCGCTCGACCAGTTGCGGCTTTTCGCCGAAGTGTTCGGACAGATCAAGCACGACTACGTCGTGCCTGTCGACGACGACAAGCTGATCACGGCCGCGATCAAGGGCATGGTGGCAAGCCTCGATCCGCACTCGTCGTATCTCGACAAGACCGATTACGAAGAGCTGCAGGAACAGACCAAGGGCAGCTTCGCCGGCCTCGGCATCGAGATCTCGACGGAAGACGGGCTCATCAAGGTGATCTCGCCGATCGAGGACACGCCCGCGTTCCGCGCCGGCATCCGGCCCGGCGACCTCATCACGCGCATCAACGACCTGCCCGTGCGCGGCATGACGCTCGACCAGGCCGTCAAGCAGATGCGCGGCGCGCCGGGCAGCAAGGTCCTGCTGACCATCTACCGCAAGACCGACGACCGCACCTTCCCGCTCACCGTCACGCGGGCGATCATCAAGGTGCAAAGCGTGAAGACGAAGATCCTCTCGCCGGGCTACGCCTACGTCCGCATCACGAGCTTCCAGGAACGCACGGTGCCGGACCTCGCGACGCAACTGCAGGACATCGCGCGCCAGCAGCCGAACCTCAAGGGCCTGATTCTCGACCTGCGCAACAACGGCGGCGGCCTGCTGCAAAGCGCGGTCGGCGTCGCCGGCGCATTCCTGCCGGACGACTCCGTCGTCGTGTCCACCAACGGCCAGATCGCGGACTCCAGGCAGGTCTATCGCGACACCTACGAGAACTACCGCCTGCCCTCGTTCGACAGCGATCCGCTGAAGAACGAGCCGGCCGAGTTCAAGACGGTGCCGATCATCGTGCTGACCAACGCGTACACGGCGTCGGCCTCGGAAATCGTCGCGGGCGCGCTGCAGGATCATCACCGCGCGCTCGTCATGGGCAAGACGACCTTCGGCAAGGGCTCGGTGCAGACCGTGCGTCCGCTGACGGCCGACACGGCCCTGCGTCTCACGACGGCCTACTACTACACGCCGCTCGGCCGCTCGATCCAGAACACGGGCATTCGCCCCGACATTCCGGTCGACCAGTACGCGGGCGGCGATCCGGACGACGCGTTCGTCTCGCGCGAAGTCGATTACTCGAACCACCTCGCGAACACGCAGGACCCGAACGCGCAGAAGGAAGAGGCGCTGCGCGAGCAGGAACGCATGGACGAACTGCGCCAGCTCGAGGAAGCGAACGACAAGAAGACGCCCGAGCAGCGTCAGGCCGATCGCGACCGCAAGCCGGTCGAGTTCGGTTCGGCCGACGACTTCATGCTCCAGCAGGCGATGAACCAGTTCGCGGGCAAGCCGGTTCAGGAATCGAAGTCGCCGATGGAGCAGCGTCTCGCGCAAACGAAGCCGGAGCAGTCGGCTTCGGCGCCGATCGCGGTGAAGCCGGCCCTGCCGTCCGTTCCCGGCGCATCGGCCGTGATACCGGCCTCGGCGCCGCCGGCACCGCAACCGGCCTCGCAGGCGCAGTAAGCGCCTTTGCCCGGCCTCGCGACCGGGCGAAAAGAAAAGGGCTTCGCGGCGGTTGCCGCGAAGCCCTTTTCGCTGGCGCGGCTACAATAGCGAAACCGGCGACGCGCCGCGGCCTCCCCTCCCGCCTTGCCGCGCGGCGCCCTCTCTACGCGCTGCGCGATGAACGACGAACAACTTCTCCGCTATTCCCGCCACATTCTCGTCGACGAACTCGGCATCGAGGCGCAGCAGCGCTTTCTCGATGCACACGCGATCGTCGTCGGCGCGGGCGGCCTCGGCTCGCCCGCGGCGATGTACCTGGCCGCGGCCGGCGTCGGCACGCTCACGCTCGTCGACGACGACACGGTCGACCTCACGAACCTGCAGCGGCAGATCCTGCACACGAGCGCATCGGTCGGCGAGAAGAAGGTCGACTCGGGCCGCGCCGCCATCGCGCGGCTGAACCCCGGCGTCGAGGTGCGAGCGATCGCCGAGCGCATCGGCGACGCGTGGCTCGATCGCACGGTGCGAGGCGCGAGCGTCGTGCTCGACTGCACCGACAACTTCGCGACGCGCCACGCGATCAACCGCGCCTGCGTCGCCCACGGCGTGCCGCTCGTGTCGGGCGCGGCGCTGCGCTTCGACGGGCAGATCAGCACGTTCGATTTCCGCGACGACGCCTCGCCGTGCTATGCCTGCGTGTTTCCCGAGGATCAGCCGTTTGAGGAAGTGGCCTGCTCGACGATGGGCGTGTTCGCGCCGACGGTCGGGATCATCGGCGCGATGCAGGCCGCGGAAGCGTTGAGGGTGATCGCCGGAATCGGCACGCCGCTCGTCGGGCGGCTCATGATGCTCGACTCGCTGCGCATGGAGTGGAACACGATGCGCATCGCGCGGCAGCCCGACTGCCCGGTCTGCGGCGGCACGCATCGGAAAGCCGGGCGCAGCGGCGCCTGAAGCTCGCCACCACAGCTACGTCCGGGGCCGGCGCAACCGCATAACGCCCGCATGCCTCATACGCCCAGCCTGCCTCCAAAGGAAGGACGCGGGTCAGGCCTCGGCCACGCGCTTGAGCGCCGCCTGCAACTCCTCGGGCTCGTAAGCGGCCAGCACGTCCGCCACCGGCTTTTCCAGCAACTTCAACTGCGAGCGCAGAATCTCCTGCTTGACGAACAATAGCTGGCTCGGGTGCATCGAGAACTCGGTGAGCCCCATGCCGAGCAGCAGCTTCGTCAACGCCGGATCGCCGGCCATTTCCCCGCACACGGCGACGGGCACCCCGGCGCGCTTCGCCTCGCGCAGCGTGTGCGCGATCAGGTGCAGCACGGCCGGATGCAGCGGGTCGTAGAGGTCGGCCACGGCGTTGTCGGCGCGGTCGATCGCGAGCGTGTACTGGATCAGATCGTTGGTGCCGATCGAGAGGAAGTCGAGCCGCTTGAGGAACAGCGGCAGCGCGATCGCGGCGGCCGGAATCTCGATCATCGCGCCGATGTGCACGCCCGGATCGTAGGCGAGCCCCGCGTCGTCGAGCTGGCGCTTCGCCTCGCGGATCAGGTCGAGCGTCTGGTCGATCTCCCGCGCATGCGCGAGCATCGGGATCAGGATCTTCACCTGACCGAACGCCGAAGCGCGCAGGATCGCGCGCAACTGCGTGAGGAACATCTGCGGCTCGGACAGGCTCCAGCGGATCGCGCGCAGCCCCAGCGCCGGGTTCGCCGTGCTCTCGTAGCCATCGCCGCCGCCGATCGAATCGAGCGGCTTGTCCGCGCCGACGTCGATCGTGCGGATCGTCACGGGCCGCCCCTGCATCAGCTCCACGGCGCGACGGTACGCGTCGAACTGCTCCTCTTCCTCGGGCAGCCCGTCCTTGTGATTCATGAACAGGAATTCGGTGCGAAAGAGGCCGACGCCCTGCGCGCCCGCGTCGAGCGCGGCCTGCGCGTCGTCGGGCAACTCGATGTTGGCGCACAGATGCACCTTCGTCCCGCACAGCGTCTGCGTGGGCGAGAACTTCAGGCGCTGCAGCTTGCGCTTTTCCAGCACCATCTCGCTTTGCCGGTACGTGTACTCCTCGAGCACGATCGGCGCGGGATCGACGATGACGATGCCGTGGTCGCCGTCGACGATGATGAGATCGTCCTGGCGGATCAGGGCGCTCGCCTGCTGCACGCCGACCGCGGCCGGAATGCCGAGGCTGCGCGCGACGATCGCCGTGTGCGACGTGCGCCCGCCGAGGTCGGTGACGAAGCCCTGGAACGTCTGCGTCTTGAACTGCAGCATGTCGGCGGGCGCGATGTCGTGGGCGACCACGATCATCTCGTCGCAGCCGCCGTGCAGCGTCGGCGACGTCGCGCCGGCCAGCGCCTTCAGCACGCGCTCGACCACCTGCTGGATGTCGGCCTTGCGCTCGCGCAGGTACTCGTCCTCGATGTCGTCGAAGTGGCGCGAAAGGCGTTCGAGCTGCTCGGCCAGCGCCCACTCGGCGTTGTAGCGGCGCGTGCGGATGAGATCGATGGTCTCCTGCACGAGCATCGTGTCCTTCAGGATCAGCAGGTGAACGCCGATGAACGCGCCCATTTCGCTGGGCGCGTCGGCGGACAAGTCGGCGAGCAGCACGTCGAGCTCTTCGCGCACGGCGTCCATCGCCGTGCGCAGGCGCTCGACTTCTTTCTCGACGTCGGCCGGTTCGACCAGATAATGGTCGACGTCGAGCGCGGCCGGGGCAATCAGGTAAGCCCGCCCGATGGCGATGCCGCGCGATACGGGAATTCCATGCAGCGTGAATGACACGCGCCCTCCTCTAATTCTGTGATGCCGCGGCAAGCCGCTGCGACGGGCTATCAGACTCCGCCGACGATTATAAATTCCATCGCGCCGCGACGGCATCGGGACAACACGAATGGGGCGCCACATCGGGCCGCCGCCGCCCGGTTCTCACCGTTTTCGTCCGCGCCATGAAAAACGCCGCGGCAAACCGCGGCGTTTCGTCATGCGCAGCAGCGGGTCCGCATCATTGTCCTTCGCCGAATTTATCGGCGATCAGCTTGAGCAGCGCGCTCATGGCCTCGGCCTCGTCCGGCCCCTCGGTCTCGATCAGGACCGTGCTGCCGATGCCCGCCGCCAGCATCATCACGCCCATGATGCTCTTGGCGTTGATCCGCCGGCCGTTGCGGCTCATCCAGATTTCCGACTGAAAACTCCCCGCCAGTTGGGTCAGCTTGGCCGACGCGCGCGCGTGCAGGCCGAGTTTGTTCACGATAGTCGTCTCTTGTTGCAGCATAAGGTTGAGGGCAAGAATAAAGGGCGGGAATCGGGAAATCGGGAGGAAAAATCGGCGAAGGCGGGGACGCTAGACACCGGCCCGTTTGAGCTGTCCGGCGGCGGTCACGACCGGCTGCGCGGGCAGGCATCCGCAGTCGGCCGGCAGCGGCGTCGTCGGCCCGATCGTATGAATGCCCTTGGTCGCGCCGGCCAGGGCCTTCTCGACCAGCGTGTCGAGCGGCGCGGCACGGTAGCAGACGGCACGCACGAGCATCGGCAGGTTGACGCCGGCCAGCACGCGCACCTGAGGCTGCGTCGCCAGTCGCACGGCGATGTTCGAGGGCGTCGCGCCGAACAGGTCGGTCAGCACGAGCGCGCCGTTGTCCTCGCGCAGGCGCTCGATTTCCGCATTGGCCTGCGCGACGACGCGCACGGGGTCGCTGTCGGGCAGGACGTCCAGCGCGCCGATGCGCGCCGGCAATCCGCCGTAAATGTGGGCGACGCACTCGCGAAGCGAGGAGGCCAGCGGCGCGTGCGCGATGATCAGAATCCCAGCCATATCAGTCATGCTGCAAAAAACGGCTCTGAACGCGGCCCCGCCCGATCCGCGGGAAAATCCGCCCGAACTGTCTGCCCCGCGGCCAGCCGCCAGCCATCGGGGTCAGAGCACGTACTGCGGCGGTCGAGGTACGCGCAAGGTACGCGTTGTCGCGCCAAACCCGCCGCATTGTAGCAGGGTCCATTTTCGCCCCGGCCGCGCAATCCTGCCTGGCCGGCATCCGCACATTGTGCGCGCCATGCGAACCGCTTCAGCCCGCCGCGCGCTCCAGCGCGTCGACGAACATCGCGGCCACGTCGAAACCGGTCTGCTCCATGATCTCGCGAAAGCAGGTCGGGCTCGTCACGTTCACTTCGGTCAGCCAGTCGCCGATCGCGTCGAGCCCCACGAGCAGCAGGCCGCGCGCCGCCAGCACCGGGCCGAGCGTTTCCGCGATCTCGCGGTCGCGCGCGGTGAGCGGCTGCGCCCGGCCGAGGCCGCCCGCCGCCAGGTTGCCGCGCACCTCGTTGCCCTGCGGAATGCGCGCGAGCGCATACGGCACGGGCACGCCGCCGATCAGCAGAATGCGCTTGTCGCCGTCCTTGATCTGCGGGATGAACTTCTGCGCCATCACGCTGCGCGCGCCGTCGTGGCTCAGCATCTCGACGATCGAGCCGAGGTTCATCCCGTCGGCCTTCACGCGGAACACGCCCATGCCGCCCATCCCGTCGAGCGGCTTGAGGATCACGTCGCCGTGCTCGGCGTGGAACGCGCGCAGCCGCGCAGCGTCGCGCGTCACGAGCGTCGGCGTGACGAACTGCGCGAACTCGCCGATCGCGAGCTTTTCCGAATGGTCGCGAATCGACTGGGGACGGTTGAAGATTCTCGCGCCGGCGCGCTCGGCGATTTCGAGCAGCCACGTGGACGTCACGTACTCCATGTCGAACGGCGGGTCCTTGCGCATCAGCACCGCGTCGAAGCTCGCGAGCGCGCGGGCGACGACCGGCTGCGCCTCGAACCAGCGCTCGCGATGCAGGTCCGCCGTGTCGCCGACGACCCGGAACGGCCGCACGTCGGCCTCCACCGCGCCGCCGCTCCAGGCGAGGTGCTGCGGCTCGCACGCGTACAGCGTATGCCCGCGGCGCGCCGCCTCGGCGATCATCGCGTAGGTCGAGTCCTTGTAGATGCGAAACCGTTCGAGCGGATCGGCGATAAAGAGTATGTCCATAAAATCCCTGAGCATCGTGGGCCCATGCCGCCGACCCGTGCTACGAAATGGCTGCCAAACGATCGCGAACCGGCCGCGAAAAAGAAAGAAAGGGGCGCGCCGACGGTCGCCCCGAGGCGGCCCTTATGGTACAGCACGGCAGAACGCCGTTACGGCGGCCCGGCGCGCCACCCGCGGGCAGCGCGTTTAAACCTGGATCGCCTCGGGATCGGTCTTCTCGAGCTCCACCGACGCGGCGATCAGACCGAGCCGGGCGACCACGCCGTACAGATAGAAGCGGTTGGGCGGCGCCGCGCCCGGCTTCGCGTGCGTGTCGGGCAGCGCCGTGTGCTCGAAGCCCAGCGGCACGAAGTGCATGCCCGGTGCGTTCAGGTTCTGGTCGCGCTCGCGGCCGCCGTGCGCACGGTAGAACCCGCCCACCACGTAGCGGTCGATCATGTAGACGACGGGCTCGGCCACCTCGTCGCCGATCCGCTCGAACGTATAGACGCCCTCCTGCACGATCACGTCGTGCACCTCGAGGCCGTCCTTGGCCGCCGCCATCTTCGCGCGCTCGCGCCTCGTGAGCGAGGCGACCTCGGCGGCGTCGTGCACCGTCATCACGCCCCGCCCGTTCGTGCCCGCGTCCGACTTGATGACGACATAGGGCCGCTCGGTGACGCCGTACTCGCGGTACTTCCTCGCGATCTTCTTGAGCACGGCGTCGATCGCCTCGGCCAGGGCTTCCTCGCCGGTGCGCTGCTCGAAGTCGACGTTCTCGACGTGCGCGAAATACGGGTTGATCATCCACGGATCGATGCCGACCATCTTCGCGAACTTCTTCGCGACGTCGTCGTAGCACGAGAAGTGCGTCGACTTGCGGCGCACGGCCCAGCCCGCGTGCAGCGGCGGCAGCAGATATTGCTCGTGCAGGTTTTCGAGCACCGGCGGAATGCCGCCCGAGAGATCGTTGTTCAGCAGGATCGAGCACGGATCGAAATTCTTCAGGCCGACCCGCCGCGCCGAGCGTTCGAGCGGCTCGAGCACGAGCTTCTGGCCGTCCGAGAGCGAGATCGTGACCGGCCCCGCGATGCTCTCATCGAGCGTGCCGAAGCGCACGTTCAGACCGGCCTGGCGCATGATCGTCGCGAGCCGCGCGACGTTTTCGAGGTAGAAGGCGTTGCGCGTGTGCTGCTCGGGAATCACGAGCAGATTCTTGGCGTCGGGGCAGATCTTCTCGATGGCGGCCATCGCCGCCTGCACGGCGAGCGGCAGCACCTCCTGCGGCAGGCAGTTGAATGCGCCGGGGAAGAGATTGGTGTCGACCGGCGCGAGCTTGAAACCGGCATTGCGCAGATCCACCGAGCAGTAGAACGGCGGCGTGTGCTCCTGCCATTCGAGGCGGAACCACCGTTCGATGGCCGGCGTGGCGTCGAGGATGCGCTCCTCGAGTTCGAGCAGCGGGCCGTTCAACGCCGTAACGAGGTGCGGGACCATGGGGTACTCACGGACTGAGCCGACAAAAACGGCGATTGTAGGGAATGACGCGTCGCATGTGGGGGCGCGCCCGCCATAAAACAAGCCGGTCATACCCCTATACAGCACAGGGCTTTCCGGCGCTCACGGCTCGCGCGCCGGAAATCCGCCCATCCGCAACACCGGCCGATGCGTATGCACGCTTGCTGCGCATCCATTCTGGCTCACGCCGCCCCCTGCGCGCAACGAGGCCATACACACGCCGCACACGCCCGGCCCGGCGCCCCGGCACCGGCCGGGGCCCGCCCCCGGGCCAGCGAGCCGCGTGCCCGAGCGAAACCGACAGCAAGGAAATCGACCGGAGGCAACCCGATCCGGGACACCCAAAAGAAAAAAGCCCGCCTGGGAAGGCGGGCTCAAGTCGCTGCGCTACTACTGCGTTGCTACCCCATACTACGACTACGCTGCTGCTCCGACGCGGAAGAACCGCTCATGCTCATTCGACGTGCTCGCCGTGGAGAATGATGTCGAGCCCTTCGCGCTCCTCGTCTTCCTTCACGCGCAGGCCCATCACCATGTCGATGATCTTCAGCAGGATGAAGCTGACCACGCCGCTGTAGACCAGCGTCGTCAGCACGCCCTTGGCCTGCAGGATCACGCTGCCGTCCGAGCCGCCGATGTCCTTGACCGCGAACACGCCGGTCAGCAGCGCGCCGACGATACCGCCGATGCAGTGCACGCCGAACGCGTCGAGCGAATCGTCATAGCCGAGCTTGCCCTTGAGCCAGGTCGACGCCCAGTAGCAGATCACGCCTGCGGCGATGCCGATCACGATCGCGCCCGCCACGCCGACGAAGCCCGATGCCGGCGTGATGGCCACGAGACCCGCGACCGCGCCCGAGGCGATGCCGAGCACCGACGGCTTGCCCTTGGTCGCCCACTCCGCGAACATCCAGGCGAGCGCGGCGATGGCGGTCGCCACCTGCGTCGTCAGCATCGCGAAGCCGGCACGGCCGTCCGCCGCCACCGCCGAACCCGCGTTGAAACCGAACCAGCCCACCCACAGCATCGCGGCGCCGATCAGCGTCAGCACCAGGTTGTGCGGCGCCATCGCTTCGCGGCCGTAGCCGACGCGCTTGCCCAGCACGAGACAGCAGACGAGGCCCGCGATACCGGCGTTGATGTGCACCACGGTGCCGCCCGCGAAGTCGAGGATGCCCGCGCTCGCCAGCCAGCCCGTCGGTTCCCAGACCATGTGCGCGATCGGCGAGTAGACGATGAGCGACCACAGGCCCATGAACACGAGCATCGCCGAGAACTTCATCCGGTCCGCAAACGCGCCGGTGATGAGCGCCGGCGTGATGATCGCGAACGTCATCTGGTAGACGAAGTAGACCGTCTCCGGAATCGTCGGCGCGAGGTGGCTCACTGTCAGCGTGGTCGCCTTGTCGCCCTTGATGTAGTTCATGCCCTCGAGGAACACGCGCGAGAAGCCGCCGATGAACCAGTTGCCCGGCGTGAACGCGAGGCTGTAGCCGACCACGGTCCAGATCACCGTCACGAGGCAGGTGATCGCGAAGCTCTGCATGAGCGTCGCGAGCACGTTCTTCTTGCGCACCATGCCGCCGTAGAAGAGCGCGAGGCCCGGAATCGTCATGAACAGCACGAGCGCGGTGGAGGTCAGCATCCACGCGGTGTCGCCGGAGTTGATCTTCGACGAATCGACCGAGAACGGCGCGGTCGGCGCCGCAGGCGCGGCCGCCGCTGCGGCGGAGGCGTCGGCCGCGGCCGATGCGGCCGCCGACGACGAGTCGGCCGCCGGCGCGGAAGCGATCGCGGCCGGCGCGGAGGACGTGGCCGCCGCGGCCGACGCATCCGCGCCCGGTGCGGACGCCGCCGCCGGCGCGGACGCGTCGTCGGCGAGCGCAGCCCCGACGCCGCCTGCCAGCAACGAGCCGGCCATGAACAATGACATCAGCAATTTACGCATCTTTATATCCTCTTCTCGTCCTCGGTATGTCTGGTCTCTGTCTGCTTGATTACAGCGCGTCGGCACCCGTCTCGCCGGTGCGAATCCGGATGACCTGCTCGATCGGCGTGACGAAGATCTTGCCGTCGCCGATCTTGCCCGTGCGGGCGGCCCGCTCGATGGCCTCGATCGCCTGATCGACGATGTCGTCCGAGACCGCGGCCTCGATCTTCACCTTCGGCAGGAAATCGACCACATATTCGGCGCCGCGATAGAGCTCGGTATGGCCCTTCTGGCGACCGAAGCCCTTCACTTCCGTCACCGTGATCCCCGAGACGCCGATGGCCGATAATGCTTCGCGCGCCTCATCGAGCTTGAACGGCTTGATGATTGCGGTAATCAGTTTCATGTAGTCCTCGCTGTGGTTGCATGACCGTTTTGCGTAGCCCCTGCCTGAAGCCGCCACTGGGCGTCGGCGGGTCTTCCGCCTCGACCGCGCCGATGCACCGCAGGCAAACCGCCGAACGGTGCGCGGGGCAGTAGTAGCAACTCGCGTGCCAAATCCGCACGACCGTTTTCCGCCTGCGCCCGGCGCCGGCCGACAGCCGATCCGGCCGCCTGGCCCCTGGCCGGACAGCCAGCGCGGCGTGCTTCCCGTAGCGCGTTGTAAGGATCGTTGCTAGAGTGTCCGAAGGCTTTTCGCCATCGGACGTACACTGGCGCCGCCGCGAGCACGCACCAGATTCGAGCGCCGGCAACACAATCGTCATGAAACCGCACCACGATCGCTCATCGGCTGGTGCATGAGGCTATCGCAATCGAATACGCACATTTTTTGTGCGCGAGGGAGAACTCCATGAAGCAACCCAACGACGTTTTCAACGACCTTCAGGCGCGCGTCAGCGAACTCCTGAAGAATTCGCCCGCCCGCGACGTCGAGCGCAACGTGCGCGCCCTGCTCTCGCAAGGCTTCTCCAGGCTCGAACTCGTGACCCGCGAGGAATTCGACGCGCAAACCCAGGTGCTGTTGCGCACGCGCACGCGCCTCGAGGAACTCGAGCGGCGCGTGGCCGAACTCGAGCAGAAGCTGCCGGTCACCCAGCCGTCCTGATTCACCGGGGCCGGGGGCCCATCCCTCCCAACGGTCCCCGCACGCACGCCACGCGTGCCCACGGCTGGCGAGCCGCAACGTCCCCGGCGGTCCCCGGTAGCCTTAAAAAAACCCGGGCCGCCCCTCTTCCGGAGAACCCCATGTCGCTTGCCGTGGTGCGCAGCCGCGCGCCGGCTGCCGGCCGCGCGCCGGAAGTCACGGTCGAGGTCCACCTCGCCAACGGACTCCCCTCTTTCATGATCGTCGGCCTGCCCGACCTCGAAGTGCGCGAAAGCCGCGAACGCGTGCGCGCGGCGCTGCAGAACTGCGGTTTCGACTTCCCGGTAAGACGCATTACCGTCAACCTCGCGCCCGCCGATCTGCCCAAGGAGTCGGGCCGTTTCGACCTGCCGATCGCGCTCGGCATCCTCGCCGCCAGCGGCCAGATTCCGGCGGCCGCGCTCGCGCACCGCGAATTCGCGGGCGAGCTTTCGCTGAGCGGCGCGGTCCGCCCCATGCGCGGCGCATTCGCCATGGCATGCGGCACGGCCCGCAGCCGGGCCGAGGCCCATCCCCGCGACAGCGACGACGGTATGCCGGACGACGATGCCCCGACCGGCCTGCCGCAGCTCTATCTGCCCGCCGAGAACGCCGCCGAGGCCGCGCTCGTGCCCGGCGTCGACGTGTTCGGCGCAACCGATCTGCCCTCGCTCTGCGCGCACCTGGCCGGCGTCCCCGAAGCCCGGCTCCGGCCGGTGAAAATGCCCGACCCCGATCCCGACGAAACCGCCGGCGCGCGGCCCGACATGGCGGACGTGATCGGTCAGCCTGGCGCCCGGCGGGCGCTCGAAGTGTCGGCGGCCGGCAACCACCACCTGTTGATGGTCGGCCCGCCCGGGGCGGGCAAGTCGATGTTGGCCGCTCGCCTGCCGGGCCTGCTGCCGCCGATGACGAACGCCGAGGCGCTGAGTTCGGCCGCGCTGCTGTCGGCCAGCGCCGTGGGTTTCACGCCCCGGCAATGGCGGCGGCGGCCGTTTCGCGCGCCGCACCACACGTCGAGCGCGGCGGCGCTGATCGGCGGCCGCAATCCCCCGCAGCCCGGCGAAATCACGCTGGCCCACCTCGGCGTGCTGTTCCTCGACGAGTTGCCGGAGTTCGACCGACACGTTCTCGAAACGCTGCGCGAACCGCTCGAAACCGGCGCCATCACGATCTCGCGCGCCGCCTGGCAGATCGACTTCCCCGCCGCCTGTCAGCTCGTCGCCGCCATGAATCCGTGCCCCTGCGGCTGGCGCGGCGACCCCGGCGGGCGCTGCCGCTGCTCGCCCGAAGCCGCCGCGCGTTATCTGCGCAAGCTTTCCGGCCCGCTTCTCGACCGCATCGACATCCAGATCGAAATCCCGGCCCTCTCGCCGGCCGAGCTTGCCGCCCGCGCCGGCGCCCCCGGCGAATCCAGCGCTATCGTCGCCAGGCGCGTACGTGCGGCCCGGGCACGCCAGATCGAGCGCCAAGGCAAGACCAACCGGGAACTGACCGGCCGCGAGGTCGACGAAGTCTGCCGTCCCGACGCCGCGGGCGAAGCGCTGCTGCGCGAGGCCGGCGAGCGCTTCGGCTGGTCGGCGCGCGCCTATTATCGGGTGCTCAAGGTCGCGCGCTCGATCGCGGACCTGGCCGGCGACGCGATGCCGGATGCAAGTCAAATCGCCGAAGCCGTGCAGTACCGGCGCGCGCTTCCGGGGGCGTAAAACTGGGCTGAAACGGGACGCGGTCGCAACAACCGTGCCGCCGCGCCTCCTGGCCGCACGTATGCGCACTAAAAAAATCAAAGTCAAGACTTGACTTATACACACGAACGGACTTCGCCCCGTTTTTCGTCCGTTTACCGACACAGCGCGAAGGCATCGCCGCAAGCCATTGATTCAATTGAATTTTAAAAACTGCCGAGATCGCGTGCAAACTAACCGGCGGCCCGCAGGACGGGCTTTTGCCGGGCGCGGAGGCCGGTTTTCAACAAAGTTTTCCACAGCCGCTGTGGGTAACACGAAAACCTCCATGAAATCGGGGCATTAGCACGACAAGCCAGGAAGGCGCTTTCACTTCCTGGCGCGGTACACGGGCTCGTGAAAACGCTTCCCGGCCGCACGCTGCCGGCCGCCAGATTCCCGACTACAATGGAGCGCCTCCCGTTTCCGTCCCTCCGCGTGCCCGAGATTCGCCCATGAGCCCGACGCCTTCCCCTTCCGCGCCCGTCAGGCAGCGCGCGGGCCTTGCGCGCTATGCCGCGCTTGCCGTGGTCGTCGGCGCCATCGCGATCGCCGGCTACTTCGCGTTCAACAGCCGGCAACACGTTCCCAACGCGACGTTCACGCTGCTGTCCGGCCAGAAAATTTCCACGAACGACCTGAAGGGCAAGGTCTATCTCGTCAATTTCTGGGCGACCGACTGCTCGACCTGCATTCAGGAAATGCCGCAGATGGTTCAGACCTATGACAGGTTCAAGGGGCAGGGGCTCGAGTTCGTCGCCGTGGCGATGAAATACGACGCGCCGACGTACGTGACGAACTATGCGCAGACGCGCCGGTTGCCGTTCAGGATCGCGATGGACGACGGCTCGGCCGCGCGGGAATTCGGCAACGTGCAGCTCACGCCGACCACCTTCGTCGTCGGCCGCGACGGCAGGATTCTGAAGCGTTACGTCGGCGAGCCGCAGTTCGCGGAGCTCGACCAGTTGCTGGAAAAGGCGCTCGGCACCTGAGGCCCTGCGCGCGGCCGGCTCCGCAGTCGACTTGTCAGGAAGCCGACCGACCGATCCCGACGATCCCGCTCATGCCCGCCCCTTCCAGGGCGCCAGCCGGCGCTCCAGCCAGCGCATGCCGAGATCGAAGAGCCAGGCGATCAGGCCGATCAGCACGATGCCCATGACGACGACGTCGGTGCGCAAGAAGTTGGAAGCGTTCAGCACCATCTGCCCGAGGCCCGCTGTCGCGGCCACCATCTCGGCGGCGACGAGCGTCGTCCAGCCGAAACCGATGGCGATGCGCAGGCCAGTGAGAATCTCGGGCAGGGCGGCGGGCAGCACGACGAAGCGCACGATCTGCCAGAACCCGCCGCCGAGCGAGGCGGCCGCGCGAATCTGCTCGACCGTCGCGCTGCGCGTGCCGGCGCGCGCGGCCATGGCGATCGGCGCGAAGCACGCCAGATAGATCACGACGATCTTGGCCGTCTCGCCGATGCCGAACCAGATCACCACGAGCGGCAGATACGCAAGCGGCGGCAGCGGCCGGTAGAACTCCAGCGGCGGGTCGAGCAGCCCGCGCACGATGCGGCTCACGCCCATCAGGATGCCGACGGGA
Organism: Burkholderia sp. WAC0059; assembly: GCF_002870125.1. GTDB lineage: Bacteria > Pseudomonadota > Gammaproteobacteria > Burkholderiales > Burkholderiaceae > Paraburkholderia. The sequence goes on from NZ_PNEO01000004.1 coordinate 291,917, forward strand.
ACGGCCGTCGCCGTCGCCAGCGCGAATGCCCCGAACACGCGCAGGGCGCTCCAGCCCAGATGCTCGGACAGCGGCAGACCGCCCGCGATGTGACCGTGCCACGCGTCGACGAACGCCTGCCAGACGGCCTCAGGCGTCGGCAGGAAAAGCGGCGGCAGCCAGTGCAGATGCGTCGCCAGCCACCAGAGCAGCGCGAGCCCGACCACGGACGCGCAACTGAGCGCGGCGGTCGGCCCTTCGCCGGGCATTTGCCAGACCCGGGAGCGGCTCGGCGCCGGGGCCGCTCCCGAGGCGCGCCCGGCTTCTTCGGCCCGGGACAACGATTCGTGCGGCGCGTTCATGGCGCCCCTCCGGACACCGCCGCCTCGCGCTCGCGCCCGTGCAGCACCCGGATCAGGCGCTCGCGCCACTCGATGAATGCCGGCGACGACTTCACCGCCCGCGCGTCGCGCGTCTCGAGATAGCGGCGCGCGAACGGCAGCGGATAGCTCTCCTCGATCCGACCGGGCCCCGGCGTCATCACGACGAGGCGCGTCGCGAGAAAAAGCGCCTCTTCGACGCTGTGCGTGATGAAGAACACGGTCTTGCGCGTGCGCCCCCAGACGTCGAGCACGAGCTCCTGCACCGATTCGCGCGTCATCGCGTCGAGCGCGCCCATGGGTTCGTCCATCAGCAGCATCCGCGGATCGCTCGCGAGCGCGCGCGCGATCCCCACGCGCTGCTGCATGCCGCCCGAAAGCGCGTAGACGCGTGCGCGCGCATGCGCCTCGAGCCCGACGAGCGCGAGCATCTCGCGCGCGACGCGTTCGCGCTGCGGCTTCGGCACGCCCTGAAACCGCAGGCCGAGCGCGACATTGTCGAGCACGTCGAGCCACGGCATCAGGGCGTGCTGCTGGAACACGACGCCGCGATCCGCGCCGGGCCCCGTCACCGGCAGGCCGTCGACGCGCACCTCGCCCCGGGCCGGCTGGATGAAGCCCGCGATGCAGTTGAGCAGGGTCGTCTTGCCGCATCCGGAGGCGCCGAGCGCGACGACGAACTCGCCGCTCTCGACGCTCAGGTCAACGTCGGCGAGCGCGACGGTCGGCGGGCGACCGCGCGTGCCGTCGTAGACGACACTGAGGTCGCGGATTTCAAGCGTGCTCATGCGCGATCTGCTTCCACGGCTGCCTCTCTCCCCTGCCCGCTGCGTCCTTCCCCGTCCTCAGTGCGAGGCGATGGCCGCGCGCACGAACTGCGGGTCCACGCCGACCGAGTAGTCGGGCAGCACGTTCTGGATCGTACCCTGGCTCTTCAGGAACGCCGCGGTCGCCGCGAGCGAGCGCGCCGCGCCGGACTGGGCGCCGCCGCCGAGCCAGGTGCTCGACGCCTGCTGGGCCAGCGTCGGGAACGAGTAGAGCGCGAGGCTCGCCGGCACGTCCTGCGGATTCGCGCCCGACTCCTGCGCGACCCCCGCGACCTGCGGCGAACCGACCGTCCACTGGGCGCGGTGCGCGCTGTAGTCCGCATCGGCCGCCGCCAGCACCTTCACGAAGCGCGTGACGAAGTCCGCATTGTCCTTCGCAAAGCGCCGGTCGACCACGAAGCCGTCGAACGTCGCCTTGCCCGTCTCGCGCGCCACCTGGCCGGACGTGATCAGCACCTTGCCGTTCTTCTTCACCTGGGCGAGCACCGGGTTCCAGACGTAGGTGGCGTCGATGTCGCCGCGCGTCCAGGCCGCCGCGATCTCGGCCGGGCTCAGGTTGACGATCTTCACGTCGGCGGGATTCACGCCGGCGTACTGCAGCGCGACGAGCGTGTGGAAATGCGAGGTCGAGACGAACGGCACGCCGAGCGTCTTGCCCTTCAGGCCGGCGAGGCTCGTCACGCCCGAGCCGTCGCGCGCGACGAGCGCCTCGGCGTCGTTGATGTTGTCGAGAATCCAGAACAGCGAGATGTCGAGGCCCTGCGAAAGGCCCGCCGCGACCGGGCTGGAGCCGGCCTCGCCGAGCTGCACCGAGCCCGACGCGAGCGCGCGGATCACGTCGGCGCCGCTCCCCAGCTTGCGATAGGTGATCTTGTAGCCGGTTTCCTTTTCGACCTCGCCCGTCGCCTGCGCGTAGCGCCACGGCACCACCATGTCCTGATAGGCGATCACGACCTCGTGCGGATCGGCGGCGTAGGCCGCGCGCAGGCCCAGCGTGGACGTCAGCGCGGCGCACAGGGCGAATGCCGCTGCGAAGAAGCGCGGCCGGCGTGGCGAGAAACGGATAGCGCGTGTCATCTGCGAAGCTCCGGTAAAGAATTGTTATGAAAGGAAGCAGGCTCAGACTATAGGGAGTCTCGCGAACGCCGGTTCTAATTTATCCGCAATAGCTAATGACGCCGCCGCCTGGCGATCGCGCGGCGCCAGACGCCCCGCCCGCGCGTAGCCGGGATCGGCTCATGTCGCGCCGTCCGCATGCAAAAAAGCCCGCATCGCGCGGGCTTTCGGTCGGTTCGCAACGCCGGGTAAAGACGCGGGACTTCAGATCGTGGCCCCGTTCTGGTTGTTGCCGTTGCCGTTCAGGTAGTTGACGGCGTTGTTGGCATCGTTGTAGTAATTGTTGCCCTTGCCCAGCATGTTGGCGCCGCTCAGGATCGGATCGAGCGCGCTGCCGGCGCTCGCGGCCGCATCCGCGCCTTCGGCCGCGGCCGCGCCCACTTCGAGTTCCGGCGCGGCTTCGGGCGCCAGCACCATCGCGGCATCCATGGCCGCGCCGCCGAGCGCCTGGCCGAACTGCGAGAACGCGCCCTTGATGTTGCCGTGCACGAGATCGTCCACGCCCGTGGCCGTATCCGTAACGGGCGCCACGACCTTCTGCATGATGTCGCCGACGCCGTTTTCGAACTTGCTGAAGTCCTTCGCGCCTCGCGACGAGCCCTGATACAGCGTGTCGGCCCCGAACGTCTGCGTGAACGCCTGGTTTTCCTGCGAATTCACCTTGCCCTTGCCGTAGTTGCCGACCTGGCTGCCGAGCATCTGGGCGTCCTGGTCGGTGAAGGTGTCGGGCACCTCGCCGCTCTGCTCTTCCTGCTTCAGCTCGATCATGTCGTTGACCATGCCGTTGCCGTTGCCCTTCTTCGCGTCCTGCTCGAATTGCTGGGCCAGTTCCGGATCGGCGTCTTCCATGTCCTGCATGGCCTGCTGCGTGCCCTGCTGCACCGCCGGCTGCGCCGCCTGGAGGATGGTTTCAGGCTTCGAGCTGGAGGTCTTGCTCTGAACGCCCTTGACGATGGCACCGATAGGCGTGAAGGATTCGAGCGCCTTGACAATGTCGTGGGCGGCGCGCGTCTGGCCGCCCTTGATGTAGCTGCCGCCGAGCGCCTGCTCCGCATCTTTCCTCACGGTGCCGTTGATCTTGCCGCCGCCGTTGTTGTTGGCGAGGCTCTGGGCACCCGAAACCTCGTCGATACACTGCTGCTTGGTGATGTCGCCTTCCTTGTAGGCCTGCAGTTCGTCCTGGACGAGCCCGTTGCCGTTGCCGTCCTGGCCGTCCTTCTCCGTCTGCGCGAACAGCGTGGGATCTTTCTCCTCCGTCTGCGACATCGCATCCTGGAGCTGGGTGTTGGTGTTGTCTACGCTGCTGCTGCCCGACGAGCTGCCGCTGCTGCTCGCCGACGATGCGGTACCCGTCGTCGGCGCGCTGGCCGTTGCCGCCGGCGTGCCGGTGGCCGTCGCCGGCGTGCTGCCCGTCGTCGGCAAGGTAGCCGTCATATTGACGGGCGACTGGACGCCGCCCTCCGTGGGCGAAAGCTGTAGCGGCGACGCCGAGGACAGGCCCGAGCCGCTGGAGAGCGACGGCGCGTTGCCCGAGCCGTTCTGGGCCAGCATGGCCAACAGCTCGTTCAATACCTGCTGGATGGTGGACTGAATCGTGTCCTCCGTCGAATCGTCGGACGAGGTCGGATCCTGCACCCCCCCTGTCGACAGACCGCCAGAAAAATCCACCGGGCCGAGACCCATGAGGTTTCCGTTGTTCAAGCTATCGATAGCGACTGACATGGCACTCCCCTGAGCAAATAAGTGCGAAGCGTCGGACAGGACACTTCAGGCAATTTGACAAGAGCCAGTCTAGGCCGCCCCGGGCTCGCCCCACTCGCCCGATGCGAATAGATGCGCCGAAATGCGAATGCAGCATCCTGGCTGCCGCTCCGGCAGGCGGGCAGGCAGGTAAACGACCGTACCGGATCAGTTTTCCGAGGCCACGTGCCCCTGTTGCGCGCGTCCGCCGCGCGCGCGACCGCCGGCGACGGACGCGCCCGGCGCCCGCCGGTAGAAGCGCAGAAACTCGTCGGCCGGCAGCGCCCTCGAATACAGCCATCCCTGCGCGAACTCGACGCCGCGCGCCGCGAGATAATCGGCCTGCTCCTGCGTCTCGACGCCCTCGGCGACGAGGGTGAGCCCGAGGCTCTGGGCCATGTCGATGATGTGGCCGATGATGGGGCTCGACACCGCGTCCTTGCCGATCGAGCCGACGAAGGACTTGTCGATCTTGAGCACGTCGACGGGCAGCCCGTGGAGATACTGCAGGCTCGAATATCCCGTGCCGAAATCGTCGATGGCCGTCGTGTGGCCCATCTCGCGCGCCCGCGAAAGCGTCGCACAGGCGGCGCCGAGGTCCACGAATTCGCGCTCGGTCGCCTCGAGCCAGATCTGGCGGGCACTCACGCCGTTCTCGCCGAGCCGCTTCGAGAGCACGGGCAGCACGCGGGCGGTCCGGATATCCTCGGCGCAAAGATTGATCGCGACGTGCAGCGCGCTATCCGCCGCCAGCGCCGCCTTCATCTCGCGCACGACGGTTTCGATCACCTGGTCGGTAATCGGCACGATCAGCCCGCTTTCCTCGGCGAGCGGAATGAAGCGGTCGGGCCGTACCATCGACCCGTCGGCGCGGCGCCACCGCACCAGCGCCTCGGCGCCCGAGCAGCGGCCGGTGTCCAGATCGACGATCGGCTGGTAGTGGACGACGAACTCCTTGCGTTTGACGGCGGTCCGCAGTTCGGCGAGCAGCGACGTGCTCTTCAGGAACAGACGGACCGTCAGCACGAAAACGACGAGCCCGACGAACGCCCCGACGGCGAGCAGCCACCGCCAGGCGTCGCGCAGGTACGGGAGCATGCCCGGCTTGCGCTCGAGCGCGACGGCAATCCAGTTTCCCTGGCGAACGACGGCGCCCAGATACCGGCCGCGACCGGGAGTGCGCCCGCCCGCCAGAATGCGCGGGACGACCTCGCGACCGGGCGTCGCCGACTCGGCGACGATGGTGCCGTCGGACGCCGCGAGCGCGAGATGGACGCGATCGTCGACGGCCAGGTCGACGAACCGGCCGGCGCTGATCAGCGCGTTATAAGGGCCGTAGCGCAGCGCCATCACCGGATCGCCGCCGGTGACGAGCGGCGTCGTGCTCATCGTCACCTCGAAGCCGTCCGGGGTCGTGAAGTCGCCCTTGCCTTGCGAGATCGGAACGTCCACCTGCCCCCACGACGTGCATTTCAGCACCCGGTTTTCGGCATAGCCGAACTGGTCCACCGAATGGGTGTTCATGACCAGTTGCTGCATGACGTGGATATTAGCGGGCGAGCAGGGCGGGACCGAAAGTGCCGAAAGCGCCTTCAGCGCGCGCTTGGCCTCGGTGACGGAGAGGTCGGTACGGTCGACGATGCGTTGGGCGACCGATTGCAACTGCGTCTGCTCGGCCTGCAACGAGATGTTCCACGACAGCCAGGCCGTCAGCAGCATGGCCGAGACCGCGCCGGCGAGCGCCGCCGCGAACCCTGGCAGAATGACCCTGGAGCGTGCCATGCCATCCCTCTGTCGTGATTCCGCCGGCAGCCGGCGGCCCGGCATCACCCATCACGTCCGCCGACGTGCCCGAAGCTTACAGTTTGCCATAAACGGGTGTGGGCGGAATCGAACCCGGCCGGCGGCTTCGGCACCTTACGCATGCTCCGCTCCGTGCGGGGCCGCCGCCGGCCTTCGGGCTGCGAAAAAAGGGCCGGCCGCCTGTCGCGACCGGCCCGTGGTCCTCAACCCGTACTTAACGCGTAACCTGGCCCGTCTCGGCGCCCGGTCGGGGCGCGATCAGTCCGACATCGCGTCGGGGCCCTTCACGGCACACTGGGCCGTCACCTGCTCCCCGTCGCCGAAGGTGAAGGTCAACGGCACCGTCGTGCCGATCTGGAGCGGCTGCTTCGGCTGTTCGAGCATGACGTGATAGCCGCCCGGCGCGAAGGCGAGCGTTCCGTTCGCCGGCACGGTCGCCTTCTTGACCATCGCCATCGTGGATGTGCTGCCCTTGGCCCGGGTCTCGTGAAGCATCGCCATGCCGAACGCATCGGTCTTGATGCCGGTCAGGTCGATAGGGTCGTCGCTCATGTTCATCACGCTGAAGTAGCCGCCCGACGGCAGATTGCCGGGCAGCGTGCGAATCCAGCAGTTCGAGACCATGAGGACGTTCGGGGGAGCCGCCAGCGCGGGCACGGCACCGCCGCACAGCACGGCGAACAAGACCGTTTTCATCGAAGCTTTCATGTTTTCTCCAGTCACCAGAAACCAGGATCGACGGGCCGCCGACGGACCATCGCACACCGAGCGGAAAATCGCGTGGCGCGCGGCGGGACGGGGCCGGAAGTCGTTCGAACGGGAACACGCGGCCGTGCGAGAGACCGCGCGAATACGATCGGAAGATCAGAAGTAGGACGGGGGAGCCCGCTGACGCCCCGACGGGAAAGCGCGGGGCGGAATGAAGCGGGCGAAAGGCACCGGCCCGGCCGCCTTCGTCACCCGATTGCCGGGCGCGGGCAACGCCGGCGGCAGCGTCGGCATGGCAGCGTGACTTGCGAGGAGATCGCAGTAGCCGCAGGCCGCGAACGGATCGCCGTGCGTCGGCGCGCGTCCGCCATCGGCCGACTGCACGGCGCCGCCGCACAGCGGCGCGTCGAACGCATCGTCGCGACGCGCCGCAGCCTGGCTCGCGAGCGGCGCAAGCATGACGAGCCCCATGGCGACGAGGCCAAGCCATGCGGTCAGACGGTTGCGGGCGCGAAGAGACATGGTATCGGCGCAGGAACTCTGCCGAAGAATCCGCCGGGAATCACGGCTGCCTGCGGCTGGCCTGCATGTCCGCGCCCAGACACCCGCAGCCGGAGCGCCGGCTTATCGCCCGATGTCGACCACGCCGGCGTCGTGCGCCTGCTGGTCGGCGTGATAGCTCGAACGCACCATGGCGCCGACGGCCGCATGCGTGAAGCCCATCTTGTACGCCTCTTCCTCGTACATCCGGAAGGTGTCCGGGTGGACGTAGGCGCGCACCGGCAGATGGTGCTCGGACGGCTGCAGATACTGGCCGATCGTCAGCATGTCGACGTCGTGGGCGCGCAAATCGCGCATCACCTGGAGAATTTCCTCTTCGGTCTCGCCGAGGCCGACCATCAGCCCCGACTTCGTCGCGACGTCCGGATGCAGGGCCTTGAAGTCCTTGAGCAGCTTGAGCGAATGCGCGTAGTCCGAGCCGGGACGCGCTTCCTTGTACAGGCGCGGCACCGTTTCGAGGTTGTGGTTCATCACGTCGGGCGGCGCGGCGTTCAGGATGCCGATCGCGCGGTCGAGGCGGCCGCGGAAATCCGGCGTGAGGATTTCGATGCGCGTTTGCGGCGACTGTTCGCGCACCTCGCGGATGCATTCGACGAAGTGCCCGGCGCCGCCGTCGCGCAGATCGTCGCGGTCGACGCTCGTGATCACCACGTACTTGAGCTTGAGCGCCGCGATCGTGCGCGCGAGGTTCGCCGGCTCGTCGGGGTCGAGCGGGTCGGGACGGCCGTGGCCGACGTCGCAGAACGGGCAGCGGCGCGTGCACTTGTCGCCCATGATCATGAACGTCGCGGTGCCCTTACCGAAGCACTCGCCGATGTTCGGGCAGCTTGCTTCCTCGCACACCGTGTGCAGATTGTGCTCGCGCAGGATCTGCTTGATTTCGTAGAAGCGCGAACTGCCCGTGGCCGCTTTCACGCGGATCCACTCGGGCTTCTTCAGCTTTTCGATCGGAACGATCTTGATCGGGATGCGCGCCGTCTTGGCCTGCGCCTTCTGTTTGGCCGTGGCGTCGTACGGCGCGGCGTCGTCGGTCGTGCCAGCGAGATTCGCGGTTGCGTCAGTCATTCTTCGGTCCAGTCAGGCGGCGGCTGCGCCGCTCTGCGGTTGAGTCTGCGTTACGGCGGCCGCCCGGACGGCGTCGAAATGCGCATCGAGGTGGCGACCGAGGCGGTCGGCAAGCGTGGCGGCCACGTCCCGCCACGGCACGGCGACGCCGAGCGTCGCCATGTCGACCGTTTCGAGCCCCGCGTAGCCGCACGGGTTGATCGCGAGAAACGGGTCCAGGTCCATCGCCACGTTCAGGCTCACGCCGTGGTAGCTGCAGCCGTTGCGGATCTTCAGGCCGAGCGCCGCGATCTTCGCGCCGGCGTGCGCGCCGGACCCGGGTCCGGTGCCGGGCGCCACGTAGATGCCGGGAGCGCCCGCCTTGCGTTCACCGGCGAGATTATACGCCGCGAGCGTTTCGATCACGGCCTGCTCGATCAGCGTGACGAGCTCGCGCACCATGAGCCGGCGGCGGCGCAGGTCGAGCAGCAGATAGGCGACCACCTGGCCGGGCCCGTGATAGGTGATCTGCCCCCCGCGGTCGATCTGCACGAGCGGGATGCCGCTGTCGGCGACGAGCAGGTGCTCGGGCTTGCCGGCCTGGCCGAGCGTGAAGACGGGCGGATGCTCGACGAGCCAGATTTCGTCGTCCGTTTCGGCCGTGCGCGCCGCCGTGAACGCGCGCATCGCGTCGAAGCTGACGTCGTAGGGCTCGAGGCCGCGCCAGCGCAGCGCGAGCGGAAGCGAGGCGGGCGCGTTGTCCGCCGGCGCCGGATCGGGCGCGGCGGGCGGGGAAGAAACCGAGATGACCGGGGTGGCGCACATGATGGGGAGAAGTTTACCGAAATCGGCCCGGCGCCGCCGGCCGCGCAGACCGCTGACCGTCCCGCCCCGACTTCAGACGCTGCACCAGCCCTCGCCGACCGGCAGCCCGAGACGCCCCGCCAGCCGGACAAGCGCGTCGAGCGCGCGCCGGCCCGCGCGCGTCAGCGGGATGCGAAACACCACGCGCGCCGCGCGCCCGTCCTCCGCGCCGACCCACAGCCGCTCGCCCCGACGCAGGCGCAGCGCGTGGCCCGGCATGAGCCAGTAATCGGCCGTGTCGCCGCTGCGCGTCAGCCACACGGTGCCGTGCTCGACGACGAGCCGCGTGCTGCTCGCCACCCGCACGGAAACCGTCTCGCCCGCGTCGATCGCGAACGTCACATCTGAGGAAATTTCTTGCATGAGGAGCTCCGTCCGGGCTGTTCCACTGGCTACAATCGTAGACAGCACAAGGGATCGGGCCAAACGATCAATTTTCACCCTTATGTGAGAAAAATTACGATGGACCTGCGCCTGTTACCGCCGTTGAACGCGCTTAGGGCATTCGAGGCGGCCGCCCGCCACGAGAGCTTTTCGCGCGCCGCGGACGAGCTGTTCGTCACGCACGGCGCGGTCAGCCACCAGATTCGCGCGCTCGAGTCCGAGCTCGGCGTCGCGCTGTTCGCCCGCGACGGCAAACGCGTGCGGCTTACCGGCACGGGCCGGCGCTACGCCGGCGAGGTGCGCGAGGCGCTCGAAGCGCTCGCCCGGGCCACGCGCGGCGTCCGCGGCGGCGAGCGCGAACGGCGGCTCGTGGTGTCGATGCTCTCGTCGTTCGCCGCGCGCTGGGTGACGCCGCGCATCGGCCGCTTCATCGAGGCGCATCCGCAATGGAATCTCGAGCTGCAATCGACCAACGATCTCGTCGACTTCGCGCGCGACGACGTCGACGTGGCCATCCGGTTCGGCTATGGCCGCTATCCGGGCCTGCACGCGGAACTGCTGCTCGACGAAATCTTCTTTCCGGCCTGCTCGCCGCAGTTCAACGGCGGCAGGCTGCCGGCCGAGCCCGCGGCGCTGACGCAAGCCGCGCTGCTGCGCTCCGAAGACGAGCTCTGGCAGCCGTGGTTCGACGCGGCCGGCCTGCCGGGCCAGCCCGAGCCGCGGCACGGCGTGCTCTATCACGACTCGTCGAACCTGCTGCAGGCCGCCATCGCCGGACAGGGCATCGCGCTCGTGCGGCGCTCGCTGGCGATGCCCGAGATCACGGCCGGCCGGCTGGTCAGGCTCTTCGACATCGACGGCCCGAGCCCGTACCGCTACTACTTCATCTGCCCGCCGCAACTGCTGCAGACCGAGCGCGTGCAGGCTTTCCGCCGCTGGGTATTCGACGAGGTGGCGCGCTTCCGGCGGCTTTACGAGGAAGCCTGCGAGACGGACCCGCCGGCAGCGGCAACGCGGCACGCCGCGGACGATGCCGGCACGTAAGCCGCGAGCGAAAGCAAGGCGAAAAAAACGGGCCGCGAATGCGGCCCGTCACGTCGTCACCACTGCACCGCGCTCGCGGCAAATCTACAGCACGACCTTCACCATCGGATGCCCGGTCAGCGCGCGGTAGATGTCGTCGAGCTGCACGCGGCTCGTCGCCCGTACCGTCACGGTCAGGCCCGTGTAGTTGCCGCCGCTCGACGGCCGCGTCTCGACGCGCGCCGCGTCGAAATCGCCGTCGAACCGGCGGATCACGGCGACGATCGTTTCCTGGAAATCCGGATGCGATTTGCCCATCACCTTGATCGGAAAATCGCACGGAAACACCAGCAGCGATTCGTTCGTTTCGCTCATCTCCTGCTCCCTGCCGCCCGCGCCGGGAGAGCGCGGCACGGTCTGCTCACTTCTTCCGGTTGATCATCAGCACCAGCGAATCCCAGACGCGGCTCGCGATGCCGCCCTGCGGCACGGCCTGCAGCGCGACGATCGGGAACTGCGCCAGCGTCTTGCCGTCGGCGCTCACGAACCGCGCGGTGCCCACCTGCTGGCCGTCCGCGAGCGGCGCGATGAGCGGGCTCGTCAGGTCGATCTGCGGCTTCGCGTGGTCGGCGTCGCCGCGCGGCAGCGTCACGTACTGGTCGGTCTTCACGCCCACCCGGACGGTGTCTTCGGCGCCCTTGTAGACGCGCGGCGTCGCCACCGCCTGGTTGGCCGCATAAAGGCGCGTGGTTTCGTAGGCGCTATAGCCGTAGCTCAGCATCTTCATGCCGTCCTGCACGCGGGCACGCTCGCTCGGCTCGCCCATCAGCACCGCCACGAGACGGCGCGCCCCGCCGCTCGCGCCCGGCAGCGGCCGATTCGCCGTCGCGATCAGGCAGTAGCCCGCCGCCTCGGTGTGGCCCGTCTTCAGGCCGTCGACGGTCGGGTCCAGCCAGAGCAGCCGGTTGCGATTGGCCTGGCGGATGTTGTCGTAGGTAAATTCCTTGACCGAGAAGATGCTGTAGTACTCGGGGAAGTCGCGGATCAACTGCGTCGAGACCTTCGCCAGATCGCCCGCCGTCGTGTAGTGCTGCGGGTCGGGCATGCCGTTCACGTCGGCGAAATGCGTGTGCGTCATGCCGAGGCGCTGCGCCTCGGCGTTCATCATGTTGACGAAGTTCGCCTCGCTGCCGCCGACGAGCTCCGCGAGCGCGATGGCCGCGTCGTTGCCCGACTGCACGATCATCCCGTAGACGAGGTCGTGCACCGACACCGGCTTGCCGGCCTCGATGAACATCCGCGATTCGTCGTTGCCCACGCGGCGCACGGCGTCGCTCGGCGTGACCATCTGGTCCATCGAGATCTTGTGCTGCTGCAGCGCCTCGAACACGAGGTAGGACGTCATCAGCTTCGTGAGCGAGGCGGGCTCGACGCGCTCGTCCGGATTCCCGGAGGCGAGCACCTGGTTCGCCGTGGCGTCGACGAGCACCCACGAGCGCGCCGTCACCGCGGGCGGCGGCACCTGCGCGAAGGCGCTGCCGGCGGCCAGCAGCGAGGCCGGCAACAGCACGCCGAGCGCGAACGCGCGACGGACGGAACGCACGGAAACGGGAACGAAGGAAGCGCGGAATGCGGAGGAAATCGAAAGACCGGAGGGAAAAAGACGCATAGGTTCGATTCGGGCTGGATGAACGTCGCGCGCCATCGCTGACGCGCAATCTGGAAGAGCCGGAAGGCGGACGCCGATTCGCCGCGCATCGATCGCGCGGCACAGAGCGGCGCCGGTTGGACAGGCGCACCGCGCGATCGGTTCACGCGACGCGCCGCTCGTTCGCTGTCCGAAAGCGCGGCGCCCGCCAAAAGAGCGCTCATTATACGCGCCGCGCCGATGGGGAAACGCGCGGCCGCGCATGCGTCGCACGCCGGTTTCGCGCGTTTCGCCCGGACGCCGGTCAGCGCCAGGCGTCCACGATGATGCGCTTGAGCACGTGGAGCTTGCGATGGAAGAAATGCTCGGCGCCCGGAATCACGACGATGGGCAGCTCCTGGGGACGCGCCCATTCGTAGACCGACAGGATCGGCACCGTGTCGTCGAGCTCGCCGTGAATCGCGAGCGTGTTCTCGGGAACCGGCGCGACTTCCCAGCGGCTCGCGGCCGTGCCGACGAACACCATGCGCTCGATCGCGCCGCCGTCCGCCACGTAGCGCTTCGCGACGTGCGAGAGCACGAAGGTGCCGAACGAGAAGCCGGCCAGTACGAGCGGCAAGTCCGCCTGGCCCGGTTCGGCGCGCATGTGCGCGAGCAGCGCGAGCAGATCGTCCTGCTCGCCAATGCCGTTGTCGTGCGTGCCCCCGGTCGCGCCGACGCCGCGAAAGTTCGAACGGTAAGTCGTGTAGCCGAGTTGCACGAGCGTGCGCGCGAGCGTCTGGGCCACCTTGTTGTCCATCGTGCCGCCGAAAAGCGGGTGCGGATGGGCGACGAGCGCGAGGCCGCGCGGACGCGCGCCGTTCTCGCGCACTTCGTCGGGCAGGTCGAGCGCGACCTCGATCTTGCCGACGGGGCCGTCGACGAGGAATTTCTGCGTATGGACGTTCATCGCGCGCCGGGCCTCAACGGTCGATCTTCAGGCGCTCGACCACCTTGCCGTTCGCGAGGTGCGAGACGACGATCTCCTCGACGTCGGTCTCGTCGACGTAGGTGTACCAAGTGCCCTCCGGATACACGACGACGACGGGCCCCTCCTCGCAGCGGTCGAGGCAGCCGGCCTTGTTGATGCGCACCTTGCCGGGTCCGGCGAGGCCCAGCTCCTTCACGCGCTTTTTCGCGTATTCCTGCATCGCCTGCGCGTTGCAGTTCGCGCAGCTCGGGCGGTCGGCGCCGGGCTCGCGCTGGTTCAGGCAGAAAAACACGTGATGTTCGTAGAAGGAGGTCATGGCGAGGACGGGACGGATCGGAAACGGGAAGCGGGCGCAATCAGATGCAATCGGGAGCAATCAGGCGCAGGCGGCCCGCGCGGTTCGGTCGATTATAGCGAGCGCCGAGCGACGCTGCCGCCACCTCTCCGGCGTCGCGAACCGGCCCCGACAGGGCGGCGCGCGCCGCCCGCGCTCAGGGCGAGCCCGCCGCCTGCACGCTGAGCCATGCCGAAATCTGGCCGACGAGCTGGTCGCTCGCGGCGGCCAGCGCGCTCGCGCCGCCCTCCGCGTCGGGCGAGCTGGCCGGCGCGCGCGCGACGAACGTGTGCTGGCCGAGCACCCTGCCGTTCTGGATCAGCGTCGCGCGCGCGCTCAACACGCCGGAGCTTTCCGTCGAGCTGTCGAACACCTGCTCGAATTCGTCGAGTTCGACCTTCAGCATCGGCGCCGCCACCGCGTCGCCGCCCGAGAGCACGGTCGCCTTCGACGCCAGCGCCGCGCGCAATCGCTGCGTCAGCAGCCGCGCGGGCGACATGGTCCAGTGGCTGCCCGCGTAGTGGGCGATGCGCTGCGGGTCGGCATAGCTGAGCCGGTAGGCGAAGCTGTCGTTGTCGAGCGCGGGCGGCGCGCTCACGTCGAGCACCTTGACGGGCGGCAGCGTGCCGGCCGCGGGCGGCGCGCCGGGCGGCCCGAGGTCGTAGCGCGTGTCCGCGATGGCCGCCGGGTTGCCCGCGCAGGCCGAAAGCCCCGCGCACAGAACGAGCGCCGCCAGCGCGAGGCGGCCAGGCTGAAGAAGCGAAGATGGCATTGCTGATTTCCTCTGGATCGGGCGGCGCCTTGACCGTTTAACCCCCGGCACGGCGCCGCCCCGTTTGTTCCCGTCGTCCATTCCCATTCAATCGTCCGTCCGTTCCAACGGCCGGCCCGCGCCTCACCGGCTGCCGGCCGCGGCCCGCGCCGGCCAGACGAAACCCGGCTCGCCCGGCCCCGGCGCGGGCTGCTGCGCGCCGCCGAACAGCACGCTGCGCGGGTTGTCGCTGAACGTGTCGGCGGCATGGTTCACCGAGCGCATGGCCGAGCGCACGTCCTCGGTCAGCGAATCGACGTGCGGCAGCGTGTCGTAGCCCAGTTGCGCGGACAGCGCCCCGAGCGACGCGTTCATCGACGTGAGCGCATCGCCCGCCTGCTGAGCCGCCGTGCCGGCCTTGTTCAGGTTCGCGACGAACGGGCCGTTCGGGTTGTTGACGTTCGCGATCAGCCGGTTGGTCGAGTCGAGCGAACGCTGGAGCGCGCTCACCGCGCCCGGCAGGCGGGTCGCCGTGGGCTCGAGCTGCGTGGCCAGCGCGTTCACACTGTCGGCCGCGTGCTGCAGGCTCGTGACGGTCGCCATCATCTGCTGGCGGTTTTCGTCCGAGAGCGTCGCGTCGATGTCGCCCGCGATCCGGTCGAGCTTGCTGAGCAGCGCGTCGCCGCGCGCCTGCAACTGGTCGAAGAGGCCCGGACGCAGCGGCAGTTGCGCGACGCTGCTCTCCGACGAGGGGAGCGACGCCTCGTCGGCGCCGGTATCGTCGAGCTGCACGAACGCGATGCCGGTCACGCCCTGCAGCGCGAGCGTGCCGTAGGTCGAATGCGTGATCGGCGCGCGCTGGTCCACTAGGATGCGAATCCGGATGAGCCCGGGATGCTGCGGATCGAACTCGATCGACTGCACCTTGCCGACGTCGAGCCCGCGATAGCGCACCGCCGCGTCGGGGTAGAGCCCCGTCACGCTGGTGTGCGCGACGAGGTCGTACGGCACGCGCACCGTGCGGTCGGCGCTGAAGAAAAATATGGTCACCACGATGGCGGCCAGCAGGCCGATCGTGAAGAGCCCCGCCAGAAACGCATGGGGTTTGTTTTCCATCGTCAGATTCCCTCGCTTGCTGAGCGCATTCTTCCAGCCCCGGCGCCGGCTTGCCCGGGCGCCGAACCGATCCGGCCGACCTGCCGCATGGCCGCCGTCATGACGCGACGCCGATCGAGGCGGACGCGAGCGCCGCCTCCGGCAGCTTCGCGCGGCGCTCGGGCGGCAGCGCCTGCAGCGCGCGCCGGCCGCGCATGCCCAGAAAATACTCGCGGATGAACGGGTGATCGACCGTCGCCGCCTCCTCGACGGGCGCCGCGACCAGCACCTTGCGGTCGGCCAGCACGGCCACGCGCGTCGAGAGCGCGACCATCGCGTCGAGGTCGTGCGTCACGAGCACGACGGTCAGGCCGAGCGCGCGATGCAGCGTGTGGATCAGCTCGACGACCTCGTCGGACGAGTGCGGATCGAGCCCCGCCGTCGGCTCGTCGAGAAACAGCAGCTCCGGCTCGAGCACGAGCGCGCGCGCGAGCCCCACGCGCTTGATCATCCCGCCCGAGAGCGCCGCCGGCATCTTCGAGGCGTGCTTGCACGGCAGCCCGACCATTTCGAGCTTGAGCATCACGATGTCGCGCAGCAGGTCCGGCGGCACGCGGCCGAGCTCGCGCACGGGCTGGGCGATGTTGTCGAACACCGACAGCGACGAGAACAGCGCGCCGTGCTGGAACAGCATGCCGGTGCGGCTGCGCATGAGGCGCGCGGTGTCGGCGTCGAGCGTCGAGGTGTCCTTGCCGAACACGCGGATCGAGCCCGAGGTGGGCTGCTCGAGGCCAAGAATCTGCCGCACCAGCGTGGTCTTGCCCGAGCCCGAGCCGCCGACGAGCGAGACGATCTCGCCGCTGCGCACTTCGAGGTTCAGATGCTGGTGGACGATGTTGCGGCCGTAGCGCTTCGTCAGGTTGCGCACCTCGATCACGGGCTCGCCGATCTGCGGGCGCGCGACGTCGCGCACGGACTCCCTGAGCGACGCGTTCATCCGATCCCCACGTTCTGGAACAGCACCGCGAACACCGCGTCGGCGAGGATCACGATCGTGATCGACGTGACGACCGAGGTCGTCGTGCCCTCGCCGAGGCTCTGCGAATTCGCCTTGATCCGCAAACCGAAATGGCAGCCGGAGAGCGCGATCAGCATGCCGAACACGACGCCCTTGCCGAAGCCGATCCAGAGGTTCGCGATCGGCACGACGGAGGGCATCGAGCGGGCGAAGAACGCAAGGTCGATGCCGAGCACGAACTTCGCCGCCAGCGCGCCGCCGAGGAGCGCGATGGCGTCGGTCCAGACGACGAGCAGCGGCATGGCGAGACCGAGCGCGACGACGCGCGGCAGGATGAGCCGCAGCCCGTGCGGAATGCCCATCACGCGCATCGCGTCGAGCTCCTCGGTTACGCGCATCACGCCGATCTGCGCCGTGATGGCCGAGCCCGAGCGTCCGGCCACGAGGATCGCGGAGAGCACGGGCCCGAGCTCGCGGATGACGGCGAGCCCGAGAATGTTCACGATGTACTGGTTCGCGCCGAACATGCGCAACTGCTGCGCGGACAGGTACGACAGCACGATGCCGATCAGGAACGCGACGATCGCCGTAATGGGCAGCGCGCGCGTGCCGGCGTTGTACATGTTCGCCGAAATCTCGACCCACGGAATCGTCTTCGGATTGCGCGCCACCGCGAGCAGGTCGAGGATCACGCGGCCGAACATCGCGATGCCGCCGTAGAGATGGTCGCCGAACGCGAAGATCGCGAGCCCGAGCCGCGTGACGGGATCGACGCGCGGCACCTCTTCGGGCGGCTCGCGGGCGGCATCGAGCAGCGCGATGCGGCTGAAGATTTCGCGCTGCGTGTCGGTCAGCGCGACGAGGCCCGTGGGCATCTGGTGGCCCCAGACGCGCCACAGCGCCTGGCCGCCCACGTGGTCCATCTGCTCGATGGCCGAGAGATCCCACTGGCCGACGCGCCCGGAGGAGAGCGTGCGCAGGCGCCTCACCGTGCCGCCGCGATCGCGGTCGCGCGCGAGCGCCAGCGCGGTCCACTGGCCGGAAAGCCGGACGATCGTCCCATCGGGGCCGGCCGCGATGTCGAGGCCGGGCGGTATCTCGGGATTCAAGGATGACGGGCCATCGGAAATGAGATCAGGAGCCATTGTAGCGAACGCCCCCCGATTCGCGCGCCGGGCGCCGCACCCCACTACAATACCCGCATGAACGATTTGCCCGCCCCGCCTCGCACCGACGACTGGCGCATCGACCGCGACCGCGCCGTCGCGTTGTTCGGCCCCGCCGCGCACGACTGGCCGCTCGAAATCGTCGAGGAAACCGGCTCCACGAATACCGACCTGATGGCGCGCATGAAGGCGCTGCCGCACAAGGCCGACGCGCTTGCGCGGCCCATCGTGCGGGTCGCCTATCTGCAGACGGCCGGGCGCGGCCGGCGCGGCCGCGCCTGGTACGCCCAGCCCGGCGACGCGCTGCTGTTCTCGCTCGCCTGCGTGCTGCCGCGTCCGCTCGAAGGGCTCGCGGGCTTGAGTCTCGCGGTCGGCGTCGCGCTCGTCGACGCGCTGCGCTCGCTGCCGCTCGCGAACCCCGGCCAGATCGCGCTGAAATGGCCGAACGACGTGCTGCTCGAAGGCGACAAGCTGGCCGGCATCCTGATCGAGACCGCCTGGAGCACCGCCCATGCGAGCGCGGTCGTCATCGGCATCGGCACCAACGTGCGCGGCGCCGACGAGCTGGCTGCCAAGGTCCGGACCGCCGGCGCGCCGGTAGCGGGCACCACGCCGACGGCGCTTTCGCGGGCGCTGCCCGGCGCGAACCTCACCGACACGCTGGCGGCCGAGCTGAACGCGCTCGAATCCCTGCTGCAACGCTTCGGCGCGGCGGGCTTCGCGCCGTTCCAGGCGCGCTGGAACGGCGTCCACGCCTACGCGGGCCGCGAAGTGGTGCTGCTCGAACAGGGCGTGGAACTCGCGCGCGGCATCGCCGTGGGGGTCGACGCGCGCGGCCAGTTGCTGCTCGACACGCCGCACGGACGGGAAACCGTCGCCACCGGCGACGTCTCGCTGCGGCTCGCCAACACATGAGCCGCGCGCCGTTTTTGCTCGTCGATGCGGGCAACAGCCGCATCAAGTGGGCGCTCGCGCAGGCCGACGGCACGCAGGCGCACACGGGCGCGTTCGGCCATGCCGACGATGCGGCGGGCTGGTCGGCGTTGCCGCCGCCTACAGGCGCGTGGATATCCAACGTCGCGGGCGAAACGGTCGCGCGCCGCATCGACTCGCTGATCGACGCGCACTGGCCGGGCCTGCCGCGTACCGTCGTCCGCGCGCGGGCGAGCCAGTGCGGCGTCAGCAACGGCTATGCGGAGCCGGGCGCGCTCGGCAGCGACCGCTGGGCCGGCATGATCGGCGCGCGCGCGGCCTTTCCCGACGAGCCGCTGCTGATCGCGACGTTCGGCACGGCGACGACGCTCGAGGCGCTACGTGCCGACGGCCGGTTCGTCGGCGGCCTGATCGCGCCGGGCTGGTCGCTGATGATGCGCTCGCTCGGCGAACACACGGCGCAGTTGCCGGTACTCGACGCGCGCGCCGCGCAGACGCTCCCGGCCGGGCTGGTCTTCGCGACGGGCACGCCGCGCTCGATCGCGGCCGGCTGCACGCTGGCGCAGGCCGCGCTGGTCGAGCGGGCATGGGCCGACCTGCGCGACGACTGGCGGGCGCCGGTGCGGCTCGTGGTGAGCGGCGGCGCGGCCGACGCAGTGACAACGGTGCTGAAGGTGCCGCATACTCGCCATGACGCGCTGGTGCTCGCCGGCCTCGCCCGGATCGCAAGGGAGGAGGCGAACGCCGAACCCGGCTGACCCGGACCCGGCCCGGGAGCGGGAAGCGCACCGAAAGCGCGCCGAAAGCGCGCCGGCACGACGGACGGCGGAAGAGGCGCGGCAAACCGCGACGACCCTGAACGACTTACGACGGAGCCTCACACGATGCTGCGCTGGCTGATCGCCCTTCTGATCCTCGCGAACCTGCTCGCGCTCGCGACGATATACGGCGCGTTCGGCCCGCTGCCAGCGGCCGGTTCGCGCGAAACCTGGCACATGAGCCGGCAGTTCCATCCCGAGCGGCTCGCCGTGCGCGGGCTCGCCGCGCCGGAATCCGTCGATCCGGCCGTGGTCGGCGGGCCGGCGCCTTCGCCGCCGATCCAGGCGTCGTCGCTGGCGCCCTGATCCGCGGCCCGCAAGGAAGCCGCCGCGCGTCGCTCAGCCCTGCTCGCGCACCTTCTTCAACAGCTTCGTCGTCGAGCGGTCGTGTTCGAACGCGATCGCTTGCGCGCGGCCGCCCCAGCCGCGCACGAGCGCGGACTCGGGCAACGCGTCCATGTCGTAATCGCCGCCCTTGACCAGCACGTCCGGATGCAGCGCCTCGATCAACGACATCGGCGTGCGCTCCTCGAAGCGCACGACCCAGTCGACGCTCTCGAGCGCCGCGAGCAGCGCCATCCGGTCGTCCTCGTGGTTGATCGGGCGATCGTCGCCCTTGCCGAGCATGCGTACCGACGCGTCGCTGTTCACGCCGACGATCAGGCATGCGCCGAGCGCCCTCGCCTGCGCGAGGTACGTCGCGTGCCCGCGGTGCAGGATGTCGAACACGCCGTTGGTAAACACCACGGGGCCGGGCAGCGACGCCCGCCGCTGCGCGAGCGCCTCGCGGGCCGTGATCTTGCGTTCAAAAGAAGCTGGCATCGGAGAACCCGAAAAGAAAACGATCATGAAAAACGGTCCGGCGTGCTCGCGCATGCCGGACCGTTCGTTGTGCTGCCTTGTCGCTCCCCGGCCATAGACGTAGAAACACGCAGGGAGAAGCGCCGCCTGTTCCCGGGGCCATCGCCGGCCCCGTCGCGCGTCAGGCCGGCTGCCGCGCCTGCGCGCTCTGCTCGGCCTGCTGCAGGCGCGATACCACTTCCTTGCGGTAGCGGTTCAGCTCCTGCGCAGTGCTGAACGTACGCTCGAGCAGAATCGACAGGTTGTGCAGAATCCGTTCGACCACCTTCCTTTCCCAACTGTCGTCGAAGCGGATCTGCTCGTCGAGCCAGCGCTCGAGCCAATCCGGATCGGGCAGGCGCGACTGCACCGTATCGCGCGGGAACAGCGCCTGGTTCACGTGCAGATTGGTCGGGTGCAGCGGCTTCTCGGTGCGCCGCGCCGACGCCATCAGCACGCCGATCTTCGCGAACGCCGCGCGCGCGGCATCGCCGCAATTCGTGAGGGCCCGCTTCATGTAGCGCAGATACGCGCCGCCGTGACGGGCCTCGTCGCGCGAAATCGTTTCGTAGATGTGCTTGATGACGGGCTCGGTATGCCACTCGGCCGCGCGGCGATACCAGTGGTTCAGGCGGATCTCGCCGCAGAAGTGCAGCATCAGCGTTTCGAGCGGCGGCGCCGGGTCGAACTCGAAGCGCACCGCGTGCAGCTCCTCCTCCGTCGGCACGAGTTCGGGCCGGAAGCGCCGCAAGTATTCCATCAGCACGAGCGAGTGCTTTTGCTCCTCGAAGAACCAGACGCTCATGAACGCCGAGAAGTCGCTGTCGTGGTGGTTGTCGCGCAGGAACATCTCGGTGGCCGGCAACGCGGACCACTCGGTGATGGCGTTCATCTTGACGGTCGTGGCCTGTTCGTCGGTCAGGCGCGATGCGTCGAACTGGTCCCAGGGAATGTCCTTTTCCATGTCCCAGCGGACCGATTCGAGCGACTTGTAGAGTTCTGGATAAAGCATGGTGTTCATAGTCCCGCCCCTGTTCTGCGCATGACGACCTGTAACCTGTTGCATGCCGCAACCGCGCCCACCCGCGCATTCGCAGCGTAACCGATCAATTTTACGCGGTAATCGAACGTCCGCATCCGCCGTGCGCCGAAGAATTGCCTGCGACGGAGACGAAGCGTGAATACCGGGGTGGTTGGGCAGCGTGACCGACCGTGGGTGGAAACCATGCCTGGGATCGGGACTGCCGGGCGGCGCATGCCGCAACGCCGGGTGAGCCGGCGCCCGGCCCGCCATCCGGCGCGCTGTCCGCCCGCTTGCCACCGCGTCGAACCACCGGATAAAGCCGGGAAAAGGCTTACGGCATGATAGCACGCCGGCCTTGCGGTCCCGGCGCCGGAGCAGGCCGGCGCCCGGGCGCCACGAACGCCGGCCGAATCGCTCAATTCGCGCGGGGTGGAGCCTTCTTCGCCGCGCGCGGGGCCGTCCGCGCAGAAGCGCGTTTCGCGGCGGGTGCGGGCTGGCGGGCGCGCGGCGGCCCATCGTCCCCGGCCGTCCCCGTGGCGCCTGGCTCCCCGGCCGTCGTCGCTGCCGGCGCCTTCGGCGCGGCCGGTTCGCCCGACGCGCCCGACGCGCCCGCGCCGGGGGATTCGGCCGGCTGCGCCATCGCGAACTGCGCCAACTGGTTGAACTGCGCCTGAAGCAGGTTCCACCAGGCCGACGCATCGAGTCCGGCCTGCGCCGACGCCTGCCCCGACGATTCGTCCGCCGCCTGCGCGGCGCCTCGCGCCTCGTCGCCGCCCGCGGACGCGCCGGCGCCGGACGCCACGGCAGCCCGCTCGTCGGCCGACGTCATCTGCGCCTGCGCGAACGCCCCGAACGCGCGCAGCGTCGCGAGCGTCGAGCGCTGAACCTCGAGCGTCTGGATCGCCGACTGCAGCATGTTCAGGTTCAGCTTGAGCCATTGCTCGACCGCGCGCAGATCGGTGATGCGCTTGTCGAGCTCCTCGACGCTCGTGAGCGGCGCCATCATGTCGGACATCGCCGACAGCGACGCGCCGAATCCCTCTACCGACCCCGGCTGCGCCCCCGGAAACGCATTGCCGAACGGCGTGAAACGCAGCATCGTCCACATGCGCTCGAGCATGTCGGCGGGCGGGAAACCGGGGAAACCAGGAAAGCCGGAAAAGGGAGGCTGGGTGCCGGCGGGATCGGTCATGCGGAACTCCTTGCTCGATCGGGGGGGGGG
>NZ_PNEO01000005.1 GCF_002870125.1 Burkholderia sp. WAC0059
TTTGGATGGCTGAACCGCTTCAGGCGGCTGGCACGCGACTATGAGCGCCTGCCTGAAACCCTGGCGGGCCTGCACTTCGTCGTTTTTGCCATGCTCATGCTCGTCCATGCTGTGCCCATTATCCAAAGTGCCTAACACGCTCTAAGCGCGGATTTTGAGATACCAGTGAAGTTGAGAGCATGGTGCAATTTTCTTGGCGACTATTCTTATGCCCTGTATCTATTCCATATCCCCGCGATCATCGGTGCGCTAGCACTTGGATCAGATCGATCAGTAATCACTTTGGGTTCTGCCTTTGTGGTATCCCTGATCGCTTTATACGGAATCGATTACCCTGCTCGAAAGCTGTTCAGAAGAAGACGCAGCGCCCCGGCTCTTGCCGCCTGATTGACATGCCAGCAGATTGCGGGCATTTACCCAATCAAGTTCCGCTGCCTGCCTGGACGGACCCTGTACGCGAGCATGTTGCTGCCTGCCGGCGAACCCGCCGATGTGGGTGGTCAACCAGATGGAACACATCAGCATGAAGATGCTCGAGCAGCGGTACGGACGGTGGATCAAGGACGCCGCTGCCGCGCCGGACGTCGGCAAACGCGCCGGAGCACTGTTCGGAAGAGCGTTGTACAGGATCAAACCGGCACTGATGGGTCGGGGAAATGCCTGAAAAGCTGGCGCAAATGCTGCCATTCCGCAACCACCTTAGGCTACTTCCAGACGCTTTCGGGGATAGGTTTCGATGGAGCCTTGTACAGCAAGGCGTTCAAGAATCATTCTGGCGGAGAGAGGGGGATTCGAACCCCCGATAGGTTATTAACCTATACACGCTTTCCAGGCGTGCGACTTAAACCGCTCATCCATCTCTCCGGCGGGACGCGCATTGTAGCAGAATCCGCGCGGCAACCCAAACGGCGCCGAAAACCTCTTCACGGATGCCGGATGTAATCCACGAGCGCCAGCATGTAGGCGTCGGGTCGGCGATCCGCTAGGCTCACGGCGATCGCCGCGAGAAAACCGGCCGGCACGCCGAACAGGCCCGAGCTGATCGGGTCGATGCCGAACCAGCGCGGGCCCTCGAAGCCCGTTAGCTGCGTGAAGAACGGATAGGTCGAAACGATGTAATAGACGCAGACGGCAAGCCCTGCCACCATGCCCGCGACGGCGCCGAGCCGCGTCGTGCGTTTCCAGAACACGCCGAGCACGAGCACCGGAAAGAGACTCGACGCGGCCAGCGAGAACGCGGCGCCGACGAGAAACAGGATGTTGCCCGTGTTCAGCGAAGCCACCCACGACGCCAGCAGCGCCACGCCGAGCAGCAGGATCTTCGATATCGTCACGCGGCGCTGGCTCGAGGCCGTCGGATCGACGAGGTGGTAGTACACGTCGTGCGAGAGCACGTTCGAGATGGTGAGCAGCAGGCCGTCGGCCGTCGAGAGCGCGGCCGCCAGCGCGCCCGACGCGATGAGCCCCGACATCACGTAAGGCAGCCCCGCGATCTCGGGCGCGGCGAGTACGACCATGTCCGGCTGCATCCCGATGTCGCTCCAGCGCACGATGCCGTCGCCGTTCACGTCGGCGACGCTGATGAGGTAAGGCTCGATGCTGCGCCACTGCATCACCCAGCGCGGCAGATCGTCGAAAGGCCGGCCGACGAGATGCGAGAGGATCTCGAACTTGATCAGCACGGCCAGCACGGGCACGGTCAGATAGAAGAGCGCGACGAACGCAAGGGTCCAGCCGACGGAGCGCCGTGCCGAGGCCACTGAGCTCGTCGTGTTATAGCGCGTCAGGATGTGCGGCAAGCTCGCGGTCCCAAGCGAAAGGCACAGCAGCAGCGCGAGGAAATTGCGCCGGTGAACGCGACGTTCGTCGTCGGTTGCGGCGGGAAACGGCTCGTGCATCGGCACCGGCGCCGCCGCGCGCTCGAGCAGCGCGTCGCGTTCGGCGGTCCAGGCCGCGCGGGCGGTCTGCGCGTCGCGCGGAAACGCGGCCAGTTCGCGCTCCCGTGCATCGACGTCGCGCAGCGAACCGTCGTGCCGGCGCAGATCGGCCAGTTCGCTCGCTAGGTGCGCCCGGCCCTCGGCATACGACTGCGGCAGCGCATCGATCTGCGCCTGCCAGAGCGCGGCGCGGCGCCGGTATGCGTCGCGCACCTGCTGTTCGGCGCCCGCGTCGCGCACGGCGTGCTCGAGCGTCTCGACGCGCTGCATCACGCGTCCGTAGTCGAACTGCGGCACCCATCCGAGGCCGTCGCGATGCGCGATCAGCGACACCGGAATCAGCATCGCCGAGATCAGGATCACGTATTGCGCCACCTGGGTCCACGTCACCGCGCGCATGCCGCCGAGAAACGAGCACACGAGAATGCCGGCCAGCCCGCAGAAGATCCCGATCGCGAAATCGACGCCGATGAAGCGCATCGCGATAAGCCCGACGCCCTGGATCTGTGCGACGAGATAGACGAACGAACAGAGGATCGTCGCCAGCACCGCGAGCGCGCGCACGAGGTTGCTCGAAAAGCGCGTGCCGAGGAAATCGGCGATCGTATAGCGCGCGAGCTTGCGTACGTACGGCGCGAGCAGGAACGCGACGAGGCAGTAGCCGCCGGTCCAGCCCATCAGGTAGGCGAGCCCGTCGTAACCGCTCGCGTAGAGCGAGCCCGCGAGGCCGATGAACGAGGCGGCCGAGAGCCAGTCGGCCGCGGTCGCCATGCCGTTGAAGAGCGACGGCACGCGACGGCCGGCCACGTAGTATTCGACGAGATCGGAGGTACGCGAGAGCAGGCCGATCACCGCGTACACCGCGACGGGCACGAACAGGAACACGTAGCCGACCCACACGCCCGGCCCGATCGCGAGCTCGATGCGCCACATCACCCAGACGAACGCGAGGAAGCCGAGCGTGTAGCACGCGTAGGAGCGGATCAGCCGGTGAACGAGCGTCATGGCTGCCGGGCGCGATCGGTGGCGAGGTCGGCGGCGCGCGCTGCCTGCAGCACGCGATCCGCCCGCTGCATCAGCACGATGTAGACGGCAACGAGCGCCACGTAGATCAGGATCGAGCCCTGCGCACCGAAGTAAAACGGCAGGTTCAGGCCCATGAAACGAATCCGCTCGAGCCGATCCGCGAAGAGCGGCACGAGGAACGACACGGCGAAGCCGAGCGCCATCAGCACGGCGATCAACGCGAGGTTGAAGCGCCAGTAGCGCCGATGCGCGACGACCATCGCCTCGCTCACCGGCGGCGGCTCGGGCGGCGGGTTTAGCGGAGCGGAAGAAGGGGGACGAAGCGCGGCCATGCGCCTGTTTAACAAAAATACGCATGGCCGGCAATCGGGATTGCAGCGGGGACGCGGCGGTCCGCCCGGGGCCCGGCCGCCGCGGGGAAAGGCATCCGCGCGCCCGCGGAATGCGCCGGCGAACCACCCCGCGCGGCGCGTCATCCCGCGTGGGCGAGTGACGCGCCGATCACGGCAAGATCACGAAGCCGCGAGACGCGTCTTCACGCCGCCGACGCCGACCGGCAACACCGCCCGCCCGTAGGCCTCGTTGATGACGTCGGCGGCGGACAGATAGAACGCAAGCGCGGCGGTGATCAAACCGAAGTAGCCGCCGGCGGCATGCAGCGCGACCGAGCCGGTCCATTCGCCTGCCGCGAGCAGGAAGAACGTGATCCACAGCGCGAGGAAAATCAGTTGCAGCGCGCGCGGCGAACGGAACGTGGCGAACCACATGTACAGCGTGAAAACACCCCACAGGAACAGATACCAGCCGACGAACGCGGGCGGCACCTTCTCGTGCAGGAACATCGCGAAGAGCGCGAACGACCACCAGAATGCGCCGTAGCCGAGGAACGCCGTCGCGCCGAACGTATTGCCGCGCGGCATTTCCATGATGCCGGCAATGGCCTGCGCCGTGCCGCCGAACGCGAGCGCGCACGCGAGCACCATGTTGACCGCGTCGCCCGAAAACCATCCGGCGTTGATCATGCTCAGCAGCCATGTCGTCAGCGCAAAGCCCGCCAGGCCAAGCGGAGCGGGGTTGGAAAATTTCGCCTGATTGGTAGCGTTGCTCATTTCCTGTCTCCTTCGTAAGAATAAGAATAAGTACTGCTTTCCATCCATGGCCCGTACACACGGCCTTGCCGACCGGAGGCCCGCCTGGCGCCGGCCTCCGGACGAACGGCGATCGACGTTCAGCAGGATTCGCCGAGCTGATCGAGAATCGCCGGATTTTCGAGCGTCGAGACGTCCTGCGTGATCGCCTCTCCCTTCGCGAGCGAGCGCAGCAGCCGCCGCATGATCTTGCCCGAACGCGTCTTCGGCAGGTTCTCGCCGAAGCGGATGTCGCGCGGCTTGGCGATCGGCCCGATTTCCTTGCCGACCCAGGCGCGCAGCTCGTTGGCGAGCTGCACCGCCTCCTCGCCCACCGGGCGCGCGCGCTTGAGCACGACGAACGCCACGACGGCCTCGCCGGTCGTGTCGTCGGGCCGGCCCACGACGGCCGCCTCGGCCACGATCGGATTGGCCACGAGCGCCGACTCGATCTCCATCGTGCCGAGCCGGTGCCCCGAGACGTTCAGCACGTCGTCGATGCGGCCCATGATCGTGAAGTAGCCGGTTTCGCGGTCGCGCACGCTGCCGTCGCCGGCGAGGTAGAGCCGGCCGCCCAGCTCCTCGGGGAAATAACTCTTGCGGTAGCGCTCCGGATCGCCCCAGACCGTGCGGATCATCGAGGGCCACGGACGCTTGACGACGAGAATCCCGCCCTGCCCGTCGGGCACGTCCTGGCCCGTCTCGTCGACGATGGCCGCCATGATCCCCGGCAGCGGCAGCGTGCACGAGCCCGGCACGAGCGGCGTCGCGCCCGGCAGCGGCGTGATCATGTGGCCGCCGGTTTCGGTCTGCCACCACGTGTCGACGATCGGGCAGCGCGAGCCGCCCACCTGCTCGTGGTACCAGACCCAGGCCTCCGGATTGATCGGCTCGCCGACCGTGCCGATGATGCGCAGCGACGAGAGGTCGTAGCGCTTCGGATGCGTGTCGGGATTCGCGTCGGCCGCCTTGATGAGCGAACGGATCGCCGTGGGCGCCGTGTAGAACAGGCTGACCTTATGCTTCGCGATCATTTCCCAGAAGCGGCCGGCGTTCGGATACGTCGGCACGCCCTCGAACACGACCTGGGTCGCGCCGAGCGCAAGCGGTCCGTAGGCGATGTAGCTGTGGCCCGTGATCCAGCCGATGTCGGCCGTGCACCAGAATACGTCGTCGGGCTTCCAGTCGAAGGTCCACTTCACGGTCTGCGCGGCCCACAGCAAATAGCCGCCCGTGCTGTGCTGCACGCCCTTGGGCTTGCCGGTCGAGCCCGACGTGTAGAGGATGAAGAGCGGATGCTCGGCGCCAACCCATTCGGGCTCGCAGACTTCGGGCTCGTCCTGCGCGAGCTCGTGCATCCAGAAGTCGCGGCCCTCGCGCCAGGCCACCGTGCCGCCGGTGCGGCGGTAGACGATCGTGCTGTGCACCGCTTCGCAGCCGCCCATCGCGAGCGCCTCGTCCGCGATGTTCTTGAGCGGCAGCGCCTTGCCGCCGCGCATCTGCTCGTCGGCGGTGACGAGCGCGACGGCGCCCACGTCGACGATGCGCTCGTTGAGCGACTTCGACGAGAAGCCGCCGAACACGACCGAATGTGTCGCGCCGATGCGCGCGCAGGCCTGCATCGCGACGATGCCCTCGACCGACATCGGCATGTAGATGACGACGCGCTCGCCCTTCTTCACGCCGCGCTTCTTCAGCGCGTTCGCGAAGCGGCTAACGCGCGCGAGCAGGTCGCGATAGGTGACGCGGGTGACCGTGCCGTCGTCGGCCTCGAAGATCACCGCGACGCGCTCGCCGTGGCCCGCCTCGACGTGGCGGTCGAGACTGTTGTACGACGCGTTGAGCGCGCCGTCCTCGAACCACGTGTAGAACGGCGCCTTCGACTCGTCGAGCACCTTCGAGAAAGGCTTCTTCCACGTCAGCGTCTCGCGCGCGAGGCGCGCCCAGAACCCTTCGTAATCGCGCTCCGCCTCGGCGACTAGCGCCCGGTACGCATCCATGCCGGACACCGTCGCGTTGGCTACCGCCTGCGCCGACGGCGCAAACACGCGATGCTCCTGAAGAACCGATTCAATCGCGGACATCGACCACCTCTTCTCAATCAGAATATATGCAATACGCGCGGCCTCTCGTGCCGACCCCGCGCTGTCTCCCTGCAACGCCGAAGGCGTCCCCGCCATTGTCCCGCGCCTGCCGCATGGGCGTCGTCCGCGCGGGCAGCCTGCCCCGCGATCGCTACCGCAGCGCAGCATCCGCATCGACGCGTCGCCGTCGTTGGACGACGATAAGCCCGGCAACTTACCGCCCACTTACGCGACCGCTCGCACCACGCACCGCATGCGCGTAACGGATAACGGGTATTCAGATGCTAACTGAAAACGCCGCGCCCGGATTCCCGCCTGAATCGCTACTCGCTGTTGCTCATGGCGTCGATGCGGCCCGTCGACCACAACGTCGGCGTCGGCCAATTCATCGTCGCCTTCGTCCCCGTTCCGCTTTTCGCACTGCAGTGATTCGTGATCGCGCTCGCCCCCCTCGATACGTCGAAACGAAGCACATACCGGCCGTTGCCGCCCGACACCTCCGGCCGGGGCCCGGACGTCCTCGTCCAGCCCGCTCTCCACGCGCCCGCGGCAGGAGCCTGCCCGCAGCGCAGCGCGGGGCCGCGCCGGCGCTGTACAATAGCGCCCGATCCCGCGGCGCGGGAAACGCCCTTGAAACAGGCGCCCGGGCAAGACAGCCGTGAGCCTGGCGAGCCGCTTGACCCGCACGCGCGACGTGCGCCGTCCGCACCGCTTTCCGTCCGATGATCGATCGTCACAGTCCGATTCCGCCACCGTGATTGACTATGCCAGCCGAACGCCCTTCCCCGAGCGATAACGTCCGCCACCGGATGCGTCCGCTGCCGGCCCTCATCTTCATGAGCCGCTGGCTGCAGGTGCCGCTCTACCTCGGGCTCATCGTCGCGCAGGGCGTATACGTCGTGCTGTTCGCGAAGGAGGTCTGGCATCTCGTCAGCCACGTGACGACGCTCGACGAGACCAGCATCATGCTTGCCGTGCTGAGCCTCGTCGACGTGGTGATGATCTCGAACCTGCTCATCATGGTGGTCATCGGCGGCTACGAGACCTTCGTCTCGCGCCTCGGCGTGGAGGGCCACCCCGACGAGCCCGAATGGCTCGACCACGTGAACGCCGGCATCCTGAAGGTCAAGCTCGCGATGGCGCTCATCAGCATCTCGTCGATCCATCTGCTGAAGACCTTCATCAATCCGGACCAGCAGTCGACCCACTCGATCCTGTGGCAGGTCGCGATCCATGTCGCCTTCCTCGTCTCGGCGCTCGCGATGGCCTGGATCGACCGGCTGACCACGCACACGCATCCCGAGCACTACCGGGAGTTCGCGGCCCGGCATCCGCCGGCCGCCACCGCTCCTGAATAAATTCCAACCGCAATACCCTGTTACCCATCCCAGTCCCCACTGAGCCTAGCCATGACTGTCATCAAGCAGGAAGACCTGATCCAGAGCATCGCCGATTCGCTGCAGTACATCAGCTACTATCACCCGCTCGACTACATCGAGGCGCTCGGCCGTGCCTACGAGCTCGAACAGAGCCCGGCCGCGAAGGACGCCATCGCGCAGATCCTGACCAACAGCCGCATGTGCGCCGAGGGCCGCCGCCCGATCTGCCAGGACACGGGCATCGTCACCGTGTTCGCGAAGATCGGCATGGACGTGCGCTGGGACGGCGCCACGATGAGCGTGACCGACATGATCAACGAGGGCGTGCGGCGCGGCTACACGCATCCCGACAACGTGCTGCGCGCCTCCATCGTGAGTCCGCCCGAAGGCGCGCGCAAGAATACGAAAGACAACACGCCGGCCGTGATCCACTACGAGATCGTGCCGGGCGACAAAGTCGACGTGCAGGTCGCCGCGAAGGGCGGCGGCTCGGAAAACAAGTCGAAGTTCGCGATGCTCAACCCGTCCGATTCGATCGTCGACTGGGTCCTCAAGACCGTGCCGACGATGGGCGCCGGCTGGTGTCCGCCGGGCATGCTCGGCATCGGCATCGGCGGCACCGCCGAGAAGGCGATGCTGATGGCGAAGGAATCGCTGATGGACCCGATCGACATCCAGGAGATCATCGCGCGCGGCCCGCAGGACTGGATCGAGGAATTGCGCGTCGAGCTGCACGAGAAGGTCAACGCGCTCGGCATCGGCGCGCAGGGCCTCGGCGGCCTCGCGACCGTGCTCGACGTGAAGATCATGGCCGCGCCCACGCACGCGGCCTCCAAGCCCATCGCGATCATCCCGAACTGCGCGGCCACGCGCCACGCGCACTTCACGCTCGACGGTTCGGGCGCGGCGAAGCTCGAACCGCCCTCGCTCGACGCCTGGCCGAAGGTCCAGTGGGAGCCGAACACCGAGACGAGCAAGCGCGTCGACCTGAACACGCTGACGCCCGAGGAAGTCGCCTCGTGGAAGCCGGGCCAGACGCTGCTGCTCTCGGGCAAGATGCTCACGGGCCGCGACGCCGCCCACAAGCGCATCGCCGACATGCTCGCGAAGGGCGAGAAGCTGCCCGTCGACTTCACGAACCGCGTGATCTATTACGTCGGCCCGGTCGATCCGGTGCGCGACGAAGTGGTCGGCCCGGCGGGCCCGACCACGTCGACGCGCATGGACAGTTTCACCGAGATGATGCTCGCGCAGACGGGCCTCATTTCGATGATCGGCAAGGCCGAGCGCGGCCCCGTCGCGATCGGGGCGATCAGGAAGCACAAGGCCGCCTACCTGATGGCGGTCGGCGGCGCGGCCTACCTCGTCTCGAAGGCGATCCGCAGCTCGAAGGTGCTCGCGTTCGGGGATCTCGGCATGGAAGCGATCTACGAATTCGACGTGCAGGACATGCCGGTGACGGTGGCCGTCGATTCGGCGGGCACGTCGG
Source organism: Burkholderia sp. WAC0059 (assembly GCF_002870125.1). Classification (GTDB taxonomy): domain Bacteria; phylum Pseudomonadota; class Gammaproteobacteria; order Burkholderiales; family Burkholderiaceae; genus Paraburkholderia. The sequence continues at coordinate 9,043 of NZ_PNEO01000005.1, forward strand.
TGCACCAGACCGGCCCGAAGGAATGGCAGGCGAAGATCGGCAAAATTCCGGTCGCGACCGCCTGATCGCGGCGCCGGCCTGGCGCCGCCGCCGGGCCGGGGCACCAGGCCCCGGCCTTGGCATTTACGGGCTCAACGTTTATTTTGTTGAAAACCCCGGTTGAAAACCACGCACCGCCCTCCAAGGAAAAATCATGCAAGGCGACAAGAAAGTCATCGAATATCTGAACGCCCAGCTCAAGAACGAACTGACCGCGATTAACCAGTACTTTCTGCATGCCCGGCTCTACAAACACTGGGGGCTCGAGAAGCTCGGCAAGCACGAATACGACGAATCGCTCGGAGAAATGCGGCACGCCGACTGGCTCATCGAGCGGATTTTCATGCTCGACGGCCTGCCGAACCTGCAGGACCTGCACAAGCTGCTGATCGGCGAGGAGACGAAGGAAATCCTCGAATGCGACCTGAAGCTCGAGCAGATTTCGCAGTCCACCTGCAAGGAAGCGATCGCGTATTGCGAATCGGTGCGCGATTTCGTGTCTCGCGAGATTTTCGTGAAGATCCTCGACGACACCGAGGAGCACATCGACTGGCTCGAAACGCAACTGGACCTGATCGACAAGGTCGGCATCCAGAACTACCAGCAGTCGGGCATGAATCCGGACGAATCCTGACGAAACGCCGTTCCGGCGCGCCCCCGCGACCGGCCACCCTGCATGATTCCGCATCCGGCTCCATGAACGCGGTTCTCTCTCCCGGCGAAGCGCCGGTCGGCATTTTCGATTCCGGCCTGGGCGGCCTGTCGGTGCTGCGCGCCGTGCGCGCGCAATTGCCCGGCGAGCGCATCGTCTACGTCGCCGATTCGCGCCACGCGCCGTACGGCGAGCGCGACGACGACTTCATCGCGGACCGCACGCTCGCCATCGGCAACTGGCTCGTGGCCCGGGGCGCGAAGGTGCTCGTCGTGGCCTGCAACACGGCCACGGCCCAGTCGATCGCGCTCGTGCGCGAGCAGCTCGCCATCCCGCTCGTCGGCGTCGAGCCGGGCATCAAGCCGGCCGCGCTGCAGTCGAAGACGCGGGTGGCCGGCGTGCTCGCCACACAGAGCACGCTGCGCAGTGCGCGGTTCCGGGCGCTGGTCGAGCGCTACGCCGCCGATTGCCGCCTGATCTGCCAGCCGGGCCACGGGCTCGTCGAGGCGATCGAGCGTTGCGACGTCGGCTCGCCCGAGCTCGTGGCGCTGCTGCGCGGCTATCTGCAGCCGATGCTCGACGCCGGCGCCGACACGCTGGTTCTCGGCTGCACGCACTATCCGTTTCTCGACGCCGCGATCCGCTCGATCGTCGGCGAACGCATGACGCTGATCGATACCGGCGTCGCCATCGCCCAGCAATTGCAGCGCGTGCTGGACCAGCACGGCCTGCGCGCTGCGACCGATGCGGCGCCCGCGCCCGTGCGCTTCTGCTCGACCAGCGACGGCGCGCACCTGAAGGCGCTCGCGGCCGCGCTGCTCGGGCTCGAGGCGGACGTCGAGCCGGTGGACATCCCCTCCCGACGCACGATGGGCACCGTCGGCGCGATCGGCCCCGCGGCCGACGCCGCCTAGCGGCCGCGGCCGCCGCCGGGCCAGCCCGGCCCGTCCGGCCAAAACCCTGCCAACTACCCGGTTTTGTTACAAAAATCCCGTCCGGACGCTTGCCAAACGGGTCAAACATAATGATAATAATTCGCATTAACGTTATCTATTGCGCCTCATCATGATTGTCTGCGTGTGCAAGTCCGTGTCCGATCGGGTCATCCGCGCCTCCATCCGCGACGGCGTGGCGTCGTCTTTCGACGAGCTTCAGTTCGAACTCGGCGTCGCCACCTGCTGCGGCAAGTGCGAAGCATCGGTGCGCGACGTGATGGCGCAAAGCGGCGCATGCGCGAACCTGTGCGGCGTCGCCGCCCATCATCATCCGCAGGTGCAGCCCGCTCCCGTCGCGGTGCCGCTCACGTTCTACGAGCGCAAGGCCGCCTGAGTCCGCTCTCCTGGCGCCTGGGGCAACGTCCCCGTTCTGCCGTCCGCAGCAAGCCAGTACGCCGCCTTCGTCGTACAGCCAGCCAGCACTCTCGTCCTCTCGAGGAGGTCACGATGGAATTGCTGATCGGTTTCGCGACTACGCTGTGTATCTCGCTGTTGATTTTCCGGACATGACGCTGGCCCAACCGTTGTCGGGCGGCGCGATCAGCCGCCCCTTTTGCCGTTTCCCCGCCCGCAGGTCCCGCTGAAGATGCCGGTCCTGCCGTTCCCCGCCGGCACGTGGCCGGCCCTGACCCGCCGCCGCCGTACCGCCGCCATCGTGCTCGCCGTCGTGGCCGCCCACGTCGTGCTCGTCGTCCTCATGTTGACGCGGCACGACGACACCGTGGCCGTCCCGGTACTCCAGTCGCAAACCCTCACCGCGGAACTGCTGCCCCGCACGCCGGCGGCACCGGCAGCGATCCAGTCGGCGCCGACGCCCGTGCCGCCGAAGCCCATCCCGCAACACGTCGCCCGCGCAAAACCGAGGGCACCCGCGCGCGCCTCGCCGGCGCCAACCCCGCTGCCCGTCGCCGATACCCCGTCGCCGCCTCCGGCCGAAGCACCCGCACCGCTCGCGCCTGCCGCGCCGTCCGCGCCCGAACAGGCCGCACCGTCCGCGCCGCCGCGTCCCACGCTCGCGCTGAGCGCGCCCCAGAACGTGTCGCATCTGGACTGCCGGATCGTCCTGCCCGACTACCCGTCGATCTCGCGCGACGAGGGCGAAACCGGCGTCGTCTACGTACATTTCGTGGTCGGCACGACGGGCATCATCGAAGACATCGCGCTGCAGCGAAGCAGCGGCTATCGCCGCCTCGACGCCGCCGCACTCGACGCCATGCGCGCAAGCACCTGCAAGCCGTATCTCGAGAACGGCCAGCCGGTGCGCGCGGCCTACACCCAGCCGTTCGACTTCAATCTCAGCAACTGAAACGGCCAGACAACGCAAAAGGAAGGACCATGCAGCACTACGGTATCGCCCACGTCTGGGCGCAAGGGGATTTCGTGACGCGCGGCATCGCGCTCGCGCTGTTCGTCATGTCGGTCCTGTCGTGGTGCGTGATCGCCGCCAAGGGCTGGAACGTCGCGCGTCTGAAGCGTCTGACGAAGAACGCCGAACGCGCCTTCTGGCATTCCGACGATTTCGCCGACGGCATCGGGAAGCTCGGCAGCGGCACGCGCGAGGACAACCCGTTTCTCGCGCTCGCGCTTTCGGGCGAGGAAGCCGCGAAGCACCATCAGCAGACGCAGCCGCATCTGCACGACCGCATGGACGTCTCCGACTGGATCACCCGGTGCCTGAAGGACAGCATGGACGAGTCGATCGCGCGCATGCAGGGCGGGCTCGCCGTCCTCGCCTCGATCGGCAGCACTGCGCCGTTCGTCGGCCTGTTCGGCACCGTCTGGGGCATCTACCACGCGCTCCTCGCGATCGGCTCGACCGGCCAGACCTCGATCGACGCCGTTGCCGGTCCCGTGGGCGAGGCGCTCATCATGACCGCGTTCGGCCTCTTCGTCGCGATTCCCGCCGTGCTCGGCTACAACGCGCTCACGCGCGCGAACCGCACCGTCGTGAGCAAGCTGAACCGCTTCGCGCACGGACTGCACGCGTTCTTCGTCACGGGCACGCGGTTGCCGCCCACGCGCGGCAACCTGCGGGTCGCCGCGCGCGGCCGGTAAGTCACGGAGACGCCCTCATGGCCATGAGCCCCTTCTCCAGCGACGAAGACGACGGCCTGCTGAACGAAATCAACATGACGCCGCTCGTCGACGTCATGCTGGTCCTGCTGATCGTCTTCATGGTGACGATTCCGGCCATGCGGCACGCCGTCAGGATCGATCTGCCGCACGCGAGCAGCCGGCCCGAGGACACTAAACCCGCGCACGTCGACGTGACGATCGGCGCGGACGGCTCGGTTAGCTGGAACGGCCAGCCCGTCGACGAAGCGACGCTGCGCGCGAAGATCGACGCCGCGGCCGGTGCGACGCCCCAGCCCGAACTGCATCTCGACGCCGACCGCAAGGTTTCCTACGAAAAGGTCGCGCAGGTGATGTCGGCCGCCCAGGCCGGCGGGCTGACGAAAATCGGCTTCGTCACCGATCCCTCGCGCCATTGATTCGCCTGATCCCGCTTTCTTCAGGCAGTACTGCTTAAAAAGTAAAAGGCCTTCATCCTCGGATGAAGGCCTTTTTTCCGGCGCACGCGGCGCATTCGGGCGGCGGCGACACTTGCCGTTGGGGGCTCGCGTCGACCGCATGCGACATGCCGTGCCGGGCACGGACCGCGCGTTCCGCCCTGAAGGCTCGCTATGGATAGCGGCCATCGATTCCCGCACAAGTCAGGCGCTTGACGAGAGGGATTTCAATATAGGCTGCACGTCATGCGCATTCAAGCGTCGGTCGATTGAAAGTAGTGATCGCAGACGACGCTTAAATGCGAAAAGAAATGAAAGAGCCGCGGCGCCGACGCGCGCCGCGCTCACACGGCCTCGGCACCCGGCGCTTGAACGACGGCATGATCGCCGCGCTTGCCGGCGGCGACGCCGTCCGGCACATAACGATCTGCCGCCCGCTCCACCGCCCCGCGCCTGCCCGCCGAGATTGCCGCATCGACGTCCTCGCGCAGCGGGCACTCTTGCCGCAGACGCGCATCGGCATCGAGCGCCTCGACGAGGTAGTCGACGAACGCCCGCACGGCCGGCACCATCCCCTGCCGCGAGAGGAAAACCGCGTACAGTTGCGGCACGGGCAACGTCCAGCCCGGCATGACCGGCGAAAGCTGGCCCGTGCGCAGCGGCGCCCCGTACATCATTTCGGGCAGCGCGGCAATGCCGAGCCCCGCGAGCACGGCTTCGCGCAGCGTCGTCAGGTCGGCGCTGACGAGGCGCGGCTCGTGCTCGTGAAGATGGCGCGTGCCGTCGGGCGCGATGAGCTGGAACACGTGACGGCCGTCGCCCGTCGGCGTATCGAGCGTTTCGAAGCGGTCGAGTTCCGCGGGCGTGAGCGGCGGCGCATGCTGGCTGAGCAGGCTCGGCGCGCCGACCAGCATCTGTTCGGTGCGCCAGAGCGGGCGGACCACGATGTTGGCGTTTTGCGGCGGGTCCGAGCGCACGCGCAACGCGACGTCGACCGAGTCCTCGAAGAGGTCGATCACGCGGTTGGTCACGCGCATGACGAGCTTCACTTCCGGATAGCGGTGCATGAACTCGGGAATGACGCGCGAGAAAATCGCCTGGGAGAGCGTGACCGGCACGCTCACGCGCACGGTGCCGCGCGGCGAGGAGCGCAGCGACTGCACGACGTTGACGGCCGCCTGCGCCTCCGCGCGCATGGCCTGGCAATGCTGGTAGAACAGCTTGCCCGCCTCGGTCAGCGCGAGCTTGCGCGTGGAGCGCTGCAAAAGTCGCACGCCGAGCGACGCCTCCAGCTCGCTCACGCGCCGCGACAGGCGCGACTTGGAAATGCCCAGCACGCGCTCGGCAGCAGAAAACCCACCGTGCTCGACGACCTGCGAGAAATACATCAGGTCGTTCAGGTTATGCGAATCGACTTTCATGCCGCCATTCCATCCGCTGTTTCCGCTGTTTCACTACCAGGACAATCCATTGCGCCCAGGCCGCTAAATGCCCCAAACTGGCTCTCTATAATAGCCCTTCGTTTCACGAAACAGCACAATTCCCGTTTTTTTCGAGGTGATTCCCATGGCAACGACCCGCACGATCGACCGTATCCATCCCTCCGTACGCACGACCGAGGGCGCGGGCTTCGTCGTCCACCGGCCGTTCCCGACACGCATGCTGATGGACTTCGATCCGTTCCTGCTGCTCGACGAGATGGGGCCGGTCGACTATGCGCCGGGCACGGCCAAAGGCGCGCCCGACCATCCGCACCGCGGTTTCGAAACCGTCACCTACGTGCTCGCGGGCCGCATGGGCCACAAGGATTCGGTCGGCCACTCGGGCGCGCTCGGCCCCGGCGACGTGCAGTGGATGACGGCCGGCGCGGGCGTCGTCCACAGCGAGATGCCCGAGGCCGAGTTCGTGCGCACGGGCGGGCGGATGCACGTCCTGCAGTTGTGGGTCAACCTGCCCCAGCGCGACAAGATGATCGCGCCGCGCTACCAGGAAATACCGGACCGGCAAATTCCGCTCGGGCAGTCGGCCGACGGCGCGGTGAAGGTCAAGGTCATCGCGGGCGAGGCGCTCGGCGTCAAGGCGACCATCGAAACGCGCACGCCGATCCTGTATCAGCACTTCACGCTCGCGCCGGGCGCGCGCATCGAGCATCCGGTGCCGCACGGCTACCGTATCTTCGCCTACGGCCTCTCGGGCACGGGCCGCTACGGCCCCGAGGGCGAATCCGTTGCAGCTCAGCAGATGGTCGTCTTCGCCGCCGACGGCGACACGGTCACGCTCGCCGCCGGCGACGAGCCGCTCGACGTGCTGCTGATCGGCGGCGTGCCGCTGAACGAGCCCGTGGTCCGCTACGGCCCGTTCGTGATGAATACCGAGCAGGAAATCCGCCAGGCCGTGCTCGACTATCAGACCGGACGCATGGGCGCCATCACGCATTGAGCGCGCACGGCATGCGGAACCTGCCGCAAACATTTCACGACGATAGCCGCTTTCCGTCACAATAAGCGTTCGCGCCGCGCCCCGCGGCATGCTCCGTTCCCCGAGAGGCGTCCTCATGGCTGCAAACGAAGTCACCGCCCGCATCGGTTCGACCGACTACCAGGTTCAATTCGACGATGGCGTCCACACGTGGATCGCCGACGAGCCGGCCTCGGCCGGCGGCGGCGATCGCGGCCCGTCGCCGTTCTCGCTGCTGCTCTCGAGCCTCGGCGCCTGCACGTCGATTACGCTGAAAATGTACGCGCAGCGCAAGGGCTGGCCGCTGGAAGGCGCGCAGGTAAGGCTCTCGCTCGAAACCGGCGACGCGGGCACGACCATCGACCGCCGGATCGTGCTCGAAGGCGATCTGTCGGACGAGCAACGCGAGCGGCTGCTGCAGATCGCCAACGCCTGCCCGGTACACAAGGTGCTCACGCATCCCATCGCGATCCGCTCCGGGCTCGCCGCCGCATGACGGCGCGCCCCGCCGCGACGCCGACCGTATTCACCCCCTCAGAGGAAAACGCCGAGTTGAATTTCGAGCATCTCGTCCAGATCAACGATCCGCTGAACCCGCTCGTCGAATCGATGAGCCGCGAGCAGCTTTGGGAAGGCCTCGTGCTGCGCGCCGAGCAGCCGCAACTGTTCGTGCTCGGACTCGATAGCTGCACGATCGTCTCGCGCACCGACCGCACGCTCGAACGCGAGCTGCACTACGGCCAGGCGACCGTGCGCGACCACGTCACGCTGGCGCCGAACGAAAGCGTGCGCTACGACATTCTCGCGACCGAGGCTCACGTGGGCGGCTCGCTCACGATGACGATCGAGCAGCCCGACGACGTGCAACTGTTCCTGCGCTTCGAATACCGGACCACGCTGTCCGCCGCGCAGGACGAGGACGCGCGCCGGACGGCCGAGATCGTGAAGTCGGCCTATCGCGAGTCGGACATCGACACCGTGCGGCTGATCCGGCAATTCGTCCTCGGCGCCGGCGAGCCCGACGCCCTGCATTGAATCGGCTTCGGCACGACCGGGCGCAAGCCCGGGAATGCGCGAACGAACCGGGACTATCGGTCGGGAATTTCGATGAATTTATCGTCCTTGAAAATAAGAACGATTATCATTTAGAATTACTTCATCGAATTCAGCAACCGACTCCGTCCGATGACTGACCCGCACCGCTCTTCCACGCTCAGCCTGCGCCACGCGCCGGGTGCCGCGCCGACCGGCTCCCGCCCCGCCGCCCCGCGCGAATCCGGCGCCCCGGTCGCGGCCCCGCCGGCGACGGATGCAGCGCGCACGTTGCGCAGCGAAACGCTGCTGCAGGGTCACAGCTACGTCAGCATCCTGCACAACGGCGAAACCTATCAGCTTCGCGCCACCCGGCTCGGCAAGCTGATCCTGACCAAATAAGCAGTACGTACCGGGTATTGTGGGGACCACCTCCATGAGAGGTGTTAGGCATTAGCCAGTCATGACGGCTTGCACGCGAGAACTGGACCCCTTCGTGCAAACATTCAAGCCAGCCGTCACAGCCAGCAAGGCCTCTTTTTCGTTCCCGCCGGAATCTCGCGCCCCGCCGCTGCTCAGGCGGCGTCGCCGATCCTGTCGTTCACGCTCGCGCCGAACGCCCGCTCGCGCAGCACCGTCAACTGATCGCGCGTCTGCGCGGCCTTCTCGAATTCGAGATTCTTCGCGTAGTCCATCATCTGCTTTTCCAGCCGCTTGATCTCCTTCGCGAGCTGCTTCTCGGACATGTCCTCGAAGCGGGCGCGTTCCTGCTCCTCGCGCAGTTCCGCGCGCGCCTCGTCGACGTTGTAGACGCCGTCGATGATGTCCTTGATCCGTTTCACGACGCCGCGCGGCACGATGCCGTGCTCCTCGTTGAACGCCATCTGCTTGATGCGACGGCGCTCGGTTTCGTCGATCGCGCGGCGCATCGAATCGGTGATGCGGTCCCCGTAGAGAATCGCCTTGCCGTTCACGTTGCGCGCCGCGCGGCCGATGGTCTGGATCAGCGAGCGCTCGGCGCGCAGGAAACCCTCCTTGTCGGCGTCGAGGATCGCGACGAGCGACACTTCGGGAATGTCGAGGCCCTCGCGCAGCAGGTTGATGCCGACCAGCACGTCGAACGTGCCGAGGCGCAGGTCGCGGATGATCTCGACGCGCTCGACCGTGTCGATGTCGCTGTGCAGATAGCGGACCTTCACGCCGTGATCGGACAGGAATTCGGTCAGTTGCTCGGCCATCCGCTTGGTCAGCGTCGTGACCAGCACGCGTTCGCCGACGGCCACCCGCTCGTTGATTTCCGAGAGCACGTCGTCGACCTGGCTCGACGCGGGCCGCACCTCGATCATGGGGTCGACGAGGCCCGTCGGCCGCACGACCTGCTCGGCCACCTGCCCCGACACCTTCTGCTCGTAGGCGGCCGGCGTCGCCGACACGAAGATCACCTGGCGCATCTTGCGCTCGAACTCGTTGAACTTGAGCGGCCGGTTGTCGAGCGCCGACGGCAGCCGGAAGCCGTAATCGACAAGATTCTCCTTGCGCGCGCGGTCGCCGTTGTACATGCCGTTCAACTGGCCGATCAGCACGTGCGATTCGTCGAGCAGCATCACCGCGTCGGACGGCAGGTAATCGACGAGCGTCGGCGGCGGCTCGCCCGGCGCCGCGCCCGAGAAGTGTCGGGAGTAATTCTCGATGCCCTTGCAGAAACCGAGTTCCTGGAGCATCTCCAGATCGAAGCGCGTGCGCTGCTCGAGCCGCTGCGCCTCGACGAGCTTGCCCGCGCCGTGAAAGAACTCGAGCCGCTCGCGCAACTCGGCCTTGATCGTCTCCACCGCGCGCAGCACCGTCTCGCGCGGCGTCACATAGTGCGACGACGGATAGACGGTGAAGCGCGAAATCTTCTGCCGCACACGGCCCGTGAGCGGGTCGAACAACTGCAGCGTCTCGACCTCGTCGTCGAACAGCTCGACGCGCACGGCCATCTCCGCATGCTCGGCCGGAAAGATGTCGATCGTGTCGCCGCGCACGCGGAACGTGCCGCGCTGGAAATCCTGCTCGTTGCGGCTGTACTGCATCGCGATGAGCCGCGCGATGATGTCGCGCTGGCCGAGCCTGTCGCCCGTGCGCAGCGTCAGGATCATCTGGTGATACTCGGACGGATTGCCGATCCCGTAAATCGCCGACACGGTCGCGACAATCACGACGTCGCGCCGCTCCATCAGGCTCTTCGTCGCCGAGAGCCGCATCTGCTCGATGTGCTCATTGATCGACGAGTCCTTCTCGATGAACAGGTCGCGCTGCGGCACGTAGGCTTCCGGCTGGTAGTAGTCGTAGTACGAGACGAAGTACTCGACCGCGTTGCGCGGAAAGAACTCGCGGAATTCCGAGTAGAGCTGCGCGGCGAGCGTCTTGTTCGGCGCGAACACGATAGCCGGGCGACCGAGCCGCGCGATCGTGTTCGCCATCGTGAAAGTCTTGCCCGAGCCGGTCACGCCGAGCAGCGTCTGGAACGCGAGCCCGTCCTCCACGCCCTCGACGAGGGTCGCGATCGCGCCGGGCTGGTCGCCGGCCGGCGGATACGGCTGGTAAAGCTGGTACGGAGAGCCTTCGTAGCGGACGAACTTCGTTTCGTCGAGCGCTTCGGCTGCGTCGGGCACGGAATGTTCGGACATGGGGCGGCGTCCTCTGCCAAGAGCAAACGACCATTCTAGCGTTTCGGCGTCCGTCGGGCCGGACGCGACCGCGAGACCCCGTCCCCGGGCGTGCCCGAACCGTCCCCGAGCGCCACCGTCGCCGCCGCGACGAACCCCCTGAAGATCGCCGGAGAAGCGTCAGGATTCGTTACAATGACGGATTGCGCCGCCGTTCGTGCCCGGCGCCCGCCGCGGCGGGCACGGCCAATCCGGCGCTGCCCGCGGTCTTTCCTTGACTTTTGCCCAACCCATCATGTCCCTCTTTTCCGCCGTCGAACTCGCTCCTCGCGACCCGATTCTGGGCCTCAACGAAGCCTACAACGCCGACACCCGCGCCACGAAGGTGAACCTCGGCGTGGGCGTCTACTTCAACGAGGAAGGCAAGATTCCGCTGCTGCGCGCGGTGCGCGAGGCGGAGAAGGCACGGGTCGAGGCGGGGCTGCCGCGCGGCTACCTGCCGATCGAAGGCATCGCCGCCTACGACGCGGCCGTGCAGAAACTGCTGCTCGGCAATGACTCGCCGTTGATCGCGGCCGGTCGCGTCATCACCGCGCAGGCACTGGGCGGCACGGGCGCGCTCAAGATCGGCGCGGACTTCATCAGGCGGCTCGACCCGTCGGCGAAAGTCGCGATCAGCGACCCGAGCTGGGAAAACCACCGGGCGCTGTTCGAGAGCGCGGGTTTCGACGTGCTCGTCTATCCGTACTACGACGCGAAGACCAACGGCCTGAACTTCGAGGGCATGCTGGCCGCGCTGAACGGCTATGCGCCGGGCACGGTCGTCGTGCTGCACGCGTGCTGCCACAACCCGACGGGCGTGGACCTGAGCGTCGCGCAATGGAAGCAGGTCGTCGAGGTCGTCAAGGCCCGCAAGCTCGTGCCGTTCCTCGACATCGCCTACCAGGGCTTCGGCGACGGCATCGACGCCGATGCCGCGGCCGTGCGCCTGTTCGCGGCCGCCGAACTCAACGCGTTCGTGTCGTCGTCGTTCTCGAAGTCGTTCTCGCTGTACGGCGAGCGCGTCGGCGCGTTGACGATCATCACCGATAGCAAGGAAGAAGCCAACCGCGTGCTCTCGCAGCTCAAGCGCGTGATCCGCACGAACTACTCGAACCCGCCGACGCACGGCGGCTCGGTCGTCTCGGCCGTGCTCGGTTCGCCCGAGCTGCGCGCGACCTGGGAAACCGAACTCGGCGAAATGCGCGACCGGATTCGCGCCATGCGCCACGGCCTCGTGGAACGCCTCAAGGCCGCGGGCGTCGCGCGCGACTTCGGCTTCGTCAACGCGCAGCGCGGCATGTTCTCGTATTCGGGCCTAACGGCCGCCCAGGTGGACCGCCTGCGCGAGGAGTTCGGCATCTACGCGGTGAGCACCGGCCGGATCTGCGTCGCGGCGCTGAACCTGCGCAACATCGACGCCGTCGCCGGCGCGATCGCGCAAGTGCTCAGGTAATCGCGGACGACAAACGCGTTTGCGAGACCGGCCTTTCGTCCGGTCTCATCGAAAAAAACGGCGCCTTTCGGCGCCGTTTCAATTTTCCGGGAAGCTTTTTGCCGCAAACGGTCCCTACCTAACCCGCCGCCTCTTTCGCCAGGTGCGCGTCGCGGTGAATGTCGTGCGTGACGAACCCCGCGTCGTTGTCCGGCTTGTCGAGCCAGCCGGGCTGCGCGAGCGACGTCCGGATGTCGCGCAACCCGCTCTCCCAATGCTCGCGCATCGTCGAGGTGCCGAACTGGAAGTCCTTGTAATGCCCCTCGTATTCCTTGGACCGATAGATCAGGTGAATCACGTCGTACTTGCGCGAGCACGAGAGCTCGTCGGCCAGCCGGCACCATTGATCGTCGCGATGCTCGGGCGCCACGCGCTCCAGCACTTCGCGCAGCACGTGCCTGAACCGCTGCGAGCGCTGCAGCACGTCGGTCACGAGACGCGTGCGGCTCGAATACTGGATGTCCTTCATCCGGCCCTGCACGTCGGTGAGATTGTCGGGCACCGGACCGCGCGCGCTCCACAAATCCACCTGGAAGGCGAGCGTGTCGTGGCGCGGCGTGGTCTGGATAACCTGGTTGAGCGGCGTGTTCGACATGAGGCCGCCGTCCCAGTAGTACTCTCCGTCGATCTCGACCGCCGCGAAGCCGGGCGGCAGCGCCCCCGACGCGATGAAATGCTCGGGCCGCAGACGCGTGCTGGTGTTGTCGAAATAGACGAAGTTGCCGGTGCCGACGTTGACCGCACCGACCGAAACGCGCGTCTCGCCTGAATTGATGCGGTCGAAGTCGCATAGCCGCTCGAGCGTGCCCTTCAACGGCTTCGTGTCGTAATAGCTGGCGCGTTCGGGATGCCCCGACGCCTGCGGCAACGGCGGCGGAAAACGCGGCACGAAGAACCCCTTCTGCCCCTCGACGAGCGCGCCCACCGCCTGCATGGCCGTAAAGGTCTTGCGCAGGACGTCGCCCGAGTTGAACAGCGCCTGCTCGACGAACGCCGGCAGCGCGACGCTGTAGGCCGGGTGACAGATCGTCTCCCAGAACTCGCGCAACCGCGCCACCCGGTGCTCGGGCGCGTTGCCGGCGATGAGCGCGGTATTGAGCGCGCCGATCGAGATGCCCGCGATCCAGTTCGGCGTGATGCCGGCCTCCGCAAGGCCCTCGTAGACGCCCGCCTGGTAGGCGCCGAGCGCGCCGCCGCCCTGCAGCGTCAGCGCAATCGTCTCCCACTGCTGCAACTCGCCGTGCCGGTCCGCATGCCGTTGCGGCGCGGCGCCGGCATGCACGCCGGCCTCGGCGCTCACGACCCCCGCCTGCGCCTGTCGCGTTCTGCGTTGAGCCATGGTCGCTCCCGTTACTGCATGAACCAGCCGTGGCTGACGATGAACGACTGGCCGGTGAACGCCGCCGTCGGGAAGGCCGAGAGGAACAGCACCGTCTGCGCGACGTCCTCGACCGTCGTGAACACGCCGTCGACAGTGCCGCCCAGCATGACGTGCTTGACCACTTCCTCCTCGCTGATGCCGAGCTCCTTCGCCTGCTCGGGAATCTGCTTGTCGACGAGCGGCGTGCGCACGAAGCCGGGACACACGACGTGCGAGCGCACGTTGTGCTTCGCGCCTTCCTTCGCGAGCACGCGCGCGAGGCCGAGCAGCGCGTGCTTGGCCGAGACGTAGGCCGACTTCAGCGGGGATGCCTCGTGCGAATGCACCGAACCCATGTAGATCACGACGCCGCCGCGGTCGTCCTTGTACATGTGCTTGAGCGCGGCCTTCGTCGTGAGAAACGCACCGTCGACGTGGATGGCCTGCATTTTCTTCCAGTCGGAGAACGCGTAGCTTTCGATCGGATTCACGATCTGGATGCCGGCGTTCGACACGAGGATGTCCACCGAGCCCAGCTCGGCGGCGACGCGATCGATGCCCTGGTTGACCGCGTCCTCGCTCGTGACGTCCATCGCCACGCCAAGCGCCTTGCCGCCCGCCTTGCGGATTTCCTCCGCGACCGCGTTCGCGCCATCCGGATTCAGGTCCGCGATCGCGACCGCCGCGCCCGCCTGCGAGAGCGTCAACGCAATCTGCTTGCCGATGCCGCTGGCCGCGCCGGTAACGACGGCAACCTTGCCGTCGAGCTTGGTGTTCAGGTTAAGGGACGACATCCAGCACCTCCATGCGATAGATGAAATGACGGCCGACGCGCCTGACCCACCAGCGGACCTTGCCCATCCGGATACTTCGGGCGCCCTGGCCAACCGGCCTCATTGTGCATGAACCCGTCTGCGCGCCGCAGTGAAATGGGCAAAACCGGCGGCGGCCCACGCCACCCGCACGCCGCGGCCGGCCGGCGCGTGCCTCGCGTACAATACGCGGCCCATGCGCGGCGTCCGCCGCCTGGCTCTCCCGATTTTCCGGACCGCCGCCCATCATGCTCAGCTACCGTCACGCCTTCCACGCAGGCAACCATGCCGACGTCCTGAAACACGCCGTGGTCGTGCAGCTACTCCACTATCTCGGCAAGAAGGACAAGGCGTACTGGTACATCGACACCCATGCGGGCGCGGGCGCTTACGCGTTGCAAGAGGGTTACGCGACCCAGACCGCCGAGTTCGAAACCGGCATCGGCAAACTCTGGAGCCGCACCGATCTGCCTCCGGTGCTGGCCGAATACGTGGACGAAGTCGCCGCGCTGAATCCGGACGGCGAGCTGCGTTTCTATCCCGGCTCGCCCTATCTCGCCTGGCGGCTGATGCGCGAGCAGGACCGCATGCGCCTCTTCGAGCTGCACAGCACCGAGATCGAAGTATTGCGGCAACGTTTTCGCGACGCGGGCCGCCGGGCCATGCTCTATGCGGGCGACGGCTTCGAGGGCATCAAGGCCCTGCTGCCTCCGCCGCCGCGCCGCGCGCTGGTGCTGATCGATCCGTCGTTCGAGGACAAGCGCGATTACGCGCGCACGCTCACTTGCCTCGCGGAAAGCATCGAGCGCTTCGCGACGGGCACCTACGCCGTCTGGTATCCGCAGGTGACGCGCCCGGAATCGCAGCGCTTTCCCGAGCAGCTAAAACGCGTGCAGGAGAAGAACTGGCTGCATCTGACGTTGACGGTCGGCGATCCGCCCGAGGACGGCTTCGGCCTCTTCGGCAGCGGCATGTTCATCCTGAATCCGCCCTACACGCTGGCGGCGTCGATGCGCGAGACGCTGCCGTGGCTCGTCGACGCGCTCGGCCAGGGCCGCTCGGCCCAGTTCAAGGTCGAATATCGCGGCGATTGAGGGACGCCGCTTGCGCCCCGCACGTCACGGCTGCTGGGTCGGGGTTGGGACGTTCGGTGAAAACTGGCGCGAGAAACCGGACGACGACGTGCCCATGACCGTGCTCGGCGGAAAGCGCGTCCCGGACGCGCCCGCGCCCATCGATTGCGCACCGCCGGGCGTCCGGATGTAGGGCGAGACGATGATCGGCTGCTGCGCGGCGGTATTTCCTCCGCTGCCGGACGGCCCCGGAAGCGACTGCATCTGCACCATCGGCGCGCTGGACAGCGGCGCGGTCTGCAGGATCGTGCCGCCCGAACCACCGCTGATGCCGTGCTGGGTGTCGAGCACGAGCGGCGGCGCGCCCCAGGCGGCGGAAGCGGAAACGGCGCAGGCGAGCAGCGCGGCTACCCGGACGGAGGGCATGGACAGATTGCCTGCGCGAAATGAGCGAAACGAAAGCATGGGCGAACCTCGAATGGCGATGGCGCCGGGTACGGCGTCTTGTCGCAAAAAAACACTTTACCTTACCCCGGGGGCAGGCTTCAGGCTATCTCGCATCGGGCCTCGTCTCGAGCCCGGCAGCCGCCGTGCAGGATGCCGGAAAGACAAAAGCCCCGCTTGAAGCGAGGCCTTTGTCTTTCCGCCCGCAACACGCATGCGTTGCGGAACGCGCGATCCCGGTCAGAACGAGTAGCCGTCCGATTCGAGCGAGCGAATACGTTGTTCGAGCTGAACGATGTCGGCCGACGAAGCCAGCCAGGCCTCGCAACGGCGGCGCTCGGCGGTTTCGAACCAGGTGCCCAAGGTTTCCAGCAGATGCGCAAACATGATGTTGTTCTCCAATGCCCATCAAGCATCCCCGATACATGGAGATCAGGGATTACCCTTAATGGGGTTAACCCTGATTATAGCGATTTGGCCGCAGCTTGCCAGTGAAATGCCCGAATGGCGTGCATTCCAGAGTGGAATGGTGCATGAGCTCGTTTTCCCAACCTCATGACGAAAAAGGATATTTTCCCTATCGCACCGATAGCGCGCTCATTCCGGCAGCCATGACGCACCAAACTAATGCAAATCCAGCTCCGCGAAGTAGACGGCGGGTGCCCGGACGGCGGCATTCATGCCGCCGGGGCCTCCGTGGCGCAATGATCGCAGCCGACCGGCTCCGGATCGGCGAGCCGTTCGATGATCGGGCAGTCCGGCCGGTCGTCGCCGTGACAATGCACGGCCAGGTGGACAAGCGTGTCGCGCATCTGCGTGAGTTCGGCGATGCGGCGGTCCAGTTCGGCCACGTGCTCGAGCGCGATCGACTTGACCTCGGCGCTCGCCCGCGAGCGGTCGTGCCAGAGCGCCAGCAGGCGCCGGATGTCGTCGACGGGAAAGCCGAGCCGGCGCGCCTGGCGGACGAAGCGCAGCGAATGCACCTCGTCCGTGCCGTAGACGCGATAGCCCGCCGCCGTCCGCCCCCTGGGCGCGAGCAGGCCGACGCTTTCGTAATAACGGATCATCTTCGCCGTCACGCCCGACGCCCGGGCCGCTTCACCGATGTTCATGACCATGCTCCCGCTGGCTGTCCGATAGACTCGATCGTACATCTTCCCATCATGGCAAGGTTAACGGGCGGCCCTTTCCAGAACCCGGAAGGGCCGACGTTGCCCTGCCGCCCTTTCCCCCAACCCTCCTCTCGATAAAGGAAAACTCACCATGATCCAGTTCCAGGTAGAAGGCATGAGCTGCCAGCATTGCGTCGCCTCCGTCACGCGCGCCATCCACGAACGCGACGCCGCGGCAAAGGTCCAGATCGACCTGGCCGCCGGCCGCGTGGCGGTCGAGTCGAACGAAAGCGCCGACGCCCTGAAGGCGGCCATCGACGACGCGGGCTATACCGTCGTCGGCACCGTCGCCGGCTGAGCCGGTGCGCGACGATGTTCAGGGTCGCGATCGTTGTTGGCGCGTCGGGCCGTGGGAGCGGCGCGACCGCCGGAGAGCTCGCGGCAACGACGGACTGGCAGGTCGTCGAACGGCCCGCCGGCGCGCCGGGCCGTGTCGGGCCGGGACAGCGGATGCATTGGCCGGCGCACGCCTTTCGACACGGCGATCAGCCGGATGCCGGCGGCCTTCCCGTGACGCTCGGCGGCATAAAAACGCCGGCCGGAACCGTCCTGTGCCCCATCCCGCTCACTGGAAATCCCGGCTCTGAGTCGCGAGCCGGCCGAGCAGCGCGCTATGGTCTTCGAGCCGGTGCGCCACCAGATGCACGACCTCCCCCTCGCGCTGCACGACCCCGGCCACGGCCATCAGCGACGCGCCTAGCAGCGTCTTGCGTTGCGCCTCCACAAGGCGCTCGTGGACGATCACGTTAATCGCGCCCGTCTCGTCCTCCAGCGAGACGAACACCGTTCCCTTCGCCGTGCCCGGCCGCTGCCGCCCCGTGACGATGCCGCAGACCCGCGCGAGCATGCCGTGACGGCACGCCGCCAACTGCATCGCCGTGCGAAAGCGCTGCCGCTCGAATCCCCGGCGCAGCAGCGCGAGCGGATGGCGGTTCAGCGTGAGGCGCAGGCTCGCGTAGTCGGCAATGATCTCGCTGCTTTCGGGCGCGCGCGGCAAGGTAAGCGGCGCCTCGGCGATCGGCGCGTCGCGCAGCAGCGCTGGCACGGTCTGCTGCGCCGTCACGGCCCACCAGGCCTCGCGCCGATGTCCGGCGATACTCGCGAGCGCGTTCGCGGCGGCCAATGCCTCGAGCTCGCGGCGCGTCAGCGCGGCACGCCTGGCAAGATCGTCGACGCCGGCAAACGGCGCGGCCGCGCGCGCCTGCATCACACGCCGCGCCGCCTCTTCCGACAATCCCTTGACGAGATGCAGGCCCAGCCGCACCGCCGGCCCGCGCAGCCCGTAGCGGCGTGCCGGCATCGCGATCCGCAGACGCACGCTGCGACGGATGGTCCGCCCCACGCCGCGCATCGGCCAGGGCACGGCCTCGCGCAGCCGGCGCCGCCGGTGCGCCACTGCGTCGCGACGGGCCGCCACATCGTCCGTTTCGCCCGCCCCGAGACGCGCACCCGGCACATCCAGGCGCTCCAGCACCGACTCCCAGTCGCTGACCGAGACGTCGGGCGCGCGGACCGTCACCCCATGCCGGCGCGCATCCTGCACGAGCTGCGACGGCGAGTAGAAGCCGAGCGGCTGGCTGTTCAGCAGCCCGGCCAGGAACGCCGCGGGCTCGTAGCGCTTGAGCCACGCGCTCGTGTAGATGAGCAGGGCGAAGCTCGCCGCGTGGCTCTCCGGAAAGCCGTAGTCGCCGAACCCCTCGATCTGCTTGCAGATGCGCCCGGCGAATGCCTCGCTATAGCCTTTCGCCATCATTCTTCGCGTCAGGTCGGCCTGGTAGGGGCGCAGGTCGCCGTCGCGCCGCCACGCCGCCATGGCGCGCCGCAACTGGTCGGCTTCCTCGGCCGTGTAGTCGGCGGCCGCCATCGCGAGCTGCATCACCTGCTCCTGAAAAATCGGAATGCCGAGCGTGCGCTCGAGCACCGGCTTCAGGTCCGGGTTCTCGTATTCGACGCGCTCCCGCTTCTGCCGGCGCTGCAGATACGGGTGCACCATGCCGCCCTGGATCGGCCCGGGCCGCACGATCGCCACCTCGATCACGAGGTCGTAGTAGTTGCGCGGCCGCAGGCGCGGCAGCATGCTCTGCTGCGCGCGCGATTCGATCTGGAACACGCCGACCGTGTCCGCATGGCTGCACATCCCGTAGACGGCCGGGTCCTCGCGCGGAATGTCCGCCACCCGGAAACGCGGCAGCCCGCGGCGCAGCGCGACGAATTCGAGCGAGCGCCGGATCGCCGAGAGCATGCCGAGCGCCAGTACGTCCACCTTCAGCAGCTTCAGCGTGTCGATGTCGTCCTTGTCCCACTCGATCACGCTGCGGTCCTTCATGGCCGCGTTCTCGATCGGCACGAGGCGCGAAAGCTTGTCCTTCGCGATCACGAAGCCGCCGACGTGCTGCGACAGGTGGCGCGGAAAGCCGCGCAGCTCGCGCGTAAGCCGGATGAGATGGCGCGTGACGTGCGAGTCCGGCGCAAAGCCCGCCTCCTCCAGATACCGCGCCACCGCGTCGGGCCCGTCCCACCACTGATGCGCGCGGCTGATGCGCTCGATCAGCGCGGCGTCGAGCCCGAGCGCCTTGCCGACGTCCTTGAGCGCGCTGCGCGAGCGGTAGGTGATGAGCGTCGCGGCCAGCGCCGCGCGCCGCCGGTCGTACTTGCGGTAGACGTACTGGATCACCTCCTCGCGCCGCTGATGCTCGAAGTCCACGTCGATGTCGGGCGGTTCGTTGCGCGCGCGGGAAATGAAGCGTTCGACCAGCATGTTCATGCGCACCGGGTCGATCTGCGTGACCATCAGGCAATAGCAGACCACCGAGTTCGCCGCCGAGCCGCGTCCCTGGCACTCGATGCCCTGCTCCCTCGCGAAGCGGACGATGTCGTGCACGGTCAGGAAATACTTCTCGTAACCGAGCCCGGCGATGAGATCGAGCTCCTTGTCGATCTGCCGGGTCTGCGCCTCGCTCACGCCCTGCGGCCAGCGCTCGCGCGCGCCCTTCTCCACGAGTTTGCGCAGCCAGCGCGCCGGCGTTTCGCCCGGCGGCACCAGCTCCTCGGGATATTCGTAGGCGAGTTCGTCGAGCGAGAACGTGCAGCGACGCGCCACTTCGAGCGTTTGCGCGAGCGCCTCCGCCGGATACAGCGCGGCGAGCCGCACGCGCGAGCGCAAATGCCGCTCGGCGTTCGGCTCGAGCGCATGGCCGCAGGCCGACAGCGGCCGACCCAGACGGATCGCGCCCAGCGTGTCCTGCAGCGGCTTGCGTGAACGCGCGTGCATCAGCGCCCCGCTCGCCGCGACGAGCGGCAATCCGCTGCGCCTCGAGACGGCGCGCAGCGCGTCGATCTGAATCTCGTCGCCACCGCCCTGCCAGAGTTCGAGTGCGAGCCATGCACGACCGGCGGCGAAGCCCGCTAGCCAGCGCGCGCCACGCAGCGTCTGCGCGAGCGTGGCCTCGCGCCAGGGCACGAGCAGCAACACGCAATCAGGCAGATGCAGCAGATGCCCGGATGCCGGCTCCGGCGCGGTGAAGTCTTCGGGATGCAGCCGATAGTGGCCCTTGTTCGCGCGCGAGCGCGCCAGCGTGATCAGCTCGCTGAGATTGCCGTAGCCCTCGCGGTTCATCGCCAGCGCGACGAGCGTGCAAAACGGCTCGCCCCGGGCATCGGTCAGGTTCAACTCGCTACCGATCAACAGATGCAGGGGCGGCGTCGGCAAACGGTCGGCGGCCGGTTGCGCGAGACTTGCGCCGTCGTCCGGCGCATCGCCCGGCGCCTCCGCCTGTGCCGCCCCGTGCCCGTTTGCCTCCGCCGCCGCATCCGCCAGTTCGAGCGCCCTGGCGCGCCGTGCTTCATGGGTCTTGACCGCGTCGTGCGCCCGCACGACGCCGGCCAGCGAGCATTCGTCGGTCACGGCAAGCGCGCGATAGCCGAGCCGGATGGCCTGATCGACGAGCTCGGCGGGATGCGAGGCACCGCGCAAAAACGTGAAGTTGGTCAGACAGTGCAGTTCCGCGTAGTCGGGCAACGACGGCGCGGCGACGGACGTCTGCGGGTCCGCGTGCGATGCCGGCATGACGGTCAACCGAACAGCCCTTGCAGAAACCACTGCCCGCCCGAACGCTCCCGATACACCCAGAACATCCGGCCCCGGTCGTCGGCGGCGACGTAGTAATCGCGCTCCACGCCCTCGCCGTCCCACCAGCCGGACTCGATGCGTTCTGGGCGCGTCAGGGTCTTGAGCGGACGGCGATAGACGGGGCGCTGGCCGCGCATCGCCAGCTTCAGCGGACGTTCGAGCAGCCAGACCGGACGCGGCAGGGACGGCAGCGGCACCTCGGGCAGATCGAGCGTCGCCTGGGCCGGCCCGCCGCCCGGACCGACCGGCGGGCCGGCCGCCGACGGCGCCTGGCGAGCCGCATCGTCCGCCGTCCTGCGCCGCCCGCGCTGGCGTGCCGGCACCCGGCTCTCGCCGAGCTGCATTGCGCGCTCCGGCCGATGGTCGTCCCCGGCCGAGAGCTGCAGGACGTTCTGCGCCCCGACCCGCGCGCCGAGGCGCTCGAATAGCTGCGCGAGCAAGGCGTCCTGCGCCTCGGGCAACGGAAACAGCAGGCCGGAAGGCGCCGCGCAGGCGCTCATTTCTCGCGCGACGAGCTTCAGCCCGATCACCGGCGCGGCCAGCGCAGTCTGATCGAGCTGCTCGCGCAACAGCCAGAGCAGATGGTCGGCATCGCGCGACGGCGCCGACCATGCGACCTTCAGGCTCGACGCGCGCGGCGCCCGCCGCGTCGCCAATTCGTGCTCGAAGCGCAACTCGAACGCGCGCAGCGCCAACTGGCGCGCGGCCAGCCAGCCGGCCAGTTGCATCACGAGCCGGCGGGCGGCAAACAGCAGCGCCTGCGCATTGTCCACGCGCGCCTGCAACTCCAGCTCCGCATGGAACGACGGCGGCGCGCGAAACGGTTCGCGCGGATCGGGCGCTTCGCCATAAGCTTGCGCCAGCCAGTCCAGCACGCCGTCGCCGAAACGCCTCGCGACGCCGGCTCGCGGCAGGCGGCGCAGATCGGCCAGCGTCGCGCAGCCGATCTGCTCGAACGCCAGGCCGTGTTCCGCGGCGAACGGCGCGAGCGAGACGGGCAACGCATCGAGCACGCGCGCAAGCGTCGTCTCCCGTACCGCGTGCCAGCGGCGGCCCGCGCGCTGCACGCGCGCCTGGGCGAGCAACCACGCGCCCCAGGCCGTCGGCGCGCAGGCGACGCGCACGACGTAGCCGAAGCCGGCCGCCGTCTCCGTCACCCGGGCCAGCAACGCGCGCAATCCGCCGAACAGCCGCAATCCCGAACCCACCTCCAGCAGCAGCGTATGCGACGGCGCGAACGACACCTGCGGCGTGTAGGCCAGCAGGGCGAGCGCCAGCGCCTCGAGCGCGCGGGTTTCGCGAGCGGGATCGGGGTCGAGCAGCACAAGCCCCGGCGCGAGCGCGAGCGCATGCGAGCGCGTGATGCCGGCATGCACGCCGCAGTGGAGCGCATCGAAGTCCGGCACCAGGATTCTCAGCCGATCGGCCAGCGCATGACAGCCGGCAGGCGGCTGCGGACCGGATTCGGCGGCCGTTTCAGACGGCGGCGGCATCGCGTGCAGCCGCGGCGGCCTCACGGCTTCCAGCGGCAACAGCGGCAGGGTTACGGCAATCCACAACATGATGAACTCCAGTTCCAGTCCGGGACGCAGGGACAGCGGAAGCCGCTTCCGGCAGCACCGCCGCCTCCAGCGGCAACACGAGGTTGAGCGGCTCGGCCGGCGGCGGCCCGCGGCGCTTGAAAATGTCGATCGACAAACCCGTCAGTTGCAGCCGGCGCCGCCGCCCGACCGTGCCCTCGGCCGGCGGCGGCGAGGGCGTGCACGTCATCCGCAACGGTGCGGGCGAAGACTGGCCGCGCGCATGAAGCGGACGGATCGCGAACGCCAGCGCACCGGAATCCTGAGCGGCCACCTGCAAGCGCCGCACCGCCTCCGGACGCGCCTTCGCGAGCCAGACCAGCACCGCGCCGACGCCCTCCTGCCGCAGCGCCTGCCCGGCGGCCCAGAGCGCCTCGTCCCCGGCCGCGCGCACCCAGACCACGCGCCCGAGCGCCACGCCCCATCTCCGCAACGCGCACGCATAGGGCTGCCAGGGCGGGGCGATCAGGAGAACGTAGCGCTCCGACTGCGCCGTCAGTGCCCTCAGCACCGGCGCGAGCAGCCGCATTTCGCCGATGCCGCCTTCGTCGACCAGCAGTTCAGCCAGACTGCCCGCGGACCACCCTCGTCCTGGCAACAGCGCATCGAGCTCGGGATACCCGCTCGATACCGACCGCGTGCCCGCATGAGCCAGTTGATCGCCTTGCCAGACCCGGCTTTGCAGCCGCTCGGGAAGGCCGGTCGTCGCCAGACGGATTGCCGCCGCCATGAGTCGTGCCCGTCGGAATTGCGTCTGTGTCTGTCGAAAGGAAAAGCTCCACCCGGCCCGAACGGAACGGACACGGACGACGAACGGATCAGCCGGCACCGGGGGAGTCGGATACTGTACATTTATACAGTATTTAAGCTGATTTGGGGAAGCGCCTGAACGACGGACGGGGACGGGAAAAATGGGAAGCGCGGCCTCGGGCCCGCCCTGCCGGGAGAAAGATCGGGCAAGGCGGCGGAAAGATCCGTGCCCCGGACCTAGACGAGATCGGGCGTGATGGCGGCCAGCAGTACTGTCTGCGCGTCGCCGTCGCGCTCGCGGCTGGCCAGCCAGTACAGAGCGCCCTTCTTCAGCGCCCAGCCGCGCGACGGCGATGCCTCGCCGGACAGCAGCCGGCCGGCGGCTTCGCCCAGCGTCGGCTGATGCCCGACCACGACGACCGTCGGCGCCGCGCCATGCGGCCAGCCGACGGCGGCGAGCACCGCGTCGACGCTCGCGCCCGGCGCCAGATCGGGCACGACGCGATACTGGTCGGTCAACGCCTCGGCCGTCTGGATCGTGCGCGCGGCGGGGCTTGCGAGGATCAGCGCATCGTCGCCAAGCCGCGCGCGCAGCCATTTCGCGACGCCTTGCGCCTGCTTGCGGCCGCGCGTGGTCAACTGCCGGGCGAGATCGCTGGCGGCAACGTCCTCGGCTTCGGCGTGCCGCCAAAGAATCAGGTTCATCGATGGTCTCCGGAAAGCGGGACGGCGGTTGCGCCCGTTGCGCCGCCGGTCCTTCCGTTGCATGCTGCACGCGCCGGTGCCAGGCGGCAAGCCGGGATCGCACCAGGCAATAGCGGGAAGGCCGATTTGACTGGGGATGCCGAACCCCGATAGAATGGCCGATTCGGCGGAGCGTAGCGCAGCCTGGTAGCGCATCTGATTTGGGATCAGAGGGTCGTAGGTTCGAATCCTATCGCTCCGACCAAAGAAATCAAGGACTTACGGTATCATGCCGTAAGTCCTTTTTCTTTTTCCCTTGGCTGTTACCGTCTGGCTACCGGAAAATGACTCGAACAACTCAGCACCTCAGCATCCCTACTCGGACACTAACGAAGTCAGGGCGCTGTATGTGGTAGATCGAGAATCCAGATGATGTGGAAGCTCATGCGGAGCAGTGCACGAATCGGCATGAGTTGCACATGCGCAAGAACTGTCGACAGACGTCGGTCCGAGACCGACCCGACGGTGCCGGATTGACTTCGGAATGGAGCATCCGATCTTTGAATGGCGGTAAACCGTGAAAGCCCCCGCCTTGCGGACATGGGTTTTGCGGAGAGGACGGGATTCGAACCCGTGAACCGCTTGCGCGATTGGGGGAGTATCAGCCCCCTGCTTTCAGCCACTCAGCCGCCTCTGGAATGCTGCTGCATTCCACAAAAGGCTAAGAACTGACAAATATACCGTCGGTAGCACGTGCCTGTCCCGGGACGCCGCTTCTTTAGGCGCTTCGCCCAATCGCCACAGTTCACCTACACCCGATGGAACCGATCATTCAAGGACAAAGATCGTTCAAACATTGATGCCTCGCACTTTAATTCCCGGGCGCGTGCGAATCGTTCGACACGAAGCCGGGCCGCAGCAGCCAGATATTCCCACAGACTTATCCACCGAGTTATGCACACGAATTGTGGATAACGCACCGCCTTTTTCATGCAACATCTTTCTTCTTCACTCAAGCTATCGGTTGCGTTATGACCCGATTTGCCTAAGAATAGGTGCGGCGGCAAACGCTGCCGCCCGACTGGACGCAGTCGTCGCAGCAAAAGGAGCATTCATGAGCGATGTAAATCAAAACGATGTCCTGCCAGACCAACCCGTACCTCCAACGCCCGAAGAGATTGAGGACCTGAGAGATCGGGTGGAAGCCGCATTTGAAAACGGCGAGGAATATCTCGCTATCACGGGACCGATTGATGATCGGTACCGGGCTGCACATGAGGACCAAACGATCAGCTTGGACGACCTTCCCTTCGGTGAGGAGCGCATTCGCGTCCGAAACGATGTGGTTGAACCGTTGGGGGAAGCTTTGGACCACTTCGAACAGTGCAACGAACAACTGACGGCAGAAAAATTCGCCGCCATCGAACAGGATTTGGATACCGCTCTCAGTACGCAGGGTGATGTAAAAGAGGCCCCTAAGTCGGACGATGAGGACGACAGCGAAGACGAGGACGCCGAGGAAGACGATGAAGCCAAGGAATAACTGGCTGTAGTCATAGAAGGCAACTGGACTTATGTGAGGAGGTTAGCAGCGCACAGATGCGATCGGCGGCCAACTATTCATCGCGACGCGGAGAGGACCAAGGAGCAGCGGTACAGAGACGGTAACGCCGTAATCAACAAGCAAGGGGGCTTTCGGCCCCCTTTTTTATTTTGCCAACTATCTTGGCAGTAAAACGTCCGCATTATTACTGCCCTGAAAGCTGGTGCGCCAGCGGTAAAAATATCTTGTAAACCAATTGATTACCTGGCATCCTGGGCTACCACGTCAAATTACCGGGGTCGCCCATGTCTCGCACGTTCCTGTACGCCCGCGTCTCCACCGCGGAGCAAACGACCGAAAATCAACTGCTGGAAGCCCGTACGGCCGGGTTTATAGTGCTGCCACGCCATACCGTCGAGGAAACCATCTCGGGCAGCGTCCCGGCTGCCGAACGCCCCGGCTTTTCCAAACTGCTAGACCGGCTCGATGAGGGAGACATCCTCGTCGTAACCAAGTTGGATCGGCTGGGCCGGAACACCATGGACGTGCTCGCGACAGTCGAACGGCTGGCCGAGATGGGAGTTCACGTCCATTGTCTGGCACTGAAGGGCGTTGATCTGACCAGCGCGTCGGGCAAACTGCACATGACCGTACTTGCCGCCGTTTCCCAGTTCGAGCGGGACCTGCTTATCGAGCGCACCCATGCGGGCTTGGCCCGCGCGCGAGCCGAGGGAAAGAAATTCGGGCGTCGCGCTGCGCTGACCGATCAACAAAAAGCAGAGATTCGCCAGAAGCTGGCCGAGGGGGCGACGGCTCGCGGGCTCGCGAAGGACTACGGCGTTTCGCACCCGACCATCCTCAAAGCTGTACAGATGCGCTGACGCCCGGCGCTCTGGGGCTGCATCATTGGCCGTTGCGGAACCGCCAAACGCTAAGCATCGTCGGCCATGCCTCTCTCCGTGGGAACGCAATGAAGGTGGCGCCCAATGCGACCGGCAGCCAGCGCATTGCGGCTGTTCATCTGAGCTACCAGAGGACAGAAAATTGGCTGGGGTAATATGCGGCATCCTTTCGAGAGGGGAACGCCGATGACTCCGACCGCCGCAGTTGCAAGCATCCTCGTCGCGCTCTTGCTGGGGGCGATAAGCCCCGGCCCGAGCTTTGTACTGGTGGCGCGAAACGCCATCGGCCTATCCCGTCGTGACGGCATTGCCACTGCGATCGGAATGGGCATCGGTGGCGTTATTTTCAGCGGCGTTGCATTGGCCGGACTCTACACCCTGCTAACCGCCGTTGACTGGCTATACATTGCGTTGAAAGTTGCTGGCGGCATGTACCTGCTTTACCTCGCGTCGCGGATATGGCGTGGAGCATCCGCACCGCTATCGGTTGGCGCAAGCGACGGACCGCGCAATATCAATGCTGCCAAGTCGTTTTGGCTTGGGCTGTCCACGCAATTGAGTAATCCCAAGACGGCTATTGTGTACGGAAGTATTTTCGTCGCATTGTTGCCGCAACACCCGCCCCTATGGTGCTATTTGGCGTTGCCGCCGCTTGTATTCGCGGTTGAAGCGGGGTGGTACACGGTCGTTGCGGTGTGCTTTTCTAGCCGCCGTCCGCGTGAAATGTATCTGCGAACGAAAAAATGGATCGATCGGTTTGCCGCAGGCGCAATTGGCTCGCTCGGATTGCGGCTGATACTCATGGCAAATAAAACCGGTCTGTAGGGGGACATGCTGGACGATAGCCGAACGATAAAAACGAACTCGTCGCGCAGTTGTCGAACACCTGCGAACGTTTACTGTTGCTCGCGGTTCGTCTTCTCTCCAGGTATCGCGCGAAACGATCATGAAAATCGAAGTCACCGACGTACGGAACGACCACGATGACGCTTTCGTCGTGGCACAACTGCGAGCCTACAATGCCGCGTTTGCTGTAAAAGACTTCAAGCTGTTGCGCGTGTTTGCACGCGATGCAGACGGCAGCATCATCGGCGGCCTGCTCGCCGATACGTATTGGCAATATCTCGAAATCCACGTCCTTTGGGTCAGCGAAGCGCATCGCAATGCGGGGCATGCATCACGACTACTGGATGCCGCAGAGAGCGAAGCCCGGCAACGTGGCTGCATGCATGCCTTTCTCGATACGTTCAGCTTTCAGGCGCTCGGTTTTTATCACAAGCTCGGCTATAGCGAGTTTGGCCGACTTGAGGAGTTCAGCGGCAAATATGAACGACACTACCTGCACAAAAGGCTTGATGACAGGAGCCAATAGGACATCATCCGGTGCGGCCTGATGGCTGCGTTCAACGTCCGGGCTGATGGACTGAAGCTCTGCTCCGATCCGAACAGCAGCAATGGGGCGGCTAGGACTGACTGCCTCGGTCGGCTGTCGGCTTTCGGTCATTCGGCATCGGTGTCTGGATAGTCGACAATCGGCCGGTAGCGCGCTCCGGTAGACTACGGATCGTGTCAACATCGCGGCAACAACATGGACACCCAGCTTTTGATCATATGCGGGCTTACATTCGTCATCCATGTGATCGCGACGCTTGCGTATGCCGTACGGATTGCGGGGGTTCGTACGCGCCGAATCGCCGTATCGTTCTCTTTATTCGGGATCATCGCCTTAGTTTCGCGAACGGCAAACTCCTTTCAAGGACCATTCATAGCGAAGCGAGTCGAGCTGGATATTGCTCATCACATGGGGCATGGTTTGCTCGGTGACTTTCGGCTTTTCCTGTTGACCGCCACGTTGGCAAGCGTTGTCGGTACGTTCCTGATTCCTACCTTCCAGCGTTACTTCAGCCGCGCTGTTGAGCACTTTCAGGCAAATCGCTCAGTCTCTCGTCTGCTACTCCACATCTTCAGTCGAGGTGGCGTCAACTACATTCGGATTGGAGCACGGTTCCCGTCTCGGCACAACGTAACCCAATTGGCATCTGGCGCAGGCGTTTCCCGGAAAGTCATAGGACTGAACGCTATCGCGATGGCTATCTGGACAGTGGGTGTTTTTGCGTCACTGTACGCCGGGTATCTGAAGCCAGATTTGCGCGTTACGTGTGCGAATCTGTCGTCAGTGATCAACGGGCTTGCGACCGTAGTCCTGGCGGTTGTCATCGACCCACAGGTTTCGGTGATGACAGACGATGTAATCGAAGGTCGCATTTCGGAAAACAGCTTCCGGCGGGCCATTACAACTTTGGCCGGCGCACGCGTACTCGGGACACTCTGCGCGCAGGCCGTTTTGCTGCCAGCGGCCTTGATCATCGTTCGCGTCGCAGAACTCATTTAGCGACCCGCGGTATTAGGCGCGAACGTGGAGCGACCGGTATCGGAAACGGAGACAGGCTCTTCGGGGGTGCGTGCTGCCGACGAACGCCGTCTAGGCGCAAGCCGCACGATATGCGATTCGCATCGGACGGCACCCGGCCAAAAGGAGACAGTTGTCACGCGCTTCGGTTGGCCGACCAAACGGCGGCTATCCATCCATTAGCGAGCGGCCTTTTCAGCGCGGTGAGCCGGTGACGCTTCCTTGCCCCTCTAATGGGGTCTGGAAAAAGAAAATTCTGGCTGCCTAGACGGCAATGCCGATGGATCGAAAGACAAGAATGCGTAGGCAGTGTCGAACGCGAACCGACGAGTGGAGGAGACGGCCCGCTCCTACCGTCTAATTACCCAACCCCCAATTGATATAGGGGAAGAGAGGGCGCTTGTGTGTGGGCTGCCAACAGCCATTAAGGGTAAAGCGGAGCGCCGAAGCTAATATACCTCGCGGCTGCGCTTCGCGTCCAGCTCTTTCCCGAGATCGAATTTATCGCCCCAGGCAGTAAACCAGTGATCATTAGAGGTCTGAACAGACGAGAGGCCTGCTGCATCTAGGCCAAAAATCTTTCCGATGTCGTCCTTGGTGGCGGTGCCGATGTAAGGACAGACCACGAGATCGAGCAGCATGATCAGCGTCTCGGCGTCATCGGGGCAATGGGCCTTCATATATTCGAGTTTGGCGATGATGTGTGCCTCCACGAAGGCCTTCAACTTTGCATAGCGAACCTTGTCTTTTATGTAGGACAGCAGGATCGTGATCGAAAAGTGGCTCATGAAGCCCGCCGGGCGAACATAATCCCCTGTGCCATCTTCCTCCTTGATCAGGAAATGACGGAGAAGGACGGAAACCGGCAGCCAATATTCCCGGCCGATCTGCGACAGGGAAATAAGCAGGTAGAGGCTCTCGACCTCGCGATGAACGCTCATCGTGTTCTTTTCGAGCTGCTGTATCACGTTGTCGTGAACGTACTTAAACAGCAGGTGTTTCAGCTCATAGGGCACGCCCTGCACATGCAGGAAGTCCACAGAGGTCGCAATCATCCGGCAGAGGCGGATTGTGTGATTGACCTTCGGGCTCGCCGAGTACGCGAAAAAAGCAAACTCCATGATTGCGAGCAGGGCATTGGAGAGGCGTTTACGATCGCGATCTGACTTGTCGCTCGCAACATAGGCTTTGAAGAGCTTCTCGATTCTATTCTCGGCTATGGCGAAGGTGTAATTCAGCAAATCACCATAGGTGACGCCTGTCTCCTTGATGGCGGACTTGTACCGGATGATCAGATGGTTCGCGTTTATGGCACAGACCAGGTTCTGCTTGGGCGGCATGGAGGGATCGGCCGGCAACTCCTCCTCACACACCGGATCGATCTCGTCAATCAGAAGCGTCGAGATATGCTCTTTGGCCACCGTAATTGCTGTGATGATCGGCTTTTGATAGTGCTTGATCTTCGCTGTGTTGATGTTCAGCTTTTTGGACTTGAGAATCTCCTGGAGCGTCTCGAATATCTGTAACTGCGTGGACTCCTCGTTGTAAAAAACGAAGAAGTCATCTACATACCGGAAAATTTCATAATCGACCTTGTGGGTCAGCTTATTTCCCTCGGCCAATTGCGTGATCAGTTCCGCATCGACCGACTGCAAAATGATCTCAGCGAAAATCCGAGAAAACTCCGGCCCAATGACGATGCCGTTCGTCTCTTTATGATTCAGGTTTTGCATGAGGGCATCGAAGCGGCCCCCGAAGGTAGCCTTCGATTCGTCTAGACTGAATTTTGTCTGATCCTTGCCCAGAACGGCCCAAGGCAGCGAGTGAGTGTAGATGCTATCGAAGCATTTGCTCACATCGAGCTGCACCATCGCATCGTATTTCTTCTCACTGCGGTGGTATTGGTGCGATTCAAAGAAGCGATGGATGTTCCGGTATTTCTGGTAGACGAAATAGGAGCCGAGCTGCTCGTACTCCCGGTCTTCCTCCTCCACCCCTGAAACGGCGTCCTTGCGCTCTTCATGGAGCTTGTCCTTGAAGTAAGCGTAGCGCGACACCGACACTGGACGGCGTATCGAAAACTCGCTGACAGACGTGTGGTATATGATCAGCGCGCTGTGCGTTGCGTAGAAGCTCGCCACGGCAACCTGATTGCGGGGATGCACGACACTTAGCGTGCGTCCATCAAGATTATGAGCGACACGGAAATTGAAAGGGATGGTCGCCATCTGGCATTTGCCGATGGGCACGGAGCGACGCGTCTTCTGCTTGCCCCATTCGGTCACAACCTCGGTCGTGATCACGGCCGTGGGGTCGATTCCGAACAGTAGGCGCATCGTCTGGTCGAGATCGGTCTTATCGCAAATCCAGCGCAACTTGCCCTTTTCGATCTCAATACTGTTGTTTCTCAAGAAGCGATAATAGCCACGATTGGAGAATGTCGGAGGCACCTCGAAAGGCAGCATGTCCGTCAGCACGGACCTTTGCTTCCTGTGGGTAAGCGAGACGCGCCGCTTAGCCATGTTTCCAAGCCCTCACGATCATCTGCAGCTCTCTGGTGCTGAAATTATGATACCGGCGTTGCTCAAAGCCCGTGGTGAATTTGAGATTTTTCAACTGCTTTTGCAGGCTGGTCCGCTTGAGTTCCGCGATGCGGGTCTTGAGCCGTTTATCGAGCAGCTCGAAGCTCGACAAGTCGGTCACGATCGAATTGTTGAAGTATATGCCGGTGACCGCGCATGACTTGCTGTTGGAAAGGCGGGTGTTGCCCGTCAGGAATTTTACCCGTCCGACCAGCTTTCTGAATGCACCCTTCGGGTTGACCGGCTTCTCTCGCCAATAGTCCGCGAACGCGGCATTCATCCGCGCACGATATTTCGCCACCTTCGCTGCGCTCGGGCTGATTTCAAACCGCCCCGGTCTGAGGTGGAAACGATAACCCAGATACTCGAACTTCTTCGGATCGGCGTCGGCCAACTTGAATTCCGACGTTTTGACTGCGTTGTGCGTAAGCCCGTTGTTGCCGAAGATCGCGATGATGAGGTCCTTAAACGAACCAAGATTTTTGCCTACTGGCGGCCGTGCAAACACGGCCACGATGTCATCGACAAACCGGCAATATAAGACCAAACCGGGGATCGCCCGGATCGCGAGGTCCACCGGTTTCAAATACAGTTCGGCGAGATATGCGCTGATGCCAACGCCCCGGGGAACGCCGATCGGGGAGCCGGAGATCACGCCGTATGAGTCCAGCACCTGCTTGACGTATTTCTTAGACGCCGGGCTCAATAACTGGTCGCGATCCAGCTTTTCGACCAAACGCTTCCGGTCGATGCTCTCATAAAATGACGAGATGTCGGTGCGAACCAGCTCGAAAGGAAATTTGCTGCCTAGCATGTCGCGAAGCTGGCTGACCAAGTCGTGACGGTTCGCTTGTTTGACACCGTAGATGTGATGGATGTTACGCTGGAGCTGCTTGATGACGAAGAAGGTCTCAGGGTCCGCGTCGATGCAGAAAACCGGCTTTCCCTTCGGTCCGGTCTTTTGGGAAAGGCCAATCTTGAAGCTTGGCTTTAGGACCTTCTGGCTGATGTCATCCATCAGGGCGTCGATGGCGGATGACTTGGCTGCTTTCAAGGTAACTAGTTCAGCCTTCAACGCAAGCAACTTCGCCTCGAAATCATCAGCCTTCAGTGTGGCTTCGACTTTCCGTAAATCACGAATTTCCTGCACCTTGTCGCGTACAGCGAGCGTGAATGATTCGAGCGTCGGGAAATAGCGGGTTGCCAAGTCGACACCCTTGCGGTTCTCGGCATCATAGATGCGACGGAAGTTCTCCGTGGTGAACATCTGGTCGAGCATCACTGGCGATTCATTCCATTTGATTCAGTTCGGTGGCTGGGCTCGATACCGTGCAACATCGAGCCTGGCTGCGCCATTGAAACGCGATGATCCGCTGATTCATTGACACAACTAGGACGTTGAAAGCTTGACGGGAATATTAACCCGGCAATTGGGGTCGAGATAGTCAGAGATGGGAATTTTTGGCGTGTCCGGAAACTACCGCTTGATGGTCACCTTCGGAGCCGTCGCCGTCCTTCGACTTAATGGCAAAAAATCGCTACGAGTCAAAAGAAAGTCGACACGCGGTGGCAGACAGCGCGCCGGCTGAGCCTCTTCACGGCCCCGCTCCCTCGACGAGTAGCGGGCCGTGATCTGGCGC
Organism: Burkholderia sp. WAC0059; assembly: GCF_002870125.1. Taxonomy (GTDB): domain Bacteria; phylum Pseudomonadota; class Gammaproteobacteria; order Burkholderiales; family Burkholderiaceae; genus Paraburkholderia. Next base: position 41,991 of record NZ_PNEO01000005.1, read on the forward strand.
ACAACCATGTATGGCCGTGGCCGCCGTATGACTACTTCCAACTCATGAGCGGTTATGGGAAACCAGTTCCCCCATTGGGCGAAGCCGGCTTTCTGAAGCTGGCCGTCGACATTGCTGGTGTACACAAAGGCACCCACCGGACAGGTTTCTGCCCACTTGCGCAGAATCTGGATTCCGTCGTGCGGCACGGTCGATCGGTACATCGCCAGCCTGTGACCGTAGAAGCCCCATGCGAGCTGTGGATCACGGTAAAAGGTGTGTGGGCTTGCGACTTCAGTGAAGGATAGGCTTCGCGTTACATTCTGAGAGCCACGGCTCACCCTCCGAGGGGTCAAGTATCAGCAGCGAAGTTGGCTCAGACGTGCGGCCTGCCGGAAGCCCCTTCGTGCCGACGCACAATATCGCATGCAGAGTCCCCGTCGAAGTGGCTTCCAGCTCAAGATAACGAGGTTCCGCGCATGCAACTGCCGCACGCTGGTGGCGATCACGTCCCGATGCCTGCTCTCGATCAGTTTCGGTCGAAGTCACTAACCAAGTTCATACACGCGGTCAGAACTTCGGCGTGGCAGCCGTTGCCGAGCGTGCCTGGGTTTGCTCTTTTGCGAATGCACCAGCCGGTTCGGCCCACTGCGCGACCAAGAACTGTGACTCCTTCGGCAACGCTGGATTCGCCATCAGCGCGAGGTCGAATGATGGGCTGGAACCACATTCACCATCGGCAAGGCTTGCGATGACCAGTGTCCCGTCGGGGTTTGCCCACCGCAGTTCGTAAACCGTATCCGCGGGATGGCATGCAACCCATTGCTTTGTCGCCTGATCCTCGACGGCAACGCTCTTTCCAACGGCCTCGTTGTTGTCGATACCGAGCATCTTCGCGCGGCTTTCGATGCCTGCCACCGCATTTTTGTGGTCCGCAGCCAGTTTTTCGCGTGCGCCAATCACGCTGGAGGGTTTGCCGTACCTCTGTTCGAGTGAAACGCGAAATGCATTACCGGGTTGCAGCGAGTTGGTGATATCGGCCGCGCCTATATGTTCTTCGACACTAAGCACCACGGCCTTTGCCAATCCCACAGGCCGGGCACTGGCCCTTAACGTTGCCAAAGTTATCGTCACGCCACCTGCTGAGAGCCGGGTGATTGCCACGTTTTGCGTCGAGGCCAACTGCCGCATGTCATTTTCTACGGCGTTGGTCAAGCCGACGGGCGATCCCGTCGTCAATTCCGGTTGCGCACAAACATCCCCGAGCTTGATGTTGCGAAGCGCAAATGCCGACAGGAGTTGGCTGGTTGCCGGCCGGTCGCAGCCAAACAAAGGACCAAAGAGAGGGCTTCCGCTAGAGGCTGTTGTTTGCGGAAGGCCGATACCAGGATGAGAGGCAGGGGGATCCGCAGGCGATACCGGAGCAGATTGCTGCTGGACAGCGGATTGGGCTGAATGAATCACGCCAAGAATCTGGTTCATCTGCGCGTGAGCAACGACTGGTGCAACGGCCACCAGAACGGCGGCTGAAATTCTCGAAAAATTCATGGTCTCTGGTTTCCTTGATTGTGATCGTAACGGTCGACTGTCAGGCAGCGCCGAGCGAGTTCCACACCCCGGCTCCCTTTGGGCGCCCCGCTCCCAACTCCCCGGAGCACAAAAATTCTATCGTTAACGATGTTTATAAGCATCAAATAACAGATGTTTATAAGACGTGGTTGCAAATGCGTCGTGTCCGCATGCTTTGCGGCATGAGCGAGAAATCGAAAATCCGTGACCGGCGTAGCCCCGTAGCAACTGCTGTGGGCGAGCGGGTCAAAGCGTGCCGAATCGCAGCGGACAAGTCGCAGGAGGAACTGGCGTACGAGGCGTATCTGGATCGCACGCGTGTGAGTGCAATCGAGCGCGGGGTCGCCAATCCCACGGTCGAGACGCTGGCGACCATTTGCCACGTGCTCGGCATTACGCTTTCTGACTTGTTTGAGCCGCTGGCGCTTTCGCTCAAGCCGTTCGGGAAGCATCGCCGGACTACCGCACCGCAGCCCCGGCGTCGGGCTTTGCGCTAGGGTGGCCGCCGCTGCGGCAGCGTTTGCACTTCAGCTACGTCAATTGCTACTGCGCCGGTAAGTACCGCAGAGAAAGCGTCGACTGCCGTGGTGTACTTCGCGTATCGTGGCAAGGTGTCGGATGTGCCGTGCCGGTACTGGAGCCGGGCATTACATGGCGCAAATGCGGCGGGTGGCCCCTCGGCAGGATCGAGGATCAGCAGTGCGTGCGCTTCGAACCGGCGATCGCGCTGGACGCCTTCAACCCCGGTCGCAAGCACGGCGTGATTCTGTCTGTCGCCAACGGCACGGACGCTGCATATCACCAGTCGCCCCCGCGCGAGTTCGTGCTCGATCCACGGAATAGCCTCCCGATGCGAACTGTGTTCGAGCAGCTTTGTCCACAGCCCACAATCCAGATCGGCGACGAACACCACCAGTTCCGAGAACGTCATGCCCTTCGCGAAGACCTCAGTCGTCTTGCGCCATAGCATCGATTCGATCCGCCGTTTTCGCGTAGCGATTTGCGACGGATCGGTAATCAGGCCGGCGATTCGCAACGCCATCGCGACGCAATGACAGGTGCACGCGGCGTCCCATCGACTCTGCTGGCTATGTACGGCGATCTTCGAGCCAGCGGCGCCGAGATGCAAGCCGGGGCGGATCAGCGGATGAAATCGCTGAATGACGAATCCGCCCATAGTTAACACTCGCCGGGTAGCAGGATGACCGTGCTGCTGCGGTCCGCGTCGCTGATGACCCACATTTTTTCCCTGTTCTCACCCAGTTCGTAGGCACTCAGGATTTGCGCGCCTTCGACCACGGCACGATCGTTGGCTGCGCAATCAGCGGCGTCCAGTGTTCCCCAGTCGCCAGCCTGATGTCGTAGCAGGAGTTGAAAGGGGTGGACGCCAGTGCGGTGCATGAGTTCGCGTGCGCCGGGTGTTGTAACGGTGCGACCGAGTGGAAAGAGCGGCTTCCAATTTTTGTTATTCATAGTTCAGGCATCCTAAATTTAAAAGGCGAGCGTTACCCCCGGACGACTTCCCGGTTTCAGAGGCAACAGGAGTGGGAAAACTGAAACGCGAGGCTGCTGCTTGTGCGGTTCGGGACCGCGGAGGTGTTACAGGAGATGGTCAGCGGGTACGGCGACGCAAGACATTGAGGTTGAGATGGGAAATCACCTGTGCGACTCAGGCGGGAACCTCAAAAAACCGTCAATTTCATCTAAAGTTGATGAAAAATACCAAAAATCCGTGTAATGAAAGAGAAATGTAACACAAATTGGCCAGAATTATAAATAGGGGTGAATCACTAATCGTCTGGACCGCTATTTTGCCCGGATCGGGCGTTACGGGGATTCTTCTAGCGTCAGGAATCCCGCTCCGCCCCGTTTTAAGCCACCTCCAGCGGGTCGCAGTCACCCGGCCAAGGGGTTCGTGTGGGTTCGGGACGCCAGCGTCCATACGGGTCGATCCCCGATTCGAAAGCTATTTGAAATATTTTGCCATCGACCAAAGTGGTCCTTCGGTCGCCAAAAAACAAGAAAATTGCCCATTTTTGGTGCGAATCAGGCTATTCGAGGCAATTTTTTAATCTGCAATCCAAAGTTTGTGATTTTTTTGGAGAAATACCTCGAAGCGAGGTATTTCTCGGCCTGCTGGTACTGTCAGAGCGGTTCACTGAGTGTCCAGACAAGGCGCCGTTGCCAGTTTTGCCGTGACTTCCTCCGTCAAGAACGGAGACGGTAGCGTAAACGATTGCCCCGACGGCGCGTGATGGAACGGTGCGTGGAACAAATGGACCTGCTTCCGCGCGCGTGTCACAGCAACATAGAAAAGCCGCCTCTCCTCGGCAACATCACCGCGTTTCATCTCTCGGTAGAACGGAATTGATCCCTCCGTTACACCGAGCACGATAACGTGCTCCCATTCGTCACCTTTCGCGCCGTGGATTGTCGACGTGACGATCTTTGCCCGCTGTGACAGTGCAAGCACGTGTGAGCGCAGTTGCGCAACGTTCTCGAACTGCCGACTCACGCTTTGCCAGCGACCCAATTCAGCCGCCAGATTCTTCGGAGCAATTCCGGCAGCCCGAGCAAGACGCAGATAGATGCGGACAGCCAACACGTAGCGGCCCTCGAACGACGGAGTGCGGGCCGCCTTCGCAAGCGCGCGCAGACATTCGTTGATCACAGCCTGCCTTACGTTTGAGTCAACGATGCGACGAAGTTGGCGAGCATGCCACTCCCGCCTCGGCCTCCGCCCGGCGTTCGCCGTACCGATACAAGACAGCACCAGCTTTAGCAGGTCGAGCACCTTGAACACGTGCGCGTACTGCCGCTCGCTGAACCGGGACTCCGTTTCGAACTCTGCCGCGAGCAATGCCTGCTCTATCAAGCGGACCTGCGCTTTCGTGCGGCCGAGCACAGCGATATGATTAGCTTCGACTCCGCCGCCGATAAGTTGGCTGACCAGACCGACAACCGCATCTTCCTGTTCGATAGCGGAAACGCAACGCACGAGTGACGGCGTGACACCGTGACGGCTCCCTGATACGCGATACTTGCCTTGACTCAGGACGGCGTTCGCAAGAGCCGCATTTTCTTGGGTGAGCCGGAACGAGCGCGTCAGTCCCAGTGTCACGGCGTCACGGATCACCACGCTGGAGACCCGTACCTTTCCGCCGATAAAGCCATACACGGCCTGCTTCGGGTCGCCGAACAGCATGATATTCGGAGTTCGTTCGGCAAGCGTGGCGAGAAGCCGTGCCTGCTCCGCGCTCATGTCCTGAGCTTCGTCAACGAGCACATAGCGGTACGGCAGGGAGGCCGCTCCGAGCATCGCGTTTGCTCGACGCAGCATGGCCGGATAGTCGATGCCGCCAGTGCGCTCGACCATCTTGTCGTAGGCAACGCGAATCGAGCGGAGTTCTGGCAGCACTGCTGCATAGTCCGAAAAGCCTGATTCTTCATCGCGAGCGAGGCGCGCGGCCAGTTCATCGCTGCCGTTGCAACGCGTGACAAAGTCGGCAAGCCGCCCCGCTTCATACCGCGAGGCGAGGTCGATACCGCTCTTTAGCCTCACGCTACGTCGTGTCTTCGGACAACGCTTGATCGTTTGCCGCAGCAGATCGAGGCTGCGCTTCGGTGTGAGCAACATCGGCATCTGCGATCTTGCCCGTGCCGTGCTGCGCACGATGCCGAAACCGAAAGCGTGGAACGTCTTTGCCATCACGCCGGGCGGCAGGCGTTCGTTCAATACGCTCACTGCCTTGTCCGAAAAGGTCAACACGAGAATATGCTCAGGGCGCACACCGCGATCAAGCAAACGACGAACCCGCGCGCAGAGCGTTTCGGTCTTGCCGCTTCCGGGGCTCGCCCAAACAACTACGCGCTGAGCCGTCGTGTTGATGATCGCCAGTTGTTCCTGTGTGTACTTGAAATTTTTCACGATCATTGCCTGCGACACGTGACAGCGTGACAAGCATTCCGGTTGCTGCAGAACGGGCTGGAAGGTTGCGAAAATTCCGGTCGAAAATCAGGCCAGAAAGCAGCGTAAGAATGCAAGAAAACGCTATACGTGTCGATGAAAATGGGTTGAGAGATGGGCGGGAAGTGAGGAAGGGGAAGGGAATATATAGGAAACATTTGGGAGATATATCATTGCCTCTTGCAGCCCCTTCCTGTCACGTCGTCACTTCGCCGATGAACGGCGCATTGTCGATACTCGTCACGAGGTCGCTGATGATCGGGTTCTCGCGCCAGCAATCCTGCAGTACGAGCGCATCGCCGTGCCGGTAGCGATCAAGCAGACGGTTAGCGCGCTTCGTCAGTGCCGTGTCCGAGACGTTCGCTTTATCCGGCGCAAGGCGGTAGCCAAGTTCGACCTTCTTCGGCAACTTGTACAGTGGAAAGTTTGCGCGCCAGAATGCGTGGTGGTCGAAGTCGATGCAGTCGGACAGACTGAGCAGACCGTGCTGCGCCAGCGTCTCGATACCCTGAAACCGGTATTCAAGATGGCAGCACGGCTGGTCGAGGCCGCGGGCTGGCCAAAGCTTGCTGACCCGGTCCGCGTACATGACGACGTTGGTTCCGGTCTTTGTGCCGTCATGCGATGCGCGCCGAGCGAAGTAAGCCGTACCCTCCTTGAACTTTACGGGCTGACGCATGTACTGCACGCGGAAATGTTCCAAGACGAAGTCGTAGATGACTTTGGCGTCGTCGTAGTTGTTCGTCAGCCAGTCGAGCGCGGGTTCTGCGTAACGGACACAGGTGCTGCGGCGCGGCCCGAGCGCGGCTTGCAGTTCGATCAGCGCGCAACGGCTGGGCTGAAGGATTTTGATTTCCGTTTGCCATTCGGGGTTAAATTTCAGAGAGCGGCCACTTCGCATCACCAGCTTTCGGCAGTGCGGCTCGATTACGTGCACCGGAATGTCGGGCGCGGGATGGTTGATCCAGAGCGTAAGGCGGTCGAAGCCGCTAACGGCGCGCTCGAAAGCATCGAGTGCTTCGCGAGTTTCTCTCGGCTCCTTGGTGGGTAGTTTCACTTTGGTCGATTTCATGGCGTGACGGGAGCCGCAGCGGCGACGCGTGATGAGCACGGAACCGCGCGCGGCATGGAGCAGGATCGAATGAGAAGCGGGCGGTCGTGGGCCGCCCGCGCGGATGACTACAGCGCGCGCAGAACCGCAGCGTCAATGGCATAGAAGCGCGTCTGCTTGCCGTCAACACGCACCTGGTACTGCGCCCCGTCGCCGTTCGTCACGAGCAGCTTGCGCTTGCGAAGGGCGTCGAGAACTCGCGCTTTATCGAGGTGGCCGACGACCAACGTGTCGAAGCTGCCGGAGTCGATCAGCATCAGTTCGTTGCCGTTTATGGTCTTGAAGCGGACCTCGCGGTCATTGAACTTTGCGCGGTGATTCGGGGAGCCCGGGTGGAGCAACTTCTTTACAGCATCGACGACCTGTCGTTCGAAGGCCATTTCCCGTTGGCGGCGGTGATCTGCCCACTGATTCACGCACGCGTCCATGACTTCGTCGGCGGCTTTCTTGCTCCACGGGACGATGCCGAACTTGTGCCCGCACGTGAGCGCATAGCGCAACACGGCGAACGAGTCAACGGCGGCCGAAACGGCATCTTCGTTTTGCAGACTCTTCGCTATAGCTAGATAGCGTTCCACGAAGTTAGGCAGGTTCGTATCGGCGTTGCGAGAGACTGCATCTTGTTCGCGGACTACCGCTTCGATGTACGTCTCGACTGCACGGGCGTCGCAGGATGCCGTCGTATCTGGCGAAGTTCGGGCGGGCTTGTTCGCCGCATCCGGACTTGCCGCGTCGATATGAATCTCGATGCAGCCGGGCGGCGGTATAGGCGACGCAAGGTTTCCGGGCGAGTCCGTCTCCGTCGTGAGGATTAGCGTAACCGGCGCGTGCGTGCGCTCGGTCTTGTTGTTGTGCCTTGTACCTTTTGTATCAGTTTCGAGCAGTGCTCGGGCCTGAGCGAATGCCTGCTTGCGCGACTTCTCGCTTACGAACTGGATAAGCACATCGCCCGAGTCCTTGCGGCGCGTATGCATGGTGGTGAGCGTGGTGCCGAACGCGAATTTCGCTAGTGTGGTGAGGCGTTTGGCCTCCAGAATCGGCACGCTGGATACGACTACCACGATGGGGCGACAGTCGAGCAGGTGTACCAACAGGCTCGCGCAGTGAGCCGCCGTCAGAATGAAGGTGGCCGGTGAGCGATCCTCCGCCAACGCCGCCAGTAGCTTGCTAGTGTCGGCGCTTTGCTTCGACTCGGGCACGATGCCGTCGGCGAAAATGGCGATCGGTCCCGACGACGCGTATGCCGTATTACCATAGCGATAGATCAGGCCCACATCGCAACCACGCGACCAGCCACACGGTACGTCATACATGCCGGTGACCAAAGTCGATTTATCGGCAACGGCTGCCAGCACCGAATCGTCGGGCACCACGGCGGGCGGGACGCCTGCCTTGACCAGCGCATCGCGAGCGCGCTTGATCGAAGCGAACACGCGCGTCTCCACGAGGCGGCGGGCATGGTAGCCGGAGCCGTGATCGAAGTCGAAGACGTGACACGGTCGCTGGCCGTGCAGGTTGTACGCGGTGGCGACCATTTCGAAAGTAGGTGGCTGTGCGGCTTGCGCAGAGCCCGCGTTTTCCGGCTGTTCGGCATAGTCGTCGGTGCGCGATTCCGGTACCGGCTCGAGATTACCCCGTGCTTCCGCATCGAGTGGGTCGGGTTTGATCGGGTCGCTCATTGCTCATCCTCGCCAAGCGAAGCGAGGTGGCGTGCGATGTCCGACAGTTTCCAGCCGCGTGCGCGCGGACCGAGAGCGACTGAGCGCGGCAAGAGCCCCGCCTTTTGCCATGCATAAGCAGTCGTACGGCTGATCTGGAAGATGGCGAGCAGCTCCGGGAGGCGAACGATGCGGTCGGCGGTGGGCAACGGCAAGGACGGATTGCCAGACGTCGTTTCACGCACGCCTGCAGAAGCTACGGACGTGCGCGCGGCGAGTTGACGGCGTGCCGTACGCGACAAGTCGTCGTATGTCACTTGACGATTGATCGTCTCGCCGCTAGACGACTGCGCTGGCTGCACGTCGCCCACGAGGACAGAGGAATCAAGATAGGTAGGGGCCGCGCTGGTCGGCGGTCGCCCGAGAGAATTTTTGGAACCCATGGCAAACAGTCTGAGTGGAGGTTCGGCTCAAAAATAATCCAGACGCTGAGAAGTCCTTTATCGACCATCACACACCAAGCCACACGAACATGAGGCTGATATGCGAGCGCGTCTGGGCGCATATGGTGCTGCACACCTGCGAGCATGAATTCGCTAAAACAGGTGGTGATAAAGGGCTTCTGAGGCCTGAAATACTTTGCCCGACCCGATTTCCAAACTGCAGGGTTCTCAACATCGGTCGTATCCACTGACGACCGCGTTAGGCAGGGTTAGGACTGTATCAGTTTTTAAGATGCGCGTAATCCTGCCGAAACCCGACCGGCTGGTCGGGTATTGGTGGACTGAAATTGGGGCATGGTAGGGAGCTTAGGTCGTGGTTGTTCCGGCTAAAGCTTGGAGACGCTGCCCCAAGACGTGCCATGCGTGCTCCATTTCCTCGGCATAGTCGTGCTGCAGGTAGACCCGATCAAGCTTGTCCGCCCGCGCATGGTTGAGGCAGCGATGAACAATGCTTTCCGCGATGCCGAGACTCTGCATCAGCGTTCCGCAGGTTCGCCGCAGATCGTGGCATTTCCATTGCCCACCTTCAAGTAGTAATGCGCTCGTGTGCTCGGTCCGGCCAGGCAAGGGCTCGCGATTCGGACGCTGTCGATCTGCCAGAGCTTTCCCGACCGTCTGGTTGTTCAGCGCAGTGCGGTAGTCTCGGCTAGACGGGAATACAAATTCGCTTTGCTGGTCTTCCGGGAGTTTTTCGCGCCAATCCCATAACGCAGCAAAATGCGAATGCGTGAAATCCGACATTCGCACATTGTGCGTAACGCCAGACTTCGCGTTTTCGGCTGGGATGAGCCAAGACTTGCTGTCGAGGTCAACATGCTTCCAGCACGCAGCGACAGTCTCTCCTACGCGTGTCCCTGTCGACAACATAATCCAGATCGCGGAACGGATTGCGAGCGATAGTCCGGCGTTCGGCATGAGCTGAACAAGCGTTTTGATTTCGGCCTCGCTGAGAACTCTATCGCGTTCATTGTCGCGAACTGGGTCGTAGTTACCACTTACGATATCCTCGGGGCGGATGGCTAGGATATCGCTGCTTGCAAGGAGGCGCTTCCACGGCTGATTCTGGTCGCCCCAGCGAAACATCTGCTTCAGGTCGACCAGCAGGGCGGTCGCTTGCCTGTTTGCGCCGCGATTAGATATCTGGGTAAGGATCGGGCGGATGTCTGCAGCGTACAAATGCGTAAGTGCTTTGGCCCCGAGCTCGCCCAGTACAAATTTCGCAAATGTTCGGGCGATCTCACTGCCACCGTCTTTCCGCCCGCGCTTGCCGCGCTTCGTTGCGATGGTTGGAAACCACGCGTCATACAAGTCTTGTACGGTTTTTGCCTCAGATTGTTGCTGTTCGCGCTGGCGACGTTGTACTTCGAGATCGTCTTTGACTTTCTGTTGATGGTCGACTCCGCTTCGCGCCAGTGCTCGAATAGCCGCTGCCTCATGCCTCGCATCGGCAAGCGATAGATTGGCAGCATCGGTGGTTGCGCCGTAGCGACGGGGCAACGTTATGGTTGTCTCCTTGCCGTCGACGGAGTATTTGACTTGCCAGCTCTTCGTGCCGTCCGTTGCGACGCGAACCCGCAGGCCATCGCCATCCGGTAGGTAATAAGCCTTATCCTTTCTCTTAGCTAACTCAATCGCCCGTACTGTAAGCTTTCCCATGACTCTATGGTGGCCGGCTGTTGCGTTACCGGTATGTTACCGGAGAAGCGCAGAATTTAGCCGAATTTCACGACCCACTATCGTACGATCCCTAATAAAAAATTAAGTATAATCAACAGTATTTTTGGGGTTGGCGTACTTTGCCGAACGTAACCGACCTATGTGGAAATAGATTTGGGATCAGAGGGTCGTAGGTTCGAATCCTATCGCTCCGACCAGTAGAATCGAATCAAGCCCTTGGCCCCGTCATTGCGACGGGGCTTTTTGCTTTCTGGGAGCCGTGCAGACAGACAATTTCAGGCAATACCCCCACCCGGGCGAAACCTCGACGCCACGCGATGCCCCCATGACGATCCCGAGCACTCCGGCGATATGCCTACGCAGCATATTGCCGCCCCGGCCACACCGCGCCCCGCAATTCAGCAACCTTGTCGGCAATCTTCAGAATTTCGCCCAATCGATGAGTTCACGTTATCCTCGCCACTGGGCTACGCCTGTCTGAGACCGACTCCCACTCAGCCACGCCTGATGTGTGAACACGTTCCGGAGTGGTACTGGCCAAGGCTGTACGTCCCGTCATCGCAATTCGCGGTCGTGCCAATCGGCTCCTTGCCGCTTCGGAGATGCGCCGGCGAGTGAACGAGGCGCCCGTCTCACGGTTCACGTAGTGACAGTGCTCCTGTACGGGACTCGTCGGGAGAAGATGGCCAGTAAGCATGCGCGGCGCCAGCGATGACCAGCGTCAGCACAACCCAATCTCGATGAAAATGACCTGTCGTCGCAATGCACATGTTGTCGACGTGATCTGTAGCAGAATTTTCAATCAATCGGACAGTGAGTTGGGTATCGACACGGACCGTCGCTGGGGATTGATATCGATGCGCACGATGGAACCCGGAGAACTGACAAACTGACGCGTGGGTTTGACAAGCCCCAGGCATTCCTGCATATGCACAATTAACGATCGTCTGCCATCAAGGCTCCCGGTTTCGCCTGCCAGCTAAAGCCGCTTTCAATTTCCGCAACGGTGCTGTGACACGCCAGCTAGTCGAAGCATGCAATGCAGACAAGCTTTTCTGAAGCTCGTCGATTCTTTCATTGCGGACGCCGAGCTGTTCGTCTTTGTTGCGAAGCTGCTCCTGGAGTGCCCCAAGCTTTTCTTCGATTATCCATAGCCGCTCTTCCCTGCTACGTATTTCCTCCTCGAGGCTATCTGCTGCCCTGATTAGTGGCGCCGGAAAGCGATAGACGAGATGCGGGTAAGCTTGTTCCGCGTGCAATCCGTTAGCCTGAACCATGTCCTCAACGGCCTCCAGTGCACCCAGACAAGTTGCCTGCAGAGGATCATCGAATGCGAGATACCCTCCGCAGGCATGCATCCTGGGTTGGATGACATCGATCGCAAATTTCACCGCTGAGTAGATATCGCAATCGATATGTGCAAGCATGACCGCGTCAATCGTCTCGAGTAATGCGGGCGCCGTGTCTTCGAACAACCCCTGTACAGGAATCAGGTTAGACAACTGGTGTTTTTCGGCAAATGCACGTAATGCGTCGATCGAGGTGTCGTTAAAGTCACCTGCAAGATGCAGATCGCGCGCGACGTCCGTCTCAGGCATTCCCTGGAAGGTATCGAGAGCGTAGATTCTTGCCGTCATGCCGAGCCGCCGCGCGACATTCGCCATGAAGATCGCCGAACCGCCTTTGTAGCTGCCGAACTCAACGATGTCGCCCTTGATATCCGCCAAGCCGTATTTCATGATCAGAAACAGATTCATGAGCTTGTGCTCAGTAACCAAGGTCAAATCTCTCGCTAGCTCTATGCTTTCCCTATAGACCGGGTCCTGTGCAACCGCTGGGGCAATCCCGACAGGAGAATAAAGCCCCCATGCCCGAATGTAGCCGGCTGTAACATTCCTGCCGCCGACGACATTTCTGGCCGTATTCGCATGAAGTCGACCAAGTGCACGTTCGAGATCCGGACCATGTGGTTGATTCCGGAGAGGGTCAATTGCCTCGAGATAGGAATTCACTGTTTCCGTCACCATGAAAATGGGTTCAAAAAAACTGCTCGATGCATAGAGAATAATCTATTAACGAGCCTGCTACGCAATTCCCCCGCATTCGTGACTGGCAATCCAGACGATCCGAGCCTGAAGAAGCACCCCAATCGGATGAATAAATTTCCGATTTTTTATCCATTACACAGTTTATAAGTACTCCATATACAAATAATTCCGCATAACGAATCATAAATAGAAATCCGTATGCAAATGATTCGGCCGTACCCGCTACCCCCCACCGAAATACCCCGCCGCCTTGTCTGCATGATCAGAGTCAAGGAGGGCCTTGAGTTGAGCGATAAGGCGCAGCAATCCTCGTGTCCGAACCTGTATCCGGCAAGCGTTCACGATGCGTGAAGTGCAGGCGAGATCGATGCGCAGGCTGGATTGTAGGCCTGCCAGAACTGCTGCCGCACGTCAAGGCATTGTATTGATGTTGCCTCGTCGTCGCATCGAGGATCGTCACCCAATGTACACGCCAGAAAGGTAACAGACGCCTTGCCGGTGGTGCTCCGGCTGCATGGGAGAAGAGGAAGGCCTATCGGAAGCGGATACACCGACTAGAGAACAGTGTATTCTGCTAAAACGCCAAATATGCAGCAGAAACGAATTTTGCCCTAAAATATTGGCAGGCTTTTACCTCCCCAGTAGTCGTTCGAAAGCCAGGCAAGAGGAGTCCAACGCGTCCATCCTGGCATGCAAATGCCTGTGTAATGAGCACCTCGCATGCGGATGTGAACTCGACCCTTCCAGCCGTAAAACGGACCTTTGCTGTGAATCGTTCACCGAACCTCTTTCCGATGGATTATTTGCTCGAAGATCCCACTGGTATTGCCATCCGGAATACATCCTTCCGGACCCTGCAGGCCAAGGCAATCTGACACGAAAATAGTCTGTGCAGGTAGCGCTGCGGATCAACGAGATCGAAAGCACTACGTCCAGCAAATTCTCAATGAAAAATTTGAAGCAAGATCTACTCCCATGCATCCCTGAACCGTTCTTTGTCCAGCACGGTGAAAAAGTGGGAGATTATTTTTTCTCTCCCCTTCGAAAATTCACCTTTACCGGGCAGGGCATCAAACGATGGTACGCCCCGCGTCTGGCAGGCCGCCCCGAAGACGGGACGGGATTTGCAGCAACCAACATGGGTAATGCCACCATTGTTTACGAACATGTTGCCATCCCTCCTCACCAGACGGTCCTGGTTGCGCACGCTTTCGAAACGATGGCTACCCGAATTTATGCACCCGAGCCAGGAACTTACTTTATCGCAGTGTCATTTACTCCGCCTATTTTCGAAGGAGCCTATGCTGTTGCAGTCTGCGCCAATGGACATCGAATCTGGAAAGACGATATATCATCTTCCAGCGATCTCTCTCGATATTTTGCGTTTCTTCACTTCCACTCACCGGGTTTTATAGATTTCTCAATAAATATCGAGAAGGAAACGCAGACGGCACCCTGCCGCTCCTTTATTCAATCCGCAATCGTCAGATGCGAAGATAGCACTGGAGTATTGCAAATTCGCTGTGACGATCCTGCATGGGGACACAGCACCAGCGACATCATCGATTTCCACGGGAAAACGTCTTTCCAGCCGGTAGACATCCCTGCCCCAAATATTAGTGTTAGTGAACGCGCCAACATCTTCGAAAAAGAGTGGACATTATCGAAGGAATATATTGAATCTCAATATCGGCGTCACCCTCAAGAATTGGTGGAGCATATTTTAGGCAACGAGGAACCAGCCTCATTGAAATATTGCATTTTCATGATTCCCCGTTCCGGCTCGACCTTCTTGACGGAGCTACTGGCCAGCAGCGACAAACTCGGATTTCCAGGGGAGTCTTTCGTTCCGGACGTGATACGGACACTCTCCCTCTCTTTCTCTGATATTTTTTCTTCCTACGAGCAATTTCTTCTCTCCAGACTCCGCTCAAAAAATGGAGTATTTGGAATAGAAATCGAAGCCGAGCGACTATTGGAAGAACCAGATTTTTTTGAAGATGTTAAAGATTGACGCCACATTTATCTTTGGAGGGAAGATGTGCTCGCCCAATCAATCTCGTATCAATTGTCTATAGAGACCGGAGTTTGGCACAATTTCTCAAACTTATCTCACGATGAAGGCTTCCGTTACATCCCGAGAGAATATTTTATAGATAAAATAAATTTTCTTTTGAGAATGGAGAAATTTTTTCTTGAATTCTTCCAGAACCACGGGATCGATCCATATAAGCTTTCCTACGAAGAATTCATTGCCAACCCAGTCGATCATGCACATCGCATCGCTCAACATATCGGCATAATCGATTGCAACTTCGATATCGTCAACGAAGGCAAGGTTGCGCTGCGCCCTACAGCAAAAGCCCGCAATTCGTACTATAAAACGCTCGTCATTACCGGAGGCGGAGATTTATGGGGCTATGACATACATGAAAGAGATAGCCAATATATAGCCGTTCTTCATGGCGTGGATCTTTCGTTACTGGATACGACAACTGATCGCACCCCCGTTCTTTTTCTCTCAAATAGCAGGGAGGAATTGTCTGATAACGTGAACGCCTACGTCATGAGGCATCTATCATCATTGCCCTCCATATCGACAAGCTTTATCCCTATGACCTGACGGTTCTCGAGTCCGGAAGTATTATTGCCGCCAGACAGAATATAACACTGGCTGCTCAAACATCGAAGCCTTACGTCCCGGCGGATTTGGTACGTAAGGCAACTCCCTCACGCTTGCCGCCCCACCCAGCCTTTCCAGCTTACCTACACTCTCTTTCGAATCCGAAATTAAGCACCCAACCGGCAGGAGCAACGTTCACATCGAAATCAGGTCGATCCACTATGGCGCAGCAACAGGTTCTTTTCTGTATATTATCCGAATTATTATTTTTTACCTTCAACATGCCCCATCCTGGGATTACTGCATCCAAACATCAAGCCAGATACAAGTCCCAGCAAACCTGCCATCAGCAGTAACGATACTCTGCGAGAAACCATATATCAATAAAATAAGGCACCGCACGCAAACATACCGTAGCAGGTAGAATCGCTCAACCCGTGGCTCTGCAAGGCAACATAGATAACATCGACCCGCCTGGCAAAGTTTGATGCCCATACATAATAGGTAAACCGGAAATATTCTGCGATCCAATGAGTAATTGACTCAGTATAGATGAGATCCTCCGGCAACGCCCCCCCCGTAAGAACAAATCCGGAAAAAATGATAAAGAAGAAGGAAACTCCCAATCAGCCGGAGCTTGCGGCATAAGAAAGACGGCCACGCCAGACAGTGGATGCATGAAATGCTGCGACCATCAAGGCGACTACACCTCGCACGGCAGTCAGAGACGGGAGTCTTGCGTATCTTGCATTCATAACGCGATCCTTTCGTCACCTCCATCCAGCCCCCTCAAAACCGCATCAACTCCCCCGCCTTCACGATCGTGCCCGCGACCTCCTCGATCGACTCGCGGTTGTGCATCGCCTGCTCCCGCAGACGCTGATACGCCTCGTCCTCGGTCACGCCGTTGGCCCGCATCAGAATCTGCTTCGCCTGCTCGATCACGCGCAGCTTCACCGACTTCTGCTCGAGCCGCTCGATGTATCGCTCGCGCAGGCGGCTCGCCTTATGCTGGCTCAGCGTCAGCGCAATCGCCATCATCAGCCCGGACGAGCGCACCGGCGACGGGATCGTCGTGAACGCCTGCAATTGCAGCACCGCCTCGATCGTCAACGGATTCTCGTAGCCGACGACCGGAATGATCGGCGGCGACGACGCCTTGCCGAGCCACGCGTAGCGCTGCGACATCGTCTCCGGGCGCACCGCCATCAGAATCAGCCCGGTGCCGTCGACGACGACGTCCGCGTCCGGCCAGCACATGTGGACCTGGCAACCGATGCGCTGGAGTTGCGCATGGAGTTCGTCGCCGTCCTGGTCCTGCGGATGGATCAGCATGACCTTCAGCGAGCGCAGATCCTTCAGCACCTGGGGAGTCTGGACCGGAGGGCGGCTCATTGCCCGGCCCCCTCGCGCGGCGCGTGACCGCGCGGCTCCAGCGTCCACGGCGGCGTGTCGTGCGATACGACGTACGGGTCCGCCTTCACGCGCGCAGGCGCGCTCGCGACGATGTCGAACTGCCCGCGGCGATTCACGCGCCCGATCCGCGGATGCAGATACGTGTGGTTGTTGCGCTCGTCGATCCGCACGCGCCCCTGAGGCGCCTCGAATTCGAGGCCGGGCAGCACGCGCAGCAGCATGGTCGGATCGTCGCTCTGCGCGATCCGGATCGCGTCGGCCAGCAAATGCAACTGGAAATACGCGGCTTCCCAGCACATGTTCGTCGTAAGCGCGGCGCCGAAGCGCGCGTGATAGCGCGCGACGACCGCGCGATTCGCGGGCGTGTCGAGGCTCTGGAAATACGCGGCCGCCGTGATATGGCCTTCGGCGGCCTCGGCGCCCATCTGCGCGACCTCGGCCTCGCTCGTCATCGGGCTCGCGATCGGCATGCGGTACGGATCGAGGCCGACTCTCGCGAACGCGCGGTAAAGCGAGGCGATGCCCTCGCCGACCACGGTCGAAAAAACGAAGTCGGGCGCGAGGCGCTTGATGCGCTGCGCGACCCCGAGGTAGTCGCTCGCGCTCGCGTCGAGCGGCAGATAGGTCTCGTCGAGCTTCTCGCCGCCGCGCTCGCCGAGCAGGTCGGTCATCACGCGGTTCGATTCGCGCGGGCACACGTAGTCGGAGCCGACCATCGCGACGCGCGAGCCGTAGTTGGTCAGCATGAAGCTGCCGAGCGGCAGCGTGTTCTGGTTCGGCGCCGCGCCCGTGTAGATCACGTTGCGGCTGTATTCGAAGCCTTCATAGGGCGTCGCGTAGAAGAGCAGCGCGTTGTGGCGCTCGACGACCGGAATCACCGCCTTGCGTCCGCTCGACATGTAGCAGCCCGCGATCAGCCTGACCCGATGCTCGACGATCAGCGCCTCGGCGAGGCTCGCGTAGTTGCGCGCGACGCATTGCGGGTCGACCGGAATCAGACGAATCTCGCGGCCGAGCACGCCGCCCGCTTCGTTGATCTCGTCGGCGGCGAGTTGCGTCGCGCGCAGTTGCGTCGATTCGGCGGACGACGTCACGCCGCTCGTTGAGTACAACACACCGACCTTGATCGGCTCCTGATGGGAATGGGCCATTGCGATTCGTTCGATGAGAAACGGCACCGTCCGGGCGCCGCCCGCGCCGCGCCGCGCCGTTTCCGGGTGCATCCGTGCACGCGCGTTGTGCGCGATGCGACAAAACCGGGCGGACGACGGCAGCCGGCCGGCACGCTTCGACGATGATGCCCGAGCGCGTTCGCGCGACGCAAGCGTTGCCGAAATCGGCGCATGGCGCGAACCGTCGCGCGAGATGAAGCATCGACGCGAGCGTGCGGCGCGCGCATTGGCATGCGCTTTGCTCTTACTGGCATACGCAGACTTCGGGCCATGTGCATGGCGCGCGTCCCGGACTCCGCGCAGCCTCGCGTGCGAAACAACGGTGTTTCGCATCGCACCGGCCAAAAAAGGCCCGAAGCCAGCTCGTCTGGCTTCGGGCCTTTTTTTGTCCTTCACCCATGTCGGAGCTCACAAGATGAAGAGACGTGCGTTTCTTTCGGCAGTCGGTTCGGGGATCGCGACTGCCGCGATCGGCAACCTTCCGCAGGTGGCCCACGCGGCGGGCGGCGAACCGATCAAGCTCGGTCTGCTGTTCTCGCAGTCCGGCACGATGGCCAACGGCGAGTCGCTGCTGAAGGACATCTCGCTGATGACGATCGACCAGATCAACGCGCAGGGCGGCGTGCTCGGGCGCCAGTTGCAGGGCGTCGTCGTCGATCCCGCGTCGGACTGGCCGATGTACGCGCAACTCGCGAGGCAGTTGATCCTGCAGGACAAGGTCGCCGCGCTGTTCGGCTGCTGGACGTCGGTCTCGCGCAAGTCGGTGCTGCCCGTGGTCGAGGCGCAGAACAGCCTGCTGTTCTATCCGCTGCACTTCGAAGGCGAGGAGCAGTCGAAGAACGTCGTCTACCTCAACTCGCCGCCGAGCAGCTCCGTGCTGCCGGCCGTCGACTACCTGATGAGCGCGCAGGGCGGCCAGGCCCGCCGGTTCTACATGGTCGGCACCGACTACGTGTGGCCGCGCACGATCAACAAGATGCTGCGCGGCTACTTCAAGACCCGGGGGATTCCCGATTCGGCGCTGCGAGAGCACTACGTCCCGTTCGGCCAGTCGAACTTCCAGACCATCGTCCGCGAGATCAAGGACTTCGCCTCGCAGCCGGGCGGCCAGGCCATCGTCGTGATGACCGTGGTCGGCGACTCGATCCCCGCGCTGTTCAAGGAAGCCGTGAACCAGGGCGTGCGGGCGACCGACATTCCGATCCTCGGTCTCGACGTCGTCGACAGCGACCTCGAAGGCCTCGACACCACACCGCTCGTCGGAAACCTGAGCTGCTGGTGCTACTTCCAGAACGTCGACACGCCGCTGAACCGCCAGTTGAAAACCGACTGGAAGAACTACGTGACCACCCACAACCTGAAGCACCGACCGGACATGGTGATCGACCCGATGGTGTCCACGTGGCTCGGCATCCACCTCTGGGCGCAGGCGGTCACGAAGGCGAAATCCACCGGCACCGACGCGGTCCGCCGGGCGATCGCCGGCCAGTCGATGCTCGACCCCGCCGGCTACGAGGTGAAAATGGATGCGTCGAACCAGTATCTGTGGCGCGGCGACATGATCGGCTCGATCAACGCGAAACAGGGCTTCGACATCCTGTGGAAGTCGCCGACCATCGTCAAGCCGGTGCCGTTCAGCCCTTACATCAGCCAGGCATGACGACCCGGCTGCACCGCGCGCCCGTACGCATCGCCCGCCTCGCACGTCTCGTCTGCGCGGGCGGAGCGCTCCTCTGCTCGCTCGTTCCGGCGCCTGCTCGCGCGGCGCCGGACGCGAGCGGTCATACGGCGATCGTGCAGGCGTTTTGCGGAACCAACGGCGACCCTGTCGCGGCGCTCTCGCAGGTCGTCGCGGCCGGCCTGTCGGCCGACGCCGGCGAGCGGCGCTGGGCGCGCGACGTCGTCGATGCGCTCGGGAACGGCGGCCTCGGCTGCACGTCCGACGCGCGCGCGACGCTAACTGTCGACGGCCGACAGGTCGATGCGGACACGCTCGCGCCCAGCACGGCAGGCGCGAGCGTCTCGCCGTACGTGCCGAGCATCGTGATGATGCGGCACCTCGCGGTCGCGTCGGCCGAACTCGATCTCGGCGACCCCGACCGCGCGAAGCGGCTCGCCGCCGCGCAGCAGGTCGAAAAATTCTTCACGCTGCTCGACCCTCAACTCGTCGGGCGTGCGCTGCACGCCGAGCACGACGGCGCGGTCGCGGCCGAGTTGCGGCTCGCGCTCGCGGAACGCGGATTGAACAGCACCGTGCGCAGCGAACGCCTCGCGGCGATCGCCGCCATCGCCGGCGCGCCGAGCGAAAGCGGCCGCACGCTGCTCGCGAACCTGCTTGCCGACGACACGGTGCGCGCCGATCCGGCCGTGCTGGCCGCGGTGCAATCGGCAATCGCGGACCTCGACCGGCGGCTCGCGGTCGGCCATGCCCTGTCGGTGCTCTACAGCGGCCTCAGCTATGCGGGCGTGCTGCTGCTCACGGCGCTCGGGCTGTCGATCGTGTTCGGGCTGATGGGCGTGATCAACCTCGCGCACGGAGAGTTCATCATGCTCGGCGCGTACTCGACCTATCTCGTCGAGCAGGCGTTCCGCGCATGGCTGCCGGCCAGCGCATTCGGCGCATACATCTTCGCCGCGCTGCCCGCCGCGTTCGTCATGTGCGCGATCACGGGCATGCTGCTCGAATTCTTCGTGATCCGCTTTCTGTACCGGCGGCCGCTCGAAACGCTGCTCGCCACCTGGGCGGTCAGCATCGCGCTGATCAAGCTCGTGCAGGTGATATTCGGCTCGCAGAACGTCGAGTTCGTGACGCCGGACTTCCTGAACGGCGGCTTCGAGCCGATCGCGGGGTTCTTCGTCACCTACAACCGGCTGTTCGCCATCGCGGTCGCGCTCGCGGTATTCGGCGCGACGTACGCCGTGATCCGCTACACGAAGATCGGCCTGCTGATGCGCGCGACGACCCAACTGCGCGACATGGCGCGCTGCCTCGGCGTGCCGTCCGAGCGGGTGGATCGGCTCGCCTTCGGGTTCGGCGCGGGCCTGGCAGGCCTCGCCGGCGTCGTGCTCACGCAGATCGCGAACGTCAACCCGTCGATGGGCACCGACTTCGTGGTCGATTCGTTCATGGTGGTCGTGCTGGGCGGCGCCGGCAGCCTGGCCGGCACGGTCGTGTCGTCGTTCGCGCTCGGCGAAATCAACCAGTTCATCGAGCCGTTCTACGGCGCCGTCGCCGCGAAAGTCGCCGTCCTGTTGCTGATCGTGCTGATCATCCAGAAGCGCCCGCAAGGGCTCTTCACGGTCAGGACGCGGGTTTGACGGCGCTCGCGTCGGGGCACCGCATGTCATCGAGGAGAGACTTCATGCTGGCAAAACGGGGCATGGGCGAGCAGATGGAACTCGGCTTCGCGGCCGCGCTCGTGCTGCTCGCGCTTTACGTGCCGTTCGCTCATTTCGTGATTCCGGCGGCAAGCGCGCTGCATCTGTCGATCTTCGGCATCAATCTGATCGGCCAGATCATGTGCTTCGCGCTGCTCGCGCTCGCGCTCGACCTCGTGTGGGGCTACGCGGGCATCCTGAGCCTCGGGCACGGCATTTTCTTCGGCATCGGCGCTTACCTGATGGGCATCTACCTGCTCGACGCCGCCTGGCGCGACACGCACGTGCTGCCCGACTTCATGCAGTACATGGGCTGGTCTGCGTTCCCGACGGTCTGGGGACTCTTCTCGGGACTCGGCGCGACGATCGTGCTGACCGTCCTGGTCGCGGCGGCCGTCGCCGGCGTGTTCGGCTTCGTCACGTTTCGCTCGCGGATCAACGGCGTCTATCTGTCGATCATCACGCAGGCGCTCACCTACGCGCTGATGCTGCTACTCTTCATCAACGACGTCGGGCTCGGCGGCAACAACGGCCTGACCGGCTTCACAAGCATCGCCGGCCACCGGCTCGCCGACGTCCCGACCCAGGTCGCGCTCGCCGTCGCGTCGTGCCTGCTGCTCGTCGGCGCGTACCTCGCCCTGCGCGCGCTCACGCGCTCCAGTCTCGGCCGCGCGCTGATCGCGGTGCGCGACGACGAGCCGCGAATGCGCTTTCTCGGCTACCGCACGCACGTGCTGAAGCTGCTCGCGTGGTGCCTGTCCGCCGTGCTCGCCGCGCTGGCCGGCATGCTGTACGTGCCGCAGGTCGGCATCGTCAACCCGACGATCGTGTCGCCGGAGCTGTCGGTCGAAATTGCGGTCTGGGTCGCGATCGGCGGCCGCGGCACGCTCATCGGCGCGATCGTCGGCGCCATTCTGGTCAACGGCCTGAAGTTCTGGCTCTCCGCGCGCCTGCCGAGCGTGTGGCCGTTCATCCTCGCGGCCGTCACGCTCGCGATCACGGTCTATCTCGGCGGCGGCCTGTGGGGCGCCGTGCGACCCGGCCTGCAACGAGGCAAGTAACCATGCGCGCCCCCGCGCCCGCCGCCCGATGAAAACCGATACCGCGATCTACATCAGCGGCCTGTCCGTCACCTTCGCCGGATTCGCCGCGATCACGAACCTGTCGATGGAGCTGCGCTACGGCGAGATCCGCGCCATCATCGGCCCGAACGGCGCCGGCAAGACGACGCTGATGGACGTGATCACCGGCAAGACGCGGCCGGCGGCCGGCGAGGTGTTCCTCGACAAACGGGTCGACCTCTCGAAGCTCGACGAGACGGCGATCGCGCGGCTCGGCATCGGCCGCAAGTTCCAGAAGCCGAGCGTGTTCGAGGCGCTGCTCGTGCGCGAGAACCTCGAGCTGGCGATCCGCAACGGACGCGGCTACGCAGGCATGCTGCGCTCGACGCTCAGCGCACAACAGCGCGCGCGCATCGACGAGGTGCTCGAGACGATCGGGCTCGCGGACGGCGGCGCGCGCCTCGCCGGCACGCTCTCGCACGGCCAGAAGCAGTGGCTCGAAATCGGCATGCTGCTCGTCAGCGACCCGCACGTCATCCTGCTCGACGAGCCCGTCGCCGGCATGACCGATCACGAGACGCAGCGCACGGTCGAGCTGATCGCGCGGCTCAAATCGCCGGAGCGCGCGGTGGTCGTGATCGAGCACGACATGGACTTCGTCGGCGAGATCGCCGACCTCGTCAGCGTGCTGCACGAAGGCCGGCTGCTCGGCGAAGGTCCGATGGCGCAGGTCCGCAACGATCCGCGCGTCATTCAAGTCTACCTGGGACGCTAACGATGCTCACCATCAGCGATCTGAACCAGTATTACGGCAGCAGCCACACGCTGCGCGGCGTGTCGCTTTCGGTGGCCGAGGGCACCTGCACCGTGCTGCTCGGGCGCAACGGCGTCGGCAAGACCACGCTGCTCAAATGCCTCGTCGGGCTGCTGCCGGTGAAGAGCGGCGCGATCGCGCTGCGCGGCCACGACCTGCTGCGCCTGCCCGCGCATCGCCGCGCGCTGGCCGGGCTCGGCTACGTGCCGCAGGGACGCGAAATCTTTCCGCTCCTCACCGTCGAGGAAAACCTGCTGATCGGCGCCTATACCGGCGAGCGCGCGAGCGAGAAGCAATTCTCGTTCGAGGACGTGTTCAACCTCTTTCCGGTGCTCAGGCAGATGCGCTCGCGCATCGCCGGCAACCTGTCCGGCGGCCAGCAGCAGCAGCTCGCGATCGGGCGGGCACTGCTGACGAACCCGTCGCTATTGATCCTCGACGAACCGACCGAGGGCATCCAGCCGTCGATCGTCAAGGAGATCGAGGCCGTCATCCTGTCGCTGAAGGGCTCGCTGTCGATCCTGCTCGTCGAGCAGTTCTTCGACTTCGCGCAGTCGGTCGCCGACCACTACGTCGTGCTCGTGCGCGGCCAGGTGGCGAGCGCGGGCCGCGGCGACGAGATGGACGCCAACGACGTGCGCTCGCTGATCGCCGTCTAGCGTCCGCAGGCCGACATCGCGCGCCGCACCGTACCCGTGAGGCGCCACGTATCCACTCACCACCATCGGGAACCGCAATGAACTGGCTCGACCAATCGATCATGTACACCCGCGGCGTCGCGCGCGGCAAGGTGGGCGCGACCCACTCGCTGACGGAGGAACGGCAGGGCACGTTCCACTATACGATCGGACCGTACTCGACTCCGGTCATGGAGGTGCAGCCCGGCGACCGGATCGTCGTCGAAACGCGCGACGCGTTCGACAAAAAAATCCAGACCGAGCAGGACAAGCCGACCGAGAAGCTGCGCATGCCGTGGCTTAATCCGCAGAACGGGCCGATCATGATCGACGGCGCGGAGAAAGGCGACGTCGTCGCGGTCCACATCGAGTCGATGCTGCCGCGCGGCGAGAACCCGCGCGGCACCTGCTGCCTGATTCCGCGCTTCGGCGCGCTGACCGGCACCGACTACACGGCGACGCTGAACGACCCGCTGCCCGAGATCACGCGCAAGATCGACCTCGACGAGGAAGGCGTCTACTGGAGCAAGCGCGTGCAACTGCCGTACAGGCCGCACATCGGCACGCTAAGCCTCTCGCCGGAGATCGACTCGATCAACTCGCTCACGCCCGACAATCACGGCGGCAACATGGACGTGCCCGACATGGGGCCCGGCAGCATCACCTACCTGCCGGTCCGCTCGCCCGGCGCGCGGCTCTTCATCGGCGACGCGCACGCGTGCCAGGGCGACGGCGAAGTGTGCGGCACGGCGGTCGAATACGCGAGCGTCACGACGATCCAGGTGGAGCTGATCAAGGGCTGGGACATCGTGTGGCCGCGGCTCGAAACGTCGGAGCTGCTGATGACGATCGGCAGCGCCCGCCCGCTCGAGGACGCGACGCGCATCGCCTACCACGAGCTCGTGCTCTGGATGGAGAAGGAATACGGCTTCGACCGCTGGGACGCGTACATGATGCTGAGCCAGTGCGGCAAGGTCCGGCTCGGCAACTTCGTCGACCCGAAGTACTCGGTCGGCGCCGCGATCAGCAAACACTACCTGGCAAGCGCCGCCTGAAGGAGACCACGATGGATCTGCAACTCGCAGGATTGAAGGCGCTCGTCACGGGCGGCACCCGCGGCATTGGCCGCGCGATCGTCGAGCGGCTCGCGGCCGAAGGCGCCGATCTCGCGCTATGCGCGCGCGATGCGGCCGCCGTCGACGCGACCGTCCGGCAGCTCCGCGCGAGCGGCAAGCGCGCGACAGGCGCGGCGGTCGACGTCTCGGACGGCGACGCGCTGCGCCGCTTCGTCGACGCGTCGGCCGCGGAACTGGGCGGACTCGACATCGTCGTCGCGAACGTCAGCGCGCTCGCGATCGGCCAGGACGAGGCGTCGTGGCGGCAGGAGTTCGAAACCGACCTGATGGGCACGGTGCGCCTCGTCGATGCCGCCATGCCGATGCTGCGCCGCAGCCGCGCCGCGTCGATCGTCGCGATTTCGAGCGTGTCGGGCCGCGAGATCGACTTCGCGGCCGGCCCGTACGGCACGTTCAAGGCCGCGCTGATCCACTACGTGCAGGGACTCGCGTACCAGCTCGCGGGCGCGGGCATTCGCGCGAACGTCGTCTCGCCGGGCAACGTTTACTTCGAAGGCGGCGTCTGGCCTCACATCGAAAAGACGAACCCGACGCTGTTCGCCGAGGCGCTGGCCCTGAACCCGACGGGGCGCATGGGTCGGCCCGAGGAAATCGCGAACGTCGTCGCATTCGTCGCGAGTCCACTCGCGAGTTTCGTCAGCGGCGCGAACGTGCTCGTCGACGGCGCGCTCACGCGCGGCGTGCAATTCTGATTGCATCGGCGCGAACGTATCTTCGAAAATAATCGTCCGCGTTCCGGACAGGGGAACCGGGGGCAACGGGCAACGCGACCCGTCGCCCCCTTTTTCGTTTACCGAATGTCCCCCGAATGTCCCGTCCATCAGGCGCCGGGGGCGACCTGCGTCAGGGCTGCCCGAACGCCTCGGCAAACTCGTCCGAATAAATCTCGGCCAGTGCCACGCGCAGTGCCGCCGCGCGGTCCGCGCCGTACACCGTTTCGAAGCGCCCCTGCGCCCGGCGCCAGAGCCGGTTGGCCTCGGCAAGCTTCGCGCGGCCGGCCGGCGTCAACCCCACGCGACGGCTGCGGCCGTCTTCCTCGTCGGGCCGCTGCACGAGATAGCCGTCGCGCTCCAGCGGCTTGATGTTGCGCGCGAGCGCCGAGCGGTCGAGCACCATCGCATAGGCGAGCTCGGTCATGGTCGGGCTGCCCGCCCGGTCGATGTGAACGAGGACCGAGCGCTGCGCCGAGCTGAGCCCGCACGGCGCGAGCGCCGTGTCGTAGAGCTGCGAGAGCCTGCGCGAAGCCTTGCGCAGCGCGGCTCCGTTACAGACGAGCGGATCTTTCGGAATCGACGGCGACACGGCGCACCCCTCCTTCAGGGCTTGAGTTCGGAACTCGAGACTCGACGGGCCGACGCCCGGCCCGACACTGGTACACAGTGTAAATCATCTTGACCAATACGGGCATATGCAAGTACATTCCCACTCAATCTATTTGCATATACCCGTATTTAACTTCCCTCGCCGCCCCTGACGCACGACGATGAACACCTCCCCTCCTCCCGCCGCCGCGCGACCGCTCTCCGCGGCCCATCCCCGCCTGCGCTCAATGCTCGAGGCGCCGATCGCGCCGATGCTCGCGCGCATGGGCTGGTCGAACATGCTGATGATGCTGGCCCAGTCGTCGACGGGCCTCGTCGAGACGTGGTTTCTCGCGAAGCTCGGCACCCAGGTGCTCGCGGGCGTCGCCGTGGTCGTGCCGGTGTTGATGCTGATGCAGAACATGTCGCAAGGCGCGATGGGCGGCGGGATCTCGTCGTCGGTCGCGCGCACGCTCGGCTCCGGCAACGCCGCGCTCGTCGACCCGCTCGCGCGGCACGCGGTCGTGCTCAACACGCTGATCGGCATCGTGTTCTCCGCGGTCCTGCTCGCGATCACGCGGCCGCTCATGCAGATGCTCGGCGCGCACGGCGCCGCGCTCGACGCCGCGACGACGTACGGACACGTCGTGTTCGCCGGCCTGCCGCTCATGTGGGCGATGAACGCGCTCGCCAGCGTCATCCGCGGCACCGGCAACATGGCCGTGCCGGGCGCGGTGATCTGCGGCGGCGCGGTACTGCTGATTCCGCTCTCGCCCTGCCTGATCTTCGGCATCGGGCCGCTACCGCATCTCGGCGTCGCCGGCGGCGCCTGGGCGCTGATCGCCTACTATGCAGCCGGCACCGCGATACTGGGCTGGTATTGCGCGAGCGGACGCAATCCGGCCCGCCTCGCGCGCGGCCCGCTGCACTGGGCGCCGATGCGCAGCATCCTCACGGTCGGCGGCCTCGCGTGCCTGAACCCGCTCCTGACGAACGCGCTGATCGCCCTGACCGGCGCCGCCGTCGGCGCGCACGCGGGCACCGCGGCGCTCGCCGGCTACGGCACGGCCGCCCGCCTCGAATATCTGCTGATGCCGATCGCGTTCGGCCTGGGCGCACCGATGGTCGCGCTCGTCGGCGCGAACATCGGCGCCGGGCAACCCGAGCGCGCACGCCGCATCGCGCTGACGGGCGGCGCGATGGCGTTCGCGCTCGCCGAACTGGTCGGCGTCGCGGCCGCGCTATGGCCGCACGCGTGGTTGCGCCTGTTCGGCGCGAACGAACAGTTACTGCAGACCGGCTCGACCTGCCTGCGCATCATCGGCCCGTTTTACGGTTTCTTCGGGCTCGGCTTCTCGCTGTATTTCGCCGCCCAGGGCGCGGGACGGCTCGAATGGCCGCTCGGCGCGGGCGCGCTGCGGCTCGCGCTCTACGCAGGCGTCGGCTCGCTGGCGCTGAGGCTCACCGGATCGCTGCCGCTCTTCTTCGCGACCGGTTCGGCCGCGATGGCGGCATACGGTTCGATCATTCTGTGGTCGGTCGCCTCGGGACGCTGGTTCGCAGCCGGCCGACGCGGCGACCGCAAGACCGTGAGAAGGACAGGACAATGAAGATTCTCGTAGTGGGCGCCGGGGCCATCGGCGGATATTACGGCGCGAGGCTCGTCGACGCCGGCGCGGACGTCGCGTTTCTCGTCAGGCCGAGACGCGCGGCCGTGCTGGCCGCGCTCGGACTGCAGGTGCGCAGCGTGCTCGGCAACTTCGACGCGCCGGTGCGCACGGTGCAGCGCGACGCGCTCAAGCCCGGGTACGACCTGATCCTGCTGAGCTGCAAGGCCTTCGATCTCGACGCCGCCCTCGCCGACTTCACGCCGGCAGTCGGCCCTCAGACGGTCGTGCTGCCGTTCCTGAACGGCCTCGGCGTGTATGACCGGCTAGACGCCCGCTTCGGACGCGAGCGCGTCGCGGGCGGCGTGTCATACATCGCGACGACGCTTGGGCCCGACAGCGCGATCCGCCACGACGGTCCGACCGACACCGTGCAGATCGGCGCACGCGCGCCGGCCGCGCAGGACGCCGCGCAGCGCTTTCACGACCTGCTCGCCCGTTCGCCCGGCGTGCGCGCGCTCGTGCCCGACATCGGGCAGGCGCTCTGGAACAAGTGGGTGATGCTCGCGGCCGGCGCGTCGATGACGTGCCTGATGCGCGGCACCGTCGGCGACATCCTCGCGAGCCGGGACGGCAAGCGGCTGATGAACCAGGCGATCGAAGAGTGCCTCGCCGTCGCCGCCGCCGAAGGCTATCGGCCCGGCGCCGAGGACGTCGACCGGATCGACGCGCGACTACTCGATCCGGACTCGACGTGGGCCGCTTCGATGATGCGCGACATCGCGAGCGGCGCGGCGCGCGTGGAAGCCGACGCGATCGTCGGCGACCTGCTTGCGCGGGCCGGGCGGCATTCGATCGATCTGCCGCTCGTGCGCATCGCCTATTGCCACCTGCAGGTCTATCAGCGGCAGCATCGCGCGGACGGCACCGCTACGCCATGATGCAACGACGGGCCCCCGACTCACAGCGCCGCGACGAGACACGTCCGCGTATTCGCCAGTATCTCGTCGGCCAGCGCCGCGTCGTCCACCGTGCGCGCGAGCGTCATGGCGCCGGTCAGCGCCCCGGCGACGAACTGCGCGCGCGCGCGTTTCTCCGCTGCGTCGCCCTGCGTCTGAAGGTTCACGAGCGCCTCGACGAAATGGCGGAAGCCGCCGGTCGCCTTGCTGCGCAAGGCCGGCGCCTGCCGCGCGAGCTCGCTTCCGACCGCCGCGAAACCGCAGCCGCAAGCCCGATCCTCGAGATGTCCAGGCGACAGATACAACTCGATGAAGGCACGCAACCGCTGCTCCGCCGGGATCTCCGCCAGCCGTTGGACCAGCGCATCGACCACGGCGGTGAGCATGTCCGCGTAAGCCTCGCCGATCAATTGCTCGCGCGACTCGAAATGCCGGTAAAACCCGCCGTGCGTGAGCCCCGCGTCGCGCATGACGTCGGCCAGCGACGTCGCCTCCAGCCCGCACCGCCGTAGCCGCTCCGACGCGGCGCCGACGATCCGCACCCGCGTTTTCGAGGCTTCTTCTCTCGATTTCCTCATTCCCCCTCGCCCCCAAGGACTTCAACATTCAGATGATACTTGACATCTAATAAGATGTCGATCAACATCTTATTTACGTTGTGCCCGGACCGATCGCATGGTCGCGAAATCGGACGCCCCCGGACGACCGCCGCGCGACGAGGCCGTCACGCAACGATTCAGGTATCCACACGGAGTGAAATCATGGAAGTCAAAGGACAAACTGCCCTCGTCACGGGCGCGAACCGCGGCCTCGGACGCGCCATCGCCGAGGCGCTGGTGGCGGCCGGCGCGAAGAAGGTCTACGCCACCGCTCGCGATCCGTCGAAGATCGACATTCCGGGCGTCGTGCCGATCAAGCTCGACGTCACGAACCTGGCCGATGCCCAGGCCGCGGCATCGCGGTGCGGCGACGTCGGTATCGTGATCAACAACGCCGGCATCATGTCGGCAGGTCCCGCGCTCGCGGAAGCGGCCGACGGGCTCATTCGCAGCCATATGGAAACGAACCTGTTCAGCATCCTCTACGTTTCCGATGCGTTCGCCCCGATCCTCGCAAAGAACGGCGGCGGCGCGCTCGTCAACATTCTTTCCGTGCTGAGCTGGCTCACGATCGACGGCACGAGCGCCTACAGCGCCTCCAAGGCCGCGGCCTGGGCCTACACCAACGGCATCAGGAAGGAACTGGCCGCGCAGAAAACGCTCGTCACGGGCGTTCATCTCGCCTACATGGACACGGACATGACCGCCGGGCTGAACGTCCCCAAGATCACCCCCGCCGACGTCGCGTCGCAAATCCTCGCGGGAATCGGGCAAGGCAAAACGGAAATTCTCGCCGACGACACGACGCGCGCGGTCAAAAAGTCCTTCGGCGCCGAAACGTCCGCATACCTCTGACCGGCCGCGCGTCCGGACGCGAATGCGCCACGGGTAACCGTCAACGATTGTCAGGGTAATTTGCACACCACCCTGTCGCCTTCTACTATCGAGGCGAGTCTCCTCGGTAGTTGTGGCTTGGGCCGCCCATTCGTGGGCGGCTTTTTTTCCGGCCGGAAAAAATAAACACAGGGCGGCCGGCGAGTACGCCAGCCAAAGCGCCGCGACAAATGGCTAGAATGCGCAGAACGCAACGTAATCAGACAAACCGACGGGGAAAAGCATGAAAACAGAAGACGTAATCGCGATCTTCGAGCACTTGAATAAAGACGGCAACATCGACATCGACCTCGCCGACACCTGCACGGGCTTTGCCGAGTGGCTGGCCAAGGTGTGGAACCATCTCGGCTCGGACGATATTTCGCTACTGACGGGCGTAGGCGCGGTGCTGTGGCGCGAAGGCTTCGCCCGCCAACGCTGACCGGACAGCGCCCGACCGGGTGCGGACGGGTCGTCCGACTGCGGCTCCGACCCGGGCACGGGTGTAGTGGCCGATCCGCCGGCGCCCTCTCCTGCCGATCGCGTCCCGGCCCTGCCGCCGCCCGGTCGGGCCACCCGGCGCAATACGACAACCGCAATACGAAAGCCGAGAAAACCACCGGCTTCGCGCTCCAGCGCATGCCCCGCGCTTCGTCTCTGCTCCCCCTGCGCCGGATCGGCGACGCCGATCGTTAAGGCCTGCCAACCCGTTCTTCGTCGCGGAAAAGCGGCGGTCAAACGCCCTTGACGGTTAACGGCAGCCGGGGCCGGCCACCTGAATCGCGGCCGACATTGCCAACCGTGCCAGGGACTCCGACCTTACTAGTCGTCATGGAATCGTCACCGCTTTGCCATCCAAACGTAACCGCCCATTACTAAATTGGCGAAAAAGTTTCATTACCTTTCGACCTGGGACGCACCATGCGAGAAATGTCGACGCCTACCCCGCCCCTCGCTTCGATTTCGTTCGAATCCCATCGGCATCTGCCGCGTGCCCGGGAAACGGTCACGCCGCAGCATCGTCTGCAGGTAGCGTGGGCGCGCAGCGAAGAAGAACTGCGCGAGGCCCAGCATCTGCGCTACCGGATCTTCGCCGACGAAATGGGTGCCCGCCTCGCCGGGCCGGCCGGGCTCGACGTCGACGAATTCGACCCCTGGTGCGATCACCTCATCGTGCGCGACCTCGACACGCTACGCGTCGTCGGCACCTACCGGGCGCTGCCGCCGCACCAGGCGGCGCGCATCGGCCGGCTCTACGCGGAAGGCGAATTCGACCTCTCGCGCCTCGCGCACCTGCGCCCCAAAATGGTGGAGGTAGGCCGCTCGTGCGTGCACCCTGACTACCGCAGCGGTTCCGTCATCATGTCGCTGTGGGCCGGGCTCGCTGCCTATATGTTGCATAACGGCTACGAAACGATGCTCGGCTGCGCCAGCGTCGCGATGGCCGACGGCGGGCACTACGCCGCGAACCTGTACTGCTCGCTCGACGAGCAGACGCTGAGCGCGCCGGAGTATCGCGCGTTTCCGCACACGCCGCTGCCGGTCGAGGAACTGCGCACGGGCGTGCCGGCCGTCCCGCCGCCGCTCGTGAAGGGCTATCTGCGCCTCGGCGCGCGGATTTGCGGCGCCCCGGCCTGGGACCCGGACTTCAACACGGCCGACTTCCTGACGCTCTTCCGGTTCTCCGAGATCAACGCGCGTTATGCGCGGCACTTCCTCGGCGACTCGCCTTCGCGCTGATGCCGCCGTAACGGCAAAACAGAACGCCCGACAGCGCAAACGTTGTCGGGCGTTCTGTTTTCGATGACGACATCGCCGGAAAGCGGGCCGCTTTCCAAACGCCGCGTCACGACTCGCCGGTATAAACCACGCGATACGGAATGCCGATCTTCTCCCATTCGGCCGCTTCCTGGACGAGGCTGTAATCGGTGAGCGGATTGTTCGCGACCCACGCGCCCGGCAGACGCACCTCGTAGCCGCTGGGTCCGTTCGCGACGGCGATGTCGGGCAAACCGACGTCGGCGCGCCGGCGACACAGAAGCGCGGCAAGTCGCAGACAGAACAGCAGCGGCCACTCGACGTCGCGCGCCTGCGAGAGCTTGCCGAGCTTGCCCGCGTGGCCGAGCACGAGCGCGGCGAGGCGCGCCTGGTCGGTTCGCGAAAAGCCCGGCATGTCGGCGTTGCTCGCGATGTAGGCGGAATGCTTGTGATAGGCGCTGTGCGAAATGGACAGACCGATCTCGTGCAGCGACGCGGCCCAGTTGAGAAACATCCGGCACTCCGCGCGCCGCTCGGCGTCGGGCTCGCGAAGCTGCTCGTAAAAGCGCACGGCAAGCTCGCCGATGCGCGCGGCCTGGGCGCGATCCACGCCGTAGCGGCGCATGAACCCTTCGACGGTCACCGCGCGCATGTCCTCGTGCTGCGAGCGGCCGAGCAGGTCATAGAGCACGCCGAGCCGCAGCGCGCCGTCGGTCGTATCGACGTAGTCGACGCCGAGCTCGTCGAACACCGCGATCATGATCGCGAGCCCGCCCGCCAGCACCGGCACGCGGTCGGCCTTGAGCGCGGCCAGCTTGAGGCGGTTGACGTTCTCGGCCTTGACGAGCGCCCGCTTGAGCCGCTCGAGGCCGCCGCGCGAAATGCCGTGCGTCACGCCGACGTCGTTGAAGCCGTTGGCTTCGACGAGTTCGGCGAGCGCGCGCGCCGTGCCCGACGAGCCGATGGCCTGGTCCCAGCCCGTCTGCCGGTAGTCGGCCGAAATGATCTGGATTTCGCGGGTCGCCGCCAGTTCGGCCTGGCGCATCGTGTACTCGTCGACGTTGCCCGTCGGGAAAAACGTGCGGCTGTGGCTCACGCAGCCGATGTAAAGGCTTTCCATGCGGATCGGCGTGTAGTGCGAGCCGATGATGAACTCGGTCGAGCCGCCGCCGATGTCGACCACGAGCCGCTTGCCGGGACTCGCCGGCACCGAGTGTGCCGCGCCGGCGTAGATGAGCCGCGCTTCCTCGCGCCCGGCGATCACTTCGATCGGAAACCCGAGCGCCTTCTCGGCCTCGCCCAGAAATTCGCGGGCGTTCTTCGCGATGCGCAGCGTGTTGGTCGCGACGGCGCGCACGTGGTCCGGATGAAAATCGCGCAGCCGCTCGCCGAAGCGCTTGAGCGCCTCCCAGCCGCGCACCTGCGAGGCGCGGTCGAGCATCTTGTCCTTCGAGAGCCCGGCCGCGAGCCGCACCGGCTCGCGCAGCGCATCGACCGGGTAGATCTGGCTGCCCGCGTCGGTCTCTTCGACCCGACCGACGATGAGGCGAAAACTGTTCGAACCAAGATCCACTGCGGCAAGCAACTGCGGAATATTTACCATCGGTCGGGCGGGCTCCATGTACGCGACCGCCATCGTTGCGGCGGTCGTGCTGTTCAAAGACGCCATTCTAAGCGTACCGGGGGTCTTCGTCCTTCCGCGGACACAGTTTCAGCCAGTATGCACGGTTACACTTTCCGTTGACGGGGCCGCGAAATTGCAGAGTAGAATTTGTGACAGCCCAAATATCATAAGACTGTCATCTTACTGTGAGAATTTCCGAACGTCCTTTCGAGTCCCTGTCCGACATTCCATTCTCACTGCCGATGTCCCTCCGCTACCCCCTGCTCAATCGCGAACTGGGCATTCTGGGCTTCAACGAGCGCGTCCTCGCTCAGGCAGCAGATCCGGCCGTTCCGCTCCTGGAACGTTTGCGCTTCATCTGCATCACCAGCAGCAACCTCGACGAATTCTTCGAAGTCCGCATGGCCGGCCTGCAGGAGCAGATGCGCGACAATCCGGGCACGCTCTCGCCCGACGGCATGTCGCTGCAGCACGTGTACGACCTCGTGGTGGAACGCGCGCAGCGGCTCGTGCACCGGCAATACACGATGCTGCACGACACGGTGATGCCGGCGCTCGAGCAGGAAGGCATCTACTTTCACGGCACCGACACCTGGAACGAGGCGCAGACCGCCTGGGCCCGCCAGTATTTCTTCGACGAACTGCTCCCGGTCCTCACGCCGATCGGTCTCGATCCCGCGCATCCGTTCCCGCGCGTGCTCAACAAGAGCCTGAACTTCGTCGTCGAACTCGAAGGCAAGGACGCGTTCGGCCGCCAGGCGGTCATGGGCATCGTGCAGGCGCCGCGCGCGCTGCCCCGGCTCGTGCGCATGCCCCAGGAGCTGTCGGGCTATCCGCATGGCTTCGCGCTGCTCGGCGGACTGCTGCAGCGTTTCGTCGGCGAGCTGTTCCCGAACCTCGTCGTGCGCAGTTGCAACCAGTTTCGCATCACGCGCAACAGCGAGCTGTTCGTCGACGAAGACGAAATCACCAACCTGCGCGTCGCGCTGCAGGGCGAGTTGCCCGCGCGGCACCTCGGCAATGCGGTGCGCCTCGAAGTGTCGGCCGCCACGCCGTCCCATCTGGCGCGGCGCCTGCTCGACGAAAGCGGTCTCAGCGAGAAGGACTGCTACTACGTCAACGGGCCCGTGAATCTCGTTCGGCTCATGCAGTTGCCCGAGATGGTCGACCGGCCCGACCTGAAGTTCGTCCCGCACGTTCCGGCCATTCCGAAACGCATCGCGGCGGGCGGCAACCTGTTCGACGTCATCGACCAGGGCGACGTGCTGCTGCACCACCCCTACGAAAGCTTCCAGCCGGTGCTCGAACTGCTGCTGCAGGCCGCGCACGACCCCAGCGTCGTCGCGATCAAGCAGACCATCTACCGCACCGGCACCGACTCGCCGCTGATG
The DNA here is from genome assembly GCF_002870125.1 of Burkholderia sp. WAC0059. Lineage (GTDB taxonomy): Bacteria > Pseudomonadota > Gammaproteobacteria > Burkholderiales > Burkholderiaceae > Paraburkholderia. Next base: position 76,892 of record NZ_PNEO01000005.1, read on the forward strand.
GATGCGCTGATGCAAGCCGCGCGCAACGGCAAGGAAGTAACCGTCGTCGTGGAGTTGCTCGCGCGCTTCGACGAGGAAACCAACATCAACTGGGCGTCGCAGCTCGAAGCAGTGGGCGCGCACGTCGTATACGGCGTGGTCGGCCACAAGTGCCATGCGAAAATGATGCTGATCGTGCGGCGCATGCCCGTCAACGGCCGCATGGTGATGCGCCGCTACGTGCACCTCGGCACCGGCAACTACCATCCGCGCACCGCCCGCCTCTACACCGACTTCGGGCTCATGACGGCCGAGCAGAAGATCTGCGAGGACGTCCATCACGTTTTCCAGCAGTTGACCGGCATCGGTGGCGAGCTCGAGCTGCACGAACTCTGGCAGTCGCCGTTCACGCTGCATCCGAGACTCGTCGAGGCCATCCGCGCCGAGGCCGAGGCCGCGCGCGCCGGGCGCCGGGCGCGCATCGTCGCGAAGATGAACGCGTTGCTCGAACCGACCGTCATCGACGAGCTTTACGAAGCCTCGCAGGCCGGCGTGAAGATCGACCTGATCGTGCGCGGCGTCTGCTCGCTGCAGCCCGGCGTGCCGGGGCTTTCCGAGAACATCACGGTGCGCTCGATCGTCGGCCGCTTTCTCGAGCATCACCGCATCTATTACTTCTATGCGGACGGCGAAGAGCGCGTCTATCTGTCGAGCGCGGACTGGATGGACCGCAACCTGTTCCGGCGCGTCGAAGTCGCGTTCCCGATCCGCGACCGCCGGCTCAAGCGCCGCGTGATCGCCGAAGGGCTGTCGACATTCCTCGGCGACAACCAGTCGGCCTGGATCATGCAGAGCGACGGCCATTACCGCCGGCGCCGCCCCGGCAAGTCGACGCGCAGCGCGCAGATCAACCTGCTCACGAAGTTCTGTTCCTGAATCGGTTGGCCGAGGCGAGGCGACTCGCGCCGCGCGAAAGCCGCGCCGGCGTCGTTGCCGTCATTGCCCGTTGGGCGGAAACGCCGGCTCAGGCCGGCGCCGGCTGCCGGCGCGCCGTCCGCGCCGCCGGGAAACGCACGGTGAACGTGCTGCCGCGCCCCTCCTCGCTCTTCACGTCGAGCTGCGCCTCGTGTCGCTGCAGCACGTGCTTGACGATCGCGAGGCCGAGACCCGTGCCGCCCGTGTCGCGCGAACGGCTGCGGTCCACGCGATAGAAGCGCTCGGTCAGCCGGGGGATGTCGGCGGCCGGAATGCCGAACCCGCTGTCGGCCACCGAGAACACCGCGTGGCCGTTCTCCTCGACCCAGGCGACGTGAACGCTGCCCGCGCCCGGCGTATAGCGGATCGCATTCGTCACGAGGTTGCCGAGCGCGCTCAGAATCTCGGTCTCCGATCCCGTCACGCTGAGGCCGTCGTCGATCTCGAACGAAATCCGGTGCTGGCCACCGGACAAACCGTCGGCGTCCTCGCGCAGATGGCCGAGCACGGCGCGCATGTCGACCATCTGATCGTCGGGCGGCGCACCCTCGCCTTCGAGCTTCGCGAGCACGAGCAGATCGGTCACGATGTGGCGCATCCGCGCGGCCTGCTGCTCCATCAGCTCGAGGTAACGCTGCCGCTCGCCGTCCGACAGCGGCAGCTCGCGCATCGTCTCGAGAAAACCCGAGAGGACCGTCAGCGGCGTCTTGAGCTCGTGGGACACGTTCGCGACGAAATCGCGGCGCATCGCGTCGGTGCGTTCCAGCTCGGTGATGTCCTCCGAGAGCACGAGCTTGCGGTTCTCGCCGTACGGAAACACCTGCACGGACAGCACGTTCTGACGCTTCGCGCCCATGCCGCGCATGATCAGCATCTCGTCGTACCGGTGCGCGTTCAGGTAACGGACGAACTCGGGCTGGCGCACGAGATGCGTGATGTGCTGGCGCAGGTCGCGCCTCGCGTCGAGCCCGAAATGCACCTCGGAAATGGCGTTGCACCACTCGATCTGGTCGTGGTCGTCGAGCATCGCCACGCCGTTCGGCGAGGCCTGGATCGCCTGGATGAAACGCGAGTGCTGCTGCTCCACCTGGCGCACCTGGGCGTGCCAGCGCTTGGCGAGCTTGTGCAGCCGGTAATAGATTTCGCCCCAGATGCCGGGTGCGCTCGGCACCTCGCCGTACACGGGCGCGTCGAGCAGGCGCCAGAGCCGCTGCTTGTGGAACGTGCTGACGAAGCCCTGCACGAGCAGCGCGGCGACCGCAACGGCCAGCGCGACCCGCACGCCGAAGAACGCGCCCACCGCGCTGCAGACGAGCGCGAGCAGCAGAACCGAGACGAGGGAGCGTGCCCAGATGATGTTCATGTTCCAGCAACCGAGAAGATCGTCCGTGCCGGACCGGGATGCCGTATCGGAGCCACGTGAGCGGCGCGGGCGGATGCGCGGCACGTCGCCGGGACGACGGCGCGAAGCCAGGCGCCGTGTCCGGCGCCGAACGCCCCGTCAGGCCGTTTTCGCCAGCCGGTAGCCGCTGCCGCGCACGGTTTCAATCATAGCATCGCACCCGGCCGGCTTGAGCGCGGCGCGCAGGCGCTTGATGTGCACGTCCACCGTGCGCTCCTCGACGAACACGTGGTCGCCCCACACCTGGTCGAGCAGTTGCGTGCGGCTGTGGACGCGCTCGGGGTGAGTCATGAAGAAATGCAGCAGGCGGAATTCGGTCGGGCCCAGATCGAGCTTGATCTCGCTGCCGTCCGCATGGGCCGCGACGCGGTGCGTGGCCGGATCGAGCTTCAGCCCGTTGATCGCGACGACGTCCTCGGTCAGTTGCGGCGCGCGGCGGCGCAGCACCGCCTTGATCCGCGCCATCAGCTCCTTCGGCGAAAACGGCTTGGTTACGTAGTCGTCCGCGCCGATCTCGAGGCCGAGCACCTTGTCCTGCTCGTCGCCGCGCGCGGTCAGCATGATGATCGGGATATGCCGGGTCCGCTCGTTGTTGCGCAGGTCGCGCGCGAACGCGACGCCCGACTTGCCCGGCAACATCCAGTCCAGCAGGATGAGATCGGGCAACACGTCACTGATCAGGTTTTGAGCCTGCTCCGCGTTGTAGGCACGAATCGGGCAATGGCCCGCGTGCTGCAGGTTCACGGAGATCAGCTCGGAAATGGCGGGCTCATCTTCGATGACGAGAATGCTGCTGGGCATCGACACCTCTTGACCGTGTCTGTACGGATGGATGGGGTTAGCTGAGCGCTTCGCGTTCGAGCGCGTCGCGCGACTTGTGCCGCACGTCCGTCCCCTTCACGATGTAGATGATGAACTCGGCGATGTTCTTCGCGTGGTCGCCGATCCGCTCGATCGCCTTCGCGATGAACAGGTAGTCGAGACCGACCGAGATCATCCGCGGGTCTTCCATCATGTAGGTGACGAGCTTGCGCACGAAGGCGCGGAATTCCTCGTCGATCGCCTTGTCGTCGCGCACGATCTGCGCGGCTGCGACGGTGTCCAGCCGCGCGAACGCGTCGAGCGCGCGGCGCAGGATCGAGACGGCCATCTCGCCCGAGACGCGAATCTCGGCGATGTTGACCGAGCGCGACGCGCCGTCTTCCATCAGGCGCTTCACGCGCTTGGCGATCTTCTCGGCCTCGTCGCCGGCGCGTTCGAGATTCGTGATCGTCTTCGAGATCGCGAGCAGGAGGCGCAAATCGCGCGCGGTCGGCTGGCGGCGCGCGATGATGTTGCTGCACTCCTCGTCGATCTCCACCTCCATCGCGTTCACGCGGTCCTCGACCGTGACCACCGTGTCGGCGATCTCGCCGTCGAAGCCGTTGAGCGCTTCCATGGCCTTGACGATCTGCGACTCGACGAGGCCGCCCATCTCGAGCACCTTCGACGAAACGAGATTCAGGTCGGCGTCGTACTGGCTGGAAAGGTGTTTGTCTGACATATCAGTCTCCCATGGACCCGCGCTCAACCGAAGCGGCCGGTGATGTAGTCTTCGGTTTCCTTGCGGACCGGCTTGATGAAGATTTTCTCGGTGTCGCCGAACTCGATCAGCTCTCCGAGGTACATGTACGCAGTGTAATCCGAGCAGCGCGCGGCCTGTTGCATGTTGTGCGTGACGATCACCACCGTGTAGTCGCTCTTCAGCTCGGCGATCAGCTCCTCGATGCGGCCCGTCGAAATCGGGTCGAGCGCCGAGCACGGCTCGTCGAGCAGCAGCACTTCGGGGCGGATCGCGATGCCGCGCGCGATGCACAGGCGCTGCTGCTGGCCGCCCGACAGGCCGTAGCCGCTCTGCCCGAGCTTGTCCTTCACCTCGTTCCAGAGCGCCGCCTTGGTGAGCGCCCATTCGACGCGATCGTCCATTTCCGGGCGCGAGAGCGTCTCGAACATCTTCACGCCGAACGCGATGTTGTCGTAGATCGACATCGGAAACGGCGTCGGCTTCTGGAACACCATGCCGATGCGCGCGCGCAGGAGCGAGATGTCGCGCCGCGAGGCGAGCAGATTCTCGCCGTCCATCAGGATCTCACCCTCGGCGCGCTGTTCGGGGTAGAGCGCGTACATCTTGTTGAACGTGCGCAGCAGCGTGGACTTGCCGCAACCCGACGGGCCGATGAACGCCGTCACCTTGCCTTCCGGAATCTGCAGGTTGATGTTTTTCAGCGCGTGATACTTGCCGTAGAAGAAGTTCAGGTCGCGCACTTCGATCTTCGACTTGCCGGTCGCCGTCTGGGCGCCCTGTCCCGCGGTGTTGAGGTGACTCTCTGCCATGTTCATCGGGTTACTCCGCCCTTACTTTCTGGAAAAAAACGTGCGCGCGATGATGTTCAGGCTCAGCACGCCGAGCGTGGTGAGGAACACGCCGGCCCAGGCCAGCGACTGCCACTGCGCGAACGGGCTCATGGCAAAATTGAAGATCGTGACCGGCAGGTTCGCGATCGGCTGGTTCATGTCCCACGTGAAGAACTGGTTCGACAGCGACGTGAAGATGAGCGGTGCCGTCTCGCCCGCGATGCGCGCAACGGCCAGCAGCACGCCCGTCACGATGCCGGCGGCCGAGGCCTTCAGCGTGATCGACATGACCATCTTCCACTTCGGCGTGCCGAGCGCGAACGCGGCCTCGCGCAGCGCGTTGGGCACGAGGTTCAGCATGTTCTCCGTCGTGCGGATCACGATCGGAATTTCGAGCAGCGCGAGCGACAGCGCGCCGGCCCAGCCGCTGAAGTGACCGAGATTCGCCACCACGAGCGCATAGACGAACAGGCCGATCACGATCGACGGGGCCGACAGCAGGATGTCGTTGATGAAGCGCGTAATGCCGGCGAGCCACGACCTCTGCCCGTATTCGGCGAGATAGACGCCGGCGAGAATGCCGATCGGCGTGCCGATGACCGTCGCCACCCCCACCAGCATCAGGCTGCCGACGATGGCGTTCGCGAGCCCGCCGCCGTCGGTGTTGGGTGCCGGCGTGGACTGCGTGAACAGCTCGACCGACAGGCCGCCCACGCCGAGGCTCAGCGTCGTGTAGAGAATCCACACGAGCCAGACGAGGCCGAAGGCCATCGCCAGCAGCGAGGCCGTCAGGGCGATCACGTTCTTCACGCGGCGGCGGCGCTGCAGGCGGGCGCGCATCGTGTCGAGTTCGGGCCCGTAAATCGCGCCCGGAATTTTCAGCATCGGCTCGCTCATCGCGCGCCCTCCCCTTTCTGGAGACGCAGCAGCAACAGCTTCGAGATCGAGAGCACGATGAACGTGATCACGAACAGGATGAGGCCCAGTTCCATCAGCGCGGAGACGTGCAGGCCCGGGGCCGCCTCGGCGAACTCGTTGGCGAGCGCCGAGGTGATGCTGTTGCCCGGCGAAAACAGCGACACGTTGCTGAGCAGGTTGGTGTTGCCGATCACGAACGTGACCGCCATCGTCTCGCCGATCGCGCGGCCGAGGCCGAGCATGACGCCGCCGATCACGCCGGTCTTGGTGAACGGCAGCACGATCCGCCACATCACTTCCCAGGTCGTGCAGCCGATCCCGTAGGCCGACTCCTTGAGCAGCACGGGCGTGACCTCGAAGACGTCGCGCATCACCGAGGCGATGTACGGGATGATCATGATCGCGAGGATCACGCCCGCGCACAGAATGCCGATGCCGATCGGCGCGCCCTGGAACAGCGCGCCGACGAGCGGAATGCTGCCGAGCACCGCGCCGAGCGGCTGCTCGAACCAGGTCGCGAAAATCGGCGAGAACACGAGCAGCCCCCACATGCCGTAGACGATCGACGGAATCGCCGCCAGCAGCTCGATGGCGACGCCGAGCGGACGGCGCAGCCAGGACGGCGCGAGCTCGGTCAGGAACAGCGCGATGCCGAAGCTGACGGGCACCGCGATCACGAGCGCGATGACCGACGTGACGAGCGTGCCGTAGATCGGCACGAGTGCGCCGTACTGGCCGCTCGGCGGATCCCATTGGGCAGTCCAGAGGAAGCTGAAGCCGAACTTATGGATGGTCGGCATCGACTCGATGATGAGCGAGACGATGATGCCGCCCAGCATCAGCAGCGTAAGGATGGCGGCGAGACGTGCCAGACCGCCGAAGATGAGGTCGCCGGCCTGGCCTGGCGCCTTCTGCTGCGCGAGACGGCCGGACGAATTCGACACAAGCGGGACGTCGGACATGATGACCTGTTTCCGGTTGCCGCCGGCACGATGCCGGGCGGCACATACTGCAAGCCGCCCGGGCCCGGCGAGAACCGGGACGCCAGGCGGCAGCGGTGCGAGAAGTCGACTGCCGCCGCGGCTCGCGCCGCGGCGGGGTCATGCGCGTATCACTCGGCGATCGGCTGGCCGTTCGCGCCCTTGATCTTCGTCTTCCACTGCGCGCGGATCGTATTGACGACCGACGGCGGCAGCGAGATGTAGTTCAGATCGTCCGCGGCCTGACCGCCGTTGCGGAACGACCAGTCGAAGAACTTCAGCGTTTCCGCGCCCTGCGCCGGCTTTTCCTGCGTGGTCTGGAGCAGCACGAACGTCGCGCCGATCACGGGCCACGAGTTCTTGCCCGGCTCGTTCGTCAGGATCTGGTAGAACGAACGCTGCCAGTCGGCACCGGCCGCCGCGGCCTTGAACGTGTCCGTCGAGGGCTCGACCACCGAACCCGACGCGTTCTTCATCGCAGTGTAGATCATGTGGTTTTGCTTGGCGTACGCCCACTCGACGTAGCCGATCGCGCCCGGCAGGCGCTGCACGAACGCGGCGACGCCGTCGTTGCCCTTGCCGCCCGTGCCGACCGGCCAGCTAACCGTCGCGCCTTCACCGATCTTCGACTTCCATTCCGGATTCACCTTCGACAGGTAGTTCGTCCAGATGAACGTCGTACCCGAGCCGTCCGCGCGACGCACCACGGCGATGGCCGTGTTCGGCAGCTTGAGGTTCGGGTTCAGCGCGGCGATTTCCGGATCGTTCCAGTGCGTGACCTTGCCGAGGTAGATGTCGCCGAGCACCGGGCCCGACAGCGTCAGTTGACCTGCCTTGATGCCCGGCAGATTGATCGCCGGCACCACGCCGCCGACTACCGTCGGGAACTGGAACAGGCCGTCCTTGGCCAGTTGGTCGTCCTTGAGCGGCGCGTCCGAACCGGCGAAATCGACCGTCTTCGCGATGATCTGCTGGATGCCACCCGACGAGCCGATGCCTTGATAGTTGACCTGGCCGCCGCCGGACTTGTGATAAGCGTCCGCCCACTTCATGTAGATGGGTGCGGCAAAGGTGCTACCCGCGCCGGTAATGTCGGCGGCTTGCGCAGCGATCGCGAAAAGCGCGCCGGCAACGCCAGCAAACGCGGTGTGCATCAATTTCATCGAGACCTCCAGTGTGTGAGCGGGGAAACAACACCGCGAAGCTTAGGGTCTCTTTATGACAGTAACGTGACTTTTCGTGAAATTGGCGTGACAACTGCATTACCGATTGAAAGGAAGCGGGAAGGTCGGGAAAGCCGATCGGCGGCGAATCCGCCTCGCTTCGCCGCCAGGGGAAATGGCCGCGAAACCTTGTGCCCGCGCCCGTCGGGCCGTCCTGCCGTCAGACCGGTACCGCCCGGAGGCCGGCAAGCGGGCCCCGGCCTCTGCGGCGGGAGCATCTTCCGTCATGCCCCGCCTTCCGTACCGCTGCGTACGGTTTACCGCACCCGTTGCCGCGCCCGTATCGACAAATCAGGCGATGGCCCGTTTCGCCGTGGCCGCGATCGCGTCCGCATGGCGAGCGGCCGCGTGCTCGTCGCTCGCCTCGACCATCACGCGCAGCACGGGTTCGGTCCCCGAGGCGCGAATCAGCACGCGGCCCGAACCGTTCAGCGCGCTCTCGGCCTCCTGCACGGCCTGCCGGAGCGCGCCGCTCTCCTTCCAGTCCGCGCCCTGCGCGATGCGCACGTTGATGAGCGTCTGCGGGAACAGGCTCACGCCTTCGAGCAGTTGAGCGAGCGTCCGGCCGCTGCGCTTCATCGCGGCCAGCACGAGCAGCGCCGAAACGATGCCGTCGCCCGTCGTATGACGGTCGAGCGACAGGATGTGGCCGGAGCCTTCGGCGCCGAGCTGCCAGCCGCGCTCGCGCAACTGCTCCAGCACGTACCGGTCGCCGACGCGCGCCCGCACGAACGCCACGCCGAGACGGCCGAGCGCCTGCTCGATCGCCATGTTGGTCATCAGCGTGCCGACCGCGCCCTCGACCTTGCCGTCCGTCTCGATGCGGTCCTTCACGAGCACGTACAGCAGCTCGTCCCCGTTGTAGAGCCGCCCGCCCGAATCGACGATCTGCAGGCGGTCCGCATCGCCGTCGAGCGCGATGCCGAGGTCCGCGTGGTTGGCCCGCACGGCGCGCACGAGCGCGTCGGGCGCCGTCGCGCCGACGCCGTCGTTGATGTTGAAGCCGTTCGGCGACACGCCGATCGGAATGACGTCCGCGCCCAGTTCGTGAAACACGTGCGGCGCGATATCGTAGGCGGCACCGTTCGCGCAGTCGACGACGAGCTTCAGCCCGCGCAGATTGAACGCCTGCGGAAACGTGCCCTTGCAGAACTCGATGTAGCGGCCGCCGGCGTCGTGCAGGCGCCGCGCCTTGCCGAGCCACTCCGACGGCGCGCATTCGAGCGGCGCTTCGAGCTGCGCCTCGATCCGCGTCTCGACCTCGTCGGGCAGCTTGTTGCCGTCGGCCGAAAAGAACTTGATGCCGTTGTCGAAGTACGGATTGTGCGAAGCGCTGATGACGACGCCCGCCGCCAGCCGCAGCGCCCGCGTCAGATAGGCGATGCCCGGGGTCGTCATCGGTCCCGCGAGCATCACGTCGATGCCCGCCGCCGACAGCCCCGCCTCGAGCGACGCCTCGAGCATGTAGCCCGACACGCGCGTGTCCTTGCCGATCAGCACCGTCGGCCGTTGCCCCGACGACGCCGTGCCCGTGTGCTGCGCGTCGCCCGCCAACACCTTGCCGGCGGCATAGCCGAGCCGCAGGACGAAATCGGGCGTGATCGGCGCGACGCCCACCTTGCCCCGAATGCCGTCCGTACCGAAATAGCGACGTGCCATGATCTGCTCCCTCCTCTTGTTCCCGTACTCAGGCGGCCTGCGCCGCTCAGCCGCCGCGCGCGGCGTCGCGCACCGCGGCCCATATTTTCAGTGCATCGACCGTCTCGGCTACGTCGTGCACGCGGACGATCGCCGCGCCGCGCTCGGCGGCGCAGACCGCCGCGGCCACGCTCGCCGCCGTCCGGCCGGACGCGTCGCGCCCCGTCAACGCGCCGAGCATCGACTTGCGCGACATGCCCGCCAGCACCGGATACCGGCGCGCCGCGCGCGGCGCCGTATCGGCCAGATGCGCGAGCAAGGCATAGTTGTGCTCAATAACGGATTTGCCGAAGCCGAAGCCCGGGTCGACGCTGATCCGCTCCGGCGCAATGCCGCCGGCTTCGAGTGCTGTCACGCGCTCCTCCAGAAAACGCCGGACGTCGGTCACCACGTCGCGATAGTCGGGCTCGCGCGTCTGCATCGTCTGCGGTTCGCCGAGCATGTGCATCACGCACAGGCCGCACGTGCTGTCGCGCACCGCGTCGACGGCGCCGGGCATCCGGAATCCCCAGATGTCGTTGATCAGGTCCGCGCCGGCCGCGAGCACGTGGCGCATCACGTCCGGCTTGTAGGTATCGACCGAAAGCGGCACGCTCGCGCCGCGCAGCCGCTCGACGAGCGGAACGACGCGCGCGAGCTCCTCGTCGAGCGGCACCGGCGGCGCCCCCGGTCGCGTCGACTCGCCGCCGATGTCGATCAGGTCGGCGCCGTCGAGCATCATGCGCTCGGCCCGGCGCAACGCGTCGTCGAACGAGAAAAACTGGCCGCCGTCGGAAAACGAGTCCGGCGTGGCGTTCAGAATGCCCATCACGAGCGGACGCTCGAAAGTCAGCGTGAAACGACCGCAGCGGAGCGGTCCGGGAAGCGGCCGGCTGGCCTGCGAATCTTGGACGGGGGGCACGTCGAAAACGGTCGGAAATCGGAAATACGGCTTTGCAAAGCAAAGCGGGCCGATGTGAATTCACACCGGCCCGCCACTCTACACGACTCGGGCTTACGCCGGCGCCGTGGCGCTCCCCGGTTTGACTTCGGAACCCGCGTTGCCGCCCGGCGAGGAAGCGTCGCCCGTCGTCGTGGGCGGGCTGCTCTTCGGCGAGCGCGGCGGCCGGCCGGCCATGATGTCGTTGATCTGGTCGGCGTCGATCGTTTCCCACTCCATCAGCGCGGCGGTCATCGCCTCGACCTTGTCGCGGTTCTCTTCGAGCATGCGCCGCGCGAGGTTGTACTGATCGTCCAGCACGCGGCGAATTTCCGCGTCGACCTTCTGCTGCGTCGCCTCGGAAATCGTGCGCGTGAAACCGCGGCCGAACGGCGAGCTGTCGTTCTCGTCGTCGACGTACACCATCGGCCCGAGCGCGTCGGTCATCCCGAAGCGCGCCACCATCGCGCGCGCCGTCTGCGTCGCCTTGTTGAAGTCGTCCGACGCGCCCGTGCTGAGCAGGTTCAGGAACAGCTCCTCCGCCACGCGACCGCCGAACAGAATGGCAAGGCGATCCAGCAGATAGTCCTTCGAATACGTCTCGTTGTCGTGCTCGGGCAACTGCCACGTGACGCCAAGGGCGCGGCCGCGCGGAATGATCGTAACCTTGTGGACCGGATCGGCCTTCGGCAGCAGCTTCGCGATGACCGCGTGGCCCGACTCGTGATAGGCGGTCGCGCGCTTCGCTTCCTCGCGGATCACGGCCGACTTGCGCTCCGGACCCATGAAAATCTTGTCCTTGGCGTCCTCGAAATCCTGCATCTCGACGATGCGCTTGCCGCGCCGCGCCGCGAAGAGCGCCGCCTCGTTGACGAGGTTCGCGAGATCCGCGCCCGAGAAGCCCGGCGTGCCGCGCGCGATGACGGCCGCGTCCACGTCGTTCGAGATCGGCACCTTGCGCAGATGCACCTTCATGATCTGCTCGCGGCCGCGGATGTCGGGCAGGCCGACATAGACCTGGCGGTCGAACCGGCCCGGACGCAGCAGCGCCTTGTCGAGCACGTCCGAGCGGTTGGTCGCGGCGATCACGATCACGCCGGAGTTCGCCTCGAAACCGTCCATCTCGACGAGCATCTGGTTCAGCGTCTGCTCGCGCTCGTCGTTGCCACCGCCCATGCCGGCGCCGCGATGGCGGCCGACCGCGTCGATTTCGTCGATGAACACGATGCAGGGCGCGTGCTTCTTCGCCTGCTCGAACATGTCGCGCACGCGGGCCGCGCCCACGCCAACGAACATTTCAACGAAGTCCGAACCCGAGATGCTGAAGAACGGCACCTTCGCCTCGCCGGCGATCGCGCGCGCGAGCAGCGTCTTGCCGGTACCGGGCGGGCCGACGAGCAGCACGCCGCGCGGAATCCGGCCGCCGAGCTTCTGGAATTTCTGGGGGTCGCGCAGAAAGTCGACGAGTTCGGACACTTCCTCCTTGGCTTCGTCGCAACCGGCGACGTCGGAGAAATTGACCGCGTTGTTGTTCTCGTCGATCAGCCGCGCGCGCGATTTGCCGAACGAAAACGCCCCGCCTTTGCCGCCCCCCTGCATCTGCCGCATCATGTAGAACCAGAAGCCGATGATCAGGATGGTCGGCCCGAGGTAATAGAGTGCGGAGACGAGCGCGTTCGGTTCTTCGTCGGCCTTGCCGCTCACCTGGACGCCGTATTTCATCAGGTCACCGACCATCCAGATGTCGCCGGGCGAGACGATCTGGTATTTCTGGCCGTCCGCCGGAGTGACCGTGAGGTTCCGCCCCTGCACCACGACGTCCTTGATCTTGCCGGCTTTGGCGTCGTCCATGAACTGCGAATAGGAAACGCCTTCCTGGACACGGGGCTTGTCGAACTGCTTGAACACCGTGAACAGCACCAGTGCGATAACCAGCCACACTGCCGCTTTCGAAAACATGTTGTTGTTCAAAGCACCACTCCTTCACTCATAGACGGGCGCCTACATTTGCCTTGCGGCACCACTAAGGCATTCTAATCCAGTCCGCAGACCCCTGCCATAACGATTCGCTACCGCGGGAATAGCCTCCGGCCGCGACTGGAACCGCTCCGGCGGGCCTCGCTGACGGCTTGCCGGACAGAATTCCGCGAACCGGAACCGGACGCCGCCGTCAGCCGGCGGGACGCTTCAGATGCCGGCCCAAAATAAACGTTTCGGCCGATTTGTCCCGCGAAGCCTTGGGCTTGCGGGCGGCCACGGTTTTGAACTGATGCTTGAACCGCTCGACGATCTGGCTGTAGCCGCTGCCGTGAAAGCATTTGACCAGCAAGGCGCCATCGGCCTTCAGATGAAGCTGCGAGAATTCCAGCGCCAGATCGCAGACGTGCTCGATACGCGCCGAATCGGCCGACGCCACGCCCGAGAGATTGGGCGCCATGTCGGAAATTACAAGGTCCACCCGGCGCTCGCCGACCACTTCCTCGAGTTGCCTCAGCACGCTTTCCTCGCGAAAGTCGCCCTGAATGAAGTGGACGTCGGCAATCGGCTCCATCGGCAGGAGGTCGAGCGCGATGATCGTGCCGTCGATGCCGCCCTCGCGCGTCGTATCGCGGTTTTTGCCGGCGGCGAGCTGGTTGCGCGCGTACTGGCTCCAGCTTCCCGGCGCCGCGCCCAGATCGACGATGACCTGCCCCGGCCGGATCAGCCGGTCCTGCTCGTCGATTTCTTTCAGTTTGTAAGCGGCGCGGGCACGATAACCCTCGCGCTGCGCCAGCTTCACGTACGGGTCGTTGATATGGTCGTGCAGCCACGACTGGTTGAAGCGGTTTTTTGCCATTAAACGTCGAACTCTTGCTGCGTGATGCCGCACTTTTAGCGGATAATACGTGTTTTATCCGTAGGGTCGCCGCCGCCTGCCGGAAGCCTTCCGGCCCCGGATCCGCGCGCCGCCCGTTTCCACGGTTTTTCCTTTTCCCGATGCGCCCCGTTGCGTGGCCGGACCGTCGTTCCGGCCACGCGGGCGCCGTCATTCTAGTTGAGTCAGTCCTACTTCCATGCCCGCCCTTTCTCTTTCCCCCGACCAGCGCGCCGAACTGCGATCGGCGGCCCACGCGCTCAAACCCGTCGTGCTCGTCGGCGCCGAGGGGCTGACCGATGCCGTGCTCAGGGAAATCGAGGTGCACCTCGCCGCGCACCAGCTCATCAAGATCCGCGTGTTCGGCGACGAACGCGCGGAGCGCGTCGCGATCTACGAACAGATTTGCGACACGCTGAACGCCGCGCCGATCCAGCACATCGGCAAGCTTCTCGTCGTCTGGAAGCCGCTGCAAGCCGCCAAGCCCGCTCGCCCCGGCGCGAAAAGAGGCCCGGCGGCCGTACCCGACGCGCGCGAAGCGCGGGCCGCCCAAACGCGCGGCGCCGCGCCGCGCGTCGTGAAGGTGGTGAAGCCGAGCGACAACCCGATGCGCCGGCCCAAGCCGGAACGGGTTCTCGTGCGCGGCAACGAACGCGTGACCGCGGGCGGCAACGTCAAGCGGGCCAAGAAACGTCAGACGAGCGCGAAACGCCAGCGTCAGGGATCGAAATAAGTCCGTTCTAACTGGGTGTCCCACAAGGGGACACCCGGCCCAATCCCGATCGGGACACCCGGAACGTCGCTTGCCCGGCCCGGACTAAAAAACCCCCGGTCGCGCCGGAATCGCGGTCAGCACGACCCCGTTAAATGACGGCGCGCGCGCTGCGTGCCGACGACAGCCAGACGAGCGCGATGCCCAGCACGCTCTCGACGAGATAAAAGACGCTCGATACGCCGTGCAGCATGCCGAAGCGCTGGGCATACGGCGAGTGCCCGACGTCCACGCCGGCATTCATCGCCGCGACGCGCAACGCGTTCATGAACGGCTGCAGTGCGAAATAACCGATCAGCACGCACAGAATCATGCCCGCGAGCAGCCAGCGCAGCCGCAGGTACGCCAACTCGCCGCGCTGGGCAAACAGGTTGCACAGCACGAGCAGCACCACGCCGCAGACGATGCCCGTCACGCCTTCGATGCGAAAGAGCATCGCGGCCACGGACCCGGCCGTCATATGGTCGAGCAACGTGAAGAGGACGGGCGCCACGGCATAGCCGATCGTAAGCTGACTGCCGACCCACAACATGGCCAGCAGCCCGAACAGCCGATGAGGAAACGAAGACACGATGCCCGCGCTCCTCAGACGTAGCGCACTTCGATGATTTCGTATTCGCGCAGCCCGCTCGGGGCCTGCACCTGCGCCACGTCGCCCTCGGACTTGCCGATCAGCGCGCGCGAGATCGGCGAGCTGACCGAAATGAGGCCGTGCTCGAGATCGGCTTCGTCGTCGCCGACGATCTGATAGGTGACCGTCTTGCCCGACCCGAGGTCCTCGAGATCGACCGTGGAGCCGAACACCACGCGGCCGTCGGCTTCGAGCGTCGCCGGATCGATGACCTGGGCGGCCGCCAGCTTCGACTCGATCTCCGCGATGCGGCCTTCGATGAAACCCTGTTTTTCCTTCGCGGCGTCGTATTCGGCGTTTTCCGACAGATCGCCCTGGGCACGCGCCTCGGCAATCGAATTGATGACCGCCGGACGTTCGACGGACTTCAGGCGCTGCAACTCGTCGCGCAACTGATCCGCGCCGCGCTTCGTCAAGGGAATAGTGCTCATAGACAACTCATGCGGCCTGAGACGGCCATAAAAAAAATCACCGCGGTTAAGTGCATCCCGAAGCCATCCGGCCAGCTTACGCGCACCGGCTGCGAATGCTTCAGGGACGCCGCCTAACCGCGGCAGTGACAATAAACGTGATCGTTGGACTTAACGTCGCTATTCTAGTTTAGGCGAGCGTGGAGGCCTTGTAAATCATAGACTTCCAGGTTCTTCAGGTAGCGCAGCCCTTCGACGGCCGCGCGCGCGCCCGACATCGTCGTATAGTACGTCACCTTATTCGCCTGCGCGCTCATGCGAATCGAGCGCGAATCGGCGATCGCCGCGCGCGTCTCGTCGACCGTCGTGAACACGAGCGCGATCTCGCCGTTCTTGATCATGTCGACGATATGCGGACGGCCGTCCTTCACCTTGTTGACGACCTTCACGGGCACGCCGGCCGCCTCGATCGCCGCGGCCGTCCCGCGCGTCGCCACGAGCGGATAGCCGAGTTCGTGCAGCATCCGCGCGACCTCGACCGCCTTCGGTTTGTCGGCGTCCATCACCGTGAGCAGCACCGTGCCCGATTCCGGCAGGCGCGAACCCGCGGCCAGTTGCGACTTGAAGAGCGCCTCGCCGAAGGTCTGACCAACGCCCATCACCTCGCCCGTCGAACGCATTTCAGGTCCGAGCACCGGATCGACGGCCGGGAACTTGATGAACGGGAACACCGCTTCCTTCACGCTGAAGTACGGCGGCACGACTTCCTTCGTCACGCCCTGCTGCGCAAGCGTCTGGCCGACCATCGCGCGCGCGGCGATTTTCGCGAGCGGCAGGCTCGTCGCCTTCGAGACGTACGGCACCGTGCGCGAGGCGCGCGGATTCACTTCGAGCACGTAAATCACGTCCTCTTTCGAGCCGTCCTCGCGCGGCACCTGCTGGATCGCGAACTGCACGTTCATCAGGCCGACCACGTCGAGCGCCTTCGCCATCGCGCCCGTCTGGCGCTTCAGCTCGGCCACCGTCGCCTTCGAGAGCGAATACGGCGGCAATGAGCAGGCGGAGTCGCCCGAGTGCACGCCGGCCTGCTCGATGTGCTCCATCACGCCGCCGATGAACACGGCCTCGCCATCGCAGATGCAATCGACGTCGCATTCGATCGCGTCGTTCAGGAAGCGGTCGAGCAGCACGGGCGAGTCGTGGCTGACCTTCACGGCCTCGCGCATGTAGCGCTCGAGGTCGCGCGGCTCGTGGACGATTTCCATCGCGCGGCCGCCGAGCACGTACGACGGACGCACGACGAGCGGATAGCCGATTTCGTCGGCGAGCTTCAGCGCCTCGTCCTCGGCGCGCGCGGTGCGGTTCGGCGGCTGGCGCAAGTTCAGTGCCTGCAGCAGCTTCTGGAAACGCTCGCGGTCTTCGGCCGCGTCGATCATGTCGGGCGACGTGCCGACGATCGGCACGCCGTTCGCCTCGAGATCGAGTGCGAGCTTCAGCGGCGTCTGGCCGCCGTACTGGACGATCACGCCGAGCGGCTTTTCCTTGTCGACGATTTCGAGCACGTCTTCGAGCGTGAGCGGCTCGAAGTACAGACGATCGGACGTGTCGTAGTCGGTCGAAACGGTCTCGGGGTTGCAGTTGACCATGATCGTTTCGTAGCCGTCCTCGCGCATCGCGAGCGCCGCGTGCACGCAGCAGTAGTCGAACTCGATCCCCTGGCCGATCCGGTTCGGACCGCCACCGAGCACCATGATCTTCCGGTTGCCGGTCGGCTGCGCCTCGCACTCTTCCTCGTAGGTCGAGTACAGGTAGGCCGTCTTCGTCGCGAACTCGGCCGCGCAGGTGTCGACGCGCTTGTACACGGGACGCACGTTCAGCTCGACGCGGCGCGCGCGCACCTCGGCCGCCGTCGCGCCGAGCAGCTTCGCGAGACGCCGGTCCGAAAAGCCGCCCTGCTTCAGGTAATAAAGCTCTTCCTTCGAGAGGCTCACGAGCGTGCGGCCCGAGAGCGCCTTTTCCTTCAGGACGATCTGCTCGATCTGCGCGAGGAACCACGGGTCGATCGCCGTTTCCTCGAAGATCTCTTCGCGCGTCATGCCCACGCGGAACGCGTCGCCGACGTACCAGATGCGGTCCGGGCCGGCCTCGCCGATCTCGCGGATGATCTCGTCGCGGCTCGCGGTCTTCTCGTCGAGCCCGTCGACGCCCACTTCGAGGCCGCGCAGCGCCTTCTGGAACGACTCCTGAAACGTGCGCCCGATCGCCATGACTTCGCCGACCGACTTCATCTGCGTGGTCAGGCGCGGATCGGCCTCGCGGAACTTCTCGAACGCGAAGCGCGGAATCTTCGTGACGACGTAGTCGATGGTCGGCTCGAACGAAGCCGGCGTCTGGCCGCCCGTGATCTCGTTCCTGAGCTCATCGAGCGTGTAGCCGACCGCGAGCTTCGCGGCGACCTTCGCGATCGGAAAGCCCGTCGCCTTCGAGGCGAGCGCCGACGAACGCGAGACGCGCGGATTCATTTCGATCACGATCATCCGGCCGTTCTTCGGGTTGATCGAGAACTGGACGTTCGAGCCGCCCGTGTCGACGCCGATCTCGCGCAGCACCGCGAGCGAGGCATCGCGCAGGATCTGGTATTCCTTGTCGGTGAGCGTCTGCGCCGGCGCGACGGTGATCGAGTCGCCGGTGTGAATGCCCATCGGGTCGAGGTTCTCGATCGAGCAGACGATGATGCAGTTGTCCTTCTTGTCGCGAACCACTTCCATCTCGTACTCTTTCCAGCCGAGCAGCGACTCCTCGATGAGCAGCTCGCGCGTCGGCGACAGGTCGAGCCCGCGCCGGCATATCTCCTCGAATTCCTCGCGGTTGTAGGCGATGCCGCCGCCCGAGCCGCCGAGCGTGAACGACGGCCGGATCACGACCGGATAGCCGCCCGAGCCCGTCGCCGCCGCGATTTCCGCGTGGACCTTCAGCGCCTCTTCCATCGAATGCGCGACGCCCGACTTCGCCGAGCCGAGGCCGATCTTCGTCATCGCGTCCTTGAACTTCTGGCGGTCCTCGGCCTTGTCGATGGCCTCGGGCGACGCGCCGATCAGCTCGACGCCGTACTTCGCGAGCACGCCGTGGTGGTGCAGGTCGAGCGCGCAATTGAGCGCGGTCTGGCCGCCCATCGTCGGCAGGATCGCGTCGGGGCGCTCCTTCTCGATGATGCGCTCGACGACTTCCCACGTGATCGGCTCGATGTAGGTGACGTCGGCCGTGTTCGGGTCCGTCATGATCGTCGCCGGATTGCTGTTGACGAGGACGACCTTGTAGCCCTCCTCGCGCAGCGCCTTGCAGGCCTGGGCGCCCGAGTAGTCGAACTCGCAGGCCTGGCCGATGATGATCGGCCCCGCGCCGATGATGAGAATGCTCTTGATGTCTGTCCGCTTGGGCATAACGCTCTCGCTAATATTTCCTTGTGTCTTTTTTCCGGCCTCAGGCGGCCGCGCCGCGCTTGCCGCCCTTCGCGGCATCCATCAGCGCGGTGAAGCGGTCGAACAGATAGCCGATGTCGTGCGGCCCGGGCGAGGCTTCCGGGTGGCCCTGGAAGCAGAAGGCCGGCTTGTCGGTCAGCTCGAAGCCTTGCAGCGTGCCGTCGAACAGCGAGACGTGCGTAACGCGCGCGTTCGCGGGCAGCGTGTCGGCATCGACGGCGAAGCCGTGGTTCTGCGACGTGATGACGACGCGGCCGTCGCCGAGATCCTTGACCGGGTGGTTCGCGCCGTGGTGGCCCGTCTTCATCTTCACGGTCTTCGCGCCGACGGCGAGACCCATGATCTGATGGCCGAGGCAGATGCCGAAGGTCGGCAGGCCGTGCGAGATGAATTCCTGCGCCGCGCGGATCGCGTAGTCGCACGGCTCCGGATCGCCGGGACCGTTCGAGAGGAACACGCCGTCGGGGTTGAGCGCGAGCGCGTCGGCCGCGCTCGCCTCGGCGGGCAGCACCGTCACGTGGCAGCCGCGCTCGGCCAGCATGCGCAGGATGTTCTGCTTCACGCCGTAGTCGAACGCCACCACGCGGTACTTCGCCTCGCCGAGCGTGCCGTAGCCCTCGCCGAGGCGCCATTCGGTCCGGGTCCACTCGTAGGGCGCCTGCGTGGACACCACCTTCGCGAGGTCCATGCCGGCCAGCCCCGGGAACGAACGCGCCAACCCGACTGCCTTCGTCGCGTCATCGGAGCCGGCGAGAATCGCGCCGTTCTGGGCACCCTTGTCGCGCAGCAGCCGGGTCAGCTTGCGGGTGTCGATGCCGGCGATCGCCACCACGCCTTCGTCGCGCAGATAAGCGTCGAGCGTGCGCTCCGCGCGGAAATTCGACGCGAGCACCGGCAGATCGCGAATGATCAGCCCGGCGGCATGGACTTTCGTAGCTTCGACGTCCTCGGCATTGACGCCGACGTTGCCGATGTGCGGATACGTCAGGGTGACGATCTGGCGCGCATAGCTCGGATCGGTCAGGATTTCCTGATAGCCGGTGATGGCCGTGTTGAACACGACCTCGCCGATCGTATGACCGGGGGCGCCGATCGAGTAGCCACGAAAGACCGTGCCGTCGGCAAGCGCAAGCAGAGCGGGAGAGAAAGACGGCAACACGGGAGACTCCTTGGGGAACACCCTGTGCCGACCCGTTTATCCGACCGTGCGGCTGCAGCGTCGGCATCCTTCGATGCGCGCGCAGACCGGCTCGCGTGTCGGGCCTGCCCTGCCGGCTGGACGACGCGCCTGGTAATTTCCGCGCCCCGACACGGGAACACGGTCGGACGGGCAAAAGCGGAAAATCGGCGCGAATCGGCAGCAAAACGCAAAAAGCAGGCGACGCGCGAAGCGGATGAACAGTTTGGAAAAGGTAGGCGCTAGGGTGCGGGTTGATAAGCTCAAACCTTGAAATTATAGCGTGAAACCGCCCCTTCCTTCAAATCCGGGCGAGAAGAAGCCGGATGGCGGCGGGCATTCCGCGCGTTTTCCCATGATAGGCGCCGGACCGGAAGCCCCCAAACCGGGCCCCTCGGCCCAGGGAAGCGCTCGCCCGTTTCGCCGCCCCGCGCGACCTCCATGCCCTCCGGGTCGCCCAAACGAAAACGCCGTCACTCACCGTGACGGCGTCCAAAACGTCGAGTGCCAGAATCATGCCTGTGCACCGCCCCCGCAGCGCACGGCGCACTCTTCGCGAACCGCTTCTTCTAGTGCTTTTTCCGCGTATGGGCGACGGCCTTCGAATGACCGCCCCCCGACTTCTTCGAGGCCTTCCCGCCCGAGCCGGCCGCCGCCTTCGTCTTCGGCGCCTTGCCCTTCACGGGATCGGATACCCGTTCGATCGCCACGCCGCGGCCATGCCGCCGGTCGTAGCGCGAGCCCGAAACCCGCGTGCCGATCCGCTCGACGCCACCGCCCTGCACGCTGGCCGAAATCCGCTCGAACCCCGGCTCCCGCGGCATCGCCCGGCCGACCGGCACGTGCAGCACCAGCACCTGACCCGGCGACACCTGCGAGCGACGCGTCCGGTTCCAGCCCTTCAGTTGCGCCACCGACACGCCATAGCGGTGCGCCACCTCGTCCATCGACTGCCGGCGGCGGATGCGGATCAGCATCTTGCGCGTGTCGGGCACGTCGGGCTCCATCGCGAGCACCGCGCTTTCCGCCACGTCGGCGCTGATGTCCTCGTCGTCGTCCCCGTCGGTGCGCGGCACGAGGATCGTCGAGCCGGGCTTCAGGCGCATGCCCGCCGGAATCTTGTTCACCGACATCAGCGTCTGTTCGTCGACGCCGATCTTCTCGGCGATCGCGGCCGGCGTCGCGCGCTGGTCGACCGTATAGGTGGTCCACGACGAAAGCTGGCCGGTGTAGGCCTTGAGGTTGTGCTCGAACGCGCTCGCGTTGTCGAACGGCAGCAGGATCTGCGGCTGCGTCGCGCCGAGAATCACGGGCTTGCGGAACGACGGGTTCAGCGAGCGGAACTCGTCGGGCGTCATGTTCGCGAGCTTCGCCGCGACGTCGACGTCGATGTCGTGCGCCGTCGTGACGGTCACGAAGTACGGGTGGTTCGGGATCGGCGGCAGCGTGAGCCCGTACATCTGCGGGTTCATCACGATGTTCTTGATCGCCTGCAGCTTGGGCACGTAATTGCGGGTTTCGCTCGGCAGGCGCAGGTCCGCGTAGTCGGTCGGCAGGCCCGCGGCCTGGTTGCGGGCGATCGCCCGCTGCACGTTGCCCTCGCCCCAGTTGTAGGCGGCGAGCGCGAGATACCAGTCGCCGAACATGTCATGCAGATGCGACAGGTAGTCGAGCGCGGCGCTCGTCGAGGCGAGCACGTTGCGCCGGTCGTCCTGCCACATGTTCTGCTTCAGGTTGTAGGTGCGCCCCGTGTCCGGCACGAACTGCCAGATGCCCGCCGCCTTCGCGACCGAGAGCGCCTGGGGGTTGTATGCCGACTCGACGAACGGCAGCAGCGCGAGCTCGGTCGGCATGTGCCGCTCCTCGAGCTGTTCGACGATGTGGTAAAGATACTTTTTCGAGCGTTCGGTCATCCGCGCGACGTAGTCGGGGCGCTGGACGTACCAGTTGACCTGCGTGTCGACGAGGTCGCCCTGCAGGTCGGGAATCTGGAAGCCGCGACGGATGCGGGCCCAGAGGTCGGCGTCGGCCGTCGTCAGTTGGCTGACGGAACCCTGGTCGACGTTGATGGTTTCGTTGGCGGCGGAGGTTTGGCGAATCTGGTCGGCGATGGCTTGCGCGTCGGTGGCGCCCGGCGAGCCGGAAGAACTGCTGACGGTTGGTCCCTGGCTCGCGCAGGCGGCGAGCAGGAGGGCCAGCAGCACACTGAGGATAAATCGCATGAACGTCTTGACTTCCGCATGGCTGGAGTTTGCAGCCGATAGTACGGAAGCCTTTCGTTTCCGTCAACAAAAAATGCCGGAAAAAGCGTGCGAAATCCGCGAGTTGGGTGCGTTTGCGCATCCTCGTGCTGAGAATACCCGCGAGACGGGGCAGGTCAGCGGAAACGATTCTTCCATTCCCGCATCAGCGTGAATGCCGCGAGCCGGTCCGGCACCCTTTCGTGCAACTGGCCGGCGAGGCTCGCCTGGACAGCCGGGTCGCCCGCGCGCAGGAACGGGTTGACAGCCCGCTCGTGCCCGATCGTCGTGGGCAGCGTGGGCTCGCCCCGTTCGCGCAGCGCGGCCGCCTCCCGGCTCCAGGCCTGCAGTTGCGCGTTCTCCGGATCGCAGGCGAGCGCGAAGCGGATGTTCGAGAGCGTGTACTCGTGCGCGCAATGGACCCGGCTCGCGCCGGGCAGCGCCGCGAGCGCGTCGAGCGAGGCCAGCATCTGCGCCGGCGTGCCCTCGAAGATGCGCCCGCAGCCGCAGGCGAAAAGCGTGTCGCCGCAAAAGAGGTGTGGGATACCCGACGGATCGGCCGGCTGGAAATAGGCAATATGTCCGCGCGTGTGGCCCGGCACGTCGATCACCGCGAAGTCGAGCGCGGGCGCCTCGATCCGGACGCGATCGCCGCCCGACAGGCGCTGCGTGATCTCTCCGATCGCCTCGCCGGCCGGACCGTAGACGGGGACGGACGCGTCCTCGAGCAGCGCCGCCACGCCGCCCACGTGGTCATGGTGATGATGCGTGAGTAAAATGGCGGCGAGCCGCCAGCCCCGCTTCGCGAGATAGGCGCGCACGGGCGCGGCTTCGCCCGGATCGACGACGACAGCGTGGCGGCCGTCGGAAACGACCCAGATATAGTTGTCGTCGAACGCCGGAACCGGTACGTATTCATACGTGGCGTGGGCAGCAAGTGCATTCATGGGCGACGTATTCTTCTCAACATATGTCTGACCGAACGATTATAGACTGGCCCGCCTGGACTGCCTCGCCCACCGGACGCTACGTGCTCGACTGGGAACAGGCGCAGCTCGACAGCGTGGTATCGAACGTGTTCGGCTACCATGCGCTGCAGCTCGGCCTGCCCCAGCTCGACGCGCTGCGCGAGAACCGCATGTCGGGCCGCGGGCTCGTGCTCGACGCGGCCAGCGCCGCGAGCCTGCCGTATACGCCGCCGCCCGCCCTGTCTCTTCCGCCGCATCGGGAGCCCGACGCCGGCGCAGCGAGCGCGGAAAGCGGGAAAGCGGCGGAACACGAAACCGGCGAGACCGGCGAGTCTTCGCCGCCGGCCCGCGGCCGCCATGCGCCGGGGGGGCGCAACGTCATCTGGTGCGACCTGCTCGACCTGCCGTTCGAAACGCAGAGCGTCGACCTCATCGTGATGCCGCACACGCTCGAGTTCACGAGCGACCCGCACCGCCTGCTGCGCGAGGCCGAGCGCGTGCTGATGCCCGAGGGGCAGCTCGTCATCGCCGGCTTCAACTCGCTGAGCCTGTGGGGCGTGCGCCAGTCGATCGGCAAAATGACGGGCCGTCCGTTCATGCCCGCGCGGCATGAGCTGATCGCGTTCACGCGGCTCAAGGACTGGATCAAGCTGCTCGGCTTCGATCTTGATCGCGGGCGCTTCGGCTGCTATCGTCCGCCCCTTTCGAGCGACCAGTGGCTCTCGCGCTACGCCTTCATGGAGGCCGCCGGCGACCGCTGGTGGCCGATCTTCGGCGCGGTCTACATGGTGACGGCCATCAAGCGCGTGCGCGGCATGCGCCTCGTCGGCCCCGTGAAGGTCAAGAAACCCGTGCGGGCGCCGAGCCTGAAGGCCGCCGCCACTTCGCACACACGCAACAAGGACACATGAACGCACCCGACACCGATATCGTCGAAATCTTCACCGACGGCGCCTGCAAGGGCAATCCGGGCCCCGGCGGCTGGGGCGCGCTGCTGCGCTTCGGCACGCAGGAAAAGGAACTGTTCGGCGGCGAGGCCGGCACGACCAACAACCGGATGGAGCTGATGGCTGTGATCGCCGCGCTCGACGCGCTCAAGCGCCCGTGCCGCGTGGTCGTCCACACCGACTCGCAGTACGTGCAGAAAGGCATCAGCGAGTGGATCCACGGCTGGAAAAAGAAGAACTGGATGACCGCGGCGAAAACCCCGGTCAAGAACGACGATCTGTGGAAGCAGCTCGACGCGCTCGTCGCGCAGCATCGGATCGAATGGCGCTGGGTGAAGGGCCACGCCGGCCACCCGGAGAACGAGCGCGCCGACGCGCTCGCGAACCGCGGCGTCGCCACGCTCGCCGAACTTTGACGCCCGACGCATCTCCCCTGCTGCATCCGATTCCGCCACCCTACCGACCGACATGCGCCAGCTCATTCTCGACACCGAAACCACCGGCCTGAACGCCCGCTCCGGCGACCGCATCATCGAAATCGGCTGCGTCGAACTGCTCAACCGCCGCCTGACCGGCAACAATCTGCACTTCTACGTCAACCCGGAACGCGACAGCGACCCGGGCGCGCTCGCCGTCCACGGCCTCACGACCGAATTCCTCAGCGACAAGCCGAAATTCGCCGAAATCGCGGACGAGCTGCTCGCCTTCATCCGCGGCGCGGACCTCATCATCCACAACGCCCCGTTCGACATCGGCTTCATCGACGCCGAGCTGGCCCGGCTCGGACAACCGCCGCTCGCCGGGCATTGCGGCGAGATCATCGATACGCTGGTGCAGGCCAAGCAGATCTTCCCCGGCAAGCGCAACTCGCTCGACGCGCTCTGCGACCGCTTCGGCATCAGCAACGCGCACCGTACGCTGCACGGCGCGCTGCTCGACTCGGAGCTGCTCGCGGAAGTCTATCTGGCGATGACGCGCGGCCAGGAGAGCCTCGTCATCGACACGCTCGGCGAACCGGCGCCCGGCCCCGACGCGCATCTGCCCGCCGAGGCCAGCATGCAGCTACCCGGAGCGTTCGATCTCCCCGTGATCGCGGCCACCGACGAAGAGCTCGCGGCGCACCAGGCGGTGCTCGACGACCTCGACAAGGCGATCAAGGGAACGAGCGTCTGGCGGGCCGTGCCGGTCGTTGCGCCGGATGCGGCGTCGGCCGGGACGCAGTCCGCCTAAAAAGGGCTTTACGGGGCCCCCAAAGCCTGACATAATTTCGCTCTCTTCGGGTGGTTAGCTCAGCGGTAGAGCACTGCCTTCACACGGCAGGGGTCACAGGTTCAATCCCTGTACCACCCACCAGATTCATGGGTACGTTGGAAGCCCGAAGAACAAAGGCCCTCAAGGCGAAAGCCTGAGGGCCTTTTTCTTTCTTCCTCGCCGCGTCACCCTACTCCGGTCCGACCGGCCGGCCCAGTCTCAGTGACTGATCATCCACGGTCGCGAGTTACCGGAAGGGCTCTTGAGCCCGCCGCCCTGGGACGCCCCGTCCGCCCCGGCCAGCGACACCTTCCCCCCCGAGCAGCACCCGCAACCGTATCGGTGCGCCGCCCCGTCGCCCGACTGCAGCGGCGCGTTCGCGGCCCGCTCGTTCGTGGCGAACGCCTTGCGCTGCGCGCCCGACATCAGCGCGATCGCCGGCGCGCTGACCATGCGCGAGGCTGCGCCGCCGCAGTCGGGGCATGACCACGGGGCATCGCGCTCGGCAATCGGGCGCATCACGGCGAACTCGCCGCAGGTCTCGCAGTGGAAGTCGTAAATCGGCATGGGGCTCCCTGGCGTAATGGACGACCGTGTCAGGACTTGTCTTTCGAAAGGGGCAAGTCGACGCCGCCCTTCACGTGCCTGACCGGCCCGTCGGCGCCCGGACGGATGTCGAAGTCGAAGATCTCCGTCGGCAGCCACAGCGTCGCGCAGGCGTTCGGGATATCGACGACCCCGCTGATATGCCCCTGCACAGGCGCACATCCTAGCAGCGAATACGCCTGCGCGCCCGAGTAGCCGAATTTCTTCAGATACTCGATCGCGTTCAGGCAGGCCTGCCGATAGGCGACGTTGACGTCGAGATAGTACTGGTTGCCGCTGTCGTCGACGGAAATGCCCTCGAAAATCAGGTAGTCGTTATAGGTCGGCACGATCGGGCTCGGCTTGAACACCGGGTTGCGGATGCCGTACTTCTCGACGCCGCCCTTGATCAGGCTGACCCGCATGTGCACCCAGCCCGCCATCTCGATCGCGCCGCAGAACGTGATCTCGCCGTCGCCCTGGCTGAAGTGCAGGTCGCCGACCGAAAGCCCCGCGCCGTCGACGTACACGGGAAAATAAACCTTCGAGCCGCGCGAGAGATCCTTGATGTCGCAATTGCCGCCGTGCTCGCGCGGCGGCACGGTCCGGGCGCCCTCGGCGGCAGCCTTCTTCTTCGCGTCGCCGCCCAGCTTGCCCATGTGGGCGGTCGCCGCGAACGGCGGATTGGCGAGCGGCGGCACGCGGTCGGGCTGCGTCGCGATGAGCCCCGTCTCGCGCGTATTCCACTTCTCGAGCAGCTTCGCGTCGGGCAGGCAGCCGATAAGACCCGGATGGATCAGCCCCGCGAAGTTCACGCCGGGAATGTGGCGCGAGCTCGTGTAGAGGCCGTGGAAGTCCCAGATCGACTTCTGCGCGTCGGGAAAGTAGTCGGTCAGAAAACCGCCGCCGTTCGACTTCGAGAAGAAGCCGTTGAAGCCCCAGAGGCTGTCGGGCTTCGCGCCGATGTCGAGCAGATCCACGACGAGCAGGTCGCCCGGCTCCGCGCCGCGCACGCCGACGGGCCCCGACAGGAAGTGCACGATCGAAAGGTCGATGTCGCGCACGTCGTCGGCGCTGTCGTCGTTCTTGATGAAACCACCGGTCCAGTCGTACGTTTCGAGGATGAAATCGTCGCCCGGGTTGACCCAGCAGGCCATCGGAATATCGGGGTGCCAGCGGTTGTGGACGCCCTCGTTCTCGTACGCGGACTGCTTCAGGTCGACCTTGATCAGGGTATCAGGCATCTCAGACGCTCCCAGTTTCAATGACAGATAACAGACACAAACAGACTTGCAGATCCTTGCGGCCGCGCGCGGCGACGCGGCTGCCCGGCGGTTTCGAACGGCGGCGGGGCGCCATCTCGCCGTGCCCGCCGGCGCGCCCCGATGCACCACGACGATCAGGCGGCCGGCGTGCCGTCGCGAACGGACGCGAGGCCCGTCGGCCGTTTCCCGGTCGCGGGTGCGCCGCCCGGCCCCCCGCCGGGGCGTTCGCCCGAATGTAGAAAGCCAATATGGCGGCCGGAATACGTCGATTGACGTATTCACGCGGGCCATACTGGAACGTAACTTGCTCGACGCTCACATCCAGCGATCGACGCACCAATCCGGTTCATCCGACATGGCCCAGATGCACCCGCCTGCATCGCCCCACCCTACGACGCAGCGCATCGTCAAGATCCGGCGCGACTACAACGCGTGGGTCGGGCACGAAATGCTCGAGGACTACGCGCTGCGCTTCACCCCGCGCTCGTTTCGCCGCTGGTCGGAGTTCCGCGTCGCGAACACCGCGATCGGCGCGGTGTCGTTCCTCGTGCTCGAGGCGGTCGGCGGCGAGCTCGTGATCAACTACGGCTTCACGAACGCGGTCTGGGCCATCGCCGCCGTGTCGGTCCTCATCTATCTGACGAGCCTGCCCATCAGCTACTACGCGGCGCGCTACGGCGTCGACATGGACCTGCTTACGCGCGGCGCGGGCTTCGGCTACATCGGCTCGACGCTCACGTCGCTGCTCTACGCGAGCTTCACGTTCATCTTCTTCGCGCTCGAGGCGGCCATCATGTCGCTCGCGCTGCGGCTCGCCTTCCACATCTCGCTGGCGCTCGCGCAAATGATCAGCGCGATCGTCGTGATTCCCGTCGTGATATTCGGCATCACGCTGATCAACCGCCTGCAGAGCTGGACCCAGCCGCTCTGGATCGTGCTGTTCGTCCTGCCCTACGTGGCGGTGCTCTGGCATGGCGGAGGACTGCTCGCGGCATGGACGACGTTTCCGGGCCGCGCCGTCCACGGCAACACGTTCAGCCTGCTCGCGTTCGGCGAGGCCTGCACGGTGGTGTTCGCGCTGATCGTCCAGGTCGGCGAGCAGGTCGACTATCTGCGCTTCCTGCCGCCGCTCGACGCGCACAACCGCCGCCGCTGGTGGATCGCGCTGCTTACGGCGGGCCCCGGATGGATCGTGCCCGGCGCGGTCAAGATGCTCGGCGGCGCGTTTCTCGCCTACGTCGCGACGCGCCACGGCGTGGACATGACGCACGCGATGCAGCCGACGCAGATGTACCTCGTCGCCTACCACGCGCTGCTCGACCCGGCCGGGCTCGCGGCCTGGGCGCTGCCGGCCATGACGCTCTTCGTCGTCGTGTCCCAGCTCAAGATCAACGTGACGAACGCCTACGCCGGATCGCTCGCCTGGTCGAACTTCTTCGCGCGCCTCACGCACAGCCACCCGGGGCGCGTCGTGTGGCTCGTCTTCAACGTGCTGATCGGGCTGCTGCTCGTCGAGATGGGCGTGTTCGAGGCGATCGACCGCGTGCTCTCGCTGTACGCGAACGTGGCCATCGCGTGGATCGGCGCGCTCTTCGCCGACCTCGTCGTCAACAAGCCGCTCGGCTTCAGCCCGCGCCACATCGAGTTCAAGCGCGCGCATCTGTACGACGTCAATCCGGTCGGCGTCGGCGCCATGCTGATCGCCACGGTCGTCGCCGCGCTCGCCCATAGCGGCATGCTCGGCGAGACCGCGCATGCGATGTCGTCGTTCATCGCGTTCGGCGTCGCGTTCGCCAGCGCGCCGATCATCGCGTTCGCGACGGGCGGAAAGTATTACCTCGCGCGCGCGGGCGAGCGGCAGGAAAACGGCGCGACGACCCGCCAGTGCGTGATCTGCGAAAACGCCTTCGAATACGAGGACACGGCCCACTGCCCCGCCTACGGCGGCACGATCTGCTCGCTGTGCTGCTCGCTCGATTCGCGCTGCAACGACTGCTGCAAGCCTCACGCGCGCTTCACGTTCCAGCTCGACCGAGCCGTTCACCGGCTGTTCCCGCGGCTGCATCTCGCCCCGGCGGCGCTGCGCCTCGTCCATTACGCGAGCCTCGTCG
Source organism: Burkholderia sp. WAC0059 (assembly GCF_002870125.1). Lineage (GTDB taxonomy): Bacteria > Pseudomonadota > Gammaproteobacteria > Burkholderiales > Burkholderiaceae > Paraburkholderia. The sequence goes on from NZ_PNEO01000005.1 coordinate 106,070, forward strand.
TCGCGATGCTCGCGCTGCTCGCCGTCGTGCTGTACGCGGTCTGGTCGCAAAGCCTCGGCTCGCTCGGCGCCCCCTCGGCCGTGCGCCTCATGCTCGCGCACAGCTACCTGAGGATTTTCCTCGCGCTCTCGCTCGTCGGCTGCATCGGCGCCTGGTGGTTCGTGCTCGAGCGCGAGAACCGGCGCGTCACGCAGGAGGAGTCGCAGCGACAAACGGAACTGCTGATGCTCGAGATCGAGGCCCACCAGAAAACCGACGCCGCACTCAAGCACGCGCGAGCGGCCGCGGAGGCGGCCAACCACGCCAAGAGCCGCTACGTCACCGGGCTCAGCCACGAGCTGCGCACGCCGCTCAACAGCATCCTCGGCTACGCGCAGCTCCTCCTGCAGGCGAAGGACGAACTGCCGACCGGCCGGCAGCACGCGGTGCAGACCATCCTCAGAAGCGGCGAGCATCTGCTCGCGCTCGTCGACGGCCTGCTCGACGTCGCCCGCATCGAGGCCGGCAAGTTGCAGCTCAACGTCACAAAGGTCTCGCTGCCCGACTTCATCGCGCACATCGCGTCGATGCTGCGCCCGCTCGCCGCCGAAAAAGCGCTGAATTTCGAGGTGCAGGCCGGCTCGCGCCTGCCGCAGGTGGTCCGGTCCGACGAAAAGTGCATGCGCCAGATCCTCACGAACCTGATCGTCAACGCGATCCGCTTCACGCCTACCGGCACCGTGACGCTGCGCGCGAGCCACGCGTGGGACACGCTGACCTTCGAGGTGATCGACACGGGCCCGGGCATTCCGGCCGCCGAGATCGAACGCATCTTCATGCCGTTCGAGCGCGGCGAGGGCGCGCGCGAGCACGATCACGGCGCGGGCCTCGGGCTCACCATCTGCCGGCTGCTCACCCAGGCACTCGGCGGCAGCCTCGACGTGGACAGCGAAGTCGGCAAGGGCACGCGCTTCGTCGTCAAGCTGTTCGCGCCCGAAGTGCAGCCCGTGGAGGCCATGCGCACGGCGCTCTCGTCGATCCGCGGCTATCGCGGCGCGCGCCGCACGATCCTCGTCGTCGACGATCTGCCCGACCAGCGCGGCATCGTCGCCCAGTTGCTCGCGCCGCTCGGCTTCCCGATCGCCGAAGCCGCCGACGGACCGCAGGCGCTGCGCTGGCTCGGCATCCATCGCGCCGACGCCATCATCATGGACATCTCGATGCCCGGCATGGACGGCTACGAGACGAGCCGCCTGATCCGCGAGCGCCAGTTGAGCGACGCGCCGATCGTGCTGCTTTCGGCGAACGCATTCGCCGACGACCGCGAGCGCGCGGCGAAGATCGGCCGCAGCGACTATCTGGTCAAGCCGCTGCAGATGCCGCTGCTGCTCGACAAGCTGGCGAGCCTCATCGGCATCGAGTGGATCCTGACGGGCGAGCCGGCCGACGAGACGCACGCCGACGCGACAGCCGCCGGCCGCGACGACCGCTCCCCCGCGCGGCTGCCGGAACGGCTCGGCGAGAAACTGCGCGCGCTGCTCGACATGGGCTACGTGCAGGGCATCGTCGAACAACTGGACGCGGTCGTCGCAGAGCGGCCCGAACTGCGCGCCGAGCTGGAATCGCTACGCGCGCTCGCGCAGCGATTCCAGCTCACCGAGCTTGCCCACCAGATCGAGCAGCTATCCGATGATCCACATGGTTGAAGAATCCGCCCATCGTCCGCCGGACGCGCCGCCCGATTTCCCGGGCGAGCGCGCCGTCGTGCTGATCGTCGACGACACGCCCGACAACCTCGCGCTGCTCTCCGACGCGCTGCAAGGCACCGGCTACGCGGTGCTCGTCGCGCTGAGCGGCGAGGCCGCGCTCAAGTGCCTCGCGCGCATCACGCCCGACGTCGTGCTGATGGACGCCATGATGCCCGGCATGGACGGTTTCGAAACCTGCCGGCGCCTGAAGGAAGACGAGCGCCATGCCCATCTGCCGGTGATCTTCATGACGGCGCTGACCGAGAGCGAGCACGTCGTGCAGGGCTTTCGCGTCGGCGGCATCGATTACGTGACGAAGCCCGTCAAGCCCGGCGAAGTCTGCGCGCGAATCAACGCGCACGTGGAACGCGCGCGGGCCCAGCTTTATGCCGAAGCGGCGCTCGGTCTCGAAACGCGGGCCGCGCTGATCGCGGCGGCCGACGGTACGATCCGCTGGAAGAATCCGCACGCGGCCCGCCAGCTCGCGCGTTACGAAGAGGTGCGCGGCGAGCGCGCGGCGGCCGCCGCGCAACAGCTACCGGCAGGCCTGCGCGCGTGGCTCGCGACGTGGATCGCGCACGGCTGCAACCCCGAGCTCGCCTACGAAATCACCACGAACGGCGTGCGGCGCATCGCGCGCGTGAGCGGCAGCCCCGTGCGCGGCGACTGGCTGATGATTCTCGAGGAGTACGACGACGCCGTGCAGATCTCGTCGCTCGCGGCGCGCTTCGGCATCACGGTGCGCGAAGCGGAAGTCCTGCTCTGGCTCTCGCGCGGCAAGACCAACCGCGACATCGGCGACATCCTGGACATGGCGCCCCGCACGGTCAACAAGCATCTCGAGCACCTGTTCCGCAAGCTGCACGTGGAAACGCGCTCCGCCGCCGCCGCGATGGCCGTCAAGGCGGGAAACCATCACTGAAGACGCGAAGCGTGCCGGTCGGCACGCAGACGCCCCGCCCCGGAAACGCCGAGGCCCGGCATGCAAAAGGCCCGCGTGAAAGCGGGCCTTCATGAAACAACGCCGAATTTCTCCTGCAAACCGGCATCGTCCGCGCGAACCCCGGACGACGCCGGCCCCGACGAAACCGCTTACGCGGCCCGCCTTTCCGTGGCGTGCAGTTCGAACAGCTTCACGTTCCGGTACTCGCCCGACTTGCAGACGTCGCCGCACGAGCTTTCGAGCGTGCAGCACAGCGAGCAGATATGGCCCTTGTGGAACGGGCAGCCGCTCATGTCCGGCGCTTCGTAGCTGCCGCCGCACGACGCGCAGACGTGCTCCTTTTCGGCGTGCGCGGCGCTGATCGGCTCCGCCGCGCGGGCGAGGTAGTACTTGCCGTTGGTAGCAAGCGCGATGATCGGCGAGAGCACGAACGCGATGACGAGCGCGAGGAACGGAGAAAACGCCTGCGCCACCGGCCCGAACGCCCCGAAGAACGCGATGATCGAGATGATCGAGGCGACGACCATCGAGCCGAATCCGACCGGGTTGAAGCTGTAGAGATTGCTGCGCTTGAACTCGATGTAGGACGGGCTGATCTTGAGGATCGGCTTGTTGACGACGAGGTCCGCGACGACCGCTCCGATCCACGCGATGGCGACGTTCGAGTAGAAGCCGAGGATCGAGTTCAGGACGTGGAAGACGTTGAACTCCATCAGCGCGACCGCGATCGCGATGTGCAGGACGAGCCACACCGCGCGCCCCGGGTGACGGTGCAGCAGGCGCGAGAAGAAGTTGGACCACGACAGCGACCCCGAGTACGCGTTCGTCACGTTGATCTTGATCTGCGAGATCACGACGAAGAGCGTCGCCACGGCGAGCGCGATGAACGGAGACGGAATCATCAGTTCATAGCCGTGCAGGAACTGCTGGATCGGCTCGACCGCGACCGAACCCGCCACCGTCCCGAAGATCAGCGAGAGCAGGAAACCGCCGCCGAGCTGCTTGAGCGCGCCGATGACGACCCAGCCCGGACCTGCGCTGACGACGGCCGCCCACCACTTGCCGCTATTCTCGGGCGTCTTCTCCGGCATGAAGCGCAGGTAGTCGACCTGCTCGCCGATCTGCGCGATCAGCGAGAGCGCGATGCCCGCGCCGAGACCGACCGAGATCATGTCGAAGCCCGCGCCGTGCGGCGAGTTGCCGGCGAAGCTGCTCCACTGCGCGTAGGCGTGCGGTTGCTTGATCGCCACGATGATGAACGGCAGCACGAGCAGCGTGATCCAGACAGGCTGCGTCCAGACCTGCAGCTTCGAGAGCAGCGTCATGCCGAACAGCACGAGCGGAATGAAGATCAGTGAGCAGATCAGATAACCGGCCGGCAGCGGCAGACCGAAGAAGAGCTTCAGACCCTGCGCCATGATCGCGCCCTCCAGCGCGAAGAAAATGAAGCAGAAGCTCGCGTAGATCAGCGACGTCCACGTCGAGCCCAGATAGCCGAAGCCGGCGCCGCGCGTGAGCAGGTCCATGTCGAGGTTGTAGCGCGCGGAGTAGTAGGCGATCGGCAGGCCCGTCACGAAGATGACGACGGCCGCGATCAGGATGGCCCAGAGCGCGCTCGAAAAGCCGTAGCTCAGGAAGATGGACGCGCCGATCGCGAAGTCGGCGAGATAGGCGATGCCGCCCAGCGCCGTCATCGCGATCGTGAACTCGCTCCACTTGCGGAAGGACTTGGGCGCGTAGCGCAGCGAGTAGTCTTCGACCATCGGCTGGCTGATCCATTCCTTCAGGCGGCTACCCATGCCGCCGGACGGCACGGATTGCCCAGGCATGCTCGCGGTTACGGACGGCGCGCGACCGTCATGGAACTGATCTGACATATAGACTCCTCGGTACCGTGATGAAACCGTCACGCGGCCATCCGGACGAACGCCGGCGGCAGCCCCCATTGGTCCTGCATTGGCCGATTATCGGGAGCGCCAGGTGGCCAAAAAATACGTCAGATGACGTACATTCCCACCCCGTCGTTATGGCCTGCCGAGGATTGACAGACGCTTTTTGGCGCGCCAACTTGAATAGGCATCGGACGCGGGTTGGGCGGCCCGGATTTGCGGCTGGGTTTGTGCACGATGGACGCGTGCGCCATTTTTTCGTTTTCCTGACAAAACAACTCATGAGGTTTCGTCGTCTGGATGTCGTCAACGTGCCGTCCTGCCTGCCGCCTCGCCGGCAGGACGAAAAAGGTAACGAAGCCCGGGCGGGCCGATGGGTCTGCCCGGGCTTTTTTCGTGGTTTCCGCGCCAACCGGGAGAACAGCAATGCGCCATGGTGATATTTCCAGCAGCAACGACTGCGTCGGAGTCGCAGTCGTCAACTACAGGATGCCGCGCCTTCACACGAAGGCCGAAGTGCTCGAGAACGCGCGCAAAATCGCGGACATGGTGGTCGGCATGAAGCAGGGCCTGCCGGGCATGGACCTCGTGATCTTTCCCGAGTACTCGACCCACGGCATCATGTACGACCCCAAAGAGATGTACGAAACGGCGTCCACGGTGCCCGGCGCCGAAACGGAGATATTCAGCGCGGCCTGCCACAAGGCGAACGTCTGGGGCGTCTTCTCGCTGACGGGCGAGCAGCACGAGGAACATCCGCGCAAGGCGCCCTACAACACGCTCATCCTCATGAACAACCGCGGCGAGATCGTGCAGAAGTACCGTAAGATCATGCCGTGGACGCCGATCGAGGGCTGGTATCCCGGCAACTGCACCTACGTGTCCGAGGGCCCGAAGGGCATGAAGGTGAGCCTCATCATCTGCGACGACGGCAACTACCCCGAAATCTGGCGCGACTGCGCGATGCGCGGCGCCGAGCTCATCGTGCGCTGCCAGGGGTACATGTACCCCGCGAAGGAGCAGCAGGTGATGGTCGCGAAGACGATGGCATGGATGAACAACGTCTACGTCGCGGTGGCGAACGCGACGGGCTTCGACGGCGTGTATTCGTACTTCGGGCACTCGTCGATCGTGGGCTTCGACGGCCGCTCGCTCGGCGAATGCGGCACCGAGGAGATGGGCATTCAGTACGCCGAGTTGTCCGTCAGCCTGCTGCGCGACGCGCGACGCAACATGCAGTCCCAGAACCACCTCTACAAGCTGCTGCACCGCGGCTACACCGGCAAGATCAATTCCGGGGAGGACGTGCACGGCGTCGCGGCCTGCCCCTACGAGTTCTACAGCAAGTGGATCAACGACCCCGAGGGCACGCGCCGCGCCGTCGAGGCGCTCACGCGCGACATGCCGGGCACGCCCGAATGTCCGATCGAAGGCATTCCGCACGCCGAGCCGTCTCACCGATAAGGCACCGACAACCCGCCCCGCCCGCGCGCCCGGCAACGGGCGCCGCGCGGCCAGTGAAGAAAGGACATGCCGATGCAGGACATCCTCGCGCCGTACCGGATCCGGAACGTGCCGTACTACCAGCCGGTCGGCCGCGAAGTCGAGCTGTTCGCGGCGGCCAGCGCACAGCGTCTGCCGGTGATGCTCAAGGGACCGACCGGATGCGGCAAGACCCGCTTCGTCGAGTACATGGCCGCGACGCTGAACCAGCCACTCGTCACGGTCGCCTGCAACGAGGACACGACGGCGTCCGACCTGCTGGGCCGCTTCCTGCTCGGCGGCGACCGGACCGAATGGCACGACGGACCGCTAACGACGGCCGTGCGCCACGGCGCTCTCTGCTATCTCGACGAGGTCGTCGAAGCGCGTCCGGACGCCCTCGTCGTCATCCACCCGCTCACCGACGAGCGCCGCATGCTGGCGCTCGACCGGCGCGGCGAGCTGGTCCACGCGCACCCCGACTTCCGGCTCGTGGTGTCGTACAACCCCGGCTACCAGTCGTTCGGCAAGGACCTCAAGACCTCGACGCGCCAGCGCTTCGGCGCGATCGAGTTCCGGTATCCCGACGAGGCGGTCGAGACGGCGATCGTCGCACACGAGGGCGAGGTCGATCGCGCGCTCGCCGCGCAGCTCGTGCGGATCGCCGCCCAGTCGCGCGAACTGCGGGGACGGGGCCTCGCCGAAGGCATCTCGACGCGCATGCTCGTGCATGCCTGCGCCCTGATCCGCGCGGGCATCGACGCGCCCGCGGCCTGCTCGCTGGCGATGACCTGCCCGCTGACGGACGACGACGAGGTGAAAGCGGCGCTCGACGGCTTCGTGCGCGCGCAATTCGGAGCCTGACGACCATGCCGGCGCCCGACGAGGATCGCGACGGCGCGCCCGCCCCGTCCGACGGCATGATCCGGCGGCTCGAATGCTATGCCGCAGGGTTCGGGCCCCCGTGCGCCGGCGACGACGGTCGCGGGAACGCGAACGGCCGCGCGCCGATACGCGTGTCGATCGCGACCGGCGCGCCGGCCGGGCACGGTGCCGGGCTCAGAACCTCGATCGGCGACGACGCGATCTGCCTCGCCCCCGCGCCCGCCGGCGATGGCTTCCGTGCCGCCCTGTTCCACGAGGCCAGCCTTGCCCATGCGCTCGCGCATCTGCGCTACTCGCGCGCGGCCACGCCGATCGGCACGCGTACGTCGCTGCGAATCGCGATCGCGTCGCTGCTCGAGGACGCCCGCGTCGAGCGCCTGTTCATGCGCGAATACCCCGGTCTGCGCGACGTGTGGGGCGTATTCCATGCCACATCGCCCGAACCGGGCCCGCCCGGATTCGCCTCGCTCGCGGCGCGCCTCGCCCGCGCGCTGCACGATCCCGGCCACGACGACGCCAACGACTGGGTACGCAAGGCACGCGCGCTCGTCCGCGCCCTCGATGCCCGCCCCCACGACGTCGACGCCAGGCAGGAAGCCGCCGACATCCTGGCCGTCGATCTCGCGCAAATGCGCGTGCGGTTCGAATCGTCCGCCTGGCGCGTCGAGCCGCCGTATCGCGACGACAACCGCTGGCTGTGGGCGCTCGAAAGCGAGGCTGTGCAAGCGCGCGCGGAGCATGAGGACGGCGCGCGCGAGCAGGCCACGGCGCGCCCGGACCGCGCCGATACGCCCGCGCGGCCGGACGATCCCTCCCGCGACATCGCGGGGCTGCGGGCTTATCGCTACCCGGAATGGCACGCGCGCATCGGATGCCTGCTGCCGGACTGGACTTGCGTCTACGACCGCGAACCGGCGGCCGGCGCCCGCCGCGACGACAGCACGCGAACCATGCGAACGATGCGCCAATCCGCGCCGCCCATGCGACTGCCGCAATGGCAACGCCCGGTGTTGCGTCTTCGGCGGCGCCCCGAAGGCGACGAACTCGACCTGAACGCGCTCCTCGATCACGGCGTCGCGCGGCGCATGGGCTTCCCCGGCGACGGGCGAATCTTCGAAGCGCGCCGCCATGCGCGGCCGCCCGCTTCCGTGCTGCTGCTGATGGACTGCTCGGCCTCGACCGGCGAGCGTCTCGGCCCGCACGGCCCGACCGTGCTCGACATCGAAAAGCACGCCGCTGCGGCGACAGCCGCCTCGCTCGAATCGACGGCCACGCGCGTCGCGCTGCACGGCTTCGCCTCGAACGGCCGGCACGACGTCCGCTACCTGCGCATCAAGGACTTCGACGAGCCGTTCGGCGACGTCCAGCGAACGCGGCTGCACGGGCAGCAGAGCGCGTTCTCGACGCGCATGGGCGCCGCGCTCCGGCATGCGGCCGCGCAGTTCGACCCCGCGCGACGCGACGCGAAGCTGCTGCTCCTCGTCACCGACGGCCAGCCGTCCGACATCGACGTTCACGGCCCGTCCACGCACCTCGTCGAGGACGCGCGCCATGCGGTCCAGACGCTCGCGGCCCAAGGCATCCTGCCGTTCTGCATTGCGTTCGATCGCGATGCGGACCCGTATCTGCGGCCGATTTTCGGCTCGCGCCGTTACGCCATTCTCGGCAGCACGACGAATCTCGCGGCGCAGATCGGCGCGGTGCTTGCGAATCTGCGGTAATCGACCCGAGCGCCAGCCGGCCGGGCTCGCCTGTCTGCATCGGCAGGTCCTGTCATGCAATCGTTATCAACTGTAATTTAGGGGTAACCCAATTAATATTGACGCCCCCTAGACTGCCGCTCGTCCGCCCCAATCCCTGCGGGGCGCCGCGCGGCCGGCTCCCGATCGCCGTCGCCGGCTTCCGCCCTCTCTGGAACGACCATGCAGCGATCTCTGCAGCCGGCCTCGCGCGTGGCTCTGGTTCTTTCGCCCGCGCTCGGCGACTCCCTGTTGATGATGATCGTCGCGCGCAACCTGCACGCGAACGGCGTCGCGGTCACCGTGTTCGGACGGCAGGCGAACGAGCTCGCCGCCTGGTTCCCGGACGTCGACATCCGGCCCGATCTCTCGCACGCGACCGTGCAGGCCACCCTCGCCGGCTTCGACACCGTGATCCAGATGCACCTCGACCGGCCGTTCGCGCACCTGGAGCGGCTGCATCCCCGCGTCGTGCTGCTCGATTCGACCTATCGCGCCCGCTCGTCGAAGTCGATGGCGGAGCGGCTCGCGCAATTCTGCCGCGACGAACTCGGGCTCGCGTCGGTCGGCAAGAGCAACGGCATCATCGCGCCCGCCGCGCTGCAACATCGCCGGCATCTGAGCCGCGTGGCCATCCACCCGACCGCGAGCACGCTGGACAAGTGCTGGCTGCCGTCGCGCTTCATCCGGCTCGCGCTCAGGCTGCGCAAGCTCGGCTTCAGCCCGCAGTTCGTGGTGGCGCGCGAGGAGCGGCAAGCCTGGGCCTACGTCGAGCGCTACGGCATCGCCCTGCCCGAGCTCGACACGCTCGACAGCGTCGCCGCGTGGCTCTACGAATCGGGCTGGTTCATCGGCAACGATTCAGGCATCGGCCATCTCGCCTCGAACCTGCAGGTGCCGACGCTTTCGCTCTTCATGCGGCGCGGCCTCGCGCGCACCTGGCATCCCGGCTGGGGCGCCGGAAGCGTGGTGGTCGGCAGTGCCTATCTGCCGACAGGCCGCATGCGCGAACGCTACTGGAAATACACGCTTTCGGTTGCGCGCGTGGCCCGCGCGTTCGAGCAGTTGCGGGAAACGCTCGCATGACGGGGCCGCTGCGCAAGTGCCGGCGCGTCGTTCTCGTCTCGTCGAACGCGCTCGGCGACACGCTCGTCCTGATGGTGATCGTGCACAACCTGCTGAAAAGCGGCGCCCAGGTCGTCGTGTTCGGCTCGCACGCGTACGCGCTGCGGCCGTGGTTTCCCGGCGTCGACATCCGTCCGCTGCGCGGCGACGACGCGCGGCTGCGCGAAAGTCTCGCATCCTGCGATCTCGTGCTCCAGATGCATGGACACCAGCCGGTCCCGAACCTGACGGCCCTGCACGCGAACGTGCAGGTTCTCGCGCCCATGACGCTCAGCCGCACGGGCGGATCGATCGCCCGCCGCTTCGCCGAATTCTGCCGCGCCGAACTCGGCCTTGCCGACGCGGGCGCCGACAACGGAATCACGCCGCCGCCGGGCCTGCGGCACCGGCGTCATGCGCGGCGGGTCGCGATCCACCCCGAAGCCAGCACGCCGGACAAGCGCTGGTTGCCGCGCCGCTTCGCCGAACTCGCGCGCCGGCTGCAATTGCAAGGCTACGAAGTCGGATTCGTGGTGTCGCCGGGCGAGCGGGCTCGCTGGGAGTGGCTGACGCACCGGCACTTCGCCGTGCATACGTTCGACGACACCCATTCGCTGGCCGCCTGGCTCTACGAATGCGGATGGTTCATCGGCAACGATTCGGGCGTCGGGCACCTCGCCTCGAATCTCGGGATTCCGACGCTGAGCCTGTTTCGCCGCCGCGGCGTTTCGGAGCGCTGGCGTCCGGCCTGGGGAACCAACGAAGTGGTGCTGCCGTGGCAGTGGCTGCCGACGTCCTGGCTGAAGGAGCGCTGCTGGCGCGAGACGCTGACCTGCGCCCGCGTGCTGGGCGCGTTCGAGCGCATGGCGGCGGCCGATCTGCAACACTACGGCGCGACGCCCTCCCCCGCGCGCGACGGTGCCCGTACCGCGTAACGCCGCGCAAGCGGCCGGCACCGGACGCGTTCGCCCGCCCTTATTCGAGGTGACATTGGAGCCCAAACCCAGAGCCGTCTTTCTGCACACCGGATACCGCACCGCGGGCACGTGGCTATGGTCGTGCTTTCGCCGCCTCGAGAACGTCGTCGCCTATTACGAGCCGCTGCACGAAATGCTGGCGGGCATCGACGCGGCCACGCTCACGGCAAGCACCTCCGATAGCTGGCGCTCCGGGCATCCGCGGCTCGCCCAACCCTATTTCGCCGAGTTCGCGTCGCGGCTCCGGCAACCGGCGGGCGTGCGGGGCTACGACGAACGCTTCGCCGTCGACCGGCTCGACGCCGCGCCACAGCCCGAAGACGCGCCGCCGCTCGAAGCTTATCTGCGAGAACTGATCGAATCGGCCGAGCAGCGCGACGGCGTACCCGTCTTCAAGTTCTGCCGTTCGCTCGGCCGCCTGCCGTGGTTCACCCGGACCTTCGCCGACAGCGTGCACATCGCCGTGCTGAAAAACCCGGCCTCGCAATGGCGGTCGTGCTGGACGCTCATGGCGAAGCATCGGAACCCGCACTTCGTCGCGGTGCCGTTCGCCGTGCTCGCTGCCAATCGCGACGTGCCGGTCGTCGCCCGAACGCTCGACGCGCTGCAAATCGCCCTGCCGGCCGTGCCCGACGCGCCGCCGCAAGGCCGCGTCGGGCACGACCTCGCGTTCTTCAAGCGCCACGTCGCCGGCATCTCGCCGCTCGACGCCTATCGCGCGTTCGTCGCGCACTGGCTGCTGACGCTGCGCCACACGGCCGGCCACGTGGACGCCGTTTTCGACTGCGATCTGGCGGTCGAGTCGCCGGCCTGGCTGGCCGACGCGGAGCAATGGATGGCGCAACTGACCGGACTGCGCCCGTCGTTCGCGACGGTCGCGCAGGCGGACGGCGGGCGGCGCGACTACGGGTTCTCGCCGGCCGGCGGATTGCGCCTCCATCTCGACGCGCTGACGCTGGCCGAAGCCCTCGCGCGCGAGGGCGCGGCCGATGCCGGCACGCTGGCGCTATGGCGCTGCAAGCTCGCGCAGGCGATGCAGGTGCAGGCGCTCGGCGAGCCGGCGGACACGACCTGGATTCGTCGCTACGCAGGGCCCAAAGGCAATCGCGGTGTTCCGCCAACCACGCCGCAGCGGGACGCCGGGGCCGACGCCGTGCTGGCCCGCGCGCGACGACGCCTCGCGGAGCTGGAACGGCCCCCCGCCGTCAGGATGTTGGCCTTCGCCCGGCGGCTCCTCGGGCAGCGAGCCTGAGCCTTATAAGCCCGCGCCCCGCCGCATTCCGTCCCGCCGTCCCGCCTATTGGCCGATGCGGGGCTGATAGAGGAGATAGCAGTTCGCGCGGATGATCTGCACGGCAAGCATGCTGCGGGTATTGCGCGTCCGCCTGCGTGTGCAGGCTTCGCCCGAATGAAAGCGCGCGAACCACCCCGACTGTTTCCCGACGAGCCCCGTGTTGCCGAATGCCTGCCGGCACTGGCCGACGCGCTGCTGCGTGACCATGTCGTTCGGAGAGCCCGACAGTCTGTCGATGAGGCATTCCTGAAGGTTACTGGGCCCGAACAGCCCTGCCGCGGCATTCGTGGACTGCACCGTCAGCGCGATCAGCGCAAGACATGCAAGGACTGGCCTGGCTGAGCGCATCTGTCGTTTTCCTTTGTCCGGGTTCTCTGGTGTTTTCCGAAAGTCGTACCGTCGGCGAGTTCTAAAACCACGCGGCCATGGTACTGCCCTTCGACGCGCATCGAAGGGCTGTATCTTCGCAACGATCGACAGGCGTTCGCCTGTATCTCGCCCCGGCCCCGCGCGCCGCAGTCAAATAACGCCTACCTCAACCATCGAGCGAGAACCAGATCATGGGTGTTCCGATCTATCGTCCAGCGCCAGAACAGCGATATGCCTCCCGCGAGGATTCCGCGCACAACGCGGCGAATGGCGGCGCAAACCCGTCCGTCCGCCCCGACCGGACAACCACGCAGCAGAACGTCCCGGCTCACCTGGCCGCCCTGTCCCCGTCGAACCGGCGGCCTCTTCCCTATCCGGACGATCGACTCAATCCGCCTTCACTACGCTTCCCGGAGGCTCCCCCCCGATAACGCGACGCCCCCGGCCAGCCTGGACCGAGGGGCATGGCGTCAATGGCGTCGACCATGGGCGACGCCGCTGCGGGTGCGATACGTCCCGCCCCGCTTCGCGGCTCGCCCAATCACTGCGCCGCCAGCCAGTCGACGAGATCCTGCAGCGCCGACTCGTTGATTTCGTGCCTCATGTCCGGGTAGAGATGGAACGACGGGTGGATGCCTAGCTGCTGCAGCCGCTGGTCGGCCTCGATCGCATAGGCATGAGGAATCACCGGGTCGTCCTCGCCGTGGGAAATGAACACGCTCAGGTGCGAAAGCGCGAACGACGGCTTGATCTGCGGCACGAGCGAATCGAAGATCGCCCCGCTCATCACGCCGATGCCGCGCACTTCGCCGGGATCGGTCAGCGCCACCTCGTAGCTCATGATGGCGCCCTGGCTGAAGCCGACCAGATACACCGCCTGCGGATCGAATCCGTAGCGCTTCACGAGCTGGTCGATCAGGCGCTCGATCCTGGCCCTCGACGCGTCGAGTTCGTCGGGCTTGCCGTCGAGCCGGCCGCCCACGTCCGTGCCCGCGAACCACTGATAGCTGCCTTCGCCGAGCGTATAGGGCGCGCGCGCCGAGACGACGCCGTAGCGCGACGGGAAGTCGTCGCGCAGGCTGTAGAGGTCCTGCTCGTTGCTGCCCATGCCGTGCAACAGCACGATGAGCGGTGCGCCCGCCGCCCCGCGTTGCGGCAGGTGGATCAGGTACGGCAGCGCGAGATCCCGGTGCAGCACGCTGTCCGGGTCGGCCGGCTGTCCGTCGGCCAGCGCCAGCGCCGCGAACGCGAACAGCAGCGACGCGAGCAGGCATTTTCGTAGCAAATTCATAAAGTCTCCGGCCGCTGGCCTGTCGTCGTCGAGGTCATCCGTGGCCGTGCGAACGACGGACCATGACGGGCGCCCCATGCTGGGTAGCGCCGGGGTTCTCCTCGATGGCCGTATGCGCTTTCTGGCGAATCGACTTCAGCAACCCGAGACCGTGCTCGAGCAATTCGACGCCGCCGTTGCGCGCGAACGCGTCGTGCCCGGCTTTGGCCGCCGCATCGCCGGCAGGCGGCGTCCGGAACCCTTCGTAGGTGTGGATGTAACCCGCGCAGACGAAGACGATTTCGCGCGCGTCGCCGGCCGCGATCGCGGCGCCGAGCACCTCGAAGTTGTGCAGCGCCTCGGCGAGCCAGCGAATGTCCTCGGATGCGTGAGGCCGATGTTCGGCCGACGCGTCGTAGGCCGGGGTGTTGTTCCGGATATGCACGGCCACCTCGGCGACGAACTCCAGAAACGAGGCGAATTCCTGCTGGTAATCGATCATCGGCGCTCCATCGGTGGGTGGGGTTCGGCATCGCCCGCGATACCCGGCGAATCGAAACCAGTCGAGAGTCTAAAGGAATGTGAATGGCACCGCTCGCGGCGGCAACCGGCGCGGCACGCGCGGCATTCACGAATGCAGACGGCACCCGGCGCTTTTATCCCAATAAATATCAAAATGTGATATTTTTCGTTTCCCGATCCGAGCCGCCGCGCTGCGCCCCATGACCCGACGCCGTTCCCTTCTCGCGAAAGCCGATTTCGAACAGCTTTCGGAATTCCGCTATCAGATGCGCCGCTTCGAGCGCTTCTCCGAAGAGGCCGCGCAAAACGAGGGCCTCACGCCGTTGCAATACCTGTTGCTGCTGCACGTAAAAGGCTATCCGGGCCGCGCGTGGGCGACGATCGGCGAGCTGGCGGAGCGGCTGCAAGCCCGGCATCACGGCGTCGTCTCGCTCGTCTCGCGCTGCGAGGCGCTCGCGCTCGTCGAGCGCCGGCCGAGCGAGACGGACCGGCGCCAGGTCGAGGTCCATCTGCTCGAAGCGGGCGAAGCCCTGCTGTCGAAGCTGGCGCAAATCCATCGCGCCGAACTCCGCTCGCTCGCCGGCTCGTTCAGCGTCCCGCAAATCGATTCGTAGACCGCCATGTCCACCCTCCGCCACGCGCACCGGCGCGACTTCTCCGTCAACGACCGCCTGCCCGTCATCGGCGCGCTCGCGGCCGGCATCGGCGTGCTCAGCACGGTCGCCGCCTGGGTGCTCATGAATCTCATCCACCTGTTCACGAACCTGTTCTTTTTCGCGCGCTTCTCGTTCGCGGACCGCTCGCCGGCCCACAACGGCCTCGGCGCCTGGGTCGTGCTGGTGCCGGTCGCGGGCGGACTGATCGTCGGCCTGATCGCGCGCTACGGCTCGGAGCGCATTCGCGGCCACGGCATTCCCGAGGCCATCGAGGCCATCCTGTTCGGCAGAAGCCGCATGTCGGCAAAGGTCGCGCTCCTCAAGCCGCTTGCCTCGGGCATCGCGATCGGCAGCGGCGGGCCGTTCGGCGCGGAAGGGCCGATCATCATGACGGGCGGCGCGCTCGGCTCGCTCGTCGCCCAGCGCGTGAGAATGAGCGCCGCCGAGCGCAAGACGCTGCTCGTCGCCGGCGCGGCCGCGGGCATGACCGCCGTGTTCGGCACGCCGGTCGCGGCCGTGCTGCTCGCCGTCGAATTGCTGCTGTTCGAGTGGCGTCCGCGCAGCCTGATTCCGGTCGCGCTGGCCTGCGCGGTCGCGGGCTTCGTGCGCAGCGCGTTTTTCGGCACCGGCCCGCTGTTTCCGCTGCAGACGGCGCCGGCCTCGCCGCTCCTGATGCTCTCGTGCGTCGTCGCGGGCCTCGTCTCCGGCGCGCTCGCGGCCGGACTCTCGGCGGCGCTCTACCGGATCGAGGACGGGTTCGCGCGGCTGCGGCTGCACTGGATGTGGTGGCCCATGCTCGGCGGGCTCGCCGTCGGCGCGGGCGGACTGATCGAGCCGCACACGCTCGGCGTCGGCTACGACGTGATCGGCGGCCTGCTGCATCGGCAATTCGCGCTGCAGGTCGTCGTCGCGATCGTCTCCGTGAAGGCCGTCATCTGGCTGATCGCGCTCGGCTCGGGCACCTCGGGCGGCGTGCTCGCTCCGCTGCTGATGCTAGGCGCCGGCCTCGGCGTGCTGCTGGGCCACGCGCTGCCCGCCGACGAGGCGGCGCTGTGTCCGCTCCTCTGCATGGCGGCGACGCTGGGCGCCACGCTCGGCGCGCCGCTCACGGCCATCGTGTTCGCGTTCGGCCTCACGCACGACGGCAACGCGCTGCTGCCGCTGCTGGCCGCCACGCTGGTTGCGCACGCGTTCTCGACGGCGGCCATGCGCCGTTCGATCATGACCGAGAAAATCGCGCGGCGCGGCCGCCACATCTACCGCGAGTACGGCGTCGATCCGCTCGAGCGCCATCACGTCGAGGAGGTCATGTCGTGCGAAGTCGAGACGATCGACGCCACGCTGACGGCCCGCGAGGCGCTCGCCCGGTTCTTCGGCACCGACCAGCGGCATCGCGCCTATCCGGTCGTCGAGATGGGGCGCGTGCTCGGCATCGCCGATCGGGACTTGCTGAGGACGCTAAGCGAAACGCAGTCCGAAATAAAAATCGGCGCTTCGATACAGACGCATCAACCCGTCGTCGCGCTCGAGAGCGAGACCTGCCGACTCGTCGCGACGCGGCTCGCGGTGCACGACATCGAACGCATGCCGGTCGTCACGGACCGGCAGACCATGCGGCTCGTCGGCATCGTGTCGCGCAGCGATCTCGTCGGGTTGTCGCTCGCGCACTTCGACGAGGAGCATCGCCGCGAACGCTTCGGACGCCTGCTGCCGATCGGGCGCAGACTGCGCGCGCGACACGTGCCGCGTTGACCGGCCCCGGCGCTTCTCCCCGCGCCGTCTCTCCCCGCGCCGCCTCGCGGCCCAGCCCCGCGCTACGCCGCGAGCCGTTCCAGATACGCGCAGAGCATCTCGCCCATCTCGTCCGCCCACGCGTCCATTTCCGCCTTCGAGCGGGCGCGTCCTGAAACGCCCTCGCCGACCGTCGTTATCGTCGTCATGAGAACCTCGGCCGCGAATGCGCGCTTCGCTTTCGGCGCATGCGGCAGCACCTCGTCCACGAACGCGAGCGCGAGTTGCCGGGCCGCCTCCCGATGCCGGCTCGCCTCGGGCGCGTCGCGATAGAGCGGCGCTACGTCGCCGAGCGCGACGCGCAGCGCCGCCTCCTCGTATTCGCTCCGGAAGAACGCGCGCACCGCCGCGCGCAACCGTTCGAGCGGCGGCCGGTCCGTGTCGCCGAGCATCCCGGCGATCAATTCGCCCGTCTGCCGCCACTCGTCCGACTGGAGCCGGAACAGGATGGCCTCCTTGTTCGGAAAGTACTGATAGAACGAGCCGACGCTCACGCCGGCCTCCTCCGCGACGCGCGCCGTCGTGAAACGCCGCGCGCCCTCGCGGATCAAAACGCGAACAGCGGCCTCCAGAATGTCCGCGACGAGACGCGTGGAGCGCGCCTGGCTCGGGTGCTTGCGGGCCGAAACGACGGGACCTGGCCGTTTTTTCATGGGATATCTGACCGAATGCGAATAGAAAACGCGACGAATTATTCGTATTCTAGCTAGATGCGCAACGTTGCGCGATCCACGAGGAAAACCCCGATGAATACGCTCGCTTCTCCCCCGCTTTCGGCCCTGCTCGCGCAGCTCTTCGCCGATGCCGACGCCAGCGACGCGCGCCTGCGCGACGAACTGGCGAAGCTCTCCGACGACGAACGCGCGAAGCTGATGAGCCCCAGCGCCGACTATCGCGCGTTCTACTCGCGCGCGAAGGACTTCCATCTCGCGATCTCGCGCGAAACGGGCACGCTGCTCTACCTGCTCGCGCGCACGAATCGCGCGCGCTCGATCGTCGAGTTCGGCACGTCGTTCGGCATCTCCACGCTGCATCTGGCCGCCGCGCTGCGCGACAACGGCGGCGGCAGGCTCGTCACGACGGAGTTCGAGCCGTCGAAGGCCGCGCAGGCGCGCGAGCATTTCGCGCGCTCAGGGCTGGCCGACCTGATCGAGATTCGCGAAGGCGACGCGCTCGACACGCTCGCGCGCGCGCTGCCTGACACCATCGACCTCGTGCTGCTCGACGGCGCCAAACCGCTCTACGGCGACGTGCTCGCGCTGCTCGAACCGCGTCTGCGCACGGGCGCGCTCGTCGTCGCCGACAACGCGGACTGGAGCCCCGCCTACCTCGAACGCGTCCGCGGACCGCAGTCGCGCTACGTCTCGGTGCCGTTCGCGGCCGACGTCGAGCTCTCGATGAAGCTCTGATCCCCGTTCCACGGTCCCCTGGCGCGAGAACGCGCCAATCTGGCCGCAGAACGCCCCTCGCGGCGGTTCACAGGCAACGGCCCGGCATCCAGAATTTCGTCAGGCGCGCGGCATTCCGGCCCGCGCATCCAACGGAGAGTGGAAGATGAGCGAAATTCTTGCGACGGCCGAGCGCGTGGGCCCGGCCTTTTCCGTCGACGGCATGCTGCTGGCGCGCCAGAAAACCCGCGAGGCCATCCGTCGAATCGCGGCGCGCGTAACGCCCGGCATGGCCGAAGAAGAGGCGGTCGAAATGGCGAAAGGCATGCTCGTCGAGTCCGGCCTGGCGCTGAGCTGGCACCCGACGCGCGTGCGTTTCGGCGCGAACACCATCAAGCCGATGAAGCAGGCCTCGGTGCCCGGCGTCGTCCTACAGGAAAACGATATTTTCTTCATCGACATCGCGCCGCGCGTCGATGCCTGGGAAGGCGACGGCGGCGCGTCGTTCGTGGTCGGGCGGCACGCGGACTACGAGCGCTGCGCGCGCGACGCCGAACGGCTCTTTCACGAGGCCCGTGCGGTCTGGGAAAAGGAGCGGCTGAGCGGCCAGGCGCTCTACGCCTGGGCCGACAAGACGGCGCGCGCGATGGGCTGGGAGCTGAACTTCGACCTGCCCGGCCATCGCGTCTCGGACTTCCCGCACGCCACGATCTACACGGGCTCGCTCGCCGACCTCGACGCGACGCCTTCGGCGATGCGCTGGATTCTCGAGATCCACCTGCGCGACCCGCAACGGCGCTTCGGCGCATTCTTCGAGGACATGCTGCTCGACGACGCGTTCTACCGCTGAGCCCCGCGGGCGGCCGGCTGTGCCGCCCGACTCGTCCGACTTCATCCGACATCCGCCAGGAAACCCCAGACCCATGAAAACCAGCCGCATCGTCATCGTCGGCAGCGGAGTGGGCGGCTATTCGGTCGCCCAGGCGCTGCGCAAGCGGGACGGCGCCGTGGACCTCGTCCTCGTCACAGGAGAAGCCGGCGCCGGCTATTCGAAACCGCTGCTCTCAAACGCCATCGCGCAAAAGCGGTCCGCGGCGCAGTGGATCACGTCGCCGCCCGAAGCCATGGCGAGCCGCCTGAACCTCACGCTGAAATCGCGCGAGCCGGTCACGGCCATCGACGTCGCCAACCGCTGCGTCGACACGTCGGGGGGCCGTTACGGCTACGACGCGCTCGTCCTCGCAACGGGCGCCGAACCCGCGCGGCCGCCCATCGCCGGAGACCGCGCCCGCGAAGCGCTCGCCGTCAACGATCTCGACGACTACGCCCGGTTTCGCGCCGCCATCGAGGGCGCGCGGCGCGTGCTCGTGATCGGCGCGGGCCTGATCGGCTGCGAATTCGCCAACGATCTGCTGGGCGCGAACGTCGTGCCGTTCGTCGTGGACCCCGGGCCCCGGCCGCTCGCCTCGCTCGCGCCCGCCGGAACCGGCCTCGCGCTGCAGCGCGCGCTCGAAGCCGGCGGCGTGCAATGGCGGCTCGGGCGGACCGTGCGATCGATCCAGGCGGCCGGTACGGGTTACGCGGCGACGCTCGACGACGGCGAAGTCCTCCGCGTGGACGCCGTCCTCTGCGCGACAGGCCTGCGCCCGCGCACGCGGCTCGCCCGGGACGCCGGATTGCACGTAAACCGCGGCATCGTCGTGGACGACTACGGGCGCGCGAGCCGGCCCGGCATCCTCGCCGTCGGCGACTGCGCCGAATACCCGGACGGAGTGCATCCGTTCGTGCGTCCCGTCCTCATCGCGGCAAAGGCGATGGCGGCCACGCTGCTCGGCACGCCGACGCGCATCGCGTTCCCGCCGATGCCCGTCTCCGTGAAGACGCCGCTCTACCCGGTGACGGTGCTGCCGCCACCGGCGGACACGGCGGGCGACTGGACGCCGCTCGCCGAGGCCGGAAGCGACGGCTTCGTCTTCAGGGACAGCCGCGGCGCCGTGCGAGGCTTCTCGCTCGGCGGCGCGTCGGCCGCCTCGCGCGCCCAGGCACTGCTCGGGCAGATCGACACGCCGGCGACGACGCCGGGCCCGGCGACCGCCCCCTGAAATCCGTTCGCGCGCCGGCCGTGCTATATCTGTACGCCCGATCCGCCGACGGCCCGTCCCCGCCCTGTCCCGACCGATGCGCAGCGTTGCCCTACTCGTGTTCCCCGGCGTCCAGGCGCTCGACGTGTTCGGCCCGACCGACGTTTTCTCGGAAGCGAACCGCTTCCTGCTGCCCGACGCCCAGTACCGGCTCGAACTGATTTCGACCGGGCACGACGCGCTGCGCTGCTCGAGCGGCCTGCGGATTCAGGCCGACCGGCACTTCGGCGAGGCGGACGGCGACTACGACCTGCTGCTCGCCGCCGGCGGCCCGGCGCTCGTGCAGACGCCGCTCGGCGACGACGTGCACGCCTGGCTGCGCGACGCGAGCCGGCGCGCGCGGCGCTTCGGCTCGATCTGCAACGGCGCGCTGACGCTCGCGCGCGCCGGGCTGCTCGACGGCCGCGTCGTGACCACGCACTGGAACGACGCGGCCGCGCTGGCCGCGCTGTGTCCGACGGCCCGCGTCGAGTTCGACCGCATCTTCATCCAGGACGGCAATCTCTACACGTCGGCCGGCGTCACGGCCGGCATCGACCTCTCTCTGTACCTGCTCGCCCAGGATCACGGCCCCGAGGTCGCGCTGAACGTCGCCAAACGGCTCGTGGTCTTCGTCCAGCGCGCGGGCGGGCAGTCGCAGTTCAGCCCCTACCTGACGCCCTACGCCGAGGCCTCGTCGCCGATCGCCCAGGTGCAGCAATACGTGCTCGGGCATCTCGCCGACGACCTCGGCGTCGCCGTGCTCGCCTCGGTCGCGAAGATGAGCCCGCGTAACTTCTCGCGCGTGTTCGCGCGCGATACGCGCGTGACGCCGGCCGAATTCGTCGAACGCGCGCGCATCGACGCGGCGCGCGTCATGCTCGAAAACGGCACCGAGCCGCTCAAGACCGTCGCGTGGCGATGCGGGCTGCGCGACGCCCATCATCTGCGCGACGCCTTCCGGCGTCGGCTCGGCGTCACGCCGCAGCAATACCGCCTGCACTTCGGCGCGCGGCCGACGCCGCCGGATCGGGACATTCAGGGCATGACGGGCGGGTGATAGGTCAGCGTCGGCGCGAGCGCCCAGAGCATGAAGATGACGAGCGGAAAGTGCACGACGAGCTGGGTGAACGTGAAGCCGACCACGTCGCGCGCGCGCAGGCCCAGCACGCCGAGCAGTGGCAGCATCCAGAACGGATTGACGAGGTTGGGCAGCGCCTCCGCCGCGTTGTAGACCGTCACGGCCCATCCCAGATGCACGTGGAGCGCGTTGGCGGCCGCCATGACGTAGGGCGCCTCGACGACCCACTTCCCGCCGCCCGACGGCACGAAGAACCCGAGCACGGCCGAGTAGATGCCCATGAGCGCCGGAAACGAGGCGTGCGACGAGATCGCGACGAAGAAATGCGACAGATGCGTCGCCAGCGGCACGCCCGACGCCGGAGCCGCCTTCGTCAGGATGAACGCGATGCCGCCGTAGAGCGGAAACTGGATCAGCACGCCGGCCGTCGAGGGCACCGACTTCGCCACCGCGTCGAGAAACCGGCGCGGGCGCCAGCTCAGCAGCATGCCGATCATCAGGAAGACGAAGTTATAGGTGTTCAGGTCCGAGATCGCGACCGCCGGATTCTTCGTGCCGAATGTGTGGCCGATCCAGAGCGCGCCGAGCAGCACGAGCAGGACCGTCACGACGGGGCTGTATTCGAGCCAGTCGCCGGGGCGCTTCGGCTTCTCCAGCGCGCCGGCCGGCTCCTCCAGCGGTACGCCGAGCTCCTGCGCCGTGCGTGCGCGCGCCCCGGCCGGCGCCGAGAGCGCGGCGACCAGCACCGACGCCACGGTCAGCACCGCCAGCATCAGCATCGATTGCGGCAGGAAGATCGTCTCCGAGAACGGGATGACGCCCGTGATCGCGTACAGCGCCTTCGGCAGGCTGGCCGGATTCGCCTGCAACTGCGAGGCCGACGAGCTCAGGCCCAGCGCCCAGGTCGCGCCCATGCCCAGATAGGCCGCCGCGCCGGCGGCCCGGTAGTCCACCCGCAGGTCCGTGCGGCGCGCGAGCGCGCGCACGAGCAGCCCGCTGAAGATCAGGCTGATGGCCCAGTTGAACAGCGCGGCGAAGATGCTGACGAGCGCGACGAACGCGACCGCCGAACGCGGGCCGCGCGGCAGGCGCGCGAGCCAGACGATGACGCGCGCGGCCGGCGGCGAGACGGCGACCACGTAGCCGGAGATCGCCACGATCGCCATCTGCATCGTGAAGGGAATGAGGCTCCAGAAGCCGTCGCCGAACGCGATGCCCACCTGCTGGACCGGCGCGCCGGCCGCGAGCGAGCCGAGCGCGACGACGATCACGGCGATCGCGGCGAAGATGTAGGCGTCGGGAAACCATCGCTCCGACCAGCGCGTCACGCCCGCCGCCATGCGTTCGAGCGCGCCGGCCGGGCCCTGCGCCCGCTCCTCGATGCCCGCTTCACCCGTTTTGCCCGCTCCAGACAGTTGCTTCATTTCGATCTCCCTTTTTTCCGCCGACACAGAACCCTGATGAAATGCGCGTGAACGACACTTGCGGTCTTCCCTGCCCTGCCGCGAGACAGACACGGGCCGGCCGCCGGGCGATGCCTTGCCACCAACCCCGGTCAACCCGTTTCAGGCCCGACCCCGGGCCCCGAATCCAGATTGCCGTTCAGGCTTCTATCGCGACGTCGCTGGTCGGCACCGCCTGGCAGGCGAAGCAGACGTCCGGCTCGTCGGGACCGCGCTCGCAGAGGTGATCGACGGTTCCCCGGCTCACGCGCACGGCGCAGCTCTCGCACTGGCCGACGCGGCAGCCGCTCGGCATCGCAATGCCGAGCCCCTCGGCGAAGGCCAGCAGCGTGCCGTTCGCGGGCGTCCATGCCGCCTTGCGGTTCGAACGCGTGAACTCCACAAAAAAGCGCTGCGAGGCGTCGAGGCGCGGCTTCGACGGCGAGCGGAACGCCTCCCTGAACATGTCGAACGGCGGCACGCCGCGCGCGACCAGGCCGTCGGCGAGCGCGTTCATCATCGGTTCGGGGCCGCAGAAATAGAATCGCGCGCGCGCGCGGATCAGCGCGTCGGCGACGACGCCGGCCGTCAGTTGGCCGGCCATCGCGTAGTCGCGGCCGCGCACATCGAGGCCGTCGCGCGGCGCGCTGTAGCAGTTGACGACGGTAAGCGACGGCAGCCGCCGGCCCAGCTCCGCGATGCGCTCGCGAAACGCATGCGTCGCGCCGTTGCGATTCGCGTAGAAGAGCCAGAGCGGCGGCGCGGCGGCGGCATCGCGAATCGATTCGAGCTGCGCGACGAACGGCGTGATGCCGATGCCGCCGGCGAACATCACGACGGGCTGCCGCGACGCCGTCGGCACGACGAACGTGCCGGCCGGCGCGCGCAGCGACACGCGCCGGCCCACCTCGAACGCGCGATGGATGTAGCCCGACATCGCGCCCTCGAACGGCTCGCCGCCGGGCGCGACGCCGCGCTGATGGCGCACGGCGATCGTGTAGCTGCGGCGGTCCGCGACGACGGCCGGGCCCGTCAGCGAATAGGCCCGCGTCGTGCCGCCCTCGCCGAGTTCGGGAACGTGCAGGCTCACGTGCTGCCCCGGCAGATAGTCGGGCAACGGGCCGCCGTCGCGCGCGGCGAACATGACCGTGCGCACGCCCGCGGCCGCCTCTCCGACGGCCGCCACGACGAACTCGCGCCAGCCCGGCCAGGCCCGCCGGGCCGGATCGACGGACGGATCGCGCGCCACGTCGCAGGCGGACGAGCGCAGCGGCACGGAACCGCTCAGCGGATCGACGTCGCGCCCCGAAACCAGGTTGGCGAAGTTGCTGTTCTGTGCGCCGGACATCGGCAGCGCCGTCATGCCGACCTCGTCGCAGGCCTGCCACCAGCCGTACTCGGCGACGACGACGTCGCGCGCGAGCCCCTCGACGACGCGCGCCCGAAAGCGCGCCGAGCCGGCCGCCGAGCGGACGACGATCCAGTCGCCGTCCGCGATGCCTTTCTCGCCGGCCAGCGCGGGGCCGATCTCGGCCACGGGCCAGGGCGCGCGCCGGCGCAGGCTGGGCAGGCTGCGCTGCTGGCTATGGCAGTAGTAGCCGTTCTTGGCCGAGGTGAGAACGTACGGATAGCGCGTCGGGCCGGCCGTGCCTTCGCGCGTCGACGGCGCCGATAGCGCGGGCGGCACGTAGTGCGGCACGGGCGGATAGCCGTGACGCAGCAGCTTCTCCGAGTACAGCTCGACCTTGCCCGTCTCCGTGTCGAAGCCGCGCGCGCGGCCGTCCGGCGTCGGCGCGGCGTAGCCGCGCTCCCTCTGTTCGACGCCGCGGCGAATCCCCTCCGGCTGCGCGCGCAGCGTCGCGACGTCGAGCCCGAGCGGCGCGAGTACGTGGTTCCAGCCGGCCTCGACGCTGCCGCCGAAAAACGACTCGCCCATGCCGAGCCGCACAGCCAGATCGAACACGATGTCGTAATCGGCGCGGCTTTCCCCGCGCGGCGCGACCATCCGCTGACGCAACTGCACGAGCTCGATCGCCCGCTCGTCGATCTCGAACCCGAGGCGCAGCCCCTCGCGCTCCCACGGCGTGTTGATCGGCAAAAAGAGATCGGCGTAACGCGACGAGGGCGTCTCGAAGAGATCGCAATGGACGTGGAATTCCAGCCGGCCGAGCGCTTCGCGGGCCGCTTCGGCGTCGGCCTGCGAGACCATCATGTTCGTGCCGAACGCGACGAGCGCCCGCACGCGGTACGGCTGCGCCCCGGTTATCGCGCGATAGACGTCGCGCGCCGTCACCCAGCCGTGGGCCGGCGGTCCGAGCGGTCGCGCCTCGAGGCCGAGCGCCTTCGCGCGCTGCTGCGGGCTCGCGAGCGCATAGGTGCTCACGGCGTTGGCCGGCTGCTTCGCGAACACGCGGTTCGAGCCTCGCGTGTCGAACGCGCCCGTCAGCGCGTAGAGCGTCGCGATGGCGCGTTCGGTCTGCGTCGCGTTCGTGTGCTGGCCGACGCCCGACCAGGCGTGATAGGCGATGCGCCGGCCCGGCGCCAGCATCCGCGCGACCGTCACGACGTCGGCGGCGGGCACGCCCGTGATCGACTCGACGCGCGCCGGCGTGTAGTCCGCGAGCGCGTCGCGATAGAGCCGGAAAGCCGGCACGCAGACCACCGCGACGCGACCGCCGGCCCCGCGAACCGTCACCTCGTAGCGGCCGTCGAGCGCGAGATCGGCGGGTTGCGAGCCGGACTGCGTGCCGGACTCCTCGCCGGCCAGTTCGAGCCGGCCGCGCGACGCGTTCCAGACCGCGTGGCGGTTCTGCGTCGAATCGGGGTCGAGATCGCGCTCGCGCAGGAAGCGGCCCGTGTCGGCGCGCACGAGGAGCGGCGCGTTCGTCCAGGCCCGCACGAACGCCTCGTCGATCCCGCCGTCCTCGATCATCTGGCGCGCGATGCCCATGGCCAGCGCGCCGTCCGTGCCGGGCCGGACCGGCATCCAGACGTCGGCCTCCTTCGCCAGCGCCGTCGGGCGCGGGTCCACGACGACGAGCTTCGCGCCGTTGCGCCGGCCCTTGCCGATGGCGTCGGCCTGGGCGAGCCACGTGCTGGCCGGATTCGTGCCCCAGAGCAGGATCACGTCGGCGTGGCGGTAGTCGGCGGTGGGCATGCCGCAGCCGAACGTGAACGCGTGCGCGAAATCCTTGTGCCAGTTGCAGATCTCAGTGGCGTAGCAGATATTCGGACTGCCATAGAGCCAGACGAAGCGCTCCACCCAGTCGATGCTGTCGCTGATCGGCGTGCCGCTCGGCGTGGTCACGCCGAACGCGACCGACTCCGCGCCGCTCTCGCGCCGGAACCGGTCGAGCTTCCCGGCGATCTCGCCGAGCGCCTCGTCCCACGTGATGCGCTGCCAGCCCGGATCGTCGGCATCCTTCGGATTCGTGCGGCGCATCGGGTACAGCACGCGGTTCGGGCTATGGACGAGTTCGGGCGCGGCGCGCCCCTTCATGCACATGGCGTGCCCCGTCGGATGCCCGGGATCGGGCCGGACCTCGACGAGCAGGTCGCCGCGCACGACGTTCACCGTGCCGCAACGCGACCGGCACAACGTGCAGTAGCCCTTTTTCTCGTGCGTATCGATCACCGGCCCGCCCCTCCTCGAGACCCGATGCTATGCAGCCACAAATCCCGCGCCAAATTCATAATACCGATGCCGCGATATATAATTTTTCAATACCTTCGCCGTCTATCCTGTCGTTCCTTCGTCATCCTCAGGCAGACACCGACCGTCCGTGGCTACTCATCTCACGCTACGCCAAATCGAGTTCTTCGTCTCGGTCGCCGATACCGGGCAGATCTCCCGCTCGTCCAGCCTCTGCAACGTCTCGCAGTCGTCGATGACGATCGCGCTGCAGAACCTCGAGGACGCCGTGGGCGTGCCGCTGCTCGCCCGCCACGCGAAGGGCGTGCGGCTCACCGAGGCCGGCGAGCGCTTCCTGCGGCACGTCCAGCAGGCCACGCTGTCCGTCGACCAGGCCGTGACGGCCGCGCGCGAAGAGCCGGGGCAACTGGCCGGCCGGCTGCGCATCGGCGTCACCGAAACCATCTCGGCCTATCTGATCCCCACGCTGATGGCGACCCTGAGCCGGCGCTTCGCCGGCCTCGAGATCGAGATCGTCGAGCGCGAGCGCACCGCCGTCGAGGAAGGGCTCGTCGCGGGCGAACTCGACATCGCGCTGCTGCTCGTCTCCAACACGGCGCTCGTCGACGAGCTCAAGTGCGAGACGATGCTGCGCTCCGCGCGCCGCCTCTGGACGGCGCCCGACCACCCGCTTCAGGAGGCGCAGCGCGTGACGCTCGAAGACGTCGCGCGAGAAAACTACCTGCTGCTCGACATGGACGAGCACGTCGAAACCGTCGGCAAGTACTGGGGCAAATACGGCCTGAAGCCGCGCGTGCGGCTGCAGAGCAAATCGATCGAGGCCGTGCGCAGCCTCGTGGCGCAGGGCCACGGCGTGACGATCCTCTCCGATCTCGTCTATCGCCCCTGGTCGCTCGAAGGCAACCGCATCAGCCGCCGCGACCTCGGCGTGCCCGTTCCGACCATGGACGTCGGCGCCGTCTGGCGGCGCAACGGCGCGCTGTCGGATCAGGCGCGCGCGTTGCTGGAGTTGCTGCGTTCGTGGAAACGGGCAGCCCGGTAGGACGCCTCCGGTTGCTAACACGCTGAGCACGATGGGCGCCCGCCCGGGAACACGTCGGCCGCATCGCATCGCCGCGCGCGGCCGGCAGCGATGCCCGACGCGTTCCGCCGAACCGGCCGGCCCGACCCGACGAACGCCCCCGCGAATGCCCCCGGGCTCCCGGGCGGCACGTTATGATCCCGCCATATCTCCACCCTATCGCCGCCGAATCACACGGCGCCGCCGGCGCAGCGCGAGACCCATGGACATCCGTCAGCTCAAATACTTCATCGCGATCGTGGACTGCGGCAGCCTCTCGAAGGCGGCCGAGCAGCTCTGCGTCGCGCAGCCGTCGCTGAGCCAGCAGGTCGCCGGGCTCGAGGCCGAGCTCAAGACGGCCCTGCTGCTGCGCAGCCATCAGGGCGTGCAGCCCACCGAGGCCGGTCGCGCGCTCTATCTGCGCGCCCACGACGTGCTGCGCCAGGTCGCGCAGATTCCGCTCGCCGTGCGCGTGAACGGCACCGAGTCGGGCCAGGTCGCCATCGGCCTGCCCACGAGCGTCGCCGTCGTGCTCGCGCTGCCGCTCTTCGAGCACGTGCGCCGCCATTTCCCCGGCATCCGCCTGCAGATCGTCGAGGGCATGAGCGGCTACCTCGCCGAGCTGCTGGCCAACGGCCGCCTCGACATGGCCATCCTCTTTCGCGAAGCCGAGACGCGCGGCGTCTCGGTCCATCCGCTCTTCGAGGAAAACCTGTTCGTGTTCGGGCGCGTCGCCGGCGTCGGCCCCGCGAAGGACGTCCCGCTGCGGCGCCTGTCGGGCGTGCCGATGGTCCTGCCGAGCGCGGCGAACGGCCTGCGCGTGCTGATCGAGCGCGCGTTCGCGCGCGAGGGCATCGAGCCCGAGATCGTCGCCGACATCGACTCGCTGCCGACCATGCTGGCCATCGCGCGCCAGGGGCACGTCGTCACGATCGTCTCCCCGGACGCGCTCGGCCGCCACGCCGCCGATGCCCCGCTGATCCACCGCCTCGTCAAGCCGGACATCGCGCGCGCCGTCGCGCTGTGCATCCCCAACGCGCTGCCGACGAGCGCGGCCTCGCTCGCGATCCAGAAGACGGTCCGACAACTGGCCGCCGAGCTCGTCGACAGCGGCGCATGGGTCGGCGTTCTGCCGCGCACGGCGCACGAAGGGCACGAGGGACACGAGAACAGGGCAAACGAAGAAAGGAAATGGGTATAGAAACGGATATAGGCGCGACCTATACCCGGTAGCTCGAATCGGTATTTCACACCGGCTTCGCGTGCGTATAGATTGAGCTCCTCGCCGTCCGCCAGAGACGCGCCCGGACAACTCAAAGGAGACGCATGTACAGCCAGATTTTCGACCCCGTCGCGCATTCGATCGGGGCTTCCGCGGCCTTCGCCGCCCTTCCCCTGCTCACGCTCTTCGTCCTGCTCGGCGTACTGCGCCTGCAGGCGCGCTGGGCCGCGCTCGCCTCGCTCGTCGTCTCGATGGTCGTGGCGGCATTCGTCTACGGCATGCCGGCCGGCCAGACCGCGAGCGGCGCGCTCGAAGGCGCCGCGATCGGCTTCTTCCCCATCATCTGGATCGGCATCAACGCGATCTGGCTCTTCAAGCTCACGCAGGAAAGCGGCCACGCCGACGTGCTGCGGCGCGCGCTCGCCCACGTGAGCGCGGACCAGCGCGTGCAGGCCGTCCTCATCGCCTTCTGCTTCGGCGCGCTGCTCGAGGCGCTCGCGGGCGGCGGCGCGCCCGTCGCCATCTGCTCGGTGCTGCTCATCTCGCTCGGCATCGAGCCGCTGAAGGCGGCCACCGTCTGCCTGCTCGCCGACACGAGCCCCGTCGCGTTCGGCGCGCTCGGCCTGCCGATCACCGTGCTCGCCAAGATCACGCGCCTGCCCGTCCACGACATCAGCGTGATGGTCGGTCGCCAGGCGCCGCTGCTCTCGCTCTTCATCCCGCTCATGCTCGTGTTCATCGTGGACGGCAAGCGCGGGCTCAAGGAAGTCTGGCCGCTTGCCGTCGTCGCGGGCCTCGCGTTCGCCTTCGCGCAATGCGCCGGCTCGATGGTGCTGCCCGTCGAGCTCGTCGACATCGTCGCCGCGCTGATCTGCGCGGGCGTGTCGATCGCGTTCCTGCGCGTCTGGTCGCCCGATACGGTGCGCGCGGGCGTCCCCGTGGCGGACCCGGCCGCGCCGGCCGGCGACTTCCACGGCGCCCGGACGGCGGACGGCCAGGCGCATTTCGATGCCGCGTTCGCCGACGGCGCGACGCATCCCGTGGCCGCCGTGGGCCCCGCGCTCGCCATGCCGATGACGGGCGGCAGCGCGTCGTTCCATCTCGCCGCGGCCGGTGCGCAGGGCGCCCAGGTCGCGCCGGCAAAGCCTGCCGCGGCCCGCGATTCGCGCGCCGAAATCCTGCGCGCGCTCGCGCCCTACGCGGCCGTGATTCTCGTCGTCGCGCTCACGCAGATCGGCTTCGTCGGCCGCGCGATGGAGGCCGTCACGTCCTCGTTCGCCTGGCCGGGCCTGCACGTCGTCGATCCGAAGGGCATGCCGGTCTCGGCCGTCGGCGCGAAGTTCGAGTGGCTGCTCTCGGCGGGCTCGATCGTGCTGATCGCGGGCCTGCTCTCGGTGCCCGTGCTCCGGCTCGACGCGCGCGTCGCCGCCCGCACCTACGCGCAGAACCTGCACGAGCTGCGCTGGCCCGTGTTCACGGTCTGCTGCGTCGTCGGCGTCGCCTACGTGATGAACCTGTCCGGCCAGATCGTCACGCTCGGCATCTGGGCCGCCAACGCCGGTTCCGCGTTCGCGCCCGTGTCGCCGATTCTCGGCTGGTTCGCGACCGCGCTCACGGGCTCGGACACCTCGGCCAACGCGCTGTTCGGCATGCTGCAGCTCACGACCGCGCATCACACCGGCCTCTCCGACATCCTGCTGACGGCCGCGAACACCACGGGCGGCGTCGTCGGCAAGGCCATCTCGCCGCAGAACCTCGCGGTCGGCGCCGTGGCGGTCGGCATGATCGGCCAGGAAGGCACGCTGTTCCGGCGCGTGGCCGCCTGGACGCTGCTGATGATCGCTGCGCTGAGCCTGCTCGTCTGGCTGCAGTCCACGCCGGTCCTCGGCTGGATGGTGCCCTGACCGTCCGCGCCGTTCGACCTCCCCGTTTTATGCAAGGAAATTCGAGCTCATGAAGACGAACCTGCCCTTAAGCGACATCACCGTCGTTTCCCTCGAACAGGCCATCGCGGCGCCGCTCGCGAGCCGCCATCTCGCCGACTGGGGCGCGCGCGTCATCAAGATCGAGCGCCCCGAGGTGGGCGACTTCGCGCGCCACTACGACACCGTGGTGAACGGCCTGTCGAGCCAGTTCATCTGGACGAACCGCTCGAAGGAGAGCCTCGCGCTCGACATCAAGACCGACGAAGGCCAGACCACGCTCGAGGCGCTGCTCGAGAAGGCCGACGTGTTCATCCAGAACCTCGCGCCCGGTGCCGCCCAGCGCCAGGGACTCGACGCGAAGTCGCTCGTCGAGCGCTTTCCGCGCCTCGTCGCCTGCGACATCTCCGGCTACGGCAACGGCGGCCCCTACAGCGGCAAGAAGGCCTACGACCTGCTCGTGCAGTGCGAGACCGGCTTTCTCTCGATCAACGGCACGCCCGAATCGCCGGCCAAGTGCGGCATCGCGATCGCCGACATCGCGACCGGCATGTACGTGCTCAACGGCGTGCTGATGGGCCTCTACCAGCGCGCGAGCACGGGCCGCGGCATGGCCTTCGAGGTGTCGCTGTTCGACGCGCTGGCGGAATGGATGAGCTACCCCGCCTACTACACGCGCGGCGCCGGCCGCGCCATCCCGCGCAGCGGCGCGCGCCACGCCACGATCGCGCCGTACGGGCCGTTCGCGACGGGCGACGGCAAGACCGTGTTCTTCGGCATCCAGAACGAGCGCGAATGGCTCAACTTCTGCACCGTCGTGCTCGGCGACGCGTCGATCGCGGTCGAGCCGCGCTACGCGACGAACTCGCAGCGCCTCGCCAACCGCGACGCCCTGGAGCGCCTGATCGAGGAGCGCTTCTCCGCCTGGCCCGCCGACGAGGTGCTCGCGCGGCTCGACCGCGCCGCCATCGCGAACGGCCGCATGAACGACGTGGACGACCTGCTCGCGCATCCGCAACTGCTGGCGCGCCAGCGCTACCGCGACGTCGGGACCGAGCGCGGCCCCGAGGCGATGTTCCTGCCCGCCGTCACGATTCCGGGCGTTGAACCCGTGATGGGCCCCGTGCCCGCCGTCGGCCAGCACACCGAGGCCATTCTGGCCGAGCTCGCCGAAGAGGCCGGCGCGACGGCCGCGAGGAAGGCGTCATGAGCACGGCCACCTCTTCCGCCGCTTCCGCCGCGTCGTCCCTGCGCACCACGCGCACCGTCCTCGCCGTGCCGGGCCACCGGCAGCGCATGGTGCAGTCGGCGGCGGCCAGCGCCGCCGACGCCGTGTTCATCGACCTCGAAGACGCCGTGCCGCCCGAAAAGAAGGACGAAGCGCTGCGCACCGCCATCGAGTCGCTGAACGCGCTCGACTGGGGCAAGAAGACGGTGCTCGTCCGGATCAACGCGAGCGAGGCCGGCGTCGCGCAGCACGAGGTCCGCGCGCTCGTGCGCGAGGCCGCGCGCCTCGACGCCGTGCTCGTGCCGAAGGTCGAATCGGCCGATACCGTGCACGAGGTGGAACGGCTGCTCGACGAAGGCCGCGCGGGTACAGCGCGGCCGCTCGAAATCGAGGCGCTGATCGAGACGGCGCGCGGCGTCGTCAACGCCGACGCCATCGCCGCCTCGAGCCGGCGGCTCGGCGCGCTGCACTTCGGCGTCGGCGACTTCTCGGCCTCGCTCGGCGCGCGCACCGTCGAGATCGGCGGCACGCATCCAGGCTACGCGCTCACGCTGAAGAACGAAGTCGGCAACTACGCGACGACGCCGCTCGACCTCTGGACCTACCCGATGATGCGCATCCTCGTGGCCGCGCGCGCGTTCGGGCTGCGCGCCGTCGACGGCCCGTGCGGCGCGTTCCGCGACCCCGTGCTCACGCGCGCCTGGGCGCTGAAGGCCGCGGCGATGGGCTACGACGGCAAGCAGGTCATCCACCCGGACCAGATCGAGCCGACCCGTGCGGCGTTCATGCCGACCGAGGCCGAAGTCCGCGCCGCGCAGCGCACGCTCGACGCGCTCGCAGAAGCCGAGGCCGCCGGGCTCGCCGCGGTCTCGCTCGACGGCAAGCTCGTCGACTTCGCCAACGTCAGGATGGCGCAGCGCATTCTCGCGATGAGCGCGGCCGGCGAAACCGGCGCAACGTAAACGCCCGGGCGCTTCGCCGCGCGCGGCCGGCCCGGACAG
This sequence comes from Burkholderia sp. WAC0059, assembly GCF_002870125.1. Lineage (GTDB taxonomy): Bacteria > Pseudomonadota > Gammaproteobacteria > Burkholderiales > Burkholderiaceae > Paraburkholderia. The sequence continues at coordinate 138,834 of NZ_PNEO01000005.1, forward strand.
CGCGTCACGGCCGCGCCGGGCTGCCGTGGCGCGTGATCGTCGCGACGAGCCGCCGGTGCGCCCGCGCATAGGCCTCGCTGTGCGGGCCGCCGTGCAGGGCGGCCGTCACGATCGCCTCGAGCCCGCGGTCGCACCGGCTGTCGCCCGGAAACACGCTCTCGAAGCCGATCAGCGAGCGGACCAGCGAGCCGGCCTCGCCGTCCGACTCGCCGTGCCGCGAGATCGTCTCGACCGCGCGCGTGATCGCCTCGGCCGTCGTCGGCGCGTCGAGATTCAACACCAGACGCTCCTCCCAGACCAGCAGCTTCGCGAGTTGCGGCAGCATCGCGCCGGCAGTCGGGCCCGGCCGGTACGAATACGCGCGGGCCCACGCGCTCACCGCATCGGCCGGCATCGGCTTCGCGACCGCATAGCCCTGCACGAGATCGACGCCGAGCATCGCGAGCGCGTCGAGCAATTCCGCCGACTCGATCCCCTCGGCCACCACGCGCTTGCCGAGCGCGTGCCCGAGGCGCGTGAGCTGATAGACGAAGCGCAGGACGTCGACGGCCTCGTCGCCGCCGATCCGCACCATGTCGCGATCGATCTTGATCCAGTCGAACGGCAACTGGCGCAGCCGGGTGAGCCCGCTATGCCCCGAGCCGAGGTCGTCCTGCGCGAGCATCACGCCGAGCGCCTTGAACCGCGCGAGGATGGCGTGCTGACCGTGGCCCAGCGAGACGGCCTCCGTCTCCAGCACCTCGAGCGTCAACTGGCCCGGCTCGCAGCCGTGCCGCGCCAGCGCGGCCTCGGTCGCCGCGAGATAGCGAATGTCGCTGAGCGCGGCCGGCGGGAGATTGACCGAGATGCCGAGCTCGAGCCCGTCCGCGAGCCAGCGCGCGCGGTCCGCCAGCGCATGCTCGAGGCCGCCCACGTAGATCGCCAGCAGATCGTCCGGCACGAGCGCCGGCAGGAACTGCCCGGGCGTGAGCACGTCCGTCCCGTCCGCGAGCCGCGCCAGCGCCTCGACCTTGGTCGCCCGGCCGACCCGCAAATCGAGCAGCGGCTGATAGTAGGTGCGCAGCGCGTCCGAGCGCACGAGCGCCGCGAGACGCTGGCGGTCCTTGATCGGAATCGCCTCGCGAATGCCCTCCTCGGTTCCGTCGAGCCGCGCGAGCGCGCAGCCGAGCAGTGTCTGCAGCATGTCGAGAAAGGACGTCTGGTGCGTGCCGACGAACCCGCCCGGCAAGGCGCTGTGCAGCAGCAGCACGGCGACGGGCGGCGCGCCCGTCACCCGCAGCGGGATCGCCGCGCACGAGCGCAGCCCGCGCTGCAGGGCGAGCTCGCGCCACGGCTCGGTCTGCGGATGGGTCCGGTAGTTGATGACGCGCTCGATGTGCCCGCTGCGCCAGGCCCGGCCGACCGGCCCCTGGCCGCGCGGGTCGTCGGCGTTGACGACGATCTGCGTGCGCGGAGAGCTGAGCAACTGCGCCAGATAATCAGCGACGTTGTCGCTCGCGGCGGCCTCGAAATGAAAGATGCCCGCCTCGTCGGGACGGCCGATCGAGCAGCCCGCGATCTCGTCGTGCCTCGCGAGAATCGCGATGACCTGATGAATGAGCGCGCTGTAGCTGGTGCTCTCCCAGGCGAGCCGCGTGATGTCGAGCAGGGCCGCGCGCTGCGCGTCCTCGATCTTCTGGTAGGCCTTCAGTTGCCCGGTCAGGTCGTCGTTCAGGCGTTGCGTGAAGAGCGACAGCGCCCGGCTGTCCACGCTCTCGCCGATGCGCCGGTAGACCGAGGAGGCGAGAATCCCGCGGCTCTGGACGAGCTCTTCCTTGTCGAGGCCGACGATGGCGTGGATGCGGCCCACGCGCAGGGCCGTCTCGACGTGGTCGCCCGGCTTGAGCTTCGACGAGGCGAGCGAGAGGAGGTTCTGGATCTGCCGCGCCTTCAGGTGTTCGAGCTCGGTCGCATCGAGCATTTCCAGAATCATGCGCGACTTCGGCAGCCGGGACAGCTTCCCGTAGAAATCGTCGACGGCCGCCGCCGCGCTGCCGCGCAACGCTTCAATCAGCGAAGTCACCTCACTCCCCCCTGACAGCAGTTCAGTTCTCCCGATGGTCGATCTTCGCGCCGTCGTTCCGCATTGCTCACCGCCACGCCGCGAAACTCGCTGACATCGCGGAAGGCCCGGCCCGGAACGCACGCCGCCTACTGTACCATCGCCGCCGGCCCGACCCTCTCCCGGGTGCCGCCGCGGGTTTTCCGGCGGTTTTCATGGGGTTTTCTCCGGATTTTCGCCGGAAGATTGTGGACGACGATTGCTAACATCGTCGCTGCGCCACGCCGTTTTCGGGCCCGGCTATGCGCGCTGAATCGAGCCGTCCCGCCGGCCCCGGACACGTTCGCTACATATTCTGCATACCCGAGTTATCTTCTTTCGAAATTTGATATCCTGACCTGAAGCAATCCAATAATTCTCGTAACACCGGCGCGATCCGGTCGTGAACCGCGCCGCTGGTTGGCAAACGTCCCGCAATACCCTGCATCCGTATACAGAGACTCTTGCGCCGCGCGCAAGACCAACGGGCGGCGCAGCGCCGGTGAAAAGGCGATGAGTGCCCAGGCCAAACATGGGGGCTTGCTTCGATGCGCGTATCGATCCACATCGGTCTTGTCGTACTGTGTACCAGCCTGTTCTTCGCGGCACGAATCGAGGCGGCCCCCGCGCCGGCCAATGCCGCCGCGCCCGATACCGCCGATGCTGCCGCACCGTCCGCCGCGCCGCCCTCGGCCCCGACCTTCACCCGCGTCCTGACGCTGAACCAGATGGGCAACTACGGGCCCATCGCGCTGCGCGGCCAGGACCCGAACGGCGCGCTGAGCATCGACATCCGCAACGACGAGGTCGTGACCGCCGCGCGGCTCAAGCTCGACTTCACCTACTCGCCGGCGCTGATCTTTCCGCTCTCGCACCTCAAGGTGCTGCTCAACGGCGAGGACATCGCCACGCTGCAGTTCGACAAGGACGACGCCGGCAAGGCAATCTCGCGCACGATCGATCTCGACCCGCGGCTCTTCACCGACTACAACCGGATCGCGCTGCAGATGGTCGCGCACTACACGACCGACAGTTGCGAGGACCCGTACAACACGTCGCTGTGGACCGACGTCAGCCCGACCACGTCGCTCACGCTGACGACGGCGAGCCTCGCGCTGCCCAATAACCTCGCGCTGCTGCCCACGCCGTTCTTCGACCGCCACGACAACCGGCTGCTGACGCTGCCGTTCCTGCTGCCGCCCCGCGCGCAGGCGCCGGCGCTGCAGGCGGCGGGCGTCGTCGCCTCGTGGTTCGGCGCGCTCGCCGACTACCGCCACGCGCGCTTCCCGGTGCTCGCCGCGCTGCCGGCCAACTCGCACGCCGTCGTGCTCGCGCTGCCCGGCGACGCGCCGGCCGGCGTCGCGCTGCCGGAGATCAAGGGGCCGACCGTCGCCGTGATGGCGAATCCGGCCAGCCCGCCGCAGTCGGGCCGCGAGCTGCTCGTCGTCGCGGGACGCAACGAGAAGGAGCTGCAAACCGCGGCCGAAGCGCTCGTGCTCGGCCAGGCCGGCATGACGGGCTCGAGCGTCGTGATCCAGTCGGTCGATCCCGGCGCGCGGCGGCGCCCCTACGACGCGCCGAAATGGGTGCCGGTGGACCGGCCGGTCCTGTTCCGCGACCTCGTCACGGACCCGCAACAACTGCAGGTGTCGGGCTACAGCCCCGACCCGATCCGCGTCAACCTGCGCGTGCCGCCCGACCTCTACGCCTGGGCGCGCCAGGGCATTCCGCTCGACGTGCGCTACCGCTACACGGCGCCGTCCGCCTATAACGACTCGGTCCTGAACGTCAGCGTCAACGACCAGTTGATCCGCTCCGAGCGCCTGCGCCCGCTCAGGACCACGTCGGACCGCGTCCGCCTGAACATCCCGCTCATCACAAGCACCGAGACGAGCGCCGAGGACGAACTGCGCGTGCCCGTGTTCCGCGTCGCCGCCAACAACCAGTTCCAGTTCCAGTTCCACATGGATTCGCAGAAGACGGGGCTCTGCGCCTCGGCGCCCGCCGACGTGGCGCGCGCGGCCATCGACCCCGACTCGACGATCGACTTCAGCGGCTTCGCGCATTTCACCGCGCTGCCCAACCTCGCGTTCTTCGCGACGAGCGGCTTCCCGTTCACGCGCATGGCCGACCTCTCCGACACCGCCGTCGTGATTCCCGACGCGCCGAACGCCGCCGACGAGGAAACCGTGCTGACGCTGCTCGGCTACATGGGCCAGTGGACCGGCCTGCCGACGCTGCGCGTCGCCGTCGTGCCCGCAAAGGACGTCGGCGCCGAGAGCGAGCGCAACCTGCTCGTGGTCGGCACCGGGTCCGCGGCCGGCCTGCTCGCGAAGTGGGGCAAGTCGCTGCCGATGCTGATCGGCCCCGGCACGACCGAGCTCACGCTGCGCGAGCAGCGCGCCGAGGGCGGGGGCGGCTGGCTGTCCGGCACGCGCCGCTTCCCGACGCCGACGGGCCGCGCGAGCATGAGCGCGTCGGGGCCGCTCGCCGCGCTGATCGGCTTCGAATCGCCGCTCGCGAGCGGGCGCAGCGTCGTCGCCGTCTCGGCCAGCTCGTCGGCGCAGCTCGGCGGCGTGCTCGACGTGCTCCAGGACGACAGCCGCGTCTCGCAGATCCACGGCGACCTCGCCGTGTTCCGCGGCACCCAGATCGACAGCCTGCGGCTCGGCGAGCGCTATTTCGTCGGCGACCTGCCGTGGTATGCGCGGCTGTGGGTCTTCGTCTCGAACTACCCCGCACTGCTCGCGATCGCCGGCATCCTCGCCGGTCTCGCGGTCGCATTGCTGGTGTTCTGGGCGCTCTCCCGCCTCGCCGTGCGACGCACCGGGAACTGACGATGCGCGCGAGCCCGTGGCATCCGGTTCTGCGGCGCGCAGCCGGCGCGCTCGCGTTCGCGCTGGCGGCCTTCGGCGCGCACGCGGCCGCGGCGACCCCGACGGCCGCGCCTGCGCCCGCGTGCGCCTGGCCCGACTGGGCCGCGTTCAAGCGCACGACGCTGAGCCCCGACGGACGCGTGATCGACGCGAGTTCGCCCGACGAGATCACGACGTCCGAGGGGCAAAGCTACGCACTCTTCTTCGCGCTCGTCGACAACGACCGCCCCACGTTCGACCGGGTGCTCGGCTGGACCGAGAACAACCTCGCGGGCGGCGATTTGACCAGCCATCTGCCGGCCTGGCTCTGGGGCCGGCTGCCGGCCGGTTCGTCCGCCGCCGGGGCATCGGGAGCATCGGGAACGGCAAGCGCATCGAACGCGTCGAGCGCGGCCGGGAGCGCCAGGCAGCCCGCCGCCGTGGCTTCCGGCGCGAGCGCAACCGGCGGCGGCAGAACCGGGCCGGGCGGACAGGCATGGGGCGTCCTCGACGCCAACCCCGCCAGCGACGCCGACCTCTGGATCGCCTACACGCTGATCGAGGCGGGCCGGCTCTGGAACGAGCGCCGCTACACGGCGCTCGGCACGACGCTCGCGCGCACCGTCGCGCGCGAGGAAACCGCGTCGCTGCCGGGGCTCGGACGCACCGTGCTGCCCGGCTCGGTCGGCTTTGCGCCCGCGCCCGGCGTCTGGCGCCTGAACCCGAGCTACGTGCCGCTGCAACTGATTCGCGGCCTCGAAACCGCCTTGCCCGACCAGCCCGAGTGGAAGAGCCTCGTCGGCACCTCGGCGCGGCTCGTCAACGAAACGGCCCCGCGCGGCTTCTCGCCCGACTGGGTCGAATACCACAGCGGCCGCGGCTTCGCGCCCGACGCGCAGACGAAGGCCGAAAGCGCCTACAACGCGATCCGCGTCTACCTGTGGGCCGGCATGCTGGCGCCGGCCGATCCGTTCCGCGCGGCCACGCTGCACACGTTCGTACCGCTCGCCGACTACGTCGCCGCGCATGGCTTCCCGCCCGAGCGGATCGACACGCAGACGGCGGCGCCGGGCCCGAACGCGGGCAACGCCGGCTTCTCGGCCGCCGTCGTGCCGTACCTCGCGGCGCTCGGGCGCGCCGACCTGGCGAGCGCCCAGGCCGCCCGCGCGCGCGCGATGGAAAAGGACGCGCCGCTCGGCTACTACAGCAGCGTGCTCGCGTTGTTCGGCCTCGGCTTCATGGACGGCCTGTACCGCTTCGACGCCGACGGCCGCCTCGTACCCGCGTGGACGACGACATGCCCCGCGCTCCGCTGACCGCGTCGGCCGCCCGCGCCGCGCTCGCGCCCATCCTGCCGCCGCTCGCGTTCGCGGGCTGGGTCGCCTGCGCGATGCCGGGCGTCGCCGAGGCGCAGAGCGCGGCGACGGCGGCGCCGCCCGCCGCGAACGCCCAGGCCGCGCCGCCGCTGAACCCGCAGATCGCGCAACTGCTCTCGGCCGCGCAGACGTGGGAGGACAAGAACCGTCCCGACATGGCGCGCGGCATCGTGCAGAAGGTTCTCGCGATCGTGCCGAATCAGCCCGAGGCGCTCGCGCTGATGGGCGAGATCGAATTGAAGTCCAACCATCCGGATGCCGCGGGCAAGATCCTGCAGCAATTGCGGCAGAGCGCGCCGAACCACCCGGCCACGCGGCAACTGGCCGACGCCTACCGCGCGTCGACGACCGACCGCGTCGAGCTCGCGAACATCCGCCTGCTGTCCTCCGCGGGCAAGAACGAGGAGGCGGCGCGACGCATGCAGGCGCTCTTTCCGAACGGCGCGCCGCGCGGCGATCTCGCGGACTTCTACTACAAGATCGTCGCCGGCACGCCCGACGGACGCACGCGCGCGCTCGACGAGCTGCGCGCGCGCATCCGGCAGAACCCCAACGACTACAGCCTGCAACTCATCCTCGGCGACCTGCTGACCGACCAGTGGCGGACCCGCATCGAGGGCTTGAACGTGATCTACGGCGCCTACCAGCATCCCGAGAGCAACCGCACGATGGCGCTCGACCTCTGGCACCGCACGCTCACCTACACGCAGCGCGGCGACCCGGCCTACTACATCTGGTGGAAGCGCTATCTGCAGCTCGTGCCCGGCGACCCGCAGGCCCAGGACGTGGTGGCCGACTACGAGAAGAACGGCATCAACGAAACGACGGCGGCCCGGCTTGCCGCCGCGAACGGCGGCTCAGGCGGCGCGACGAGCGCGCCCGAAACGCCGGAACAGCGCGCGCAGCGCGCCCGCGCCCAGCAGGGACAGGCGCTCGGCGCGCAGGGGCTCGAACGGCTGCGCGAGGGCCGGCACGACGAGGCGCGCGCGCTGTTCGCGCGCGCGCTCGCGCTCGATCCCGACAACGCCGGCAAGTGGCGCGGCCTGATCGCGACCGCGACGCTGTGGGGCACCATCGCGAAGGCCAACGCCGCGAACAGCCAGGGCAAGCCCGACCAGGGCGAGGCGCTCGCACGCGATGCGCTCCGGCTCGACCCAGGCAACGTCTACGCGGCGCACGCGCTGACCGACGCGCTCGTCGCGCAGCAGAAGTGGCCGGAGGCCGAGGCCGTCGCGCGCCCGCTCGCGACCGGTCCCAGGCCCGACATCGACGCGCTGCGCTCGCTCGTCGCGATCCTGCGCGCGACGCATCGCGAGAACGAGATCGACCCGCTGATCGCGAGCGTCTCGCCACGCATCGCGGGCTCGCAAACGCAGCTCGCGCAGATGCGCGCCGAAATCCTGTCGATGCAGGCCGACCAGGCGATCGCCGGGAAGAACAACAGCGCGGCGCTGACGAAACTCGAGGCGGCCGTGCAGCTCACGCCCGCCGACCCGTGGCTGCGCTACTCGCTCGCGCGCCTGTACACGAACCTGAAGCTGCCGGCGCTCGGCCGCGCGGTCATGGAGGACGGGCTGAAAGTCGCGCCGTCGCCGGACATGCGCTACGCGAGCGCGCTCTACTTCAACTACTCGCTCGACGACGTCGACGCCGCGAACGGGCAGATGCAGCAGATTCCCGACAGCGCGCGCACGCCGGGCATGCGCGAACTGGCGGGCAGCATCGCGGCGCAGCGCGCGGTGAACGCGGCCCGCCTGCTCGCCGCGCAGGGCAACGCCGACGCGGCGCGCGCGACGCTCACGGCGGCCGAGCAGGACGCGCAGGACGATCCGCAGATGCTCGCGACGATCGGCGGCGAATGGATCGCGCTCGGCGAACCCGACCACGGCCTCGCGATCGTGGAGCACTGGCTCGACGCGCATCCCGACGACTCCGCCGCCACCGGCGCGCGGCTGCGCTACGGCGAGCTGCTGGCCTCGGCCGACCGCGACGACGAGCTGCCCGGCTGGATCGCCGACGCACGCGCGAAACCCGGCGTGAGCGCCGAACAGCAGGCGAGCTTCGACGACCAGTTGCTGCGGCTTGCCGTGCGCCGCGTGGGCCGCCAGATCGACGCGGGCGACCTGGGCGGCGCGCGGCGCACGCTGGCCGCCGTGCCGGCGGCCCAGCACACGGACCGCCGCTGGCGGCTCGCGAAGGCCGATCTCGACGAGGCGGCCGGCGACTACCGGGCCGGCCTGCGCGACGCGCAGCAGGTGCTCGCGGCGCAGCCCGACGACGCCGACGCGCGCCTCACGCTCGCGCGCATGTACGAGCGGATGGGCCAGCGCGCGAAGGCGACGCAGATCGTCGACGAGGTGCTGGCCGACACGCGCGCCGACGACATCGACACGCGCCTCTCGATCGCGCGGCGCCTGACGGCCGAGGGCCACGAGGACGAGGCGCTCGCCGTCGTCGATCCGCTGCGCCAGCAGTATCCGCAGCGCTCCGACGTGACGGTGCAGTCCGGCCGGGTCCAGCAGTCGCTCGGCCATTACGACGAGGCGTCCGCGCTTTACCACGAGGCCAGCGCCCAGGAGCAGGCCGAGGGCGCGCAGCCGGGCCCCGACGGCCTCACCACGGTCGGCCGCGCGATCCAGCAGCTCGACGATCGCCGCCAGCCGGAGATATCGACCGAAGTGATCCAGTCGAACCTGACCGGCGACGCCGGGATCTCGCGGCTGAACTCGACGCAGGTGCCGCTCTACATCCGCATTCCCGACGGCTACACCGGCCACTACTTTTTCCACGTGGATTCGGTCACGCTCGACGCCGGCGCGCTGCCCGGCTACGACTACGACGACGCCTACCAGTACGGCAAGATCGCCGCGCTCGGCAACGCGGGGCTCGGCTCGATCCACGAGAACGCCACCGGCGTCGCGCTCGCCGCCGGCTACGAGTTCAGCGGCGCCGACAATAGCTGGCGCGCCGACGTCGGCACGACGCCGCTCGGCTTTCCGGTAACGAACGTCGTCGGCGGGCTCACCTACCGGCACGACTTTCCGGGCGCATCGATCTCGGGCGAGATCTCGCGCCGGCCCATCACGAGCAGCCTCGTCTCCTACGCCGGCGGCGTCGACCCCGTCACGGGCGAGAAGTGGGGCGGCGTGGTGCGCAACAGCATCACCGTGCGCGGCTCGCAGGACATCGGGCGCGGCGACGTCTTCGCGAGCGTCGGCTACGGTGTGCTGACGGGCGAGAACGTGCCGAGCGACGACGAGCTGCGCATCCGCGGCGGCTTCGACTGGCCGATCTTCCAGACGCCGAACCAGCGCGTGACGAGCGGCCTCGTCGGCAACTACTGGCAGTACTCGCGCAACGAGCACTTCTACACGTTCGGCAACGGCGGCTACTACAGCCCGCAGAGCTACACGTCGATCGGCATTCCGATCGACTGGACGGGGCGCTACCAGCGGCTGTCGTGGGAGCTCAGGACCTCGGTCGGCATCTCGTTCTCGCGCGAGGACGAGTCGCCCTATTTCCCGACCGATCCGGTGCTGCAGGAGCTGGCCGCCGAGCGCATGAGCGCGGCCTACCTCGGCGAGCCCATGTTCGGCAGCGGCACGGGCGGCGGCTTCAGCTACACGGTCGTCGCCGCGGCCGAGTACCGGCTCTCGCCGCACTGGGTGCTCGGCGGCCGGCTGCAGATCGACCGCTCGCGCGACTACGCGCCGAACGTCGCGATGCTCTGGCTGCGCTATCTGTTCACCGCGCAGCACGGCCCGGTGCCGTTCCCGCCGACGCCCGTGACGCCCTACTCCGACTACTGAGCGCCCCTTGACCGAATCGACCCGTCGACCCCTTGCTCCCTTGACCGGAAACCCTGCGAACCGAGTGCCGCGATGAATGCTCCTTCCCGTACTCCCGACCGGACCGCGCGCCCCTCGCTGCTGGCACGGCTGCAGCCGCGCCAGCCTCTCGCCATCGAGGGCCTGCCGCCGGCGCTCGCGACGCTCGCAGCCGGGCAGGTCCACGTGGTCTACGCGAACGCCTCGCCCGCGCGCGACGCGCTGTTCTGGAAAACCGCCGCCGCCGCGCTGCGCGGGCCGGCCACGGTGCTCTCGACGCGCACCGGCGAGGACGTCGCCGACATGCTGCGCAGCCACGGTCTCGACATCGACGTGCCCGGCGCGGTCCACGCGAAGGCCAACCTCTGCGCGCTGCGCCCGCTGCCCGGCCGCGACGGCGCGGAGGTGCTGATCGAGGCGCTGCAGGCGCTGGCCGACCAGTGCGCCGAGCCGGGCAGCGAATTCCTGATCGAGGGCGCCGAGGCGTTCTTCGCCTGGGCCGACGCCAACGCGCTCGCGCGCCAGGGCTCGCAACTGGCCGCCTGGTGCGCGCAGCACGGCTACGGCGTGCTGCTCGTCGCCGCGCTGCCCGACGAGGCCGAACCGGAGGGATCGGCTGAGTCGGCTGAGTCGGCTGAGTCGGCTGAGTCGGCTGAGTCGGCTGAGTCGGCTGAGTCGGCTGAGTCGGCTGAGTCGGCTGAGTCGGCTGAGTCGGCTGAGTCGGCTGAGTCGGCTGAGTCGGCTGAGTCGGCGGAATCCGGTGAATCAGGGGAATCGGGGCAATCGGGACAATCGGCAGAACCTGGCAAGCCTGAGGCATCGCCCCGCCCGGACGCGCGGCCCCAGGCCCTCGACACGGCGCTCGGCGCCTTCCAGGCGCGCTTCGGCGGCGCCGCGCAACTGCGGCAGGAACGCGGCCAGTACACGTGGGAAGTCGCCTTCTGGCGCGAGCGCGACACGGTGCTCGCGAACCAGTCGCTGCCGCTGCGCTTCTCCCCCGTCGACTACCGGCTCATGGTGGCGAGCGAGACGTTCGAGAAGGACGTCGGCGAGGCCGGCCTGCTGGCCCCCGACGAGACGCGCGTGGTCGTCTCGCGCGACGCGGTGGTGCGCGAGCGCACGATGCCGGAACACTGGCAGGTGGTCGACGACAACGACGCGGTCGTGGCCGCCGCCGAACACGCGGTCGCCGCGACGGTCGTGCTCGGCTACGGCGCCGGCACGCAGCTCGAGAAGCTCGCGGAGCAGGTCTACACGCTGCGCCGCCGCAGCGGGCCGGCGCTCAAGATCGCCGTGCGCGAGGACAACGTCGCGATGCGCTACGAGACGGTCATGCGCAACCTGGGCCTCAACTTCGTGATTCCGCGCAACACGCCGATCGCGCGCGTCGAGTCGATGCTCGACGGCCTCCAGGGGCAGGTTTTCTCGCGGCCGCTGCCGGCCGACCCGATGGCCGCGCTCTCGGCCGTGCTGCACAGCGCCGAGAGCGGCTACGTGAACGCGCAGCGTTTCGTCGAGCTGGTGCGCGAGTCCATCGACCGCGCCCGCGCCATCCATCTGCCGAACGTGCTGCTGCGTCTGCCGCTCCTGCCGGAAGTCGCGCACGTGGACGCGCTGCGGGCCTGCCACCTGAGCCGCGCGGGCGACCTCTGCACCGCCTGCGGCGACAGCGTCTACACGTTCTTTTTCTCGTGCCGCCTCGCCGACGCGACGGCCGTCTTCCAGCGCGTGTTCCGGCTGCCGCCCGGCGACCTGTTCCGCGGCGAACTGCGCTGCGGCGACTACGACTCGATCGGCGCGATGCTCGACGCGCTCGATCAGGAAATTGCCGAAACGCCTCCGCCCGACTACGCGAGCTGGCTCGAGCAGCACCGTCCGGCGAGGTCGCCGGCGGCAGCGGCCAGCGCCGCAGGCGCACCGGAGACGACGCGCGAAAACGGCGGTGAAGGCAGCGAAGGCGCTGGCCAACCCGCGCCGGCGACAAGCGCCGACACGGGTGCCGGTGCCGCGGAAACGACGGCGACAGCGGCGGCAACGGCCAGCGCGCCGCCGCCCGCCGCCGCGCCGCGCGCGGCCCCGAAACCCGCTCCTCTACCGCTCAAAGCCTTGGGATAAACTAGCCATGCAGATCTTCTTCGGTTACTTCGTCTGGGGTCTGATTCTGGCCGTGCCCGTTTCGTGGGTCATCTGGCGCTTCCGGCTGCATCGCTTCCTGCCGCGCTTTTCGGTGCCCGAGCGGCGCGGCGTGGTCCGTCTGCCCCCGCAGGTCAGCGCGCTCGTGATCCGCGGCGCGCGCCAGTACGGCAAGGCGGGGCATTGATGAAAACGATCGCGATCGTCTCCACCGTCGGCGGCGCCGGCCGCACGATGCTGACCGCCGAGCTGGCCGGCCTGCTCGCCGCGCGCGGTCACGCCGTGCTCGCGCTCGAATGCGATCCGCGCAACGTGCTCGCGCTGCATTTCGGCCTGCGCGAGCCGGCCCGCGCCGGCCTCGTCTCCTATCTGCGCGGCGCGCACGACGACACCGCGAACGCCGCGCTGCAAAGCGACGACAACGTGCTGCTCGTGCCGTGGGGCGGCGCGACCGACGACGCAAACGACACGAACGGCATAAACGACGCCGGCACGACCGACGCCACCGACACCGCCGACGCCACCGTCCACGCCCGCCTGCATGCCGAACCCGGCTGGCTGCGCGCCCTGCTCGCGCGCGTCGAGTTGCCCGCCGAAACCGTGGCATTGATCGACACGCCGACCTGGCCCTGCGTCGAGACGCGCCAGGCCATCGCCGCCGCCGACCTGACGCTTGCCGTGCTGCCGCCCGCGCCCGGCACGTGCGCGACGCTGCCGCGTTTTCGCGAAGTGCTCGGCGAAAAACCCTGCATCTACGTAGCGAACGCCGTCATCCCCGCGCGCCGGCTGCATCTGGACGTGATCGCCCTGCTGCGCGCGACGCTCGGCTCCGCGATGCTGCCCTACCAGATTCACGCCGATGCCGGCGTGCCCGAAGCGCTCGCGCGCGGCGAAAACTTCTGCAAGAGCACGCCCGGCTCGCAGGCGGCGCACGACCTGAACGGCATCGCGTCGTGGCTCTCGCGCTGGGCAGGCGGCACAGAGGAGGCTCCGCAATGATCGGCGCCGCGCTGCGCACCGTGCTCGCCCAATGGCGGCGGGCGTTCGCCGAGGCGCTCGGCGTCGGCGCCGACGCGTCCGGCCTCGCCTGGTTCGTGCGGCTCTTCTTCCGGCCGCCGCGCCCCGGCCAGCGCGACCTGCCGCTGCTCTGGTTCGGCGATCTCGAGAAGCATCTGGCCACGCAGATCGGCGTCGGCCGGGACCGCCGCGCGATCGTCTGGATCTGGCGGCTCTTTTTCCGCACGCGGCTGCGCCGTCGCCACCTCGCCGCCGACCTGCGCCAGGTGAACAAGCAGCGCGAGCGCGGACACCGGCGGCGGGCCGCCCTCGTCAGGCGCCTCGCGTTCGTTTTCGCGCCGCCCCTGCGCCTCGTGAGCTGGACCCTGCGCGCCGTCGCGAGCCGGCTGCCGTCCATCGACTGGGAAGCCGCGAGCCACCGGCTCGAAACCGCCGCGGAAAAGGCGGACCGCGTGCCCTATCTGCGCTACGTCGTGCTGATCGCGGCCTTCGCCGCCGGCATCGTGATCTGCACGACGCCGCTCTCGCTCGACCAGCAGTTCCGCCTCTTCATGCTCGTGGTGATCACGGTGATGGTCGTGCGCAAGGCGCCGGGGCGCCTCGTGACGCTGCTCATCGTCATGCTCTCGATGCTGATGACGGGCCGCTACGTCTGGTGGCGCACCACGCAGACGCTGCATCTGCCCGACCCGTGGGAAGGCGTGGTCGGCTACACGCTCTACGCCGCCGAGTTCTACACGTGGATCGTGCTGCTGCTCGGCTACATGCAGACGGCCTGGCCGCTGAACCGCAAGCCGGCCCCGCTGCCCGACGATCTGGCGGACTGGCCGAGCGTCGACGTCTTCATCCCGACCTACAACGAGCCGCTCGCCGTCGTGCAGCCGACCGTGCAGGCCGCCGCCGGCCTCGACTGGCCGCGCGACAAGCTCCACGTCTACCTGCTCGACGACGGCAGCCGCGAGGAATTCCGCCGCTTCGCCGAAGAGACCGGCGTCGGCTACATCGTCCGCGAGGAACACACGCACGCGAAGGCCGGCAACATCAACCACGCGCTGACGGTGACGAAGGGCGAGTACATCGCGATCTTCGACTGCGATCACATTCCGGTGCGTTCGTTCCTGCAGATGACGATGGGCGAATTCCTCGCCGACCCGAAATGCGCGGTCGTGCAAACGCCGCACCACTTCTTCTCGCCCGACCCGTTCGAACGCAACTTCGACACGTTCCACCGCGTGCCGAACGAAGGCAGCCTGTTCTACGGCCTGATCCAGGACGGCAACGACTTCTGGAACGCGACGTTCTTCTGCGGCTCGTGCGCCGTCATCAAGCGCGCGCCGCTCGAACAGATCGGCGGCATCGCCGTCGAGACCGTCACCGAGGACTGCCACACGTCGCTGCGGCTGCACCGGCTCGGCTACAACTCGGCCTACCTGCGCACCGTGCAGGCCGCCGGGCTCGCGACCGAGAGCCTCTCGGGCCACATCGGCCAGCGCATCCGCTGGGCGCGCGGCATGTCGCAGATCTTCCGCGTCGACAACCCGTGGTTCGGCCCCGGCCTCTCGCTCTTCCAGCGCATCTGCTACAGCAACGCGATGCTGCACTTCTTCTACGGCGTGCCGCGCATCGTCTTCCTGCTGATGCCCTGCTCGTTCCTGTTCTTCGGCCTGCACGTCATCAACACGCAGGCGACGATCATCCTCGCCTACGTGCTGCCCTACCTCGTCACCTCGAACCTCGCGAACTCGCGCATCCAGGGCCAGTATCGCCATTCGTTCTGGGCCGAGGTCTACGAATCGGTGCTCGCCTGGTACATCGTCCTGCCGACCACCATGGCGCTCATCAACCCGAAGCTCGGCAAGTTCAACGTGACGGCCAAGGGCGGGCAGATCGACGACGACTACCTCGACTGGACCATCTCGAAGCCGTACCTCGTGCTGCTCGGCATCAACGTCGTCGCGCTGCTGGCGGGCGTGGCCCGGATCGTGATCTGGCATAGCGCCGAGCCCGCGACCGTGCTCATGAACCTGCTGTGGGTCGTCATCAACATGATCGTGCTCGGGGCCGCCGTCGGCGTCGCGAAGGAGGCGCGCCAGGTGCGCGTCTCGCACCGCATTCCGCTGCGCGTGCCGGCCACGCTGATCCTGCCCGACGGCCGCACGCTCGCCTGCACAACGGAGAACTACTCGGTCAGCGGTCTCGGCCTCGTGCTGCCGCCGAAAAACCGCATCGAGGCCGGCACGCGCATCGGCGTGTGCCTCATGCGCGGCACGACCGAGCACTACTTCCCCGGCGTCGTCGCGCGCGGCGGCGAGAAGCGCATCGGCGTGCGGCTCGAACTCACGCGCGAGACGGAAACACAGCTCATCCAGTGCACGTTCGGTCGCGCCGACGCGTGGCTGCAGTGGGAGGACGAGCCGGCGGCGGACGCGCCGCTGCACGGGCTCAAGGAAGTGATCGACATGGGCTACCAGGGCTATCTGCGCCTGATCGACGCCTGCATGGACGCGCTCGAGCGCATCTTCACGCGGCGCAAGCCCCGCCCGCACTGAACCCACCGAGGCACCGACATCATGGGACTCTGGAACCTCTACTTCGCCGCCAAGCTGTACCTGTTCGCGGTCGGCAAGCTGCAGCCGGTCTGGTGGATGAACATCGCGTTCGCCCTCGCGCTGCTCGCGCCGATCCGCCAGCGCTGGCTGCGCGTCGGCTGGCGCGTGCTGTCGGTCTTCGCCGGCATCGCGCTGCTCTACCACGAGGCGAACGTCCCGACCATCGGCCGCGTGATCCAGCAGCTCCCGGCGCTCGCCTCGTTCACGCCGCGCTACATGCTGGAGCTGATGGGCCGCGTCATCCCGATGTCGACGGTCTACACGGTCGCGCTCGTCGTGGTGGCCTACTTCGTCATCAGCCGCTGGGTGCGCATCACCACCTTCGTGATGATCGCGCTCGTCGTCGCGCCGCTGTGGCAGGGCATCGGCACGCTCGCCGCGAACGCGGGCAGCGTGGCCGCGAACAACGCGGGCCAGGGCGGCGGCGGCAACTCCGCCGACGGCAACGCGACCGGCAACGGCACGGGCGGCAGCTTCGACGCGCAACTGGCCGCGTTCCGCAGCAGCGAGGCCGGCCGCACGGTGACGTTCGAGCCGCCGAAAACGCCGACGACGCCCGACACGCAGTACGACATCATCGTCATCCACGTCTGCTCGCTGTCGTGGGACGACCTCGACGTCGTCAACGCGCGCAACAACCCGCTCTTCTCGCGCTTCGATTACGTGTTCACGAACTTCAGCGGCGCCGCCAGCTACAGCGGCCCGGCCGCCATCCGCGTGCTGCGCGCGACCTGCGGACAGGAGGCGCACCGCGACCTCTACAGCCCGGCGCCCCAGCAGTGCCACCTGTTCGCCGACCTCGCGCAGCTCGGCTTCACACCCCAGGCGCTGCTGAACCACAACGGCCAGTTCGACGACTTCCGCGGCATCGTCGAGCGCGAGATCGGCGTGCCGGGCGTCAAGCTGCTGCCCAACGACGGCCTGCCCGTCACGATGCGCGAGTTCGACAACTCGCCGCTCGTCGGCGACTACGCCGTGCTCTCGCGCTGGTACCAGCAGCGACTCGCGGCCGGCGGCGGCCCCGTCGCGCTCTACTACAACACCGTGACGCTGCACGACGGCAACCGCATTCCCGGCAACAACATGAACAGCCTGCAGTCCTATCCGATCCGCCTGCAGATGCTGCTCGGCGACATCGACAAGCTCATCGATCTCGTCCAGAACTCGGGCCGCAAGGCCGTGCTGATCTTCGTGCCCGAGCACGGCGCGGCGCTGCGCGGCGACCCGAACCAGATCGCCGGCATGCGCGAGATTCCGACGCCGCGCATCGTCCACCTGCCCGTCGGCGTGACGCTGATCGGCCTGCCCAAGCCCGCCGGCGGCGCGCCCCACACGCCGATCACCATCGACACGCCGACGAGCTACCTCGCGCTCGCCCAGCTACTGGCCAACCTCGTGGCGAACAATCCGTTCGCGCCGAACGCGCCGCCGCTCGCGCAGTATGCGCAGAGCCTGCCGCAAACGCGCCTCGTCGGCGAGAACGAGTCGACCGTCACGCTGACGACGGCGAACGGCTACGAGATCCATACCGCGGACGGCGTCTGGGTGGAGGGCAAATGACGACGACGCCCGACACGCCGCGCGACGAGGCCGGCGGCCTCAACGACATCGCCAACCTCGCGAACTTCGTCGACGGCGTCGATCCGAAGCGCTATTTCGACCGCCAGGCCGAGGACGCCTGGCGCGACGCCGCGAAACGCTGGCCCGTGCTCGCCGCGCTGCTGGCGCTCGACGCGCGGGCCGAGCGGAACCGGTAGACCGCGCGGACCCGATAGCCGGCCAGCGGCGCAGCGGCGGATGTCAGGCCGCGTTCGCCTTCTGCACGAGCCGGCCGAGCGCGGCCTCGAGCGTGACGGTGCCCTTTCCCGTTTCGGCCTGCGAGCGCTCGAACGCGATCCAGCCTTCGTTGAAACCGTCCAGCATCCGGATGCGCAGCCCCGGGTTGGACGCGCCCTGGGCGCGAAACCGCGCGTCCCACGCGTCCTTCGGCACGGCCTCGACGCGCACCTCGCGCCCGAGCAGCGAGGCGAGCGCGGCGCCGATCTCGCCGGGCGACACGCGCTGCGGACCTTCAAGCTCGACGACGCGCCGGCCCGCCCAGTTCTCCAGCGAGAGCAGGTCCGCCGCGGCACGGCCGACGTCCTCGGTCGACACCATCGGGATGCGCCGGTCGAGCGGTTGCAGATAGCTCGAAATCACGCCCGTGTCGATGGCCGAGCACACGTCGCGCGCGGCGTTCTCCATGAACCAGGCCGCGCGCAAAAAGGCCACGGGCGAGGACACGGCGCCGAGGCGGGCCTCGACCTGCACGAATTTGCTCAACAGGTTCGGCTCCGCGACCTGCGCGCCGATGGTCGACAGGCAGACCACCTTCCCGGGACGCGCGGCTTCGAGCGCGCGATACAGCGATTCGACCGTGCGCAGCGTATCGGGAAAGCCGTCCTGCGGATCAAAATTGGACGGCAGCATGACGAACGCGCCGCGCGTGCCGGCGAACGCCGCCGCGAGCGCGTCGGCATCGTCCATGTCCGCGAAGGCCAATTCGCATCCCAGTGCGGCCCACGGCCTGCCCTTCTCTTCGTTGCGCACCACCGCGCGCACCGGCTCGCCGGCCTGCAACAACGTTCGCGCAACCGCGCCGCCCACCTGCCCCGTCACACCCAACACTGCAAACATCGCCTCTCTCCTTCAGTCAAACGGTTTCGCCGCCGGCGCGCGAAAGCGCGAACCGCGGCGGGTCACGAAGCCGGTGTTTCCGAGCGCGCCTTCAGCCGCCGGACCCAGAGCTCGTGCCCGTCGTGCAGGCCGGCGGGATCGGTACGGCGGGCAAACACGGCGGCCGGTCCCTTCGTCGCCTCCTCGGTCACGACGTGGCAGGCCTGCCCCTCGGGCAGCAGCAGCCACGTGTGATAGGCCGAGACGTGCGGGCCGTAGCCGAACCAGCCGAGCCGCGAATCGGGCACATATTCGGTGACGGTGCTGTCGATGGGAACGCCGAAGGTTCGCCACGTAAAGCGCGTATGCGGACCGAGCCGCGACGCGCCGCCGACGATCTTCACGTCGTGCGAGTTCGAATACCATGACGGCCAGCGCGTCGCGTCGACGAGATGGCCCCATACCGTGCTGCAAGGCGTGTCGATGGTGATCTCGTTGTACGAAAAGACGTTCGCGTCGGCCGGGTTCGGGCTGCCCGGCCAGTGGATCTGCGCGGAACGGCGGGCCAGATCCTGATCGACCTGGTCGGCATGGGCGACCTCTGCCTGCATGCCGAGCGAGACCGCCAGCGCCGCCAGCATGCCGCAGACGGGCGCGGGCCGGCGCCGCGCCCCACGCCCTGCACCGGCAACGCGAAGGCAGTCGGCCGGGTTCGGCAAGAAACGCATGATGTGCTCTCCTCGAAGGCTCCGAAACTATCAGGGCAGGCGAACGGCGTCATGCCCGCCGCGTTGAAACTGTTCGAAGCGCTGCTTGATAATCGGCCCGCCGTCGCCAACGGCCGATGCACCGCTCGATCAATGCGACTGCGCGGCCAGCACGCGCAGCGTCAGGTCGGCCAGTTGCGCGTCCGAGGCCGGGTTCTGGCCCGTCAGCAGCTCGCGGTCCTCGACGACGTCGGGCCCCCAGCCCTTGACCGTCCCGACCCGGGCGCCCGCAATCCGCAGGCCGTCCTCGGGCGTGAACGGCGGCTCACCGTGAAAGACGCTTTGCGCGGCGATTGCCTCCTCCTCGTCGCTGAACACCGTCATGCGGTAGCCGCGATACGGCCAGCCTCTCGCGAGCCGTCTCGCCCACGCGACGTCGCCCGCGCGCAGCGCCGCCTGGACGGCCGGCGCATCGTGCAGCGCGGCCAGCAGCGCCACCGGCGCGTGACAGAGAAACACGGTCGTGCGGCGATGCGCATGGAAGTCGCGCAGGATCGTGCCGAGATCGCGATCGGCCATCAGGTCGATCAGCGGCGCGGGGCCGCCGGGCACGAACACCGCTCGGTACTGGCTCAGGTCGCCGTGCGCCACGTCGCCGAGCCGAGCGGATGCCGCAGCCCGGTCAGGCTCGTCTCGTAACGCTGCGCGTCTTCGAGCGCCGCGCGGCTGCCGCCGAAGTAGTCGGGGCTGATCGACGCCTGGTCGACGACGGGCTCGTTGCCCTGCGGCGTCGCGAAGACGAGCGTGTAGCCGGCCTCGGCGAAACGGCGCGCGGGCACGACGAGCTCGTTCAGGTAATAGCCGGTATCGAACGTCTTGCCGTCTTTCAACGGCAGCACGTGCTCGCTCGACAGCACGATCAGGATCTTGCCCTTCGGGGCCTGCCGCGCCATCGCGGCAGGTTCGAGCGCAAGACCCAGGCATACGGCGAGCGCTGCCGCCGCAATTCGTCCGGACATGCTCATCGCAGCATCTCCAGCACGCGTTGCGCGGCGGGCACCGACGAGGCCGGGTTCTGCCCGGTGACGAGCCGGCCGTCGGCCACGACGTGCGGGCTCCAGTCGGCCGCGCTCGTGTAGGCGCCGCCGAGCCGGCGCAGTTCGTCTTCGATCAGGAACGGCACGAGGCCGGTGCCGTGCGCGGCGGTCTCCTCGCTGTTGGAAAAGGCCGTCACGGCGCGGCCGGCGACGAGCGGCCGGCCATCCGGACGCACGGCCTGGCGCAGCGCCGCTACGCCGTGGCAGACGGCGGCGACGGGCCGGCCGGCGCCGCTCATCTGCTCGATGAAGCCGATCGAGGTCGGGTCGTCGGTCAGGTCGAACACTGGGCAGAGACCGCCGCTGTAGAACAGCGCGTCGAAATCGGACCATGGCAGCGTCGACAGCGCGACGGTGTTCGCCAATGCGTGCTGAACCTGCCGATCGGCGACGAAACGGCGCGTTGCGTCAGTCTGCGCGAAGTCGGCCTCGCTCGCGGGATCGATCGGTGCAGCGCCTCCACGCACCGAGGCGAGCACGACCCCGGCACCCGCATCGACGAACGTGTAGTACGGGCCGGCCACTTCCTCGAGCCAGCTTCCGGTCTTGCGGTCCGAGCCGGGAATGCGCTCGCACGAGCTGAGAACCATGAGAATTTTCATCGTGTTTTCCGTTAACGGGTGAACGTTGCGATTCAGACGCCGCGGTCGGCGGCGTCCCGCTTGAGCTGTTCGATGCGCTCGCGATATGAGCCTTCGGCGATGTCGCGCAGCAGCGGCAGCACGGGCTGCGGGCGCCAGCCGAGCTGCTGCGCGGCGCGCGCGCCGGACGGACGGCTGCTCACCGAGAGGAAAGCCGTGACGAACGGCCCGAGCAGCGCCTCGACCTCCGCTCGACCCAGACTGCGCGCGGGCACGCCGGTCGCCGCGCCGATCGTTTCGGCCAGCGCGCGCAGCGGCACGTCGATCTCCGTCGTGGCGTTGAATACCGAGCCGGGCCGCGCCTTCTCCAGCGCCAGCAAGTACAACTTCGCGACCTCGTCGACGTCGACAGCACTCGTCATCGCGCTGCCCGCATCGACGTACGGAGAAAACCCGTTTTTGACCGCCGCCTTCAGCAGCGCCGGCACGAACGAGCTGCCGCCGTGGCCGTACACGAAAGGCGGCAGACGGATCGCGGAAACGCGTACGCCGTCCGCGGCCAGCGACCGCGCATCGACCTCGGCGTCGCCGCGCAGGCGCAGCAGCGGGTCGTCCCAGAGCGGCGCGTCCTCGTCCGTGACGCCGCCGTCCGCCGCCGGCGCGGCCACGCCCGTGCCGGACGTCGTGACGAGCCCCTTGCCCGTGCCTGCGAGGCCCGCTGCCAGCGCGCGGACGACCGCCTTGTCGGCAGCCATGATCTGCCCGAACGAGCCGACGCCGTAGTCCAGACCCAGATGGATCACGCCGCCCGCCTGCGAGGCCGCCTTTGCGAGCCGGTCGTGCTCGCGCAGGCTGCCGTCGAGCGGAATCACACCCGCCGTCGCCAGCCGTTTGCTCGCCTCGCGGCTGCGCGCGAGCCCGACAACCTCGTGGCCCTGCCCGATGGCCTGTTGCGCGACCGCGCGACCGACATAGCCGCTCGCTCCCGTCATGAAAATACGCATGGACTGCTCCGCACCGGAAAAATCAGGGGATTCGGGACGTCGCCGCCTGCTGTCGCTTCACGCGGATTCGCCCCACTTCGAATCGCACTTTAATTCCGTCGCCGAACTGGATAAATTGGCGAATAATTGAATTACTTAGAATCGTGGATTGATAATGGACCGACTGACGAGCATGGAAGTGTTTGTCCGCGTCGTGGACCTGGGCGGATTCACGGCGGCGGCCGACGCCAGCGACCTCTCGACGACGATGGTCAGCAACCACGTCCGGGCGCTGGAGCGGCGCCTCGGCGCGCGGCTGCTGAACCGCACGACGCGCCGGCAAAGCCTCACCGAAATCGGCGCGGCCTACTACGCCCAGTGCGTCGACATCCTCGCGCGCATCGAGGCCGCGGACAGCGACGCGCAGAACATGCACGCGCGGCCGGCCGGCAAGCTGCGCATCAGCGCGCCGATCACGCTCGGCTCGCATCTGCTTGTCCCCGCGCTGGCCGACTATCTGCGCGACTATCCGGACGTGAGCGTCGACCTGCAGCTCAACGACCGCGTCGTCGATCTCGTGGAGGAAGGATTCGATGCGGCGCTGCGGTTCGGCCGCCTGCCCGACAGCGGGCTCGTCGTGCGACCGCTGCGCAGCCTGAATCGCGTGATCTGCGCGTCGCCGGCCTATCTCGACGCGCACGGCGTGCCGGGCGCGCCCGGCGATCTGCGCGAGCACAATTGCCTCGCGTTCCACTACGTCACGCCGGAGCGCGAGTGGCAATTCAACGGCCCGCAGTCCGACGGATCGCGGCTCGACGGACCGCGGCCCGAGACCGTCGAAGTCTCGGGCCAACTGTCCGTCAACAATGGGCCGGCCCTGCTACAGGCCGCACTGAGCGGAATCGGCGTCGTCATGCTGCCGGACTACCTCGTAAGCGAGCACGTCGCCTCGGGCAGGCTCGTGCGCGTCCTCGCCGGCTACGACTTTCCGCGCGCGCCGCTGCAGCTCGTCTATCTGCCCGACCGTCACATGACGCCCAAGCTGCGCAGCTTCATCGACTTCGTGACGGCGCGACTCGGCCAGGACGGCCCATGAGGCGACGCGCCGGGACGCATCACACCGCATTCGCGATGAACTCGCGCAGCCACCGATGCGCGGGATCGCGATGGGCGCGCTCGTGCCAGAGCATCGACATCTCGTAGCCGGGCACCTCGACGGGCGGCTCGACCACCTGGAGCGCGTCCATCCCGCGCACGAGCCGCTCGGGCAGCATCGCGACGAGGTCCGTCCGCTCGACGACCGACCGGACGAACAGGAAATGCGGCACCGACAGCACGACGCGACGCGTCAGGTCCACCGCGGCCAGCACCTCGTCCGTGACGCCGCGAAAACCGCCGCCGTCGGGCGACACGATCACGTGCTCGAGCCGGCAGAACTGCGCGCGCGTCGGCTTGCGTTTGAGCCGCGGATGACCGGCGCGGCCGACCAGCACGTAGCGCTCGTCGAACAGCGCCTGGCGATGCAGGCCCGGCGGCACGCCCGCGGTCGTGTGAAACGCGAGGTCGATCTCGCCGTGCTCCGCCTGCTTCGCGATGGCCGACGGCGCGACGGCCACGACCGCGACGCGCGTGAGCGGCGCGGCCGCGCGCAGCCCGCCCAGCGCCGGCAGCAGGATCGTCGATTCGGCGTAGTCCGACGCCACGATGCGCCAGGTCCGTTCCGCCTGCGCGGGATCGAACGTGCCCGCCGGCAGGACCGCCTGCTCGAGCGCGTCGAGCGCCTCGCGCAGCGGCTCGCGCAATGCGTCGGCCTTCGCGGTCGGCTGCATCCCGCGCGGTCCCGGCAACAGCAGCGGGTCGCCGAACAGCGAACGCAGCCTGCCGAGCTGCACGCTGACCGACGGCTGCGACAGGTTCAGCCGTTCCGCCGCGCGCGTCACGTTGTGCTCGTCGAGCAGCACGTCGAGCGTGACGAGCAGGTTCAGGTCCAGCCGTCTGAGATTGTTCATCACAATACCTGGCATGTTGGAAATTCATTTCCAATATACCTCGCGCCATCCTATGCTGCGTAGACTCAAGTCATGGAGAGGCCATCGTGAAAGTTCTGCTCGTCTACGCGCACCCCGAGCCCCGCTCGCTGAACGGCTCGCTCAGGGACTTCGCCGTCAAACGCCTCGAAAGCGCGGGGCACGCCGTTCAGGTTTCGGACCTGTACGCGATGCGATGGAAGGCCGTCGTCGATGCCGACGACAGCACCGGCCACGACCCCGATGCGCCGTTCAACCCGTCGCTCGCCTCGAAGCAGGCGTACGCCGACGGCACGCAAAGCGAAGACATCGCGCGAGAGCAGGAAAAGCTGCGCTGGGCCGATGCCGTGATCCTGCAGTTCCCGCTGTGGTGGTTCTCGATGCCGGCGATCCTGAAAGGCTGGATCGACCGCGTCTACGCGTGCGGCTTCGCCTACGGCGTCGGCGAGCATTCGGACAGCCGCTGGGGCAACCGCTACGGCGAAGGCGCGATGGCCGGCAAGCGCGCGATGCTCGTCGTCACGACGGGCGGCTGGGATTCGCACTACGGCCCGCGCGGTATCAACGGCCCGATCGACGACGTACTGTTTCCGATCCAGCACGGCCTGCTCTATTACCCCGGCTTCGACGTGCTGCCACCGTTCGTGGTCTACCGGACGAGCCGCATGGACGACGCGCGGTTCAGCGAGGTAAGCGACGCACTCGGCCGGCGTCTCGATACGCTCTGGCAGACGACACCGATTCCGTTTCGACCGCAAAACAGTGGCGCTTACGAGATTCCCTCGCTGACGCTGCGCCCGGACCTTGCGCCGGGGCGCGAAGGGTTCGGGGTGCATCGGGAGTAGGCGCGCGTTGGCGAGGGGGTGGCGGAACGGGGCATTCGTCACGGTTCACCCTGACCGACCCGCCGAACCCCCACCCAATTCAGGCCGCGCGCACCGACGAAGCCCAGGTCAGAATTGCCCGGTCAACTGGAAACCGAGCGTCACGCTCGACGCCGGAAATCCGGACGGCGCGTAGATCGGCGTGCCGGCGAAGACGTCGTAGCGGTAGGTGGTCGAACGCGTCGGGACAGCCCCGCGCAAGCCGATTGCCGCGCCCGCGAGCTGCGTCCCGGCCAGCCATGCCGTCGACGGGCCCCATACGCGGCCGTAGTCGAGCCCGGCATAGACGGCATGGCCCGTTTTCCCGAAAGGCGTCTGCAGCTCGTTGCGCCAGTAGAAACCCCTCTCCGCCGCGAGCATCGTCTCGCCGTTGAACCCGCGCACCGTGTAGCGGCTGCCGACGGCCAGATCGTCGATATAGTTGAGTTCGTCGCCGGTGAATTGCCCGTGCACGGTCGCCACGTAACGGAACGGCTGCCGCCCGATGGCGAACGGCACTGAAAGATTCGCGTCGAGCAGCGCCATGTGAAAACGGTAAGTGGGGCCGCCCGACACGTCCGGCGCCGAGCCCAGCCAACCGATGCCCTGACGGTACGCGAGCAGGCCGTCGAACTGCGCCGTCCCGAAGTAATGCCGGTCGGTCAGCGCGCCCTCGACGAACGTGTTGTTACGCCGCTGCTGCGCAATCTCGATGTCTTCGATGAAGCTCGCGCCGAAACGCTTGACGAGCTGGAATGCCGCGCCGAACACATCGTCCTGGCCGCGACGCAGAACACGCTGCAGCTTGAGGCCCGCCGTCTGCGCATTGCCGCTCGTCGTGAAAGTCTGATTCACGCCCGCGATACGCTGATAGTACGTGTTCGTGTAGCCGAAGAACGTTGCGGTCCAGTAGCCCCACGGGATCGAATACGAACCGTCCCAGCCGTGCATGCCGAGACCGCGATCGCCGAACTGCAAATCCTGGGTATAGCCCGCCGTCAGGATGTCGTTGAGGCCCAGCGGATTGTCCAGACCCAGCGTCAGGCTACCGAGATAGCCGCCCGTCTCGCGCGTGCCGGAATTGTCCGCCGAAGCAACGATCGACCACGGTTTCGAGCGTTTCAGGCCGATCACGACGTCGCTTTCGCCGGGCAGGTCGGCCGGAACGATCTGCATCGTGGCGTCCTGACTGCGCACACGCCTCATCTGTTCGAGTCCCTGCTCGAGGTCGCGCAATTCGAGCACGTCGCCGTCGCGCGTCGGAAAGGCGGTTTTCCAAGTGCCGCGCGCGGACGAATCCGCGAAATTCAGGCGGCGAATAACGCCGGGCACGAGCGCTAACTTAAGCGTACCGGTCGAGAGATTCTGCGTCGGCAGCATGACGCGCGTAGTGAGGTAGCCGCGGCTCAGGATTGCGTGCTGCAGACCCTTCGTGAGCATGTCGAGACCCCGCCGGCCGATGCATCGGCCACGGTAGCGGTCGAGCCACTCGCGAGCAAACGCAAAGCGGTCTCGCGGAAGCGCGGACGCACCTTTGTCGCGAACGGCTTTGGGTAGCGCTGCGGGTACGTCGAGTGCGAAAGTCTCGATCGGGAAACAGGGTTGCTCGTCGGGTAATGCGGGCCAGCCTTTTGGGACGAGTGCCGTCGCGCGGACGACTGGTGCGGCAACAGTCGCCTCGCGTTGCTGGGCATCGCGCTGCTGATGAATCTGTTGTTGCTGTTCGGCGTTCGTGCGGGCTGCCGATGTATCGGGCGAGGTTTGTGCGGCGACTTCAAATGATACAAGCGATACCAATAGAACAAGAAGGAGAGGCCTGGGATAATTCATCGCTGCTTTTCTGTCGGCGAAACCGGTCGTGAGAATTGATATGTCCATGTCGCCATGGGTCGATAAATTAATCGCGCTTTGCTTTGGCAAACAATCTACCGACCAAATCATTTCTCTTTGTAAAGCCTCACCAGGATGCCGACAGACGGTACAAGCAGAAAGCCCGGCTCAGTCGGGTTTCCTGTCATCAGGACTCGTCCTGCTCGTCTTCTTTCACCTCGTAACTCTTGCGCGCTTTCTTGTAGCTGTTGTCGAATGGCTTGATGCGTAGCATCCTCGCCCGGCAAGTCGCTCCTCCAACGGCAGCCACACCGAATCCCAGCAATACTGGAACGACACTCCACGGAGAGGGCGGCACAAACTTGAGGGAAGCAAACATTATGGCTAAGCCGATGATGACTAGAGCGACGCCTGTTACCCACGTCAAATTTCCATCCTCAATAAGATTCATTTTCCATCACCCGTATTCCGCCCAGCACTTCACTGCATAACACGCCGCATGCGTGAGCTTCTGCTGTTCAATCTGGTCCCCATTAGCCTTGTCAGCGATCACCTTCTCTTCTTTCAGGCGAAGCTGCCGGTTGTAAAGATCCGCGTTTTTTGGCAAAGACCTCACGCGTCGTCATCCTTCTTTTCGTAGGTCTTGCGAACTTTTTTCCAGTTGGTGCCGAAGGGTTTTAAGCGAAGAAGATTTGCCCGTTCAGCATAGGTTCCTGTTGCCGTTATAAGCATGCCAACAACGACACCTATAAACATAATAATGTCGGAAAGTAGCTTACATGAGGCAACGACTATAACTATTCCGGTCAACCACAAGAAGATGCGGAAGACTGGGGTGAAATTACCGTTTTCTATTATTCTCATTTCCTCACCCCCAGTGCATTGTTCAGATCGTTGCCGGCCTTCTTCACCGAATTAATATCTTTTATTTGCGCACCAATTTCCGTGATAACGGGACCTGTCAAAGGATACTTATTTGCCAGCCCTCCTAATGTCACATCGACAACTCCGCTCGCAACATAAGCGCCAGGGTCAGGACGTGCCAGTTGAGAAACAAAGTCGGCAATCCACCCTGTGGTTGTGCCTGCAAATGCTGCAGCCTGAAGAGCCGATGAATACGGTGGAGGGACAAGCGTTGCCCCGGCGGCCGTGATTGCCCCAAACCGTCCCGCTGCCGTCGAGACGCCGCCCGCCACATTGGCCACCATCCCCCGTACATCCGTCGGAACCGGCGTCGGCAAATACGTGAACAAACTCGGCACCTGCCCCGGCGTGGCTGAGTTGTAGTTCTCCATGATGAACATCTGCAACGCCTGATTCGCCTCCGGCAGCGACTGGATAACCAGCGGATTCCCGTTTGCATTGGTCAAACCCGTATTTATCCACTGCGCGCCCGGATCGGTCGGGGTGCGCCCGTTCAGTTCCTCAGCCACGTCCAGCGACACGCAACCGCCACCCGCCGCGCACATCCCCATGATCCGCATCTGGTCCTCAACCTGCTCCTGCGTGTACTGGCCTGCGCTCTTCTGCGCGATATGTTTAGCCAGCGTCCGCTCGTCCGGATGCAGTTGTCTGTTGTACAGCTCATCATCAATCGCCGCTCCGGTCCCCGCCACCACGCCCGACGAGCTTTCCCCCGCAAGCCCCCCACCGGCGGCCCCACCTGCCGTCGCGACAATCTCATTGAGCGCATTGCGCAGAGCCACCTGATCCTCCAGCGGCACTTGCGCCACAGCCTGGTCAATGATCGGTCGCGCCAGCGACTGCAACGCGTCACCCGTCAGCGAACCACCGACTGCCCCGGCCATGTTCCCGCCCGACAACGCAGCCCCGATGGCGGCAACCGCCGCATGCATCGCATTACGCGCGACGCCGCCTTCGGCAAAGGCCGGGTTGCGTCCCTCAAGCTGGTCGGCCACCTGACCGGCCGCATACGTCGCCGCCCGGCCAAATGCCTGGGCAAAGGCCAGATCGCTCTGCACCCGCTGCAGGTCAAACGTATTCTTTACTGTCTGGTTCGCATTGGCCGTGTCCCTCGACAGGCCTTCCGTGCTATCGGTGCCGTCCTGCTGGTCCGGCCTCACCGTGATCGTCCCGGGACTGACCGCCGCCTGGGTGACGCCACCTGCATTGCCCCCCATCTGCGCGAAGCCCGGACCGCCCTGCAGCGAGAACCCTTCCGACGAACCCGAATACAACATCGAGTTCTCGATATTCGAGAAACCCAGACTTCCGGTCACGAGGCGGTTGCTTTCGGCGGGAGCAGCGCTCGCGATCTCCGCGCCGTTGAGCTGCGTATGGCCCGCCACGTTCACGTCAAAACCGCCCGCGCCCGCCACAATGCCGGTCTGCTGAGCCACAGACGCATAGCTGGAGTCGATGCCGGTGTGACCGACCGATACGTTCGCGCTACCGCCTGCCCCGTAAGTCAAGCTGCCGCCGATAGCGCTAACGTGCTGATTGTTTGCATAGTTCGACGTATCCTGGCGGCTCGTCATCGTCAGGTTGCCTCCCACGTTGACGAGGGCGGTGTTGCCCGACACCTGGGCGCCCGAGAGCGTCATGTCGCCGCCCGAACTCATCGCCAGCGTGTTGCCTGCCATGACGGTCGTATTGCCCTGCGTGACGCTGCTGCCGTTGCCCCGACCATGCGCGTTCGACATGCCGCCGAAGATGCCGAACCCGGCGCTCTTGTCCGTTACGCCGAACGCCGCTCCGGCACTCCATCCTCCCGAACGGTTCGAGCTGCTATCCTGCCCGGCACTCTGCGCGCTTTGCAGCGTAATCGTGTCGTTCGCGTCGAGTACAACGTTCTGGCCCATGACCGTCGCGCCGGTCATGGCGATGTCGCCCGTATCGGCCTGTGCGTTGCCGTTCGCATGGCCGTCGGGCGTCCCTGCGGAGTCGGGCTGGCCGGTGGCCGTCACCACGACATTGCCGTTACCGATAATGGACGAGCCTTTCGCGCTTGCCATCGATGTGGTTGCGTTGCTGCTGCTGTGACTCGACCCGATGCTCACCTGTACCTGGAGGTTCGACGCCGCCTGGCTGACATCGCCATTCGACACCACGTTTGCTGTTTCGCCGATAGCGCCGCGATTCTGGTAGGCCAATTCTGCCGCCTCGACACCCTGCACCGCGGCGAGGCGCGAATCACCCGACTGCACGCCCTGCCGCACGGTGCCGGCCATCGCCTGCCCGAGGCCCAGCAGACCGCCTCCCATCCCGATGCTCAGGCCCGACTGGCTGAACTGCTGCGCCTGCGACGCGTCGTAGGTGTCGTAGGCCGCATTGACCGTCACGTTCTGGCCGGTCAGCGCAACGTTGCGGCCCGCCACAACTTCGCTGCCGGTCAGCGCGAGATCATGGCCCGCCGTGACCGACACGTTGCCCGTTGACGAACCGATCACGCTCACATTGTTCGTGACTGTGGAAGTCTGGTCTGTGTCCGTCAGCGACTGATGGCCGATGGTGACACTCAGGCCGCTTGTCATCAGGCCCGAATGGGTCTGGTGGTCATAGCGGTCCTGCGTCGCCGCATCCTGCGAGGTCGTGATGTCGACGTTACCCGCCGCCGCGAGGTTCACGTCGTGGGTGCCGACCACGCTGCTGCCCTGTACCGTCAGATCGTTACCCGAACTGAGATTGACCGAATTGCCCGAGACCGTACTGCCGACGCCGACATTGGCGTGCGTATCCTGCATCGTGTCGGAGGTCGAACCGCTGACGAAGCTGCCGCGCCTCGATGCCACCGACTGGCCGCTGTCGTGCGCCTCGCGCGCCTCGCCGAGCGTCACGTTGCCGGTGGCGGCAATGTTCGCCGCGCCCGTGCCCATATCGACGCCGTTCACCATGCCCGCCGTCAGCGACGAGCCCGTCAGCGTCACGTTGCCCCTGCCGGCATCGGTGCCGATCGCCGCCAGCATCGCGTTGCCGCCCGCCGTCAAGGCCGTGCCGACCGCCTGTTCGTCGTAGGTGCGATCGGTTTCCTGCCGGGTTTGACTGTCCGCGGCGACGTTGTCGTACTTCGCCTTGTCCGTGACGGTCGTGGCCGTCAGATTGCCGCCCGCAACCGCGGCCAGGTCGCCGCCCGCCATGACCTGCGCGCCCCGCAGCGTCATATCGTTGCCGCTCTGCATCGCGAGACCGCCGCCCGCCGACAGGACGCTAGTCTCGTTCGCAACGCTGTGCGCCTCCCAATGACGGTCGGCGTTCTTCTCCATCGCCTGCGTCGTGGCGGCCTGCACCGCATCGACGATCAGGTCGTGTCCAGCACCGATCGATGCATTACCGCCCGCCGTGATGGTCGCGCCGTGCACATCCAGGTCGTTGCCCGCGCTCACGGTCAGGTCGCCCGTCGAGGCCATGGCGCCCTGCCGCCCGACCAGGCTTTCGCTGAATCGGCTCTCGCCTGCGTCCGAACTGATACCCGTTGTGTCGACCAGCGTGGCGTTCGTGATGTCGTTGCCGGCCAGCACCGCCACCCGGCTTCCGGTGATCAGGCCCGACGCGTTCGCGACATCATGGGTAGCAGACACCACGGTCGTACCGTCGATTGCGCTGCTGCCTATCGTGCCCGCCCGGTTCACGATGTCGGTACCGGTAACGGCCGTCTGCGTGCCGCCCCGGATGACCCCGCTGTGGGTGACGCTGCCGGTCGCGTGCAGCTCAACGTCGTCGGCTGCAATCAACGCCCCCGTCGGCTGCAGATCGTCCGCATGCGTGCGCGCGAGATAAACCACCGGCGTCAGGACCTGCTGCGTACTGCCATCCGGCAACGTCACGGTTTCGCTGACGAGCCACACGATATCGCTCGTCAGTGCGTCCATCTGGGCCGGCGTCAGCGCCGCGCCGACTTCGAGGTCGAACTGCTTCGCGACGTTGACGCCCGATGCCATCAGGGCCTGGTATTCGTCCAGGTTGTCCGGATATCCGTGCAGACGGACACCGCCCATCAGTTGCGTGATCTGGTTCCGGACGAGCTGCTCTTCGTAGAGCCCGTCGCCCAGACGTTTTGCCGCAGCCTGCGGATCGAGTCCGAGCTGCTGCAGCATGTAGTCGCTGGAAATGAAGGTCGCGTAACCCGTGAAGCGCGGATCGGTCTCGACCAGGTACGGTGCGTCCGGTACGGCGTGCAGCGAATACAGGTCGCTCGCCGGCAGCGTGATGTGCAGCAGGCCCGAGCTGTCCGCAGCCGTCTGCGGAGCGCCCGCCTTCTGGCCGGCCAGTAGCGCGTTCGCGCCGAGCGTGCCGCCGGTCGCGCCCGCCGCGGAATTCGCCGCTGCGACGTTCGTGTTGTGGATATCGGTGCCGCTGATGCCGACTGCACTGCCCGCGATGATCGTGCCGCCCGTCCCGCCGATGACGATCGGCGCCAGCACGACGGACGGCTCGACCACCTGGCCCACGTCCCGCGTGATGTCCTCGTTCCATGCATAGGTCGAAACGACGTCCTGCGTCTGGTACTGGTAGAGCGTCTGGCCGACGTTGTCGACGGTCGTATCGCCGTAATCGCCGCTGCCGGGCGCACCCTCCTGAGTCGTGCCGCCGATCCGGATCGAACCACCCGCCGCCATCGCGCTGTAGTCGTTGTCCAGCGTGCCGACGTTCGCGAGCGTCATGTTCCCGCCCGCGAGCAGTCGCCCCTGCTGCGCTTCCGGCCCCACCACCTGGTCCTGCTGCGTGGTCGTGATGGTGTCGCGCGCGATCTCGACGCGCTGGTAGCCGTTGTGCCCATCGCTGCGGGACGGATATTCGGTCGACGGCAGATAGTTGATGCCGGGGTCGTAATCGTCCCAGTAGTTGACGGTGACCGTGCCGTCGCCGTTGTCCGTGATCGCGTTGTACCAGATGGTCTGCCGCTGGCCGTTTACGTCGACGACGAGCCCGTCGGCGTCGGCCTGCGGTCCCGAAACCTCCGATACGATCTGCGACCGGGAGAACGTCGCATCGACCGGATTCCGGTAGCCGTCATCCCACACCGCCTGAGGGCAGGACGAATGGTTGTCGGCATTGCCGGTCGCGCATGCCATGTACTTCGGGCGTTTGGCCTCGTGCACCGTCGATACGCCGGTCGTGACCGTCTCGACGTCCGGCGCGGGCCGCGCGTTCGTCAGCGTCCGCGCGGCAATCTCGAGGTTGCCCTGCGCCTCGATGGTGGACTGGTCGTTCGTGACGGCATTCGCACGGTTCGCGAGCAGGCCGTCGGCATCGCGCGCGGCATCGGCGGCGATGTTCACGTCGCCGAGACTGAACACGTTCGCGCCGCCCATGTTCGAAATGCTGCCCGGCGAATAGAGATTCGCCTGCACCGCCGCGGCGATAACCGCCATTGCCCCCGCGTTCACGATGGACTGCGTGCCGGTCAGCGTGACCGTGTTGCCGATGAGGGTCCCGGTATTGGCCAGCGTCGCGCTGCGGGTGACGACCGTGTCACCCTCAATGCGGCCTTCGTTGGCGATCGCGCCGGCGGCGGTGACGATCGTGCTGGCCGAGTTCAGGTCCGCGCCGGCCTGGTTGTCGACATTCACCGCGTTGACGGTCAGGCTGCCGACCGCGGCCAGCGTGCCCTGGTTCGTCAGCTTGCCCGCCACCGTGAAGGTAAGGTCGCGGTTCGCCTGTATCAGGCCGGCCGCGCCGTTCGTGTCACTGCCGTTGAGCGTGAGCACGGCGTCGAGGCCCGCAATGAGGGTCCCGTCGCCGGCGAGCCGGTTTGCCGTCAGCGTCAGATTCCGGCCGCTGCCGATTGCGCCGCCCTGGTTCGTGAGTGTGCCGGTCGCGATCGAGAGGCTGCCCAGATCGCTACCGATACGGCCCGACGTGTTGTCGAGCGAAGCGGCATCGAGGCTGACTGCCCCGCCGCCATCGATCGCACCGCCGGCGTTCGAGACAGCCGCGCCGGAACCGTTGAGCGTGAGATCGTTCGCAGCGGACAGCGTGCCGCCCGCGTTGTTCACCGACCTCGACTCGTCCAGCGTCAGGTCGTGGCCCGCGACGATCCGGGCGCCGTCGGTATTCGAGAGCGACTGGCCCGATATCGTGACGTCGCCGTTGCCGCCAATCAGGCCGCCGTTCGTGTTCGTCAGCGCGCCCATCGCCGAGATTGTCGTCGTGCCTATCCCGCCGTTGGAGATCGCACCGCCGTCGTTCGCGATGTCTTGCGCTGCAATGCCCAGCGTGCCGTTCGCCTGCACGGTGCCGCCTTCGTTGTCGAGCACGTCCGACACGGCGATATGTGCCGCCCCGGTGCCCGTCTGCTCGATGGTGCCGCCGCGGTTCGCGAGGTGGCCCGCTACGATCTCGAGCTGCGGCGCATTGAGCCGACCGCCGCTGTTGTCGAGCGTGCCGGCCGCGCGGGCGGCAATGGCGCCGCCCGCGCCCGTGGCGGCATCCGCGAGATCGAGGTCGCCTTCGCCGACGGTGAGGGCGAGCACCGTCCCCGCCCAGGTCTGCGCGCCGGACAGGTCGAGCCCGGTACCGCGCAGCGTCACCGTCCCCGGCGCGACGTTCCGGCCCGTGGCCGACAGCGCGCCCGAGGCCGTGACGGCCAGGTTCCCCAACGGCGTGCCGACGAGCGAACCGTCGTCGTCGATGCCGGCCGCGAGCAGCCCCGTCGAGGCAACGTTGCCCGCGTTCGCCGTCGTGTCCTGCCGCGCCGCCAGCGTCCCGCTGTTCGCGAGCGTGCCGGCCGCATCGACCAGCGTATTCCGTCTCGCGTAAATCGTGCCGCCGTTGTCCACGCTCCCTGCCGCGATCGCCACGTCGCCGCTCGCCGTGGCCTGGCCCGACTGGACGAGCTGTCCGTCCGTCGTCAACGTCAGGTCGCCCGTCTGAGCGGCAAGCACGCCGGCGTTGTTAACCCCGACGCCCTTGCCCGTGCCCACCAACGCGATGCGGTTCGCGTACATGCCTCCGAGCTGCGACACGTCGATAGATACCGCCGGCGCGGCATCGTTCCCTGCAACAGGCGTGGGCGCGAGGCTCGCGTAATCGACCCGGTTCGAGCCGGTCACCGCATTGAGCGTATTCGCGTAAAGCGCGGCATTGACTTGCACAGCGCGTGCAATCAGATCCACCTCGTCGACATTCGAGGCATTCAGACCCGCGCCCTGGACAGTGAGACGGCCGCCCGTGACGCTGAATCCGGCCAGGCTGCCGTTCGCGTCGAAGAATGGGGTACCGGTCGTGAGAACGCCGCGCGTGGTGTTGATGAACCCGCCGCCGTCCACGACGATCCCCGAGGGATTGGCCACGACCACGTCGGCCCGGCTGCCCGCCACCTCGAGATAACCGTGCAACTGGCCTGGCGAATTGCCGTCGACCTGGTTGACGATGATTCTCGCGGCATCGTGCGCGCCGAAGTTCGGATTGCCGTTGATCTGGCCGCCAAGCTGCGTACGGGTGATCGTGGGCGAGTTGTTGAGAATCGCCCCCGCCCGCTGCACATCGAACCGCGAATAGGTGTTGAGCGACACCCCCGCTCCCGACGGCTTCGTGATGTCGACCTGCTCGATGCCGCTCGCGGTATGGACGACGTTCGGTGCATATGCTCCGGAAGGCGCGATCTGCGCACCGGACGGGACGGGTGCAAGCCCCGAAAGGACAAGCACTGCAAACGCCACATGATGCATCGCGAACGGTCTGGCATGGAGCAAGACCCATTCCGGTTGGCCGATCGCAACGCCGCTGCCGTGTCTGTTTGCGGTTTCCCCGACCGCAACGGCCATCCTTTCTTTGGTCGACCAGACAGGCCGGTCATCGTTCTCGTTCATCGCCCCAGATGCCTCGTTCAACCCGGACAGAATCGGGCACCCGTGCACGCTACAGGGCAAAAAGAAAGGAAGTTGTAAAAATTAAAATAAGGCTGAGACCTGTCAAATTCCGGAGTCTGAGCATCGTCTCGCCACGACGATCTCTCGTCCGAAACCGCGTCGCCATCGACAACGGACTCGCGCCGTCGCGCTATCGAACCTCAGCCGCGAAACCACGCGGCCCCTCAAAACGACGTCAACAACCCGATGCGCGAGAGCACCTGATTCCGGCTGCTGGACTGGCTGTCGGCCGCCGGCAGCCCGTTGATCCACGCGCCCGCGTCGTCGCTGTTCGTCCGCTGGTAGATGGCTTCCGCGTAGAGTTTCGTGCGCGGCGAAAGCGCGTACGAGAGCGTCGCGGTGAACTGGTTGGCCGCCGCGCCGCCGACGGCCTCGTTGCCCTTCATGTAGGTGTAGTCGAGCGCGCCCGACCACGGGCCGCCCAGGTTGCCGCTCGCCCCCATCTTGTAGACGTCGACCGCCGCGCCCGATTCCGTATTCTGCGTGCGCGTGAACAGCAGCGTCGTCCTCACCCGCCGGAACCGATAACGCAGCCCCGCGCCCCAGGTACGGATGCCCTCGTGTCCGTCGTCGAATTCGGGGTACTTCACGTCGACGTAGGCCAGGCCCAGCGCGAACGCGTCGTACCCGTAGTTCAGGCCGAAGCTCGTCGTCGAGTCCGCCGATACCGAACCGGGCGTGCCGCCGAAGCCGTACAGTCCGCCAGCGGACAACCCGTCGAACGACGGGCTCTGATACTTGACCGAATCCGTCACGCGCTCGGTGCCGCCCATCCGGTCGAAGTCGAACGAGCCCGTCGGATTGCCGGGAATGTCGAGGCGGGCGAACGGCCCCTGGCGGAAGTCGTAGAGGCCGCCGTAGGTGAAGGCGTCGTCGAAGCCCTTGACCGTCAGCGAATCGGTCATGAAGTCGTATTGCGTGCCCGCCGTGAAGCTGCCGTACCGGTCGCTCGCGAGCCCGACCAGCGCCGTGCGGTTGAACACTTCGCCCGCGGACGGCACGGTCGTCCCGTTGCCGACGTTGAATTGCGAGGTCAGGTTGAAGAGCGCGCGCCAGTCGCCGCCCAGCGCTTCCTGCCCCCGGATCGAGAACGTATCGGGCGCGGCGATGCCGCTGTCGAGGAACGCCGTCGAATGTCCGTTCTCGTTGCTGACGTAAGTAACGCCGCTGTCGATCATCCCGCTCAGCGAAACGCCGTCGGCAAAGGCCCGCCCGGACAGGCCCCCGAGCGCCGCCAACAGGCACGACCACTGCGCGAATCGGATGGTTTTCATACTGGATGGATCGACGAAAAGCCGGCAAGCGGAAAATCGGGCCCGCGTCGGTCCGATCGCCCGGCCGGGCCGACGGGAGAGCCGCACTATAAAGCGGCCGGCGCCGCCCAGACTGCCAAAGGCTTCGGCGTTTCGGACAATCTCCGCAATGCGCCGAACCGCGTTGCGGCCAGCCCGCCGGCGCCGCGCCGCCCCTGCCGGAGCACCGATTATCGCCTCGTCCCGTGCAAATCAACGGGCGCGATAAGGTTCTGGCAATCCGTTATTGGATTTGCGAAGCACGGCTTCTTATACTCGTCTGCCGTCAGCACTCCCTTTCGAGGCGTGCCCGATTTTCCCGGGATATTCCGTTCCATTTCGTTTCAGAGGACATCCATCCATGAGTCTGCGTCCGTTACATGATCGCGTCATCGTCAAGCGGCTCGATCAGGAAACCCACACAGCGTCGGGCATCGTGATTCCCGACAGCGCGGCCGAAAAACCCGACCAGGGCGAAGTCCTCGCGGTCGGCCCCGGCCGCCGCGACAACGAAGGCTGCCGCATCGCGCCCGACCTGAAAGTCGGCGACCGCGTGCTGTTCGGCAAATACGCAGGTCAGGCCGTCAAGCTGGACGGAGACGAGCTGCTCGTGCTGCGCGAAGAAGACGTCGTCGCAGTCCTCAATTCCTAGGGAGTCGATCACCATGGCAGCAAAGGAAATCGTGTTCAGCGACAGCGCTCGCGCGAAACTGGTCGAAGGCGTCAACGTGCTCGCCAACGCGGTCAAGGTCACGCTCGGGCCGAAAGGCCGCAACGTGGTGCTGGAGCGCAGCTTCGGCGCGCCGGTCGTCACGAAGGACGGCGTGTCCGTCGCGAAGGAGATCGAGCTCGCGGACAAGCTGCAGAACATCGGCGCGCAACTCGTGAAGGAAGTCGCCTCGAAGACGAGCGACCTCGCCGGCGACGGCACGACGACGGCGACCGTGCTGGCGCAGGCGATCGTGCGCGAAGGCCAGAAGTACGTGGCCGCCGGCCTGAACCCGCTCGACCTGAAGCGCGGCATCGACAAGGCCGTCATCGCCGCCGTCGAGGAACTGAAGAAGATCAGCCGGCCGACGACGACCAGCCTGGAAATCGCGCAGGTCGCGACGATCTCCGCGAACGGCGAGGAATCGATCGGCCAGCGCATCGCGGAGGCGATCGACCGCGTCGGCAAGGAAGGCGTAATCACGGTCGAGGACGGCAAGTCGCTCGCCGACGAGCTCGACGTGGTCGAGGGCCTGCAGTTCGACCGCGGCTACCTCTCGCCGTATTTCATCAACAACCCGGACCGTCAGGTCGCCGCGCTCGACGACCCGTACATCCTGCTGCACGACAAGAAGATTTCGAACATCCGCGACCTGCTGCCGGTGCTCGAACAGGTCGCGAAGGCGGGCCGCCCGCTCCTCATCGTCGCCGAGGACGTCGAGGGCGAAGCGCTCGCGACGCTCGTCGTGAACAACATCCGCGGCATCCTGAAGACCGTGGCCGTCAAGGCGCCGGGCTTCGGCGACCGCCGCAAGGCCCTGCTCGAGGACATCGCGATCCTGACCGGCGGCCAGGTGATCGCCGAGGAAACGGGCCTCACGCTCGAAAAAGCGACGCTCGCCGAACTCGGACACGCGAAGCGCGTCGAGATCGGCAAGGAAAACACGACCGTGATCGACGGCGCGGGCGACTCGAAGAACATCGAGGCGCGCGTGAAGCAGATCCGCGTGCAGATCGAGGAGGCGACCTCGGACTACGACCGCGAGAAGCTGCAGGAGCGCGTCGCGAAACTGGCGGGCGGCGTGGCGGTGATCAAGGTCGGCGGCGCCACCGAAATCGAGGTGAAGGAGAAGAAGGACCGCGTCGACGACGCGCTGCACGCGACGCGGGCGGCCGTCGAGGAAGGCATCGTGCCGGGCGGCGGCGTCGCGCTGATCCGCGTGAAGCAGGCGATCGCCGGCCTCGCGGGCGCGAACCCCGACCAGGACGCGGGCATCAAGATCGTGCTGCGCGCGCTGGAAGAACCGCTGCGCCAGATCGTGGCCAACGCGGGCGAGGAAGCCAGCGTCGTCGTCGCGCGCGTGTCGGAAGGCAGCGGGAATTTCGGCTACAACGCAGCGACCGGCGAGTACGGCGACCTCGTCGAATCGGGCGTGCTCGATCCGACCAAGGTCACGCGCACGGCGCTGCAGAACGCCGCTTCGGTGGCCGGCCTGCTGCTGACCACGGACGCGACCGTGTCCGAGGCGCCGAAGGCCGCCGCGCCCGCGGCGCCGGCCGGCGGTCCCGGCGGCGCGCCGAACTTCGACTTCTGACGTGTAGGTAAGTCCCCCGCCGACGCGACGGCGCCCCCGGCACGGAGGCGCCGTCCGGTGGTTTCTTCCGAAGGCAGTGCCTCACGCTGCCCGGACACGGCCGCAAAAGCGCAGCGCTCATCGGTCAAACGCGGGTCAAACGCCCTGCCCCCGAGTCAGGCGGGCCGCCCAGAACGCGCGCAATCCCTCGCGAAACGCGTCCTCGCCGTATTCGAGCGATTTCGCCGTCGCCGCGCGCGCATAGGACGACTGCGCCCCCTCCCGCGCGAAGCACTCGATCGCCCGCGCGAGCCCCTCGGCGAATCCGACGATCTCGTCCGCCTCGACCCAGATGCCGTTCTCCGCCTGCGCGTAATCGTGGCCGGCGCCGCCGTGGTCGCCGACCACGATGCACCCGCTTCGCATCGCTTCGAGAACCGAGAGGCTGATCGCCTCGAGATTCGAGAAAGCCGCGTAAATCGCGCACTCCCCCAATACCCCGGCAACCTGCGCGCGCGACATCTTCGCGATCTCCACCCACGGAACGTCCGCGAACTCCGGATGGCGCGCGGCAAACAGGCCCCTCACCGCGCCGGACTCGACGGGCAGCTTCCTCGGCGAATAGGCGATCTTCAGTTGCTTGGCGGCGGGCCTGAAGTAGTCGGGGATGAAGGGGGGAACGACGCTGATCGATCCGGCATAGCCGGACTGCCTGACGACCGCCGCGTTTCCGTACGACGGGCAGATCATGTGGCCGAACTTCGCGCTGTCGAGCGACTTGAGCCCGGCCAGCACGTTGAAGTAGTAAAACGAGTTCTGGTTGTGGACGACCACCCGGCACGGCAGCGATTTCGCGTACTCGAACAGGCGCGCGTCGTTCTCCGGAATCACGAGCCAGTCGTCCGCCTTCGGATTCGCATCGAGGATCGGCGTCGAGCCCGGCGGCAGCATCGGCGCTTCGCCGCGCCCCGTGTGGAGCATCGTGGCCGGGAAACCCATCGACTGCAGCGCCGTCACGTGCTCGATGTTGACGAAGTCACCGCCCGTTGCAGGCTGCTTGTAGGCGAAATAATAGATATTCGACATGTCTGCATTCTTTGAAGCGTTCACATGCGGTCGGCGCCGGTTATACCACACCGAATACGGCCCCGAACGGCCGATCGCGGGCCGACGCCGCCTGCCCTTCGCCTGCCCTTCGTCGACCCTCGCCGGGACATCGCCGGCATATGGTTCTGACTAAAAAGTCGTTGCCGGAGCGCCCCGCCGACGCCATCCTGCAACGTTCCGGTTCCTCCGCCGCCCGGCTTGCGCCCATGTCCTCCGCCTCCGCCGACAACATGACCGACTGGCTGCTCGCCGGTCTCGAACTGAAGAGCACGGTGTTTCACGTCGGCCAGTACTGCGGGACGTGGCAGGCCTCGACCGCGGGGCGGCACCTCGCCAGCTTCCACGTCGTGCTGTACGGCGAATGCTGGCTGCACCTCGCCGCCGCGCCCGGGCGCGAAGCGCAAAGCATCCGGCTCGGCGCGGGCGACGCGGCCTTCCTGCTGCGCGACGTCCCGCACTGCCTGTCGCCGTCGGCCGAACCGCCGCCGCCCGGCAGCGAAACCGCGCGCGTCGGCGCGATGTCGCCGCTCGAGCCCGACGCGGCCCGTGCGTTGACGCCGGACGGCGTCGGCATCGCCTGCGGATTCTTCGAGTTCGCCTCGGCGCTCGACGGGCTGCTCGTCAGCCTGCTGCCCGAGCGGATCGTCGCGCGCCACGGCCATCCGTCCCTCGCCGGCGCCCGCACGCTCTTCGGCCTGATCCGCGACGAGGCGCTGCGCGACGCCGATTCGCCGTCGCCGGTCCTCGCCCGCCTTACCAGCCTGCTGTTCGTCTACGCGCTGCGCGCGCTCGGGCACGACGAGCGGGCCGCGCCGAGCTTCTGGCGACTCATGCGAGACCCGGCCTTCGCCCCGCTCGCGAGCGCGATCGTCGAATCGCCCGCGCGCCCCTGGACGACCCAGACGATGGCCGCGTTCGTCCACATGTCCCGCTCGCGCTTCTGCCGGCGGTTCGGCGAGCTGTCGGGCCAGCCGCCCGCGCAGTTTCTCGCGCTCGTGCGCATGAAGCTGGCCGCCGCGATGCTCGCGCACGGCGCCTCCATGGCCGAGGCCGCCGAACGCGTCGGCTACCGGTCGGAATCCGCGTTCGCGCAGGCGTTCCGGCGCGTGACGGGCGTCCAGCCCGGCTCCTGGCGCCGCTCGCACCCGAGCGCCCATACTCCCCGCCCAACCTTCGCCGCCGACTGAATCGCCGTCCATCGCGCTCCTGCGGGCCGGGCCCGCCGTCCGCCGAACCGCCGCGACGGCTGGACAATCGCGCATGAATTGGAGACGATTCCGTCTTGTCCGCCTCGCCGGATAGCGGGGAAAATGAACGTTTCCCCCGTGTTCCCTGGCCAAGGAGTCCCGATGAGCCGCCTGCCCCTCCAGACCGTCGAAAGCGCGCCCGCCGCCGCCCGCCCGTTCCTCGAGCGTTCGCTGGCCGCGAACGGCTTTCTGCCGAACCTCGTCGCGTCGCTCGCGAACGCGCCCGTCGCGCTCGAAACCTATCTGAGCGTCGGCGACCTCAACGCCCGCGGCGGCCTCACGCTCGCCGAACGCGAGACCGTGCAGATCACGGCCGCCGCGATCCACGGCTGCGGTTTCTGTGTGGCCGGCCACACGGCGGTCGCGCTGAAGAAGGCCCAGCTCGCGCCCGAGCTCGTCGACGCGCTGCGCGCGCAACAGCCGCTGCCCGACGCGCGCCTCGACGCCGTCGCCGCGTTCACGCGCGCGGTGATCGCCACGCGCGGCGCCGTCTCCGACGCCGAGCTCGACGCGTTCCGCGCGGCCGGCTTCACGGACGCGAACGCGCTCGAAGTAATCCTCGGCGTCAGCCTCGCGACGCTCTGCAACTTCGCGAACAACCTCGCGCGCAACGAGCTCAATCCGCAACTGGCCGCGTACCGCTGGGAACCGCGCGCGCAACCGGCATGAACGCGGTCGCCGTCGCGCCGGCCGCCGTCCCCGCCGATCTCGCGGCGTGGCTCGACGCGCACGCGGAGTCGCTCGACACGGATGCCGGCTTCGCGCCCGACATCGTGCCGCGCCTGGCCGGCGCGGGCCTGTTCGGCATCGGCGTGCCCGCCGCGTATCCGGGCGGTCGCGGCGGCAGCGCCGTCGACGCGTGCGAGGCCGTCGCCGAAGTCGCCGCGCGCTCGCTGTCCGCCGCGTTCGTGTTCTGGGGCCATCGGACCTTCGTCGAATACGTGCTGCACAGCCCGAACGCGGGCCTGCGCGAAACGTGGCTGCCGCGGCTGCTGCGCGGCGAAGTGGCCGGCGCCACCGGTCTGTCGAACGCGATGAAGTACCTGTCCGCGCTCGAACCGCTGCAGATGAAGGCCGTGCCGCTCGCCGCCGCGGCGTCCGGCGCGCGCCGCTGGACGCTGTCCGGCAGCCTGCCCTGGATCACGAACCTGCGTCCCCAGGGCTTCGTCGCGGCGGCGGCGTTCGATCACGCGGATAGCGGCAAGCCGTCGATTTTTGCGATCCCGCACGACCTGCCGGGCGTCGCGCGCAGCGCCGATCTCGACCTCGTCGCGCTGCGCGCGAGCAATACGGCGGCGCTGCGCCTCGAAGCCGCCGAGCTCGACGAAAGCTGGCTCATCACCGACGACGCGAAGACGTTCCTGACCCGCGTGCGCCCCGGCTTCGTCGGACTGCAGTGCGGAATGTCGATCGGCCTCGCGCGGCGCGCGCTGGCCTCGGTCGCCGGGGCACGCCCGACGCCAAGGTCCGCGCTGGCCGGCGACGCCGCGCAACTCGCCGACGAACTCGCCCGGCTGACCGACGCGCTCGCCACGGGCCTCGCGACGCAGGCCTACGTCGAGGACGCGCCGGCGCTGTTCCGGCTGCGCATCGCGCTGGCCTCGCTCGTGGCCGCGGCCGTCAACCTCGAGGTGCAGGCGAGCGGCGGCGAGGGCTATCTGCGTAGCCACGCCGGCGTCGCGCGCCGCGTGCGCGAGGCGTCGTTCGTGCCGATCGTCACGCCGAGCATCGTGCAGCTCAGGCATCAGCTCGCGCTGCACGCGGGCACGCCGCGATGACCCCGCGATGACGACCGATACCGACCCGCACGCCCCCCGCCACGCGCCCTACGTCGAGCTGCGCGACCTCGCGCTCAGCTACGCGGGCCGCCCGGTACTCGACGGCCTCGCGTGCCGCGTGCGGCGTGGCGAGATCGTGTCGATCCTGGGCCCGAGCGGATCGGGCAAGTCCTCGCTGCTGCGCGTCGTGGCCGGCCTCCTCGCCGCGACGCGCGGCGACGTGCGCGTCGGCGGCGAGACGGTACGCGGCCCGCGCCCCGACGTCGCGCTCGCGTTCCAGGACCCGTGCCTGCTGCCGTGGCTGTCCGTCGAGCGCAACGTCGCGTTCGGGCTCGGCTTCGCGCGGCAGGCGAAGCGCTCCGCCGCCGAGCGCCGCGAGCGCGTGAGCGCGGCGCTCGACGAAGTCGGCCTTGCGCACGCGCGGCATTTCTCGCCGGCGCAGCTCTCGGGCGGCATGGCGCAGCGGGTCGCGCTCGCGCGCTGCGTCGCGCGCCGGCCGAAGGTGCTGCTGCTCGACGAACCGTTCGGCGCGCTCGACGAGATCACGCGCGCCGACATGCAACGGCTGCTGCAACAGGTCGTCGCCGATACGCAGGCCGCGACCGTGCTCGTCACGCACGACATCGACGAAGCGCTGCTCGTGTCCGACCGCATCGCGCTGCTCGGTCCGCACGGCCGGCTCGTGCTCGAATTCGACGTCGACGTCCCGGCGCCGCGCGAGACGCAACTGCACGCGCTCGGCGCCTTGCGCATCCGCGTGCTCGAGGCGCTGCGCGACGCGATGCGCCAACCCGCCCTTTCCCGTCACGACTGAAGCAAGAAGGAGAGAACAAGCGCATGTGCGAACACGCGATGTCCCGCCGCGACTGGCTGAAACTCGTATCGATGCTGACCGTAACCGGCGCGGCGCCGCTGCTGCGCGCGCTCGACGCCCGCGCGGCCGCCGAGCCCGACGCGCCGGTGCGGATCGGCTATCTGCCGATCACCGACGCGACGCCGCTGCTCGTCGCGCATCACAACGGCTATTTCGCCTCGGCCGGCCTGCAGGCCGAGCCGCCCGTGCTGCTGCGTAGCTG
The DNA here is from genome assembly GCF_002870125.1 of Burkholderia sp. WAC0059. GTDB lineage: Bacteria > Pseudomonadota > Gammaproteobacteria > Burkholderiales > Burkholderiaceae > Paraburkholderia. Next base: position 183,087 of record NZ_PNEO01000005.1, read on the forward strand.
GGCCCAGCTCATCGAGGCGTTCCTGTCCGGACAGGTCAACGTCGTGCACCTGCTCTCGCCGATGACCGTCTGGGCGCGCTACGGCGCGAAGGCGCCGGCGAAGGTCGTCGCGTGGAACCACGTGAACGGCTCGGCGCTGACCGTCGCGCCCGGGATCGCGACGCTCGCCGACCTCGGCGGCAAGACCGTCGCCGTGCCGTTCTGGTATTCGATTCACAACGTCGTGCTGCAGGACATGCTGCGCGCCCACGGCCTGACGCCCGTGCTGACGAACGGCGGCGCGCTGAAGCCGAACGAGGTCCGCCTCGTCGTGATGTCGCCGTCGGACATGCCGCCTGCGCTGGCGGGCAGGCAGATCGCCGGCTTCATCGTCGCCGAGCCGTTCAACGCCGAGGCCGAAAAGCTGAAGATCGGCAAGATCCTGCGCTTCACCGGCGACGTGTGGCGCAACCACGCCTGCTGCGTCGTGTTCATGCACGAGCGCGACCTGAGCGGGCGGCCGCAGTGGACGCAGAAGGTCGTCGACGCCATCGTCGAGGCGCAGCGCTGGACGCGCGCGCATCCGCAGGAAACCGCGCAGTTGCTCTCGCGCTCGGGCGCGAACCATTACACGCCGCACACGGCCGACGTCCTCGCGGACGTGCTCGCGCCGTCCACCGCCGCCGAGGGCCGCTATCTCGCGGACCGCGCGATCGTCCACGCCGACTGGCACGAGAAGCGGATCGACTTTCAGCCGTACCCCTATCCGTCGTACACCGAGGAATTGGTGCGCCGGCTCAAGAGCACGCAGGTCGACGGCAACGCGGCGTTCGTCGCGCAGCTCGACCCGCAGTTCGTCGCGCGCGATCTCGTCGACGACAGCTTCGTGCGCAAGAGCATCGCGGCGGCCGGCGGCATGCAGGCGTTCGGCCAGCCGCCGACGTTCGAGCGCACGGAGACCGTGCTTGTCCAGTAACCCGCCGCCCCGCCCCGTCGCCGCGCCGCAAACCGACGGCGGCGCGATTGCCGGCACCGCGCGTTCGCGCCGGTCCTCGCAGTTCGTCGCGAATGCGCTGCTCGGCCTCGTCGGCGGCGCGGTCGCCGTCGTCGTCTGGTGGGCGGCCGTCACGCTGCCGGGCAGCGCCGACGGCTTTCTCGCGCAGTTCTCGCCGCTGCGGGCGCTGGCCGCGCTGCCCGGCCTCGTGACCGACGGCAACCTGTTCGCCCATATCGGCGCGAGCCTGCGCCGCGTCGGCGTCGGGCTCGGCTGGGCGCTCGTCGTCGGCGTGCCGCTCGGCTTCGCGCTCGGGCGTTCGAAGCGCTTCGAGACGATCTTCTCGCCGACGCTGCAGTTCCTGCGCATGATCTCGCCGCTGTCGTGGATGCCCATCGCCGTGATGTCGCTCGGCATCGGCGAGCGTTCCGTCTACTTCCTGCTCGCGTTCGCCGCCGTCTGGCCGCTCGCGATGAGCACGGCGGCCGGCGTCGCGCAGATCGACCGCCGCTGGGTGCAGCTCGGCGAATCGCTTGCGGCGACGCGCTTCGAAATGCTCTGGCACGTCTACGTGCCGGGCGTCGCCTCGCACGTGCTGACCGGCGTGCGGCTCGCCATCGGCATTCTCTGGATCGTGCTCGTGCCGGCCGAAATGCTCGGCGTCAACTCGGGGCTCGGCTACCTGATTCTCGACGCGCGCGACCGGCTCGCCTATCCGGACATGACCGCCGTCGTCGTCGTGATCGGCGCGCTGGGCTTCACGCTCGACTGCGCGGCACGGGCGCTGCGGCGGCTCGTCGGCAGCAGCGCCGGCTCGTGAACGCCACCGCGCGCGACCGCTTCTCCGGGCCCGCCCAATCCCGCATCAAGACCTGTCAGGTCGCGGCCGCCCAGAGCAGCGACAGTCCCGAGCAGAGCATGACCGCGTCGAGCACGTGGTGAAACGCGTGCACGCTCATGCGCCGGACGACGGCCTTGCCGGCGAACGACCCCGCCATCACCGACGCGCCGATGATCACGCCGCGCACGACCGACGGTAGCGGCAGCGCGCCGAGCTGCTGGAACGTCACGACCTTGCTCACCATCAGCGCGAGCGAGGCGGCCGCCTCGGTCGAGAGAAACGCGCCCTTCGCCAACCCGTAGGCCGTGAAGGCCGGCACGCTGAGCGGCCCCGTCGAGAGCACGATGCCGGTCAGGAACCCGACGACCGCGCCCGTCAGCGCGAACTGCCAGGTGCGGATGCGCAGTTGCCGCGCCTCTAGCCAGCGCCGCCCGGGGATCATCGCGAGAAAGAAGACGCCGAGCGCCACGTCGACCACGTGCGCCGGCAGGATCAGCAGCGTATGCGCGCCCAGCGCGGCGGCCGGCGCGCCCGGAATCGACCAGGCCGCGAAGGCCCGCCAGTCGATCTCGCGCCACCAGGCCAGCGCCTTCGCGACGTTCGACATCAGCGCGGCGATGGCCATGACGGGCACCGCCTGCTGCGGGCCGAACTGGAACACGAGGATGGGAAGCAGGATAATCGACGACCCGGTGCCGATCACGCCGCTGAGCGCCCCGGCAACCACCCCGATCGCCAGCACGAACAGATACGTCATGTCGATTCAGCCCTGAGGAGATGCCACGGCCCGGTCGCATCCGGGTATCATTACGGCCTTAAACATCTAGATGTTTATACATTGACAATGATTCTGTCACATGCTCATCCGATTGGAAAGGCCGCAATGAAAGACCGGGCGACAGTCGTGTGCTGGCGGGACGACCGCATTTTGCTGGTCGCCCGGGACCGGTCGCGCTGGGCTCTGCCCGGCGGCACGATCCGCCGCGCCGAGTCGCCCCCCGACGCCGCGCGGCGCGAGCTCGAAGAAGAGACGGGACTGCTTGCGCGAGAGCTCGCCTACCTGTTCCAGTTCGGCGGCGTCAACAAGCGCCATCACGTTTTTTCCGTGCGCCTCGGCGCCGACGCGTCGCCGGAACCGCGCAACGAAATTTCGAAGTGCGGCTGGTTCGGCCCGACCCAGATCGCCAATCTCGTCACCAGCGTCCCGACGCGCGAAATCGTTCGCCTGGCCGTGCTGCACGCAAGCCGGGGCGGCGCGGCGGCGCCAACGGCGGCCGACCTCCCGTCCTGAGCCCCTCTTCGTTGAGTTTTTCTCCGTCGGCCCGGAAATCATTTCGATTGCCAGGGGCGGCGCCAGTCCCTATCGTTTCCAGCACGCAAACCGACCACCGTCCATCGGAGACGTGCCCAGCATGACTGAACCGACGAAAACCGCCATCGTCACGGGAAGCGCCGGCGGCATCGGCGCGGCGACGGCCACGGCGCTCGCCCGCCGCGGCTACCGCGTCGTCATTGCCGACCTGCGCGAGAAATCGGCCGCGGAAACGGCCCGGCGTCTGCGCGACGAAGGCCTCGAAGCGCTGGCCGTCGCGGTCGACGTCGCCGACGAGCGCAGCGTCAAGGCGATGGTCGATCAGGTCGTCGGACGATGGTCGCGCGTGGACGTCCTCGTCAACAACGCCGGGCTCGAAAGCTCGAGCCCGTTTCTCGACATCCCGCTCGACGAATACCGCCGGGTCATGGCCGTCAACGCGACCGGCGCCTGGCTGTGCTGCCAGGCCGTGCTGCCGCAGATGATCGGGCAGCAAAGCGGCTCCATCGTCAACGTCAGCTCGATTGCCGGCCTGCGCGGCGGCGGCATGCTCGGCACGGCGGCCTACGCGATGTCCAAGGGCGCCGTCATCGCGCTGACGAAGTCGCTCGCGCGCGAATTCGCGAAGTCGGGCATTCGCGTGAACGCCGTCGCGCCGTCGTTCACGCTGACCGACTTCGTGCACCGCCAGCTCGAACGCAAGCCGCCCGGCTACGAAGACACGATCCTCGGGCTGATCCCGATGGGACGCGGCGCCCAGCCCGAAGAAATCGCCGCGGTCATCGCGTTCGTCGCGTCGCCGGACGCGTCGTTCGTCACGGGCCAGGTCTACACCGTCGACGGCGGCAACACGATCTGAGGCGCCGCCCGCCGACCGGTCACGCCAACGACGGGCGCAGCCGCTACGGCGCCGCGCCCTCGGTCTCGAGCAACTCCCCGCTGAGCCAGTCGACGAGCGCCTGCGCCTCGGCGCGCGCCTCGACGTGCGGCGCGACCCACAGCACCAGCTTGCGCGGCCCCGGCACGAAGCCGAACGGCGCGACGAGCGTGCCCGAGCGCAGCTCGTCGCCGACCAGCATGTGCGGCACGTTCGCGATCCCGAGCCCGCATTTCGCGGCCTGAATCAGCAGATAGAAATGCTCGAACGACGCCGCGATCGGCGGCCGGTGCGGCGCCGGGCCGCCCGCGGATCCGAACCAGTCCTCCCAGGCCTGCGGGCGCGTGTCGGTCGCGAGCAGCCGGGCCCGCGCCAGATCCTCCGGCTCGCGAATCTGCGTCGCGCGCAGATAGTCGGGCGAACACACGGGGCCGATCCATTCGTCGACGAGCTCGCGCGGCACGATGTTCTTCGGCGCGGGGATCGTGTTGAGGCGAATCGCGATGCTGATGTTGTCGCGCGCGAAGTCGATCTCGCCGTAGCCCATGTTGAAGCTGATCTTCACGGCCGGATGCGCCTGCTGAAGCTTCGAGAGGCGCGGCAGCAGCCAGTACATCATGATCGACGACGAACACGAGACGATGAGCGGCCCCGGCTTGACCCGCTCGACGCTGGCGTAAATCAGGTTGAATGCACGCGAAAGGCCTTCGGCGAGCAGCGCGCCTTCCGGCGTCGGCTCCGTCGAATGCGCGTTGCGCAGCAACAGCAGGACGCCGAGCGTGTCTTCGAGCGAACGGATATGACGGCTGATGGCGCCGTGCGTGACGCAGAGCTCTTCGGCCGCGTCGCCGAAGCTGCGTAAGCGCGCTGTCGCCTCGAAGGCGCGCAGCGCGTTGAGCGAAGGTCGTGGCACTCGCATGTCTCCTGCCCCCTGCCTCTTGTGGTGAAGCGGTTTTTTCCGCCCGGCGCGAGGGTCGTCTCGTGATGCGTTTTAATGTGAGTTTTTCGCAGAACCGCAGGAAATCATATCGTTTGATGCTTTCGGCGGTCAATCTTATAGTCGGTCCAATCGCGGGCCCGATTTCCGTCGCAGCACCGATCGACGGGCCTGTTCACGCCTGCTCCATGCCAGAAACATGCCACACACCCGCTCCCCGCGCGCGGAATTCACCGCCCGCTATTTCGTGGAAAGCTCGGTGCCGACCGCGCAGGTCGCCGAGGTCATCGCCGGCGAGCAGTCGAGCGGCACGTTCCTCACGCTGCCCGGCGAAACGGAAGAACTCAAGCAGCGCTCCCGCGCGCGCGTCGCGAAGGTCGACATGCTGCGGCCTGTGCTCGAACCGTCGCTGAAAAGCGCCTACGCGGCGCGCCGGCAATCGGAACGCCTGTTCTATCGCGGCGAGATCGACATCGCGTTTCCCGTCGAAAACGTCGGCGCCAATCTCCCGACGCTGCTCGCGACGGTCGCGGGCAACCTGTTCGAACTCGGGGAAGTCACGGGGTTGAGGCTGCTCGACCTCGACCTGCCCGACGCGTACGCGAGCCGCTTTCCGGGCCCGCAGTTCGGCATCGAAGGCACGCGCCGCCTCGCCGGCGTGCACGACCGCCCGCTCGTCGGCACGATCGTCAAGCCGAGCATCGGCCTCTCGCCGGCGCAGACGGCCGCGATCGTCGACGACCTCTGCGCGGCCGGCATCGACTTCATCAAGGACGACGAACTGCATGCCGACCCGACCTACGCGCCGTTCGACGCGCGGCTCGCGGCCGTCATGCCGGTCCTGCGCCGGCACGCGGACCGGCTCGGCCGCATGCCGATGTACGCGATCAACATCTCCGGCACGCCCGACGAAATGGTGCGCCGGCACGACGCCGTCGCCGAGGCCGGCGGCACGTGCGTGATGGTCAGCGTGCACTGGGTCGGCTTTGCCGGCGTCGAGCATCTGCGCCGCCACGCGCGGCTGCCCATTCACGGCCATCGCAACGGCTGGGGCGCGCTGACGCGCTGCCCGCAGCTCGGCTTCTCGTTCGCGGCCTGGCAGAAGCTCTGGCGGCTCGCCGGCATCGACCATTTCCACGTGAACGGCATCCGCAGCAAGTTCTGGGAACCGGACGACTCGGTCATCGAGTCCGCACGCGCCTGTCTTGCGCCGTTCGCGGGCGTGCGGCCGTTGATGCCGGTGTTCTCGTCGGGACAATGGGCCGATCAGGCGCCCGACCTGTACCGGAGCCTGCAATCGGTCGACCTCATGCATCTGGCCGGCGGCGGCATCATCGGCCATCCGCAGGGCATCGCCGCCGGCATCGCCAGCATGCGCGAAGGCTGGGAGGCGGCCGTCGAGGGCATCGACCTCGGCACCTATGCCGAGTCGCATCCGGCGCTGGCGGCCGCGCTCCGGCATTTCCGCGCCGTCTGAGCGCGAAGGGGACGAGCGGGCATGCTCAGGCTTGCGTTTTACGGCGACGATTTCACCGGCTCGACCGACGCGCTGGAAGTGTTGGCGCTCGCGGGACTGCGCTGCGCGCTGTTCCTGAAGGCGCCGACGCGCGCACAGCTCGACGCGCTCGGCGGATTCGACGCGATCGGCATCGCCGGCGACAGCCGCGCGATGTCGCCGGCCGAAATGGACGCGGCCCTGCCCGCGATCTTCCGGGCCATGCAGGCGCTCGACGCGCCGCTCCTCCACTACAAGGTCTGCTCGACCTTCGACAGCTCGCCCTCGATCGGCAGCATCGGCCGCGTGCTGGAAATCGCGCGCGCGACGATCGCCACGCGACCGGTCCCGATCGTCGCCGGCACGCCGGCGCTGCATCGCTATTGCCTCTTCGGCCACCTGTTCGCGCGCTCGGGCACGGACGGCAACGTCTACCGCATCGACCGGCATCCGGTCATGAGCGTCCACCCGGTCACGCCGATGGACGAAAGCGACCTGGTCCGGCACTTCGGGCGCCAATGCGACTTGCGCATCGCGAACTTCGATGTGCGCCAGTTCGATCAGGATCGCGCCGGCCTCCGGCGTTCGTTCGACGACCTGCTCGCGCAACGGCCGGACGCGATCGTGCTCGATACGGCCGACGCCCGTCAGATGACCGAGGTCGGCCGCCTGCTCGATGCCGAGGCGCAACGGCAGCCCGGGCTCTTCACGCTCGGCTCGTCGGGCGTCGAATACGGGCTCACGCAGTGGTGGAACGAAAGCGGCGCGACGTCGGCGCGCCGGCCCGACGACGGCAACGACGGCGCGTTACCCCCGTCGCAGGGCCCGATTCTGGCGATCTCGGGCAGCGCCTCGCCCGTCAGCGCGCTGCAGATCGACGCGGCCGTCGGCGCGGGCTTCCGCGAGATCGCGCTCGATGCGCACGACCTCGTCGACGCGCGCCGCGGCCCCGACGCGTTGCGTCTTGCCGTCGACCGGATCGCGACGGCCCTCGACCGCGGAGACAGCGTCGTCGCGCACACCGCGAAGGGTCCGCGCGATCCGCGCATCGCCGCCCTGCTCGACGCGCTCGTGGCCGGCGGCCTCACGACGAACGACGCCCGGCATCTGGGCGGCCGGATGCTGGGCCGGCAGCTCGGCGTGCTGACCGCGAGCGTGCTGCGCAGAATACCCGTGCGCCGCCTCGTGCTCTCCGGCGGCGACACGTCGAGCCAGGTCACGCAGCGTCTCGCGCCCGACGCGCTGGTCTTCGTGGCCCGGCTCGCGCCCGGCGCCCCGCTGTGCCGCGTCGTCTCGACCGAGCCGCATCTGCGGCAACTCGAAATCGCGCTGAAGGGCGGGCAGATGGGCGACGCCGACTATCTGGTCCGTGCCCGGTCCGGCCGCCGTCAGGCGGCCGGCCGGACTCGCGGCGCCTGACGTCGTGCTTCAGAGGAACCCGGTGGACAGCCACGGCACCGCGGCGATCACGACGATCCCGACGAACAGTGCCACCATGTAGCCAGCGATCGGACGGATGCCCGCGTCGGGGTGAATCCGGCTGACCGCGCAGGCGCCGTAGTAGCCGACGCCGAACGGCGGCGAGAACAGGCCGAGCCCCATCGAGAGAATCACGACCATCGCGTACTGCACCTCGTTGATGCCGACTTGCCGCGCGATCGGGAACAGGAGCGGCCCGAACAGCACGATCGCGGGAATGCCCTCGAGCACGCTGCCGAGCAGCGCGAACATCACGATCGACACGACCATGAAGCCGGCCGCGCCGCCGGGAAGATGCCCCATCAGTTGCGCGAGGCCGTCCGAGAAGCCCGACTGCGTCAGCGCCCAGGCCATCGCGGTCGCGGTGCCGATGATCATCAGGATCGCCCCCGAAAGCGTCGCCGTCTCGACGAGCATCGGCCCGATGCGGCGCCAGTCGAAGCGGCGATAGATCAGGCAGCCCGCGAGCGCCGCGTAGACGATGCCGACGGTCGAAACCTCGGTCGCGGTCGCGACGCCCTCGACGACGGCCGCGCGAATCACGAACGGCAACGCCAGCGCCGGCGCGGCGACGACGAACGCGCGGCCGATCTGCCGCGCCGGCGCGCGCGCGGCCGTCGGCGCGGGCAGTTTCCGGCGCGCGCGCCACCAGACGAGCACGCACAGCACCAGCGCGAGCATGAAGCCCGGCAACAGCCCGCCCGTGAACAACGCCGAAATCGACACGCCCGTCACCGAGCCGATCGTGATCAGCACGATGCTCGGCGGCACCGTCTCGGTCTGCGCGCCGGTCGCCGAAAGCAGCGCGACCAGCTCGCCCTCGTTCTCGCCGCGCTTTTTCATCTCGGGAAACAGGATCGGCGCGATGGCGGCCATGTCCGCGGCCTTCGATCCGGAAATGCCCGAGATCAGATACATCGCGCCGACGAGCACGTAAAACAGCCCGCCGCGCACGTGGCCGAGCAGCGAGGCGAGAAAGCCGATCATCGCGCGCGCCATGCCCGTCATCTCGATGAGCAAGCCGAGAAACACGAACATCGGCACCGCGAGCAGCAACAGTTGCGACATGCCCTCGTCCATGCGGCTCACGACGATCTCGAGCGGCATCGAGGTCGAGAGCGACAGGTACGAGAACACCGCGAGCCCGAACGAGAACGCGATCGGCATTCCGCTCAGCACCGTGAACCCGACGACGCCGACGAAGAAGATCAGCAGGTTCAGGTTGCCGAGGTCCTGCAGCAGCGGCCCGGCGACGTCGAGCCCGGCCGCGCCGAGCCCGGCGATGGCGAGACCGGCGACGAGCGGTTTCCAGCCGAGCGCGATCAGCCTGACCACGCAGATCAGCAGCATGCAGGCGAGCGCGTAGAGGATCGCCGCGACGCGCCAGGCGTCGTCGATCTGGAGTTCGGGCGTCGAGATCATCGACTGCTGCTGGAGGTACGTGTAGGCCGGCACCGCGATCAGCCCCAGAAACAGCATGCTGGCGATCAGCGCGACGACGTCCCACTTCGCGCGCCAGGCGGGCCCCGCGCGGTTGACGACGGCCGTCATGCGCATGTGCGCGCCGCGATGCAGGGCGGTCGCGGCGCCCGTCATCGCGAGCCACAGGAACAGGATGCCGGCCACCTCGTCGCCCCAGACGAGCGGATGGCGCAGCGCATAGCGCGCGACGACGCCGCAAAAGAGCAGCACGATTTCCGCGAGCACGAGCACGGCGGCCGGCACCGCGACGGCGAGGCCGAGCAGCCGGTCGATGGTCGCGAGCCAGCGCGGCGCGGACGCTACCGGCGATGCGCCGTCGGCGTCCGCCGGATCGCCCGGCACGTGCGAGAAATCCTCGGCGGTATGCAGTCTCATGTCAGTTTCCCGGTGACTTTTTCCAGCAGGGCCCATTCCTCGTCGCCGAATTCGCGCTGCATGTCCGTGTAGTAGCCGCTCTTGCGCAGCAACTCGCGGAACGCGTTCAGGTCGGGCTGGTTGAACGCCAGGCCCTTCGCCTCGAGGCTCTTTTGCAGCGACGCGTTCAGTTGCGCCACGTCCGCGCGCTGCTTCAGCGCGTAGGCGTCGAGATTCTTCGAGACGACGTCGCGCAGGCTCGCGGGCAGCCGCTCCCAGGCCGCGCGGTTGCCGAGGAACCAGAAGCCGTCCCACATGTGGCTCGTCATCGAGCAGTACTTCTGCACCTCGTAGAGCTTCGCGGTATCGACGACGGCGAGCGCGTTCTCCTGCCCGTCGACGACCTTCGTCTGCAGCGACGAGTAGACCTCGTTGAAGCTGATCGACGCCGGCGAGGCCGAGAGCGCGCGAAAGAGCGCGACCCAGAGCTGCCCCGGCGGGACGCGGATCTTCATGCCCTGCAGATCGGCGGGCGACCTGATCGGCCTGACGCTGTTGGTGATCTGCCGGAACCCGTTGTTCCAGATCTTTTCCTGCACGACGAGGCCCGCGTTCTCGATGAGCTTGCGCAGGTACGCGCCGAGCTCGCCGTCGAGCGCCGCGAACACCTGGCTGTCGTCCTTGAACGCGAAGCCCACGCCCGAGATCGCCGTCTTCGGCACCAGTTGCGACAGCGCGTTCGCGCCGGAGAGCGTGAAGAATTCGAGCGCGCCCGCGCGAAGCTGCGCGAACATGTCGGGGTCGCCGCCGAGCTGGTTGTTCGGAAACACGCGAATGTCGACGCGTCCGTCCGTCTGCGTCCTGATCGCGTCCGTCGCCTGCTGGATTCGCACGTTCAGCGGATGGGAGGCCGGCAGGTCGGTGCCGACCTTGTAGGTGAATTCGGCCGCCTCGGCACGCCTGATCCACGGCGCGCCGGCCCAGCCCGTCGCCATGACGGCCGCGCCCGCGCCGGCGGCCAGAAAGCCGCGACGATTCAATGTCATCTCGTGTCTCCGTTGTCCCCTTTTCCGGGGGTTCCCTTTCCGGGTTGTCTAACCGGGTTGCAGGCGATGGGGCGACTCGCCCGCACCCGTCCCGCTCAAGCGTCACGCGATCTCGATGACCGGCTTGATCTCCTCCAGTTGCTTCATGCGCGTCAGCGCCACGTTCACGTCGTCGAGCCGGTAGCGGCCCGACACCATCCCTCCGAACGGGAAATCGCGCTGATGCTTTTCGACGAATTGCAACGCGAGCGAATAGCTGCGCGCGTCGCCGGAAAACGAGCCGATCACCCGCAGGTTCTTCTTGACGATCATCGACGGCTGCATCGTCGTCGCCGCCTCGCCGAGCTGGCCGACGACGAGATAGCGGCCGCCCTTGCGCGCGAGCGCGAGGCCCTCGGCGAACGCGGCCGGCACGCCCGTGAACTCCATCACGATGTCCGCGCCGCGCCCCTCCGTCTGCGCCAGCACCGCGTCGAGCCTCTCGGCCGGCGTCGTGCCGTCGACCGGGATGCAGACGTCCGCGCCGAACTGCTTCGCCAGCTCGAGGCGCGCGGCCGGCGCGCCGACGACGATGATCTTCCGCGCGCCGCGCACCCTCGCGTTGGCGGTCGCGAGCAGGCCGAGCGGGCCGGCCCCCTGCACGAGCACCGTCTCGGTCGGCTCGATCTCGCCTAGCTGCGAGAACGCGTTCATCACCGAGCGTAGCGCGCAGCTCGACAGGCTCGCCAGTTCGTTCGGCACTCTGTCGGGCACGCGCAACCGGCCGGCCTGGGGCAGCACGTAGCCGTATTCCGCGAAACCGCCGAGCAGGTAGGGCGGCTCCTCGATGTTCTCGTACATGTAGGCGCGCCGGTTCACGCAGAGCGTCGGCTTGCGGGCCGTCGTGCAGAAGTAGCAACCGCCGCACGACGTGTGCGTGTAGACGACGCGGTCGCCGACCGCGAGCGGCGTGCCGACCGAATCGGTCGCGACGCCGGCCCCGGCGCGCACGATCCGGCCGACCATTTCGTGCCCGATGATGACGGGCAGATTGACCTTCAGCGACAGCGAGCCCTGCCACAGATGCACGTCGGTGCCGCAGACCGAGCAGGTCTCGATCCTGACGAGCGCGGCGCCCGGTTCGACGTCGCGCGGCACCGGCACTTCCTCGATGGCGAGCGGCGCCTTGAAATCCCGCAGCACGGCCGCGCGGGCAAACGATGGAATGGTCGACATCCAGCCTGTCTCCTGACGGTATTGAAGCGCCTGCGCGGCGCCACGAAGCGCGACGCGGCCTTGCCCGACTAGCCGTGGCGCAGCACGATCGTCTTCGCGACCGTGTATTCCCTGAGCGCCTCGAGGCCCTTCTCGCGACCGTGCCCGCTGCGCTTGACGCCGCCGAACGGCAGTTCGATGCCACCGCCCGCGCCGTAGTTGTTGATGAAGACCTGCCCGACGCGCAGCTTCTTCGCGACGCGCATCTGCCGCGCGCCGTCGCTCGTCCAGAGCCCGGCCACGAGCCCGTAAGCCGTGCCGTTCGCGATCGCGACGGCATGGGCCTCGTCGTCGAACGGAATCGCCGCGAGCACCGGACCGAACACTTCTTCCTGCGCGAGCTCGTGGTCGAGCGGGACGGGGCCGAACAGCGTCGGCGGGACGAAATAGCCGGTTTGCGCCGCCCCGCCGTCGAGCTGGCCCTGCGCGAGCACGCGAAGGCCCGAGTCGCGCGCGCGGTCGATGAAGCCGCGCACGCGCTCGACCTGCGTGCGGTTGATGACGGGACCGCATTCGAGATCGGCGGCCGGCGCGCCGACGCGGATCGCCGTCATCCGCTCGCCGAGCTTCTGCACAAAGCGTTCGTAGATCGGGCGCTGGATCAGCACGCGGCTGCCGGCCGAACAGGTCTGGCCGGCGTTCTGCGTGATCACGCCGACGATGGTGCGCGCGGCGAGATCGAGATCCGCGTCGTCGAAGACGATCTGCGGAGACTTGCCGCCGAGTTCGAGCACGCACGGCACGTGGTTGCGCGCGGCGGCGGTCTGGATCAGCGTGCCGACTTCCGGCGAGCCCGTGAACGACAGGAAATCGACGTCGGGATGCCGCGACAGCGCGGCGCCCGCCTCCTCGCCGAAGCCGGTCACGAGATTGAGCACCCCGCGCGGCAGGCCTGCCTGCGCCGCGAGCGCGGTCAGCTTCGCGCAGCTCAGGCTCGCGTCTTCGGCCGGCTTCAGCACCGCGGTATTGCCGGCCGCGAGCGCGGGCCCGACCGTGCGTCCGAACATCGACGCCGGATAATTCCACGGAATGACGAGCCCGACGACGCCGCGCGGCTCGCGCTGCACCGTCACCTGGTAGCCGTCGAGAAACGGCAGCACGTCGCCGAGAATCTTGTCGGCCGCGCCCGCGTAGAACTCGAAATAACGGGCCGTCACGCGGATGTCGGTGCGCGCCTGGGTGATCGGCTTGCCGGTGTCGCGCGCCTCGAGCTGGGCGAGCTCTTCCTGGTTAGCGAGAATGAGGTCCGACAGCTTCGTGAGCAGCCGCCCGCGCTCGAACGCGGCCAGCGTGCTCCACTCGCCCGCCAGCGCGGCCCGTGCGGCAGCCACCGCCGCGTCGACGTCGGCCTCGGCGCCGCGGGAAATCGCGGCGAACACTTCGCCGTCGGACGGCGAGCGGACCTCGATCGTCTGGCCGGAACGCGCGCCCGACCATGCGCCGTCGATAAAAAGAGTTTCAGCCTGAAGCGCCATCGTCTGTCTCCCGATCGATGCAACCTGGGTTCCGGATGCGCGGCCGGGCGAAACGCCGGCCGCGCGGAAAAGGCGCGGCGACGCGCGCCGCATGCGGGACGCCTAGACGCCGCCGGCGCCCCAGGCGAGAAAGCCGCCGTCGACGGGCAGCACGACGCCGTTCACGTACGCGGCATCGTCCGATGCGAGGTAGCAGACGGCCGCCGCGATCTCGCCCGTCGTGCCGTAACGCTTCATCGGAATCGCGCGCGAATATTCCTCGCGGAATTGCGCGCTGTGCAGCACCTGCGTCATCGGCGTGTCGACGGGGCCCGGCGCGACCGCGTTCGCCGTGATCCCGTAGTCGCACAACTCGACGGCCATTTGCCGGGTCAGCGCGATCACCGCGCCCTTCGACGTGCCGTAGGCGGTCCGGCCCGTGCCGACCGCGCGCGCGCCGGCGACCGATGCGATGTTGACGATGCGCCCCCAGCGGTTCGGGATCATCAGCCGGGCCGCGTGCTGCGCGCAGAGCAGCGTGCCGGTCACGTTCACCTGCATCGTCTTGTTGAACACGTCGAGCGGATAGTCGACGAACGGCAGCAGCTTCGCGATGCCCGCGCCGTTGACGAGCACGTCGCAGCGGCCTTCGTTGCGGGAGAAGGTGTCGAACGCGCGGGCGATCGACTCGGGATCGCTGACGTCCATTTGCAGTGCAGCAACCGACAGGCCGTCCGCGTTCAATCTGGCGGCCGTTTCTTCCGCCGCACCGCGGTTGAGGTCGAGCACGACGACATGAAAGCCGTTACGCGCCAGCCGCTGGGTGACTTCGGCGCCGATGCCCATTGCGCCGCCGGTAACTGCCGCCACGCGGCGTTGCCGCTCTCCGGTTCGATCCACTTTGCGTTGTCTCCGTGATGTCCGGGCCGTGCCGGCAGGCCGTGCGTTCGATGCGACGCAAAATGCCGGCCGATCCGTGCCCGTGTTTTGAGTCGATTATCGGAGAGAGGTCCTGGCGGCTCAATGGATATTAACGCCGAGTAGTGTGAAGAAAAGTCACGGAACGGGAGGGGTGCCAGGTAATACCCGGATGCGGGTGGATGATTGGAGTAAGCCCTTGAGGCTGGCCCCGTTTCGGCCAGTAGCAGCAAACCAGGAGAGGGATTGACGAATTCCGCGATGACTCGAAAACACCGTGTTGTTTCGGTTTTTCCAACCCGGCTTCGCATTCAGCGCCGAGGTCGCAAGCGATCTGCGTAAGCTGGACGAACCATCAACATCAAATTTTCCACGACATGACTGCGACTATCACTAAAGCAACGGGCTCTATCCAGAATGCCTGTAACTCCCTCATCGACGACACCCCCCACGACAAGATGGTCACCTCGAGAGCCGGCACCATCGCCACGGAAGAGGTGAAACATAAAGGCAAGACTTTAACGATCAGGATGGACATGCAAGGCCTCATTCCCCGAGCAAATGGGAAACGCCCGGCACACAATATCCAGATCCAAAGCGGGAGAAACACTCACGCTGGCGCGATGATTACCGATTCCGATGACGAAGACGAAGCCAAGGAGAGACTCAGGGACAGCCTCTCTAGCGGCAGGTTCATTACGAAGTACTGAGCCGTATAGAAGTCAGAAGTTGTCTGCATTGAGCACACGTACAGAACGGCATGTCTGTGCAATGAGCGGCGTATGCCGGAAGTCCATATGCGGCAGAGGAAGCGCTCGATGCGGGTAAACGGCCTTGCTTCATCGAATCGGCTCGTATCCGCGATGTCGAGCTACCGCTCGACATCGCGGCCGACAGGTAGCGCGTCGAAAATTGATTGCCCGCACCCTGCCGACCCTGACAAAGTCTCCATCGCTACCGACGCAAAACGGCCATAGCGCATCCGGTTTCGCCCTGCTCATCCGGCAGGGATTCCTCCCGCAGTCGGACCCTGTCCCTCGTCGTCCACTTTACAAGAACAAAATTTCCCATATACTGGACGCATGGACATCACGCTTACCCTGGCCCGCCGCCTGCGCGATCTGCGCAACGAGCGGGGCCTTTCGCTCGAAGCCCTCGCCGAGCGCAGCGGCGTCAGCCGTTCGAACATCTCCCTGATCGAACGCGGCGAAAGCAGCCCCACCGCCGTCGTGATCGACAAGCTCGCCACAGCGCTCGGCGTCACGCTGCCTGAGCTGTTCTCGCCCCTCGACGCATCGGACACGCCGCCGTCCCCGCTCGCGCGCGCGGCAGACCAGCCGGTCTGGACCGACCCGGAATCGGGCTACCTGCGCCGCAGCCTGTCGCCCGCGGCGCGTTCGCCGCTCCAGCTCGTCGAGGTGCATTTCCCGGCGGGGCGGCGCGTGGCCTACGAAACCGGGCCCAGGGAAGGCGAGATCTACCAGCAGATCTGGATCATCGAAGGCAGCATGGAAATCACGGTCGGCGAGACGGCGTGGCGGCTCGATGCAGGAGATTGCCTGACCATGAAACTCGACTGTCCGATGACCTACCGGAACCCCACGCGCAAGCCGGCGCACTACCTCGTGTCGATCGCGAGCCTCGCGTTCGTGCCCGACCGGAACGGACGATGAACGACATGCCGACCCTCCGGCGCATCACGGCCGACGACGTGGACGACTGCGTCGAGGCGCTGGCCGACGTGCTGATCGACTGCGTGGAAGGCGGTGCGTCCGTGAGCTTCATGCACCCGCTGTCGCGCGACAAGGCGCTCGGCTTCTGGCGCGGCGTGGCCGACGGCGTGCGGCGCGGCGAACGCGCGCTGCTCGTCGCCGAAAACGGCGCGGGACAGGTGGTCGGCACGGTCCAGCTCGTGTTTGCGCGGCCGGAAAACCAGCCGCATCGCGCCGACGTCGCCAAGATGCTCGTGCGGCGCGATGCACGCCGGCACGGCGTGGCGCAGCGCCTGATGGCGGCGGTCGATGCCGTCGCCCGCGAGGAAGGCCGGACCGTGCTCGTGCTCGATACCGTCACGGGCAGCGATGCCGAGCGGCTATACCGGCGCGCCGGGTGGACGCGCGTCGGCGACGTGCCGGATTACGCGCTGATGCCGGACGGCACCCTCTGCTCGACGACCCTCTATTACCGGCATCTATAAGCCCCCCTACAACGCGCCCCGACTGCTCATGAACACGTCCCCACTCCGTATCGAACCCTTCTCGGCCCCGCACGGCGACGGCGTCGTCGACCTGATCCTGCCCATCCAGCAGGCGGAATTCGGCGTGCCCATCACGCTCGCGGACCAACCCGACCTGCTCGACATCCCCGGCTTCTATCGGCAAGGGTCGGGCAACTTCTGGATCGCGCTCGACGAGGGCACGGTAGTCGGCAGCATCGCGCTGCTCGACATCGGCGACGGACGCGCGGCGCTGCGCAAGATGTTCGTGGCCGACAGCCATCGCGGCGCCGGATCGGGGGTCGCGCGTCGTCTGCTGCAGACCCTGATCGAGTGGTGCCGGGAACACGGCATTCGGGAGATCTATCTGGGCACGACCGAGAAATTCCTCGCGGCCCATCGCTTCTACGAGAAGCACGGTTTCCTTCAGATCGAGAAGCACGCGTTGCCCGCGACCTTCCCCATCGTGCACGTGGATACGCGGTTTTACGCGCTACGGCTTGCGTAATCCGCCGTCTCTGCCCGCTTCGGGTCGACGACCGTCCGTATTACGCATACGGACCTGACGCCCCGCCCGCTACCCGACGGCACCGGTCGAAAGATGCAGTATCCGGTACGTCTGCGCATGGGCGTGGACCGCCTCGCCCGGCGGCGCCGACCAGAGGCGAAAGCGAACCTGAGTCCATGCGGCTGGATCGAAACCCGACAGGCCGTAGGCGAGTCCGCGCGCGATATCCGCATCGAGCGATTCCCGTTCGCGTCGGGCAAGATCGTCGAGGTTCGTGTATGGCCCGATCGACACGAACTCCCGGCTGACGAAGCGGGCCTCGCCGAGGCCGGCGCCCGTCACGGTGGCGACCGGTATCCACGTCTGGACGAACGGCCAGCCGAAGGCTTCCGCCACGGCCCGAAACCGCTCGCTGCCGAGAAAAGCCGCCATGCCCTCGGAGCCATGCCAGAGATAGAGCGGCGCATACAGGTTCCCGGCGCCCGGGCAGACGTCGTCGTCTTTTCTCGCCAGCATGAACGCCTTGAACACCAGGCTGGGCAGGCGGTCGAATGCCGGCCCCTTCTCCCGTATCCGGCGTTCGATGATGGTCATGTCGTAATCGGCGGGCAGCGTGAAGCTGTATTGCATCGCAAGCATGGGGGCACGCTCTTTCGCAGTGGTCGTGCCGCCATCGTGGCACCCCGCTTTCCATTGTTAAAGCGGGAAGTTATGATGCCATCCATCGGTTATTCGAATGGATTGAATCATGCGCCGCTTCGACCTCGAACTGCTCAACACGCTGGCGACCGTCGCCGACGCCGGCAGTCTCTCGGCGGCCGCGGGACAGTTGTATCGCTCGCAATCCGCCGTCAGCGAACAGATCCGCAAGCTCGAGGAATCGTGCGGCCTCACGCTGTTCGTGCGCGGCAAAAAGGGGGCGTCGCTCACGCCGGCCGGCGCGCGCCTGCTGGTCCACGCGCGCAAACTGCTCGACCTGAACGACCACGCCTACCGGGACATGCAGGGCCTGTCGCTCGCCGGAGACTTGCGTCTCGCGATTACCGACTACTTCCGGCCGGCCGCGATTGCGGCCGTGCTCAGGCAGGTCGGCGATCAATATCCGTCGCTACGGCTGCACGTGTCCATTCGCAAAAGCGCGTCGATCGAGCTCGAAGCGGGTTCCGGCGACTTCGATCTCGGGCTCTCCATGCGCGTGCTGGATGCGGGGTCGCGCCGGCCGCGCGAAAAAACCGCGGGTTTCTCCAGCGTCATGTTGCGCCGGGAGCCGTTGCTCTGGGTCGCGGCGCCGTCGTTCGCGTGGCCTGTCGGGCAACCCGTCCCGCTCGTCGCATTGCCGGACACCTGCTCGCTGCAGCGATACGTGCTTTCGAGGCTCGACAGCGCCGGCGTCGATTACTTCATCGCGCATTCCGCATCGGGCGTGGCGGGATTGCAGTCCGCGCTCTCCGCGGGGCTGGGGTTCTCCTGTCTGAACGCGTCCGCCGTACCGGGCGACGTCGTCGCGCTGCGCGCCGGCCGCCGGCTCCCGAAGTTGCCCGACGCGGCATTCGACCTGATCGTCCCCGACTCGACGGACGGCACGCTGGTCGGCGAGGTCGCGAAATGCCTCGTCACGCAGGCTCGCCTCGAGCCGCGCTGACCTTGCGGCTTTTGCGCCGGCTGGAAGGATGCTTGCCCGTAATCGCTGTTTTTATCGTTATCCGGACTCCTTAAACTTCCCGTCGTCAGTTCAGGCATGTTCGCCGGACTGCTTCAGGTTAAACAGGAGATTCCGATGAAGTCGCTTATCGCCGCCGGCACCCTCGCCGTCGTTTTTTCCGCCCCCGCCCTGTGTTTCGCCCAGCAGGCATCGAACGAACCGCTGACGCGCGCCCAGGTCAGGCAGGACCTCGTCGATCTCGAATCGGTCGGCTACAACCCGTTCGGTTCGGGCGACGCCACCCAATACCCGAAGGCGATCCAGAATGCCGGGAACCGGCTTGCGACGAAGCGCCTGGCAGCCGCGAAGAACGCGCAATCGACATACGGTCCGGACAGCACGGGTTCGTCCGAGTCCGGCAACCCGGCCCGGTGAGACGGGCGGGCGGTTGAATTCAGCCGGCGCCGCGATTCATACCTCATGCCGCGACGCGGGCTGCCTGCGGCCCGCGTCGTCGTTTTCCGGGGAGACGACACCTGTCGCCAGTTCAATCGCCGGATGGCGCGGACGCGAACACGAATCGCGCGTCGCCCGTCCCGCCGGCAAGCCCCTCAGGACACGACGGCAGACAACGTTCCGGCTTCGTCCGGCTCTTCCGTCACGAGATCCGTCACACGCTCCCCCGCGAGACGATCCAGCAACGCCTCGTCGCGCCTGACCGCCTCGGGCATGTGGACGCGCAGAAATTCGACCCACGTGCGAACCCGTGCGTCGACAAAATGGCGCGACGGATACAGCGCGTAGATGTTCATCTTCTGCAGCGTGTATTCGGGCAGCACGCGCACGAGCGTCCCCCGGCTCAGGTCGTCGATCGCCGCGTAAAGCGGCAGCATGCCGATCCCCAGGCCGTGGCGGATGGAGACGGCGAGCGACTCCGCCGTGTTCGTCTGCACGCGGCCGGAAACGTCGATCTGCACCGTTCCCCGCGGCCCTTCGAGCTGCCATACGTAAGTGGGAAACGCGGGCGTGCGCAGCAGCAGACAGTCGTGGTCGAGCAGATCCTGCGGCAGCGCCGGCGCGCCGCGCGCGCCCAGATAACCGGGCGACGCGCACAGAATGCTGAAAGTCGAGCCGAGCAGATGGGACACCAGCTCCGAGTCGGGAAGCGCCATCGCGGTCACGACCGCCATTTCGCTGCTGCCGTCGAACAGGTCGGGCATGCGTTGCAGCAGCGCGATATCGATCGACACGTCGGGATATTGCCGCTGATATTCGGTGAATGCCGGCAGGACGTAATGCTGGCCGATGCTCGCGAACGTGTGCATCTTCAGTTGGCCGGTCGGCCGCACGTGCGCGCCGCTGGCTTCCTCTTCCGCGAGGTCGACGTCGGCGAGAATTTTCAGGCAACGCTGGAGGTAATGCTCTCCGACGGGGGTCAGCGCGAGGCGCCGGGTCGAGCGATGCATCAGCCTCGCTTTCAGATGCCTCTCCAGCTCCGATAGGGCGCGCGACATCACGCCCGTCGTCATGTTCATCGAGTGCGCGGCGGCCGTGAAGCTGCCGGTTTCCGCCACGCGTGCAAAGACCCGCATCTTCTGTAGAGTGTCCATCCCTTTTTTGCGATACGTACGACGGGCGCCATTGTCTCCGAAACGCTCGTGGCGATTACCCTCGTCCCGTGCAAGGGAGGTTTTCCGAGACAGCCATTAATGGGAACGGCGGCGGAATCCTAAAATCGGCGGGCCCGACGCGGACTGTCCGTCCGCTCCGCTCTCCGGATCGGGCGCCGCTTTCCGCTTTCCGATGAATTCCAGGTCCGTTCCTCCACCCGCTTCCGCCGTTCCGCCCGGACTACGCGCCGTCGGCCGGGCCCTCCGGGCCTGGGCGACGAGCGACGGCTACGTGTGGCTCCATCTGTTCAAGACCGTCGCCGCGGCCCTGTTCGCCATGGGGATCTCGATGCGTCTCGAACTCTCCCAGCCGCGCATCGCGATGACGACCGCCTTCGTGCTGATGCAGCCGATGAGCGGCATGGTGCTCGCGAAAAGTTTTTACCGCGTGATCGGGACGTTCGCCGGCCTCGCGGCCGCCCTGCTTCTTGGCAGCCTGTTCTCCCAGCAGCCGGCGCTTTACATGGGCGCCATTACGCTGTGGATCAGCCTTTGCATCGCGGCGGCGGTCCGCAACCGGCACTTCCGCTGGTACGGGTTCGTGCTGGCCGGCTACACG
Source organism: Burkholderia sp. WAC0059 (assembly GCF_002870125.1). Taxonomy (GTDB): domain Bacteria; phylum Pseudomonadota; class Gammaproteobacteria; order Burkholderiales; family Burkholderiaceae; genus Paraburkholderia. Next base: position 204,103 of record NZ_PNEO01000005.1, read on the forward strand.
GCGACGCTGATCGGCATTCCCGTGGTGATGTCGCCGCAGACGCTGTACATGTCCGCGCTGACGAGAACCGCCGAAGTCAGCGTCGGCATTTTCTGCTCGGCCGCGATCAGCCTCATGTTGCCGCTCAGTTCGAGTCGCGCCCTGATGCGGGCCATCGAGGCGAGACACCGGCGCTTCGTCGGGCTCGTGCCGGATGCGCTGACCGGGCAGCTCGAAGGCGGAGAATTCGAGCGCGACTTCGGCGCGTTCGTCGACGGCATCGTCGGATTCGAGGCGACCCGGGCGTTCGCCTCGTTCGAGGACCCGCACATCCGGGCCCGAAGCCGCCGGCTCGCGAGACTCAACGGCGAGTTCATGAACGCCTGCACGCGCCTGCACGCGCTGCACCAACTGCTCAGGCGCCTGCACGACACGCAGGCGACCCCGGTGCTGTCTGCGCTGATGCCGGAGGCGAAAGCGCTGGCGGCCTGCTTCGACGCCCTGCGCGACGAGACCGGCGACCGCCCCGCCCCCCCGCCCCGCTCGACGACCGCGCTGAGCCGTTTCCGCACGGGCCTGCAAGAACGCACGCGCGAGGCAAGCGCGTCGCTCGCGGCGACGGCACCGGACGGCTTGCCCGACTTCGACACCGGCATCGAGCTGCTGGCGCGCTTTGCGTCCCACTATCTCGGCTATGCGCGGACCCGCCGGTCGCTGGCGCGCGACAGCCACGGGCTCGAGCGCTCCGTCACGCGCTACACGGTCAAGACGAATCGCTACTTCGTGATCTTCACGTTCCTGCGTTCGGTCGTGGCGATCGGCGCGATCAGCACTTTCTGGATCGCGACCGGGTGGCCGAGCGGCGGCATGGCCGTCATCAGCGCGGCGGTCGCGTCCGCGCTCGGCTCCAGCTCGCCGAAGGCGCCGAAGTTCGTCGCGCAGATGGCGGCCGGGGCCGCGGTCGCCACCGTCGCCGGATACGGCTTCCTCTGTTTCGTCTATCCGGCCATCGAGGGCTTCGCGCTGCTCTGCGCGGCGCTGACGCCCGCGTTCGCGCTGGCCGTGTTCGTTTCCACGCGTCCCGGCATGTCGGGCTACGGCGTCGGCTTTCTCGTGTTCTTCTGCCTGCTCGCCGGACCGGACAACGCGATGTCGTACGCCCCGGACTTGCTGATCAACAACGGCATCGCGGTCGTCGTATCGATGCTGGCGACCGCGGCCGTTTTCTCGGTGGTGTTCCCGACCACGATGCCGTGGCTCAGCCGGCGGATCACGCACGACCTGCGCCGCCAGGCGGCGCTCGCCTGCAACCGGCCCCTCGACGGCCTGCATGCGCGCTTCCAGTCGAGCCTGCACGAATTGATGTCTCACCTGCGAAACCTGCTGCCGCCGAACTCAGGGCAGTATCGCGATGCGTTGCGCTGGATGCTGGTCACGCTCGAGGTCGGCCATGCCGTCATCGACCTGCGCGAAGACCTGGCACGGCTCTCGCGCACGACGCCGGGCGGCATGCCGCGCTGGCTGGAACCGGTCGACGCCGTCCGCCCGGCGCTCGTCGCGCTGTTCGAGGCGCCCTCCGAAGCACGCCTGTCGCACGCGCTGCATCGCGCGAATCTCGCGCAGTGCGCCCTGGAGTCGGCGCGGTCTACCTGCTCCGCATCGGCCGGCGAATGGCGGCGGATGCAACGCATGCTCTCGTGCCTGCACATCATCCGCAGCGCGCTGCTCGACCGGGACGTGCCGTTCGACTGGCGGCCGGCGAATATTCCCGCCGCCGGAAGGGAGCATTCACGAACGGGACGTTAATGCGCGCCAGGACCGATCGTAGAATGCGACGCATCGTTTCGGCGCAGCGAACCCGAAGCGAACCCGAAGCGAGCAGGCAGACATCACAATCCGGAGGGAGGAGCGAATGGGCGAGCAAAGAATTCGCTGCGCGGCGTTGCGCGAGCGAGTCACCACGGCGGCGGAGGCCGCGCGACTGATCACGGACGGCATGCGAGTCGGTGCGAGCGGTTTTACGCGCGCCGGCGACGCGAAGGCCGTACCGCTTGCGCTGGCGCAACTCGCGCGAGAAAGCGCCGCCCCGCCGCGGATCACGCTGATCACCGGCGCCTCGCTCGGCCACGACATCGACCGCGCGCTGACGGACGCGGGCGTGCTCGCCCGCCGCCTGCCGTTCCAGTCCGACTCGACGCTGCGCCGCGCGATCAACGACGGCACGGTGATGTTCGTCGACCAGCATCTCTCCGAGACGGTCGAAATGCTGCGCGCCGGGCTGCCGGGCAAGCTCGACGTGGCGATCGTCGAGGCGGTCGCCATCACGGAGAACGGCGGCATCGTGCCGACCACGTCGGTCGGCAACTCGGCCAGCTTCGCGACGCTGGCCGACCGGGTCATTGTCGAGGTGAACCGGTCCCAGCCGCTGGCGCTCGAAGGCCTGCACGACATCTGGATTCCGGGCCGCAGGCCGCATCGCGGCCCGTTGCCGATCGTGACGCCGCGAGACCGCGTCGGCACGACGGCGATACAAATTCCACCGCACAAGATCGCGGCGATCGTGATGACGGACGCGCCCGACAGCCCGTCGACGGTCCTGCCGGCGGACGAAGAAACGGCCCGGATCGCCGCTCACCTCATCGAGTTCTTTACGCACGAACGAAAGCTCGGCCGACTGCCGCAAGGCAGGCTGCCGCCGTTGCAGGCGGGCATCGGCACGATTGCGAACGCGGTGCTGTCGGGGTTTGCCGCCTCGCCGTTCGAGGCGCTGACGATCTACTCCGAAGTGCTTCAGGATTCGACGTTCGACCTGTTCGACGCCGGCAAGCTGGACTTCGCGTCGGGCGCGTCGATCACCCTGTCGGCCGCGCGCCAGCAGCAGGTGCTGGCCGAGCTCGACCGCTACCGCGATCGCCTCGTGCTGCGTCCGCAGGAGGTCAGCAACCACCCCGAGGCGATCCGCCGGCTTGGACTGATCGCGCTGAACACCGCGCTCGAATGCGATCTCTACGGCAACGTCAACTCGACCCACGTCGGCGGCACGCACATGATGAACGGCATCGGCGGCTCGGGCGACTTCGCGCGCAACGCCGCCTATGCGATCTTCGCGACCCGGTCGGTGGCGAAGGACGGGCGCGTTTCCAGCATCGTGCCGATGGTGCCGCACGTCGACCACAACGAGCACGACGTGGACGTCATCGTGACCGAGCAGGGGCTGGCCGACCTACGTGGGCTCGCCCCGCGCGAGCGCGCGCCGCTGATCGTCGGGCGATGCGCGCATCCGGCCTACCGGGACGTGCTCAAGGACTACTATCGCGACGCGCTGAAGGGCGGCGGGCAAACGCCTCATGCGCTCGGGCGCGCATTCGCGATGCACCTCCGTTACGCCGAAACGGGATCGATGCGACCCGCCGGCTGAGCCTTGTCGATATCGGCCTCTACGCCGTGCCGCGCCGCGCCGTGCCACGAACCCGCGGCGCCGGGCCGGCCGTCGCCCGGACGGGCTCGAACCACCTACGCGTGCTGCGCCGAAGACGCGTTCAGGCTGGCCTCGTCCCGCGCGATCAACGCCGGCAGATGCCCCCGCAGGAACTCGACCCACGTCCGCGTTTTGGCGTCGATGAATTTCCGCGACGGATGCAGCGCGTAGATGGTCGTCTTCTGCAACGTGTGCTGCGGCAGCACGCGGATCAGCGTGCCGTCGCGCAGCCCCTCGACCGCCGAGTACGTCGGCAGGATGCCGATGCCGATCCCCTCCCGTATCGCCACCACGAGCGACTCGGCGATGTTCACCCGCACGGGACCGCTCACCTGCAACTCGACGCTGCCCTCCGGGCCGTCCAGCACCCATTGGTACGCGGGAAACGCCGGCGTCTTCAGGATCAGGCAGTCGTGCTCCCTCAGGTCCGCCGGCGTCCCCGGCACGCCGTGCGTGCGGACGTAGCCGGGCGAGGCGCACAGCACGCTGTAGGTCGAACCGAGCGGCAGCGCCACGAGTTCGGAATCGGGCAGGGCGGACGCGGTAATGACCGACACGTCGCTGCTGCCGTCGAACAGGTCGGGCATGCTTTGCGACAGCGTCAGCTCGATGTTCACGTCCGGATGCTGTTCGCGATAGCGCGCGATGGCAGGCAGGATGTAATGCTGCCCGATGCTGGCGAAACTATGCATCCGCAGCAGGCCGACCGGGTTCTCGAGCGCGCCGCTGGCCTCCTCCTCCGCATGATCGAGGTCGACGAGAATCTGCCGGCAGCGCTCCAGATAACGCTCGCCGGCCGGCGTCAGCGCAAGCCGGCGGGTCGAGCGGCTCAGCAGGCGCGTCCGCAGATGGGCCTCCAGCTCGGAAACCGCGCGGGACATCGCGCTGATCGGCGAATCCAGCGACTGGGCCGCGGCGGTGAAGCTGCCGGCCTCGACGACGCGGATGAAAATCCGCATGTTCTGTAGCGTGTCCATCGGTGCTCTACGTTCTGCCGGGAAGCCGAATATATCGGGTTCCCGGCCGGCCCGTCAGGAGCCTGGCAGGACCGGCGGCGAAGACGGGCCGCCCTCGGGGCGGCCCGCGCCGTCCGCCCGCGGGGCCGCCTGTCTAGCGCCGGCGAGCTACGCCAGGGCGCGCCGCCCACGGCAGGAACGTGCCGGCCTTCAGCGAGCGTTCGATGTCTTCGAGGCTCCGGCCGCGCGTCTCGGGCACAGCAACGAAGATAAAGCCCCACGCGAGCACGTTGAATCCCGCGTACACCCACATGGCGCCGCCGATGCCGAGCCAGCGCGTCATCGTCAACGCGGTTCCCGTGAGCAGCAGGTTGGACCCCCACAGCATCGCGGCGTGCATGCCCGTCGCCTGGTCGCGAATGCCGAGCGGGTAGATCTCCGAGCCCGTCAGCCAGCCGATGAGCTGGATGCCCGCCGAGTTGAACACCATGAAGCCGACGAGACACGCGATCACCCATCCTTGCTGCGCGGGCGTGCCGACGCCGCCGGCCAGCACGTGGGCCAGCATCGCGAGACTGGCCGCGGAGACGGGCAGCGTGCACAGGCTCAACGGGCGCCGGCCGACGCGATCGACGAGCAGCTTGCCGGCGAACGTCACCGAGAAATACGTGAGCGCGACGCCCAGCGCCGCCCACAGCGAGGCCGACGACGTGAAGCCCGCCATGCGCAGGAAAGTCGGCGTGTAGTAGATCATCATCTCGATGCCGGTCAGTTGCGTGAACGCGGCCACGCCGAGCCCCGCGATCAGCGCGGGGCGCAACCAGCGCGCGCGCATCGCCCGCCATCCCTGCGCGGATTCGCGCCGCTGCCGCTCGACCGTGTCGCGAATCTCGGCGATCTCGCGGCGCACCGCCTCGTCCGAATCCCGCACCTTGACGAGCGCCGCGTGCGCGTCGCGCACCCGGTCCTGCTCGACCAGCCAGCGCGGGCTGAACGGCAGGCGCGTCATGCCGAACAGCAGCGCGAGCGACGGCACGACGGCGACGCCGAACATCCAGCGCCAGCTAACGAGATCGTCGCCCGCCACGCCGACGATTGCCGCGAGCAGAATGCCGACGCCGATCGACACGTTGAAATAGGTGACCGTGCGTCCGCGCCGGTCGGCCTCGGCCAACTCCGCGATGTAGGCCGGCACGATCTGCGTCGAGCCGCCGACGGCGATGCCGAGCACGAGCCGCGAGAGGACGAGCCATTGCACGTCCGGCGAGAGCGACGCCGCCACGACGCCGACCGCATAGATCGTCGCGACCACCATGATCGCGTGGCGCCGCCCGATCGACGCGGACAGGCGCGTGCTGCACAGCGAGCCGACGACGGCGCCGAGCAGGATCACGGCCGCGACGAGCTCCTGGGCGCGATAGCCGAGGCCGAAGTCGCGCGCGATCAGCGGCAGCGCGCCGGCGATGATGCCGGTGTCGTAGCCGTACAGTCCGCCGGCGATGGCGGCCACGGTGGCGACCATCGCCATGTAGACCTTGCCGGACGGCTTCGCGTCGTCGACAAGGGGCAAGGATTCCGGGTTCATGAAAAGGTCTCCAGGCATGCGCCGCCCGGCGCGCCGCGAAGGCGGCGAACGGACGAGCGGCGGCGCGCGTGCGGCACCGGGCCGACGCGGGTGGATGAGGAGGACGCCCGAGGGCGTGCGGGCGCCGCCGGCCTGCTTGAAGGTCGGGGCGCTTCGGATTGGATGGGGAAGCGGTTTAGACGCGCGCGAAAGGCGCGCGCGCGGGACCGCCGCGCGTCACGCTTGCGGAGGCTCGTCCTGCACGGGCAGAAGGCTGAGGCTGTACGCGCGGCAGATGCGCACGATGCGGGGCATCCGGCGCCGGGTGCTCAGCGGAGGGGCGTAGTTGCGGAAAACAGTCATGACAGTCGCCGTGATGAAACCGCAGCGCCTGCACCCTCGCTGTACTGCCGCCGGGCGCGGTCGCGTCGGTTCTTCGGGTTGCCGCACGATCTCGAAGCCGTACTTGAAGAAGGCGCCAGTGTCTCCCCTGGCTCTTCACCGCCTGATGCTCAGACGACGTACCGGCCGACAACAACGGCCGGGCCGAGGCGCGCTTTCCCGCTTGAGTCCCGCTTGAATCCCGCTCGGGTCTCCGGGTAAAGGGCTCGGACTGGAGAGGGACCGTGGCCTCGCGGGCATGCCGCCATGCCCGCGAGGCCACGGTCCGCGGACATTCTACCGGGCTTCATCCCAAAAATCCAAACGCACGGGCTCGGCGGCCCCCGTCGAGGCCGTGCCCGAAGCGCCGGCCACGATGTTCCCGCGTCGCCCGCCGCGATCGATCGACGACGCAACCGGCGGCACGACCCGCAGCACGGCCGGCGGCTCGCCCGCTGCCGTCAACGCGCGCTCCACTGCGCCTCGCTTTCGCGCAGCCCGACGTCGAACTGCGCGCGCAGCAGTCCGACGAACTCGTCGGTCAGCCGCGTGCGCGGGCGATGCGGCGGGAACAGCAGGAAAGTCGGATGCAGGATCGTCGGCCGGAACGGCTTGACGCGCAGCCCCTCGCCCGCGTGGCTGCGCGCGATCAGCGGATGCACGAGCGTCACGCCGAGCCCGTGCCGCACCATCTCGCAGCAGATCGCGCCGTACTGCGCCTCGATGCCGAGCTTGCGCTCGATGCCGGCGAGCTCGAACGCGCGGTCGACCTGCGTGCGCGTGCCGTCGCCGTGGCACAGCGAAATGAACGATTCGCCGCTCAGGTCCTTCGCGTTGACGGCGCGGCGCCCGGCCAGGCGATGGTCTTCGGGCAGCACGCAGACGGCGCCGGCGTCGGGCAACGGCTCCACGTCGCAATTGGCGGTCTCGCCGACGTAGACGACCACGCCGAGATCGCAGTATTGCGACGCGACCCACTGCTCGACGGTCGTCGACGTGTTGACGTGCAGCGACACCGTCACGCCGGGCCGGCTCTGCCGGTACAGGCCGATGACGGCGGGCAGGAACGCGAGGCCCACGGCCGGCACCGCCGCGATGCGCAGCCGGCCGCTGCCGAGGTTGCGGATGTTCTCCGCGGCGTAGGTCAGGCTCTTCAGCCCGACGAATGCGCGCTCGACCTCGCGATAGAACGCGTCGCCCTCGGCCGTCGGCACGAGCCGCGTGCCCGAGCGCTCGAACAATACGAGCCCGGCGTCGCGTTCGAGCTGCGCGATCAGCCGCGAGACGTTGGGCTGCGACGTGTGCAGTTCCTTCGCCGCGACGGTCATCGATCCATACTGCATGATCGCGCGGAACGCTTCGATCTGTCTGAGGTTCAATTGGCAGGGACTCCAGCGGAAATCCGGCCCAGCGGGCCGGACGGCAACCCATATCATTTTTGCATGGATAGCTATTTTATTCTTATTAGACGGTATGAAAACAGATCCACAAAATGAACGTACATTCTCCGTTGCCAACCGCGCCCGAGGGGCGCATCCGCCAGGAACGCCGCCATGATCCCTGTGTCGCGCAGTCGCCGTACCCCGTCGCCCCGCCGCGGGCCGCAATCGCCGTTGCTCCGCTCGCTGCGAGCCTTGGCCGGGCGCTTCGCACCGTATCCGCTCGCGGCCGCGCTCGCCGCGCCGCTCGTCGCGCAGGCCGCCCAGCCGACGCTCTACGTCGCCGACGTGGGCGGCTCGGTTCAGCAGCTATTCGACCAGAAGATCATTCCCGGCTTCGAGAAGACGCACGACGTGAAGGTCGTCTACGTAGCCGGCAATTCGAGCGACACGCTCGCGAAGCTGCAGGCACAGAAGGGCCACGAGCAGATCAACGTCGCGATCATGGACGACGGCCCGACCTACCAGGCGATGACGCTCGGCCTGTGCGGCAAGGTCGACCCGGCGCCGGTGATGAACGACCTCTACCCGCTCGCGCATCTCGGCGACGACGCGGTCGGCATCGGCATGGTGGCGACCGGCATCGGCTACAACGCCGACGCGTTCAGGAAGCTCGGCCTGCCCGAGCCCGACTCGTGGAACGTGCTGGCCGACCCGCGCCTGAAGGGCAAGATCGGCATGCCGCCGATCACGAACACCTACGGGCTGCACACGCTCGTCATGCTCGCCCGGATGAACGGCGGCGGCGAGAAGAACATCGACCCGGGTTTCGCCGCGATGAGCGGCAAGGTCGCGCCGAACGTGCTTTCGTGGGCGCCGACGCCCGGCGAGATGGACAGCGAGATGCAGAACGGCGACGTGATCCTCGCGCCCTACGGCAGCGGCCGCGCCGTCGCGCTGCAAAACACCGGCTTCCCGCTCAAGTTCTTCTATCCGAAGGAAGGCGGGATCGCGCTGCAGGTCGGCGCCTGCCCCGTCGTCGAGAACGCGCAGCCGCAGTTGTCCCAGCAGTTCATCCAGTATCTGCTGAGCCCCGAGGTGCAGGCGCTGCAGGCGCAGGCGGCCGGCTACGGCCCGGTCAACAGGACCGTGAAGCTCGCGCCCGACGTCGCCGCGCGCGTGCCGTACGGGCCGGCGCAGATCGCGAAACTGGTCTCGCTGGACTGGACCACGATCAACCAGCATCGCGCCGAGTGGACCGAGCGCTGGAACCGCACCGTCGAACACTGAGCATCGGGTCCGGCCGGGCGACCCCTCCTCCCCCTCGCCCGGCGAGAACAGACACATGAGTTTCCTCACACTGAAGGGCCTGTCCAAGCGCTACGGCGACTACACGGCGATCGAGCAGATCGACCTCGAGGTCGCGCGCGGCGAGTTCGTCTCGCTGCTCGGACCGTCGGGCTGCGGCAAGACGACGACGCTGCAGATGGTGGCCGGCTTCGTCTCGCCGACGACGGGCCAGATCCTGCTCGACGGACGCGACATCACGCACGAGCGGCCGGAGCGGCGCGGCATGGGCGTCGTATTCCAGAGCTACGCGCTGTTCCCGCACATGAGCGTCGCCGCCAACGTGGGCTTCGGGCTCGAGATGCGCAAGGTTCCGCGCGCCGAGCGCGCGGCGCGCATCGACGAGGCGCTCGAGCTTGTGCGCCTCGCGGGCCTCGGCGGCCGCTATCCGAAGGAGCTGTCGGGCGGCCAGCGCCAGCGCGTGGCGATCGCCCGCGCCATCGCGATGCGCCCGGCGCTGCTGCTGCTCGACGAGCCGATGTCGAACCTCGACGCGAAGCTGCGCGAGAACATGCACATCGAGCTGCGCGCGATCCAGCGCCGCCTCGGCATCACGACGATCCTCGTCACGCACGACCAGGTGGAGGCGATGACGATGAGCGACCGCATCGCCGTCATGCACCGCGGCCGCATCGCGCAGATCGGCACGCCGTTCGACGCCTACGAATGGCCGTCCACGCCGTTCTCGTCGACGTTTCTCGGCAAGACCAACCAGTTGCCCGGCACGCTGCTGCGCCGCCTGTCGCACGGCGCCGACATCGACGTCGCCGGCACGACGCTCTTCGTGCCGCACGGCGGGCGCTGGCTGACGGGCCGCGTCTACGTGTACCTGCGCCCGGAAAAGCTGCGCCTCGTCTCCCCGGGCGATGCGCGCGTCGCCGGCCCGATCGTCACGCGCGTGTTCGTTGGCAACCAGTGGCTGCTCGAAGTGGACACGCCGCTCGGCCGCCTGAGCGTCGCACAGCCCAACCGCGGCGAGCCGCCGCCGGCCGAGGGCGAACAGGTCGGCCTCGCGTGGTCGGACGACGACCTGCGCGCACTCGACGTCGACACGGAGGCCGCCGATGGCCGCGCCTGACGACGCCCGCGGCGGCGCCGCGCCCTGGCTGCTGACGGGCCCCGCGCTGCTGCTGTTCAGCGTGATGCTGCTCGTGCCGCTCGCGCTCACGCTGGTGCTCTCGTTCCACGCGTTCGACGACGCCACGGGCGCCACGCTGCCCGCGTGGACCGCGAGGCAGTATCTGCGCGTCGTCGTCGACCCGTACTACGGGACGATCTTCCTGCGCACCGCGGCGCTCGCGATCGGCGTCACGCTGCTGTGCGTCGTGCTCGGCGTGCCCGAGACGCTGATCCTCGCGCGCATGCGCCGGCCCTGGCAGTCCCTCTGCCTGCTCGCGGTGCTGTGCCCGCTGATGATCTCGGTCGTCGTGCGCACGCTCGGCTGGCAGATCCTGCTCGGCAACAACGGCGTCGTGAACGAGGCGCTGCAGGCGCTGCACCTCGCGTCGGGACCGGTGCAGCTCGTCTTCACGATGACCGGCATGGTGATCGCGCTCACGCACGTGATGGTGCCGTTCATGGTGCTCTCGATCTGGGCGACGCTGCAGAAGCTCGACCCGCAGGTCGAGTGGGCCGGACTCTCGCTCGGCGGCTCGCGCTGGCAGGTGTTCCGTCGCGTGGTGCTGCCGCAGATCCTGCCGGGCGTGCTGTCGGGCTCGATCATCGTGTTCGCGCTGTCGGCCTCGGCGTTCGCGACGCCCGAGCTGATCGGCGGACGACGCCTGAAAGTGGTCGCGACCGCCGTCTACGACGAATTTCTCGGCACGCTGAACTGGCCGCTCGGCGCGGCGATCGCGGTGCTGCTGCTGATCGCGAACGTCGCGATCGTGATGGGCTGCAGCCGCCTCGCCGAACGCCGCTTCCGGCACATCTTCGACTGAGAGGACCGTCAGCACGATGAAACGCAACGGATTCTGGGGGCTCGCGTTCAACGCGCTCTTCCTCGTCTTCATGATGGCGCCGCTCGTCGTCGTGATCCTCGTGTCGTTCACGGCGAAGGGCTATCTGTCGATGCCGTTCGACGGCGCGTCGCTGCGCTGGTTCCGCGCGATTCTCGACGACTCGGACATGCTCGACGCGATCTGGCTCTCGGTGCGGCTCGCGCTCGTCGCGGCGACCGTGGGCGTCGCGCTCGCGGTGCCGGCCGCGCTCGCGCTCTCGCGCTACCGCTTCCCGGGACGCGGCGCGCTGACGGGCTTCTTCCTCTCGCCGATGATGATTCCGGCCGTCGTGCTCGGCATCGCGTTCCTGCGCTTCCAGAGCCTGCTCGGGCTCGGCGGCTCGTTCGCCGCACTCTGCGCGGCCCACGTGGTGATCGTGCTGCCCTACGCGCTGCGGCTCACGCTGGCCTCCACCGCTGGGCTCGACCGCGACGCGCAGCGCGCGGCGCTCTCGTGCGGCGCAAACCGCTTCACCGCGTTCTACCGCGTCGTGCTGCCGATGATCCGCACGGGCGTCGTCGGCGGCTGGGTGCTCGCGTTCATCCAGAGCTTCGACGAACTGACGATGACGCTGTTCATCGCCACGCCCGGCTCGAGCACGCTGCCCGTCGCGCTGTACAACGCGATCGCGCAGACCATCGACCCGCTCGTCGCGTCGGTCTCGACCGTGCTGATCGTCTGCACCGTCGTGCTGATGCTCGTGCTCGACCGGCTCGTCGGGCTCGACCGCGTATTGATCGGAGAAACACGATGACGAACGAAGCGTCGGGCACGCCCGACGTGCTGGTGATCGGCGGCGGCCTCGTCGGCTCCGCGCTCGCCTACGGGCTCGCGACGCAGGGCCGGCGCGTGACCGTGGTGGACGGCGACGACAACGCGCTGCGCGCGTCGCGCGGCAATTTCGGGCTGGTCTGGGTGCAGGGCAAGGGCCTCAAGCTCACGCCGTACGCGCGCTGGTCGCGCGGCTCGGCCGAACGCTGGCCTACGCTCGCCGCCGCGCTCGCGAACGAGACGGGCATCGACGTCGCGCTCAGGCAGCCGGGCGGTTTCTACTTCTGCTTTTCCGACGACGAGCTCGCCGCGCGCGAGCGCCAGCTTGCGACGCTGCGCGAGGCACTCGGCGGCGACTATCCGTTCCGGATGCTCGACGCGCGCGAGGTCCACGAGCGGATTCCGGCGCTCGGCCCCGAAGTCGTCGGCGCCAGCTATTCGCCGATGGACGGCCACGTGAACCCGCTCAAGCTGCTGCGCGCGCTGCATACCGCCATGCGCGCGCGCGGCGTCGCGCTGATCAACGGCGAGCAGATCGCGCGCATCGCGCCCGAGGCCGGCGGCTTCGTCGCGCACGGACGCAGCCGCACGTTCCGCGCGCCGCGCATCGTGCTCGCGGCCGGGCTCGGCAACCGCTCGCTGGCGCCGCAGGTGGGCCTGCACGCGCCGGTCGCGCCCAACCGCGGCCAGGTGCTCGTGAGCGAGCGCGTCGCGCCGTTCCTCGACTATCCGACCCACAACGTCCGGCAGACCGACGAAGGCACCGTGCAGTTCGGCGACTCGCTCGAAGACGTCGGCTTCAACGACCAGACGACGACCGACGTGCTCTCGGCCATCGCGCGGCGCGGCGTGCGCGCGTTTCCGCAGCTCGCGCAGGTGCGGCTCGTGCGGATGTGGGCCGCGCTGCGCGTCTACAGCCCGGACGGCCTGCCGATCTACGACGAGTCCGCGCGCCATCCGGGCGCGTTCGTCGTGACCTGCCACAGCGGCGTGACGCTGGCCGCCGCGCATGCGCTGCGCGTGGCGCCGTGGATCGCGGGCGGGCTGCCGCCCGAGGACGTCGCCGCGTTTTCCGGGGCACGTTTTACCGCCGACGCGGCAGGCGCCGCGAGCCACTCATGACGCGAGCCGGCTGCTGCTGCGCGATCGCGCCGAATGAAGTGCCGGGCGAGACGCCCGCCGCGCGATTCCGTCCGGCGCGCGCTGCCGCGCGAGCCCTGTCCCGTTCCCGTTTGCCGAATTCCGCCAGGTTCCGACCATGACCGCCAAACCGCTTTTCACCCTGCTGGAGCCCGACGCGGCCGGCGCCCCCGTGCGTATCTGGTTCAACGACGCGCCGCTCGACGTGCCCGACGGACGCTCCGTCGCGGCGGCGCTGTTCGCCGCCGGCGTGCGCCGCTTCCGCTCGACCCCGGTCAGCGGCGAAGCGCGCGCGCCGTACTGCATGATGGGCGCGTGCTTCGAGTGCCTCGTCGAGATCGACGGCGTGCCGGGTCGCCAGAGCTGCCTCGTCGCCGTGCGCGACGGCATGCGCATCCGCTCGCAGGAAGGCGCGCGCGACCTGCCGCCGCCGCAGGCATCCGGCACGGCCCGCAACGAAGGAGGAAAAGACGATGCACGCTGAACCGGTCGACCTCGCCGTGATCGGCGCCGGACCCGCGGGCCTCGCGGCGGCGACGCGCGCGGCCGCCACGGGCCTGTCGGTCGTGCTGCTCGACGAGCAGGACGCCGTGGGCGGGCAGATCTATCGCGCGATCGAGCGCAGCGGCGCGCGCCGCCGCGCCGTGCTCGGCCCCGACTACGCGGCCGGCGCGGACCTCGCGGCGGCGTTCGCGCGCTCCGGCGCGCGCCACGTGCCGAACGCGTCGGTCTGGCAGGTCACGCGCGAACGCTCGGTGCATTACCTGCAGGACGGCAAGGTCGGCAGCTTCGCGGCGCGGCGCGTCGTGCTCGCGACCGGCGCGCTCGAGCGGCCGTTCCCGATTCCGGGCTGGACGCTGCCCGGCGTGATGACGGCCGGCGCCGCGCAGATTCTGCTCAAGGGCGCGGGCGAAGTGCCGGCCGAGCCGCCCGTGCTGGTCGGCTGCGGCCCGCTGCTGTACCTGCTCGCGTGGCAGTACGTGCAGGCCGGCGTCAAGGTGCGCGCCGTCGTCGACACGACGCGCAGCGAGGACCGCTGGCGCGCGAAGCGGCATCTGATCGACGCGTTGCGCGCGTGGCCGATGCTCTCGAAGGGGCTGCGCATGATCCGCACGCTGCGCGCGGCCGGCGTGCCGATCCACGAGGCGGCGGACGACCTGCGCATCGAAGGCGTGCCCGGCGAGGACGGCACGCCGCGCGCGCAGACGCTGCGCTTCTCGGTGCGCGGCGTGCCGCAAAGCATCAACGCGAACCTGTTTCTGCTGCACCAGGGCGTCGTGCCGAACACGCAGTTCAGTTGGGCCGTGCGCGCCTCACATCGCTGGGACGACGCGCAGTTGTGCTTCGTGCCGGCGACCGACGAATGGGGCGAACTCGACGTCGAGGGCCTCTTCGTTGCCGGCGACGGCGCCGGCATCGGCGGCGCGCAGGTCGCGGCGCTCGCCGGCGAACTGAGCGCGCTCGCGGTGGCCGCGCAACTGGGCACGCTCGACGCTGCCGCGCGCGATCGCGCCGCCGCGCCGTTGCGTCGGCGCCTCGCCGACGCGCTGCGCATCCGGCCGTTCCTCGACAGCCTCTACCGGGCGCGCGAGGAAAACCGCGTTCCGCGCGAGGACAGCGTCACCGTATGCCGCTGCGAGGAAGTGAGCGCCGGCGAAGTGCGGCGCATCGTGGCGCTCGGCTGCCTCGGCCCGAACCAGGCGAAGTCGTTCAGCCGCTGCGGCATGGGCCCCTGCCAGGGGCGCCTGTGCGGCCTCACCGTCACCGAAACCATCGCGCAGGCGCGCGGCGTCAGCCCGGCCGAGGTCGGCTACTACCGGGTCCGGCCGCCGATCAAGCCGCTCACGCTCGGGGAGCTCGCCAGTGGTGAGTAACACGAACCGCGCGGACGACGTGGGCGCCGACGTGCTCGTGATCGGCGGCGGACTGCACGGCTCCAGCACCGCGTTTCATCTCGCGCGCCGCGGCGTGCGCGTGATCGTGCTCGAAGCCGACTACGTCGCGCGCCATTCGTCGGGCGTCAACGCAGGCGGCGTGCGCACGCTCGGGCGGCCGCTGCCCGAAATTCCGCTCGCGCTGATGTCGCGCGAAATCTGGCACGACCTCGCGGCGACGATCGGCGACGATGGCGGTTTCGTGCCGGCCGGACAGATCAAGATCGCCGAGACCGACGCCGAACTCGACGCATGCCGCGCGCGCGTCGCCGAGCTGGAATCGCACGGCTTCACGCACGAGCAGATCATCGACCGCCGGACGCTGCTCGAACTGGAGCCCGCGCTCGCGCCGCACGTGACGGGCGGAATCCGGGTCGAGCGCGACGGCTACGCGCTGCCGTACCGGACGACGTTCGCGTTCCGCCGCGCGGCCAGCGCGCTCGGCGCGGTCTTTCACGAGGGCACGCCGGCGCGGCGCATCGGGCAGCACGGCACGCGCTGGCAGGTCGACACGCCGCGCGGAACCTTCGCCGCGCCGCATCTCGTCGTGACGGCCGGCGCCTGGGCGGGGCAGCTCGCCGAACAGGTCGGCGAGTCCGTGCCGGTCCACCCGGAAGGGCTGATGCTGATGGTCACGCACCGGGTCGCGCCGTTCTGCCGGGCGACGCTCGGCGCGACAGGCCGGCCGCTGTCTTTCAAGCAGTTCGACAACGGCACCGTGGTGATCGGCGGCAAGCTGATCGGCATCGCGGACCTGCCGGGCCGCCACGGCGAAGTCGATTTCGCGCGGCTCGTGCGCAGCGCGCGCACGGTGACGGACCTGTTCCCGCATCTGCGCGAACTCGGGATCAACCGCGCCTGGGCCGGCGTCGAGGCGTTCACCGACGACGGGCTGCCCGTGATCTCGCCGAGCGAGCGCGCGGCACACCTCACCTACTCGTTCGGTTATTGCGGCAGCGGCTTCCAGCTCGGGCCCGGTTGCGGCAAGCTCGTGTCCGAACTCGTGCTCGACGGCCGCGCGTCGTTGCCGCTCGACGCGTTTTCGATCGGGCGCTTCGCGAATCCGGCGCGGCCGTCGTACGCGCATTGAGACCGAAGCGGGCGACGCGGGACGAGCGGCGCTAACCCGGCATTGACTTAACCCGGCGCGATATCCAGGTAGAGCGTCGCGCCGTCTTCCGCGGCCTCGATCCGCACCGGACCGGACGCCGTTGCCATGGCCTCGAAGCCGGCCTCGTCGACGCACACGACCGGCACGTCGATGCCATAAAGCTCGACCGCAACGATCGCCCCGATGGAAACGATGAGGTCCCGCTCCCGGAGCACGATGCCGACGGGTCCGGTGCCGTTGCGAATGGCTTCCGCGAGCACGCTGCTGCTCGAGCTCGAGCCCTTGGCCTGCTCCATCACCATGATTTTTCCGGCGAGGCTCTGCCCGAACTGCGGATGCGTGCGGTCGACGATCCTGCCCGCCGTCGAGTCGTAGCCGCCCCAAAAACTCAGCGGCTTGTCGAGCGCGATCGTTTCGGCGCACGCGTTTCCCGGAACGAGAACGTCGCCCGTCAGAACGCTGCCGGGAACGGTGCGGGAACCCGTCTGAATCGATGCGGACTTATCAGCCATCGAAACGCACCTTTCCTTCGAACGCGGAGCGGACGCACTCGCTCATGCTGCCGTAGGCGACCGTCACGCCGATATTGGCCGGTGCGTAGGACGCCCACTTGCCGGAGTTGGTCATGACGATCCCGGACAGGTTCTTCATGACGGGGGTGATGTAGGTGCACGTGTCGACGACGATCTGAATGCCGCGTTGTTCGAGCCGGCCCGCGATGCCGAGCTCTTCGAGCTGCCACAGGATAAAGCGGCTCGTGTTCACGTAGAAGTCCGACTTCGGTCTGCCCTCGAAGCGATCGAGCAGCGCCTCGAGCTTGCCGAACTCGGCCACCGAGAAATGCGGCGTCCCGAGCGACACCGCGACGAGATCGTCGCCGTCGCAAGCGTGGTTCAGCGTGCGGCGGATGTCGTCGAGGTCGGACAGGCCGACCGCGTGCGTGCGCTGCGGCGCCTGCCCATGAAATGCGGCTTCGAGCGTGGGCGCCTCGGGCGTGATGCCGACCGCGTGAAACAGCGCGACGGCCCCGCTGGACGCGGCGGCTGCGCCAAGCGCCTTCAGTTCGTCCTCGGTCGTGTCCGCCGGCAGGCCCGCGATGACCGGCACGATCGCGCCGGCGATCTTGCCGATCAGGAAGCCGAGCGCCGCGAAATAGATGTCGCGGGACGCCAGGCCGGAAAAATCCGCGACGTCAAACAGTATCCGGCCGGCGCGATTGGCTTCCACGTGCAGCCCCGCGTACGGCGCCCGGCCTGTGATGGCGGCGGCGAGGTCGAGAAAATCGCCGTAACGGCTGGTCCTCGCCCCGAGCACCGAATTGGCGAACACGATCGCGTTGGACTCGGCCCACGCGATCTGCTCGCCCCGCTTCGGCCGGTTCTTCAGTTGATACGGCGCGCACGTGAAGCTCGATTCGCAGCCCAGTTCGAGATGCGCGTCCATCAAGCGCTGCGCGTCCGACCGGATCTTCCCGTCGCCCCTGAACAGGTCGGGATGGATCAGGTCGAGCGAGCCGACGTTCAGCGTGGTCGGCACCGCCACCCGCGCCTCCGTCCGGACGAAGAATTCGACGAAATCCAGACTGGTCTGCCCGTGATACAGGCACCCGTCGATGTGGGCGGATTCGATGTCGATCAGATGCGGAGCGGACATGACGTGGGCCGTGCGAGCGACGATGCGCATGGCCCGCGCCACGCCCTCGCCGAACGCGCCGTGCAACATCGCGGTGTCGCGCTCGCCTAGCTGCAGCATCCTGTTCCCCTCGTCACGTTGTCGGCCACATCATAGCCCCGGCTGCCGCAGACCGCGAGCGGCAAAAGCCGCAACGCGGCCGCCGGCACGCGTGACCCGCCGCACGCGCGCCGTGCGCGAGGCGGGTCGGCCGACGGACCGGGCACCCGTCAGAACCGATGCCGGATCCCCGCCGTGACGGCGACCTGGCTGCGCGTCGCCGACGCGGCGCTCAGCGCGTTCAGATAGGCCGTGATCTCCGGGTTGCTGCTCACGTGCTGATATTCGCCCAGCAGGAACAGGTCGGTCCGCTTGCTGAACGCGTAGTCGGCATACATGCTGACCTGGTTGAAGTCCGGGCTCACCCCGCCGCCGAAGTTCGACCGCGTGTAGGTATAGGCGCCCGCCAGCGTGATCTCCGGCGTCAGCGAGTAGCGGAGATTGCCTTCGAAGTTCTGCAGGCGCGCGCTGTCCCCGTGGATGACGAGACCCGATGCCGTGCCGGACTGGCCCGGCGACACGCTGCCCCCGGCCGCGTCGCCGAGATCCGTCTGCGTGTAGACGAAGCCGGCGATCACCGGACCGACCGTGTAGTTGACGCCCGCGCCGAACGTCCGCTGCACGCCGGCCGCGAACGTGTAGGTGCCCGTTTCCGCGCCCGAGCCCGTGGCGCTCAGGGCGAGGTCGCTCATGTCGTTGTTGAATTGCAGGTAGCCGGCCGCAACGCTCAGGCCGCCGTACGTATACGAGGTGCCGAAGCTGTAGGCCCGGTTGTTCTCGAAGCTCGTCGAATTCGAGAACCCGTACAACGCGCCGAACTTGAGGCCGCCGTAGTTGACGCTCGTATATTTGATCGAGTTGTTGATCCGCAGCGAATTGTCGAGATTGTCGTTATCGAACGGGTGGGCGAAGTACGTGCCGCCGATCGACGTGCCCGTCAGCGACAGCGGCGCGAGGTAATCCACCACGCTGTCGTATTGGCGGCCGAGCGTGAACCCGCCGTACGAGGCCGACGAGAGGCCGACGAAGGCCTGCCGCCCGAACATCCGGCCGTTCTGGCCGAGCGTGCCGCTGTTCATGTTGTAGCCGCTTTCCAGCGTGAAGATCGCCTTCAGGCCGCCGCCCAGGTCTTCCGCGCCGCGCAGCCCCCAGCGGCTGCCGTTGATGTTGCCGCTGGTTTCCTGCCAGGTGCTGTGGCCGCCCTGATTGCTCGTGTAGGTGATGCCGTTGTCGATGAGGCCGTACAACGTCACGCTGCTCTGCGCCTGCGCCGACATGGAGCAGACGCTGATCAGGGCAGCCACCGGAAGAACTTTCTTCATTTTCTCGATACTCCAGGTTAATTAAAAACGCCGCGCCCGCGAGCGCGGCCAATGCGATCGGGCAGTGCGGACGACGCGACCGCGCGCCAGGATGTCCGGGACGTCAGGCTCCGCGGGGATGACGGGCGCATCGAACGGCGGATTCCGGCTGCCCGTCCGCCCGTGGCCGCCGGCGCGCCCTTCCCGTGCGCCCGACGCCCGCCGCGCCCGCTCCCCGTCGAGACCTCGCCCGACCGGAACTTCATTGACAAAACCATACGTACTACTACCTACACAATCGACTTCATCCGGGTGCAGGCATCCGATTCCCCGCTCGTCGGCGCCATGGCCGGCAACCGCTCCGACGACACGCCCAGTTTCGGTGCACGTCTGCCGTACGAATGGAGCCGACCATCGATCGAAACGAAACCGCGGCCGCGCCTAGAATCGGCCACAATATCCTGTATCCAATATACTTGGTCAAGCGATTCCGTGAATCTTCGTGCTTGCCGCGACAGATCGGAGGCGAGGTCGAAAACCCGCGATTGCGACGCGCGATGTTTCAGGCCTGGCTATCGCGCGGATTGACGGTCTCTATCGCGAAGTCCATCGGCAGGAAGATGAGTCAGGCATGCTGACGAAGTGCCGCGGCGGACGGAAGACGGGCCGGCGGCACACGCCGCCATGTAATGAAATATTTTGTAGCCGGCGATAATGCGCAAAAGCCGCGACGGTGATCTCGCGGCCCTGTCGGCAATGGACCTTATCCTCATGATCAAACGTATTGGATTTATCGGCACCGGGACCATCACGGAAGCGGTCGTATCCGGCATCGCGACGGCGCCCGGGCTGCCGCCGGAGATATGGGTTAGCCCCCGCAACGCGGAGGTCTCGGCGCGACTCGCTCAGGCGCACGCGTTCGTGCATGTCGGACGGGACAACCAGGATGTCGTCGATCGCTGCGACGTGGTCTGCCTGTGCGTGCGCCCGCAGATCGCCGAAGAGGTGCTGGGCGCGCTTCGTTTCTCCGCCGGGCACCGCATCCTCAGCTTCATCGCGACCTGGAACCTGCAGCGGCTGTCCGCCACCATGCCCCACGTGTCGCGCATCGCGCGTCTCGCCCCGCTTCCGATGGTCGCGCAGCATGCCGGCCCGACCATCATCTACCCGCCCGACGAAATCGCCGCGCACCTGTTCCGGCCGCTGGGCCAGGCCATCGAGGTCACGGACGAAGCCACCTTCGACACCCTTCTGACGGCGACCGCGTTGATGGGTCCGTTCTTCGCCACGCTCGACGCGGTAGGCACGTGGCTCGACGACCACGGCGTTGCCGGCCCGCAGGCGCGCAGCTATCTTGGCGAACTTTTTCGGGGACTCGGGGCGATCGCGCAACATCGCGACAGCGGCTTTGCCGAGCTATCGCGGGAGTTCTCGACCGTTGGCGGATTGAATGAGCAGTTTACGCGGGAGCTTGACGAGCGGGGCGTCTTCGAGGCGTACGGCGCGGCGCTCGACCAGGTGCGAAACCGTATCGGCCGGCGCTGAACCCGCGGACGCGGGACGGCGCACAACCACGACGCGTCTATCGCGGCACGACCGCTTCGACCACGGCCATGATCTGCTGGGCGGCCGTCTTGACGTGCTGTTCGAGCAGCTTCGCGCCGAGTTTGGCGTCGCGCTTCTGGCAAGCGGTGACGAGCCCCATGTGCTCGTCGTGCGACTGCTCCCGGATCGGCACCTTGACGACCTGGAAGCGGAAATAGCGATCGCAGCGGTCGTGCAATACGCGCAGCATCTGCAACGTGATATCGCGCTGCGCGGGCAGATAGAGCGTTTCGTGAAAACGCCAGTTCAACTGCCCCCACAGACCCGAATCCGCCTTGTCCATCTCCTTCACGAGGCGCTCTGCCCGGGCGATCTCCGCTTCGGTAACGCGCGCGATCGCCTCGGAAAAGATCCACGGTTCCAGGCGCAGACGGATATCGAACGTTTCCCTGACCTCGTCGATCGAAAGCTCCGCAACGTACGCCCCCTTGTGAGGCACGTTCGTGAGCAGCCCCTCGGCGGTCAGGCGCGTGATGGCCTCGCGGATCGGCACCCGGCTCACGCCCAGCTCGTCCGCGAGCGCCTCCTGGCGCAGCACTTCGCCCGGAGCCAGATCGCCGCTCAGGATACGCTGCCGGATTTCGGTCGTAACCAGTTCGACGGTCGTGGGCCGGACGATCTTTCGCGTGCTTTCCACGTCCATGGTCTCGTTCGTTGCGGAAGCCGCTACGGCATGACGCTTCGTTGCTACCCGGGGCATGATGGTCTGATCAGAATTCTGGATACCGGCGACAGCATATCACGGGCCGGCTATAGGATCCAAAATCCAGAAATCGGCCTTATTACAGCGATCGACGTACCCAGCCGCCATTTTTCAGGATGCCGGCGATGTGCTCGCCCTGGCCGGCCAGCAGCGAGATGTCCTTGAGCGGATCGCCGTCGACGATCAGCAGGTCGGCGAACGCACCCGCCGCCACGACGCCGAGACGGCCCTGCATGCCGACGATCTCTGCGCCCACGGCCGTCGCCTGGCAAAGCGTTTCGAACGCGCCGAGCACGTCCGCGCGAATCGTCAGCTCGTCGCTCTGGTACTGGTGCATGTCGCCGAGCAGGTCGGTGCCGAGCCCCATTCTCACGCCGTGCCGCTTGAGCCGCTCCAGCGCCTTCAGCCCCTGAAGGCGAACGTTCTCGTTCTTCGCCAGCGTGCTTTCGGCGATGCCCGATTTCGCGCCGACCTTGCTCATGGCGTCGTAGGTCACGAGCGTCGGCACCGCGAATGCGCCGTGCTCAGCCATGGCCGCCGCGGCCTCGTCGTCGACGAGGTTGCCGTGCTCGATCGTCCGCACGCCGAGCCTGACGGCGCGCGCGATCGCCTTTCCCGTATACGCGTGAGCCATCACGTAGGTCTGATGCGAAGCCGCTTCCTCGACGATCGCCTTCACCTCGTCCACGGAAAACTGAAGATTGCCGATCGGGTCCGTCGGCGACGCGACACCGCCCGACGCCATGATCTTGATGTGATGGGCGCCGGCGCGCATTTCCTCGCGCACCGCCTTGCGTACCTCGTCGACGCCGTCCACGATGCGCCCGATCGCGCCGAAGCTGCGGTTGCATCCGCAGGGGTCCGGATCGGAGTGGTCGAAACGCTCGCGGAAGTCGCCGTGCCCGCCCGTCTGCGAAAGCGCCTTGCCCGCCACGAAGAGACGCGGCCCGCGGATCACCCCCTCCTCGATCGCCCTCGCGAGCGCATAGTCCGCACCGCCCGCGTCGCGCACCGTGGTGAAGCCGCGATTGAGCATCGCCTCCAGAATGGGCACGGCGCGCAGGACGGCGAACGTGTTGGGCAGTCGCCCGTTGTTGCCGAGATGGGCAACCGACGCGACGACGTGCGCATGACAATCGACCAGACCCGGCATGACGGTCTTGCCGCCCAGGTCGATCACCTCGGCGCCTTCGCAGGACACCGGCTCGCGCGTGACCTCCCGGATCGTTTCTCCGTCGATCACCACGGAATACGGCGCGACGTCGTGCTCGCGGTTCACGTCGAGGACCCGCGCATTCTTCAGTATCAGCATTTCAGTTCTTCCCTATGAATCTGCACGCCATTCGTATTGCCATGCCGCCGTACCGCGGCCGCGCTCACTTCAGCAGGAAACCTCGGGCGAGCGGATCGCGGTCGTCGACGAAAATCGTGTTGTGCCCGGTTACCCGGGCCCAGCCTTCGATGCTCGGCACGATGGCCTCGAACCCGCCGACCTTCGTCGCTTCTTCGGGCACGCCCGTGAAAAGCGTGCCGATGATGCTTTCGTGAACGAAGCGCTCGCCGACCTTCAGCCGCCCCTTCGCGACGAGCTGGGCCATGCGGGCCGACGTGCCCGTGCCGCACGGCGAGCGGTCGATCGCCTTGTCGCCGTAGAACACCGCGTTGCGCGCGTTCGCGCCCCCGACCGTCGGCTCGCCCGTCCACATGACGTGGCTGAGCCCGCTGATCCCGGGCTTTTCCGGATGCACGAACGCGTACTTCTCGTTGGCCTTCTGCCGCAACACGGGGCTCAGGCGCTGGATGTCCGAGGGCTTGAGCGCAGGGAGGCCGCCGTAGTTGCGCTGCGGCTCGACGATCGCGTAGAAGTTGCCACCGTAGGCGACGTCGAAGCGGATTTCTCCGAGCCCTTCGACTTCCACGCAAAGGTCGACCGAATGCAGAAACGACGGCACGTTCACGAGCTTCACGGAATCGACGTGGTCGCCGTCCATCCGGTAAGTGGCGACCACGAGGCCCGCGGGCGTATCCAGACGCAGTACGCCCGGCTCCCCCGGACGCACGAGGCCATGCTCGATCGCGGACGTCACGGTGCCGATCGTGCCGTGCCCGCACATCGGCAGGCAGCCGCTGACCTCGATGAACAGGATCGCTGCGTCGCAATCCGGGCGCGTCGGAGGATACAGGATGCTGCCGGACATCACCTCGTGCCCGCGCGGCTCGAACATCAGCGACGTGCGGATCCAGTCGAACTCGCGCTCGAAATGGGCCCGCCGCTCGATCATGTCGGCGCCCGCCAGCGGCGGCGCCCCGCCGGCGACGACGCGCACCGGGTTGCCGCAGGTATGGCCGTCAATGCAGAAAAACGTCGATCTCATCTTTCCCTGCTCCGTCAGGATGCTTCATTTCCGGGTGGCATACGGACGCTATTGTCGCCCGCCCCTGGCGGTCGTGCTCGCGGCGCTTACTTCGACAGATTCCGCACGTTGGCCAGCGCCTTTTCGACGATGGCGATCACCTTCTGGCGCTCTTCACCTTCGAGCTTCAGGCGCGGGGCCTTCACGTTCTCCGGATAGCCAGCCGTGATGTTTTCCGCGAGCTTGATGTACTGGACCAGCTTGACGTGCGTGTCGAGGTGGAACAGGTCGATCAGCGCGCGGTACAGTTCGCGCGCCTTCGCGAAATCGCCGCTCACGGCAAGGTTCAGCAGATCGACCGACTCCTTCGGCACCGCGTTCGCCATGCCGGACACCCAGGCCTGCGCGCCGAGCGCCACGGATTCGAGCACGAGGTCGTCCACGCCGCAGACGACCGCGAGACGCGACCCGAAGCGCGAAGTCAGGTCCGTGACGCGCGTCGTGTCGTAGGACTCTTCCTTGATCGCCTCGATAGTCGGCTCTTCGAGCAGCTCGGCCATCACGTCGGGCGTCAGGTCGACGCCGTAGCCGCGCGGGTTGTTGTAGACGAGGATCGCGAGCTTCGACGCGCGGGCGACGGTACGGTAGAACGCGAGGGTCTCGCGAACGTCCGACTTGTAGGTGAGCCCCGGGAACACCATCAGGCCCTGCACGCCGATCGCTTCGGCATCCTTCGCGAACTGGACCGCGCTGCCCGTGTTCGTTTCGGCGAGACCCGAGATGACGGGAATGCGGCCGGCCACGGTCTCGACGGCGATCCGCAGCACCGTGCGCTTTTCCTCGGGCGTGAGCTGGGCGTTCTCGCCGACCATGCCCATCATCACCACGCCGCGCACGCCGTTGTCGATGAGACGGTTCAGACCGTGCCGGATCGCATCCTGGTCGAGCGAGCCGTCGTCCTTGAGTTTGGTCGTGACAGCGGGAAACACACCTTTCCAGTCGACTTTCATAGCAATACCTCTTCAAGAGTAGTAACAGGGGCGGACAAACCCGCCCGACAAATTGAGGTTATGAGGCCTCGCCATTAGCTGAAACGGTCGATCGCGTACGGCGTCAGGTCGATCCCCGGCGTCCGGTTCGCCAGCAGATCGGCGACGAGCGCGCCCGTCGTCGCGCACTGCGTGAGACCGAGGTGTCCGTGCCCGAACGCGTAGACGACCGACGACGCATTGGGCGAGCGGCCGATGACCGGCAACGAATCGGGCGTCGCCGGCCGATGGCCCATCCATTTCACCGCGCCGGAATCGTCGATGCCGGGCAGGAATTTCCTGCCCAATGCGAGCAGTGCGTCGCTGCGTTTATAGTTGGGTGGCGCCTTGAGCCCGGCGAACTCTGCCGCCCCGCCGATCCGCACGCCGACGTCGAGCGGCGTGGCGACGAACTTGCGCTCGGCGAAGATCACCTCGCGCGAAAGGCTCACGCCATGCGCCGGCAACGTCGTGTTGTAGCCGCGCTCGCTGTCGAGCAGAACGCGGTCGCCGACGGAGCGCGCGAGTTGCGCCGACCAGGCGCCCGTGGCCACGACGATGCGCCGGCCCTTCACGCGCTCCCCGTTCTCGAGCAGCACGGCGGGCCGGAGCGCGTCGGACGGATCGAGCGCGCGCGCGACGCCCGCGACGCACTTCGCCCCGAGCTGCTGCACGCGGGTACGCAGCCGCGTCACGAGCAACTTCGGATCGCCGATGTGCGCCCAGTCCTCGAGAAACACGCCGTGACGGAACACCGGCGCGAGCGAAGGCTCGCAATCGCGCACGTCCTGCGAGCTCATCGTGCGCCAGCGCACGCCGAGCTCGCGCTTGAAGTCCCATTCCTGCTGGTCGGCCCGGAACGCGGCATCCGTCTCGTAGACCGTCAGCGCGCCGCGCCGGTAAAACCGATCCATGAAACCGACGTCCTCGAACATCGGCACGATGTCGTCGTAGACCCGGCCGTTCAGATTCGCGAGCGCCTGCGATATCTCGCGAAAGCGCGCCCGTTCGCCCGCGCGCCGGAACGCCAGGAACCACGGCAGCGCGGCCGGCACATGTCGCCAGCTCAGCGCCAGCGGCCCGAGCGGATCGCACAGCCACCTGATGGCTTTCCAGTAGAGGCCGTGCACGGAAATAGGCGTGCTCTCCGTGACGGCAATGCCTCCCGCGTTCCCATGCGAGGTCCGGTCGCCTTCGAAATCGCGATCGACGAGCGTCACGCTAGCGCCGTCGCGCAACGCCGCCCACGCACAGGCCAGACCGACAATGCCGGCCCCGACGACGACGACGTCGGGCGTAGCGCGCGGGTACTGAGTTTGCTCTGTCATTTCTGCCAAAAGTATTTCGACGGTGGGCGCACACCCTGTTGCCTACCGGTCTCCGCCATCTGTGAAGAACTCGGACGCATTCGACGGAGTCGATCCCGAGACCGGCTGCCGTCCAGTCAACCTTGCCGCAGCCGGCCGGCGATTGCGGCGCGAAGGCCGGTCCGTTCACCGCCTCCCGCATCGAATTTCGCACCGGCTGCTTTTGGTGGGTACGGTATTTTGTATCCAATATACATTAATGAGCTCATGGTGCCGTACTTCGAAAGGCCTGTCAACCCGGTTATCGAACCCGCACCGAAATCGCCGCCATGAGCCCCACGCCTCGCCTGCGAACCGCTTACACCCGCTTCAACGCGGAATCGCCCGAACCCGTGCTGCCGTATTCGTCGGCGGTAATCTCCTCGAGGGTCTTGCCGGCAGTAGACACGCCGAGAACGACGACCGCGAGCGCGCCGACGACCAGTATCACCGTGGTCATGCCGAACACGCCGGCAAAGCCCCATATCGGATACACGTAGCCGACGAGCATCGGCGAACAGATCGCGCCGATGCGGCCGAATGCGGACGCCGTGCCCATCCCCGTCGCACGCAGATGCGTCGGGAATACTTCCGGCGTATACGCGTACTCGCCGGCATTCACGCCGTTCATCGAGAACGACATCGCGATCGAAGCCAGCACGATGGCGAAGTCGCTGCCGGCGCTCGCCAGCCAGATGCCGGACAGGCAGGTCAGCGCCATGTAGCCCACGATCGTCGCCTTGCGCCCCACTCGCTCGCAGAAGAAGGCCGCCGAGTAATAGCCGGGAATCTGCGCCAGATAGATCAGGATCGAAACCGAAAAACTCTTCGTGACGGTCATGCCGTGCTGCACGAGCAGCCCCGGAATCCAGACGAAGAAGGCGTAGGAGCAGAAGGTCACGGACAGCCACAGACACCAGGTCATCAGCGTGGTCCTCGCCAGCGGCGGCTGCCACAGCGCCTTCAGATTGCCGAAGAACGAGTTTCGCGGTTGCAGCGCCAGCCCGGCGCCCTCGACCCTGGGAACCGGGGGCAGCACCACGCCCGTGCGCTCGATCTGCCGCTCGATCTCGTCGACGACGGCATCCGCTTCGGCCTGACGGCCCCGCATTTCGAGCCAGCGCGGCGATTCGTGAAGCGAGCGACGCCACCACAGCAGCACGGTCACCGGGATCGAGACGACGACGAGGGCATAGCGCCAGCCGTCCGGTGCCGCCGGAATCATGAAATAGCCGATCAATGCCGCGGCCACGAACCCGAACGAAAAGAACCCCGCGAGCGCGCCCGTGAACGACCCGCGATAGCGATTGCTGACGAACTCGACGAGAAACGGCGCGATGATCGCGCCTTCGGCCCCCATGCCGATGCCGGCCACGGCCCGCAGGACGGCAAACATGTGCCAGTTGTCCACGAACGCGCTGACCAGGGTAAGCACGCAGAAGAACGTCAGCGCCCACATCATCACGACGCGACGGCCGAAGCGGTCGCCCAGCAGCCCGGCAAACAGCGCGCCGACGAGAAAACCCACGTAGGTGCTGCTGCCGAGCAGACCCGTTTCGAAGCTGGTCAGATGCCACTTCGTGCGCACGACCGGCAGGATGAAGGCGATGATGGCGACGTCGATTGCCTCGAACACGAAGCCGAGGCCGCCCATGAACAGCAGTTTGATGTGAAAGCGGCTGAACGGTAGCCGTTCTAGCCGGGCAGCGACAAGTGACATGGAATGCCTCTGGAAAAGCCGCGCTAACCGGGAAAGCGCTGGCTGGTTGATGTCAATTCCTCTACGAGGTCCTCGACTGCAAAGGCCCTTACCGCCCGGCCCGCCGGGGCTCGCCAACCGCCCGCCCACGGTAGTCCCGCACCTCCATAGTGAACACAATATCCTGGATACAAAATATCAGGTCAAGTCCTTTCGAACAATCGGTCGCTCGTCCGGCGAAGGCACGACCGGGGCTGGAGATTCGGGGCAACCCGTCCGCGCCGGCGGCCTGCCGGCATGGGCCAGGCAAGGTCCAGAGCGAACGCGCGAAACCGGATGGATTGGATACCCCCGGATCGAGGGCAGTCAGGACTCGGGAAGGACGTGCATCCCGCCCAATGACGGGCGACGCGCCGCGCATGGGCGACGGACAACAGATGGGCCTTCGGGGATGCAGTGCAGAAGATGTCCGGGACCGTATCGACACGGCCCCGGCACGAGGCTGAAATTACGCGGGGAAATCGACTGGCGTTATCGCACGGGCGAAGCGCTTCGGCCCACCCATGCAACGACTGAAGCGTTCAAACCTTGCTGTCCCGATACGACGCGGTTTCCGTCTGCCCGGTCAGCGCCTGCGTGCCGGCCAACCCGCGTTCCCGCGTCTCCGGCGCCATCACGAGGCTGACGAGCAGCCCCACGGCGCTGATCCCCGTCGCCGTCAGCATGCCGCCCGTCTCGCCGAACGAGGACAGCGTCAGCGGCAGCGCGAACGTTCCGGCGGCGGCGCCGATCCGGCTCGCCGCGATGGCCAGCCCCATGCCCGTCGCGCGAACGTGCGTGGGAAACAGTTCGTTCGGGTAGACGAACTGGAGCGACGAGCCGACCGCCTCGGAGACCGTGAACAGGATGAACATCGCCACCGCCAACGCGGCGACCCCGGCGAGCGGCGTCGCGAGAATCAGGAGCGCAGCGGTCGAGCCGACGTACGAGCCGATCAGCAACCAGCGCCGACCGACGCGATTGACGAACGCCATCCCGAGCGCCGTTCCGATGATGGCGAACGACGTGATCGCCAGGGTGCCCCAGAAAACCTGCCGGACCCCGATCGCCTGAAGAAGGAGCGGCTGGAACGTCTTGATCGCGAACGACGGCGCGACCTGGCACAGCCAGAACATCGAGCAGAAGAACAGCGTCGGGCCATAGCCCGCCCTGAAAAGATCGCGGATGCTGGAGAAGCCGAGTCCCTTGCGGCCGGAGCTGTCCGGCGTTTCGCCCTGCAATTGCGCGAAATCGACGTGCGGCCCCAGATGCTTCAGCACGATCCGGCGGGCCTCGTCGACGCGGCCCGCCGACAGCAACCATCTCGGCGATTCCGGGATGTCGAGCCGCATGAAGAGGAATATCGCGGACGGAATGGCGGCGCTCGCGAGCACGTAGCGCCACGCCTCGCTCCTTGCGTCCGCCACGAAGGGGCCGACGCACATGCTGACGATATAGCCGAGCCAGAACATGAGCGTCAGGCTCGACAGCGTGGGCCCCCGCAGCTTGCGCGGCAGGAATTCCACCACGAGGGCCGTCGCAATCGGATAGTCCGCGCCGATCGCCATGCCCATGACGACCCGCACGACGATCAGCAGCGTCAGGTCATGGATGACCAGGTGGGCCAGCGAGAGCACCACGAACACGACCAGATTCAGGATATACATCGGCCGGCGGCCGAACCGGTCGGTGATCGGCCCGAAGATCGCGCCGCCCAGAAACATCCCGAGCAACCCGGCGGCGCCGAACAAGGCGTTCTGCAACGCCGTCAGGTGCAGGTCTTTGGTAATGAGCGGCAACGCCACCACCACGATGCCCAGAATGTAGCCGTCGCAGAACGGCCCGCCCGCGGCGAGAAAGGCCAGCCTCCGGTGAAACCACGTGACCGGTGCATCGTCCAGTGAAACCTCAGGGTGCCCCATCTATCTCTCGCTCCTCTCTACGTAGCCAATGCGCACGGGTAATTGCGGGTCGAGACTACGAACGCCTAAAAACCGCGTCAACGCGATTTTTCGTTGATCCGGTATCCAGCGATTCGATATCTTCGGAATGCCATCGAAGACGGCCGCCGGGCGGATTCATCCCCGGCCCGGGCCGCGCTCCGGCCGCGCTCCATATACCGGCCGGACTCGGGAAAAGCCGGGGCGCCGGCCCGCCGGCACGCGCGATCGCCACGTCCAACCTGCGGGAGACGGTCCGACGCCGACGGCCGGCCAGCCCCGTTCGCCGCCGCAGTCCGGGCGGGGAATATCTACGCCGTCGATATACGCTGCCCATTTTTCCCGTTTGACGCATATTTACTCGCTACTTATTCTTGGCGCGTCACCAGTAGGGAGCCCCCATGAGCACCAGAAAGATGAAGCTCGGCCTGTCCATGCGTTATCTCGGCTATCACATCGCGGCGTGGCGTCATCCCGACGTGCCGGCCGACGGCGCGATCCGGTTCGATCATTTCCTGAACGTCGCGAAAAAGGCGGAGGCCGAAAAGATCGACATGCTGTTCTTCGCCGACGGCGTCGGCGTGCGCGAGCCGGACATTCCGAAGGGCGCGCTGGCGCGGTCGATGAAGAACGCCGAGCTGGAGCCGCTCACGCTGCTGGCCGCGCTGGGCGCGTGCACCTCGCGCATCGGCCTCGTGGCGACGGCGTCGACGACGTACAACGAGCCCTTCCACATCGCCCGGAAATTCGCCTCCATCGACCACATCAGCGGCGGCCGCGCCGGCTGGAACGTCGTGACGTCGTGGTCGACCCAGGAAGCCCGCAATTTCAGCCGGGACGAACATCTCGGATACGACGAGCGATACGAGCGCGCGGAGGAGTTCGTCGACGTCGTCAACAAGCTCTGGGAGAGCTGGGAAGACGACGCGTTCGTCCGCGACAAGGCCAGCGGCATCTTCTACGACGAGCGCAAGCTCCACGCGCCGCACCACAAGGGCAAGCATTTCCAGGTGGAAGGACCGCTGAATTCGGCCCGCACGCCGCAAGGCAGGCCGCTCATCGTGCAGGCGGGGATCGCGGAAGCGGGACGCGAGCTGGGCGCGAGAGCGGCCGACGTCGTCTACAACATGATGCTCGACTTCGACAGCGCCCGCGCCTATTACGACGATATGAAGTCGCGTCTCGCGAAACACGGCCGGCAGCCCGACGAGCTGCTCGTCATGCCGGGCGTGACGCCCTACGTCGGCCGGACGCGTCAGGAGGCGCAGGAAAAGTACGAGCAATTGCAGGAGCTGATCGACCCGCTGGCGGGGCTTTCGGCGATCTACAGCACTGTCGGCGACCTGTCCGCCTACGACATCGACGGGCCCGTGCCGGACATCGGCGGCCAGGCGCTGCGCGGCATCGCGGCCGACAACATCGCCGCCGCGCAACGCGAGAACCTGACCATCCGCCAGTTGTACAAGAAGATGACGGCCGCGAATTCGGGGCGAAGCCTCGTCGGCACCGCGGAAGACATCGTCGACGACATGGAGCACTGGTTCCGGAACGGCGCCGCCGACGGCTTCAACATCTGCCCGCCGATCCTGCCCGGCGGAATGGACGACCTCGCGGCGTTCATCCTTCCGGAGCTGCGCCGCCGGGGACTCTTCCGCACCGAGTACGAAGCGGCCACGCTGCGCGGCAATCTCGGTTTGCGCCCGCTGAGCTACCCGTCATGAACGCCTGCGCCCCCACGGCCGCGGTTCAGCCCGCGCTGTTCCAGGAAGCGATGTCGCGCTTCGCCGGGACCGTCACGATCGTCTCGACGGAAGTCGACGGCCGCCGCTACGGCATGGTCGCCACGTCCGTCTGCAGCGTGTCCGCCGAACCGCCGACCCTTCTCGTCTGCATCAACAAGTCGGCGTCGACGCACGACCCGATCGTTGCGGCCCGGCACTTCGCGGTCAATGCGTTGTCGACCCGGCACGCCGAACTCGTCAGGCGATTCTCGACGATGGCGGGCGAAGCGCGCTTCGAGCCCGGGCGCTGGAACCCGCTCACGACGGGCGCGCCCGTGCTCGTCGATGCCGGCATCGCGCTGGATTGCCGGCTGATCGCCGCGCACGACGGGTTTTCGCATACCATCTTCGTCGGGCAGGTCGCCGAAGCCATCGTGAGCGACGAGCCGCCGCCCGACGCGCTGCTCTGGCATCGGCGCGGGCTCGCGAACTGCTCGCCGCTGTTTTGATCAACCGATTGGGCGGCGGTCTCAAACCACAAGGATTCGCGGCTGCCGCCCGATGACCGCCGCGGGAGCCGCGAATGCTGTATAGCGAAGAGATCAATACGTTCCTCGCCATCGTGCGTTGCGGCAGCCTGTTGCAGGCCGCGGACATCGTGTGCGCCACGCAGTCGACCGTCTCCTACCGGATTCAAAGTCTCGAGCGCCGCCTCGGCAAGAGCCTGATCCTGCGCTCGCGCGGCTCCAAGCGCGTCACGCTCACGCCCGAGGGCGAACGCTTCGTCGACATCGCCGAGCGCTGGAAACTGCTCGAACGCGAAGTGATGCAGATGAAGTCGACGGCCGACCGCTATCTCTCCATCGGCTCCGCCGACGTCGCCGCGCTGCATTTATTGCCGCCGTTCATCGAGCGGCTTTCGCTCAACTCGACCGCGTATCGGCTGCACGTCGAAAGCGGGCGCTACTGGAGCCTGCATAATCGCGTGGCCTCCGGGCATCTCCACGTGGCCTTCACGTTCGTCGCCGCGAGCCACGCCGACCTGCGCTCGGAGCCGATCGCCTCCTATCCGGTGCACATCGTGTACCGGCCTTCCGCAACCTCGCCCGCGAGCGGTCCGGCCTCCTGGCGGGACCTCGACGTCGACAAGGAAGTGTACGTGCCGTATTCCGCCGAAATCGACCATTGGCGCGAAACGCGAAGCATGTCCAAGCTGACCGATTCCGTGGACAAGAATCACCTGCTGGCCCCGCTGCTCACCCGGCCCGGGCGCTGGGCGCTCGTTCCCGAGTTCATGATCGCCTGGCTGACAGAACAGACCGGCTGCCAGGTGCTGCGGCTCGACGACGACCCGCCGCCCAGCCTCGTGCTCTATAAAACGACCAAGCGGACGCACGACGAGTTGAGCAGCCAGGATCAGGCGGTGATCGACGAGGCGCTCGCGCCGCTGCGTGAATCGAAGGAATAAGCGCAAGCAACAGGCAGGAGCCGTAAGCGCGGGTCATGCGTGCGCGGGGAACCCGCGATTCCTCCACTGGCGATATGAATATAAAAATTAATTCGTTGAGCGCCGCGCAACGAAAGAAAACAATTGTCGCCTGACCCTGGGTCCTTGAACGCCGCCGGTTTTCGGCGCGCGACTTCGCTCCCGACGCCGCCATCTGTACACGGGCACGCGCCCTCGCGCGGATCGTCCGGATGAACAGCCCCCGACCACGCCTCAAGGCAACGAGACTTTTCCGCAGATGAGCCACGTCTTTCGATTGGAGAATGTCTCAAAGACGTTCAGCCGGTCCGGCGAAACCTTTCACGCGCTCGACGACGTTTCGCTGAGCATTCCGTCCGGTTCCTTTTACGGCATCGTCGGAACGTCCGGGGCCGGCAAGAGCACCCTGCTGCGCCTGCTCAATCTGCTCGAAAAGCCGACCGCCGGGTCGATATGGTTTCGCGACACCGCGCTGCACGAACTGAAAGGCCCGGCCTTACGCCATTACCTGAGCAAGGTGGCCACGGTTTTCCAGCACTTCAATCTATTTCACGGCAAGACCGTTCTGGAGAACATCGAACTCCCGCTCGCCGTGCGCGGCGTCGCGAAGCCGATCCGCCGGAAGAAGGCGATCGAACTGGTCGAGCTCGTCGGCCTGCAGGGCAAGGAGCAGGCCTACCCCTCCCAACTGTCCGGCGGACAAAAGCAGCGCGTGGGCATCGCAAGAGCGCTGGTCGCCGATGCCGAAGTCCTGCTCTGCGACGAGGCGACGAGCGCGCTCGACTCCGAAACGACCACGCTCATCCTCGACCTGCTTCTCGGGCTCAAGAAGCAGCTCGACCTGACCATCGTCCTCATCACCCATTCGTGGCAGGTCGTGCGTTATGCCGCCGACTGCGTGACGCTGATTCAGGGCGGCCGCACCGTGGAAACGGGAGACGTACGCGACCTGCTGCACGACGCCGATTCCTACCTCGGAAGGCAACTGCTGCCGGCGCCCGACTTCGGCAACGGTCCGCAGACCGGCTGGGTCCGCTACGACCTGCTGCTCTCCGACGTTCCCCGGCAGAGCACGTTCTTTTCGGAGGTGGCGAGAAGGCTCGACGTGACCGCCTCCGTCGTCTCGGGCGGCATCGAACGCCTCGGCGGAACGGACGCGGCGCGATTCAAGGTCGACTTCGATCTCTGCGGCAAGGCGCCGTCGATCCGCGAGGCCCTGTCGTCGATTCTGCGGGAAAAGAGCATCGTGCTCGGCAAGGTGGCCTGATGATCAGAGACTGGACGCAATACCTCCCCGACTTCTGGGTCGCGCTGGGCCAAACCCTGTACATGACCTCGCTCGCCGGCGTGCTGGTCATCACGCTCGGGATCGCGACGGGCCTCGTCCTGTATCTGAGCGCGCCTGATTCATGGCGTCCCAATCCGGTCGTCTATCACGCGGTCAATACCGTCGTGAACGTCGGCCGGTCCATTCCGTTCATCATCATGATCGTCATCCTGATCCCGGCGACCCGACTGGTCGTCGGCACGCCGCTCGGTCCGGTCGCGGCGCTCTTTCCGCTGACGGTCGGATTCACGCCGTTCTTCTCGCGCCTCATCGAGGGGAATTTGCGCGAGCTGGACCAGGGCCGCGTCGAAGCGGCCCGGGTGATCGGCGTGACGACCCCGCAGTTCATTTTCCGGATCCTGTTGCCCGAATCGCTCTCGGGAATCATCGGGTCCGCCACCATCATCCTCGTCGGACTGGTGGAAGGCACCGCCGTCGCCGGCGCGATCGGCGCCGGCGGCGTGGGCGACTTCGCCCTCACCTACGGCTATCAGCGGTGGTTCACGCAATTGATCGTCATCGCCGTGGTCTCGATGATCGCCATCGTCCAGGTCATCCAGATCACGGGCGACGTCTGGATCCGGTTAAGAAAGCACAAGAGATAGTCGCCGCCCCGGGTCCGAACCGGGTCCGGACGATTCGCGCCCGTTCCCGCATCGAACCCTTCCCTCATCCCTGTTGAAGAACGTCATCATGTCCCACGAACCCGACCGCGACAAAAGAAAAAGCCTGTTTGCCGCCCTGACCTTTTCCCTCGGCGTGGCCCTCGCCGGATTGTCCGTCGGCGTCGGTCATGCGGCGACCGTATCGAGCGTACCGCTCAGCGTCTACGTGACGCCTACCCCGCAGGGCGACGTGCTTCGTTACGTGCAGAAGCTTGCCGATCAGGACGGCACGGGACTGAAACTGAAGGTGATCGAGAGCAGCCAGGGCCTCGACTCGAACGAGTTGCTCTTCAAGGGCGACGTGGATGCCAACTTCATCCAGCATCGCCCCTACTTCAACTCCTGGATCGCGGCGCACCCCGAGGCGAAGGGGCACCTCGTGAACGTGGCGACGGTGCTGGTCAACGTCTTCGGCCTGTATTCGACGAAATACCGCTCCGTCAAGGCCATCCCGGACGGCGCGTCGATCCTCGTCCCGAACGAGCAGACCAACTTGCCGCGCGCCCTGTTCATTCTGCAGGACGACGGCCTCATCAAGTTGAACTACCCCCAATCTGACGGCTCGGCCGCGGCGGTAGCCATCGACGAGAAGAACATCGTGGCCAACCCGAAGCACTTCAAGCTCGTCCCGACGGAAACGCA
The DNA here is from genome assembly GCF_002870125.1 of Burkholderia sp. WAC0059. Taxonomy (GTDB): domain Bacteria; phylum Pseudomonadota; class Gammaproteobacteria; order Burkholderiales; family Burkholderiaceae; genus Paraburkholderia. The sequence continues at coordinate 239,730 of NZ_PNEO01000005.1, forward strand.
ATTGCGCGCCAAGGCGCTGCCGGACGTCCAGGCGTCCTTCATTAACGGCGATATCGCGCTGACCAACGGCGTCGATCCGTCGACAGCGCTGTCGCTCGAAGACAAGAAAGACAACCCGTACGCCAATGTGCTGACCACGAGGAAAGAACTCGTGAACGACCCGCGAATTCAACTGCTCGTTGGTTACCTGACGGGTCCGAAAGTGGCGAAGTTCATCGACGACAATTACAAGGGCTTCGTCGCTCCCGTGCAGCAGCGGCTGGTTCCGTGAGAGGGAATTTGCCGGCCGCGCCTGCAGAAGCGTCCATAAAAAGGTAACGCCTACCCAATAAATACGCGAGCCGCCTCATCAATCATGGGCCGATCGTGCTTGTGACGAACGATTCGGCAACCGCCTCGACGCAATGGCCGCGGCATGATCGATATGCCCCAGAGAGTTCAAGCCGCCGCGCATCGCTGCGGTCTAGTCGACCAGCGCACCTTCGGGCGATGCGAACGCTACCCTGCCGCGAGAAGGCATGGACCGTGGCTACTTGCCTAGCCCGTCCTGCATCGCCGGCTGCCCGACCGGAAACCGGTGCCGGCCGAAGCCTGCGACCGTCAGCGTGGCAATGCCGCCCAGAATCGCGGCCGCGAGCATCCCTGCCGTGTAGCCGCCCGTCACCGACTTGAGCCAGCCCATCAGATACGGGCCCGTGAACCCGGAAAGATTGGCGATCGCATTGATGACGGCAATACCCGCCGCCGCCGAGGCGCCCGACAGAAACGTGCTCGGCAGCGTCCAGAAAACGGGCATGGCGCCGTAGATGCCGAACGCCGCGATGCAGAAACAGACGATGATGGCAAGCGGCGTGTGCATGAGCGAAGCCGCCAGATAGCAGACCGACCCGACGGCGAGCGCGAACGCAAGGTGCCATTTGCGTTCGTCCTTGCGATCCGAATGCCATCCCCAGAACGCCATGCATACCGCGCCGACCGCCGACGGAATGGTGGCCATCAGGCCGGTCTTCTGGTCGGACAGCCCGAAGTCGTGGATGATCGTCGGCAGAAAAAAGCCGAGCGTGTAATTCAAATAGGTCATGCTGAAGTAGATCAGACTCAGCGCGATGACCATCGGGTTCGTCATCGCCTGCCAGACGCTGTGCCGGGCGCGATGCTGAACCTGGCGCTGCTCGCGCCCGAGTTCGGCTACCAGCCACGCGAGCTGATCCGGCGCGAGCCACGCGGCGCGCTCCGGCCGGTCGGCCAGCCGGAACAAGACCACGAAACCGAGCACGATGGCCGGCACTGCTTCGAGGACGAACAGCCACTGCCACCCCGCCATGCCCGGCACGCCGTTCAGCCCGAGGATCCAGCCGCACAGCGGGCCGCCCACCACGCCGGCCACGGGCATCGCCGCCATGAAATAGCCGACGACGCGCGCCCGGTAGGCCTCGGGAAACCAGAGCGTCAGATAAAAGATCACGCCGGGGAAAAACCCGGCTTCGGCCGCGCCCAGCAGCAGGCGGATGACATAGAACACCGTCTGCGGCCCGAGGCCCGTGAGATGAGCGATCTGCGGAATGAATCCCATCGCGCCGGACAGCACGCCCCAGGTAAGCAGGATGCGGGCAATCCATCGGCTCGCACCCAGCCGGTGCAACATCATGTTCGACGGCACTTCGAAGAGGAAGTACGTCAGGAAGAAAACCCCTGCGCCCAGCCCATAGACGGAAGACGAAAAACCGAGCTGGTGGTTCATGGTGAGCGCCGCGTAGCTGATGTTCACCCGGTCCAGATAGGACGCGATGTAGCAAAGGATCAACAGCGGAACGGTGCGCCACATTACCCGTCTCATCGTGACCTGTTCGAGGGTCCGTTGACTCGTTGTCATGCCTGTCTCCTTTATGAAATATTCGTCTCGCATCGTTCCCGACACCTGTCAATAAGAAGTAATCCTTATCGTTCAGGTCTGATAGCGCCCTGTGACGAACGGATGCGGCAGCCCCGCGGCCGGTAACCGGCTGGCTTCACGGCACGTTACGCCGCCGAGCCAGCCTGCCGGCCGCACCCAATCCTAGGTCCGCGCGACCAGCTTTTTCACGCAGAACGCTTCCACCCCTTCGTAGCCGCCCTCGCGGCCGTAGCCGCTGTCCTTGACGCCGCCGAACGGCGCTTCGGGTGCCGTGATCGCAAAGGTGTTGATGCCGATGGCGCCGGCCTCGAGCCCCGCCGAAACCGCGTCGGCAATCTTCGAGGTGGTCGTGAACGCATAGGCGGCGAGACCGAACGGCAGCCGGTTCGCCAGCTCCAGCGCCTCGTCGGTGGTCTTGAACGGCTGGATCAGCGCAACCGGGCCGAACGGCTCCTCGGCCATCATGCGCGCGTCGGCCGGTACGTCGGTGAGTACCGTGGGCGGGAAGTAGAAGCCCGCGGACGCGCCGGCAATCTCCGTGCGCCGGGTTTCGAGCGTCGCGCCGCGCTGGCGGGCGTCCTCCACGAGCGCGCGCAGCGCCGACACCCGCCGCGAGTTGACGACCGGCCCCATCGCCGTTTCCGGATGCGCTCCGTCGCCGACCACGAGTGCATCCGCGCATTCCGCAAACCGTTTCGTGAAGGCCGCATAGCCGCTTTCGTGAACCAGGAAGCGGGTCGGCGACGTGCAGATCTGCCCGGCGTTGCGGAACTTCATGGCCGCGCAGAACGCGGCTACTTCGGTCGGGTCCACGTCGTCGAACACGAGCGCGGGAGCGTGACCGCCGAGCTCCATCGTCACGGGCTTCGGCCCCTCGGCGCAGAGTTTCGCCAGATGCCGGCCGACCGGCACCGACCCCGTGAACGACACCTTGCGGATGACGGACGAGCGGATCAGATGCGTCGAGATGGTGTCCGGCACGCCGCACACAAGGTTGAGCACGCCGGCGGGCAGCCCGGCCTCGACGAAGGCCTTGACCATCTCCACGCAGGCCGACGGCACCTCCTCCGACGGCTTGATGATGAGCGAGCAGCCCGCGCCGAGCGCGCCGCCGATCTTGCGCGCCGGAGAAATCGCCGGGAAATTCCATGGCGTGAGCGCAAGGCTCGGTCCTATGGGCTCGAACACGACGGTTTGCGTCAGCCCCGGCTGACGGCCCGGAATCACGCGGCCGTACAGGTGGCGCGCCTCGCCGGCGAGCCACGACACCATGTCGGCGGCGGCGTCCACTTCGCCGCGCGCCTCTGCGATCGGCTTGCCCTGCTCTTCGGTGATCAGTTGCGCGATCGCTTCCTTACGGCTGCGGATGATCGCGACAGCCGCCTGCATGATGCGCTCGCGCTCGATGGCCGGCGTCGCCCGCCACGTCCTGAATCCGGCCTTCGCTGCTTCGAGCGCCGCATCCAGATCCGCGGCGCTCGCGTGCGCGATCTGCGCGACGGCGGTGCCGGTCGCCGGGTTCAGCACGTCCTCGCGCTGCCGGTCGCCGGCGGGAAGCCAGTTGCCATTGATGAACGGTGTGATGTGTCGCATGGAAACCTCTTTCGGATGATTCAACGAAATCGCCGCGTCGCGCGCCGGTGGATCAGGCGCGTTTCAGCAGGTCGGCCATCCGCTCGCCGATCATGATCGACGGGATGTTCAGGTTGTGAGTCGGAATTTCCGGCATCAACGACGCATCGGCGACATACAGATGACCCGTGCCGATAACCTGCCCCCGCGCATCCGTCACGCTCTTAGGATCGTCCACGGGCCCCATGCGGCAGGTGCCGGACGGATGCCAGAGCGTCGACGCGGAACGCTTGACGTGCTCGCGCAGCCGGACCGGATCGCCGACGATGCTGGCGATGTCCTCGTCGGACGACATATGGTTGTTGATGAGGTACTCGCGCAGTGCCGCCGAGTTGTCCATCGCGAACGCCGCCGACTCGGTCAGGATCTTGTTCTTGAGCGTGCGCCGGCCGATCTTGCGGACCCGGTCGGAAAAGCTCGCGGCAAACGGATGCCACGCGAACTGCGGCACCGAGCCCGCCCGGTACAGCGTCGCCAGCCGGACGAACGCGTCGGCGAGTCGCACGGCGTCGCGCTCGTCGTCGAGCCAGTTGAAGCACACGTCGGGACGGCCGCCGGGGTCGTCGCGCGAAAGCCTCACGTAGCCGCGCGAGTACGACTTGCCGACGTAGGCGGCGATCGTGCCGAGGCGCTCGCCGATCGCATGCCACGCGGAACGGCACACGACCGAGATCACCATGTCGAGCGGCGCGCAGCCCTCGGCGCCGGACGAGTAGAGCAGATTGACGTAGTTGTGCCGGAGCACCGGCCGCGCCCGCACGGCGGGCGGCAAATACGACGAGATCGCGATGGTCGGGTGATCGAGCAGGTTCTCGCCGACGCCGGCCCGGTCGACCAGGACGTCGATGCCGCATTCGCCCAGATGGCGGGCGGGACCGATGCCCGAGTGCATCAGCAGCCAGGGCGTATGCAGGGCGCCCGCGCTAACGATCACGTTGCGCCCCGTGATCCGCTCGCGCCCCGCGCCGGTCTCCACTTCCACGCCCACCGCATTGCGCCCGTCGAACAGGATGCGACGCGCCTCGGTCCCCGGGCGGATCTGGAAATTGGGCCGTCGGCGCACGGCGGGCGTCAGATATTCGAGCGCCACCGACGAGCGCCGCTCGCCGTTGTTGGCGAGCGGTATCGCCGCATAGCCCTCGCCCGGCGCGCCGTTCATGTCCGGGCGCCACGCATACCCTTCCTTCGCCCAGACGCCGCACACGGCGCGCGTAAACGGGTCCCACGACGCCTCGGCAATGCGGCGGATCGCAATCGGCCCGTCGTTGCCGTGCACGCCGCCGGCAAAATCGCGGTCGGTTTCGAGGCGCCTGAAGAACGGCAGCACCGACTCCCAGTCCCAGCCGACAGCGCCCAGCTCGCGCCACCTGTCGAAATCGGCAGGCAGTCCGCGCAGCGCCACCTGGCCGTTGATGGTCGAGCCTCCGCCGATCACACGTGCCTGCTCGTACTTCATCGGCTGGCGGGCCGCTTCGGACAGCGCCGGATCGTCGCCGCGGCGCGCCTGCAGCGACGGCCAGAAATAGCGGGGATTGTTGAGCGCGCGCCCCGCGTAGGTATCCAGAATGTCTCCCGGGGTCTCGCCCTCGGCGAAGTCCTCGCCGGCTTCGATCAGCAGCACCTGGTTGGCCGGGTCTTCGGAAAGGCGCGCGGCGACCACACAGCCTGCGGAACCGCCGCCGATAACGATATGGGTTGCTTCCATCTTCTGTTCCATGACTCCACGTCTTGCGCCGCGCCGCCTGGGCGTCCTGCGAAAAGACCGCGCGGTGGCGGGCCTTCCCGATCTGCGCGATGTGCGGGGCTCGACGGCCCCGTTGTCTCCCTGATCCCTGTTGTTGCGCCGCCGTCCCCGGGCGACGCCGTCAGAACCCGTACAGCCGCGCCGGGTTCTCGACAAAAAGCTTGTTGCGCAGATCGTCCGACGCGCACCAGGCCCGTGCCTCGTCGAGCACCGCCGCGTCGTCGATCGGACGAAACGGGCTGACGTCGACGGGACGCGCGCCCGGCGTGCGGTTGGTGTGCGGCCAGTCGCTCGCCCACAGCACGCGCGCCGGATTCGCCCCGATGAACGCACGCGCAATCGGCGCGACGTCCGCGTACCGGGGCGCCGCGGCGGAAACCCGGTACGGCGCCGAGAGTTTGATGTAGGCATGGCCGTCGCGAACCAGCGGCAGAATGGCGTCGACGTCGCGATGCCCGATGCCGCCGCCTGCCGTCAGCATGGCGAAATGGTCCAGGACGATCGGGACGCCCAGATCCGCGATCAACCCGGCCAGCGCGGCGACGACGTGCGAAGCCGCATAGACCTGGATGTGCCAGCCGAGCGGCGCGACGCGCGCAGCCAGCGCGCGCAACGCATCGCGGGCCGCCGCCGGGTCGTCGACGCCGATCGACTCCAGGTTCACGCGCACCCCGCGCACGCCGCCGGCCGCGAGCGCTTCGAGCGCGCCGTCGTCGGTGTCGTCGCCGATGACGGCCACGCCGCGCGCCGCGTCGCCCAGTTCGCGCAGCGCCGCCATCATGCAGCGGTTGTCCGTACCGTAGAAGCTGGGCTGGATAAGCACCGCCCGCCGCAGGTTCAGCCTGGCGAGATGGCCGTTCAATTCGGCCACCGTCGCCGCGGGCGGCGTATAGGCCCGGTCGGGCAGCATCGGATAATCGGATGCCGCCCCGATCACGTGGACATGGCAATCGCACGCCGGGAAAAGCGTTTCGTTCGCGTCGGCATTCATGATGGCGCGCGGTCCCGTTCGCTCAGGCATGAGCGACGCGCTCGACGGCGGCGGCCTGCAAACGCACTGCGAACGCGCGGCCGGTCTCCTTCGTGCCGAGCGTGCCGCCCACGTCGCGCGTCGCTTCCTTCGCGGCAATGGCATCCGCCGCCACGCGCTCGATGGCGGCAGCGGCAGCGGTGAACGCATCAAGACCGCGCTTCTGGCCGAACCAGCCGAGCAGCAAACCGACCGAGAGAATCAGCGAAAACGGGTTGGCGACGTTCTGGCCGGCGATGTCGGGCGCCGACCCGTGCGCCGCCTGCGCCATCGCGTGCTCGACGCCGGCGTTGAGCGAGCCGCCGAGACCGAGGCTGCCGGAAAGCTCCGAGGTCAGGTCGGAGAGGATGTCGCCGTACATATTCGTCGTAACGATGACGTCGAAGCGCTCGGGCGAACGCACGACGTGCGCCATCATCGCGTCGACGATGAAGTCGTCGACCTTCACGTCCGGGTAGTCGCGGCCGACTTCGCGGCACACGTCGATGAACATGCCGTCGCCGATCTTCAGCACGTTGGCCTTGTGCACGATGCTCACGTGCTTCGAGCGCCGCATCGCAAGCTCGAATGCCGACCGGGCAATGCGTTCGCAACAGTGCCGCGTCACGCGCCGCAGCGAAATTGCCACGTCCGCGGTGACGAGAATCTCGCCGTTGCCGCGCTCCATGTTGCGGTCGGCATAAAAGCCTTCGGTGTTCTCGCGCACGACCACGAGGTCGAAATCGCGAACCGGCGATTTCAGACCGGGATAGGTGCGCGCGGGGCGGATGTTCGCGTGCAGGTCGAGATTTTTCCGGAAGAACATCGACGGGTTGATCTCCCCCTTCGATTCGTCCTTGAACTCGAACGTCGCCGTCGGCCCGAGCAGGAGGCCGTCCGCGGCACGCGCCGTCTCGAGCAGCGCCTGCGTCACGGTAGCGCCGTACCGGGCGAGACTCGCGTGACCAGCAACACCATGAACCAATTCGAGCCCGAGGCCGAACGCGCTGGACGCTGCTTCCAGTACCTCGACGGTCGCCGCTGTGATTTCGGGGCCGATGCCGTCCCCCGGAAGGACCACTATCCGCATATCTCCTCCTGTTTGAATACCGTCGTATGCTAAAATACACGAATGAGTTCCGTCAAGGACTAAAGTAGCTCGCCATATGTGGAAATGCGATACTGAAGTTTTTTGGAAGTGCACATGACAGCCATCGATACCGCCCAATCGGCCGGCGACCTCGGCACGAGCGCCTACAACCGCCTGAAGGCAGCCGTGCGTTCCGGTGAGCTGCAGGCGGGGGATCGCCTGATCGAGAAAGACGTGACGGAAATGCTCGGCATGTCGAGAACGCCGGTACGCGAGGCACTCCAGCGACTCGAGTCCGAAGGGCTGCTGACCTACGAGCCGAGACGCGGCCTGACGGTGACGCGCCCGAACCACCAGATGATCATGGAGCTGTACACGATGCGCGAAGCGCTCGAGAGCAAGGCCGCGAGCCTCGCCGCCCAGCACGCCTCGGATATCGAAATTGCGGCGCTGGCCTCGCTCGTGGCCGACGAGGCGAACTACTTCGACGACCCGGCCCGCCTCTCCGAGATCAACCAGCGCATCCACAGCATGATGCATCTGGCCGCGCACAATCGTTATCTGCTGCGCAGCCTGCAAACCATGAACGACACGATGAGCCTGCTGCCGACCATGCTCGGCGCACCGGACCGCGCGCGGGAGGCGCACGAGGAGCACGTGCGCATCATCGCCGGCATTCAGGCGCGCGACCCCCTGGTCAGCGGACGGGCGGCAGAGGACCACATTCGCAGCGCACAGCGGCGGCGCATCCAGTGGCTAATCGAAAGCGGCAATTTGCGCCAGCAACTAGCCGACGGCTCGTAGCTGCGTGTCCCCTGCCACCGGCTTGCGCACCTCCCGGTGCGGCCTTTCAGGAGCGGGCGCCGGTGGCTTTTCCATCCACTCTTCTCATAAAGCAAAGGAAATTCCGCGATGCCTTTCGTATCTCTTCCCGACGGACAGTTGCATTACCGCATCGATGGCCGCGACGACGCGCCCGTGCTCGTGCTTTCGAACTCGCTCGGCACGAACCTCGGGCTATGGGACTTCCAGATCGATGCATTCGCGGAGCATTTCCGCGTGGTGCGCTACGACACCCGGGGACACGGCCGGTCGCTCGTCACGCCCGGCCCCTACTCCATGGAACAGAACAGCCTCGACCTCCTCGCGCTGCTCGATACGCTGGCGATCCGCAAATTCTTCTTTCTCGGCCTCTCGATGGGCGGCTCGATCGGCCAATGGCTCGCGATCAACGCGGGCGAGCGCCTGCACAAGCTCGTGCTGTGCAACACGGGCGCCAAGATCGGCACCGACGAAAGCTGGCCGCCACGCATTGCCGCCGTCCGGCAGGGCGGCAAACCGGGCATGCTGGAAATGCGCGAGGCGACGATCAGACGCTGGTTCACGCCGGACTTCGTGACGGCGAACCCGTCCGCTGTCGAGCACATCGCGCGGATGCTCGCGGACTCGGACCCGGAAGGCTATGCGGCAAACTGCGAAGCATTGCGCGACGCCGACACGCGCGCTCAGGTATCGGCCATCACGGTGCCGACGCTGATCGTCGGCGGCACCTACGACGTCGCCACTACCATGGCCGACGCGAAGTTCCTGCACGACAACATCGCCGGCTCGGAACTGGCCGAATTTCCGGCCGCCCATCTGTCCAATGTGCAGTTCCCGGATGACTTCAATCGCCGCGTCCTGAAGTTCCTCGTCGAATAAGCGCAGGCTGCTGCCGGCCCGCGCGAGCATAGGCGGCTCACGCGGGCCGCTCGTCCCGGCGCGAGCACGTGAGCCGCTTACTCTGCGGCGTGGTCGGCGGAAATACCACGGCCGGCACTTCGCTTCCCGGGAACCAGCAGAAACTTCTCCCCCGTCGCCCGTCTGGAATAGGCCCGAATCGTATCCGGAGAAAGCGCTTCGGCCAGCGTTATCCTGGCGCTGTAACGACTCGCGAACGTCGTCGTCAGCTCCGCGGCAATTCTGTCTCGCAGTTTCCTGGCCGCATCGACCCCGATCTTCTCCACAAACCAGGTCATCAGCCAGCCGCCAATTCCCCACGCCATCCCGAACTTGCGATTGATCTGCGTCGGCCCCGCGTCGAGTACGCCGTAGATATAGACCTGCTTGTGTATGGGCGAGCCGTAACGGCTATAGCTCCCGGCCTTGCCGATCGCCACGGCCTCCATCGCCGCCAGGATCGTCTCCGCCATCGTGCCGCCGCCAATCGCATCGAATGCCAGGGTCGCGCCGGTTTCGCCCAGTGCCGCGACCAGTTCTTCGTTGAAGGTCGGCGACGTACTCACCAGCACATGCTTTGCACCCATGTCGCGAAGCATCCCGGCCTGCGCCTGGCTGCGCACGATGTTGACCAGCGGTATCCCGTCCGCCATGCAGAGCCGGTTGAGCATTTGACCGAGATTCGATGCCGCCGCGGTATGCACGAGTGCCGTGTGGCCCTCGCGGCGCATCGTCTCGACCATGCCGAGCGCGGTCAGCGGATTGATGAACGCCGACGCGCCCTGCTCGGCCGTCGTGCCCGCCGGCAGCGCCATGCACGCCGACGCGGCGACCGTACGGTATTCGGCATACATGCCGAGCGGGCTGCGCGCGGCAACGGTCCGCCCCAACAGATGCCGCGCGTTGGCGCCGGCCGAGACCACGACGCCCGCGCCTTCGTTACCGGCCGGCAACGCCTGGTCGAGCCGCGCGGCCAGCCCTGCAAGCGCCGAAACCGGGACGGACGCGGTCAGCGTGGGACGCGTACTCGTCCCGCCCGCCTTCATGGTCGACAGATCGGCAGGCCCCAGAAGCAGAATGATGTCCGACGGATTGAGCGGCGCGGCCTCGATCCGGATCACCACTTCGTCGGGCCCCGGTTCGGAAACCGGCACTTCTTCGAGCCACAGGTCGAGCGCCCCGTCGGACGAGATTCGGGTTCGCAGCTCGAGACCTGACCGGCTTGCCGTGTTCGTCATATGGAAAACTCCCGTTAAATAGCGGCCGGCCTTCGCCTTCCGGTGGCCGGTGGTGGCCGGTCAGAGGGCCGACCTATGCGACTTCGCGCGGTGTTCGTAGCGAGCGGTCCGCCGGGTCCTCGCGAGGCACGCGCGCAATGCGTTCCGTCTCTTCCGGGCGCATCGCGGTTTTCGCTACCGTCCCATTCTAATGGCCTTGTGCTCGACGTAGTGACCGATACCCTCGACGCCGAATTCGCGACCGATGCCGCTTTGCTTGTAGCCGCCGAACGGCGCGAGGAAGTCCGGGGGCGCCTGATTCACGAACAGCGTGCCGGTGCGAATCTGCCTCGCCACCTCGAGGCCGTGTTCCGGGTTCGACGTCCAGACCGAACCGGCGAGGCCGTAGGCGCTGTCGTTGGCGATCCGGATCGCATCGGAGAGGTCGTCGTACGGAATCACGCAGACGACGGGACCGAAAATTTCCTCCCGGGCAATACGCATGGCATTGTCGACGTTCGCGAATACGGTGGGGCGAACGAAGGCGCCGCGGTCGATTCCCGCCGGCATGCCGGGACCGCCGGCGGCCACGACGGCGCCCTCGGCGATACCGAGCGCGATGTAGCCGGCGACACGTCGATGCTGGCGCGCCGACACCAGCGGACCGATGAAGGTTTCGGGATCGGCGGGGTCGCCGATACGCATGCCCGCGACGTTGTCGACCAGCGCATCGACGAGCGCATCGTGCTGTGTCCGGGCAACGAGTATGCGGGTCTGCGCAGCGCACGACTGGCCGGCATTGGGAAAGGCGGCGTAGCGAAGCATGGCCACGGTTGCGGCGATGTCGGCATCCGGCAAGACGATCGCGGCGGATTTGCCGCCCAATTCCAGGCTCACCCGTTTCAACCTTTCGCCGGCCAGTGCCGCGATCCGCTTGCCGGCCGCGGAGGAGCCGGTGAACGCGATCTTGTCGACGCCCGGGTGAGTCACCAGATACTCGCTCACGTCCCGATCGGCGGCGAGAATGCTCACGACCCCGTCGGGAACGCCGGCCTCGGTCAACAATTCGCCGAGGAATTGCCCGTCGAGCGCCGTCTCCGGGGCGAGCTTGAGAATGACCGTGCACCCGGCTAGCAGCGCCGGAAAAAGCTTGACCAGCGCCGACTGATGCGGCGCATTCCAGGGGATGATGGCCGCGACCACCCCGACCGGCTCCCGTCTCCAGACGGTTTCGCCTGCGGGCATGCCGGTCTGTCGCGCCTCCCAGGGGTAGCGGGCGGCAACCTCGAGATAGGCGGCATTCTGAGGCGCGATGCCTTGCTGTACGGCATGGGTGAACCAGATGGGAGAACCGTTTTCGCGCGTGACGAATGCCGCGAATTCCTGCGCCCGGGATGCGTGCAGTTCGGCGAACCGGGACAGCACCGCCTGACGTTCGGCCGGCGTCATGCGTGGCCAGGGCCCGTTGTCAAATGCGCTGCGTGCGACGCGCACGGCCAGGTCCACGTCCGCCTCGCCGGCCGCGGGGACACTGCCGACCAATTCGCCGTTGTAGGGCGAACGGACTTCGATGATGGCCGTTCCAAGCGGAGCGACGCGTTTTCCGCCAATGAAGTTCTGCCCGAATTTCGTCATGGCTATTGTCCCGGGTAATGACAGGGGGTGGTAAATGGCCTGAGCGGAACGAGGCCCGTCGCCGCGTGGCCCGATGTCAGGATTTCAGCGCCTGCAGGTAGGCAATCGCATGCTGCGATCAGGAAGTTCGGGAAATGTGATATTGCTCACAACGCTCCTCGCTGCATGACGTCCGGGACGACCAACTTCGGCACGACCGCGGTTCCGGCGCCATACGCATGGGCGGATAATATTGCACTAAGTGCATAATTGCAACATTGGAATTTATGCCGAAAAAACTCACGACCGCCGTTGAGAGCCCGCCGGTTCCCGCCGAGGGGTTGCGGGAGAGAAAGCGCAGGCAGACGCGCGAGCGAATCGTCGAAGCCGCATTGGGCCTGTTTCTGGACAACGGCTTCGATGCGACGACGCTGGACGCGATTGCGCAGGCAGCCGACATCTCCCGACGCACGTTCTTCCACTATTTCGACTCGAAGGAAGCCATCGTCGAGGCGCGGGAGAGCGACACGGAAGATGCTTTTCGCGCCGCGCTCCTGTCCGCGAAGCCCGAGACGCCGCCTCTCGATGCGGTGCAGGCCGCCTTCTCGAAGATGATTTCGAGGTATACGTCCGACGAAGCCATCGCCCTGGATCGTTTGATGCGTTCGACCGAAGCGCTGCGGGCGCGCAAGCAGGCGAACTACGTCCGCCAGGAGCAGGCGCTCTTCGCGGCGCTGACCGGGAAGTGGCCCGACCCGAAGCGGCGGGCAAGCCTACGGTTGGTGGCGATGATGAGTATCGGTGCGATACGTATCGCGGCGGAACAGTGGAGCGAGGAAATGGGCAGCCGTCCGCTGGAGCACTACGTCCACAAGGCCTTCACGCGATTGCGCGAGACAGTCGCCAGTCACTGACGATGTTCTTCAGGGGCAACACGGCCTGAATTGACCGACACCGAATCGGGGTGACGAAGATACGCAATCCCGCCGCAGGCCAGCAGACCTGAGCGTTTCCTGCCGCCGTCCCGGCATGGGGCATGTTGCAGGTCGGCGTGAGCGTGAGCCGCGCGGGCCACGGGCATTCGCACGCAACGGCAACGCCGGCCAGCCGCAGCGCCGGAATTGACGAAGCGGACGAAGCGCCGCGCCACTCTTCCGGCGGCACCCCCTCGTCGTCGGCGCCGGCTAATCCCGCGCATTGGAAGCAAAGTGGTCGAGCGCGTCGGCCAGGCTCGAGATGGCGCTGGCCCAGTCGCCGCGGGCGGGCTGGCGGAACAGGCGCAGCGACGGATACCAGGGCGAGTCGTCGCGCCCGAGCAGCCAGCGCCAGTCGGGCACGAACGGCAGCAGGACCCAGGCGGGCCGGCCCAGCGCCCCCGCCAGATGCACCGGCGACGAATCGACCGACACCAGCAGGTCCACCACGCCCAGGATCGCCGCGGTGTCCTCGAAATCGCCGATCTCCTCGCCCAGCGACAGCAGCGACATGCCCGCCGGCGGGGTTTGAGCCTGCGCCTGCGCCGGGCCCTTCTGGATCGACACGAACGTGAGGCCGCTCCGGGCGAGCGGGGCGAGCTGCCCGAGCCGCAGCGAGCGGTTCGCGTCGTTGAAGTGCGTCGGCCGCCCTGCCCAGACCAGCGCCACCAGCGGGCGCGGCAGGCCGGCCAGGCGCCGCCGCCATGTCTCCACGCGCGCGCCATCCGCATGCAGGTACGGGATCGGCCCGGGCAGGTCGGCGGGCGTCAGCCCCATCGCCATCGGCAGGCTCATCATCTCGCAGTGCAGGTCGAACGGCGGCGGCAGGCTGCCGCGCACCACCACGTCGTCGTAGCCGCCCATGCGCCGCGCCAGCGAAAGCGTCTCCGCGTTGACCTCGAGCACCACGCGCGCGCCGCTCCTCGCCTTCGCCCACGGCACCAGCCGCATGAACTGGAACGTGTCGCCGTAGCCCTGCTCGTCGTGGATCAGCAGCGTGCGCCCCGGAATCGGCTCGCCGTCCCAGCGCGGGCGCTGCACCTTGCGCTCGATCCGCTTCGTGTGGCCGAGGCTGTAGCGGTAGCGGTACTCGCGCCAGCCGCGTTCGAACTCGCCCGTCAGCAGCAGCGTTTCGGCCAGATCGAAGCGCGCCGGGAAATCGCCGGGCGCATGGGCGACGAGCATCTCCTGGATCGCGCGCGTCGCCGCGATCCTGCCCTGCGGGCGCAGCGCGGCGGCCAGCAGCCGCCACAGCGGCAGCGGCCCGCGCCCCGTGGCCAGGTGCGGGCGCAGCAGGGCCTCGGCGTCCTCGTACCGGCCGGCGTCCAGCAGCGCGCGCGCCTGCTGCGCGAGGGCCGCGAGGCCGGGCGGGCCGGCGGCGCTCATCGCGGAGCGACGCCGAGCGCGTCGAGCAGCGGGCCGAGGTAGTCCGCATAGGCCCGCCAGCGGCCCTTCGAGGAGCGGTAGATGGGCCGGCGCACCTGGTTCACGCTGGCGGTGCGCACCACGCGCGGGTTGTCGTGGAAGTTCAGGCACGCGTCGTCCCAGGGCAGCCCGAGGAAGGCGACCAGCCGGCGCGCCTCGGCCCCGAGATCGTCCACGACGGCCTCGTAGTCGACCTCGATGAAGCGCTCCGGCGGCAGCAGGCTGCGCCAGTGCGCCATCAGCCGCTCGTAGAGCCGGTAGAAGCGGCCGAGTTCGCGCTGGTCGTAGGCGAACGGCTGGTCGCCGCCGAAGAGCTTCGTGTAGCACGACAGGCAGGTATCGACCGGGTCGCGGCGCGCGTGGACGATGCGCGCGCCGGGCAGGATCAGCGGGATCAGCCCGGCGTAGACGAAGTTGCCCGGCATCTTGTCGACGAGCCGCGCGCGGCCGTGCGCGAGCGGCGCGACGCGCGCGAGATAGTCGCGCCCCAGCGCGCCGAGCGCGCGGGCGGCCGTATCCTGCGCGTCGGGCGCGTCGTTCGCGAGCGCCGCGAGCCGGTCGGGAAAGAGCCCGCTGGCCTCGACCGCGAGCCGCAGCGCCGCCAGCTCGCCCGCGCCCGTCACCTGCGGATGCGACGACAGGATCTGCTCGATGAGCGTGGTGCCCGAGCGCGGCATGCCGACGACGAACACCGGCAGCGCCGACGCCGTGCCGAGGCCCTGCAGCCGCCCGAACAGCGCCGGGGAGATCGCCCCGGCCACGCGCGCCATCCAGTGCTCCGCCGCCCCGGGATCGTAGGCGAAGCTCGCGCGCTTGCTCCGGTTGCCGGCCTCGAAATGCGCGAACGCCTGCGCGGGCTCGCCGATATCCAGATACGCCTTGCCCAGCGCGAAGTGCGCCGGGATCCGCTCCGCGAGCGGCCGGCGCTCGCCCTCGGCGACGAACGCCTCGAGCCGCGCGAGGTCCGGATCGCCGGGCCTGAACGTGTGCGCGTCGGCCCGCGCCGAGAGAATCGGGGCCGAGCCCGGAAACGCCTCCAGCGCGCGCCCGAACGCGGCCAGCGCCTCGTCGCGGCGGCCGGCCTCGGTCAGCAGCACGGCCCGGCCGAGCAGCGCCTCCTCGGTCACGGTGCCCGGCAGCGTCGCCGCGCGCCCGAACGCCTCCAGCGCCTCGCCGGTCTGCCCGAGCGACTGGAGCGCCGTGGCCAGCGTGTTGTGCGCGTCCGCGCTGTGCGGCGCGAGCGCGACGGCCTCGCGCGCCAGGCGCAGCGCTTCCTCGTGGCGTTCGAGCTGCCGCAGCAGCTTCGCGCGCGCGACGAGCGCCGCGGGATGCTGCGGCGCGAACGCGTGCAGCATGTCGAGCGCGCGCAGCGCCGCCTCGTGACGGTGGCGCGAGGTCTCGACTTCGGCCAGGTTCAGATACGCGTCGACGAGATGCGGGTCCAGTCCGATCGCGCGCTGCGCCAGGTCGGCCGCTTCGTCGTAGCGGCCCAGCGACGACAGCAGGAACGCGAGGTTGCTGTGCGCGCCGGCGTGAGCCGGATTCAGCCCGATCGCGCGGCGGTAGTGCGGCTCCGCGAGATCGAGCCGCCCGAGGCGGCGCAGCGTGTTGGCGAGATTGTTGTGCGCGTCGGCCCAGTCGGGCTGCAGGGCGACGACGCGCTCGAGGCACGCGAGGCTTTCGTCGAAACGCCCGGCCTCCTGCAGCACGATGCCCAGATTGTTCCAGCCCGCCGTCAGCCCGGGGTCCATCGCGACCGCGCGGCGGGCCGCCTGCCCGGCCTCGGCCAGCAGCCCTTTCTGGCGGCACATCTCGGCCAGGTTGGCCGCGTAGACGGCCGGCGCGCGCGGTGCGCGGCACGCCGCCCGAAGATACCCGATCGCCAGCTCCAGGTTGCCCCAGGCGTGCGCCATCAGCCCCAGCAGGTGCAGCGCGTCGGCCTGGCCCGGCCACGCCGACAGCACCCGCTGGCACCACTGCTCGGCCTCGTCCGCCTGGCCCGCGTTCCAGTGTGCCTGCGCTCGCGCCAGTGCCTCGGATATGTTCA
>NZ_PNEO01000006.1 GCF_002870125.1 Burkholderia sp. WAC0059
AACGAGAGTCGGCCTCACAGGGCCCTTGGCGAAGTGTCACCTGCCGAATATGTCCGTCAGTTGGGCCTGCAGGCCCAACTGACGGACCAACAGAACGCCGAAGACTAACACTGCCTTTGGCACTGCAAGCCGGGGCCACTCACCATGCTTTCCTCGTCGGATGGTTGAGAATTTGACGGATGGTAGCAGGTTTGTTTCTTCCGAAGCGTATTGCTCCCGGCGGAGTTGGCAAGGGTGGATGTTTGGTTGATCTTGGAGGCTTTCTGCGGATTCAAATGCCTATCACGATAGCCACGAAGAAGACTAACCAGCCGACAATGTCGGGCCACGACGTTTGCGGCCCCGTGCACGAGGCGCCCACTTCAATGCGTCCTCAGCTTGTACCTCTTTCCGCGTTTTCCCCTTGATGTTCGGTAACGGAGGAACCCAGCTGTACCCGAACGACGCATCTTCAATACGTACCAGATCGGAGCCTGTGACTGCCTGGACACCCATGTTTGCGAGATGAAATGCGTTGGCGAGCCAGGATTTCAACTGGGACTTGCTCAGTATCGCCCCATCCCCCCATATCGATGTCTCTCCTTCTGCACGGCACAGCTGCTTGACGCTTTCCGGAATTGCTGCACTGTCAGGGTAGATTTCGAGAACACCCTGGTAAGTCGCAAAATTGGCCAGGGTTTCTGGTCTTTTCAGGCGCCTGCCACTTCCATTAATCCCTGATGCAACGATAGTCAGCTTTTGGAAGCAGTCTAGGAGAGCGCGATATTCGTGTTCACCGAGCACGACATGGCGAGGTTTGTACTGAGAGTCGATTTTGCGCTGCAGACTGACGATGGTGACGAACACATCCCGAAACCACCGTTGGGATTCGGTCCGCAATGGAATCACCATACCTCGCAGTTCTGCCACTTCAGCTGAATCCAGGTAGATGCCGTCGGCGGCCTTCATTGCGGAATCGGCTTCAGAGAGAGGTTCGCGTGGGCCCCTGTCGCTGAAAAAATATGAATTGGCCTCCACCCACCAGGCCGGCTGCCGTTTGCCGGAGGATATAACGGTGCTGCCATTTATCTGGATGCTGTCGCGGAAGTAGTCGATGGCCTCTCCAAGCGTCGTGTATATCGATGGAGCCCCCCCTTCTTCGAAGGCCTGCTTCATCGCCTGACGGACTCGGTCTTCCAGTTTTTTCCTTGAGATGGCCATGGCGCCGCGCCAGTCGGATGAGATGTCCTTCAGCTCGTCATGGCTGACATGGAGGACGTTCGTGCAGATTCTCGGATCAATGAGACTCATCTGGATTGCCTGCCTGGAGCCATTGAGTTTTTCCAGGACCGAGTGCAATCGTAGCGAGATGACACCGGCCGAAGAATTGATGGAATGCATCAAGGCAATTGACGAATCGATCAGGAAGTTGCGTTCCTTGTGGTTACAGTGCGTGCAGGATAGCTTGAGATTCACGAGATTGTCGACGTCCAGTCCCGGATAGTATTTCTCCATCACTTCTGGATGGCTACGGGGAATTATGTGTGCGACGTGATATTTTTCGCCGGAAATCGGATTGTTGCACGACGAGCATCTACTCCTGTAGAGATTAAGTACAACAGATCGACATTGTCTGTTGCGATAAAAGCCATTATATTTTGTAAAATCATCTACATTGAATATCGGGCTCATCTTTTCCCCTTCGTTATTTTTAAGGATCATGGAAATGGGCGCGTTTGCTCACGGAGATGGCATGCCGCCATGGAAGATCTCGATTAGCGTTGCCGTATTGCGCTATCCGGATCCTCGTAGCAGTTGTTGAGACCAGGTGTATCTTGGCGATTCGTGGGGCGATGCTTGGAATGGCTGCTGCAGGCTAGCGCGATTCTTCATCGCTGTACTCGTAATCGAAGCGCACGGATGCGGCAAATTCTCCGGTGGCGTTCCACGTCGCTGCATTTCTGCCGTGCATTCGCGCCAGCGCGAATGCTGAATTCATGGCTTCCCGCATGGTCTGCTCGTTACGCTCGTCAATGTATCCATGACAACGTGTGTGAGCTGGGAGCATGGTCAGCCTTGATACTCGGTACGAGTCGCCCAGCCTGTCGCACCACAGCTGAGCCGACGGGTCTGGGAGAACGATTGCAGGCCACGTCTATACATGCTCCGGCTGCAGTATCGTGTGTGGGAAATTCGGCTGTAGAGCGGCAACGTAGAGATGACGGGTTCCGACGATAACACTGAGCATAGTGGCGTTGCCCGTGTTGCGCGATGGGAGTTTGCTCCACTGATCAATATCGACGAGCGACGGGGAAGGAGTGACTTCTGGATGTGTATGCCATTCTCCGATGTATCCAATTGTGCCGAGGCTGCGCTTCCATAGTTCGACGGCGCGCTCCTGGTGGCCATGGCTCTCACGAACGAATGAAACGCGCGTACGGCGATCTGTTGGTTGCGGTTCAGTCGCGTGGGTCACTTCGAAGTGACTTCCGCGCCGGCGTCCGACGAGAATCCCTCCGGCCTCTGGTTGATGTCGGTCCTGACGATAAGCGAGGAGAATGTTGATCACAGTATCGGAGAATAGGACCAAAATTCGCTTGTCAGGTGTCGCCCACGAATTCATGCCCTGCATGCAGGGCAAGTTGGCCTGCGTTCAGGATTGGTATCGTCGTGCCCCTTTCGATATTGACCGTCAAGGATGTGTGTTCTCAGGCGGGGAGTCGGCGTGTCACGTACCCAATCGAGCATCATTTCAGTTCCGAGGCAGGCCGCGTGCATCGATACCGTGGCGGGGAAGGGGACATAAAGGCTTTCGCACCCATGGCCGGCGAGGCGCAGTGGGACTTCTCCCTCAACAACCGGATATAGGGCAGTTCTATCATCGCTCTTGAGGCATCGGACGCAGGCTGCACTATCGGAGTCACGTAACAGCCCGCGAACGGCCGTGCCGGGCCCTTCGATCCACACTGTAAGTGATGGCCTGAAATGCTGCCCCGTTAGCCGTTGAACGAGCAGGTGTCCGAGTGCTTCTTCGCCCGTCGCATCAATGACGAATTCCGCATTAAGCAGGTTGACTTGAAGTACGTCTGCAGGCAGCGGTCGGAGATTGGCACCAGGAGTGCCACGCTTCAATTCGTCAGCCAGAGCTGTCGCCTTGTTGTGAAGAACATGATTCATCCCGAGACGATGGCGACCGACGTTTTGAGGGAGGAGAACGTCGTAATCAACAAGCGCGAGTTCGCCTCCTCCGGTACCGGCTCCGGCCTTGACCAGGCACTCCGCGAGATAACCACCAATGGTTCCGCAGCCGACCAGCATGATGCGCTTGCCGGCAAGTGTCTGTTGCTCTGGAATGTTGCGCTGGGCGATATACGCATCGTCCATTCGCAAGCAATACAGTGGGATGATCTTGCTCGTGTAGACAACTTCAAGCGAAGATGGACGAGTCTGTTTGTCTCGCGCCTGGCGGTCATACACCACGATGAAGGCGTACTTGAACTTCGGAGATTCGACTACGCATAAAACGCTGTTCGCGCGCGTCTTGGCTTCGGCATGAATCACTTGCTCAAGCTTCTTGCGCGTCTTTGCGTGGAGCGCCGATTGCCAACGCAGCAATTCTGCGACTGTTCGCGGAGGCCACTGATCCTGGAGTGGGCGAGGGTGGGCTGGTGTGATGACACGACGGACGGCGACAGTATGCTTGTCGTCGATAGATGCGCCGATGGTCTTGAGCTTTTCGGCTGTTGCGGTGGGATCGTCAGTCACAGCAACGAACGGACGTGTGCTGTCACGGGAATTGAGCAGAATGGCGTGTAAAGGTCGAGTCGGATTGGCCCCGAAATCGAGCAGGCAGTGGCCTGCCACAGGCCAGTATGCAAAAAATTCTTCTTCAAGATCCGCTGTCGGCTCGCCGCGAAGGATTTGCCCGAGCACATGTTCGGCCCGTTCGATGCACGCCAGCACCTGACCATCTGGGTCAAAAACATCAAGCGTAATAGAACCCGCTGCGGCATAGCAAAGGAATCCGCCGCCGATGATGTGCGGTGAGACAGGTTTTAGCCGTTCCGGAACCGGTGTCAGGTGAATCTGCGGTAACCGTTGACTGCTCGGGTCGACGGATAGTTTCACCGGATATGCGATGCCGTCTACATGTAGCGCCCCCTCGAACAGGTACCACTTGTCCGGCGTACGCCCTTTGTAGAGAAAGCCGCGTTGTGCGAGCGCGCGGGATATGCGCGCACCACTCGTGTCATCGGCGTTCATCCGGCCTGGCTCCTGCCCACGAGCGGCGACGCCACCGCGCTGACGGGTGTCGCAAGCACGGTTGCCGCGACAGAGGCAATCTTAATCCGCGACGGTGCGTTCGGGAATCTCGGGCCGAATTGTTGAATCATCCACGTGCATGCCTGGTTGGAACTGCTGGAACCCAGTGCACCGCGAAGGAACGTCTCGAAGAGTTCGATTTTACCGGCGGCTTCTTCGACTCCATCGCGACCCAGGCGGTCCGTCAGCGACTCGCCCGTGTCGACAGGATTCGATACGCCGTCGCGCAGCACGGAAGGGAGCTTGTCGACCAGGTCCAGAAGCGCGAGATCATCTCGGCGATCGCGCGAGTCGAACACTGGGGCCGAAGCAGCCATCAACAGGATGGAGGATGGGCCGCCGGATACCCACTGCCAGTCGCGGAACGCCTTGAGATACCGGACGATTCGTCGGAACTGTTCGCCGTGTCGTTCCACTTCATCAAGAAACCAGTCCTTCACGGGGCGGGGGTCAGACTTCGCCCAGTTGTCTTCGCGGTGAGCCAGGAGCACGTGATCACGAGGCAACGCAGTCCACGCGTCGCGCTCGGCTGCCGAAACGGCCGAGTCCAGGGCGATGTACCCATACTGGCTGAGCGCGGCCTTCTGAAGTTTGTCGAACTCGTCGTCCGGAATCGCATACAGTGGAATGTCGACGTGTGCGAAAGCCGAGATTTCGATCCGGATGCAGGTTGGTTTGTCGGTGATGAGCTTCCAGCCACGCGCCCGAACGAGCGGGCGCAACGCCTCTTCTGCTGCGGCGAAGAAGATCGCGCTGGCGACACTCGGCCTGGCCGTTTGCGAAACGAAGCTGAGAGGCAGATACGTCCCGTCGTCGACATCGGCTTGCTGTGGGTGCTGCGCCGGTGCGTTAAGCGTCTTGTACGCCCAGGAGCCCTGCGTGAAGAAGCGCGGTCGCACTGTCGGGCCAGTGTAGCCGTGATTGCGCAGTACCCGCATCAAATTTTCCCGCAGGCAAATCCGCACTGCGGACTTCGCTTCCGCGATGAAGGATCGCTCCTGGAGCGTCAATTCGATGTTCGACAGCAGCGTCGAATCCTCGACGGTCGAATGGAACAGTGAACTCAGATTCAACACGATACGGCTCCTGCGTTTTTGTTAGCCCCGTGGTAGAACATGGGTGGTGTTGCCAGGTGATTTCGGAACGCTTCGAGTGCCGGGTCGCCGAGCGCACGCTGGGCGGCGTGCGCCCCTCGTTCCCGGAGAACATGAGTTGCCCCCGCTGTAACGACATCGAGTTTCTCGATGTCCCTGCTCTGGTCCGGCGTGGCGTTATCGTCTATCCGGAAGTAGTTGCTTCCGAGAACATGGGTCAACATGTCGTGGACTGCGCTTTCCTGAGCCGAAATGACAAGATCGAAAATCCTGGCGCCCCACAGGAATATTCCTCGATCAAGGCGTGCAGAACCGCGCACCGTGGCGCCGCGCGTCATCGTTCCGATGGAAAGAACCCTGACCGGAACGTTGTCGTCGACGCGAAGTAGCCGTCGCGCCTCGTGCAGCCCGACGAAGCCAGGCGAGTTGGCGACGAGGCCGCCATCCGCGAATACCCCAACGCCGTCGATTCGGTGCAGCGGAAAGTATGTCGGGGCCGCCGCAGTTGCCAGTCCGACGTCGACGAGGCTGCGTTGATGATCGGCTTCGTACTTCGGTAGATGTGGTGTCTTGAAGAACTGACCGCCTCCCTTGCTGTAGTTGACCGCAGGGATCAACACCCGGTGTCGAAGGTCGCCAATCGTCTTCGTTCCAAGTTTCTCGGTGAGAACGTCTCGAAGTCCAGCGGGGGAGTGCTTGGCTATCACCCATTTTCCGATGGTCCGGCGCAGCAAATCTCGAGAATCGAAGATTCGCTTGCCGTCGCGCAGGAACATCGTCTCCAATTCTTCGGCCGGAATTTCTGCAGCCAAACCCAACGCGAGTAAGCCCCCGGCAGAAGTCCCGCAAATAAGGTCGAAGTGCCTGGCAAGCGGTTGCCCAAACGACTGTTCGAGCCGCCGCAGGATCGTAGCTGTGTACAGGCCGCGGTAGCCTCCGCCTGACAGGGCAAGGATGTGAAACGGCTTCAGGTTCTGCTGGTTGTCCATGCGCGAGCTACAATGGAGATGTGTGCGTAGCTTTATTATACGCATAATTTTTAGATTAGTATAATTTCTATATTTGTGGCACACTCCGGGCATGAACAGGAAACCGGAAACGAACGCCACGCCGGGCGGTGGCGAGCCAAAAACAGGGTCACGTTGGGGGCAAGAGCGTAGGCTTGAGTTCATCGACTTTCGGCTGCAATGGGAAGGGCGTTTGAATCGCGGCGATCTCACGGACTTTTTTGGCATATCCATCCCTCAGGCATCCCTGGACATTTCGAGGTATCAGTCGGTATGCCCCCAAAATATGGAGTACGATCGCAGCACAAAGATGTATGTGGCGATGCCGGACTTCAAACCGGTCTTTCCGGTGAGCCATCCATCGCGTTATCTGAATGAACTGCTGGCGACTGCCACGGGGGTGCTGCCGAGGGATGCGACTTTTGTCGGATGGTGGCCGTCCGTAGCGGTCGTGCCAGTACCAACCCGGATTCTTGATGTCAATGTGCTGACCGCACTGCTCAGGGCAATTCGGGAACGCCAGGGTCTGCGAATTCAATATCAGTCGATGTCACGCCCCGAAGCTATCAGTAGAGTCATTACGCCCCATGCGATTGCCTTCGACGGCTTCCGTTGGCACGTGAGGGCGTATTGCCATATCCGGGAGTTATTCCTCGACTTTGTGATCGCTCGCATTTTGCGCGTCGAAGCTACGGAGCAGCCTGGTCCTGGGCAGGAAGAGGACCACGAATGGAATACGGTCGTCACGTTAGAAATTATTGCTAACCCCGGGCTTGGCGAGCAGCGTCGGCGTGTTGTCGAGCTGGACTATGGTATGGAAGATGGTCAAATCGATCTGCGTTGCAGGCAATCTCTCCTTTTCTATACTCTCAGGCAGCTTGGACTGGACGATAGCAGCGCCAGGCGTCCAGAGGTACAGCAAATAGCGCTGAAGAATCGCTCCGCAATTGAAGGGTTTAGGAAGCCGCGGACAAGTGAGTAGGCGTGGATGTGCGGCCAACCTCACCGTATCCGCGAACGGATTGCTGATCTTTTCCGAGAAGCTTCCGATTTACAACCACTAACAGGACGTTGCTGCTGGCTTGGGGTCTAGGAGCTGCATCCAGTCGATGTTGAGATCCAACGACGCGGATGGCCGCGATCTGCGAAAGGACAACGATTACCTGAATTCCTATGGACATCGCAAAGATTGAAACAACGGAGCAACTTAAGCAACTTGGCTCCATTGAAGAGATACGCAGGAAGCTCGAAGAAATAGTCAACCCGCTTCAAGTGGGCGCCACGACGTATGCTGGGCTTATGGACGTCGTGCGAATTTTGCAAAAAAATTGGTTGGGTTTTCACGCTGGGCCTTTCGTTTCACGGCAGGCCGAACTGGTCTTCTATCTGACACGGCTAGACGGCGAGCAACGGAACAAGCTCCTCGGAATTACAGACGAGCATTACCGAGACAAAGACTTAGCTCGAAAATGGTTCCGTTCGCTCCGTCAACAAGTACATAGTGATCGGGGGGGCGACGACGCAGCCTTTCTCATTCTGCAAGAACTCTACGATGTTATGACCGAATCTGGCGAAGGCGACGGAGGCGGTGATGACTAAGGAGAATCTTCCAGTTATTCACTCTGCGCAAGAGTTGGATATCAAGTTTCCAGAGGCGAAAGGCTATATTCCACCAAAGGACGCAGCTAAGACGCAGGCACTGATCCAATCCGGCTGCGTCTTTACAGGCGATGGTCAGACATTTGTGCCAACGAAAGGTCTGTCACATTTGCTCGCAACGGATCAGCCGGGCGTCAATAAGTTCGTCAATGATCTGCCGAATACGGACAAGACTCGCAGGGGCGAAGACCGGTTTGTTACCACCGCTTCCTTGCAAAAGGAGGTATCGCGGCGTATCCAGGAGCCGAGAGATGTCGACAAACGTGAGCGGCTCAAGGACACTGAGGCTTGCCTCATTGCTTTCCGCGATCATCCCGAGTTAGATAAACGTCGAGCAATCAACGAACTGCAGAATCGCAAGGAGCTTCCAAAGCTGAAGCAGCAGATTCTCAATGCAAGGGGCATCACAACCTGCGAGGTTAGTGGTGAGCCGTTGCAGCCGAACGCTGCGGTTCACCACATCGAACGGCAAGCAGATCAACCGAACAAGAGTTTGGATCCCGATAACCTGCTTCTGGTAAATCCTGGGCCACATGGCAAGATTCACGAAGCGGAAGCTCACTCTCCCGAAGCTTTAGACGATCTGGCAAAACAAGAAGGTTGGCCGTACAAGCGGTAATCTATCTCGTATCGCGATGTAGAACCCCATCGCAAAAAGTAACTCTGTCGACGGCCAGGGTAGCGTCGGGGCCGCATCCTACGTCGATGTACTGGGAGTCGGCGCTCTGATACTGGTTCGCGGCGGGTCGCAGCCAGGGACGATTTGCCAACACCGCGGTCTCCGTAGATAAAATGTGCCGCCCGGAGGCGAAGAGCGCCTTCTCTATCCGATCGAGTTCCTGCTGACGACCAAATAGATGCTCAACACTCTGTATGGGCTGCGAGGCGAAAAGAACTTCGTTCAAGCGCGTCCCGAACAGGTATTTGTCAAACCCGGAGACGGCCATAATTTTGGTTATCGGTTGGCTGTTGCTGGCTTTGAGCCAGGAAATCTCTGTCTATTTGGTTGTTACCGTGCCACCTAGGGGCGATGCAAGGCGATAAGCGAAGAACTTGGCTCGATGGTCGCGCATTATTCCTTTCGCCACTTGTCCGGGTTCCCGCCGTTCGTGTTACGAACCCGTTCGATATGGATCGCGGCGTCCGGGTTCAACTGCTTCGCTCGGTCAATTGCCTGCCCTTGGGTTGGCGCGACTGCGCTAGCTCTGTCGGAGCCCGGTTTCCGGACGGCGTAGTCCCCTTGGGAACGGCGTTCGACGTACAGGTTGTTGCTATCTTTTTTGTTGCTCATGACTGAACTCGCGAAAAAGTTTGCACACAGGAAGCACAACCCAAGTTACTTCCTAGAATATACTGCATATAGGTGAGAATGGCAAGGGTGGCACTATATATGGTTATTTTTCGATAATTGGGGTTATAACACCGGTCGTCGGGCTCAGCGGCAAGACTGTCCTGCGCTCGAAGAGCAGAGGCATCGAATCACCGGATTGGGGCGGTTGCCGGCGACCGTGCTGATGGTCTCTCCGTGCCACGTCGATCGATAATGAATTCGCAAACCTTGCGTACCCAGTCCTGCCGCCTCGGGACCATATCAATCCCGGTCCGCTTCTGTCCGATAGAGGTGTGGCAGAGTAAAAGATTTCTGGATAGCGGCCGTTAAACTTGCAGGTGTACATTTGCTCATTGGCTAACCAAAATGAATAGTCCAGATGGTGGGGCAGCGCAACCCGAATCAATAGTCCCGTTGAATTTCGATGCTCAATCAATACTCGGAGTAGTCGAAAAGCTGTGGACTTCGATTGTTGGCCATCACCCGCTCACCTTGACAAATATCGTCCTGATTGTCTGGCTGATCATTGGGCTAATTCGGATAATCGCCTCAGCGCTTGGATGGATAAACAAGGCTTTGGCGCAGTGGACCATGTTCGCGGATAACTGGGGCTTGAGCGCGGGTGAGCAAGGGCCCGCGCGGCGCGAACGACAACATATCTGCGACGTACTCAAGCATCGCATTGAGAGTCTGAATCATGCTGAATCATGGAGCAGCATACCCTTTACCGACCTGGAGGCCGAAATTGAGGTCGAGGGTCAGCAATACAATTCCGCGCTCGCCAAGCTGCTGGATAGACCGACTGATGGTCGGCGTAAAGTCAATCGCCTTGTAAATGCAATTCAGAACAGCAAGGCTAGCCGGATTTTGCTTGTTGGAGAACCGGGAAGTGGTAAGAGCATTGCGCTGCGAACGCTGGCGATGGATCTCGGCCTGCTGGCAAGAAAGGCCCGTGGCTCGTATGTCATCCCGCTCTATGTCAATCTCCGCGGACTGGAAAAAATTTCGGACGTGCCTCCGACGGCACAGGGAATCGAAGCGTTTGTGCGGTCCAATGCAGTTGTAGACAGTGTTGCTGCCAAATTTGTGCAGAAGCATTGGGATGAGTATCTCCGAGACGGGAAGTGGTGTTTCCTGCTCGACTCCTTTGACGAAATTCCCGCCGTTTTGCATGAGGGCAACGGGTCAAAGGTTGTTCGGCAGTATGCCGAGGCGATCCAGGCATTTGCAGACGTCACTGGGCGTTGTCGCGTCATGGTGGCATCACGTGAATACAAGGCTCCGCCACTGGAAAAATGGACGCGCTTTCACGTCCTTCCGCTTTCAACCGAGCGTCAGGAGAGAATGATCGCCCAGTCGCTGGCGAATCGGGAGAGTCGTCGCGCGGTGAGAAGTTATATTGCGGAACGGGGCGGCGATGCTTTCAGAAATCCGATGTTCCTTGCTCTGTTGTGCGCCGACATCACAGCGGAAGGGCAACTTCCACGCAATGATCTTGACTTGCTTAATCGACATCTTGAGAACCTGACATCGGATGGGAGCGAACTGCCGGGCGTGGATGTTTCGTCCGGGGAAGCCCTCGACATGGCCCGGCACGTTGCGCGTGTACTTGCGGTCAACAGGGAGCTCGGACTTGCTCCGTCGGTTCAGCAGTTAAGTCATCACCTCCGCGAAACCTTCATCGACGAAGACCGGATTCGCCAATTGCTCGATGCGCTGGTATTTATGAAGGTTTTGCGAACTGACACGTGGCTAAGCAGCAAAGAGACTTCCCATTTCGCTTTCGTACACAGGCGTTACCAAGAGGCACTTGTTGTTCAGCAAGTTGCGACCCAGGCGTTGCCTGTCGCAAGCGAGACAATGCTCTGCGACGGACGCTGGAGGGAATATGCGGTTACGCTCTTTCAGACACAGCCGGCCTGCATCATTCAGCCTTATCTGGATGACGCGATTAAGCGACTCCCAGTGCTTGCTGCTGAAGTCACAACCGTCGCTAGTAGTTTCGGTGGAGAAAAGTTCGAGTACTTTGCTCTGGAAGATTCGACATACGCGCACGTGCTGAAACTGCTTCAAGACGGATTGCGCAACCGACATGACATACGTCCCGATGCGCTGTCGTTGGTCGTCGAGGAAACACTAGACCCGTTTTGGTCGAGCGGGGATCTCGTGAACCAGCATACAGCACTGAGACTCTACGGTCTTGCCAGCGCAGCACAAATAGAACGTAAGACATCCGAAGTGATACAGGAGCCCTCGGAACTTGAGCACCGGATTGCCTTTGAGAATCTGAGCTATCTCGGGAACCTTTCTTCTGACCTTGCTGCGTGGGTCAGACTCTCACTTGCCAACCAGATACTGGATGCGAGGAAACTCGCAGATCTTTGGCGCATCGAGGCAGTTGTTGCTCGTCTCCCATCGTCCATAGGCGCTGAGAATATTTGGAAACGGTGCAGGCGGCTACGACGTCCGATAGTCTTGGCGTACTTGGTTGTTAAACCTTTGGTACCAATCGCTGGGCTGTTTGTGAAGTCTCTCGGCTTGATCGGTCAACCGGCGCCGGCCATGCGGCGGGCGGCGCACCCGAACGGAAAATCTATCAACCGAAGCATATTTTCTTTTGTGATGCTGCTGTTGTGGGCGGGTTTGGCTTTGGCCTCGCTGACAGTCGTCCTCAGCTATTTTGCGAAAATCAGGGTTGGCCTATTTCTATGGGCGTCGCTTGCCTTGGCGTGGACGTATGCGATTCGCACCAGCATCTGCTACATGCTGCGGAACACGCCAACGAGATTGACGCCCGAAACGATATTGGGCGCGGCCAGGCATTGGTACAAGACCCGACGACCGCGGTACGGTGCAATGCTTCGATCGGCCGCAAAGATAGCGCTCGTGATCGTGGGACTTATTGGGATAATCGGATCGGGGCTATATGGGCTGAGTCGATGGACAGGAATACCACTGCCGGTGATATTCATGGCCCTATACGGCATAAGTGTTTTGAGCGTCCTTGTTGCTATTCCCGTTGGTATGCTGAAGAAGCGAGCTAGTTTCAATACCCTTCGTCGTCGCCGCGCCGAACTAAAGCAAATCGGCCGCTGTGAGAGCGATGTGCTGGTGGAAGCTCGCGGTCCGCTAGAAGTTCGTTGGTGGTTGTCGTCTGCACGTGAGGAACTGCTGTCCAAGGAGGTGGTTCGCCGCTCGTTTATTTCGTGGATCGTCCGCCAACCCGTTGATACGGGCTGGCGGAGCGGCGCAAAGCAGGAAAATCTGAGGCGGCTAGCGTGGGATGAGATCGAAGAAGTCGTGTCGACGGCATATCTGAAATGGCAAATCGTAGATGACCTTGCGGCTGCCGAACCAGACGGTCCTAAAGAAGCGATTATTGTGGACTAGGCTGCAATACTGGCCCAGCAACACGAAATTCTTACCCAGGAAGTTAGAAGGGGAGCGTGTTGCGAGCCTCGCCCGGTTGAATCTCGGCGACAAATTTCCGCGAGGCGGAACTGGGTTGCTGGGTATACGCCGTCACGCACTGATCTGCGCTCGTACTTACACCAAGCGCAGATTGCGGACGCGAACGTGCAATGTATCGCCGTAGTCCAGTGGGGATGCCAGCTGACATCGTGGCTTCAACCTGATCGGCCGTTGCGCCACGTCGTTCGAGGGCAGAGAGGCCTTCATCGGTGAGGTTTGATGGGGTCGAGAAATTTGCTTGTGACGCGGGGTTCGACTCCCAGTCCGGACCCGATTCGGCACCCACGATTCACTCTCCAGAGAGTGGATCGCCTCGACGCCGGAAAAATTGCCTGCTACTCAGGCAGTTTTTCGTTTGGTCGATTTATGCTTTATTCGCGTCCGATTGGCCAATTTATGTTTTCCTGAGGCAGCTCCTTGCGGCATAACTGCCTGCGTAGCGGACATCTTATGCTTTACTCCGAGGACGGATTATGATCAACGGCACAGGTTAGGCGTGATGTCACAGGCCTTTCCTGCTCTGTGTCACAAAAATCCGCCTCCCTGTGTGCCCAAAGTGTGCCCATTTTTTGCGGGTCATACAACGGCCAGCGTCACGCCGTGGGCGGTGTCGACGCGATCGAGCGGCACCGCGTCGGCGTGCACGCTGAGATGTTCCGGCGCGAGATGCGCGTACCGCAGGACCATCTCGTAGCTTGCCCAACCACCCAACTCCATCAGCCGGTTAAGCGGCGTGCCGCCCTGCACGTGCCAGCTCGCCCACGTGTGACGCACGTCGTGGAAGCGGAAATGCCGGATGCCAACCCGCTTGCATGCGGCATTCCATTGCTTGCTGTCGAAGTACGGATCCGCCTCACCATCGCGCGTGAAAACGCGAGTCGGATGCTTGCCCATATCTGCCAGCGTACCGTGGCTATTGCATCGGCATTCAGCGGCACGCCGATCGGCTTGCGTGCCTTTGCCTGGTCCGCATGGACCCATGTGCTCTGCAACGGAAGGAGAATGACGGTGATCAGTAATTAATGCAGCTGCCGTTGTTTTGAAGCGGTAGGTTGAACTTCGGTTTTCACTGACGACCATAGTCGACTCAGCAGGGTGTATTTACAACTAAATGTCCGTCTGCTCGCTTGAGGGTGAAGAGGGCGATTCGACAGGTTTTATGACTTGAGCAAGCAAGTTTCGAACAACATCTGCACCTTGCCCGATGAGTAGGCTCAACTCTGACGAGTCGAGGTTTCCATATAATTCCATCCTTGCGGCACTGAGAAAGTCCGCATCGTCACATAACCCAGATATAATCATTTCAAGTATTTCGTTCGATCCAGAGGAGATCGATGCGATAATTGGAAGGACGTCATATATTTTTGTTCGAGCAATGAATTCTGCGCTGACCTTGGCAGCGATGCTTGAAGTCGAGGACATTCCCTTAAATAGACCTGCGATACTGTTTGTAAACATTAAGGCAATGCTTTTATTGGGAAAATTTTTTGTGAGACCATCCTGCGTCCAGATATAAAGCAACGAAAGGCGAATGAAATTTTCGTCAAGGATGATGGATCCTCCTTTGGGATCGTTCATGCTCCATGAAACGAATTTACCTTCGTTTGCCAATTCTTTCAGGAAGGGTCTTGTGTACTCGTTCGATACCTCTAGGAGGTAGGTCAGGCAAACTATTATTTCGGATCGAGGTAAGTCGGCTCGTGTGCGAATGATCGCGCCGATCTTCCTTGTTACGAGATCGAAAAAACCGGAGCCTCTTGCTCGCAATCCCTGTTGTAGAACTGTTCCTGCACGGTTGTCGATGTGCATCGGCAACGATTCACTCGCAATCCAGTCGGCGAGCTTGTCGTCATCTGTTGAAATATCGATCATATCCAGTATGAAGCCCGGAGATGTGTCCGCTTCCAGTCCCGCACAGATAATCGCCCAGCGTTCAATGGGGGCCGGCAATAAAATACGTTGACCGGCCATAATATCGATGCACGCGTGTACCTCCTCGACAGAGAGTAGCTCTACAAGGGATCTTGTCCAGTTGTCCCACGCGGCAGCGGCAATAGAACTGTTCGCTTCAGGAATTGCGGAAATTTGGTGCAGAAGACGGTTTACTGTAGGTGCGGCGACGGTGCTGTCATTCGTCAGCTTGAGATAGGCACTTACGCCGTCAGCTATGCTAGGGTTAGATAGATCGAGAGACTGGAGGCGCTTCATGATCTCGTCGATTCTTGGACGAATATGGGCCAGGAAGTTCGTCGGGATGCCATCGGAGAGTTCAGAATCGGTGAACATGGCCAACGCACGTAAAAACGCAAAGAAGATCACCTGTTCTCTCTGCGCCTCCTCAGTCGACTGAGACATCCTGGAGAAGCGCTCGATTAAATGACGATCAAGAATGTCCTGCGCGGCCGGGGTGGCATGGAGAATCTTGGAAAGTTCGTCCGGGCTACCCATTTCTAGGGCTCTGGTTAGATTCGGCATAATCAGCAAATATAGCGAATCCGCCGACTTTTCCGCGTGAAGGAACAAAGTCGCGAAATCCTGTTCTATGGCTGGCGAGTAGAGTACATTGGCCAACTCCACAGGTACCTGCCATGGCTGGGTTCTCGTCAAGTCCCGAGACAGGATGTACGCAGCCAGCGTAGATAACGGCATATCGCCTTGTCGCTCTGTAAAAAGAGCGACGAGTTCGTTCACGAATACGATCAGCTTTCTGGGTGTCGGTGCAGCACCAGCTGTAATAGAGTGCAGCAGTCGTGCAATGACCTCGTAGCTGCCATCTACGTCCGCACCGAAACAGTCTTCAAGCTTTTGGGCCAGAAAATCTTTCCACGACCGCAACATGGGGAGTGGTAGTGACATGCGTACCTGAAAGACTTTTTCGAGTATATTGGTACTGCCTTGGGCCGGATTTGCCTCGTTTGTGCTGGCGAGCTTCGAGAAATGACTTTCGTTGGCAATGGGAACGAGTAGCCATAGTCGTTTGAACCATTTGCTTTCACGAAATACGGGGTTGTCGAGGAATGACCGGAGCAGCGTCCAGACTTGCTTTGCCTCATCAAACTCTATGCGATCCAGATTATCAACGACGATGACGAGTTTGCGTTTTGGATGCTCACGGGGATTCAGCACGTCCATCATCAATCGTTCGAATTCCTCCTGAAATTCAATAGAGGTTGGTTCTGGGTCAGTCAACGTCTCGGTCGTCTCATCCAGCGTGGATCTGGTCAGCAGAACACGAAGGTCCGGCGCGCTCGCGCCTAAAACGAGTGAGAATAAGACAGCTGCACTTAATCCGATTAACCACCATAACTGAGGAGTTGGCAAATCCTGAAGCATCTTCGCCAGTAAGCTGTATGCTGCGGGAGCAAGCAGTGCGCACGTCACGCCGAGCGCCAATACGAGGCGCGAACGCCATGTAAGTTGTGGCCATGATAATTTGGTGACACGCCTACTTTTTCCTGCCATTGTCACGAGTTTCTGTTTCCAGTTCCGCTCGGAATCAGACTCTGGCCGAATCCATCCGCATGCAAGAAGATCCTTGACAAGGCTTTCGAAGAATGCGCGTCGTAGGCCATCGCCGGAGTGAACCCACACGTCATAGACAAACATCCAGGTAGCGGGATTCTTCTCGTGCTGTGGCGTTTGATCCTTGGACAAAAGCCTCTTGAGGATTTGTATAACCGTCGACTTGCCGGTACCCCAATCACCGTCAAGTCGGATGCTCTTGCCCCCTTCCGACGTGTCAATCAACGCGGCAAGTGCGGTCGCGATCCTCTCATGCGTGCCGAGCGAATCTTCAGTCGCTGGTTCATCGGAAAGTAGCTTGGGCTGCCGGAATGTCATCTGAGTCAAATTATTTTGAGATTGATCGCAAGTTTCTGCACGAAACAGCCTGTATAAATCTGCTCACACTGTGTCGCCCCGCAGGGTTTTGTAGTATCGGCCAATTTTACCAAGTGCGGTAATATTTGCTGCGACGAGCCGAACGTATCTAGTACTGGGCCAGGTAATGCGTATCGAGTAAGCTAGTTCGGAAGCTGCTTTGACAGTGGTAACTAGGCTCCCCCAACGGGCGTCGTAGCACCGGGTGGCGGAGTGGATTTGAACAAGGAAGTAAAAGAAACAGAGTCGTTGAGAGACAGATTTATCTGCGGGGTAGTGATGAAGCTCAGTCGGTTTGCGAAAATCCGTGGGTACCGAATCTTCCGGGACTTTATATGGCCAAAAAATCTAGAAGATTTTGGTCGATTCAATCTCGTCTATGGTTGGAACGGTTCTGGAAAGACCACACTTTCCGGCCTTTTCAAGCCGCTCCAGCTGTCTGCTCCTATTGTCGACGGCGATGTAGATTTCGTCTTCGACGAAACCTCTGTGTCTGGCCGGAATCTCAGTCAGGTCGCACTTCCTCCCGTTCGTGTTTTCAATCGCGATACGATAGCGCGCAGCGTGTTTGAGACGAGTAGCGGAGTCCTCGGTCAGCTTCCTCCGGTTTATGTATTCGGCGAGGAGAGTGCGGAGAAGCAGCGTCATCTGGATGAGCTCAAGCCGCAGCTTTCGAGTCTGGCGGACGCCGTGACGACCGCGAGTGCCAGTATCGAACGTGCGCAAAAGGAACTCAATGACTACGCAACTGCCACGGCTAGGGCAATAAAGAACTTGCTGGTTGCTCCAAGGGGCAGCTTCAATAACTACAACGCGGCGAACTTCAGGGAAAACATCGCGCGGATTTCCTCTTCAACGAAGCAGTTGCTGTCGGTAGCGGAGCGCGAATCTCTACTTGGCCTTAAGGATGCGCAGCCTCTTCCTGCCGTTCGGGTCGGCGAGGCGCCGTCTTTGAATCTGCTAGGCCTGAGAAACGAGGTGCGACAGGCCCTGCAGAAGACGGTCGTGTCGAACGTTATTGGGCAGCTTGCTGCCAACCCGGGAGTCAGTGCCTGGGTTCGGGACGGCCTGAGTATTCACGCGCATGAAGGAGATGCGGAGGTCTGCATGTTTTGTGGGCAACCGCTTCTTGCAGAGCGACTGCGAAGGCTGGAGGCTCATTTCAACGACGAGTTCCGGCGTTTTACTCAAGATCTGCAGGCGCTGGCTAATCGCATTGAGAGAACTGCTGCGGGACTCAACAATGTTGCGTTAGTAGATTCGAAGGATCTATATCCTGAACTTCGGCCGGAATATGACGATGCATGTCTCAAATTTGAGGCAAGTCTTGAGAACGTCCGGCGCGGACTATTAGGGCTTGCGGATGCCGTGAAGGAGAAACAGTTCCGCGTCTTCGAGGTGTTGGATCTGGACAGCTTCGCTGCTGGCGAGAGTGGTATACAGGAAGAAAGCAAATCTTTCCTGTCCATACTTCTTGGGGCGCTCGACGCAGGCTTGAATGCCGTTGGCGAATTCATGGGTCAACGGGCTTTCGCCAGCATAATGAGTGCTGCTCAGAAGCATAACGAGAAGACTCAGTCGTTTTCCAAGGAGATTGAGTCCATACGCGAGCGGTTGCACAACCACGAACTTGCTGTGGCGCTTGATGGCTGGCTGGAATTGCAAAGCCAGATTAAATCCACGACCGAAGTGCATTCTCGGGCAAAAGGGAGGACGGCCGAGGTCGAGAAACAGATCCGCGTGCTGGAAGCTGCCATTCTCGAGCACAGGCAGCCAGCCGACGATCTGAACCGGGAGTTATACAGTTACCTCGGTCATGATGAAATTCAGGTCGCCGTCGAGGATACGGGCTATCGGCTGGTACGACGTGGCGGAGCGGCGACGAACCTGAGCGAAGGGGAGCGCACGGCCATCGCGTTCCTCTACTTTCTGAAGTCGCTTGAGGATCGGTCGTTTGATCTTAGGCAGGGCATCGTCGTAGTGGATGATCCGATTTCCAGTCTTGACTCGAATTCCGTATACAGCGCGTTTGGGTTCATGAAGCGGAAACTGAGCGATGCTGGACAACTATTCGTATTAACGCACAACTACACATTCCTGCGCCAGGTCCGGAACTGGTTTCAGCATGTGAACAGCGGGAAAAAGGTGAAGCCTGCGAAATTCTACATGCTGCGTGCATCGTATTCTGACGGGCAGCGCAGTTCTATTCTGGAAACCATGGACCGCTTTCTTCAGGATTACGAGTCGGAGTATCACTATCTGTTCAAGCGGATCTTCGAGGCAAGTGAAATCAAGGGCGGAGGAGCGTTGCAGACGTACTACGAGCTGCCTAACTTGGCTAGACGGCTGCTCGAAGCGTTTCTCATCTTCAAAGTTCCGGATGAAGCCACGCTGCATGCGAGACTCGAGGCTGTTGAGTTTGACGGGCACAAAAAGACTAGGATTCTGCGGTTCGTCGACACCCATTCACACGCTGAACAAATTGGAGAGGGGCACGATGACGTGTCGGCATTGTCTGAAGCGCCGAATGTGCTCAAGGAGTTGCTGGAACTTATCGAGGCATGCGACAAGGGGCACTTTTATCGAATGAAGCAGTCGTTGTCGGAGCGGTAAACGTATCTCGGAGAAATCTTCCAGTTCGGAAATTCGGCCGAACGAGTGTCAAATTACATGCGTCGTCGTTGGACAACTGGTGGGTGAGAGGCGGTCCGGATATTGATGACCGAGCGCGCGATGGGTATCCCCCGGGGCTTGCAGGCTGGTTGGGATTTCGCGGTCGCTGTTCCGCTACGAGTCGCGTCGAACCGGCGGATGACCAGGCGCTGACGGGGCGGATGGTGGCTATCGCAGCGCAGAAGCGCCGCTACGGCTATCGCCGCATTCACGTGCTGTTGCAGCGTGAAGGCTGGCTGGCGAACCACAAGCGTATCTGGCGCCTGTACAGCAAGGCCGGGCTGAGCGTGCGCAAGAGGAGGCGAAAACGCATCGCTGCTGTCGAGCGCAAGCCACTGCCCACGCCCACCGGCCCGAACCAGAGTTGGTCAATGGACTTCGTCTCAGACGGCCTGGCTCATGGACGACGCTTTCGATGTCTGAACGTGGTCGACGACTACACCCGGGAATGTCTGGCCATTGAAGTCGACAACTCGCTGCCCGGCCTTCGTGTGAAGCAGGTCTTGCCGAGACTGGCTGAAATGCGTGGCTTGCCTGCTTCAATTACGGTCGACAACGGTCCGGAGTTCGCTGGGAAGGTCCTGGATGCATGGGCTTTCGAAGCCAGTGTAACGCTGTCGTTCATCCGGCCCGGCAAGCCAGTGGAGAACGCCTGCATCGAGAGTTTCAGCGGACGCTTCCGGGATGAATGCCTGAACGAGCTGGTTTGTCTCCATGCGTCATGCCAGAAGCTTGATTGAATCGTGGCGGATCGAGTACAACACCGAGCGGCCCCACAGCTCGCTCGGCTATCTGACGCCCGAGCAGTTCGCGCGGGCGCATGACGCAACCCAGCAGTTTTTAACCTCGGACTCTAACTGTGGTCCGGACTAAAACCGGAGGCAGGTCACCTCGACGCTTTCGGATGGCTTATTTCCTCAAATGGACTAAACCACCCTCGACAACTACCACCGCCTGAAGTCGTCCGTGGGCGAGTGCTCGGGAAATGCGCGCACCGGCCTCGGCAGTTGTCCTGGCCACACCCAACAACCGACACACTGCTTTTGCCAGCCCGTCCTGCGACGTGCCGCCTTGCTGCATGAGGATGTACACGGCCGCGTTGCCCAGTTCTTCGAGGGTAATCTCGTCGATACTTCGGCGCGTTTCGGCGTCGTTTCCTGGAACGCGGATACCTTCCCACGTGCTCGGATTGACGTGTTCTGGCCAGTAGAAAATGGTGGCGTTGTCTGTAGTACGAGCTACCTGTCCGGGCACCAATGCGCTCAGATGAGCTTCGATGCGGCTACCTACTCGAGAGAGTCCCCAGGCTCGCGTTACGCGCTTGAATAACACCCCCTGCGACACGGGCCCTTCCGTTTGAATTACCTGGACTAGCTGACCAGCCAAGGTCGACATTGACCGGCTTTCATAGAAAAGATCCGGATTGCCTTTATCCAGGCTGACCAGTTCATATTCGGGAAGCTGTGCGACAGGAGCAACCGACTCCATGACCGACTCGGCTCCTGTGTATAAGGTATGTGATTCTTCCTCGTGGGCCGTTTCTTCTGGCAGTTTAACCGTCGGCTCGCCCTCGGTGGGCATCGTCGCTACCAATTCTTCCAGCCGGGCCACAAGCTTTCGCATTGGCTCTTCAGGATTCAGCCACCAGTCGGTAGACCAGATTCGATACAACTCCCAGCCAAGCCCCTCAAGGACATGCTGGCGGAGTCGGTCTCGGTCGCGGGCCGTTGCGCCCGAGTGATACATGGCACCATCGCACTCAACGCCCAGCAGATAGCGACCCGGCGCACGCGGGTCGACTACGCCAATATCAATCCGGTACCCAGACACGCCGACCTGCGGATGAACTGTCCAACCCTTCTCGCGAAGCGCAGAAATGACTTGCCGCTCGAACGGACTGTCAGGCTCCCTCCCGGTCGGCATGCTTTGTTCGATCAGGGCGCGCGGGCCACGGATGGCGAATTCCAGATAGTTCTTCAGGTCTCGGACGCCAGCGGCCCTGACACGCGACAGGTCAATCTGCTCGGGCAACAGCGTACTGAAAATCACGATGCCGACACGGGCACGCGAGACGGCTACGTTGAGACGCCGATGGCCGCCTTCCAGGTTCAACGGACCGAAGTTGAGACTGACCTTGCCCGACGTGTCCGGACCATAGGTGATGGAGAAGAAAATGATGTCGCGCTCATCGCCCTGAACGTTTTCCAGGTTCTTGATGAGCAGCGGCTCCTGCGCCGCCTGCGCAATAGCTTGGTCCAGCTGCTGGGATGCTCGGCGCCGCTCATCCAGCATCCGTTCAATCAGGCTCTGCTGCGCTTGATTGAAAGTCACCACTCCAAGCGTTAGTTGCCGTTTCGTCGGGTCGAGGTAATGCTGTTCAATCGCCTTGACGATGGCATCGGCTTCCGCGCGGTTGGTCCTCGAGCCGCCGCGGTCGTAGACGCCGTGGACGCGTTCGAAGCGCACGCTCTGGTCGTTCGTGACGGGCGATGGGAACGTGACCAGCTCATTGTCATAGTACGTGACATTGCTGAAGGTAATTAGCCCTTCATGCTTGCTTCGGAAGTGCCAGGTCAAGCGTAGTTCAGGGAGGCCGATACTGAGGCATTCGTCCAGGATGCTCTCAAGGTCCTGAACGTCGTCGCTATCCACGCCATCGTCAGAGTCATCTGACCGCGAGAAGAAACTGGTCGGCGGCAGTTGTTTCGGGTCGCCGACGCAGACAAGCTGCTTGCCGCGCGCAATGGCACCGACGGCATCCCATACAGGAATCTGGGAAGCCTCGTCGAAGATGACCACGTCGAACTGGGCGTGCGACGCGTCCAGATACTGGGCGACCGACAAAGGCGACATCAGCAGGCATGGCTTCAGCCGGGTCATCAAGCTCGGCAGGTTTTGCACCAGTTGCCGAATCGGCATGTGCTTGCGCTGCTTCTGCAGTTCGCGTCGCAATTTTCCCAGCTCAGAATCTGCGCCGGGCGCAACCTCTACGCCCGCGGGAATTTGTCCCGCCAGTTTGGCCGCAATATATTGCTGGGTTAGTTTCTGGAAACGTTCGTCAGCCTCCTTGAACTCAGCAATCTTACGGTCATGCTCGGCACTCGCGAAGTTGCAGAGTATGGGCTCCCGGTCAATCGCTTTTCGCAACCACCAGCTCTGGTAGCTGTATTCGAAGAACACTGCCACGCTAGACAACGGTGCCTCGCCGACCTCCACTGCGTCCACAATTCCCTGCAATCCGCTGCTAATTGCATTGGTGCGGGATTTCCGCCACAGACACCACGGCTGCAATTGTCGCGAGGCAGATTGCCATTCCTGAAGCAGGCTCAACAGTCGAGGAGTCACGCCAGCGGCAGTTGGGTCCAAACCGAGTTCGGCCTGGCAGTGCCCGAGCTCAACAACATGGCGGAGTTGAGCCGTGAAATCTCGATAGCAATCTCGGTACGAGAGCAAACTTGCGCCAAGCGGCATATCCGCCTTCAGCATGCTTCGGTTGTCCGCAACAAATGGCTGAAGCTTCGTGCGAAGCGTTGGGGCCAGTTCGATGTCATTGCCGGCAATAGTCGTTACCGCGTCCGCAAACGAAGTTGCCCACCGCTCGGCCGACTCAACGGCAGCCCAGTCCGTTTTCGACGCTGCGAACGTTTCATGCAGCAGTTCTGTCGCATCGTGCGACATGGCCTCGAGGGCTTTGTCTTCGGCGTTGACGGTTGTCAGTGCGGTGATGACAGCCGGCACATCTCCACTTTGCGGGCGACGCTGGTCTTGCCGATACAGGCGCAGTCGCCCGGTAACAGCACGCTGGGCAAACAGACTTTTAGGCCACCAGGTACTGGTTGCCGCCGCCCATTGCAGCTTCAGTTCGGACGCGTTCAGGGTGGCAAGGTCATCCGCGTAGTGTTTGCTAAGCGGCTCCCATGCCTGATTGCGCGCCAGGCCGTGTTGCCGCAAGTTGGCCAGTCGGTTGCGAGCGGACTCGTCGTGCGCCGACCGGGCAACATCGACCGGCACAGTGGGTGCGGCAGAAAGTACGTCGGCCAGTACATCGAACTTGCCCAACCCATTCAGGGAGAACGCAATCTTCGGAAGACCCAGCTGATTCAGCAGGTTTGACGCGGCCTCGTCCAGCTTCTTGATTTGTGCTTCGAACTTCGAAATCGTATCGAGAAACTCCTGCTGCCAGGATGGCGTCCACTCAGTTTTGTGAACGACTGACAGAGGATGGTTCTGCAAGCCGCTCAACTGGCTAGCCAATGCTCCCATCTGGCGGCAGGTTTCGCGCAGTGCCTCGAGTTGCGTACGGTCATGTACATCTGCATCGGCCCATAGCATCGTGCCGGGTCGCCATTCCGCATGCTGCAGGCTGGTTCCGATGGCATCGTAAATGGTCAGGTCGTTCGGATGGATGTGATGCAGCGCACGCGCGACTCCGTTGAGGTCTGCTCGAAGCGTCAGTAACCGTTCTGACTCTCGCTCCCAGTCCTTCACCGTACGTGTGCCGGCTGCATCGAGCGCGACGCCGAGCTGCTTCAGAACATCTGCTTTCTTCGCCTTGGACGAATGCAGCTCGAGACAAAATGGCCCCAAGCCGAGGCTGCTGAGCCGACGATGGACCACCTCCAGCGCGGCCATCTTCTCCGAGACAAACAGCACGGTCTTCCCGGTAGCCAGCAGGTGCGCAATCAGGTTCGAGATGGTCTGACTTTTGCCCGTACCCGGCGGACCTTCAATGACAAGATTCTTGCCTTCGGCGGCGACGCAAACGGCACGCAGCTGCGACGAGTCCGACAGCAGCGGGGTGAACAGGTCTTGGGGCCGGAATTTCTCATCCAGGGTGCCAGGTTCGAAGCCTGTCGCGCTGTCAGCAAAGGCCTTGCCGGGGTTGTTAATCAAATGGGCAACAACGCTGTTTTCTTGGAGCTGCTTCTGGCGGTCCTGGAGGTCCTTCCACATCAGATGCTTCGTGAACGAGAAGATACCCAGATGGACCTGTTCCTTGACCTCCCATCCCTTCAGCTCAGCTACATGCAGGCGGAAGGTTTGCAGAATCCCGTTGACGTCGATGCCATGGTCATCTGCGGGCAAGACGTCAAACGACGGTAGCTTCAGGCTGAAGTCCTGTTGCAGCTTTTGCAGCAACGTCGGGTTCACGAGCGCATCGTCATCGTGACGGGTTAAGCGGAACCCACTTCGGACAGACTGGCGGGACAACGTGACGGGGATTAGCAGAATCGGAGCCAGGTGGCTGGATTCAGCATCCTTGCTCTCCTGCCATTCCAGCATCCCGAAAGCCAGAAACAGCGTATTGGCACCGCCTTCCTCCATGCCTGTGCTTGCCGTTCGGAATATCTCGAGAAGTCGACCTTCCAGCGCCTCTTCCTCGACATCCGTGACGATTTCGTTCCGGCCGAGTGCGTCGGTTGCGAGGTCATCCATAGCGGCCGTGCCGTTCCGGCCGGCATACACATTGGCGTCGCGGCCGTCCGAACCGGACATCAGCTTCGGCTTCGCACGAACGCGGAATTCTTTTCCGTCCGCAAGTCGGTCTTCCAGTGCACTCGGGTCGGGGCAGATGACGCGCAGCGAAGATTTCGTCGGCTTGAAATTCAGCAGCTTGTTGCGGAGCGTCAGGTCGAGCAGCTTGCTCTTCCATTTTGCCAAGCGGCCCTCTGGGGTTTCTGGCGTGACATCATCGCGTAGGGGGATGACGATGGGGTCCAGTCGCGGCAACGGCGGTACGTCCTCGATGACGGGCGTTTCGACCCTGGCAACCGGGATATTCTTCTCGTCGGACTGTGATGAACGGGACGGGAGCGGGCGAATCTGAACTTCGCGTGCGCGTCGGACATCGACGGCGTACGCGAATTCGGCTTCGTCATTCAGGTGTTCCTCGCCACGGGTGCAGGCCCAGCGAAGCGATGGCTTCTGTCCGCCGGCTACCCCGGTGGTTTCGAAGACCATGAACTCGCCAGATTTCACTCGCTTGCGAACCGCTTGGACATCGTCTATCAATGCGGTCGGGAAACTGGTGTCTATCAGCCAGACACCGACCCAGGCGTGACCTTCCTTGAAGAGCACGACGGGATGCAGACCTGCTTGCTCCAGACATGAGGCAAACAGCATGGCGAGGTCCAGACATGTCGCAAGCTTGCCATCCAGAATGCGTTCCGGCGTCCGGATTTTCTGACCGTCATTTCCGAACGACGCCGGCGGATTGGAATATTGGATGTCCTCGGCAACTATCGTGCTGTAGATGGCCGATACCTGTTTCCAGACCTTCTCGCGATTCTTGGATTGGTATCCATCCATGGACAGCTCGGCCGACGTCTGGCGCAACAACCCGGATGCCCGCGCGAGGAGCTTGTCTACGACCCGCGAGTTTGGCATGCAAAACGCGGCCAGCAGTTCGGGTAACGACCGTGTACCGGCCCACTGGTCGTAGGCGAGCACATCAATGTTGTGCGTTGCCGTTACGAGTGCCGTTTCCTGGACGCGCAACGTCGCCGTGATGATGGCTCGCTCAGATTCGTCGAGCTGGCTGAAATACTGATGGTCCGGACGCAGATCGACTGGTGCGAGGCGGCGGCTCTCACCGGGCGCCAACGCCTCAAAACGGAAGCGAATACTCTCGGCAAAAGCTGGCACACATTTGACGAGTAGCTCGACATCAGCGAGCGTTGTCTCCCCATCGTTTACGACGAGAATTTCACGGACGACCGGGACGT
Organism: Burkholderia sp. WAC0059; assembly: GCF_002870125.1. Taxonomy (GTDB): domain Bacteria; phylum Pseudomonadota; class Gammaproteobacteria; order Burkholderiales; family Burkholderiaceae; genus Paraburkholderia. The sequence goes on from NZ_PNEO01000006.1 coordinate 26,141, forward strand.
TGTTCTGGATTGCTGCGTACCCAATGGTCGGGTCGGCAATAACCTGAACGCTCGGTAGTTTCACATCGGTATCGGTCGTCCAATCCCCGGCGTCATCTGCCTGTTCCTGCATCATCCCCGTTCCCCATTTTTCGTGCTGGGCTCAACCAGATCGCTATTGCTGCAGGTGACGTTATCCAAGTTGAACCATGATATTGATCACGCGCTTAACTGTGATTCTTTTGCAAGGATTTTATTCTCTCTTGGAACATATTAGTTGTGTGGAAAGCTCTTATTTGCGTATTCCTCATGTTCAATCGAAATATTCCGCCTGATAGACTGTTCTGATGGGCAGACTTCGTCAACACTGGTGGGTACTTGTGTATGTCCGAATGCGTAGAACGAATGCAAACCTGTGTTGGAAAAATTGTGGTGCTTGGGATACATATGTCGCGCATGTGCCCAGATCCGAAGTACTGGTGTCCGCTGATTTCCCGGGCGGCCTCGGTCGCGCACACAGTCCGGGGCGGACCTCAGCACCGATCAGCCCGGTGTGGCGCGGAGCGGCATGATCAATGCGACGCTCAAGGCCCAGTTGCGTGAGCCAGTCGGTGCGGATGTACCTGATCCGTTGCCCGATACAACCCTGGGCTCATTCGCGCGGGTAGCGAGCTGGCTGCGGGCCGTTCCGGCGACTGTGCTTGTATGGACCGCTCGGTACTGGGAAATGGTATTGGCCCGATGGCCGGCACAGCAGCTCGAGTTGCCGTTGCGGGCCAAGCGCAGATCGGATCTGCTCGGCATGTCCGTTGGGTAAACGAAAAGAATATTGCGAATATATTTCGCGAGGCCGCCGAGGACGGGGCGACGCTACTGATCGATGAGGTCGACGGACTCCTGCAGGATCGTCGTCGTCGCGCGGTAAGGAATCGGGAAGTGACTGCCGTTAACGAGATGTTGGCTTGCATGGGAATCTTTCACGGGGGTTTCATTGCGTCAACGAACCTGACGGACGGCTTCGACCGGGCAGCGCTTCGGCGCTTTGATCTCAAGGTCCGGTTGACTATCTCACGCGGGGCGAGTCTTGGCAGACTACTCTGCCGGCAGGTTGAGGCACTTGGGTTGCCTGCGCCGGCTCTGAGCTGTGCTCGGGGCCGGATCGTCTGAGTATGCTCACACCGGGAGATTTTGCGGCGGTAGCCCGTCGCCATCGGTTCCAAGCGCTGCTGTTGGCAGAGTTTCATTGCGACGCTTGAAGGCGGATGCGCGTTGAAAGAAACGCCGCCTGTCGCTATTGGGTTTGTGTAAGTCCGAATCATGGATGAAAATGGCGCTGGGCTTGTTGACGGGGACAAAACTCTATCTCCGCCGGAGATCGGCGATATCTCCTGGCGTATGAGACGAGATGCGCGTCTGAAGTCGATGACGGACGGAGCTAGCCCATTGTGACCCAACACGTTGACGAGAAAAATACATGCTGCCGCTGAAACTTGAGACCGGGGAATCGAAACTTTTAACGCTCCGGGAATTGCTGTCTTACGATTTTTATATTCCGCCGTTCCAGCGCCCATATGACTGGGGTAGTTCCCAGGTTGTCGATCTTGTCCGCGATCTCAAGGACGCTGAGTTCAAGGGCATGCCTCTCTTCCTCGGCTTAGTCGTGGTTTGCCCTGACAATACAGGGGCCCTTGGAATCATCGATGGCCAGCAGCGTCTGACCACGCTCATGCTGGCGGTTGCGGCGCAGGGTGGTGGAAACAAGGTTGTTCGAGCGACTGCGGGAGGTCTGACCTCACTCTGGGTATCACCGCGTAAAGCCGATGGCGATTTCTCAATTGCGCTGTTAAGCGGGCGCCGAGAGGTTGAGCAAACTTTGTCCCAGAGGCTGATGGTCGATGCGTATAATCTGCTGATCGAGCGTAGCGGCGAATTTAAGGAAGAGACTCTGCTTGATGCTCAGGTGATCCTGTATGTTGCTCCTGGACTTGCTGGCGCTACAAGCCTGTTCGAGCGCATCAATCTTCGTGGCAAAGAAGTGTGTCAGTTTGATCTGGTAAAGAACAAACTCATTGAGTGGGCTGGAGCTGAGCATGACGAAGAGGTTAGGCATCAGCTGGAGGATCTGATTACACGACGCTACGACATTCTATATCAACGCTTGGATGTCACCAGCCACGGAGAGCCGCTCGATTCCGACAAGTTGTTGAAGGTGCACTGGATACTGTTCACGGAAAGACAGTTCAAAAGCTCGGACCGAGTGCTTCAGCAGGTTGACAGTGCTTTGAAGGCCGTAGCAAGCGATGGAATGGGTGTTGGTACGTGGATAGAGCGGTACCTGAATACGCTGGTAGAAGTGGCCGAAATATGGGTTGCTGTGGAGCGCCCCTATGAACGCATGCCCAAGGAATATGGGCAATCCTTGCGGGATGCTCTGCTCGACTTTGCGCGGTTGGGCCGAGATGGCGAGTTGCAACCGCTTATCGTTGCTGCTATTCGACGGTGGAGGGACCAGGCTGAGGCGTTGGTGCGATTTTGTGAAATCAGTTCTTTCCGAAGCGCGTTATCAAAGGAGAAGAGCAACCGCGGTCGCTCCTTCAAGTGGCGTGTCGCGCGCCAGTTGTATCAAGACAACTGGACTGACGGCCTTGGTCATGCTGTTTCCACTCCCACAGATGCAGCGCATCAAGTGTTTTGGCATACAACCCCCTACTGGAACGTAGAAGAAGGCTCTCGCTTGGGCGAAGAGTTGTCCGAAGAGCAGAAGAATTCGCAAGTTTTCCCTGATGGTGCGCTGGAGAGTCCGCAGTTTTATATTCAATATCGGCACCTCATTCACTATCTCTTCTGGAAATACGGGCGGCATCTTCCTGAGTCAGACGAGTGGGGACCATATACGCGGGAAGATATTTCCCCTTTCCAGGACAGCGTCTGGTTCGGCAAAGAGGGGGCTTTCCGGTCTTGGGACGTTGAGCATATTTATCCGCAGACTCCTGACGATCAAGATCAGAGAGAGGGGCGACTCCATAAAAAGAATATGGAGCGCTGGCTCAATCATCTTGGCAATCTTACCGTTCTTCCGATTCGTGACAACCGCGGGATGAAGAATGTGCCTTTTGTTGGGGAGCCGAGCAAGCTTAAATGGCTGCAGGATCAGCGTAAAGTATCATTTAATGAACTTCTTGCGAATAGTGATTACCGGGGTAATCTTATGGATCGCCCACACTGGGGGCCCAACAATTGCCGGAAACGTGTAGCCCAGATTCGACTGGCGGCAACTGAGCTGTGGGGATATCCCGCAATCTGCAAGTTGGGTGTAGGTGTATGGGATGAACGTGCCGACGACCGGCAAGTTGAGGACGATGACGAAGAAACTGCCGCATGATTTGCCCGTCGTCAGTCATGAGGTGGGTATGTTGGCTATTTCTACACTGTACATACCTGAATGGAGGCGCAGTATGGCATCTGTAGTAAGGAAGCACGAAGGGCGCGAACTGTTAGTTCGGGTGTTCTCCGTCGGCGATCAACGGCCGCTTGATCACTTTCTGTCGGATTCGGCCATTGCTTTGCGCGAAGTTGTGGTGGCCGGTAAATTAAATTCGTCAAAGGATTTTGAGGGCTGCCTAATTTACGAAATTGATCAAGAAAAAATCACAGCGAATAAATTCCGCCGAATTGTTGTTGGGTCAACACATGCCAAATAGGAATTGATTGACTCTACAATAGGACGGGCTGAAGTTGAAAATTTCTTTATTAATTCTTCTGTCACTCAGGATGGTTAATCATACGTAATTTTCTGGGGCGAGATTAATGCAACGCCGTATACCGAGGATGTTAGATAGGCGTGAGCTCGCCGCGGAAACAACAGCGGTGACCATCCCGTATAACGTGGCATCTCTAGCATTGGTAGGTCTGTCATTCAGGCTTTTGTACCTACGCAACGGCTCGGTACTCGATGTGTATTGAAGTCACATGCTTCGGGGATTTTTTTAAGAACTATGACCGACACTCTCTTCAAAGAGGTCCACTATAGCCTCGGTGGCCTTATCGGGGACATCGGACTTGGTCGAATTGGTCTGCCGGACATCCAGCGTCCGTTTGTCTGGGCCAATTCCAAGGTTCGTGATTTGTTTGACTCGATGTACCGTGGCTATCCGGTTGGTTACTTCTTGTTCTGGCAAACCGGCGCAGAAGGTACCGATGCCAAAGTTATCGGAGAGACGAACAAGCAAAAGGCGCCCTCGCTACTTATCGTGGACGGCCAGCAACGTCTGACCTCGCTATATGCAGTCATTCGTCGTGAAGCCGTGCTGCGCGAGAACTTTGAGCGCGAATACATCCGTATCGCCTTCCGGCCGCAGAGCGGCACTTTTGTCGTTCCCGATGCAACTACGGAACGGGACCCCGAGTACATTCTCGACATCTCCGGGGTATTCAATCGGCCGACCCACAAAACCATAGGCGAATATCTCAGGCGCCTGGCGGCTGCGCGTGAGGTTTCCGACGCCGAAGAAGAAAAGATTGCCGACGCTATAGGGAGGTTGGCCGGTCTGACTAACTTTCCTTTCATCGCGCTTGAGCTATCGCAGCAATGCACCGAAGAGCAGGTTGCCGACGTTTTCGTGCGCATCAACAGCGAAGGTAAGAAGCTCAACCAGTCGGACTTTATCCTGACTCTGATGTCAGTTTTTTGGGATGACGGACGCACCGAGCTGGAAGCATTCTGCCGCGCAGCGCGCCAGCCTGGACCAACGGGACAGCCGAGTCCGTTTAATCAAATCTTCCAGCCGGACCCCGACCACCTCTTACGCGTTGACGTGGGCGTGGCCTTTCGGCGTGCGCGTCTGGAGCACGTTTATTCGCTGCTGCGCGGGAAGGACTTGGCAACCGGAGAGGTCAATCTTGGTCAGCGTGACAATCAGTTCGGCAAGCTGCGTGATGCCCAGGCCCGGGTGTTGAACGTTACCTACTGGGCCGATTTCCTCAACATAGTGCGCGCCGCTGGCTTTCGCAGCACGAAAACCATCAGTTCGGTTAACGCGCTGGTGTTTGCCTATCAGCTCTATTTGCTAGGGCGTACGGAATACGGTGTCGATGGGTTTCAACTCAAAAACGCTATCGCACGCTGGCTGTTCATGTCGTTGCTGACTGGCCGCTTTACCTCATCACCAGAATCGCGAATGGAGCAAGATTTGGCCGAGTTGCGCGAACTGAAGTCTGCCGACCAGTTTCTGATGCGCTTGGCTGCAGTAGAGATCGGAACCCTGACGGACGACTACTGGACCAAGACGTTACCGATAGACCTGGCTACTTCGGCGAGCCGTAGTCCTGCACTATTCGGCTTTTATGCGGCGCAGACTCTATTGGGTGCACGAGCGCTGTTTTCCAAGAGTCCAGTGGCTGACCTGCTGGACCCCCCAGCTCAGGGACAGAAAAAAGCGCTAGAACGCCACCACCTGTTTCCCAAACAGTATCTGAAGAAGCGGGGTATCGATAGCGTGCGCGACATCAATCAGATTGCGAATTACGCATTGGTCGAGTGGGATGACAATATCGCCATCTCCGATGTTCCGCCAGCGAACTATTGGTTGCAGTACGCTGCACGCTTTTCGACTACGGAATTGGAACAAATGCTCGAATGGCACGCCTTGCCAGACGGTTGGTGGAATATGGGCTATGACGAGTTCTTGATAGCACGTAGGCCACTGATTGCCAATGTGATTCGTGCTGGATACGAGAAATTGTCGGGTAGCGCAGTTTAAAAATAGGCTTGTCTCGAAGGGAGATTTTCTGCGGACAGGTTATGCTTTATTTTGTCACGTTCGGACAATTTATGCTTTATCAGTAGTGAGCCGTAGCGCGAAAACTCCAACGATTTCGGACAACTTATGCTTTATTTCGCGGACAAGTTATGCTTAACGGCACACTTTAATTTTTCCGCAAGATACGCGTTGTTCCGCAAAATCTAGCGCATCTCGGTCCCACCTGGTCGCCTCTGCGCTTCCTCACATAGTGCTCCGCCATAGCCATTGAATTGTGGCCTGGCTGACGCTGCGCCTGCCGGATTTCGGCGGTAACCCATGGCGCTTCAGGTCGTGTCAAAGCCCCAGACAAATCGCTCCGGCCGCGACGACCATGCAGGCGAGCCAGCGCGTTCCACTGACCGCTTCCCGCAGAAACACTCGCCCGATCAGCACCGCAAACACCACGCTGGTCTCGCGCAATGCCGATACCGCGCCCATCGCGCCCGACTGCAGTGCCCAGATCACGATGCCATACGCCGTGATCGACACCAGGCCGCCGGCGAGCGACGAGCCGACCGCCAGCGGCTCGGATCGTATCGGCGTCCATAGCGGCGCGAGCCCGCGCACCGCGATAAACAGCACCGGCATCAGCCAATAGAACAGGAACATCCACGCGGTGTAGGTGAGCGGCTGGCTGTTGGACAACCTGACGCCGACGCCGTCGATCACGGTGTAGAGGGCGATCGTCGCACCGGTCGTCAGCGCGGCCAGTGCACCCGTGCGCGACACGTGATTCCCCTGCAGCGCGATCGCGATAATACCGCCCGAGATCATCGCGATCTCGAGCGCGTGCAAGGGGCCGATCGCCTCATGCGCGAAGAGCGCCGCGCCGAGCGTGACGAGCGGCGGCGACGAACCGCGCGCGATCGGGTACGCCTGCGCCAGATCGTTGCGGCCATACGACCGCACGAGGCTCATGTTGTAGAGGATATGCACGAGCCCCGATGCGACGATGTACGGCCAGGCGGCGCCGGCCGGCCAGGGCGTGGACAGGACGACGAGCGTGGAGACCGCCGCGATGGCGATACTCATCCACGTCATGGACAAAAACCGGTCGCGGTTGCCGTGCAGCATCGCGTTCCAGCTCGCGTGGAGCAGGGCAGCAAGGAGCACGATGCCGCCGGTATAACTGAGCATGCGGGTTGTGGGCCGGAAAGTGAGCGAGAGATTGAATCAGCGATGTAATTGGCAGGATATCTATCTTGTGGAGGTCAAACAAACCAGATAAATTGACGAGTCGAGTTAGATAAACTATTTCGGATGAAACGGGTATTGCCCCCGCTCAATGCCTTGCGGGCTTTCGAGGCCGCGGGCCGGCTCGGCAGTTTCAAGGAAGCTGCCGCCGAATTGCACGTGACGCATGGTGCGGTGAGCCAGCACGTGCGCCTGCTCGAAGAATGGCTTGGCGCATCGTTGTTTGACCGGTACAACCGGCGCGTGGCGCTGACGCCGGCGGCGAAGGCTTATCTGGAGGAAATCGGCCCCGTGTTCGAGCAGCTCGCGCAGGCAACCGCGAGATTTGGTCTCTCCGAAACGGCCTCCCGGACGCTGTCCGTGAACGCGCCCGCAACATTCACGCTGCGCTGGCTGGTGCCGAGACTGGCTAAATTCCGCGCCGGGCATCCCGACGTGGACGTCAACGTGGAGACGTCGAACGAGTCGCTGGAAAGTCTGAAAGAGACCTATGACATCATCGTTCGGGGCGGTCCGGACACGTTCTATGGCTACTCGATGCGACCTTTCCTGTCCGACGAGCGACTTCCGGTCTGTAGTCCTGCGCTTTTGCAGCGAGTGCCGCTTCGATTGCCGGGCGACCTGCAGCAACACACGTTGCTGCACACTTCGAGTCTTCCCCGGCTTTGGCCCGACTGGCTGGCGAGCGCAGGAATTCCTGCCCTGAAGCCGGCAGCCACTTTGACCTTCGACCACTTCTATCTGACCTTGCAGGCTGCCATCGACGGAATCGGCATTGCGATGGGGCCGATTGCACTGGTCTCCGACGATCTCGCTGCCGGCCGGCTTGTCACGCCGTTTGCCGGTCCTCGTCTGCCGTCGCGCAGCTATTGCACCTACGTTCCGGACGCGAAGTTCGGCGATGAACGGGTCGTGCTGTTCCGTTCATGGCTCGAGCGCGAAGGGATAGGTTCATGAGTACAGGCGGGCGCTCGCCGGGCGTATCGGAACGGGAGCCATTGCGAACGGGGCTGCTTGCCTGGCGGCGCCGGCGATGACGAATGGCGTCATCGCGATTTGCATATTCGAAAAGAAAGCGTCCTTCAGAATCCGCTGGGGTATGACGTGCCGAGTACAGCCGGGCAGCACGGCACGTGGAATTCAGAAAGTAGGCGGCGTATTGATCCAGACGACCCGGCAGTTCTCGTCGCCGGCGGCGCGATAGCTATGCACGCGGTCCGATAGAAAGAAGAAGCTGTAGCCGGTCGGCACGAGGTGCCGTTCCCCTTCGATCAACAGTTCGAGCTCTCCCGAGAGCACATAGCCCACTTCCTCGCCGTCGTGCTGGAACGGGCCGCACATCGGGCCGCCGGCGGGCATTTCGAGCAGGAGTCCCTCGAGTTGGCGGTGCTCGCTGAAGGGCGTGAGGATTTCCGCCGTGCTGCCGTCGCCGCCGTCGGTCACGCGCGGCTGGCGCGGCCGGTCGTTGGGCCCGTAGATGGTGCAGACCGCTTCCTCTTTGGGGTCCATCAGCGCCGCGACATTGACGCTGAGCGCCTTCGCGATCCGGTGCAGCGTGGTCAGCGAAGGCACGACGACCGAATTCTCGATTCGTGAAAGCAGGCTTTCCGAGCAGCCCGCCGCGGCCGCGAGGTCCTTCAGGCGCAGCCGGTTGAGGCGACGCAGATAGCGCACGCGCGGGCCGACGTCGGGCAAATCCTCGCGCTCCCGGTCGGCTTCCGGATTCAGGTTTTCCATCAAGCTTCCATGCATTGAAATGTGTGTGTCTTGCCTGCAGCCGCCGGCTTCCGGCAAGGCGCGTGGCCCCCTCCGCCCTGTATATAGCAGAACGCGAGCGACTTGTGTACCACGCAAGCCTGGAGTTTATTTTGAAACTACTTGCTAGTTGTGAAAGTGGGTTGCACACTGCGCATCAATAAGGACAGGGAGTTGCGCGATGCGGATGTCGATTGATGTCGGAGGCACGTTCACTGATCTGATGGTCGACGAACCCGGGCGGGCTGCGACCCTGTTCAAGTCGCCCACGACCTATCCGCATCCGATCGGCGGCATTCTCGGCGCCCTGGCGCTTGCGGCGAAGGCGAGCGGCGTGGAGGTCCACGACCTGCTGGGCCGGACCGAAATGCTGTTCCATTCGACGACGCGGGCCATCAATGCCGTCGTCACCGGCAACGTCGCGAGGACGGCGTTGCTGGTCACCGCGGGGCATCCGGACATCCTGCTGATCCGCGAAGGCGGCCGCACCGATCCCTTCAACTACCGCGTTCCCTATCCGGCGCCCTACGTTCCGCGTTCGCTGACCTTCGAAATTCCGGAGCGCATCTGGGCGGACGGCCGCGTTCACGCGCCGCTCGACGAGGCGGCGGTGCTCGGCGTCATCGGCGAGCTGAAGGCGAGAAAAGTCGAGGCCGTGGCCGTCTCGCTCATCTGGTCGATCGTCAACCCGTCCCATGAGGAGCGCATCGCGGCGTTGCTCGACGCGCATTTGCCCGGCGTGCCCTATACGCTCTCGCACCGGCTCAATCCGACCGTGCGCGAATATCGGCGCACGTCGGCCTGCGCCATCGACGCTTCCCTCAAGCCGATCATGAGCGACTATTTGCGCACGCTGAAATCGGAGTTGCAGGCGCGCGGGCTGACCGGGCAGATCTTCGCGGTGACTTCGCAGGGCGGCCTGGTCGATGTCGCCGATCTTGCCGCCCGTCCGATCCTCGCGCTCAATTCCGGTCCCGCCATGGCGCCGGTCGCCGGCCGGCATTTCGCTCAATTGGAAAACGTGCGCACCGCCATCGTCACCGATGCCGGCGGCACGACCTACGACGTCTCGCTGGTACGCGACGGCGCGTTGCCGAGGACGCGCGAGACCTGGCTCGGGCCGATCTACCAGGGCCATCTGACGGGATTTCCGTCGGTGGACGTGAAGAGCGTCGGGGCCGGCGGCGGCAGCATCGCACGGGTCGATGCCGCCGGCCTGCTGCACGTCGGGCCGGAAAGCGCGGGCTCGACGCCGGGCCCCGTCTGCTACGGCCGCGGCGGCCATCGTCCGACGCTCACCGATGCGGCGGTGGTGCTCGGCTATATCGACCCGGCGTTCTTCCTCGGCGGACAGATGAGTCTCGGCCTCGAGGCGGCGCGCGACGCCATCGCGACGCAAATCGCGGCGCCGCTGGGCATCGGCGTCGAAGAGGCCGCGCTTTCGATCCTGGACCTCGCCACCGAGAGCATGGTGAACGCGATCGAGGACATCACCGTGAAGCAGGGCATCGACCCGGAAGAAACCGCGATGATCGGCGGCGGCGGCGCGGCCGGCATCAATGCCGTGCTGATCGCGCGCCGGCTGCGCTGCGCGACCGTGGTTTTTCCGGACGTCGGCGCGGCCCTGAGCGCGGCCGGCGCCATGATGTCCGAGTTGACCACGGAGTTCTCGCGCACGGCCTTCATGAAGACCACGGCCTTCGATCGCGATCGGGCCAATGCGATCGTCGCCGAGCTCGTCGCCCAGGCGCAGGCGTTCTTCGCCAAGGCGGGGCCGAACGCCCGCGACGAGCAGATCGACCTTTCCATCGAGGCGCGCTATCCGAGCCAGGTGTGGGAGATCGACGTGCCCCTGCGAGGCGCCCGGTTCGCGAGCGACGACGACGTGGCTGCGCTGATCGCCGACTTCCACGCCCGACACACCGCGCTGTTTTCGTTCCGCGACGACGGCGACGCCGTCGAGATCATGAGCTGGCGGGCGCTGGCGCGCTGCCGCGTGTCCGAGGCGGCGTCGATTCGACTTGGCGAGGAAGGCGGGGCCAAAGACATCAGGTCGAGGCCCATGTATTTCCGCGAGACTGGGCTCGTCGAAGCGCCGGCCTGGCGTCTCGAACGCATGGCCGTAGACGAGGACGTGGTCGGGCCCGCCATCGTCGAGAGCAACTTCACGACCATCGTGGTGAATCCCGGGGCGCGGGCCGTGCGCCGCGCCGGCGGGCACCTCGTCGTCCACTGCGCAACGTAGAAGGGGAGATGGACATGCCGGTCCCGAACCAGTCGAGCGCGCCTGTGGCAAACGGCGTCAAGCTCGCCATCATGCAGAAGCGCTTCGAGGGCGTGACGCGCAAGATGGCGAACACGCTGTTGCGCACGGCGCGCTCCGGCGTCATCAACACGGCGCGCGACTTTTCCTGCGCGATCGTGACGGCCGATTGCGAGCTGCTCACCGCCGCCGACAGCTATCCGATCCACGTCATCGGCGGCGCCGATCTCATGGCGCGGGCGATGCTCGACATCCATCCGGACCTGCGCCGCGGCGACGCCTTTCTGCACAACTCGCCCTACCACGGGAATTCGCACGCGGCCGACCACACCATCCTCGTGCCGGTCTTCGACGACCGTGACGTCCACCGCTTCACGGTCGTCGCCAAGGCTCACCAGGCCGATTGCGGCAACTCGCTGCCGACGACTTACATGGGCAACGCGCGCGACGTCTACGAGGAGGGCGCGCTGATCTTCCCGGCCGTCAAGGTCCAGTCGCACTACGAGGACAATCGCGACATCGTCAACATGTGCATGATGCGCATCCGCGTGCCGGACCAATGGCGCGGGGACTATCTCGCCATGATCGGCGCGGCGCGCATCGGCGAGCGCGAGATCGTGCGCATGGGCGAGGAGCTCGGCTGGGAGGCGGTGACTGCGCATGCCGGCCAGTGGTTCGACCTGACGGAGCGCCAGATGGTCGAGGTCATCTCCACCATCCGGTCCGGCAGCGCCCGGGGCACCTGCACGCACGATCCGCTGCGCGGCACGCCGCCCGGCGGCATTCCGGCCAACGCCGACGTCACCGTCGATGCCGCGAACGGCCGCATCACCGTCGACCTCACGGACAACCTCGACTGTCTGCCGGTGGGCGTGAACCTCAGCGAGGCGTGCGCCCGCTCGGCGGCGCTCGTCGGCGTGCTCAACAGCCTTCCCGTTTCCATCACACCCAATGCCGGCAGCCTGCGCCGAATCGGGGTGAAGCTGCGCGAGAACTGCTGCGTCGGCATTCCGACGCATCCGCATTCGACCTCGGTGGCGACGACGAATCTCGGCGACCGCGTGTCGAACGCGGTGCAGCTCGCCATGTCGGCGATCGATCCGGCCATCGGCATGGCCGAAGGCGGAGCCGCGCTGCCGCCCTCGGCCGGCGTCATCTCGGGCCGCGACCCGCGCAACGGACACGCCTTCGTCAACGAGGTGATCCTTGCCGCCGGCGGCGGCCCCGGCACGCCGGTCGAGGATGGATGGCTCTCTCTGTTCTGCATGGGCAATGCCGGCATGCCGTTCTACGACAGCGTGGAGATCGACGAAATGCTGCACCCGATGATGATCGAGGTTCGCAAGGTCATCGCCGACAGCGAGGGCGCGGGCACCCATCGCGGCGCGCCGGGCATCGTGACCGCGTTTCGTCCCGTCGATTGCGATTTCGAGCTCGGGTTCTGTTCGGACGGCACGGTGAATCCGTCGCTCGGGACGCGCGGCGGCGGCAACGCGCGGGCGGCCCGGCAATACCTCGAATCCGATGCGGGCGAGGTACGCGAACTCGGCACCTCGGAGCACGTCTACGTGCGCCGCGATCAGCGGGTCGTCTCGATGACCAACGGCGGCGGCGGATACGGCGATCCGGCGGCGCGCGACCCGGAGCGCGTCGCGCGCGACGTGGCCGAGGGATGGGTTGGCCGCGCGCGCGCCCGCGATATCTACCGCGTCGCGCTGACCGACACCGGGGCGGTCGACGCCGCAGCGACCGCCGCGCTGAGAGCGTCACGGCCGTGACGGCCCGGCGTTTGGCCGGCTGCCGTGCGGGGCGGCCGGACGTATCCGCAGTCGGAATGTCCGCGCATGGATCGCGGCGGCGGTAGCTGCCGTCTCGACCTCGCGACCGGCACGGCCCCTTGGCTGTGCCGACAGGCCAGGATTCGCAGTCCATTTGATGTTCAACTTCGTCAGGTGACCCATGTTTTCATCGAAAATATTCAAACTGCTGTTGTTGGCCGTCGCGAGTTTCTTCTTTGCTTCCGGCGCCTATGCGCAATCCTGCGAGCCGGGCCAGGTCGCGCAGAAGTATCCGTCGCTGGCGGGCAAGACGCTGAAGATCGGCATCGATCCCGAGTCGCCGCCCTACGTCTTTCGCGACAGCAAGGACTTCAACAACTTCGTCGGCATCGACGCCGATCTCGCCCGCGCGGTCTTCGCCTGCGCTGGCGTCAAGGTGGAATTCTTCTCCGGCGGATGGTCGGGGCTGCTGCCGGCGCTCAACGCAGGCCAGATCGACGTGATGTGGGATAACCTGTATTACACGCCCGCCCGCGCGCAACAGACGAACTTCGTCACGTACATGCAGGCGGCGACGGGCGGTCTGGTCCAGGCGGGCAACCCGAAGAAGATCGACGACATCGGCAAGCTGTGCGGCATGACGGTTGCCGCCGGCGTCGGCACGGTCGAAGACCAGATGGCCCAGAAGCAGTCCGACGAGTGCACGGCGGCAGGCAAGCCGGCAGTGAACCTCATGACGTTCCAGGACATTGCTTCGGGCGCCCGGCTCGTGGCGAGCCGCCGCGCCGACGTGATGATGTACGACCTCGCGCTGGTCGACCAACTGGCGAGCCAGAATCCGCAGCTCTATACGCGCGGTTTCATGGTGATGAGCGGGATGAAGATCGCCGTCGGCATCAAGAAGGGCAACAACGACCTGATGGCAGCCGTATCCGACGGCCTCAAGGCGATGCAGGCCAACCAGACGCAGGCCGCCATCTTCAGGAAGTACAACGTCGATCCGAAGCTGATCGCGCCCGTCACGGTGCTGACGCAGTAGTCGTGCCCCGCGCCATCGAGGTCGACCGGTATGCCCAACCTTCGCCATTGTCGTAGTTACGCGCTCGTCGCGGCCGCGCTGTTCGCCGCCCAGTCGGCCGGCGCGGCCGGATTGTCGGGCGAGGCGGTCGCCGGCGGCTTCAGGGAATTGTTCGGCTACGTCGGTTCGTCGTTTCTGCTCGGCGGCGCCTGGATGGCCGTCAGGATCACCGTGTGCGCAATGGCGATCGGCGTCGTGCTCGGCCTCGCGCTCGCGCTGATGCGGCTGTCGCGGTACAAGGCGCTGAGCGGCGCGGCGTGGAGCTACATCTGGTTCGTGCGGGGAACGCCCCAGCTTTTGCAGCTCGTGTTCATCTTCGATGCGCTGCCGTTGATCGGCTTGCGCTTCGACGCGTTCACGACCGCCGTGATCGGGTTCGCGCTCAACGAGGCGGCGTTCAGCGCCGAGATGTTCCGCTCGGGAATCCTGTCGGTGAATCGTTCGCAGTCCATCGCGGCGGCCGCGCTCGGCATGGGGCCGTTCCTCACGTTGCGCCGCATCGTCATGCCGCAGTCGATGCGGGCCCTCGTGCCGGGCCTCGCGAACGACACGATCAACATGCTGAAGCTGACGTCGATCGCGTCGGTGATCTTCGTGAACGAGCTCACGTTCCGTTCCCAGCAGATCGTCGGGCAGAACTTCAAATTCTTTACCGTGTTCGGCGCGGCCGCCGTGATCTATCTGGCGCTCACGAGCGCCATTTCGGTGCTGCAGATCGCGCTCGAGCGCAGGTTCGATTACGAAAGCGATCATCGCCTGCGTTTTTCCTTTCTGGGGTTGCGCGCGGCCAGGCGGGCCGTGCCCGGCGAAGCCGGCGGGGAAACGCTTCGCGAACCGGACGTCGCGCAGCCGGGTTTCGAGCCCACGCCGTCGAACGACGCCCATGCCTGGATTCGCACGCTGTTGCCGCGGGAGGACGCGCACGCGCACGACGGCCGCGCGCCGTTCGTCGTCTGCAAGAAGGTCTGGAAATCGTACGGCGACCGCGAGATTCTGCGCGGCGTGGACCTGACGATCGAGCGCGGCGAGGTCGTGGTCATCCTCGGCCCCAGCGGTTCGGGCAAGAGCACGTTGCTCCGGCTGATCAATCACCTCGAGCCCATGGACTGGGGGTCGATCAAGGTGGATTCGGAATACGTCGGCTATCGCGAAGGTCCGAACGGCGCGCTGCGGCCGGTGCGCAATCTCGCGCGCGCCCGCGCGCAGAGCCGCATCGGCATGGTGTTCCAGCATTTCAATCTGTTCAGTCATCTGACGGCGTTGCAGAACGTCATGGAGGCGCCGTGCCGGGTGTATTCGGCGCCGCGTCGCGAGGCCGAGACGCTGGGCCGGGCGCTGCTCGCGAGCGTCGGGCTCGCCGCGCACGCGGATCATCTGCCGCATCGGCTTTCCGGGGGCCAGCAGCAACGCGTCGCCATTGCGCGCGCGCTCGCGGTGAAGCCGAAACTGATGCTGTTCGACGAGCCGACCTCGGCGCTCGACCCGGAACTCGTCGGAGACGTGTTGAACGTCATGCGCGGTCTTGCCGACGCGGGGATGACGATGATCGTCGTCACGCACGAAATCCGTTTCGCGCGCGAAGTGGCCGACCGGGTGGTCTTCATGGACGGCGGCGAGGTGATCGAACAGGGGCCGCCGGAGCAGGTCATCGACAACCCGGGCCACGAACGCACGCGCAAGTTCCTGAACGTCGTCGCGCACGATGCTCCCGTGCCCGGCGAGGTGACGCCGTGAACGATTCTGCAGGCCGGACGGCGCGGCGAAGACCGAAGAAGGAGAAACGCCCATGACGCGGGAACGCGATTTCGCCGGATACGGCGAGCATCCGCCCGATGCACGCTGGCCCGCAGGCGCGCGCATCGCGGTCAATCTCAACCTGAACTTCGAAGGCGGCGGGGAGCGCAACGTCGCCGACGGCGACGCGTGTTCCGAGGGCATGCTGAACGACATCGGCATGCCGTGCTATGCGGGATTGCGCAGTCCGCTGTCCGAATCGGTATTCGAGTACGGGTCCCGGGTCGGCGTCTGGCGGGTGCTCGACGTGCTGCGCCAATACCGGCTGAAGGTCAGCGTGCTCGGCGTCGTCACGGCGCTGACGCGTGCGCCGGACGTGCTGCGAGCGGTCCGGCGGGACGGCCATGAACTGGTCTGCCATGGCTACCGCTGGCTCGACTATCAGACGATGCCGCTCGAAGAGGAGCGCTCGCACGTCGAGGCCGCCGTCGACTTCATGCTCAAGGTGTCCGGCGGCACACCGTTCGGCTGGATGACGGGACGGCCGGGCATCAACACGCGCTCGCTGATCGCGGCGACGGGCCACGTTCTGTACGATCGCGACGAACTCAACGACGAGCTGCCGTACTGGACCGCCGTGGGCGGCCGCCCCCATCTGGTCGTTCCGTACTCGTACGAGACGAACGACAACCGTTTCAACGAAAACTCAGGGTTCAGCGTGGCCCGCCATTTCTCCGAGTACATGATCGACGCGTTCGACCGGCTTTACGCGGAGGGCATACATCGGCCGGCGATTCTCTCGATCGGTCTGCACGACCGGCTCATCGGTCGGCCGGCGCGCATCAGGGGGCTCGTCGATTTCCTCGACTACGCGTCGAAAAAGCCCGGGGTCTGGTTCTGCACGGGTGCCGACATCGCCCATCATTGGGCGGCGGCGTTTCCGCCGCCCGGTCGCGAGGCGCCACGCCGATGAGCGCCCGCGTGCTGGTCACCGGCGCAAACGGCTTCGTCGGCCGTGCGGTGTGCCGCATGCTCGCGGCGCGCGGCACGGGCGTGGTCGCGGCGGACGTCGAGTTCGACGAGGGTTTCGGGGGCGTTTCGTTGGAGCGGGTGCGATGCGACCTGACCGATTTCGGGCAGGTGGAAGCGTTGTTCCGGAATGGCGCAATCGACCGCGTCGTGCATGCCGGCGCGATCTCGGGACCGATGCTCTGTCGCGACGACCCGTTGACGATGCATCGGGTCAATGCGGCGGGCACGCTGAATCTGCTCGAATCCGCCCGCATTCATCGGGTCGGGCGGTTCGTGCTGCTGTCGTCGATCGCCGTCTACGGCGATCATCCGGCGCTAACGCCCGTCGCCGAGCACGCGCCGCTGCTGGCGGACGACCCGTACGGTTCCAGCAAGGCGGTGGCCGAACGGTTCGCGCTCTGCTATAGGGCATCGTTCGGCGTGCCGGTGGTTGCGTTGCGCGTATCGTCGATTTACGGTCCCGCGCGCCGTACGCCGTGCCTCGTTCAGGCATTGATCGATTCGGCCAACGACGATGCGGAGCATGTGGACGTGAGCGCATCGCCGCTGAGTCTGCGGCAGCTAATCCACATCGACGACTGTGTGCACGGTGTATTGCTCGCGCTGGACAGTACCGCGCCGTTGCAGTTCGCCTACAACATCGCGAGCGGCACGACGATCTCCGAAGCCGGGCTGGCGCAGGCGGTGGCGGCGCGATACGCGGGCGTGCGCTATCGGCTCTTCGAGGCGCCGCGCTTTTCCGACGGGCATATCGGGGCGCTCGACATCGGCGCGGCGACGCGCGACCTGAATTTCATCCCTCGCGTGTCGTTGGAGCAGGGATTGTCGACCTACGCGTCTGCGGGTTCACGGGAGAGGTGAAACGGATGGATCGACGCGAATTCGACGGCAAGGTGGTCCTCGTGACCGGCGCGGGCTCGGGCATCGGGCGATCGCACGCGATGCACTTCGCCGGCCTCGGCGCGACGGTGATCGTGCACGACGTGGACGCGGCACGGGTGCGCGAGGTCGTGGACGGTGCCGTCGATGCGGGCGGCCGCGCCGTGCCCCTGATCGCCGACGTGAGCCAGTGCACCCGCTTTCGCGCCGGGATCGAGCGCGTCGGCGACGAATTGGGCGGGATCGACGTGCTGGTCAACAACGTCGGGATTGCCGCCGACTGTCCGCTCGAAGCGATTACGGCCGATGCGTTCGACGTGGCGTTTCGCGTCAACGTACTGAGCAGCCTCGTCGCGACGCAGGCCGTCGTCGGGACGATGAAGGCGCGGCGGCGCGGCAAGATCGTCAATACGTCGTCGAACTGGGGATTGACCGGGCAGGCCGACTCGTCGCTCTACGCGGCGACCAAGGCCGCGCTGCTCGGCTTCACGAAATCGTGGGCGCGCGAGCTGGCGCCGTGGTCGATCAACGTGAACTGCGTGGCGCCGGGCGGCATCAGGACGGACCTGTTGCTGGCCAGCGAGGCGAGATTGAACGGCATTCCGCTCGGCCGCTACGGCGAACCGGCGGACGTGTCCAATCTGGTCGAGTTCCTCGCCTCGGACCGGTCCAGCTACATGACCGGCAACGTGCTGGGCCTGACGGGCGGGGAGTTGATGGTTGGCGCCTGAAACGCGTGAATGGGCCGCCGAAGGCCTGCCGCCGCGCCGTGCGCCGCGGTCAGATCGAGGGCGGCGTATTGATCCAGACGACCCGGGTCACCGTCGTGCCCGGATTCGAGTATTCGTGCGGAATGTCCGAACGGAAGAAGAACGTCGCGCCCGTCTCGAGCAGGTAGGTTTCCCGGTCGACGACCAGCTTCAGCTGACCTTCGACGACGTAACCCGCTTCCTCGCCGCGATGGGAGACCTTGCCGTTGCTGCCGCCGCCCGGCTCGAACACCATCACGAAACCTTCGAGCAGGCGTCCTTCCGCATACGGGATGAAGACCTCGGCCGCCACTTTCCGCAGGTCGGTCCGCAGACGGGTTCGGCCGATGACCGGCCGCGCGCCTTCGGCGTAGGTCGTGCAGAGGGTTTCCTCCCTGATCGAGAGCAGTTGCCCCACGTTCACGTCGAGCGCCTTGCAGAGCTTGCGCAACGTGCTGAACGACGGATTCAGCCGGTTGTTTTCGATGCGGGAGAGCAGGCTCTCGGAGCAGTCGGCGAGTTCGGCCAGCTCCCTCAGCTTGAGCCGGCGCAGCGTGCGGTAATGGCGAAGCTGGACGCCGATGTACGGCTCGTCGTCGGTCTCGGCGGCATGGTGTACCGCCTCGCGGCGCGCGTCGACGTTCGTCGCGCGGGCCGGGCTTTTCTTCACGGCGGTCGAGCGGGAGGGCGCCCCGGTTTTGCGAGACGCGCCGGCAGCGGCGGGTGAATCTTTCTTCGTTCGCGGCATGTTCGGCGCTTCCTCGCGAGACAGGCGTGGCTGTTGAAAGCCGCATTATAAATGGGCAAGATGCCTGCAAAGGCCAAGCCGGTTTCCCGATCGGCTCCCGATCGGCCGTGCGGATAAGTTATTGCGCGGCTGGTCGGCGCCCGGGAATGCGATTCAACGTATTTTTCAGGTACCGGAGGATGAATGGGACGGTCACACGTATTGCATGCCGGGCCGGAGACGGTCCATTGGGGCTACTTCGACGCCGCGCTCGCGCCTGTGCTCACGGTCGAGCCTGGCGACTCGGTCCGTATCGAGTCGGTGAACGGTCAGCCGCGCGATCTCGTCGGCCTGCCGTTCGACATGCTGCCGGAGCATCGGCGCATCCACGAGGCCTGTGCGCCGAAGCTCGGGCCGCATATCGTCACGGGCCCGGTCGCGATCAACGGCGCGGAGCCGGGCGATCTTCTCGAAGTGCGCGTGCGCGAAATCGAACTGCGCCAGGACTGGGGCTGGAATGCGATGCGTCCTTTGCGCGGCACGTTGCCCGACGATTTTCCGCGCACCCGGCTGCTGCACGTGCCGATAGACCGCGTGCAGCGGACGGCGACGCTGCCGTTCGGCATCACCTTGCCGCTGCGCCCGTTCTTCGGCGTGATGGGCGTCGCGCCGCCGCCGGCCTACGGCGCGATCAGTTCGATCGAGCCGCGCGAGCACGGCGGCAACATCGACAACAAGGAGCTGGGCGCCGGCGCGACGCTGTTCCTGCCGGTTCACGCAAGCGGCGCGCTTTTTTCGGCGGGCGACGGGCACGCGGTGCAGGGCGACGGCGAAGTCATTCTCACGGCGCTCGAGACGTCGCTCGCGGGGTTGTTCGAGTTTCATCTGCACAAGGCGGTGCACGCGCCGATGCCGCTCGGTTTGTCTCCCACGCATCTCATCACGATGGGTTTCGACGAGGACCTGGACACCGCGGCCCGGCAGGCGCTGCGGGGAATGATCGCGCTGCTCGGCGACATGACGGGATGGGCGCGCGAGGACGCCTATGTGTTCTGCAGCATGGCCTGCGATCTGCACGTCACGCAGATGGTGAACGGCGAGAAGGGCGTCCATGCGATGGTCGACCGGGCGCTGCTGTCGTCCCGGCTTGACGGCTCGCATCCCCTGGCGGTCGCGCTGCGGCGACCGGCCTGATTCGCCGTCGTCGCGCGAAGAGCACGCGCTCATGCGGCGGACCGCGCGTCCATCGCGGGCGCGCCCATGTCGCGCAACGCGGCGTCGACCTGCCCGAGCGCGGCCGGCCAGTCGTAATGCCGGTACATGTTGCCGTGATTCACGTAGGCCGAGCCGGCGTAAAACATTTCGTACTGCAGATGTCGCGACGCGAATTCCGAGCCGATCGCGTCCCATGCGAGCTTGAACAGCCGCACGCGGCCGAGGCTGTCGGTGGCGGAGGAAACCTGGGTGGCGTCGATCATTGCGGCGATGGCCGGATTCTCGAAGTCGGCGGCGGACGAGGGCAGCATGATCAGCCCGCCGCCGGAAATTTCCCGAATCGTCTGGATGAAGGCGGGGTAAAGCTCCTGAGTGAGGGTTTGCGCGGCATACAGCATCGCGGCGTTGGGGACCACGTAATCGCCGACGCGTAGCGCGGCGGCCTCCATCCCGCTGACGAGACCCTCGACGAGAGTCGCCTGTGCCGCGAGCCGGCCGATCTGCCCTTTGACTTGCGGGATGTCGATGCTGCCCGTGGTTTCGGCGATCCGGTGCGCAAGGCCGGCGAGAAACTGCAGTTTCACCGAGAGCCGGATCTGGGCCTGATAGTTCTGGTAGACGTGGGCCGGCGTATCGCTCCATTGCCGGCGGGCCGCCTCGATGTCGCCCAGCAGGAAGACGCGGTGCCACGGCATGCGGACTTCGTCGAAATAGACGATGGCGTCGTTTTCGTCGAGACGCGACGACAGCGGATGATCGAATCGCGACGCGGCCGCCTGCTCGTACGAGCGCCGCGACAGGAAATGCAGGCCCGGCGTCGCCGACGGCACCGCGCAACTGAACGCGTAGCGCTCTTCGCCGGGCCTGAGCGGCTGAATGTTGGCGACCAGCAGCTCGTCGGCCATGATCGAACTGGTGCCGAGCATCTTGGCGCCGCTGACGACGATGCCGGCTTCCTCCTCGCGGATCACGCGGGCGACGAGATCTCTCGCCTGCGTGGAGGCGGTACGCGTCTTGTCCGCCTGCGGGTTCTGGATCGCGTAGCTCACGAACAGGTCGTTGTCCCGTGCATGGGCGAAGTAGTCGGCAAGCGCCTGCGCGCGCCGCGCGTCGTGGCGGCGAAAGATCTCGATGCCCATCACCATGCCGCTCAGCGTGGTCGCCAGATGGTCGGGGGAACGCCCGAGAAACCCGTGATGGAGCCGCAACGACGCTTCGAGCGCGCGCCGCCGCGTGACGAGTCCCGCGTGGTCCGTCGGCAGGTCCCAGGCCCGGCTGACGCGCCGCCCGTTGCCCGGGCTCGCGATCGTCATCAGCGCCTGATTCTCGGGTCGGGCCTGAAAATCGTACAGGTTCGCGAACGACGCCACCGTGTTGCGGAACGCGGGGTGCGTCGTCACGTCGTCGACCCGCGCGCCGTCGATGTAGACGTTGCGGCCGTCCCGCAACGCTTCGACATAGTCCTTGCCGGTTCTCGGATTCACGATTTCCTCTGAAAGTGACTTTCGTAAAAGGAAATTTATATGAAATCGGTGCCGTGCGCCAGAGGTCCGGAAAATTGCATCGGCTCTTCGAGATCTTCAGGACCGGTTTCTTCCGGCGTGAGGCATCGGGCCCGGCGCCGCGTTCCGCCGTCGACGGCCCGTTTGCTCGATCGCCGAAACCAGGGCTCCCGTTCCCGAGCCTGGGGAGAGCGTCGACGCGCCGCTCTCCGCCAGACTGGTATCCTTGCCGATACCCATAAGCCCAGGCGCATCCTCGTTGCAGGATGCGGGCGACTCCAGGAGTGATTCATGGCCCAGAGCAGGATTCCGACCGTCTACATGCGGGGCGGCCCGAGCGAGGGCGTGTTTTTTCGGATGGACAGCCTGCGGGCGGATCCGGTTGCGAGAGACCGGATTCTGCTGCGCGTGACGGGCCGCCCCGATCCCTGCGAGAAACAGATGGACGGCATGGCCGGCGCGACCTGGGATGCCGACGAATGCGGCGACGAATGAATTTCCCTGTTTCCCGAAACGAAGAGAGATGACGATGCCCGATACCCTTCCCGTTTCCGCCATTGCGCCTTCGGGTACGTTGCGCGTGGCGATCAACCTCGGCAATGCGGTGCTCGCGCGACGCGAGGCCGACGGCCGGCCGGCCGGCGTGTCGGTCGATCTCGCCGCGGAGCTGGCGCGGCGTCTGGGCCTGGCCGTCGAGCACGTCGTCGTCGACGCTGCGGCGAAGTCCGTCGAGGCGGTCCGCAGCGGCGCGGCGGACGTTGGATTCTTCGCCGTCGATCCGGTGCGCGGCGCCGGCATTTCGTTCACGGCGCCGTACGTCCTGATCGAGGGCTGCTACCTCGTGCGCGACGATTCGCCGATCGTGGCGAACGCCGACGTCGATCGGGACGGCAACCGCGTGGCCGTCGGCGGCGGCAGCGCGTACGACCTGTTTCTGTCGCGCGAACTCAAGGCCGCGCAGATCGTGCGCGTGACGACTTCCCAGGCGGTCGTCGAAACGTTCGTCGCGCAGCGGCTCGAGGTGGCCGCGGGCGTGCGGCAGCAGCTCGAGGCGGACCGGGCGCGCCACGACGACCTCCGGCTCATCGACGAGCCGTTCATGGTGATCCGGCAGGCGATGGGCGTGGCCCAGGGGCGCGGCGACGCCGCGCTGCGCTACGTGGCGGCGTTCGTCGAGGAGATGAAGGCGTCCGGGCGCGTCGCGCAACTGCTCGCGCGGCATGGCATCGAGGGCGTGTCGGTTGCGCCGCCTGCGTCGGCGGATGCGGGGTAGGTGAATCGCGTGGCAGGGCGGCGCACCGGTCTCGCGAACGGCGCGCGCCTGCGGCAACGAAGTTCTCGCGCGATGTCCCGGCCGGCTAGAACCGATGCCGGATGCCGATGCGTATGACGGTCTGGCGGTCGCTCGACGACGGTTCGGCCTGGTTGGTGATCGAGGCGACGGCGGGAAGGTCGAGCGAATCGGTGCCGGACGCCTGCTGGAACACGCCGAGCAGGTAGACGTCGGTACGCGTCGAGAGCGAGTAGTCGATTGCCGCCATGGCCTGCTGGTAGGTCGCGCCGGGATTGACTCCGGTACTCGACGAGATGCGGCTGCGGTTCGTGTAGACGTATGCGATGCCGACGAGCAGCGAGGGCGTGAACTGGTAGCGGTAGCTGCCTTCGATCGTGCTGAAGTGGACGCTGCCTTCGTAACCGGACGGATCGGGCCCGCTCGACGTGTCGCCGAGCGACTGGAACGCGATGTTCGAATAGACGAGCCCGACGGTCGATGCGCCGAACGTGTAGTTGCCGCCGACGCTCGCGACCTGCCACGTGCGTGCCGACATGAACCCGCTGAACGACGGATAGGTCGAGTTTTCGGTCTCGGCCGCCTGCGCGGCGGGGATCTCGTTGCCGAACACGCTGACGTTCGGGTTGCGCACGTTGTTGTAGCCGGCGGCGAGGACGAGCGGTCCCTGCGCATAGCGAAGCGCGACCGACCATGCCTGGTTGCGTCCCACGCTGCCGGGTACGCCGCCGAGACCATAGAGCGCGCCGAACGACAGGCCGTGATACACCGCCGAGGTGTACTTGACCGAATTGTTGATCCGCCATGCGTCGTTCAGGTTGTCCATGTCGCCGAGGTGCGCGCCGATGTTGCCGGCCCATTGCGACGCGGCTTCGAGCGGACCCACGAAGTCGGCGTTGACGTCGTATTGGCGCCCGAAGGTCAGCGCGCCCCACGATTTCTTCGACAGCCCGACGAATGCCTGCCGGCCGAACAGCGCGCCGTTCTGGTCGGATTTGCCCGTGTTGTTGTCGAAGCCGTTTTCGAGCGTGAAGATCGCATGCAAACCGTTGCCCAGGTCTTCGTCGCCGCGAAAGCCCCAGCGGCTGCCCTGCATCACGGCGCTTTCCAGCCCGTACGAGCGGCCGCCCTCCATGTTGCTGTTGTAGTTGATGCCCTCGTCGATGATGCCGTACAGCGTGACGCTGCTCTGTGCCTGAGCATGCAGGGAAAACGCGGCGCATGCCGCAAGCGGAACGATTCGCTTCATGAATGTCCTCGAACGGGTCGTGGTGAAAGTGGAACGTGACGGACCGGGGCCGGCGTTCGCGCGCCGTTCCGCGGCACGCCGTGCCGTGTCGTTATGGGCGAGCCTGTAGGGGCGCGCCGTTCAGGCGGCGCCGAGCTGGGGGTGGGGACAGCGTGACGGGCCGTCCGGCCGGATCGGTTCGACCGGGCCGACGACGAACAGGTAACTGCATGCGCCTATCACGCAGAACAGGCCGGCGGTGACGAGCGGCACGACGAACGAGCCGTGCGTGAGGGTCAGCATGACGCCGGTGAAAGTGGACGTGAGAATGCCGGCGACGTTCGACGCGGTGTTTTGGACCGCGCTCAGCGTCGCGACGTGACGCGGCGTCGGCGCGACGTCGGCCGGCAGCGACCACGCGTTGGCCGACGTGAACGACAGGCTGAAGTACGTCACGACGAACAGCGCGAGCGCGACGGTCCGGCTATCGGCGAACGCGCACAGCGTGATCGCGGACGAGAGCAGCATGCCGGCGACGAGGCAGGTCTTGCGCGCGGCCGTCATGCTCCAGCCGCGGCGGAACAGCAGGTCGGACGTGCCGCCGCCGATCCAGCTTGCCGGTATCGCGCACAGCGCGGGCAGCATGCCCAGCGTCCCCAGTTGCGCGAGCGAGAAGCCGCGCGCGCTCATCAGGTAGGTCGGGAACCACGTGATGAAGAAGTACTTGACGAAGTTCATGCAGAAGAAGCCGAGCATCATCCCGACGATCGTGCGATGGCGCAGCAACGCGGCCCAGCGCAGGTTCGGCGCGTCGGCGTCCGGTGCGTCCTGCGCGCCGCGCGCGAGTTGCAACGCATGCAATTCGGCAGGTTCGACGCGCGGATGCCGCTCGGGGTCGCGGTAGACGAGCAGCCAGACGACAACCCATGCGAAGCCGAACGTGCCGGTCACGAGAAACGACCACTTCCAGCCGAACCTGGCGATCGCCCAGGCGACGACGGGCAGCGAAAGCGCCGCGCCGATCTCGACGCCGCTCGTGAAGATGCCCGAGGCGAGTCCGCGCTCGCTGCGCGGAAACCACGTCGACACGACCTTCGTGCAGGCCGGATAGGCGCCGGCCTCGCCCGCGCCGAGCAGCAGGCGCGCGGCGACGAGGCCGGGCACGCTGCGCATCGCGCCCGTCAGCATGGTGAAGGCGGACCACCAGACTACGGAGACGGCCATCGTCACGCGCGCGCCGATCCGGTCGGCAAGCCAGCCGAACGGAATCTGCATCGCCGCGTAGGTCCAGAAGAACGCGCCGAGAACGAAGCTCATCGCAGCCGCGTTCAGATGCAGCTCGCGCTGGATGAACGGGGCGGCGACGGCAAGGTTCGCGCGATCGATGTAATTGATTGCGCTGGCGGCAAAGCACATCGCAATCATCGTCCAACGGGCTCGGGGCATGTCTCCTCCGTCTGTCCGGCGGCGTTCGATGCGCCGCGGCATTGTTCTCCGGTCAGGGCCGGTTCGTGGGGCACATACTATGGAGGCCTGATTGAACAATCAAATCGATATTGCGGATTAATTTATCGGGTTTTCAACTGAATGGCGGGCGTGGCTTTGCCGCGGCGCGATCAGGACGCCTGGCGGCGTTGTCGCTGGCCGGGCGCGGCCGGTAGCGCCCGCGTCGTCGCGCGTTGCCGCCGGGTCGTGCGCCCCTGCGCCAGGTCGGACCAGCGCTCGCGCAGCAGTTCGACGAAGGCCGTGACGGCCGCCGATCCGGCGTCGTTGCGGCGCCGGATCAGACAGATCCGGCGGTCGCTGATCGGCAGCCGGATCGGTATCGCGACGAGGCCCGGCATCTGGAACTGGAACAGGGCGAGCGTCGGGACGAGGGTCGTGCCGATGCCGCTCGAGATCAGGCCCGCGGCCGTCACGAGGTTGTAGACCTCGAATTCGGTCGGCGGCGACGACGGATAGAACGCGGCCTCGATGTGCTGGCGGATGCTGCTCGTGCGGGCGAACTTGATCATCGGCTGGTCCAGCACGTCGCGCGCGACCAGTTCCTGGCGCGCCGCGAGCGGATGGTCGTCGCGGCACACGAAGTGGAACGTGTCGGATAAGAGCGGCTCGCTGACGAGATCGCGGCCCGGCGAAATCGGCGCGCTGAGCGCGAGGTCGGCCTGGTTGTTGCGCAGGATCTCGAGGCAGGTGTCGGCCGTCACGTCCTTCAGTACGATCTCGATGCCAGGATGCCGCTCGCGGAACGCCGTCAGCACGGGCGGCAGCGCGCCGGCCGCGACCGTCGGCAGGGCCGCGATCGTCACGCGCCCGCGACGGCGGTTCGCATGGTCGTTCAGCTCGTCGAACGCATGCGTCATGTCGTTCAGCAGGCGCGCCGCCACCGCTTCGAACAGTGCGCCTTCGGCGGTCAGTTCGACGTTGCGCGTGCTGCGGTTGAACAGCCGGACGCCGGCATGGTCTTCGAGGTTCTGTATCAGCGCGCTGAACGCAGGTTGAGACAGATGGCACTGTTCGGCCGCGCGCGTGAAGCTGCGTACGGCCGCGAGCGTCGTGAATGCGCGTAGATGACGGATCGAGAGATTCATGGCGGTAGGCTCGCGGGAAAGACAGCGCAGCGTAGCAGACAGAGTTTTCCAATTGATCCGTAAAGCGGATTAATCCATACAATTAATCGATTTGTTATGGCCTTGCAACTGCCGTATCGTTTTTCGAATCGATGCGCCGGATCACGCGGCGCATGAGGGCGGTCCGGTCTCGCAGGAACAGATGGGAGACGCGCGGTCGCCCGGACTTATCCCCGCTATCCATCGGTTGCTAACAGGATTTCTTCATGGCTCTTATCGAATCGGTTTCCGTCTGTGTCGCCCGCGTTCCGCTCGGCAATCCCGTCACCTTTTCCACCCGCACCGTGCAGGCGCGCGAATATTGTCTGGTCCGCGTGCGCAGCGTCGACGGCATCGAAGGCGTGGGCTACTGCTATGCGGTGAACACGTCGGGCCGGCTGCTGGCGGTGGCCGTGACCGATCTGCTCGCGCCGGTCGTGGTCGGCGAAGAGTCGCTGCGGGTCGAGGGCTTGTGGCAGTCGATGTATCAGGAAGCGCTGCTGCAGGGGCGCGCCGGCGTCGTGCTGCGCGCGCTGTCCGCGCTCGACACCGCGATCTGGGACCTCAACGCGCGTGCCGCGGGGCTGCCGCTTTTCCGCTATCTCGGCTCGACCCGCGACGAGCGCGTGCCGGCCTACGCGAGCGGCGGCTACTACTGGCCCGGCAAGACCAACAAGGCGCTGGCCGACGAGATGGCCTCGCACGTGGCGAACGGCTTCGATGCGGTCAAGATGAAGACGGGGCGCCTGAGCCCCGCCGAAGAGGAATCGCGCCTCGCCCACGTGCGCGAGGCGATCGGCCCGAACGTGCGGCTGATGCTCGACGCCAACAACGCGTGGCAGGATTTCCCGACCGCGCTCGAATACGTCCGGCGCTTCGAACGCTACGACCCGTTCTGGATCGAGGAGCCGTTTTCGCCCGACGACATCGACAACCATGCGCGGCTTGCGAAGGCGACGCGCGTGACGGTGGCGACGGGCGAGATCGAGGCGGGCCGCTGGCGCTTCAAGGAGCTGCTGGCCCGCGAGGCCACCACGCTGCTGCAGACCGACGCGACGGTGTGCGGCGGCGTGACCGAGTGGCGGCGCATCACGGCGACGGCGGCCAGCTTCGGCATCTCCGTGGCGCCGCATGCGTGGCACGATCTGCACGTGCATCTGGTCGCTTCCGCGCCGAACGCCACTTACGTCGAATTCATGCCGGACGCCCACATCGTCAACTTCCGCGAGCTGATCGACACGCAGATCGTCGCGGAAAAAGGGCATCTGCTGCTGCCGCAGACGCCGGGGCTCGGCTTCCGCTTCTCGGACGACGCGATCGCGCGTTACGGCGTGACGCAAACGGGCGAGAGCGGGCCGTGGCAGCGCGTCGTCAAGTCGGGAGCCGGGCGATGAGCGCGGCGGCGCCGCGCCTGACCGGCGTGCTCTCGCCGGTCCTCACGCCGTTCGACGCGAACGGCGCGCCGTCCGGCGAGCGCTTCGTGCGGCTGTGCCGATCCCTGCTCGAACAGTCGGTCGGGCTCGCGATCTTCGGTACGAATTCCGAGGCGAATTCGCTGTCGCTGCACGAAAAGCGCGCGTTGCTCGACGCGCTGCTCGAGGCCGGCTTGCCCGCGGCCCGGATGATGCCCGGCACCGGCGCCTGCGCCTTGCCCGACACAATCGAACTGACCCGGCATGCGGTGGCGAGCGGTTGCGCCGGCGTGTTGATGCTGCCGCCGTTCTACTACAAGGGCGTCGGCGACGAGGGATTGTTCCGTGCGTTCGCGCGGGTGATCGATGCGGTGGCCGACGACCGGCTGCGCATCTATCTCTATCACATTCCGCCCGTATCGCAGGTCGGCATCGGCACGTCGTTGATCGAGCGGCTGCTGGACGCGTTCCCGGGAATCGTCGCCGGGATCAAGGACAGCTCGGGAGACTGGGCGAACACCGCGATAATGCTCGAGCGTTTCCAGCCGCGCGGCTTCGACGTGTTCGCCGGCAGCGAGACGTTCCTGCTGCGCACGCTGCAGGGCGGCGGCGCCGGTTGCATTACGGCGACGGGCAACGTGAACGCGCAGGCGATTGCGCGACTCGCGCGCGACTGGCGGGCGGCGGACGCGGCGCTCCGGCAGCAGAAGCTCGATGCGATTCGCGCGATTTTCCAGCAGTTTCCGATGATCGCCGCGATGAAGGCGGCGATCGCCTGGCAGTCGGGCGATGCGGAGTGGGCGACGGTGCGGCCGCCGCTCGTCGAGCTCGACGCGGCGCAGCGCTCGACGTTGCAGCAACAGCTCGGCGCGGCCGGTTTCGAAGTGGTCGGCGCGGCCGGCCTCGCCCAGCCCGACCATGCGGGCGCGGCGGCACACTGAACCCGTCACGCTTCGGCGCCGCAAAACGAATAACAAAAACCTGGGCACGACCGGAAGGTCGTGCAGGAGACACCGATGTTCGCGAATCGCAAGCGGCTGCTCGTCTATGCGCTGCTGTTTCTGCTGCTGCTCATCAATTATCTGGACCGTATCGCGATGTCGATCGCCGGCAAGCCGCTCGCGGCCGAGCTGCATCTCGGGCCGGTCGCGCTCGGCTATCTGTATTCGTCGTCGCTGTGGATCTACATCCTGTGCCTGCTGCCCGCCGGCGCGCTGACGGACCGGTTCGGCACGCGTCGCGTGATCGGCGTGGCGATCGGGCTGTGGTCGGTCTGCCAGATTCTGGGCGGCTGCGCGTTCGGGCTCGTGTCGCTGGTCGCGGCGCGAATCGGCCTCGGCGTGTTCGAGTCGCCGACGAACGCCGCCGGCAATCGGGCCATTCGCGAATGGGCGCCGCGCAACGAACGGGGCAGCGCCACGTCGGCGTTCATCATGGGATCGTATGCGGGACCGGCGCTCGGCGCGCCGGTCGTCGCCTGGCTCGTGACCCGCTACGGATGGCGGATATCGTTCATCGTCACGGGTGTGCTCGGCCTCGCCTGGCTCACGCTGTGGCTCGCGCGGTTTCGTCTACCGGAAGAAGCGCGCTGGCTCGGGGCCGCGGAGCGCGAGCAGATTCTCGCGCGGCGCGACATGCAGGCGGACCGGCATGCCGCGCGTCCGGCCGGCCTGCGCGGGCTGCTCGCGTCGCCGACGATGTGGGCGCTGGCGCTGACGCAGGGCTGCATGACGTACACGCAGTATCTGTTTCTGACGTGGTTTCCGACCTATCTGCAGACCGCGCGCGGCCTGACGATCCTGAGCAGCGGTTTCTATACGGCGATTCCCTATGCGGTGACGGTCGTCGGCTGCCTGCTGATCAGCATGGCGGCGGACCGGCTGTTCGACATGCAGGCGCTGTACGCGGGCAAGCGGCGCTATGCGGTCGCGCTGTTCCTGCTGCTCTCGGCCGACGTGCTCGTTGCGCCGTCGTTGCGCTCGACGCCGCTCGTGATCGTGCTGTTCTCGTTGTCGATGCTGGCCAGCGCCTGCGCGATGGCCTGGAACTTCGCGCTGACGAACGATCTGCTGCGCTCTGCGGACGATGCGGGCGTCGCGTTCGCGGCGCTGACGCTGGGCGGCAACCTGTTCGGCATCGTCGCGCCGATCGTGACCGGCTACGTGGTCCGGGCGACCGGGCATTTCGATGCCGCGTTCGCGATTGCCGGCGTGCTCGCGATCGTCGGCGCCTTCACGGTGCTGGTCTTCGCGTCGCGTCCGCTCGGCGGTCCGCCGGTTCACGACCGGGACGCGGCGGGTACGTCGAGTTCATCGGGCCCGTCGGGCGCGCTCCACATGGCACAGGGGGACCTCTGATGACGGACGTTGCGCGCATCGACATGTCCGTATGGACCCGGCTGCCCGACGCGCTTCGCCGTCCGGTCGTGACGACGTGGTCGCGGGCCAACGCGGGCGGCCGCCAGGTGGACAGCTTTCTCGAGGGGCCGTGCTTCGACGACGCGGGCAACCTGTTCGTCGTCGACATTCCGCACGGCCGGATTTTTCGCGTGACGCCGGCCGGCGAGTGGTCGGTCCTCGCCGAGTACGACGGCGAGCCCAACGGGCTGGCGCTGCATCCGGACGGCCGCCTGTTCGTCGCGGATTGCCGGCGCGGCCTGCTGAGCATCGACACGCACAGCGGCGCTGTGCACGACGTGCTCGCGCGGCGCAACGCGGAGGGTTTCAAGGGGCTCAACGATTTGACGTTCGCGCGTTCGGGCGACCTGTATTTCACGGACCAGGGGCAGACGGGGCTCCACGATCCGACCGGCCGCGTGTTCCGGCTGCGTTCGGACGGTCGGCTCGACCTGCTGATCTCGAACGGGCCGAGTCCGAACGGCCTCGTGCTGTCGCCCGACGAGTCGGTGCTGTTCGTCGCGATGACCCGCGACAACGCGATCTGGCGCCTGCCTTTGCTGCCCGACGGTTCGGCGACGAAGGTCGGGCGGTTCTGCGCATTCCACGGCACCGGCGGGCCGGACGGCCTCGCGATGGACGAAGCCGGCAACCTGTTCGTCTCGCACGTCTCGCTGGGGACCGTGTTCGTCGTGAATCCGGATGGCGAGGTGATCCGCCGTTTTCGCTCGCTTGAGGGGCGGGCGACGAGCAACGTCGCGTTCGGCGGCGCATCGCGCGACGAGGTGTTCGTCACCGAGTCGGCGAGCGGGAGCATCCTGCGGTTTCCATGGGCGACGCCGGGCATCGCGTTGCCCGGTAACGCGGCTCGCGCGCGTTGACGGGCGGATAGGCGCCGCCCGGCGCAAGACGATTGCGCTGGCATGACGACAGCATCGATAGAACAAGACAAGGGAGACATCGATGGCGAACGACTCCGCCTCGCCCCGCGCGGCCGGTCTCGACGGATGGGCGGACTTGGCGCTCGAGCGCCGCGTGGTGCGCAAGACCGCGGCGCGGATCGTTCCGTTGATGGTCCTGCTGTACATCGTCTCGTACATCGACCGGATCAACATCGGGTTTGCAGCGCTGACGATGAACCGGGATCTCGGCATCGACAGCCGCGCATTCGGACTCGCGGCCGGTATCTTTTTCGTCGGATATTTTCTGTTCGAAGTGCCGAGCAACGTGATGATGGTGAAGTACGGCGCGCGCCGCTGGATTGCCCGCATCCTGCTGACGTGGGGTTTGCTGTCCTGCGCCACGGCCTGGGTCGGCGGCGAGCGCAGCTTCCTCGTGTTGCGCTTCCTGCTCGGCGCGGCCGAAGCCGGCTTTTTCCCGGGCATCATCTACTATCTCGGCGACTGGTTTCCGGCCCGCTATCGCGGCAGGATTCTCGCCGCGTTCATGTTTGCGCTGCCGGCCTCGCTCGCGTTGGGCGCGCCGCTGTCGACGGCGCTGCTGCGCATTGACGGACTATGGGGCTGGCACGGCTGGCAGTGGATGTTCATTGCCGAGGGCGTGCCGCCGGTTCTGCTGAGCGTCGTGGCCTTCCTGCTGCTCAAGGATGCGCCGCGCGACGCGCGCTGGTTGTCGGAGACCGAGCGCAACTGGCTGGGCGCGGAACTCGCGCGCGAACGCTCGGCCATCGAACCGGAACCCGGCCACCCGTTGAAGATTGCGTTCGCGCATCCGGTCGTATTGCTGCTGGCATTCGTCTATTTCTGCGCGACGTCCGCGAATCTCGGGCTGTCGTTCTTTTTGCCGCAGATGCTGAGGCAGCAAGGCTATTCGATCGCCGCCGCCGGGTGGATCACGTCGGCGACCTACGTGGCCGGTTCGGTCGGCATGGTCGGTTTCGGTGCGTTGGCGGACCGGCTGAGCGGTAGTCGCGGTTGTCTCGCGGCGACGCTGCTGATCGCGGCGGTGGGCCTCGCCTGTGCGGGATGGCTGGAGAGCGGCGTCTATGCGATCGTCGCGCTCGGTATCGCCGCGGTCGGCATTCTCGGCTCCAAGGCGCCGTTCTGGACTATCCCGCCGACTTTTCTGCGCGGTTCGGCGGCCGCGGCGGCGATTGCCTCGATCAATTCGATCGGCAATCTCGGCGGGTTCGCGGGGCCGTTTCTGCTCGGGTGGGTGCGCAACGTCACCCACGATTATCGCGGCGGCCTGTACGTGCTGTCGGCCGCGTTATTGCTGTGCGCCGGACTGGCCGGCCTCCTGAGGACGCGGGCCCGTGAGCCGCGCGCCGATGCGGACGCGCCGGTTTCCGGCTGACGCGCGGCCCGGGCTTGCCGCGCCCGCTTCCCCCGGTGACGCTCGATCAATCCAATGACAATATGTCGCACCGGGTTTTGTCGAACTTATATCAATATCCACCGTTTCAGGCCGATAACGGAAAGAGGTCGTTTATTTTTCCCATTCAAGTGGGCCTATTGAAGGGTTTTCCCGCTTCATTGTAAAGATCGCGTATGGGTTGGGCCGGTCGTTAATCCGGTCGAACCCGTCAGGAAAACCTTTTCCGGATTCCGCCGAATCGGGTATCCGATGGCATCCATTTCATGGCGTATCGAAAGGCCCGGAATGATCCCGATGGCCGCGGGTCATTTCTTCATATCTTTAAGGATGCCTTACTGGAAATGCGGGTTGAAAGAATGAAAAACCCGTTGCCCAGGCCCGCGCCTTAAAAACGTTACCGGCGTCGAGAAACGAATATTTTGAATCGGATGAATATCCGGGCCGTCACCTGTGCCTATAAAAACACGCCTGAATCAGGAGGGAGCGGGAGGGGACGGACGCGCCGCTGGCCGAAACCCTAATCCGAAAGCAGGAAGCAAATCATGAAACTGTCGTTTGTCCAGAAACTCTGGCTGCCCCTCGTTCTGAGCCTTGTCTGTCTGTTGGGAATATCGATTGTCGACGCGTATCGCATACGCGAAGTCCGCTTCGAGGAGCGGAAGGCCGACCTGGTTCATGCGACCGAACTGGCGATTGCGGTCACGAAACATTTCGCCGATCAGGCCGCCGCCGGCACAATTCCCCTCGACGAGGCGAAGAAGCGCGCGATGGACGCCGTGCGCCAGATGCGTTACGGCGAGGACGGGTCGGGCTATTTCGTGATTCTGGATTCGCGGCCGGTCATCCTGATGCATGCCACCGAGCCCGCGCTCGTGGGCCGGAACGTGAGCCAGTTTACCGACTCGGGCGGCCAGCGCTTCTGGCAGGACGCGGTCGATCTGGTCCGCCGGGACGGCAAGGGGTTCATTCGCTATACGTTCCCGAAGCCGGGCATGACCGAGGCCAGCCCGAAGGTCTCGTTCAACGAGGCCTACCCGCCGTGGGGCTGGATCTTCCAGACGGGCGTCTACGTCGACGACCTCGACGCGGAGCTGCACGTTACGCTTTATCGGAGCCTGGGGATATTCGCCGCGATGGTGCTGGTCCTCGGCGGCATCGTAGTGTGGCTGAACCGCGGCATCCTGCGTTCGCTGGGCGGCGACCCGGCTTACGCGGTCGAGATCGCCGGCGGCATCGCCAACAACGATCTGACTGCCGTCGTCAAAATGTCGTCGGGCGACGAGGGCAGCCTGATGCACTCGATGAAGCGCATGCAGGAGCAACTGGCCCACATGATCCGCGCGATTCGGGCGTCCGCCGAATCGATTGCCTCGGCGACGGGCGAGATCGCGACGGGCAATCAGGACCTGTCCCAGCGCACCGAGGAGCAGGCAGCCTCGCTCGAAGAGACGGCCGCCAGCATGGAGGAACTGACCTCGACGGTGAACCAGAATGCCGACAACGCGCGCCAGGCCAGCGAGGTTGCCGCGCAGGCGATGCACGTCGCCGAGCGGGGCCGCGGCGTCGTGCAGCAGGTCGTCGACACGATGCACGGCATCAACGCCAGCTCCGACAGGATCGCCG
Source organism: Burkholderia sp. WAC0059 (assembly GCF_002870125.1). Taxonomy (GTDB): domain Bacteria; phylum Pseudomonadota; class Gammaproteobacteria; order Burkholderiales; family Burkholderiaceae; genus Paraburkholderia. The sequence goes on from NZ_PNEO01000006.1 coordinate 60,723, forward strand.
ACATCGTCGGCATGATCGAGAGCCTGGCATTCCAGACCAATATCCTCGCGTTGAATGCCGCGGTGGAAGCGGCTCGCGCCGGAGACCAGGGACGCGGCTTCGCCGTCGTCGCCGCCGAGGTGCGCTCGCTCGCGCAGCGCTCCGCGTCGGCTTCGAAGGAGATCACTGGCCTGATCCACGACTCGGTGCAGCGCGCCAAGGCCGGCGCGGAGTTGGTCGGCGAGGCCGGGACGACGATGGACGAGATCACGCAGTCGGTGCAGCGCGTCACGGACATCATGAACGAGATCGCCGCCGCGTCGCTCGAGCAGGGCAAGGGCATCGGCCAGGTGAGCGTGGCGGTGACGCAGATGGATGCGGTCACGCAGCAGAACGCGGCGCTCGTCGAGCAGGCCGCGGCGGCCGCGATGTCGCTCAAGTCGCAGGCGGACGAGTTGCGCTCGAACGTTGCGCAGTTCAGCCTGGCGTAGGGTCGCTCGCTTCGACGGACCGGCCGGCAGCGGCGGCGTCGCCGTCCGCGAGCGCCGTGCGGGCGTCGAACCGGCGCTGGGCGTCGTCGATTTCGTCTATGTGTTCGCAGGCCCAGCGGCCCAGCGCCAGGACGGGTTGGCTGAGAGACTGCCCGAGCGCCGTCAGCGCATAGACGACCTGCGGGGGGCTCGCCGGCGAGATGACTCGCGACACGACGCCGTCGCGTTCGAGCGCGCGCAGGGTGCGCGTGAGCATCTGTTGCGAGATGCCCTCGATGCCTCGCCTCATGCCGTTGAAGCGATGCGGGCCGGCCCGCAGCAGCGCGATGACGAGCACGCTCCATTTGTCGCCGACGCGGGCCAGCACGCGGCTGACCCGGCGCGTGTCCTTCAGCGGGCCCAGGTCATGTCCGTCTGACCTGGGCACCGATTTGTGCGTTTTTGCAGCCATGCCGTCGATCCTATACTTGCCTCCGGCCATTATTCCAGATCGCGAGGCGTGGGCGCCGAACAGCCGATAGCCGGTCCGGAATCCGGATGGAAACGAGAAAAGGACAGGTATGCGAAACATCGAGCGGGTTGCGGTCGTGACGGGTGCCAGCCGCGGGGCGGGGAAGGGGATTGCGCTGGCGCTCGGCGAAGCCGGGATGACCGTTTACGTGACGGGCCGAAGCGTCGACGAAGGCGATTCCCCTTATGGCGGCACGGTGGGCGAGACGGCGAAGCAGGTATCCGCGGCGGGAGGGAAGGGCATCGCCGTTGCCGTCGATCATGCCGACGACGACGCGGTGGCCGCGTTGTTCGCGCAGATCGGGCAAGCGCACGGTTGTCTCGACATCCTGGTCAACAACGCGGCCCGACTCGTCGCCACGACGATGCCCGGCGGGTTCTGGGAAAAGCCGCTGGAAACTGTCGACCTCGTGACCGTGGGCCTGCGCTCGCATTACGTGGCGGCCTGGCACGCGGCTCCGCTGTTGATCGCGAACGGCCGGGGGCTGATCGTCAATACGGGGCACTACGGCGCCGTCTGCTATCACCATGGTCCCGCCTACGGGGCGCAAAAGGCCGGCGCGGACAAGATGGCCGCCGACATGGCGAAGGAGCTGCGTCCGCATAATGTCGCGGTCGTGTCGATCTGGATGGGCGGGCTGGATACGGAACGCTCGCGTGCGTATCTGGAGACCCTGCCGCCCGATGTGCGGCCGACCGCTAAGCGCGAATCGCCCCGGTTCACGGGCCGGGTCGTCGCCGCGCTGTACGCGTCCGATCAACGGATGCAGCTTTCCGGTCGCGCGCTGATCGGCGCGGAACTGGGCGCATGTCTTGGCGTCGTCGACGTCGACGGTTCCCGTCCCGCGTCTTTCCGGTACGCGCTGGGCGGACCGCCGGAGCTTCATCGCTCGCTTTGGGCCTGATTCGGGCCGTTCGCCTTCTCTTGCATCGTCCGGGCGGCCGCACGCGGTTTGCCGCCGTCACGACGCGCACGGTACATTCGCCTGGCCGCGCCGCGGCCCCGGCGTCTCGCGATCGTCAAGGATCGTGCGGGGCGCCCGCCATGCAGGGCGAATATCGCGAGGCTCCGGGCCGGGCCTCCGATGCGCGTTTGCCTTTCCGGTGCCGGGAAGACATCTGTCAGACACATTTCTCCCCGATCGCATATTCTCCGGTTCGACGCGTTAGATTTTTTGATACGCCGCTATGAAGTAAACCTATTTCCGTCCGCGAGAGCGTGCCGTTAGTATTCGTGGACGGTGTCCGGACATCAACCTGTGCCGGGTAAGTTGGATGGAAAACGCTCAAAGGAGAAAACTCATGTCGACTGAAACGAAGTGTCCGTTCAACCATACGGGCGGTACGACGAACCGGGACTGGTGGCCGAATCAACTGAACCTGAAAATCCTGCATCAGCATTCGTCGCTGTCCGATCCGATGGACGAATCGTTCGACTATGCGGAAGCATTCAAGAGTCTCGACCTCGCGGCGGTGAAGCAGGATCTCCGCGCGCTGATGACCACCTCGCAGGACTGGTGGCCCGCGGACTTCGGCCACTACGGTCCGCTCTTCATCCGCATGGCGTGGCACAGCGCCGGCACCTACCGCATCGGCGATGGCCGCGGCGGTGCCGGGTCCGGCCAGCAGCGTTTCGCGCCGCTCAATAGCTGGCCCGACAACGTGAGCCTCGACAAGGCGCGCCGGCTGATCTGGCCGATCAAGCAGAAATACGGCCGCAAGATTTCGTGGGCCGACCTCATCATCCTGACCGGCAACGTCGCGCTCGAATCGATGGGTTTCAAGACCTTCGGTTTCGCCGGCGGCCGCGCGGACGTCTGGGAGCCGGACGAGGACGTCTACTGGGGTTCCGAAACCACCTGGATGGGCACCGACAAGCGCTATTCGGGCGACCGCGTGCTCGAGAATCCGCTCGGCGCCACGACGATGGGCCTCATCTACGTGAATCCGGAAGGACCGGAGGGCAAGCCCGACCCGGTCGCGGCGGCGCGCGACATTCGCGAAACGTTCGGCCGCATGGCGATGAACGACGAGGAAACCGTCGCGCTGATCGCGGGCGGCCACACGTTCGGCAAGACGCACGGCGCGGGTCCGACCTCGCACGTGGGCCCCGAGCCCGAAGGCGCGCCGATCGAGCAGCAGGGGCTCGGCTGGAAGAGCAGCTACGGCAGCGGCAGCGGTCCCGACGCGATCACGAGCGGCATCGAGGTGATCTGGACCAGCACGCCGACGAAGTGGAGCAACAACTTCTTCTGGAACCTGTTCGGCTATGAATGGGAGCTGACGAAGAGCCCGGCCGGCGCCTATCAATGGAAGCCGAAGGGCGACGCCGGCGCGAACAGCGTGCCGGACCCGTACGATTCCTCGAAGCGCCGCGCGCCGTCGATGCTGACGACCGACCTCGCGCTGCGCGTCGATCCGGCCTACGAGAAGATCGCGCGGCGTTTCTACGAAAACCCGGACGAATTCGCGGACGCCTTCGCCCGCGCGTGGTTCAAGCTCACGCACCGCGACATGGGTCCGCGCGTGCGCTACCTCGGCCCGGAAGTGCCGGCCGAAGAACTGATCTGGCAGGACCCGGTTCCCGCGGTCGACCACAAGCTGATCGACGGGCAGGACGTCGCCGCGCTGAAGGCGAAGGTGCTCGCGGCGGGACTGCCGGTCTCGCAGCTCGTCTACACGGCATGGTCGTCGGCATCCACGTTCCGCGGCTCGGACAAACGCGGCGGCGCTAACGGCGCGCGCATCCGTCTCGCGCCGCAGAAGGACTGGGAAGTCAACGAGCCGGCCCGGCTCGACAAGGTGCTGAAGGTGCTCGAGGGTATCCGCAGCGAGTTCAACGGCGCGCAGAGCGGCGGCAAGCAGGTGTCGCTCGCGGACCTGATCGTGCTGGCCGGTTGCGCGGGCGTCGAGCAGGCGGCGAAGAACGCTGGTCATCCGGTGACGGTGCCGTTCGCGCCGGGTCGCACGGATGCGTCGCAGGAGCAGACCGACGTGGTTTCCGTCGCCGTGCTCGAACCGTACGCGGACGGCTTCCGCAATTACGTGAAGGGCGGGTCCACGGCGCCGGCCGAGGCGCTGCTGGTGGACAAGGCGCAGTTGCTGACGCTCACCGCGCCGGAAATGACGGTGCTCGTCGGTGGGCTGCGGGCGCTGAACGCGAATTTCGGGCAGACGCAGCACGGCGTGTTCACGAAGCGTCCGGAGACGCTCACCAACGACTTCTTCGTGAACCTGCTCGACATGGGCACGGAGTGGGTGCCGGCCGCCCATGCCGCCGGCGTGTACGAAGGACGCGACCGCAAGACGGGCGAAGTCAGGTGGACGGCCACTCGGGTCGATCTGATCTTCGGCTCGCACGCGCAACTGCGAGCGTTGGCCGAAGTCTACGGTAGCGGGGATGCCCAGCGGCAGTTCGTCGAGGACTTCGTCGCGGCCTGGAACAAGGTGATGAACCTCGACCGCTTCGATCTCGCATGACGGCGTAGCCCCGGCGCCGCAAGGCGCGTTTTGAGGCGGCAGAAGCCGCACGGACGGCCGGTCGCAAGACCGGCCGTTCGCATTTGAACGGCAAAGAACGAAACGGCACAAAACAGAACGAAAAGCAGCCGGCCGGCGTCGTCCTCTTCTCCGATCCTTACAGTTGCCCCCGCATGAAACGAAGGCCGAAACTGTACATCTCGCTTATGGATCGGACTGTTATCTAAAACAGCGGGTTTGGCGCAACAGTGGCCTTTACCGGCCTCGTTCCCATCGATATATTCACGCATTCATAACGAGGGGCGAGGCCGGGTGGCCCACACGAGCTCATTCGCCCGAATTTTTTCTCGCATATAAACAGGATAACTAATGAAGAAGTGGATAGGCATGGCCGCGCTCGGCTGCGCGGCCAGCGCGGCGCATGCGCAGAGCAGCGTGACGCTCTACGGCATCATCGATTCGGGGATCACCTACGTCAATCACGCCGCGACGGCGGGCGGCGGCCACGGCAGTCTGGTCGAATACGGCGACGGGGTCGCGCAGGGCAGCCGTTGGGGCATCCGCGGCGCGGAGGATCTCGGCGGCGGGCTGAAAACGGTCTTCGCCCTCGAAAGCGGATTCAGTTCGGGCAACGGCACGCTCGGGCAGGGCGGCGCGCTGTTCGGGCGGGAGGCGTTCGTGGGCCTGTCCAAACGCGGCATCGGCATGCTGTCGTTCGGGCGGCAATACGCGCTTTCGACCGAATACATCGGCAACAAATATACGATGGGCAATCAGACCGTCGTCGGCAATTACGCCTTCCACATCAACGACCTCGATCAGCTCACGTCCTCCCGCATCAACAACTCGGTGAAGTTCGACAGCGCGAACTTCGACGGCTTTACGTTCGGCGCGCTGTACGGCTTCTCGAACGAGGCTGGCGACTTCGCCGGGACGCCGACCACCACCACCGCGGGCACGACGAAGCAGGGCTCGTCGAGCACCTACAGCTTCGGGGTCAACTACGAGAACGGTTCGTTCGGCCTCGGCACGGCCTATACCAGCATCCGCTACCCGAACGCCGCTTCGCCTGCGTTCAGCGTCAGCGTCGCGAACGTCAACACGGGCGGGCTCCGTGACCTGTCCACGTTCGGCATCGGCAGCCGCTACCGGATCGGCGACGCGACGGTGTGGGGAAACTGGACGCACACCCGGCTCACGCCGCTCGTCAGCGAGACCTCGACGCTGAACAACTACGAAATCGGCGCGAAGTACCAGATGACGACGGCCTCGAGCGTCGGCCTCGGCTACACGTTCTCGGACATGAGCGGCGGCTTCAACGGCAAGTGGAATCAGATCAACAGCGACTTCGACTATGCGCTCTCGAAGCAGACCGACGTATACTTGCTCGTCGTCTACCAGAAGGCGGCGGGCAGCAACGTCGTGAACGGCGCCGTGGTGCCGGTGCAGGCCGAAATCGGGGCGAGCACGAGCTTCATCGGCGACTCCGGCAGCGGCGCGTCGAGCCAGCTCGCCGTCCGGGTCGGGTTCCGGCATCGCTTCTGAACGTCGTTTTAAGCTGCGCTCCTGAGCCCGGTTTCCGGCCGGGTTCGCGACGCGGGTTCCGGTCGACCGAGCGTTCGCCGCCCTTCGGGGCGGCGAACGCTTTGCCCGTTACCCTTCATCTCCCTCTCGATCACCACACGATACGATGACTGCACTTTCCCGCCTGAAAGTTTTTGCCGCCGCCGCCGCGCTGATGTCGATGCTCGCCGCTCCGCGCGTGGAGGCCGATCCCGTGCTGCGGGTGACGTATGCCGGCTCGATGGGCGTCGTCATGGACCACGCGCTGGGCCCGGCCTTTGCCGAAGAGGCGCACGTGCGCTACGAAGGGCAGGGCGAGGGCGCTTACGGCATGGCGCGTCTGCTCGCGTCGAAGAAGATCGTGGCCGACGTGTTCGTCTCGATCACGCCGGGGCCGATGCAGATTCTGAAGGACGCGAACCTGATCGATCGCGCCGTGCCGGTGGCCAGCACGAGCATGGTGATCGCGTTCAACCCGAAGAGCCGCTTCGCGGCCCAGCTCGCGGCAAGCGGCAAGCCGGGCGGCACGCCGTGGTGGCAGGTGCTGCAGACGCCGGGCTTGCGCTTCGGCCGGACCGATCCGCAGAGCGATCCGCAAGGGCAGAACATCATCTTCTCGCTGATGCTCGCGCAGAAGTACTACAACCAGCCGGACCTCGAGAAGAAGATTCTCGGCGACACGCTGAACCCGCAGCAGGTGTTTGCCGAGGGCGGCCTGCTGACGCGGCTCGAAGCCGGGCAGGTCGACGCGTCGTCGGGCTACGAGAGCGCCGTCATCTCCGCGAAGCTGCCCTACGTCGAGCTGCCCGACGAGATCAACCTGAGCAATCCCGCCGACGCGTCGAACTGGTACGACACGGTGTCGTTCGATTTGACCGATCCGTCCGGCAAGGTGCGCACGCTGCATCCGGAGCCGCTCGTCTTCTATGCGGCCGTGCTCAAGAACGCGCCCAACCCGCAGGCGGCCGCGCGGTTCGTCGACTACATGCTGAGCCCGCAAGGCCAGGCGCTTTTCAGGCAGCGCGGCTACGGGGTGCCCAAGGGCGATCCGCTCTACGACAAGTGACATGGGCGCCAGCCGTCCGGGTCGTCGTCGCCTGACCGTTCGCGCGGCGCGCTGGGCCGCGCTCGGGCCCGCGCTCGCGCTCTTCGCGATCCCGTTCCTCGCCCTGATCCAGCAGACCCGTCTGGCGGGATTCCGGCCCGCCTACGGCGACTGGCACTCGGTCTACGTTTCGGTGACGCTGAGCGTCTGGGCGATGCTGCTCATCGTGCTGGCCGGCACGCCGCTCTCGGTCTGGCTCGCCCGGACCCGGTCGTGGTCCGGGCGGGCCGTCGAGACGCTCGCGCTCTTCTCGCTGCTGACGCCCTCGCTCGCGACGGGCATCCTGCTCGTTTCGGCCTACGGTCCCTACAGCACGATCGGCGATGCGCTCGGGCGCGCCGGCGTCTCGCTCGACAACAACGCGGCGTCGTTCGTGCTGGCGCAGGTCTACGGCGGCCTCGCCTATTTCGTCCTGTCGGCGCGCACGGCCTTCGAGCACGTGCCGCCCGTGCTGGAGGAGGCAGCGCAGGACCTCGGCTGCACGGCGTGGCGGATGTTCTGGCTCATCACGCTCCCGCTCGCGTTCCGCGATCTCGTGACGGGCGGTATCGTGACCTGGGTGCGCATGATCGGCGAGTTCGGCATTGCCGCCGTGTTCTCGTATTTTCCGCAGGGCGTGCCCGTCAAGCTGTACGTGAATCTGCAGAACGACGGCGTGCAGTCCGTCTACGTGCTCGTCTGGATTCTGCTGGCGCTGACGCTGCCTTTCGCGGCGATCGCCACGGCGTGGCTGAGGCGGCAGGAAGGGCGCTACTCCTGAGCGGACCGCGCCTGCCGGAGTGCTTCACAGCAGCGCGCTGGCCGTAGCGTCGTCGGTGATCAGCACGTGGGCGAGTCCCGCGCGGATGGCGCTGCGGATGATCGCGATCTTCTGCAGCCCGCCCGCCGCCAGGATGCGCTCGGGAATCGCGCGCAGGTCGTCGAGCGTCGGGTTGATCGTGCGCGGCACGATCGGATGGGCGACCGGCCGGCCGTCGGCGTCGAGATAGTGTCCGCAGATGTCGCCGGTCGCGCCCGCATCGCGCAGGGACTGCCACGTGTCGCGCGAAATCACGCCGTATTCGAGCATCTTGGACTGCTCCGACAGATCGGTCGCGCTCAGCAGCGCCATGTCCACGCGCCGCGCCATGTCGAGCACGCTGCGCACGGGCTCGCTGTTGACGAGCGCGTCGCGCAGCGCGGCTGTTTCCGCGTACATCGGCGCGGTCATGTAGTAGCAGGTAGCGTCGAGCATCCGCGCGAAGATGGCGGCGTTGTCGTAGGGATTGATGCGGGTGCTTTTCGCGAGGCCGCCGCACATCAGCACGACGGTATTGCGCATGCCCTGGCGGCGCAGCACGTTCTGCGCCGCCGCGTTGATCGTCCCGCCCCAGGTGATGCCGAGCGAGGCGTCTTCCTTGAGTTGTTCGGACACGTACTGTCCCGCCGCCGCGCCGACGGTCGGCCGCACGTCGGCGGTGTCGGCGGGCGTCGGCACGACGATCGCGCGGCGCAATCCGTAGGTTTGCGCGAGCTTCGTTTCGAGCTCGACGTAAGCGCCGATCGGGCTGTTGATGGTGATCTGCACGAGGCCGCTCGTGCGCGCGTCGTTCAGCAGGCGGTTCACGCGCTTGCGCGTCCAGCCGAGCCGCTGCGCGATCGCCTCCTGCGTCTGCCCCTCCCTGAAGTACGCCCAGCAGATCCGGGCCATGACCTGGACGTCGGCCGATTGCAGCTCGTCTGCGTGCGCGTCGTCGTTTCGACGTTTCATGCGGTCCTCTCCATTGCGTTGTTCTCGTTCGTGCCCGGTTCGTACCCGCGCGGCGGGCCGATGGTCCGATAGTCCGACAGCCCGGAAGGTAACACCGCGCGGCGCCCGGCACAATTGGGTTGATGGCGTCACAAAAGAGTCATTTCCCATCTGTACCTTTTGGGTCTCAAATGGGACTGGAGAGGTGCGATGGGCGGTTTTCCCACTTCGACGACGGATAGTCTGCCGCGGCTTGCCCGCACGCAGAGGTGAGCGCATGGCCGGCATTCGACTCGAAGGCGTCGTCCGGCGTTACGGCACGCACGTCGCGGCGGACCATCTCGATCTCGCGGTCGGCGATGGCGAGTTCGTCGCGCTCGTGGGGCCGAGCGGTTGCGGCAAGTCCACGCTGCTGCGGCTCGTCGCCGGGCTCGACTGGCCCGACGCCGGGGCGATCCGCATCGGCGATCGCGACGTCGGCGCGCTCGGTCCGGCGGATCGCGACGTCGCGATGGTGTTCCAGAACTACGCGCTGTATCCGCACCTGACGATTCGCCAGAACATCGCGACGCCGCTTGCCATGCGGCAGCTCCGCGCCTGGGAGCGGTTGCCGTTGCTCTGGCGCGCGTCGACGGCGAGCCGCGAGCGGCGCGCGCGCATCGACGCGAGCGTGAGCGAAGTGGCCGCGATGCTCGGCATCGGCGCGCTGCTCGAACGCAAGCCCGGGGCGCTCTCGGGCGGCCAGCGCCAGCGCGTTGCGCTGGGGCGGGCGATCGTGCGCCGTCCCGCCGTGTTCCTCTACGACGAACCGCTGTCGAACCTCGACGCCGAATTGCGCGCGAGCATGCGCGGTGAAATCGTCGATCTGCATCGGCGGCTCGGCGTCGCCACGCTTTACGTCACGCACGACCAGGTCGAGGCGATGACGATGGCCGACCGCATCGCGGTGATGCGCGCGGGCCGCATCCTGCAGACCGGCACGCCGGCCGAGCTGTATGCGAGGCCCGCCTCCATCGAGGTCGCGAGGACGATCGGCACGCCCGGCATCGGCCTCGTGCCCGCGCGCGCCGATTCGGCGGCGGGCGGCGTGCGCGTCGCCGGCGCGGCGGTCTGGCCGATCGTGCCGGCCGTGCCCGACGGCGCGGCGCTGACGCTCGGGTTGCGCAGCGAGCATCTGCATCTCGTCGGCGCCGACAGTCCCAACGCGTTGCCGGCGCGCATCGCCAACGTCGAATATCTGGGCGCCGATACGCTCGTTCACGTTCTCGTCGATGCGGAGGACGGCGCCTCGCCGGCGCGGCTCGTCGTGCGCGTGGCCGGCGCGCGGGGCTCGGGCTGGCAGCGCGGCGAACCGGTCGGCGTGACGGCCGATTGCGCGCAGGCCGTCGTCTTCGACGAGCACGGGCAGAGCGTCGGCCGCGCGCCTGGCGTCGCGATGCGGGTCGTGCATGGCTGAGCGTCTCGTGAGCGGAGGGATTCCGGCCCGGCCGGCGCCGTCGCGCGCGCCGCTCGTCGCGCTGTTCGCCGGCCCTGCCGTGCTGCTCGGCCTCGCGACGCTGGTCCTGCCGCTCGTCATCGTCGTCGTGCTCGCGTTCACCGACTATCGGCTCGGCGCGCCGGGCTTCGCGTTCGTCGGCGTGCACAACTTCGTCGCGCTGGCGGGCGACCCGGTGTTTCGCCATTCGTTCGCGAATACGCTGCTCTATTCGGCGTTCGTCGTGCCGGTCTCTACGCTGCTCGGCCTGGGCCTCGCGCTGCTGATCGACGCGCGTCCGGCGCTGCGCTCGTTCTACCGGACCGTCCACTTTCTGCCCGTGATGGCCGCGACCATCGCCATTGCCGTCGTGTGGGAGTTCATGCTGGACCCGAACCTCGGGCTCGTGAACCTGCTGCTCGCGAAGATCGGCATTGCCGGGCCGCGCTGGCTGCAGGACCCGAAGACCGCGCTGCTCTCGCTCGCGCTGATCGGGGTCTGGCAGTCGGCCGGCTTCAACATGGTGTTGTTCCTGACGGGCCTGACCGGCATCCCGTCGCAATACCGCGAGGCCGCCGTCATCGACGGGGCCGCGAGCGCGTGGGACCGCTTCTGGCTCGTCACGTGGCCGCTCCTGCGGCCGATCACGGCGTTCGTCGTGGTGATCTCCGTCATCCGCTCGTTCCAGCTATTCGAGATCGTCTACGTGATCACGGGCGGCGGCCCGCAGAAATCGACCGAGGTGCTGCTCTTCACGATGTTCAGCGAGGCGTTCGAATTCTTCCGCACCGGACGCGGCGCGGCGATCGCCGTCGTGTTCCTCGCGCTCGTCGGCGCGCTCACGCTCGTCCGGTTCCGTTTTTCCGCCGACAGGAGCGCCGCATGAGGCCGACCAGAGCGCCGCGCCGGCTGGCCGGCTCGATTGCGCGCCACGCGTTGCTGAGCCTGAGCGGGCTCGTCTCGATCGTCCCGTTCGTCTGGATGGTGGCGACGGCGATGAAGCCCGCGAACGAGATTTTCAGCCGCGACCTGCATCTGCTGCCGCAGCATTTCGCCGGCTGGCAGAACTTCGCCACGGTGTTCGAGAACGTGCCGATGCTGCGCTATCTCGCCAACGGCGTGCTCGTCGTCGCGCTGATCTTCGCGCTGCAACTGGCGATCGCGCTGCCCTGCGCCTACGTGCTGGCGAAGGTGCCGTTTCGTGGGCGCCGGCTGCTGTTCGGCGCCGTGCTGTTCTGCCTGATGCTGCCGCCGCAGGCCGTGGCGATTCCGCAGTTCATGATCGCGCAGCGGCTCGGCATCCTCGACACGTACTGGGCGATGGCCTTGCCCTACGCGGTCTCCGCGTTCGGCATCTACCTGATGCGCCAGTATTTCCAGACGATTCCCGACGAGCTGATCGACGCCGCGCGGCTCGACGGCTTCGGCGAATTCGCGATCGTGTTCCGGCTCATGCTGCCGGTCTCGCTGCCGGCCGTGACCGCGTTCGGCATTTTCTCGGTGAGTACGCACTGGAACGAGTTCTTCTGGCCGCAGATCGTGCTTTCGTCCCCCGACAAGCTGACGCCGCCGCTCGGCATCGCGTTCTTCCGCAACGAGGAGGCGGGCACCGACTACGGCGCGCTGATGGCCGCCGCGACGATCGTCATCGCGCCGCTCGTGCTGGCGTTCCTGCTCGCGCAGCGGCGCTTCATCGAGGGCATCGCGCTGACGGGGCTCAAGGGCTGAATCGACGACCGGCACGCGCATCGGGCGCGGCCTATTGCAGGACCACCGCAGGACCCGCTACGGGACTCACCACAGGAGCAGCAAAGTGAATGCACGCAGAACCCATCTCAAGCAGATGGCCGCGCTGGCCGGCTTCGCCGTCGCCTCGCTGGCCGGCGTGGGCGCGCGCCCGGCCTACGCCGCGCAGACCGAACTGACGGTGCTGTACGCGTTTCCCGACCTGTTTCGCCCGGCGATGGAGGAACTCGCGCGGCGCTTCATGGCGGCCAACCCGGACATCCGCATCGTCTACAGCGCGCCCGCGCCGGAATACGAGGAGGTGCTGCAGACGGTGCTGCGCGAATCGGTGGCCGGCACGCAGCCGGACGTCGTGGTGCAGGGGCTCAACAGCGTTCGCGCGATTTCCGACGAGGGCGACGCGGTGCCGCTCGATCCGTTCATCGCGGCGGACAAGGGGTTCGCCTCGCACGGCTTCAATCCCGCGATGCTGGCGGCCGGCGAGGTGAAGGGCCGCGTCTACGCGCTGCCGCTCGCGATCTCGCTGCCGGTGCTCTACTACAACGTGGACCTCGTGAAGCGCGCGGGCGGCGACCCGGCGCATCTGCCGACCACCTGGGACGGCGTGATCGATCTCGCCAAACGCATCAACGCCCTGGGCTCGGGCACGAACGGCCTTTTCTACGCGTGGGACGAAACCGGCAACTGGATGTGGCAGTCGCTCGTCTTCAGCCGCGGCGGCACGATGCTCGACGCGAGCGAGCGCAAGGTCGCCTTCGACGGCAAGGAAGGGCAGTGGGCCATCGGCCTGCTCGCGCGGCTCGTGAAGGAGGCCGGCATGCCGTACCTGGACCATTCGGCGGCCCGCCAGCAGTTCGCCTCGGGTGGCCTCGGCATCTTCGCGACCTCCACGGCGCAGCTCGCGACGATCCAGAAGATCACGGCCGGCCGCTTTCCGATCGAGGTCGGCACGTATCCGGACCTGACGCCCGGCGTCTCGCGGCTGCCGTCGGGCGGCAACGGGCTGATGATCACGGCGAAGGACCCGGCGAAGCAGCAGGCCGCGTGGCGCTTCGTCAGCTTCGCGACGCAGCCGCAGCAGGCGGCCGAGGTCGCGCGGCTCACCGGTTATTTCCCGCCCGACGAGAAGGCCGGTCCGCTTTTGACCGACTTCTACCGCGCGAATCCGAACTTCGCCGTCGCGGTGAAGGAGCAGGCCTACGCGTCCGGCTGGTATGCGTTCCCGGGGTCGAACGGACTCAAGATCATCGACGTCATCAAGGACCAGCTCGAACTCGTCGTGAGCGGCCAGCACGCGGGCGACCCCGACAGCGTGCTCGCGTCGATGGCCGCACAGGTGCAGGCGCTGCTGCCGAAATAAAGCAAAGCAAAGCAAAGGACAGGATCCGCATGAAAGAAACAGTCAGTACCGTCGAAGTCAATGGCCGCCGCTATGCGCTGCCGGCGCAGCCCACCGTGGTCGCCTGCGTGGACGGGCTCGATCGCCGCTATCTCGACGCGGCCTTCGCCGCCGGCTGCGCGCCGTTCTTGCAGTCGCTGCGCGCGCGCGGATGGTTGTACGCGGCGCGCTCGGCCATGCCGAGCTACACGAACCCGAACAACGTGTCGATCATCACCGGCGTGGCGCCGGCCGTGCACGGCATCGGCGGCAACTACTTCTACGACGAAGCCGCCGGCGCCGAGGTGATGATGAACGACCCGTCGTTCCTGCGCGTGCCGACCGTGCTCGCGGCGCTCGCGCAGGCCGGCGTGCGGGTCGCGGCCGTGACGGCCAAGGACAAGCTGCGGCGCATGCTGGGGCACGGCATGCCGGAAGGCGAGTCGGTCCTGTGCTTTGCCGTCGAGACCGCGGGCGCAGCCGTGAAGGACTTCATGCCCGCCGAGGCGCCCTCGATCTACAGCGCGGCGGCCAGCGAGGCCGTGTTCTTCGCCGGGCAACGCATCGTCGAGCGCTGGCAGCCGGGCTTCGTCTATCTCTCGACGACGGACTACGTGCAGCACAAATACGGTCCCGGCGAAGCCGACGCCGATGCGTTCGTCGCGATGCTCGACCGCTATCTCGCGGACATGGACGCGCTCGGCGCTCGCATCGTGCTGACCGCCGACCATGGGATGGGCGCGAAGGCCGACACGCTCGGCCGGCCCAACGTCGTCTATCTCGCGGACCTGCTCGACGATGCGATGGCGGCCGCGCACGCGCGCGTCGTGTTGCCGATCACCGATCCGTACGTCCGTCATCACGGCGCGCTCGGCGGTTTCGCGATGGTCTATCTGCCGGAGGCCGCGCTCGAGGCCGCGCGCCGCTTCATCGCCGCGCTGCCCGGCGTGGACGCCGTGCTCGATCGCCGTCAGGCGGCCGCGCGGCTCGAACTGCCCGTCGACCGCATCGGCGACCTCGTGGTGCTGGCCGGCGAGCATCACGTGCTCGGCACGCGCGTGGCCGAGCACGACCTGTCCGGCCTCGATCGCCCGCTGCGCTCGCACGGCAGCCTGCACGAGCAGCCGGTGCCGCTGATCGCGAATTTCGCGCTGGACGACACGTTCGCGGGTCGCGAACTGCGCAACTTCGATGCGTTCGAGATCGCGCTTTCGGCTGAACGGAGCGGCCGATGACGAGTCGCGAACCGATGCGTGAACCGGGGCGCGGGCGACGGGTCGTCATGGTGTGCTGCGATGCGCTGGCGCGCGACTGGATCGATCCCGAAGCGACGCCGACGCTGCACGCGCTGTCGAATACGGGGCTCTGGTGCGCGGCGCATCGCGGCGTGTTTCCCTCGGTGACGCGCGTGTCCGCGGCGTCGATCGCGACCGGCTGCTATCCGGGGCGACACGGGCTACACGGTAACCGGATGGGGCTGCCCGAGGCGGGGCGCATCGTCGTGCGCGACGTGGGCCGTCCGGATTTCCGCGAGCACATGCGGCGCGCGACCGGCGGGACGCTGCGCGTGCCGACGCTGGCTGAGCGCGTGCCGGGGCCGAACGGGTTCGTCGCGTTTTCGAACGTGTCGCCGGGCGCGGCCTATTTTCTCGATCCGGAGCACTTCGGCTACGTCTACCATCGCGCCGGATCGTACGGGCCCGGCGGCGTCGCCGTCGGCGCCGGGGATGCGCTCGACGTGGCGCAGGACTTCGCTGGCGACTGGGCGATGACGCAGCGCTTCTGCACGGAAGTGCTGGCCGTGCGCCGGCCGGCGGTGGCGATCCTGTGGCTCGCGCATCCCGACGCGACGCTGCACGGCGCGCCGCTCGGCTCGCCCGCGCATCTCGATGCGCTGCGCCACGCCGACCGCTGCGTGGCCGAGGTGTCGAACGCCGTGCGCGAGCTGCGGGCCGCGGGCGAGGACGTGCTGCTGATTGCGGGCTCGGACCACGGGCAGGAGACGATCGCCGGTTGCATCGATCTGGATGCGTGGCTCGGCGAGCAGGGGCTCGCTTCGCTCGTCGGGAGCGGGGACGTCGCGGTGGCCGGGCAGGGGACGGCGGCGTTGCTCTACGCGACGCCGGCGGGCCGGCCCGCGCTCGAACGCGTGCTCGACAGGCTGCGCGAGGAAACGTGGGTGGATGCGGTCGAGACCGCGGATGTTCTGCGCGAACGCGGGCTCTTTCCCGAGGACGGCATCGTGGCGGCCGTCAACATGGGCCAAAGCGACAGCGTGAACCGCTACGGCGTGCGCGGCGCGCGCTGGACCGTGGCGGAGCCGGGCAAGACGAAGGTTGCCGGGCACGGCGAGCATGGCGGATGGGGGGACGACGAGATGCGGCCGTTTCTCGTCGTCGAGCACGAGCGGCTCGAGGCGAAAACGCTCGCGCGCGCGACGGGTCTCGTCGACGTCGCGCCGACGGTGCTGGACTTCCTTGGGCTGCCGACGGACGGCATGGATGGGAAAGCGCTCTGGGACGCGGCGCCCTGAAGTCCGGGCGCCGCGAATTCGCGGCACGGGGAAAACGGCACATGCTGGGCAGACGCCGCGTCGCCCGCGCGCGCCACGACGCGCGGCTCCGCTTTCCCGGTCGATTGAGACTTACGGCTGATTCCAGTGATCGTGGTCGCGATCGTGATCATGATCGGGATGACGCGCTTCCCAGTCGTGACGCGACCAGTAGCGGTGCCCGTCCCAATAGCGGTCGCCGTGCCAGCCGAGCGTGACCGATACCGTTGGCGCGGGCGCATAGGCGGGTGCCGGCGCATAACCCGGTGCGTAACCGTAGGCGGGTTGCGGAGGCGGCGGCGGACCGTAGACCGCGCATCCGCCGAGCACGGCGCTCGCGAGCGCGCCGGCTGCCGTCATGGATAGAAACGTTTTTCTCATTCAGCCTTCCTTCGAAAATCGGTAGGCCGATTATAGGAAGGCCGCGATGCCCGGGTGTAATAAGTTGCTACGGCGTCCGGCGCTCGCGCGCGCATCGGCTGCGCAGGTTTGCGTCGCGCCTGGCGGGGCTTTCCGATTCAATGGCTTGCGTGCTTTTTCGGCAGGTTGTCCACAGACTTGGAAACAGATTCTGTGGGTAACCTCGCGTGTCGACGGGCCGTGTTCCCGTAACGGAGAGCCCTGTTACGGCGTGACGTAACGGAGGAAACGATATCGAACGACGGGCGAACGGCCGGCGAGCCTTGTGCCGGCGTCGTGCGGCGAAGTGTGCGTTGCTGGCACGGTTATGGCTATACAGGGAATCGCTGGCTTGGGCTCGCCCACCCCGAATGGCGACCCGGCATTCATCCCCGCCCCCCGTGGCGGGGATTTTTTTATCCGGCGCTTGTCCGTGCGTTCACGTGCCGCTTGTCGCGTTGTTCGTCGCGTCGTTCATCGTGCACGTTCGTCCGGGCGTTTGCCGTGTTTCGTCGCGGGCGCTTATCGGCCGTCGTCGTCGTTCGCGTTATCGGGCCGGGGCCAGGGTTCGCGGGCCGTCGACCGCCGGATCACGAGCTCGTTTCTGAAGCAGCGCGATTCGAGCGCGCGCGCGGGGTCCGCGATGCGTGCGAGCAGCAGGTCGATCGCGCTTGCGACCATTTCGCCGAGCGGCTGGCGCACGGTCGTGAGGTCGTAGGCGTCCCACGACGCGGGCTCGATGTCGTCGTAGCCGATTACCCAGAGGTCGGACGGCACGCGCATGCCGGCCGAACGCGCGCCGTCGATCGCGCCGAGCGCGAGCACGTCGTTCACGCAGAACACGGCGTCGGGCGGCGACGCGAGTTCGAGCAGGCGTGAGACGGCTTCGTGGCCGCTCGCATGGGAGAAGCTCTGCGTGGGCTGATACCAGGACGGACGCAGTTCGATGCCTGCTTCGGCGAGCGCGGCGCGAAAACCGCGTTCGCGTTCGCGTATCGTGCTCGCCTGCTGCGTGCCGCCGATCAGCGCGATGCGGCGGCGTCCGCATTTGACGAGGTATTCGGCGGCGCGTCGTCCGCCGTCGAGGTTGTCGCTCGACACCTGGTCCGCGGGGTAGTTCTCGACCGTGCGGTTGACGAGCACGACCGGCACGCGCGACGAGGCGACCTCGCGCACGAACGCCGATTCGGCCGTCGTCGCGGTCAGGATGACGCCGTCGACGGCGCCCTGGCGGATCGCCTGGCTCGCCTGCAGGTCGCCGCCGTGCTCGGCGTTCCAGACCGTCATCCGCTGGTTCAGGCCCGTGAGCCGCGCGCCGATCAGTTCGAGCAGCGCGGGATAGACGGGATTGGACAGGCGCGCGACCACCACGCCGATGGCGCCGGTGCGGTTCGTGCGGAACGCGCGCGCCGCCGCGTTGACGGTGTAGCCGGTTTGCGCGAGCGCGCGCAGCACGCGCTCGCGGGCCTCGCCGCTCACGCGCGGGTCGTCGCGCAGCACGCGCGAGACGGTGCTCTGCGAAACGCCGGCGACTTTCGCGACGTCGTGGCTCGTCACGCTGGCGGCGCGCTCGCCGTCGCGGCGAGGCTTCATCGCGCGGCCGGCGCGCGGCGGCGAAAGACGGCGCGCGGTCGAAACGTCATCGGGTCGGGTCTCCGTTCGGGTCCGTCCGCGCTCGCTTCGGGTGCCGGCCGTTTCATGCGTTTCATGCGGGCGGCGCGGGCGCGGATGGGCACAGGCGTGCCGCCCGCGATTCTATCCTGGCCGCTCAGGCGCCGAACTCCGCGCGGGCTTGCCGCTCGCCGCCCGGGCCGCTCAGGCCGGCAGCGGCAGGTCGAGCGTGGTCGTGCGGCACAGCTCGCGGCGGTACTTGCGGTCGTCGAACGGGCGCGCGCGATGCATCGTCGCGAGGTTGTCCCAGATGACGAAGTCGTGCTCCCGCCACGCGTGCTGATAGACGAACTGCGCACGCGTGGCGTGCTGCATCAGGTCGTGCAGCAGCAGGCGGCCTTCCGGCAACGGCCAGCCGACGATCCGTTCGGCATGCGAAGCGAGATAGAGCGCGCGCCGGCCCGTGCGCGGATTGACCTGCACGAGCGGCTGCTCGGCGCCCTTGAGCCGGGCTTTTTCCTCTTCCGAGAACTCGAAGCCGAGCACCTGCCGCGAGTACGCGATCGAATGATGAACGCGCAGCCCCTCGACGGCGGCCTTTGTCTCGTCGTCGAGCGTGTCGTAGGCGGTGCGCATGTCGGCGAACTCGGTGTCGGCGCGCACGGGCGGCACGACGCGCGCCGAGAGCATCGAGTAGCGTCCCGGCGGATTCTCGAACGACGCGTCGGTGTGCCAGAGCCGGTTGCTGACCGTGCTCATGCGGCGTCGGTCGGCGTCGGGCAGGATCTCGCCGTTCGCGCCGACGTTCGAGATGTCGGTCAGCGCCTCGTTGCCGAAGCGGTTCTTGCCGAGCACGGCGACCGAGGTCTTCGTATGCAGCACGCCGTCGAAGCGCTGCGCGAACGCGAGCTGCTCGTCGTTGTCGAGCACCTGGTCGCGAACGACGAGGACGCCGTACGCGTCCATGGCCGCGCGGAGGCTGTCGAGCGTCTCCCTGTCGAAGGTGCTCTTCAAATCGATGCCTGTCATTTCGGCCGCGAAGTGCGGGTGAAGCTTCCTGATCTGGGGTGCCATGTTTCGCTCCTGAAGCCGGAACGCGTGCCGGAATCGCGGCAAGGGAAACCCTTCCCGCCTGGGCCGGATGCGCCGGTCGTTTTTCGGGTATTCGTCTTGTTTAACTACGTAGTCAACACAACGGTTCGGGTAATTACCGATACGTAGCGAAATTAAAGACTACGTAGTCATGATATTCTTTTTCGAAAGAGCGGTCCGTGTCAACGACCATCGCGCGCGGCATGACGCGATGGCCGCCACGTCGCCCCATCATTCGAACAAGGAGACAGCACGATGCCCGATTCGTCCTGGGCGCGCCGTCGCGCGGCCTCGTCCATGCATGCGCACGTCGCGGGTTGCCGCGTCGTCGCGTCCCGTTGAAGGAGGCGCCGACGATGTCCCGCACTTCACGCGACTCACAGGCCTCCACCACCACCTGGGTCCGCTGGCTGAGAATCATGCCGGTCGTGTTCCTGCTCTACACGATCGCGTATTTCGATCGCGTCAACATCGGTATGGCGCTGCCGAGCCTCTCGAAAGACCTCGGCCTGTCGCCCTCGCAGAGCGGGCTCGCGGCCGGCGTCTTTTTCTGGGGCTACCTGATCAGCTTTCTCGCGGCCGGTTTTCTCGCGCCGCGCCTCGGCGCGAAGCGCCTGATTTTCTGGTCGCTGCTCGGCTGGGGGCTGTTCGCAATGCTGAGCGGGCTGGCCCGGACCTTCGAGCAGCTCGCCGCGATGCGCTTCATGCTGGGCCTCTGCGAAGGGCCGGTCTGGACCTCGCTTTCGCTGCTGCTTTCGCAATGGTTTTTGCGCGCGGAGCGCGGGCGCGCGTTCGGCCTCTGGAACCTGAGCCTGCCGTTCGGCGCGCTGCTTTCGGGACCGATCTCGGGCGTCGTGCTGACCTACACGAACTGGCACGTCATGCTGATGCTCGAAGGCCTGCCGGCCTGGGTCTGGGCTGCGGTCTGGTGGCGCGCGATTCCGCGCGGCATCGCCCAGGCGTCGTGGCTTGCGCCCGAGGATCGCGACTACCTCGAGAAACGGCTCGCATCGGAGCAGGCCGAGTTCGCGTCGGTGCGCGCGTCGTCGGACTGGCGCGGCATGTTCCGTCAGCCGGCCGTGTGGCTGCTGCTCGTCGCGTTCTCGCTGATCAACATGGTCAATTACGGCTTCACGCTGTGGCTGCCGAGCGCGCTGAAGGCGATCAGCACGGCCGACATCGGGCACATCGGGCTGTTGAGCGCGCTGCCGTATCTGGCGAGCATCGCCGGCATTGTCTGCGTGTCGTGGAGTTCGGACCGCTTCCGCGAGCGGCGTTTCCATGCCGGGCTGCCGCTCCTGTGCGTCGGCGTGCTGCTCTATCTCGGCTCGCGCGCGGGCGCGCATTCGGTGACGGTCGAGGTGGCCGCGTTCACGCTGATCGGCTTTTTCATGTTCATGACGCTGCCGCTCATCTCGGCGCTGACGACCGACATCCTGCCGCAGGAATGGGCGATTCCCGCCATCGCGTTCACGGGCGGCATCGGCAACCTGTTCGGCGGCTTCGTGGGGCCGGTGATGGTGGGGCGGCTCGAGGAGATCGGCGGCAGCTTCTCGCTGGCGTTCGCGGTGCTCGGCGTGCTCGGCATCGTGGGCGGGCTGTCGATCCTCGCGGTCAGGCGTTCGCCGGCGGCGCACCGCGCGCAGCCCGATGCCGGGCCGTCGCCCGCCTCTTCCGCGCAGCGCCAGGCCGGCGGGTAGACGTCTCCGGTCCGGCGCCTGCATGTCGGCGCCCGCATTTCGCATGGAGTGCGCCCGCGCGGCGTGCGGCGCCCACTCCGTTCGTTTTCTCGCGGTGTTCCTTTTTCGCCGTTTTCCGGGCGCCATCGTCGGGACTGGCGGCACAATAGCCGTTGCGAGCCGGCCAGGCTCGCGCGCCTGTGGGCGCTTTTCGTGCGTTTCGCTTGCGCGTTCGCTGCGCGTGTCGATACGCGGCGGCGGGAGACAGCCGCTTTCAACCTGGAGAACAACGTATGTCGAGAAATGTCGGGGTCATCGGTCTCGGCGCAATGGGGCTGGGCGTCGCCCGCTCGCTGTTGCGCGCGGGCTTTCGCGTGCATGCCTGCGATCTGCGTCGCGACGTGCTCGATGCGTTCGCCGCCGAAGGCGGCGTGGCATGCGCGAGCCCGAAAGCGCTGGGCGCGCAGTGCGAGGTGCTGCTCACGCTCGTCGTCAACGCGGCGCAGACCGAGGCCGTGCTGTTCGGCGACGACGGCGCCGTGGCCGCGATGCCGCGCGGCGGCGTCGTGATCGCGAGCGCCACGGTGGCGCCGGCGTTCGCGCGCGAGCTGGGCCGGCGCGTCGAGGCCGCGGGCCTCCTGATGCTCGACGCGCCCGTTTCGGGCGGCGCCGCGCGCGCCGCCTCGGGCGAAATGACGATGATGACCTCGGGCCCCGCCGCGGCCTATGCCGCCTGCGAGGACGTGCTCGCGGCCATCTCGGGCAAGGTCTACCGGCTCGGCGCGGAGCACGGCGTGGGCTCGAAGGTGAAGATCATCAACCAGTTGCTCGCGGGCGTGCACATCGCGGCCGCGGCGGAGGCGATGGCGCTCGGGCTGCGCGAGGGCGTCGATCCCGGCGTGCTCTACGACGTCATCACGCACAGCGCGGGCAACTCGTGGATGTTCGAGAACCGCGTGCCGCACATTCTTGAGGGCGATTACACGCCGCTCTCGGCCGTCGACATCTTTGTCAAGGATCTCGGGCTCGTGCTCGATACCGCGCGCGCTTCGAAGTTTCCGCTGCCGCTCTCGGCGGCCGCGCACCAGATGTTCTCGATGGCCTCGTCGGCCGGTCACGGCGGCGAGGACGACTCGGCCGTGATCCGCATCTTCCCCGGCATCGACCTGCCGGCGACGAAGCGCTGAACCCGGGGGCGGGGCACCGCTTGTGCCGGACCCGCCTTCCGGCCGATTCGAAATTCGAATCGCACGCCACGAATCGCACGCCGCCACACGAAAGACACCACACAGACCCAACAGGAGCCTCACGCATGTCGATGACCGACACCGTCCATATCGCCGTTCTCGACGACTACCAGCACGTCGCCCACTCGCTCGCGGACTGGGCGAGCCTCGCGCCCCGGGCCAACCCGGTGTTCTTCCACGATCACGTGGCCGACCCCGACGCGCTCGCCGCCCGGCTCGAACCGTTCGACGTCGTCGTGCTGATGCGCGAGCGGACCCGCTTCGACGCGGCGCTGCTCGCGCGTCTGCCGCGCTTGAAGCTGATCGTCACCGTGGGCATGTGGAACGCCGCCGTCGACCTGCCGGCGGCGAAGGCCCGCGGCATCGTCGTGTCGGGCACGCAGGGCGGCGATCCGGGCGCGACGGCGGCGCTGACCTGGGCGCTCATCCTCGGCGCGACGCGCAACCTGCACGGCGAGTCCGCGTCCGTGCGCGCGGGCGGCTGGCAGACCGGCGTCGGCGTCGACGTGTACGGCAAGACGCTCGGCGTGCTCGGGCTCGGCCGCATCGGCGCCGACGTCGCGCGCATCGGCCTCGCGTTCGGCATGCGCGTGGTGGCATGGAGCCAGAATCTCAGTGCCGGACGCGCCGCCGAAGTCGGCGTGCGGCGCGTCGAGAAGGACGCGCTCTTTCGCGAGGCCGACGTGCTCACCGTTCATCTGAAGCTCGGCGAGCGCACGCGCGGCCTCGTCGGCGAGCGCGAGCTGGAGCTGATGAAGCCGACGGCGTACCTCGTCAACACGTCGCGCGGGCCCATCGTGTCCGAGCGCGCGTTGATCGGGGCGCTCGAGCGGCGCCGCATCGGCGGCGCGGCGCTCGACGTTTTCGACGTGGAGCCGCTGCCGCCGGGCCATCCGTTCCGCTTCCTGCCCAACGTGCTCGCGACGCCGCACATCGGCTACGTGACCGAAAACACCTATCGCGAGGCGTATCCGCAGATCGTCGAATCGATCCGCGCCTGGCTCGACGGCTCGCCCGTGCGCGAGCTTTGAGCGGACGACGCGCGCGGACCCCGGCGGTGCCGCGCGCGCCGCGTCCGGATCAGGTCAGCAGTTCGATGCCGCGCAGCCGCACGCCGAGGCGCACGAGCCCGATGATGGCCGACGAGAGCAGGCGCAGATGCCAGGGCAGGCCGCGGCGCCGGATGTCGAGCAGGAGCACGATGCGCACCTCGTCGCTCTCGTTCCAGACCGCGTGCTCGTAGGTGTCGTCCCAGAGCATGAACTGGCCTTCGGCGAGCCGGTATTCGCGCCCGTCGACCTTGAGCACGGCGGCCGGCGCGCCGTCGGCGCGGCGCGGCATCGAGAGGACGAGGTAGCCGCGCAGGATGCCGCGGAACGGCCCGTGATGGGGCGGGATGTACTTGCCCGGCGTGAGGAACGAGAACGAGACCGAGAGAACGTCGGGGATCGCCCTGGCGAGCGCTTCGAGCGTGGGGCTGCGCGCGAGGTTGCGCGCGAAGCGGATGCCGTAGGCCTGCATGATGAACATGCGCCAGTCGCGATCGTCGTTGGCCGAGATGGCGGCCTGCTCGCGCATGATGTCGTGAAAGCGCGGGATGCGGGGCAGGTCTTCGGCGACGGCGAGCGCCTCGTCGCGAATGCGCGGCCAGGCGCGGACGAAGCGTTCGGCTTCCGGAAACCAGACGTCGGCGTCGAGCACGGCCTCGCAGTCGATCCGCCGGTCGTACACGCGACGCAGGGCCCGCGCGGCCAGGTCGTAGGCAATGGACATGATTCCTTTGTCTTGTCGGTGAGGTCGGAGCGGCGGCGGTGCCCGCGGGTTGGGAGTCCGGTGCGATTGTTCCAGATGCGCTTTACGGTTTGCCTGCGCGCGCGGACAGCGACGGCGGCAGGGGCGCGGGCAGGGGTGCCGACGCGGTCGTGCCGCGCTGCCGCACGTGGCGCAGGAAGGCCCGGACGGCGGGCTCGCGCTCGTGGCGGCGAAAGGCGAGCGCCACGCCGGACGGAATGGCCCGGCCGGCGACGGCGCGATAGACGACGCCGGGCAGCGCGATGCAGTCGGCCAGCGTGCGCGGCACCACGGCCACGTTGCCGCCGAGCGCGACGCGCGCGAGCACGGCCGCGAGCGAGCCCGGACGCGGGCCGAGCTTCGGGGCGAAGCGTCCGCGCCGCGCGAGTTCCATCGTGCCGGCATCCTGCTCGGGCAGCACGAAGCAGGCGTCGCGCAGCAGCGCGGGCGCGACGGCGTCGTGCGCGGCCAGCGGCGAATCGGCGGGCAGGGCGAGGACGAACGTGTCGTGATGGACCGTGACGGCCTCGACGTCCTCCGGATAGCGCACGGGCGGCCTCACGTAGGCCACGTCGATGGTCTCGTTGCGAAGCAGCGTGCCGACCTGATCCATGACGATCTCCTCCAGCTCGAACTCCACGCCCGGCTGCGCGGCCCGGAACTCGCGGATGGCGTCCTGCAGCACGCCGGCATAGACGGCCGAGAACACGTAGCCGACCGCGATGCGGCCCAGCTCGCCGCGCTCGGCGAACTGAGCCCGCTCGCCGGCGCGGGACAGGTGTTCGAGCGCGGCGAGCGCGTCGGCGAGGTAGGCCGTGCCGGCCGCCGTCAGCGCGACGGAGCGTTTGGTCCGATGAAAGAGCCGCGCCCCGACGAGCCGCTCCATCTCCTGGATCAGCTTCGTCAGCGAGGGCGCGGCGATGCCGAGCGCCTCGGCCGCCCGCGAGAAGTGCAGATGCTGCGCGACGCTGACGAACGCACGGATGTGGCGAAGCTCGGGCTGCCGCATGCTGTTTCCATTCGCGTTAATTATTCTGCGATTCTATATGAATGACGGGAAATTCACGGCCGGCTAACATCGGGCGTCTTCATCGCTTGCCGACCGATGCCCATGTCGAACGCTCCGGGCGAAGCCCGCGCCCTTTCCTCCAATTCCTCCGCTGCTATCGCTGCTTCTGCTTCCGGCGCGCTGCCCGGCTGCGCGGCGCACGCCCGCTCGCCGCGCTTCGTGCTGCTGACCGCCTCGGCGGCCTGCGCGCTCGTCGTGCTCGACACGAACGTGGTCGCCGTCTCGCTGCCCGCCATCGCGCGCTCGTTCCATGCGAGCTTCGCGAGCGTCGAGTGGGTGGTCAGCGCCTACATGGTCGCGTTCGCGTCGAGCCTGCTCGCGGCGGGCGGGCTGGCCGACCGCGTCGGCCGCAAGCGCACGCTGCTGATCGGCCTCGCCGTGTTCGCGCTCGCCTCGCTCGGCTGCGGGCTCGCGCCGTCGATCGCGGCGCTGAATCTCGCGCGGGCCGTCAAGGGCTTCGGCGCGGCGCTGTTCCTGACCTCGGCGCTGGCCGTGATTGCCCACACGTTCCAGGCGGGACCGGAGCGCGTGAAGGCCTGGGCGTTCTGGGGCACGTGCATGGGGCTCGCCACGACGGCCGCGCCGCTCGTCGGCGGGGCGATCACGCAGTGGATCGGCTGGCGCGGCATCTTCCTGCTGAACCTGCCCGTGTGCGCCGTGCTGGCCGTCTGCGTGAGCATCGGCATCGGCGACTCGCGCAACCCGCACGCGGGGCCGATCGACGTCGCCGGCAGCGTTTTGTTCGGCGGCGGGCTCGCGCTCGGCATCTGGGCGCTCATCGGCGCGCCGGCGGCCGGCTGGACGAGCGCGCCGACGCTGCTGCGCTTCGCCGGTTGCGCGCTGCTCGTGGCGGGCTTCGTCGCCGTCGAGCGGGTCAAGGCCCGACTCGGGTCCCATCCGATGATCGACCTCGCGCTGTTCAGGCGGCCCCGCTTCGTCGCCGCCGTGCTGGCGATGTTCGGCTATGCCTCGTGCGCGCAGGTCATGATGACCTTTCTGCCGCTCTATCTGCAGAACGCATTCGGCTTTACCGCGATCGCGGCGGGCCTCGGCATGCTGCCGTTCGCGATCGCGATGGTCGTCGGGCCTTACGTGGGCTCGATTTGTTCGGCGCGTCTGCCGGGCCATGCGGTGCTGACGCTCGGCCTCGCGCTCATCGGCGCGGGCAATCTGGCGACGGCGCTGGCGGCGGGCGAGGCGCGCTATGCCGTGGTCGCGCTCGGTCTCGTCGTGACGGGCATCGGCGCCGGCGTGCTCAACGGCGACACGCAGAAGGCCATCATGGCCTGCGTGCCCGCGCACCGGATGGGCATGGCCTCGGGCATCAGCACGACGACGCGGTTCACCGCCATCGTGACCTCGGTGGGCGTGCTGGGCGCGGTGCTCGCCGCGCAGACGCATGCCGGCCTGACCGCGGCCGCGGCGGCGGGCCGGTTGCCGGCGGCGCTGCTCGACGCGCGGTTTCTGTCGAGCGTGCTGGCCGGCGATACGGCGCGGGCGGTGTCGTCGATGGCCGCGTCGGCGCGGCCCGCGCTGGCCGCCGCCGCGCGGGCGAGCTTCGCGGCGGGCTTCTCCGCCGCGCTCGACGTGGCCGGCGGCTTCGCGCTCGCGGTCGCGCTGCTCGTCTGGACGCTTTCGCGTCTGGACGAGCGAGTGGAAACGGCGTGGGCGGGCGAATCGACGCCGGCAAGCCCGACGAACCCGGGCGATGCGAACGCGACTGCCGGGCGCCGATAACGCGGACGTGCGCCATGCGCGTCCGGTCTCGATAGACGGCTGCAAAAAAAGAACGAGCCGGTTGGTGCGACGCATCGAGCGCGCCTGAAGCGCGTTCGCGCGCGCAAGCCAGTCGAAAAAAGCCGCAAACCCGTCGGGAAATACAGGCTTCCTGGCCGCCGGCCAACGCAGCCGGGCACGCCGCTGGCTCCGCCCGGAAAGTCCGCGATTGCCCGATGTTTTTCGTCGTTTCTCCTCATTTCGCATCGGCCCGGACAGGGGTGCCGACAGAGGCGCAGACAAGACAGATTCGGGTTTAGCCTGGCATTGCGCGCGCCCACGGGGCGTCGTTCAGCGACTAGGCTTGTATCTGCAGTACTGCACCCACAGCACAAACAGGAATCGGCGAGGGCTGCCTCGCAACCCGA
This sequence comes from Burkholderia sp. WAC0059, assembly GCF_002870125.1. Lineage (GTDB taxonomy): Bacteria > Pseudomonadota > Gammaproteobacteria > Burkholderiales > Burkholderiaceae > Paraburkholderia. Next base: position 87,761 of record NZ_PNEO01000006.1, read on the forward strand.
TTCGAAAGGAGACAAAGGCATGGATGGCATGGAGACTGAAACGCGCGCAATGGCGCGCGTGACCGCGCGGCTTGTTCCGTTCCTGATTTTTTGCTACTTCATCGCGTACCTGGACCGCGTCAACGTCGGCTTCGCCGCGTTGCAGATGAACCATGCGCTCGGGCTCTCGGCCGGCGCGTTCGGCTTCGGCGCGGGAATCTTCTTCATCGCGTACTTCTTCTTCGAGGTGCCGTCGAACCTGCTGCTCGACAAATTCGGCGCGCGGCGCTGGATCGCGCGGATCATGTTCACGTGGGGCATCGTCGCCGGCGCGATGGCGTTCATTCCCGACCTCTCGCGCTACACGGGCATCTCGTCCGCGCACGTGTTCTACGGCCTGCGCATTCTGCTCGGCCTCGCCGAAGCGGGCTTCTTCCCCGGCATCATCTTCCTGCTGACGCTCTGGTTTCCGGCCGCCTATCGCGGGCGCGTGGTCGGCTACTTCATGGCGGCCATTCCGCTTTCGACCGTGATCGGCGGGCCCGTGTCCGGCGCGCTGCTCTCGCTCGACGGCCGCGCAGGGCTCGCCGGCTGGCAGTGGCTCTATCTGCTCGAAGCGGTACCGGCGCTGGTGCTCTCGGTAGTGGTGCCGTTCTATCTGACCGACAAGCCCGCCGAGGCCGCGTGGCTCAAGCCCGACGAGCGCGAATGGCTCGTCGCGCGCCAGGCGCGCGAGCGCGCGCAGCGCGAGACCGCGCACGCGTTCAGCGTGCGCGAGGCGCTGACGAACCGGCGCGTGCTCGCCATCGCGCTCATCTATTTCGGCGCGAACGCCACGAACTACGGGCTCAGCTTCTTCCTGCCGCAGATCGTCAAGAGCTTCGGCCTTTCCAACCTGCAGACCGGCTTCGTCACGTCGCTGCCCTACATCGTCGGCGTGATCGGCATGGTGTACTGGGGCCGCCATTCGGACCGCAAGCTCGAACGCAAGCGTCACGTCGCGATCGCGCTGCTGATCGCGGCGGGCGGCATCGCCGTGTCGACGGCGCTGAGCAATCCCGTGCTCAAGATGCTTTCGCTCTCGATCGCGGGCTTCGGCATCTTCGGCTGCCTGCCCATCATCTGGACGCTGCCGGCCGCGTTCCTCTCGGGCGCGGCGGCGGCGGGCGGCATCGCGGCCGTCAATTCGCTCGGCAATCTGTCGGGCTTCTTCGGGCCGTACGTGGTGGGCTGGATCAAGGACAGCACGGGCAGCTTCGGCGCCGGGCTGCTGTGTCTCGCGGGCGCGGGCCTCGTCGGCGTGGCCGCGGTGCTGCTGTTGCATCACGACACCGCGCTCGAAAGCGGCACGGCCGGACCGTTCGCGCCACCGGCGAACGGAACCGGCGCGGGCGGCGGCCGCAAGGCGCTGGAGTCGTGAGCGGCGCGTGACGGGGGCGGGCGTTGGCTTGTACCGCTTGCCGTGCCGTCACGCCGGAAGGGAGGGCGCTTCGGGCCGCGCGACTCGCGGCCCGAAGCGCCAGGGGCCGTCAGGCCTCGAGCCGCTTCAGTTCCTCGTGCGCGAGCCGCTCGATTTCGCTGAGCGTGAAGCTGTCGACGTTGAGGCTGGCCTCGAACCGGATCTGGACGTTGACGGATTCGCCGGCCGGATTTTCGAGCACGGCGAAAACGGTATGCGGATGCGCGTTGCGGTCGACGGTGACGCCGGTCAGTTTGAGACTCATTCTGGATCCCCGGGAGTGGTGTCCCGATAGGGTACCGCAGCGCCGGCCGGTCTGCCCAGAGGCCGGGCTGCCCGGCTGTCGGCCGATTGCCGGCCAATTGCCGGCCGATTGCAGCCCGCGACGACCGGCGGCTACGTCATCGATCCGTCATCGACCGCTACGCTGTCATCGACCGCTACGCCGTCATCGGCGCCGGCAGGCCGGGCCGGACGCGCTGCTGCCCGGCGGCCGACGGCGCGCGCTCGAGCCGGAACACGCCGACCCGCTCCACGAGCCGGCCGGCCTGGTCCTGCAGCGAATCGGCCGCGGCGGCGGCCTGCTCGACGAGCGCCGCGTTCTGCTGCGTGACCTCGTCCATCTGCCCGAGCGCCTGGTTGATCTGTCCGATGCCCGCGCTCTGCGCGTGGTTCGCGGCCGTGATGTCGCCCATGATCCCGGCCACGCGATGCACGCTCGCGACGATCTCGTCCATCGTCGTGCCCGCCTGCCGGACCAGCCGGCTGCCCGATTCGACCTGATCGACCGATTCGCCGATCATCACCTTGATCTCCTTCGCGGCCGTCGCCGAGCGCTGCGCGAGGCTGCGCACTTCGGCGGCGACCACCGCGAAGCCCTTGCCCTGTTCGCCGGCCCGCGCTGCCTCGACGGCCGCGTTCAGCGCGAGGATGTTGGTCTGGAACGCGATGCCCTCGATCACGCCGACGATCTCGGCGATCCGGCCCGCCGACGCGTTGATCCCGCCCATCACGTCGACGACCTGCGCGATCACCGCGCCGCCGCGCGTCGCGACTTCGGAGGCCGACTGGGCCAGCCGGTTCCCCTGGGCCGCGTTCTCCGCGTTCTGCTTCACCGTGTTCGTCAGCTCCTGCATGGAGGCGACGGTTTCCTCCAGCGAGCCGGCCTGCTCCTCGGTGCGCGACGACAGGTCGAGGTTCCCGTTCGCGATTTCGCGCGATGCGGTCGCGATCGTATCGGCGCCGCTGCGTACCTCGCCGACGATCTGCTTCAGGCTGTCGTTCATGGCGCTCAGCGCGCGCAGCAGTTGTGCCGTTTCGTCGTGCCCGCGCGCGTCGATACGGGCGCCGAGGTCGCCCGCGGCCACGGTCTGCGCGAGACGCACCGCGTCGTTCAGCGGCCTCGTGATCGAGCGGGTGATGGACCACGCGCAGGCGAGCCCGATCAGCAGCGCGGCCCCGCCGAGCCCGAACATTGTCCGGCGGCCCGAGTCGATGCTCTCGCGGGCCTGTTCGCCGCCCGCCGCGACGAGCGCGTTCTGCCGCTCCACCATCGTGAGGATCGACTGCTGGAGCGCGTCGAGCGTTGCGAGCGTCTCGCCGTTCATCAGCGCCTCGGCCGCGTCGCGCTGGCCCTGCGCCAGCAGTTGCTGGACCTTCGTGAACGACTGGACGTAGGCCGAGCGCGTGGCGCGTATCTGCGCGAGCAGCGTCCGGTCGTCCGGCGTGTCGGCCAGCCGGTCGAGCGTGTCGAGATCGGCGGTGATCGCGCTCTTGTTGGCATCGACCGTCGCATCGATGCGGTCGATCGCGGCACGGTCGGTCGTGATGAACAGTTGCATCGTGAGCGCCGCGTTCGCGCGGGTCAGCGCGTCGACGTCCTGGGCTGCCGCCGCCTTCGCCCACTCGTGCTGCACGATCGCGTCGTTGATCCGGCCGATGTCGCCGAAACGGCCGAGCATCATCGCGATCAGCATGACCATCAGCGCGATGACCAGCCCGAAACCGGCCGCAAGACGCTTGCCGATCGTCCAGTTCGAAAAACTCATTTCGTTCATGCTTCGTGGTCCCCGAAACTACCGTACTGCCTGTTTTGTCTGCCTCCGGGCGGCCCCCAAAAAAACGTCCCCCCATCCCGGTTTGCCCGGGATGGGGGGACGTCGTTGTCCGCCCGAAAGCCGTTTTTTGCTGCTGCGTTGCCCGAATCGTTGTTGATCGGCGCGGGCCGGATTTTACTTCACCCGTCGCGCCGCCCCAAAAAACGGCCGGTTTCCGGTTTCCTCAGGGTTCGAACAGTTCCTTGCGGATGATGGCATGCACGCCCCAGTTGCCGTCGACGATCTGCGTCACGCCGAAGTCGACAGCCACCGACATCAGCGAAATCGCCTCGTCCTCCGTCAGGCCTTTCGCCGTCATCAGGAAACGGCGCGTCTTGATGAACGCGTCGCGCATCGCGAGGTCGAGCGTCGCCTTCTCGTAGACCTTGCTCTGCGCCTGGGTGCCGAATTCGGCCAGATAGTTCGGATAACTGAAGCCGTGCAGCACCCACTCGGTGGCCGTTTCCAGCAACGGGTAGGTCAGGTCGGCGAAGGGCTGGCGCTCCAGCGTGGCGCGCTTGTGCAGTACGAGCTTGAAGTCGCCCGTCAGCGAGCATTCGATGGCCGTGCCGCACAGCTCCGAATCGCCCTGCGAGGCGTGCGGATCGCCGACCGAGAACAGCGCGCCCGGCACGCTGATCGGCAAATAGACGCTCGCGCCCTGCGCAAGGCGCCAGTTGTCGATGTTGCCGCCGAACGAGGACGGCGGAATCGAATCGATCGGACCGTCCTGCTGCGGCGCGACGCCGATCAGCCCGAAATGCGCGCGCACGGGCACCTTCACGTTCTTCAGCACGTCGTGGTTTTCGGTGATCGTGGCCGGATCGACAGGCACGCCCGGATAGTCGATGGTCGGATGCACGACGCCGAACGGATCGCGCTGCGGCGTCCAGCGGTAGTTGTAGACGGCGCGCGCGTAGGCGGGCCGGTCTTTGGGCAGTTCGGCGTCGAGCTCGTAGATCGTGACGACCTCGCGCGGCTTCGGCTCGGTCAGCAGCTCGCGATAGTGGAAGCCCCACCAGGCCGCGACGTTGCTGCCGAACACGCGGCCCGAGAACAGCGGATTGGCGCAGGGCCTCGGCCGCACGTCGAGAATCTGCACTTCGAGCACGTCGCCGGGCTCGGCGCCGCGCACCGCGATCGGGCCCGTGCAGATGTGGGTGCCGAAGCCTTCGCCGGCGCCGCGTCCGTAGATCGACGCATCCATCGGGCCCGCGCCGCGCCGGTTCACGTTCTTGCGCTCGGCGCTCCAGTGGAACACGCTTTCGGCGCCGGGGTCGCCCGCCACCATCCGCGCCCAGTCGTCGGAGGCGTTCTGGGTCAGCGTCTCGATCGTCACGGTGTCGCCGCTGTCGACTTCGAGCACGGGCTTCAGGTCGCGCGAGAAGTAGCCCCAGTGCACCGTGTTCGCGGTGGCGCGCAGCAGATGATGGCGCGGCCGGCCGGGCCGCCGGACCGCGGGCGGCGGGTCCGGCTGCGTCGGTTCCTGCTCCTTGACCGGCAGGCCGGCGACGACCGTGTCGGCTTCGTCCGTCGCGACTCGCGCCGCGCGCGCGCGCGTCTGCGCGTTCAGCGGCAGGCTCTCGACATTGAGCGGCAGCCCGCGCGAGATGTCGCGCACGAGATGCCGCGCGAGTTCGAGGCTGGCTTCGTGGCGGAACGCGCGCGGCGAAGTCTGGTATTGCTCGCGGAACACGCGGCTGAAATGCGCGGGATCGTTGAAGCCCCAGCGAAAGCAGATGTCGGAGATCGACACTTTCTCGTAGAGCGGATCGACGAGCTCGGCGCGGCAGCGTTCGAGTCGGCGCACGCGCAGATAGGTGGAGAAGTTCTGGCCCGTCGTCTCGAAGAGCTTTTGCAGATAGCGCGGCGACACGCGTTCTTCGGCCGCGATCATCGCGAGGCTGACGTTCGGGTCGCCGAGCCGCGCGTCGATGCTGCGGCACACGCGCGAGAACAGCGCGGACTGCGAGGGCTTCAGGCCGTTGTATTGCGCCTCGCGCTGGCGGGCCGCGAGGCTGGCCGCGAGAAATTCGATCAGCGCGAGTTCGAGCGAGCGCAGCTCGTTGACCGACAGCGTGTCGATGCTTTCGGCCAGCGAGGCGAGGAAGCCGGCGAACACGTGGCCCATGCCGGTGTTGCCGTCGATGCGCAGCGCGTGCAGCGACGACGAGGCGAGCAGGCGTCCGCTGATGGCCGCCTGCGGCACGCGCACGAGGACGGCGCGAAACTCCGATTCGAAGATGAGCGAGGCCCGTCCGCGCGCGGGCAGATAAACGAGGTCGTGCGTCGCGATGCGCTCGCGCCGCCCGTCGACGAGCAGGGCGCCGCTGCCGCCCGCGTTCAGCGCGACCCACTGGCTGTCGCCGGTGGAATCGTCGGGTTCCAGCGTCTGCGCGTCCGATACGAGCACACCGAGGTCGAGCCCGCCTACCGAGGTCTGCGACTGGAGCGTGCCGTGCAATGCGTGCGCGCCGGCATGCGGGCGCGTGCGCAGGCCGAGCTTGCCGAGCGCGTCGCGCCAGGCGCGCGGCCGTTCGGCTTCGGGGTAGGACTCCGTCGTGAAACGCAACAACTGCACATACCCTCCGGAATTCATGAGGACGACGCGCGTTCGCGAAGCGTCCGCGGTGTCCGGTTGCGCCCGTTGCGCGCGTCCGGCGGCAGGGCCGGGCGCGTCGGGGCGCAGTCGATTAAAGCAACCTCTGCGCCAGCCGTGCGCCGGCGGCGGCTAACGGCATGGCAGAGCCGCCGCCGGCGCGATGCCCGGGTTCGAGGCAGCCATGCACGAACTTGTGCCGGTGGTGCAGGCGTGCACCGCGCTGGCGCACGACGGCCTGAGCCGCTCACCGGACAAACGGCGGCGGCCCGCCGCCTGCCCCGTTCCGCGACGCCTTTCGCCGCGCTTGCGCCGGGCGCTGGGTCACGGAGGGCGGTGCCATTCATCGCACGCCTTTCGCGCCTGCACAAGAAGTAGTTCGTCCCTGCACAAATGCCGCTATTTTGTCGTTCCTATGATGGCTTCACGCTGGAGCACGGGTACGCGCCGCGCAATCATTTTCCCGCTTCTCTTCCTTGCTGAATGGAGCCTCACGAAAGATGAATACTTCGCCTCTCGCTCGTCGAACGTCCCGCCGTCCGGCCCTCGCGCGCCTCGCCTGTGCCGCGCTCGCCGCCTTCGCCATGGGCGCGGCCGGCGTAGCCGACGCGGCGCCGCCGCTGCAGCCGATCGAGTTCTCCGAGGCCGTCCATAACCTCGGCTACATCGAACTCTACGTGGGCGAGCACGCCGGCATCTTCGCGAAGCACGGCCTCGCGCTGCACCTGACGGCCGCCGGCGGCGACACCCAGGCGTTCGCGGCGGTGCTCGGCGGGACCGCGCAGTTCGCGGTCGGCGACCCGACGATGGTGGAAATGTCGCGCGAGCGCGGCGGCCCCGGCATCGTGATCGGCACGCTCGTGCAGCGCGCGCATTACTTCGGCGTCTCGAAGACGGTGAACCACGTGATCACGAACCCCAAGGAATTCAAGGGGCTGACCTTCGTGACCTCGCCCGATCCGAACACCAACTATAGCGTCACGAAGAAGCTCATGCAGGACGCGGGTCTCAAGATCGGCACCGACGCGAAGATCATCGAAGTGAACCCGGGCACCGAGATCGGCGCGATGCTGGCCGGCCGCGCCGACGTGGCCGTCGCCTATCAGCCGAGCGTGGCCGCGGCCGTGGCGCAGGGCGCGAAGGTCGTGTTCGACTTCTCGAGCTACATGGGCCCGTTCTGCAACACGGGCGTGATGGTGCTGCCGTCCTACGCGAAGGCGCATCCGCAAGTCGTGCAGGAACTCATCGATTCGCTCGAGGAGGCCGCGCGCCTCACCTACTCGAATCCGGCCTACGCGAAGCAGGTCGCGCGCGCCGAGTTCCCCGACGTGCCCGCCGCCGTCGTGAACCGCGCGATCGACATGGAGCTGCAGTACAAGATCCCGGCGCAGACGATCCCCGTGGAGCCGAAGCAATGGCAGAACCTGATGGCGATGCAGACCTACCTCGGCAACGTGAAGGGTTCGGTGCCGTTCGACTCGGTGATCGACAACAGCTTCGCCGACAAGGCGGTGAAGCTGGCCGGCACCGCCGCGGTCGCCTCGAAGTGACGGGTACTTCGATGCAGGACGAAGCAGGCCTCGCGCGGACGCGCACGTCCGACGGGCCGGCCGCGCAGTCCGCGGCCGGCGTGCAGTCCGTCGCCGTGCCGCTGGCCGCGCGCGGCGTCGGCAAGACCTACGGCGAGGAGGAAGACGCCAATCCCGTCATCGGCGACATCTCGTTCGACCTCAAGGCGGGCGAGATCGTCAGCCTCGTCGGGCCGTCCGGCTGCGGCAAGACCACGTTGCTGAACCTGATGAGCGGCCTCACGCAGCCCACGCGCGGCGAGGTGTCCTGGCACGGCAACCGCCTGAAGGGCGTGCCGCGCGGCGTCGGCTACATGCTGCAGAAGGACATGTTGATGCCGTGGCGCACCGCGCTCGCGAACGTTACGCTCGGCCTCGAGATGAGCGGCATGGGGCGTGCGCACCGCGAGAAGAAGGCGCACGCGATGCTCTCGAAAGTGGGCCTCGCGCCGTACTACGACTACTACCCGTCCGCGCTTTCGGGCGGCATGCGCCAGCGCGTGGCGCTCGCGCGCACGCTCGTCACCGACCCCGAGGTGATCCTGCTCGACGAGCCGTTCGCGGCGCTCGACTTCCAGACCAAGGTCGTGCTCGAAAGCGACATGGCGAAGCTCGTGAGAAGCGAAGGGCGCTCGGTGCTGCTCATCACGCACGACGTGGAGGAGGCCGTCTCGCTCTCCGACCGCGTGATCGTGCTCACGCACCGGCCCTCGAGCATCAAGTCCATTTACGAAATCGATCTTCCCGGCGAGCGCGGCGACATGATGGCCATGCGCGACGCGCCGGGCTTTGCCTCGCTCGTGCGCGAGATCTGGTCGCAGCTCGACGTGCGCATGGGCGAGCGCTGACCGAAGGAGCGAGACACATGAAACATTCCCGCAATCCGACTCTCGTCGCCGGCGAAGCCGGCGCGACCGATGCGCTGGATGCGCCGGCCCAGCACGTGCGCCGGCGTCGCCGCCTGCTGCGCGACTGGCGCGGCAAGCTCGGCGTCGCCGTCTGCCAGGCGGGTCTGCTCGCGGTGCTGCTCGGCCTCTGGCAGTACGCCACCTCGAAGCAGGCGGTCAGCGCGTTCCTGTTCGGCTCGCCCTCGCAGATCTGGGGCTTTCTCGTGCAGATGGAGCAGGACGGCAGCCTCTTTCACGACGCGGGCGTCACGGGCATGGAAACGCTGCTCGGCTTCGTGCTCGGCAACCTGATCGGCACCGTGCTCGGCCTGTCGCTCTGGTATTCGCGCTTCGTCTCGAAGGTGATGCAGCCGTTCATCGTCGCGCTCGGCTCGATTCCGATCGTCGCGCTCGCGCCCATCGTCATCATCTGGTTCGGCACCGGGCTGCCCTCGAAGATCGCGATGTCGACGCTCTCGGTCGTCGTGGTCGCGCTCGTGATCGCCTACAAGGGCGCCACCGGCATCGACGACGACCAGATCAACCTGATGCGCACGCTCGGCGCCGCCAAGCGGCAGATCTTCATGAAGCTCGTGATTCCGGCCTCGCTGCGCGACATCTTCGCCGGCCTGAAGCTGACCGTGGGCTTCGCGCTGATCGGCGCGATTCTCGGCGAGTTCATGTCGTCCTCGGACGGGCTCGGACACGCCATCTTCAAGGCAGGCAGCCTTTACATCATTCCCGAGGTCTTCGCCGGCGTGGTCGTGACGATCGCGCTCGCGCTGTTCCTCTCGTTTCTCGTCGGGCGGCTCGAACGCTTCCTGATGCCCTGGCACCGCTTCGACTGAACGCCCGGGGGCCGCGCGCGCCGCGCGTACCGGCCGGGCGCGCGCGGTCGAGGGAAACGGAACCCGCGGAAACCGGCCATCCACCGAGAACCACTGCAATCATGAACACGTTGAACCGACAGCATCAGATCATTCGCAAGGACGAACTGAAGTACGCGCTCGCCGCCACCGACAGCTTCATCGCCGAAGTGGCGCCGGGCGAGACCTTCGAGGTGGAGACCGAACTGAACATCGGCGGCCACCTCATCACGGACATCAACGACAAGCTCGACGCGAGCCAGGTCACGCTGCCGTTCGTGAATCCGGCCACGGGCCCGATCCGGCTGCGCGGCGCGAAGCCCGGCGACATGGTGGTGATCGACGTGCTCGAGGTCGGCGTGCACGGCCTCGGCTACACGGCGCTGTGGCCCGGCATCGGCATTTTCCCCGACTGGGTGCGCAAGAAGGAGTTCGGCATCCAGAACCGCAACGTGGTCGTGAAGGACGGCATCGTGCACTGGAGCGACTCGCTCAAGCTCGAGGCGAAGCCGATGGTCGGCGTGATCGGCGTCGCGCCCGTGGCGGGCGGCACGCTGACGGTCGACAACGGCGTGCACGGCGGCAACCTCGACATTCAGGAAGTCACGAACGGCAACCGTGTGATGTTCCCGGTCTTCCACGAGGGCGCGTACCTGTACTTCGGCGACGTCCACGCGCTCCAGGGCGACGCGGAATGCAACGGCATGGGCGCCATCGAGATTCGCGGCCACCTGAAGCTCAAGGTCGACCTCGTGAAGGCGCCGCAGCGCATGACCTGGCCGCGCATCGAGACGCCGACGCACATCTGCACCGTGGGCTGCGCCCGCCCGCTCGACGACGCGCTGCGCATCGCCTTTGAGGAGATGGTCTACTGGCTCGAGGAGGAGTACAAAATTCCGGCGGCGGAGGCCTACATGCTGCTCGGGCAGATTGCCGAGGCGCGCTGCACGCAGATGGTCAACCCGAAATTCACCTACGTCTGCAAGGTCGCGAAGAAGTATCTGCCGAAGCATTGAGCGGTGCGCGACGCGACGGCCGGGTTCGGGGTTTTCTCCGTTTCCGGGCCTTGAAATGAAAAACCGCCGGCGTATTGCTCACGCCGGCGGTTTTGTTTTTGCGGCCTGCCGGAGTCCCGAAACGGGCCCGGCGAATGCGCGCGGGCGTCAGACCCTGAGCCCCGGCGAGCGGGCCGGCGGGGCAGAGGCGGGCGCGGCGCCCTCGACCGGGTACACGACGACGACCGGGTCCGGCATCGCCCAGAGCGGCGCCGAGAACACGACGTCTTGCGGCGCCGGCAGCGCGAACGAGCCGACGAGCGCCGCGTGCTGGAGCGCCAGCATCTGGCGCTGCATTTGCTGCTGCATCGCCAGCATCTGCCCCTGCGCCGCGCGCATCTGGTATTCCATAGCCCGGATCTGCCGCAGCGCGTCCGCGGGCGGCAGGCCGCCCGTGCTCGTCTGCATCTCGAAGCTCGCGCCACCCCTGGGGCTATGCCAGCTCCAGGTGCTGACCTTCATCGGGCCGGCCGCGGTCTTGACGACGCGCGTCTCGGCCTGCACCGGCACGGTCTGGCCATTGATGCTGACGAACATCGGCTGCGCGGCGGCCTGGATGTCGGCCTGCCCGGCCAGTGCGAGTACCGGAACGAGCGCCAGCGCGCCCGCGGCCATAGATGAACGAAATCGCATATTCGTACCTCCATCGATCGATCACTGCTCGACTCAACAACGAAACAATCCTGCGACTCCGGAGGGAGTCATGCGGGACTATGCGGGCCGAGGCTTAAGCCAGAATTAAAATCAGACGTGTATTACGACGTTCCGTTGTGCGTCGAACGTGCAGAACTCCCGGTCGACAAGAAGGCGATTTTCAGGCGATTTTCTCCCAAAAAAATGCTCTGTTTCGGCGAGTTTCGCCCCTTTTCGGCGGCTTATGACAGCCAGGAATGAGTCTCCCATTGCGTAGCTACAAATATTCTTTTGCTTTCATATTTTTGTAGCTACAATTAAATGTATGGACATCACATTCGACCCGGCCAAGGATGTGACAAACGTTGCCAAGCATGGGGTTTCGCTCTCACTGGCGATGGAGATCGACTGGCCGGAAGTGTGGTGCGGTGTCGATGATCGCAAGGACTACGGTGAACTGCGCGAAATCGGGTACGCCCTGATTAGTACCCGGCTCTTCTGCGTGGTGTTCACGCAGCGGAGCGAATCGTTCCATGTCATCAGCCTGCGCAAGGCCAATCCGAGAGAGGTGAAACGCTATGCAGAACACGATCAAGACCCGCTCCGGGCGCACGATTGTCATGCCGACGGCAGAAGAGGAGGCGGCCATCCAGCACGGGATAGACGCCGACCCTGACACATACGTGCCGGGCGATGAGGAATTCGCGCGCATGAAGCGGCGTGGTCGGCCGCGTGCCGATACCCCCAAGGTTCTTCTGTCCGTCCGTTACGACGCCGATGTCGTCGAGGCATTCAAGGCAACCGGCGACGGCTGGCAGACTCGCATGAACGCGGCCCTGAAGGACTGGCTCAAGGATCATTCGCCGGCGTGATGCCCCGGGTCTTCCACGGGTCACGTCGGAAGCGGGGCATTTGACAGTATCGGCAGGGCGTGCTTCCACGGCGTTTCGCGGGATGCGCACTATCTGGCAGGCGACTGCAACGCCGTTAGCCTTTCGAACCGGAAAGCCGGTTTTCACTTCCCTTCCGGCACCGCCTGCCGGTCGACCGCCGTCACGGTGCGTTCGGCCAGCACCGCCTCGAGCTTGGCGATCAGGTGGCGGCGCAGGATCGCCGAGAGCCGCCGGCCGTCGCGCGCCTCGAGCGCCTCGATCATCTCCTCGTGCTCGTGGATCGCGCTGTCCCACTTCGCGGTCTGGAAGTTCGAGCGAAAGCGCAGCGCCTGCAGGCGCCGGTTGATCGACACGTAGACCTGGCGCAGCGCCGGATTGCGCGCGGCCTCGTTGATGCGGTCGTGAATTTCCTGGTTGCGCGCGTAGTAGCCCGAGAGGTCGTGCCGCTCGCGGCAGATCAGCATGGCGGCGTGCAGCGCCTTGATCTCCATGACCTCGGTGGCCGTGATCCGCTCGCAGGCGAGCTCGCCCGAGAACGCCTCGAGCCCGCTCATGAGCTCGAACATTTCGCGCACGCTCGTCTCGCTGAACTGCGCGACCGACGCGCCGCGGTTCGGCGAGATTTCGATGAGCCCCTCCGCCTCGAGCACCTTCAGCGCCTCGCGCAGCGGCGTGCGCGAAATGCCGAGCGTCTCGCAGAGCTTGCGCTCGTTGAGTTTCTCGCCGGGCCCGAGCAGACCCTCGACGATGAACCGGCGCAGATGGTCGACGACGGTGTCGTGCAGCCGGGGACGCTCCACCCGGGGCAGAACGGGGGCGAGCTGCACATCCGGAATGTCGGGATTTTGCATGCAATGCCTCTATAGACACGTTTACCCCGATTGTAGCGTAGGCCCCGCCAGGCCTAGCAATGGTCGGGCCTTCCGGGTTTATCCCAGGCCCGAAAAGGTTTGGTATTGGCCGGGAATTGCATTAGATTATTTTGCATGCAAAATTCAAAAGAGGTTCTGTCATGCTGAAGCTCGACTTCCATCCTGCCGGTCGCCACCTGCTCCAGATTCCCGGCCCGAGTCCCGTTCCCGACCGCATTCTGCGCGCCATCAGCTATCCGACCATCGACCATCGCGGGCCGGAATTCGGCGCGCTCGGGCTCAAGGTGCTCGACGGCATCAAGAAGGTCTTCAAGACCGCGCAGCCGGTCGTGATCTACCCGGCTTCGGGCACCGGCGCCTGGGAGGCCGCGCTCTCCAACACGCTGAGCCCCGGCGACAAGGTGCTGATGTACGAAACCGGCCACTTCGCCACGCTCTGGAAGAAGCTGGCCGAGAACCTCGGCCTGAAGCCCGAGTTCCTCGGGCTGCCCGGCATCGAGGGATGGCGGCGCGGCGTGCAGCCGGACATGATCGAGGCGCGCCTGCGCGAGGACAGCGCGCACGAGATCAAGGCCGTCTGCGTCGTGCACAACGAAACCTCGACGGGCGTGACGTCCGACATCGCCGCCGTGCGCCGCGCGATCGACGCCGCCCATCACCCGGCGCTGCTGCTCGTGGACACGATTTCGGGCCTCGCCTGCGCCGACTACCGCCATGACGAGTGGGGCGTCGACGTCACGGTGTCGGGCTCGCAGAAGGGCCTGATGCTGCCGCCGGGCATCAGCTTCAACGCCGTCTCCGCGAAGGCGCTGGCCGCGAGCGCGAAGGCGAAGCTGCCGCGCGCATTCTGGGGCTGGGGCGAGATCATCGAGCTGAACCGCCAGGGCTACTGGCCGTACACGCCGAACACGAACCTGCTCTACGGCCTGCACGAAGCCCTCGACATGCTGTTCGAGGAAGGCCTCGACAACGTGTTCGCGCGCCACCAGCGGCTCGGCGCCGCCTGCCGCGCGGCCGTGAACGCCTGGGGGCTCGAGGTGCTGTGCGTCGATCCGGCCGTCTTCTCGCCGGTGCTCACGGGCGTCGTGACGCCCGACGGCGTGGATGCCGACGCGGTGCGCCGCGTTATCTACGAGCACTTCGACATGTCGCTCGGCACGGGTCTCGGCAAGGTGAAGGGGCGCATCTTCCGCATCGGCCATCTCGGCGAGTGCAACGATCTCTCGCTGATGGCGACGCTTTCGGGCTGCGAAATGGGCCTCAAGCTCGCGGGCGTGCAACTGGCCGGCAGCGGCGTGAGCGCGGCGATGGATTACCTGACGAGCCACGTCGCGCGGCCGTCGCTGAAGGCGGCCGCCTGATGAACGCCCACGCACAGCCTTCCGCCGGGTCCGGCGCATCGGCGTCGCTGCTGGCGCAGCGGTTGATCGACTGCCGCGCGAGCGGCGGCCTGCTCGACGCGGCCGAGCCGACGCTGCGGCCCGCGAGCGCCGACGAGGCCTACGCGATCCAGCACGACACGCTGCGCCTGCTGTCGGCGTCGGTCGGCGGCTGGAAGGTCGGCGCGAAGTCGACCGAAGGCGGCCCGATTCAGGGCGCGCCGTTGCCGGCCGACGGCGTCTTGCCGGGCGGCGCGACGCTCGCGTACGGCCGCCTCGTCAAGCCGCTGCTCGAACTGGAGGTCGCATTCAAACTCGGCCGCCGTTTCGAGCCGCAGAGCGGTCCTTATAGCGACGAGGCCGTGATCGGCGCCATCGAATCCGTGCACGCGGCGATCGAGGTGGTGTCGAGCCGCTTTCGCCAGTGGCCCGACATCGACCGTTTCCAGCAGCTCGCCGATTTGCAGAATCACGTCGCGCTGATCGTCGGCGAGGGCGTGCGTTACGACGCCGCCTGGCCGTTCGTGCGGCCGTCGATGACGTTCACGTTCGAGGGCGCGAGCGCGTTCGGGGGCGTGCCGGCCAATCCGGCCGGCGATCCGCGCCGCCTGCTCGGCTGGATCGTCAATCACTGCGTTTCGCGCGGCCTCGCGCTCGAACGCGGCACCGTGCTGACCGCGGGTTCGTACACGGGCCTTTACCCCGTCGCGGGCGCGGGCACGGCGCGCGGCGTCGTCGAGGGCCTGCCGCCCGTGCAGGTGAGCTTCGTCTAACGGTTCTCTTCCGACCCGATCCGCCGATGCTGACGCCCACTTCCCGCTCCCTCGTCAAGCCGGTCCATCTCGTGAGCCCGACCGCGCGCGCGGCGCTTACGCCGCTCGCGCAGCGTCTGAGCCGCGAGTTGCGCGGCGACGTGCTGTTCGGCCGCGCGGACCGCGCGCGCTACGCGACCGACGCCTCGATCTACCAGATCACGCCGATCGGCGCCGTGGTGCCGAAGGACCAGGACGACCTGCTGCTCGCGCTCGACATCGCGCGCGACAGTAAAGTGGCCGTGCTCGCGCGCGGCGCGGGCACGAGCCAGTGCGGGCAGACCGTCGGCGAAGCACTTGTGATCGACACGAGCAAGTGGCTCAACAACGTCGTCCACTTCGATGCCGGGGCGCGCACCGTCACGGTCGAGCCCGGCGTCGTGCTCGACCACCTGAACGCCTGGCTCAAGCCGCACGGCCTCTGGTTTCCCGTCGACGTCTCGACGAGCGCGCAATGCACGATCGGCGGCATGGCCGGCAACAACTCGTGCGGTTCGCGCTCGATCGAGTACGGGATCATGGTCCACAACGTCGAGGCCATCGACGCCGTGCTCGCCGACGGCCATCGCGCGCGCTTCGCGGCGCTCTCGCAGATGCCGGGCGACGCGCGCACGCGCGAGCTGATCGACGGCGTGCGGCGCATCGCCGAGCGCGAGCGCGACGAGATTCGCGAGCGCGTGCCGAAGGTGTTGCGGCGCGTGGCCGGCTACAACCTCGACCTGTTCGACTGCCAGAGCCCGCTCGCGTTCGATACGTACGGCGAGCCGAATCTCGCGAACCTGCTCGTGGGCTCCGAGGGCACGCTCGCGTTCAGCCGGCAACTGGTGCTCAAGCTTTCGCCGCTGCCCGCGCACAAGACGCTCGGCGTCGTGAACTTCCCGACGTTCTACGACGCGATGGACATGACGCAGCACATCGTGAAGCTCGGTCCCGTCGCGGTCGAACTGGTGGACCGCACGATGATCGACCTCGCGCTCTCGAACCCGGCGTTCCGTCCGGTGATCGAGACGGCGCTCGTCGGCGAGCCGGAGGCGATCCTGCTCGTCGAGTTCGCGGGCGAGCATCGCGACGAGCAGGTCGAGAGGCTCGCGGGGCTCGTCGAGCTGATGGGCGACCTGGGGCTGCCGGGCAGCGTCGTCGAGATGCCCGACGCGGCGCGCCAGAAGGCGCTCTGGGAAGTGCGCAAGGCCGGCCTCAACATCATGATGAGCATGAAGGGCGACGGCAAGCCGGTCTCGTTCATCGAGGACTGCGCGGTGCCGCTCGAACATCTCGCCGAGTACACGAGCCGCCTGACCGAGGTGTTCCACCGGCACGGCACCGAGGGCACCTGGTATGCGCACGCGAGCGTCGGCACGCTGCACGTTCGGCCGATTCTCGACATGCGCCGCGACGGCGCGCAGAAGATGCGGGCCATCGCGGAAGAAGCGGCGGCGATGGTGCGCGAGTACAAGGGCGCGTATTCGGGCGAGCACGGCGACGGGCTGTGCCGCGGCGAGTGGGTCGCCTGGCAGTACGGACCGAAGCTGAACGCGGCGTTCGCCGGGATCAAGGCGCTGTTCGATCCGGAGAACCGGATGAGCCCGGACCGGATCGTGCGCCCGCCGAAGATGGACGACGCGACGAACTTCCGCTTCGCGCCCGGCTACCGCGAGATCGACTTCAGGCCGCAGCTCGACTGGTCGGCCTGGAACGTGACGCGCGACCCGCTCGACGGCACGCAAGGCGCGCCGGGCTCGGCCGGCGACCACAGCCACGGCCTCGCCAAGGCCGTCGAGATGTGCAACAACAACGGCCATTGCCGCAAGTTCGACGCGGGCACGATGTGCCCGAGCTATCGCGTGACGAAGGACGAGCAGCACGTCACGCGCGGCCGCGCCAACACGCTGCGCTTCGCGATCTCCGGCCAGCTCGGCGAGGAGGGGCTCGCGAGCGAGGACGTGAAGGCGGCGCTCGATTTGTGCGTGTCGTGCAAGGGCTGCAAGCGCGACTGCCCGACCGGCGTGGACATGGCCCGCATCAAGATCGAGGCGCGCGCCGCCTGGCGCGCGCGTCACGGCCTGCGCACGCGCGAGCGCCTCGTCGCCTATCTGCCGCGCTACGCGCCGCTCGCGAGCCGCGTGCCGTTCCTGTTCGACGCCGTCGAGCGCGTGCCGCGCGTCGCGGCGTGGTTCAAGGCGCGTCTCGGCCTCGCCGCCGGCCGCCGTTTCCTGCGCCTCGGCCGGCCGTTCCTGCCGGCGACGACGCGCGGGGCCGCGGCATCGGGCGCGCAGGCGGCCGTCGCCGCGAAGGAAGTGCTGCTCTTCGTCGATACGTTCAACAACTACGTCGAGCCCGACAATGCCCGCGCCGCGCGGCGCGTGCTCGAAGCCGCGGGCTACACGGTGCATCTGAACGTGAAGGCGGGCGAGCGCCCGCTGTGCTGCGGCCGCACGTTCCTCTCGGCCGGGCTCGTCGACGAGGCGAAAGCCGAGGCGCGCCGCACGCTCGACACGCTGATGCCCTATGTGGAGCGCGGCGTGGCGATCGTCGGGCTCGAGCCGTCCTGCCTGCTTTCGCTGCGCGACGAGTTTCTCGGCTACGGTTACGGCGAAGCGGCTGGGCGTCTTGCGCAGGCTTCGTTCCTGTTCGAGGAATTCCTCGTGCGCGAGCACAAGGCCGGGCGGCTCGACCTGCCGCTCAAGCCCATCGACCGGCGGAAGGCGCTCGTGCACGGCCATTGCCACCAGAAGGCGTTCGACGCGCTGCGGCCCGTCGAGACCGTGCTCGGCTGGATTCCGCAACTGGAGGTGAGCGTCGTGGAATCGTCGTGTTGCGGGATGGCGGGCAGCTTCGGTTACGAGGCCGAGCACTACGCGGCCTCGCAGGCGATGGCGGAGCTTTCGCTTCTGCCGGCCGTGCGCGAGGCGCCCGACGCGCTGATCGTCGCCGACGGCACGAGCTGCCGGCATCAGATCGCGGACGGCGCGGCGCGATCCGCTTTGCACGTGGCGCGCGTGCTGGAGTCGGCGTTGAGGTAAAAACACTCTAAAGCAGAACGAATCGAAAATCGACCAACCCGAAGGCGGACGACAGATCCGCCGTTACGGAGACAGACATGACGATACGAACGTACGAACGCGCAGTTCCCTGACGCTTTCCGTACGGCGGGACAGACCGGCCGCAGAGCGGGCCGCTCCCCGGCCGGGCAGAAAAAAGCGCCGCACGCCGGTGCGGACCCCGTCGAAGAACGTATCCATGAGAGGAGACGAAGATGTTCCGTCGAGCCACCACGCGCGTGCTGCTGCTGCTCTGCGCGATGTACATGATCACCTATGTCGATCGCGTCAACGTCAGCACGGCGGCCAGCCAGTTCGGCCCCGAGCTGCACCTGTCGCACACCCAGGTCGGCTTCGTGTTTTCCGCCTTCGCGTGGCCTTATCTCGTGTTCCAGATTATCGGCGGATGGGTCGGCGACCGCTTCGGGCCGCGCCGCACGCTCGCGCTCTGCTCGATCATCTGGGCCGGGGCGACGGTGATGACCGGCCTCTCGGGCGGCTTCGTCTCGCTGATTGTCGCGCGCCTGCTGCTCGGCTTCGGCGAGGGCGCCACGTTCCCGACCGCCACGCGCGCCATGTCGAACTGGATGCCGGCCGAGACGCGCGGTTTCGCGCAGGGCATCACGCACGCGGCCTCGCGCATCGGCAACGCGGTCGCGCCGCCGCTCATCGTCTGGCTGATGCTGACGACGGGCTGGCGCGGCTCGTTCATCGCGACCGGGATCGCGAGCTTCCTCTGGGCGCTCGTCTGGATCTGGTATTTCCGCGACGATCCGCGCGACCACCCGCGCATCACCGATGGCGAGTGCGCTGCGCTCGCCACCTATTCGGGCGTGAAGGAGCGCGCGCCGGTGCCGTGGCGGCGCCTGTCGTTCCGCATGGCGCCCGTCACGCTCGTCTATTTCTGCTACGGCTGGGTGCTGTGGCTCTTTCTCGGCTGGATTCCGCAGTATTTCCTGCACAACTACCACATGCAGCTCGGCAAGTCGGCGCTGTTCTCCTCGGGCGTGTTCTTTGCCGGTGTGCTCGGCGACTGGCTCGGGGGCGCCCTGACCGACCGCATCCTGCGCCGCACGGGCCGCGTGCGGCTTGCGCGCAACGCGATGGTCGGCGTCAGCATGTTCTTCACGCTGCTCTCGCTCGCGCCGATCCTGTTCGTTTCGAACATCTCGGTGACGCTCGCCGCCCTGTGCCTGAGCGCCGGGTTCTTCTTCAACGAAATGACGATCGGGCCGATGTGGGCCGTGCCGATGGACATCGCGCCGAAATACGCGGGCACGGCGAGCGGCATCATGAACACGGGCTCGGCGCTGGCGGCCATCGTCAGCCCGACGCTGGGCGGCTGGCTCATCGACCGCACCGGCAACTGGAACCTGCCGTTCACGTTCTCGATGGCGCTGATGGCGGTCGGCATCGTGCTCTCGTTCACGATGCGCCCCGACCGCGTGATGCTGACCGACGAGGACGCCGAGCGCGCGAAGACGGCGACGCTGGGCAAGTTCGTCTGAGGGGGACGCGGCGTCGGGCGCGAGGCGCGGGCCGGCGGCGTTCGATCGATGCGCGCGGGCGCCGCCGGCCCGGCCCGCGCTCTGCGCACGTCGGGCCGCGTGCGGTCAGCTCCTGTAGCTGGCGTCGATACGGTCGAGCTTGCGCAGCAGCGCGGGCCATTCGAGCACGCCGTAGGGCCGCCGCGTCTGCGGCTGATAGTTCAGGTAGGTTTCTTCCAATACCGTTTCCGGCACCTCGTTGAGCTCGACGCCGCAAGCCATGGCGGCGAGCTGCGACTTGCACGAGAGCTCCAGCCGGTGCATCGCGTTGAAGGCCTCGGCAATCGTGCGGCCGACCGTCAGCAGGCCGTGATTGCGCAGGATGAGCGCGTTGTTTTCGCCGAGGTCCTCGACGAGCGAGGCGCGCTCTGTCAGGTCGAGCACGACGCCGCGATACTCGTGATAGCCGATCCGGTAGAAGCGCATGGCGGTTTGCGTCACCGGCAGCAGCCCGCACTTGAGCGCCGAGACGGCCATGCCCGGCCAGCTATGGGTATGGATCACGCAGGCGATCTCGGGCTTGGCCTCGTGGATCGCGCCGTGAATCACGTAGCCGGCGCGGTTGATGCCGTAGTCCGCGCCCACGAAAGCGGGCTTGCTCAGGATCTGGCCGTCGCTGTCGATCTTGATGAGGCTAGAGGCCGTGATCTCCTCGTACATCATGCCGTAGGCATTGATGAGAAACGCGTCGTGCTCGCCCGGCACGCGCACCGAGATATGGTTGGCGGCCATGTCGGACATGCCGTAGAGCGCGACGAGACGGTAGCAGGCGGCGAGATCGACGCGCATCTGCCATTCCTCTTCGGAACAGTGTCCGCGCATCGACGAGATGGAAAACTCGGGGGTCGGTTTCATGGATGGCTCCTACAGGTCAGGGTCCGGGCGACGCGCGCCCGGACGGGTGGAACGGTGAAAGGATGGACGAAGCGTGCGGGCGCGTTCATGCGGGCATCTTCGAGTCGCCGCGGCGCAGGCACAGGGCCGCCACGAGCGTGCAGGCGATGCAGGCCGAGGCGTACAGATAGAAGCCCGCTTCGTGGCCGATGCTCTTGAACCAGAGGCCCGCGTAGCCGGCCGTGCCGCCGAAGAGCGCCGTGGCGATCGAATAGGGCACGCCCACGCCGAGCGCGCGCAGCCGCGTCGGGAAGAGCTCGGCCTTGGCGAGCGAGCAGACCGAGGTGTAGCCGCAGACGATCAGCAGCGCGGCCGAGAGCAGCACGAACGCCGCCGTTTCGCTGCGCGTGTGCGCGAGCGCGGCGAGCAGCGGCCAGGTGCCGAACGTGCCGCCCACGCCGAACGCGATCAGCAGCGGCCGCCGGCCGACGAGGTCCGAAATCGCGCCGAAGAGCGGCTGCACGACCATGAAGAGCGTGAGCGTCGAGAGCGACACCCACGCGGCGCGCTCGGGGTTGAGCCCCACCGTGTTGACGAGGTAGCTGTGCATGTACACGGTGTAGGTGAAGAATGCGAGCGTGCCGCCCGTCGTGATGCCGAACACGAGCGCGACGGCGCGCTTGTGGTGGCGCAGCTCGCCGAGCCCGACGCCGCGTTTGGCCGTTTCCGACAGGTGGCGGAAGTCGGGCGTCTCGTCGATGTTGCGGCGTACCCACCAGGCGACGAGCGCCAGCGCTGCGCCGATGAGGAACGGTACGCGCCAGCCCCAGGCGTCGAGCTGCGCGCGCGAGAAGACGAGTTCCTGAAGCACGACCTGCACGAGCGTCGCGAGCAGTTGACCGAGAATCAGCGTGACGTAGTGGAAGCTGGTGTAGAAGCCGCGATGGCCGGGCTTCGCGATCTCGCTCAGATAGACCGAGCTCGCGCCGTACTCGCCGCCGAGCGAGAAGCCCTGCACGAGGCGCGAGAGCAGCAGCACGAACGGCGCGGCGAGGCCGATCTGCGCGTAGGCGGGGCACAGGCCGATGGCGAGCGAGCCGCCGCACATCAGGACGACCGACAGCGTGAGGCCGGCGCGCCGGCCGCGCCGGTCCGCGTAGAGGCCGATCAGCCAACTGCCGATGGGGCGCAGCAGGAAGCCGAGCGCGAACACGGCGGCGGTGCTCAGGAGCTGGATCGTGCGGTTTTCGCGCGGAAAGAACGAGGCGGCGAAGTAGACCGAGAACGTCGTGTAGACGTGGAAGTCGTACCACTCGATCAGGTTGCCGATCGAGCCGCCGACGATCGAGCGCGTCGCGCGCCGCGCCGGCGAGACGGCGCGCTCGCCGGCGGCCGCCCCGGCGGCGCCGGCCGTCGCGTGAAGATCGTTCATGACTGTCTCCTTGAATAAGGGTGGACGGCCTTTCTGCGAGGCCATGCGTCAGGTTCCGCAGCAGGTCGGGCATCAAGCCGGTCCCGAGCGGATCAGGCGGGCGGGGAACGACACCAGCAGGACGACCGCGCCGCAGCAGACGACGGCGCCGAGCACCACGAGGCCGATGCCGAAGCCGGCCGCGCCGCGGCTCATCCAGCCGAGCGCGGCGGTGCTGAGCGCGCCGCCGAGCGAACCGATCACGTTGATGAGGGCGATGCCGCCCGCGGCCGTCTCGCGCGGCAGGTAGGTCGGCGGGATCGACCAGAACACGGAGAGGCACGAATAGTGCCCGGCCGAGGCGACGGCCAGCAGCGCGACGGCGACGACCGTGTCGTGGCGAAAGAGCGGCAGCAGCGCGAGCGCCGCGGCGGCGCAGACGAGCGAGACGGCCGCGTGCCAGCGGCGCTCCAGCGTGCGGTCCGAGTGGCGGCCGACGGCCAGCATCACGAGGATGCCGACGAACGCCGGGATGCCCGCCAGCACGCCGACGTTGACCACGTGCGCGATGCCGGAGTCGCGGATGACGGCCGGCGCCCAGAACGCGAGCGTGTTGCCGAGCGAGAAGCTGCAGGCGAACGTGAAGCCGGCGCAGAACACGCGCGGGTCCGAGACGACGGCGCGAAACGGCGCGTGCTTGACACGGCGCGTCTTGCGGTTTTCGTCGCGTTCGAGGTCGGCGAGGATGAACGCGCGCTCGGTGCCGTCGAGCCACGGCGCCTTTTCGGGGCGGTCGCTGAGCACGAGAAACAGCACCACGCCGAAGAGGGCCGAGGGCAGCCCTTCGAGCAGGAAGAGCCACTGCCAGCCGTGCAGCCCGAATTGACCCTGGAACGCGTGCATGATCCAGCCCGAGACCGGCGTGCCGACCGTGGCCGCGATCGGAATGCTCAGATAGAAGATCGAGGTCATGCGCGCGCGGCGCCGGGCCGGGAACCAGTAGCTCAGGTAGAGGAAGATGCCCGGCGTGAAGCCGGCCTCGGCCACGCCGATCAGAAAGCGCACCGCGTAGAACTGCACCGGCGTGCGCACGAACATCGTCAGCGTCGAGAGCAGGCCCCAGGCCAGCATGATGCGCAGGAAGGTCTTGCGCACGCCGATGCGGTCGAGCATCAGGTTGCTCGGAATCTCGAACAGCACGTAGCCGACGAACAGCAGGCCCGCGCCGAGACCGTAGGCGGCGTCGCTGAAGCCGAGGTCGGACTTGAACTCGAGTTGCGCGATGCCGATGTTGATGCGGTCGAGGTAGTTGAGGATGTAGCCGAACACCAGCAGCGGCAGGATGCGCAGCGCCACCTTGCGGTACAGCGCGCGTTCGTATTCGGCCTCGGCGGCGGCCGGGCCGATGCTCGCGCCCTGGGGGGGAGCGGGAGGCGAGTCGATGCTGAACGCCATGGGGGTGTCTCCGGTTTTATTGGCTTGTTTTGTGGGGGTGGTCCGTTTTGTTCAGGCTGCGGCCGGTTGCGGGGGCACCGCGTTGACGAGCGGCACGCCGCGCTTCCAGCGGGCGAGGTTGTCGAGCCAGATGCGGCCGACGGCGTCGTAGTAGCTGTCGGAATGTCCCGCCGTGTGCGGGGAAATCAGCACGCCCGGCAGGTCCCAGAGCGGCGACGCGGCATCGAGCGGTTCGCGCTCGAACACGTCGAGCCAGGCGCCCGCGAGCGCGCCGCGCGAGAGCGCGTCGGCGAGCGCCGCTTCGACGACCACTTCGCCGCGCGCCACGTTGACGAGATGCGCGCGCGCCGGCAGTCGCGCGAGACGGCGCGCGTCGACGAGGCGGGCCGTGAGCGGCGTGAGCGGGCAGGCCAGGATCAGCCAGTCCGTTTGCGGCAACGCCTCGTCGAATTGCGCGAACGTAACGAACGCAGGGGGCCGCGCTTCGCCGGCCGGTGCCGGCGCTGGCGGGGGCGCTTCGCGGCGCACGACGGTCACGTTCATCTCCAGCGCGCCGAGCAGGCGGGCGAGCCGCTGGCCGATCGGGCCGTAGCCGACGACGAGCGCGTGTTGGCCCGCCAGATCGCGCGGCGTGTCCTCGCCGAAGTTCGGTTGCCAGGCGTGGCGGCGCTGGGCCTCGTACAGCGGGACGAAGCGGCGCGCGAGTGCGAGCAGGCCGCCGAGCGCCGATTGCGCGACGGCCCCCGCGTTGGCGCCCGAGGACGTCGTCACCGTCACGCCGCGTTGCAGCAACTCCGCGAAGATCGGCCGGTCCGTGCCGGCCGAGTGCGCCTGCACCCAGCGAAGGCGCGTCGAGCGGCGCAGCACGGCGTAGAAGGCGAGCAGTTCGTCGCTGGGCGCGGCCTTGGTCGAGCGGCCCGTCACGTCGCGGCTGATGAACGCGATGTCGGCCTGCCGGTCGGGCCCGTCGCCGGGCGTGAAGATCCGGTGCGGGGTATCGCCGAGCACGTTCGCGACCGCGTCGCCGAAGCGCTCGGCCGCCGCTCGCGAGAGCAGAATGTCCAAGGCCTGTTGTCTCCGTATCTTGTTCGAATCGTGGGGTATCTCTGCCGGGAAAAGCAGACCCCCCCTGCGCAAATTGTGGCGCCTCCGCACGGGGCCGCTGCGCATTTTGGCGAATGCAGCGTTTCCATTTGGAGAACGCTCGCCGGGCAAACGGTCCTTACCATGCCTGCATACGGTCCGTTGCGCAGGCGGCGTTTCGACGGTCGTGCCCGGCGTGGCCGTCGTGGCCTGCCGTGCACGCGGGAACCGGTCCGGCGCGCCGCGCTGCATGCCCGCATGCTTACGTTGTAGTCTGTACGAAGCGTTTTTGCCGTTCGTTCAATTCAACTGAATACCCGTTCACGATGACTAGACCCTGCCTCGGCCCGCTTCCTCCTCCCGCCGCCGTGCCGTTCGCGGTGCCGCCGCTTGCGTGCGATTGCCACGCGCACGTATTCGGTCCCTACGGGTTTTTCCCGCTGGCCGACGAGCGCAGCTATACGCCGCCCGAGAATCCGCCGGCGCGCTTCGTCGCCCAGCTCGACGCGATGGGCTTCGCGCGCGGCGTGGCGGTGACGGCGAGCGTCTACGGCACCGACAACCGTTCGCTCGTCGATGCGTTGCAACGCTATCCGGCGCGGTTGCGCGGCGTGGCCGTGCTGGCCGGCGACACGCCCGAGGCCGAACTCGACCGTCTCACGCAATGCGGCGTGCGCGGCGCGCGCTTCAATCTGTACCGGCGCGACGGCCGCAACGTCTATCGCAACGGCTCGGGGCTCGACGATCTGCGCGCGCTCGCGCCGCGCCTCGCGGCACGCGGCTGGCACGCGCAGATCTGGGTGCACGCGCCCGATCTGCCCGAACTCGCGCCGGTCTTGCGCGCGCTTTCGATCGGGCTCGTGATCGACCATATGGGCCGCATGAGCGTGGCGCGCGGCACGGCCGACGCCGGTTTTCAGTGCCTGCTGTCGATGCTGGCCGACGGCTCGGCCTGGGCCAAGGTATCGGGCGCGGACCGCGTCTCGGAAGCCGGCGCGCCCTACGACGACGTGACGGACTTCGAGGCGGCGATTCTCGCGGCCAATCCGGAGCAGGTGGTGTGGGGCAGCGACTGGCCGCACGTCAATTATTTCGAGGCTGCCCGGATGCCCGACGACGGCGCGCTCTTCGCGCACTTCGTGCGCGCGGTGCCCGATGCCGCGCGGCGCGAAGCCGTGCTCGTGCACAACCCGGCCCGGCTCTACGATTTTCCCGTCTGAACCGGCGCCAGGCGTTCCTGGCGGCTGCGGCGCGTCGGCGAGCGAGCGCGGGGCCTCGCGTATCATGAGTCCGCGACGATGCGCGGACTGTCCCGCTCGTCCGACCCCGCCCCGTCACGGATGGCTGCGCGCATGAAAATGGATTTACCCGGTCTCCAGATGCTGGTGGCCGCCATCGAGTCGAAGAGCCTCTCGAAGGCCGCGGATCGCGAAAACCTGGCCACCTCGGCGGCCAGCAAGCGGATCACCGAACTGGAGCGTCGCCTCGGCGCCGTGCTGCTCGTGCGCCACGGCCGGGGCGTCGAGCCGACGCCGGCGGGCGTCGCGCTCTATCACCGCGCCAAGGCCATCCTGCGCAGCGTCGAGCTCGCGCAGCACTGCGTGGCCGAGTTCGGCTCGGGCGGCATGCCGAAGATCCGGCTCGCCGCCAACCGCTCGTCGATCATCCAGTTCTTGCCGGCCGCGCTGAGCCGCTATTTCTCGAGCGAGCCCGGCGCGCAGATCGAGCTGCAGGAACGGTACAGCTACGACATTCCGCGGCTCGTCATCGACGCCGAGGCGGACCTCGGCATCTACCACGCGACGACGCCGGCGCCGGGCGTCCACTCGGTTCCCTGGCAGCAGGACCGCGTGGTGCTCGTCGTGCCGCTCGACCATCCGCTCGCCCGCCGCGACGAGACGACGCTCGAAGCGGCCAACGACTATCCGTTCGTCGGCTACTTTCCGCGCCATTCCTACGAGGCCTTTCTTTCGCTGGCCGAGGCGGGGCTTTCGCGGCCGCTGAACGTGCGCATCGAGGTGTCGAACTACGAAGCGCGCTGCCGCATGATTCGCGAGGGCATCGGCATCGGCATCATGCCGGAGCTCATCGCGGCCTCCTATCTCGCCCGCTACGGGCTCAAGGCCATCCGCCTGCTCGACGACTGGGCCGTCCGGCAGTTCTTTCTCTGCACGCGCGGCCGCGGCGAGGTCGGCCCCGAGCTCGCCGCGTTCATGGCGCATCTGTTGGCCGCGTGAACGTATCGCCGCTTTTGCTTTGCCCGTCCGTCAGGACGTCGGCTCAGCCCGCCGGAATCGTGACGATGGGCGCCTTCGCGTCCTGGTCGGCTTCCGCGAGCGCGATCAGGTTTTGCAGCACCGTGAACGCGTATTTCGAATCGAAGTCGGTGCGCCCGATCCAGTATTGCCAGCCGTCGTAGGGGATCGTCACGTAGGCGTCGTCGGGCGCCTGGCGGCCGACGCGGACGACGACCGTCGGGCGCGTCTCGCCGCCGACGAGCTGCACGGTCGGCTTCGTCGAGCCGCTGTCGATGTCGACCTGCGGCACTTCGATCTGCGAGCCCAGGTTGCTCAGCATGCCGAGGATCGAGCGCGTGACGAGCGGTACGCGGTCCTGCCCGCTCGCCGTAGTCGATTTCGTATTCGCTCCTGTTCGCCGACAGATGCAGCAGGCGGCGCACGCGCGCCATGTCGGCGTTCGACTGCGTGGCGTCGTTGCCCGACTGCCCGCCCATGACGAGGAAGATCTGTTCGTCATGCTGGGCGTTCTGCGTGTAGCGGAACGTGAGCTTGCCGGCAAGCTGCAGTTCCCGCAGCAGTCGCAGCAGCTCGAAGAAGCCGGGCGAGCCGTTGCTGTCGGGGCCGCCGAGCGGCGTGTCGTTCTGCAGCCCGCCGATGGACTGCACCGACAGCCGCAGCAGCAAATCGATGGGGATGCCGCTGTCCGCGAGCGGCAGCACGAGCGTGGGCGACAGCGGCCGGATGTAGGCGCTCGCGTAGGCTTCGCCTGTCGTCGGCGTGAACGTGAAGGTCGGATGGTTCCCGTAGGAAACGGTGCCCGCGGCCTCGGCATAGCTGCCGACCGTGCGCGAGCCGGCGTTCAGCGTCGGGCCGCCGCTCGCGTCGAACTGATAGGCGGCGATGATCTGCGTGACGGTGACGAACGCGGGAACGTCGCCGTAGCGCAGGCCGACGATCATCGCGAGCATCTCGCGCTTTTTCGCGTCGCCGAGCGCGCGCGCATAGTCGACCTGGTCGGCGCGCAGGTCGTGCATGCCGAACGAGGCGCAGCCGGCCGTCGTCGTGAGCGCGGCCAGCATCGCGAAGAACGAAAGGCATTTGAAGGCGGCAGTCTTTTTCATCGTGTCGTCGGGAACACAGTGGGCCGCGCCGTGCGCGGCGGACCGAAACGGGAAGGCATCCCGGGAGATGCCCGGGAAGGTGTCCAAAAGCGGGCCAGGAGCCGGTGCGGCCGGGCCTGCCGTCGGGCGCCTTCGCCTTAGCAAGCCGCGCGCCCGGACCGGCGTATCGACGACGTACGAACGAAAAGCGGCGGACTGCCGGCCGCCGCTTTCGGGGGGATGTCGGGGTGGATTCGGGGGGAAAGGCGGGCGCCGCGTTCAGAACGCCGGGATGATCGCGCCTTTGTAGCGGGTGAGGATGAACTGCCGGACCTCGTTCGACTGATAGGCGCTCACGAGTTCGCGGACCCACGGTTTCCCGGCGTCCTGCGCTCGCACGGCGATGAGGCAGGCGTAGACGCTCGAGCCGTCTTCCCTGAGGATCGGGTCGCGCGCCGGGTCGAGGCCGGCCTTGATCGCGTAGTCGGCGTTGACGGTCGCGGCGTCGAAGTCGTCGAGCGTGCGCGGCAACTGGGCCGCGTCCACCTCGGTGAAGCGGAAGTGCTTCGGGTTCGAGGCGATGTCGAGCGGCGTGGCGTTGATGCCCGTGACCGGATCGATGCCCGAGCGCAGCGTGATCGCGCCGGCCTTCTGCTGCAGCAACAGCGCGCGGCTCTCGTTGGCCGGGTCGTTGGGAATGCCGATCCGCGCGCCGTCGGGCAGGTCGGCGAAGTGCCGGTACTTTTTCGAGTAGAGGCCGAGCGGCCCGATCCAGGTCCGGCCGATGCCGACCAGATGGTAGCCGCGCGCGCGGATCTGCGAGGCGAGGAACGGACGATGCTGGTAGCTGTTCGCGTCGAGATCGCCGGCGTCGAGCGCGGCGTCGGGCTGGATGTAGTCGTTGAACGACACGATCTGGATGTGCAGGCCGTATTCGCGCTCGGCCACCTGCTTGACGACCTCGAAAATCTCCTCGTGCGGCCCGCTCGTGACGCCGACCTTGAGCACCTTGTTCGCGCCCTGAGCGCTGTCGGCGGCATGGGCGGCCCCGACGACGAGCAGCGAGACGGCGGCGGCCCGCAGGACGTGGCGGATCGGGCGGACGAGGCGGATCAGGAAGGACACGGTGGGCACGGACGTTTCCTCGTTCGGGCTGAAAGAAAGCCGTCAATCTAGCCGTGGCCGCCGCTTTCGCGAACCAAGCAATTCGACTATGCAAAGTGCGCGACGGCAAATGAACGGGATATCCGCCCGACGCCAGTCCCGGGTCTTTCAATCCATTCCGGTCCATAGAAGAAGATTCATGCGGCAGGCACGTAAGCTGCTCACGATATCGGGATTGCGTACATTGTTCCCATGATTTTTTCGTTATCAAATCGGACAGCGATCTCTACGATGGCGTCTTGAGTTTTCCAGATTGGACTTGTGAGCTGCTCACCGGGCGAATTGTCGATGATTCACGAAAACGCAGCCGGCGGCCAGTCGGCGTCGCACGAAGCGCCTCCCCGCGAAGCGACGGGCTCGCGCGGCGACGACGCCTACGAGCGCATCCGCCGCGACGTGCTCTCCTGCCGCTTCATGCCGGGCTCGACGCTGACCGAAAGCCAGCTCATGACGGACTACGGCATCGGCAAGAGCAGTTGCCGCATCGCGCTCGTGCGGCTCGTGCACGAAGGGTTCGTGCGCGCGATGCCGCGCCAGGGCTATCGCGTCTCGCCCATCACGCTGCGCGACGTCGAGGAGGTGTTCTCGCTGCGCGTGCAGCTCGAACCGCTCGCCGCGCGCCTGGCCTGCGGGCGCGTCGACGTCGCGCTGCTCCGGCGCCTCGAGGCGGCTTGCCGCGTGCGCTATCCCGAGCGCGCGCTCTCGGACCAGATCGACGTGTTTCTCGACGCGAACCGCGAATTCCATCTCGCCATCGCGCAGGCCAGCGGCAACGAGCGCCTGCACCGCACGCTCGCGAACCTGATCGACGAGATGTCCCGGTTCGTCGCGCTCGGCTTCGGCGTGCAGGGCACGAAGCCCGAGATCAAGCACGATCACAACGCGATGATCGACGCGTTCGAGGCCGGCGACGGGCGCCGCGCCGAAACCATCGCGCGCCGTCACATCGAGACGTTCCGCGACATGACGATGGAGAAGGTCTACGCGAGCCTGTCGAGCGCGGGCGCGTCGCTGCCGGTATTTACCGTGGCGGAGCTGCGCCGGTGAGCGCGGCCGCCATTTCGCTGCGCGGCGTCGCCAAGCGCTTCGGCACGCTCGACGTGCTCGAGGGCATCGAGTTCGACGTCGCCGCGGGCGAGACCGTCGCGCTGCTCGGCACTTCCGGTTGCGGCAAGAGCACCTTGCTCAACATCGTGGCCGGCCTGGTCGACCCCGACGGCGGCGAGCTCTGGCTCGACGGCGCGCGCGCGGCGCGCCTGAAGGACCGGCGCGGGCTCGCCTACATGTTCCAGGAGGACCGCCTGCTGCCGTGGCGCAGCGTGCGCGCCAACGCCGAGTTCGGCCTCGAGGCGGCGCGGCCGGCGCTGGCGGCGCGCGAGCGCCGCGCACGGGCCGAGGCCGCGCTCGACATGGTCGGCCTCAGCGGGTTCGCCGAGCGCTATCCGCACCAGCTCTCGGGCGGCATGCGCAGTCGCGTGGCGCTTGCGCGCAGCCTCGTCGGCGAGCCGCAGGTCCTGCTGATGGACGAGCCGTTCTCGAAACTCGATCCGCAAACGCGTTCGCAGATGCACGACGAGCTGCTGCGCCTGCGCGCGCTGCAGCAGATGACGGTGCTCTTCGTCACGCACGACGTCGAGGAGGCCGTCGTGCTGGCCGACCGCGTCGTCGTGCTCGCGCCGCGTCCGGGCCGCGTGCGCGAGATCGTGCCCATTACGCTGCCGCGGCCGCGGCGCGCCACCGACCCCGAGGTGGCCGAAGCCATCCGCCAACTGCGTCTTCTCATCTGACGATGTCCACCCTGTTTCGTTCTTCCTTCGCGACTGCGGCCGCGCAGCGCGCGGTGCTCGTCGCGCTGCTTGTCGCCGTCTGGTGGCTGGCGTCGCTGCACATGCCCGAGTTCGTGCTGCCCGGTCCGCCGAAAGTGCTTGCGGCGCTCGTTTCGCTCGTCAACGGCGGCACGTTCTTCGACGACCTCGGCGTCACGATGTACCGCGTCTGCATGGGCTTCGTGCTGGCCGCGCTCGCCGGCGCGCCGCTCGGCATCGTGCTCGGCTCGAACCCGCGCGCCGCGCGCTTCTTCGAGCCGCTGCTTTCCATCGTCAACACGGTGTCCTCGGCGATCTGGGCCGTGTTCGCGATCATCTGGTTCGGCATCTCGAACGCGACGACGGTGTTCGTCGTCTTCATGACGGCGATGCCGCTGATCCTCACCAACGTCTGGCAGGGCGCGCTGACGGTGGAGCGCCAGCACGTCGAACTCGCGCACAGTTTTCATATGTCGGGCGCGCAGATCATGCGCAAGATCTATCTGCCGACGATCCTGCCGCACTTCTTCTCGGGCGCGCGACTTGCGTTCGGTTTCGGCTGGCGCGTCTCGCTCGTCGCGGAGACGATCGGCTCGTCGAACGGCATCGGCTACCGGCTGCGCCAGGCGGCCGACCTCGTGCAGACCGACCAGGTGTTCGCCTGGACGCTCACGCTCGTCGTGCTGATGCTGCTCATCGAGGCCGGCATCCTGAAACCGCTTGAACGACGCCTCTTTCGCTGGAAAAAAACGGACTGACGACAGACGGGGTAATGCCATGCAACTGACTGCTTTCATGAAACGGGCCGCGCGTTCGGCCGCGGTAACGATCGCGACGACGGCCGCGCTCGTCGCCGTCGCCGCGCCCGGCACGGCGCACGCGGCCGACACGATCCGGATCGGCTACTGGACGAGCGGCGTGAGCCTCGGCTTCGGCGCCGTGCTCGAAGCGCAGAAGTTCCTCCAGCAGGAGGGGATCGACGCCCAGTTCGTGCACTTCGCCGACGTCAACGCGCCGAACCGCGCGCTGGCCGCGAACGCCATCGACTTCGCGTTCGCCGCGCCGGCCGCGGCCGTGTTCAGCACGGCGTCCGAGGGCGTGCCGGTGCGCATCGTGCTCGCCACGCAGCCGGCCGACGTCGAGTTCGTCGCGCCCGCCGATTCGCCGATCCGCTCGCTCGCCGACCTGCGCGGCAAGAAGGTCGGCATGTCGCCGCCGGGCAGCTCGGTCGCGGCCATCGCGACGGCGGTGCTCGAAGGCAACGACGGCATCAGGAGCGGCGACTTCTCGCTCGTGCCCGGCAACGAGGCGCGGCTTGCGCAGTTCCTCGTGCAGAAGCAGGTGGACGCGGCGGCGCTGCGCACGGTCACGGTCGCGCAGTTGACGGAGCTGAAGGTCAAGCCGCTCGGCTCGTTCGGCGACGAGTGGAAGAAGCTCACGAAGTCCGACGCGACGCCCTACATCGGCGTGAGCGCCGTGCGCAGCGAGTATTTGCAGCAGCATCCGCAGGACGTGGCGAAAGTGATCGCCGCGATGCGCGACGCGCTGCAATGGGGCGCGTCGCATCACGCCGAAGTGTCGGCGATCCTGCAGAAGAGCGCGAACCTGCCGGCCGCCGATGCCGATGCCTACGCCGCGCGCTGGTCCGACATCAACCGCGTGACCTTCGAGCCCGTCGACATCGCGACGCTCGAGCGTGAGCACCAGATTTTCGTGACGGGCGGCGTCATTCAGGGCAACCTGCCGGCCGACCTGTTCGCGACGGGGCCTTACGAGGCGTCCCGCGCGCTCCACTGAAAACACGCCACCCATTCATCATCGGAGTTTTAGACATGGCAGCCTCCCTCCCGTCGACCATGCGCGCGCTCGTCCTCGACGCGCACGGCGACCTCGACCAGCTCAGGATCGTGGCCGACAAGCCCGTGCCGCGCGCCGAACCGGGCGGCGTGGTGATCCGCGTGCGCGCCTCGTCGTTCAACTATCACGACGTCTTCACGGTGAAGGGCATGCCCGGCATCAAGGTGCCGCTGCCGGTCGTGATCGGTCTCGACATGGCCGGCGAGATCGTCGAGACGGGAGCGGGCGTCGAAGGCTGGAAGGCGGGCGACCGCGTGCTCGTCAATCCGCTGAACCGTGCGAAAGGCCTGATGGGCGAGATGCTCGACGGCGGCATGGCCGAATACTGCGCGGTCTCGGCGGAGCAACTGATCGCGCTGCCCGGGGCCGTCAGCTTCGACGACGCGTCGGCGCTGCCGGTCGCCTACGGCACGGCGCATCGCATGCTCGTCACGCACAACACCGTCAAGGCCGGCGACCGCGTGCTGATTCTCGGCGCGAGCGGCGGCGTGGGCACAGCCTCGCTGCTGCTCGCGAAGCAGCTCGGCGCGGAGGTGATCGCCTGCGCCGGCAGCGACGGGAAGGCCGCGCAACTAAAGGCGCTCGGCGCCGATCACGTCGTCAACTACCGGACCACCGATTTTTCGAAGTGGGCCGTCGCGCAGTACGGCAAGCCGCAGCGGCGCAACTACGAGGGCGGCGTGGACGTGGTCGTGAACTTCACGGGCGGCGACACCTGGGTGCCGTCGCTGAAGTGCCTCAAGCGCGGCGGCACGCTGCTCGTCTGCGGCGCGACTGCCGGGCACGATCCGGCCGAGGATCTGCGCTACATCTGGAGCTTCGAGCTCAAGGTGATCGGCTCCAACAGCTTCTACGACGAGAACCTGCGCGCGCTGCTGGACCAGATCGCCGGGGGCCGGCTCAAGCCGTCGATCGACCGCGTGCTGCCGCTCGACGAGGCGGCCGAAGGCCTGCGCCTGATTCGCGATCGCGAAGTGCTCGGCAAGGTCGTCGTCAATCCCTGAATTTTCCGCGAGGAACCCGAATCATGAGCGAAACGAACCCGCCGGCGAATCTGCCGAATCCGCCCGACGCGCAGGCTATCGAAGCGCGCCTGCGGCGCGCACCCTTTCACGACTGGCTCGGCCTGAAGGTGATCTCGGTCGGCGAAGGCGAGATCGAACTGAGCGCGACGTGGCGCGAGGAATGGGTCGTCAATCCCGAGAAGCGCTACACGCACGGCGGCATTCTCGCCGCGCTCGTCGATCTCGCGGCCGACTGGGCGCTCGTCTCGAAGACGGGGCGCGGCGTGCCGACCATCGACC
Organism: Burkholderia sp. WAC0059; assembly: GCF_002870125.1. Taxonomy (GTDB): domain Bacteria; phylum Pseudomonadota; class Gammaproteobacteria; order Burkholderiales; family Burkholderiaceae; genus Paraburkholderia. Next base: position 121,697 of record NZ_PNEO01000006.1, read on the forward strand.
TGCGCGTCGACTATCACCGCGCCGCCTATCCGGGCGACCTGCGCGTGAAGGGCCGCGTGATCCGCTTCGGCTCGCAGGTGTCGAGCGCGGAGGCACAGGTGTTCGACGCCGACGGCAAGCTCGTCGCGAGCGGCCGGGGCGTCTATTCGACGGCGACGGCCTAGCCGGGGCGACGCCGATGCTCGAACTCGACCATCTCGTCATCAACACGCGCTTCGACACCGACGCGGCGCAGGCCACCTTCGAGCGGCTCGGCTTCACGGTGTCGCCGCGCGGCTATCACACGCTCGGCTCGATCAACCACGCGATCGTGTTCGACGGCCACTATCTGGAGCTGATCGGGCTGCCCGCCGACGGCCGCACGATTCGCGAGGAGATCGCGGCAAGCCCGCTCGGCGCGGACGGCCTCGTGTTTCGCAGCGACGATCCGCAGCGTACGTTCGAGACACTGCGCGCCGCGGGCTTCGAGGCGACGCCGCCGCAGTCGTTTTCGCGGCCCGTCGAGCCGCACGGCGACGCGCGCTTCGTCACCGTGCGGCTCGCGCCGGGGCAACTGCCCGGCGGTCGCGTCTATTTCTGCCAGCATCTGACGCCCGAACTCGTGTTTCGCGACGAATGGCGCACGCATCCGAACGGCGCTTTCGCGCTCGCGCGACTCCATCTCGTCGACGCGCCGCAGGACGCCTATGCGCGCCTCGGCGCGCTCGCGCCCGGGTTCGAGCTGACGTTCTGGTCTCGCGCGGCGTTCGATGCGCACTTCGGCGCGCTCGCGCATGCGCTGTCGACGCGCTCGCCGCGCTTCGCGGCCGTGACGATCCGCACGCCGCAATGGCATGAAATCGGCCGGCGGGCGGAGGCGGCGGGCCTGCCGTTCGAATGGCTTGAGGCGCGCAGCATCGTGCTGCTGCCGGCGTTCGACACGCTGCTGGAGTTCGTGCCATGACCGGGCCGGCCAATCTCGGCGCGCTGATCGACCGCGACGCCGACGCCGGCGAACTCGCGCTGGTCGAACTCGACGAGGCGCTCGAACCCGTGCAGTACCGCTTCGGCGATCTCGACGCACTGGCCGACAGCGTTGCCGCGACGCTCGCCGGGCAATACGCGCGCGGCGAGCGCGTCGCGGTGCTGGCGGCGAATTCGGCCCGCTATGTGGCGACGGTGCTCGGCATCATGCGCGCGGGCCTCGTCGCCGTGCCCGTGAATTTTCGCTTTCCGCGCGAGCTGATCGCCGACGTAATTGCCGACAGCGGCGCGCGGCTCGTGTTCTGCGACGCGCGCCGCGTCGCCGACTTGCCGGCGGGGCTGCCCGGCGTCGTGTTCGACGTGGGCGACGGGCGGGCCGGGGCGCTGCCGGCCGGCGTCGCGACGTTCTCGACGTTCGTCGCGGCGGAAGAGGGCGTGCGCTTCGAGGCCGTCGAGCCCGCGCCCGGCGAGGCGGCGCTGATGCTCTACACGTCCGGCTCGACGGGCCGGCCCAAGGGCGTGGTGCTTTCGCACGAGAGCCATCTCTGGGTCGTGCGCACGCGCCTGAAGTCGCAGCCGCTCGCCGGCGAGCGTGTGCTGATCGCCGCGCCGCTCTTTCACATGAACGCGCTGGCGCTCGCGTTTCTCGCGCTGGCCGCGCGCGCGACGACGGTGATGCTGCCGCAGTTCGGCGCGGCCAACTACATCCGCGCGATCGACGCGTGGCGCTGCACCTGGCTCACGGCCGTGCCGCCGATGATCGCGATGATGATGCAGGAACGCGCGTTGCTCGGGCAGACCGACCTTTCGTCGGTGCGCTACGTGCGCATGGGCTCGGCGCCCGTGAGCGCCGCGCTCTTCGACGCGCTTCGCGCGCTGCTGCCGAATGCGAAGGTCATCAACGCCTACGGCACGACCGAGGGCGGCCCCGTCGTGTTCGCGGCGCATCCGGACGGGTTGCCGACGCCGCCGCTTTCGGTGGGCGTCGCGCATCCGCTCGTCGATCTGCGTCTCGTCGACGGGCACGGCGCCGAGGCCGACGAGGGCGAGCTGCAACTGCGCAGTCCCGGCTTGATGAGCGGCTATCACAACCGTCCCGATCTGCCCGCGCCGATCACGGACGACGGCTACTACCGCACGGGCGACGTGTTCCAGCGCGACGGCAACGGCTTCTACACGTTCGTCGGCCGGCGCGACGACATGTTCGTCTCGGGCGGCGAAAACATCTACCCCGGCGACGTCGAACGGATGCTCGAACGTCACCCGTCGATCCAGCAGGCCTGCGTCGTGCCCGTGGACGATGCCATCAAGGGCACGAAGCCCGTGGCGTTCGTCGTGCTCAAGCCGGGCGCCGCGCTCGACGAAGCGCAGGTGAAGGCGTTCGCGCTGCGCCACGCGCCTGCCTACCAGCATCCGCGTCGCGTCTGGTTCGTCGCGGCGCTGCCGCTCGCCTCGACGAACAAGATCGACCGCGCAAGCCTGAAAAAGCGCGCGGCGGAGCAACTCGCGTCCGACGCGGCGGCGCACGGGGACGCCTGAACGAGCGGTGATTCGCGGCGCTGCGCGGCGAGCCGGAGAGGAGCGCCGCCGGCGCCCGAACCTTTCCGCTGCCCCGCGATTGGTTACAATTTCCGTTCGGTGCGGAGGCGCGAACGGCGCGCGCGAGCCGAGTTTGGCAACGGGCCCCCTAAAACGGGTCTATACTCACGGACGCATCCCGAAAGGCAGCGCCACGGGTCGCGCAGACCTTGCAGCAGCCGTTCCGCTGCAATCCCGCCGGCTCAGCGCCGCCACCGCCTTGTCTTGTCCATCACTTCATCCAGGCAACGCATCAGCTATGTCTACATCTTCCAAGATCATCTACACCCTCACTGACGAAGCGCCGGCGCTCGCGACGTACTCGCTGCTGCCGATCGTCAAGGCCTTCACGCGCTCGTCGGGCGTCGCCGTCGAAACGCGCGACATCTCGCTGGCCGGCCGGATCATCGCGACGTTTCCCGAGTTTCTGAGCGACCAGCAGAAGATTTCCGACGACCTCGCGGAGCTGGGCGCGCTGACGCTGAAACCGGAAGCGAACATCATCAAGTTGCCGAACATCAGCGCCTCGGTGCCGCAACTGAAGGCCGCGATCGCCGAGCTGCAGGGCCAGGGCTACAAGCTGCCCGCCTACCCGGACGAGCCGAAGACCGATGCCGAGAAGGACATCAAGGCGCGCTACGACAAGATCAAGGGCAGCGCCGTCAACCCGGTGCTGCGCGAAGGCAACTCGGACCGCCGCGCGCCGCTGTCGGTGAAGAACTACGCGCGCAAGCATCCGCACAAGATGGGCGCCTGGAGCGCCGATTCGAAGTCGCACGTCTCGCACATGGAGACGGGCGACTTCTACGGCAGCGAGAAGTCGGCGCTGATCGCGACGGCCGGCAACGTGAAGATCGAGCTGACGGCCACCGACGGCACGAAGACGGTCCTGAAGGAAAAGACGCCCGTCAAGGTCGGCGAAGTGATCGACGCCTCGGTGCTGAGCCGCGCCGCGCTGCGCAGCTTCCTCGAAGCCCAGATCGCCGACGCGAAGAGCAAGGGCGTGCTGTTCTCGGTGCACCTGAAGGCGACCATGATGAAGGTCTCGGACCCGATCATCTTCGGCCAGGCCGTCGAGGTGTTCTACAAGGACGTGCTGACGAAGCACGCCGACGCGCTGGCGAAGGTCGGCTTCAATCCGAACAACGGCATCGGCGACCTGTACGCGCGCCTGAAGGATTTGCCCGAAGCGACGCGCGCGGCGATCGAGGCCGATCTCAAGGCCGAATACGAAAAGCGCCCGGCGCTCGCGATGGTGAATTCCGACAAGGGCATCACGAACCTGCACGTGCCGAGCGACGTGATCGTCGACGCGTCGATGCCGGCGATGATCCGCGAGTCGGGCCGCATGTGGGGTCCGGACGGCCAACTGCACGACACCAAGGCCGTCATTCCCGACCGCTGCTATGCCGACGTCTACCAGGTCGTGATCGACGACTGCAAGAAGCACGGCCCGTTCGATCCGGTGACGATGGGCAGCGTGCCCAACGTCGGCCTGATGGCGCAGGCCGCCGAGGAATACGGTTCGCACGACAAGACCTTCCAGATCGCGGCGAACGGCGTGGTCCGCGTGACCGACGATGCGGGCCAGGTGCTGCTCGAGCAACCGGTCGAGGCCGGCGACATCTGGCGTATGTGCCAGGTCAAGGACGCGCCCGTGCAGGACTGGGTGAAGCTCGCCGTGAACCGCGCGCGCGCGACGAACACGCCGGCCGTCTTCTGGCTCGATTCGGCCCGCGCGCACGACGCGCAGATCATCAAGAAGGTCGAGAAGTACCTGAAGGACCACGACACGAGCGGTCTCGACATCCGCATCCTGAACCCCGTTGAGGCGACGCGTTTCTCGATCGAGCGCATTCGCGCCGGCAAGGACACGATCTCCGTCACGGGCAACGTGCTGCGCGACTACCTGACCGACCTGTTCCCGATCATGGAGCTCGGCACGAGCGCGAAGATGCTCTCGATCGTTCCGCTGATGGCGGGCGGCGGCATGTTCGAAACGGGCGCGGGCGGCTCGGCGCCGAAGCACGTGCAGCAGTTCCTCGAGGAAGGCTTCCTGCGCTGGGATTCGCTCGGCGAGTTCCTCGCGCTGGCCGCGTCGCTCGAACACCTCGGCAACGCCTACCGCAACCCGAAGGCGCTCGTGCTGGCGAAGACGCTCGACGAGGCGACGGGCAAGTTCCTCGACGAGAACCGCTCGCCGGCGCGCAAGGTCGGCGGCATCGACAACCGCGGCAGCCACTTCTACCTCACGTTGTATTGGGCAGAGGCGCTGGCCGCCCAGAGCGAGGACAAGGAGCTGCAGGCCCAGTTCTCCGCCGTCGCGAAGGCGCTCGGCGAGAACGAAGCCCGCATCGTCGGCGAGCTGGGCGCGGCGCAGGGCAAGCCCGTCGACATCAAGGGCTACTACCATCCGGACGTCGAGCTGACGAGCAAGGCCCTGCGGCCGAGCGCGACGCTCAACGGCATCGTGGACGGTATTGCCGGTTGATTGACTGACCGGATTGGCGCCGGCGTCATGCCGGTGTCGTGACGACGGTCATGCCCGGAAAGCGGGCCACGCGGAGCGATTCGCGTGGCCCGCTTCGTTTTTTTGCGTATCCGTGTTGCACGGACGATGTGAGCGTCCCGTCGCGCTCAGTCCGTCGCCAGCACCTTCGCGTGCATTTCGCGGGTCAGCGCCTCGATGCGCTCGCTTAGCTGCCGCGTGATTTCGGTGAGCTCGGTGTTCTGTTTCAGGAGCGCGGCCATCTGCGCCGTGTGCTCGGTCATCTGCAGTTGCCGCTCCTCGGCGGATTTCGCGATCTCCTCGCGATGGCGCGCGTCCGCGTCGGCGAGGGCCTTGTCGCGTTCGGCCTGGCGCGTCTGCGCGAGCAGGATCAGCGGCGCCGCGTAGGCGGCCTGCAGGCTGAATGCGAGATTGAGCAGAATGAACGGGTAGACGTCGAATTTCGTCAGGCCCGTCACGTTGGCGATGACCCAGATCGCGACGATCAGCGTCTGCGCGACGAGAAACGTCGGCGTGCCGAAGAAGCGCGCGAAGGACTCGGCCTTGAGCGCGAACCAGTCGTCGCCGAAGGTCGAGGTCAAGTGCTTGTACGGCAGATGGAACCGCAGGTGATGCCAGCCCTCCGGACTGGAGGGCTGTTTGCCGGCCTTGGCCTGATCGAATGGCGTCATGACGATGGGCTCGCTGGAGTGGAATGTCGTGACAATGTACACGAAGCGAAATGGCGGGCGGGTTCGGGATTGCTGTGCGCCTGTTTCCCCTGCGTCCGTTCAGGACGCTCTTTTCCGCGAATCGAATCCGGGAAACCGCTATAAGCTCGTACTATCGATTGATCTTTCAGGAATCAGGGCAGGGAATGGCATGAGAATCGCGGTTGCGCCGGAGTCGGGGTATTCAGGGTTTTTTTTGCGGCAACTCGAGCGGGCGGATGTTGCCGAATGGTGCGCCTATCTCGCTTCGGAGCCGGTGAGACTTCAATCGGGGGGAAACGTCTATACGGAGGAGACCTTGCTGGGGTTCTTCAACGGCTTCGAATCGCCGGGGGTCTCGTCGCCGAGACGGCTCGCGATCGTCGATGCCGGGACGAAAGCCCTGGCGGGAACGGTGGGATTTCACTCCGTGTCGGCGCTGGACGGGCGCGCGGAGGTCACCTACGACCTGGCGCCGGCCTACTGGGGCCGGGGCATCGCCAGGGCGATTTGCCGGTCCGTCACCGAATGGGCCTTCGACGAATACGGATTCGCGCGGGTTCAGGCCACTGTGCTCGATACGAACGCGCGGTCGCAACGCGTTCTCGAAACGTCGGGGTTCGTCTATGAAGGGTTGCTGCGCAACTACTGGAAGATGAACGGCAAGCCGCGCGATTTCAGAATGTACGCGAGGATAGGCGAGAGCCGGTAAAAGAAAGGGTTTCTTGTCGCGCGGGTTGTCGAACCCCGTCGCCGAATTGCTTTCAGGAGGACTTGCCATGGACCGCCCCGGCTTTATCCGGCACTGGACCGAACTCGAAGAGCCTGACAACGCCCACTATCGGGGCGACACGGAACGCATGGGCATCGGTGCGCCGTTGGCCCGAAAGCTCGGACTCGAGCGCATCGGGATTCATCACGTCAGGCTGCTGCCGGGGCGCCGAACCTCGTATCCGCACGCGGAAAGCGCGGAGGAAGAGTTCGTGTACGTGCTCGAGGGAACGCCCGACGTCTGGATCGACGGCGACCTGCACCGGCTGAAGCCGGGCGACTCTGTCGCCTTTCCCGCCGGCACGGGCATTTGCCATAGCTTCCTCAACAACACGGCGCGCGAGGTGAGCCTGATGGTGATCGGCGAGGCGTCGAAACCGGAGAATCGCATTCGTTATCCATTGAACGCCGCGCACGAATCGACGCGCCCCGATCGATGGGCGGACTGGCCGGCCCGGCCGATCGGACCGCACGACGGCAAGGCGCGCGTCGAGTGACGGGGCGGGTGGATTTTATGGGCGATGCGAAGCGGCGTTCCGGCCGGATGCGCCGCTTTCCGCGCTCGAGCGCGTGATCGGCATCGTCTTCGAGACGGTGCCTCAGGATTAACCCTTCAGGAAAACGCGGCGCACATGGACTCGAATCTGCATCGGCTCATTGCCGAATGGGCGGCGCGCGGCATGGCCTTTCCGGAAGGGCGCGTCCGGATCGGCGGTTTCGGCGATTCGGAGCCGCTTTCGGAAGCGCTGATCGCGCTCGTTCGGGCCGGCGTGAAGCGGGGGACGTGCAGCCTTGCCTGGTCCTGGGCGTTCGACGGCGAGGCCGTTCCGACGGTCGGAGACGTCGAGATCGTGCTGGATTGGCATCGGCGTCCCGTGCTCGCCCTGCGGATCACCCAGGTGGAAATCGTGCCGTTCGATTGCGTGACGGCCGAATTCGCGGCGAGCGAAGGCGAGGGCGACCTGTCTCTCGCGTACTGGCAGGCCGAGCACTGGCGCTTCTTCACACAGGAATGCGAACGGATCGGACGGGTGGCCGACAAGTCGATGCCGCTTGTCTGCGAGCGTTTCGAGCTGCTTCATGCGCTGGCTCCGACGGAGCGGAGCGAATATCCGCGACAGGGCTGAGCCTGCGATCGCGCGCAGTCTGCGAACTCGTCGATCGATTCCCGGCCGGGTAGCGCCCTGGGTGCGCGCCTTGGGCGCGCCCCGTCGGGGACGGCGGGTTTTGAGTGTGCTACATTGGTCGCGATGGAGATGGCATTCCTCCGACAACCGCCGCGCCCTGCGGCTGATGATGCCTACGTGTCGCCTGTGGACAGGCTGCGTAGGTTGCGTTCGCCTGTCCCCGACGAGAACTCGACCATGGACAGCGCAATGTGGACCCCTCAACTCGAAACCTGCTTTTTCCGGTCATGCCGCGAGGTGCCTTCGCGGCAAACCGTGCTGCCGCTCGCGTGATCGGCGGCCGTTTTTCCGCCTGGGCGACTGTTTCGTAACTGTTGCGCGGCAGGCGGTTGTGCTGCTCCGGCGCGGTCGACAACCGGCCTCGCCGTTTGAAGCAATCCGGATTGACGTCTGCGGTTTGCCGGCGGCGACGATGGTGGGAATCGCGTCGGTCCGGCGGCCAAAATCGCATTGAGGAGAAACGCAATGGACGGCTACCTCGTCACCTTCTATACCCAGCAGGACCGGCGTCATCGCGGCAAGCCGGTAGCGGACTGGCTGGTCCAGTTGTCCGGCGAACTCGGGCTGCGCGGCGCCACGCTGATTCCGGCCGCCGAAGGGATCGGACACGACCGTCGGCTGCACTCGGCCCATTTCTTCGAACTGACCGATCAGCCCGTTTCGGTGCAGATGGCGGTCACGACCGCGGAATGCACGCGTCTGTTCGAGCGGCTGAAAACCGAGCGCGTGCATCTTTTCTACGTGAAGGCTCCGGTCGAATTCGGCGTGCTCGGCGAAGACGCGTCGTAACGCGCGACGCCCTGGTCGGCGCAATCGTGCCGGGGCATAGGGCCGACGCTTACCCGAACGCCGTCCCCGTCAGCGTCTCGCAGACCTGCCAGAGGCGCCGGGCGTCGGCTTCGTTCCTCGCCTGGGGCGCGACCTTCGCCGGCCCTACCTGCTCGCCGCGCGCCTCGAACAGGCCGAGCGGGCCGTAGTAGCCGCCGTCGACGACGTCGGGCGCGGTCGCCGCGTAGAGCGTCGGCAGTGCGCCGGCGAGGTCGCTGTTCAGCACGGCGCCGATGAATCCGCTCAGGGCGGCGCGGATTGCCCGGCCGGCGGCCGAATGCTCGCCGCTGCGAAACAGGTTCGTGTTCGCGACGCCGGGATGCGCGGCGACCGACATCACGCGCGAGCCGGCCGCGCGCAGGCGCCGGTCGAGTTCGAACGCGAACAGGAGGTTGGCCAGCTTCGACTGGCGGTAGGCGGGCATCGGTCCGTAGTGCCGCGTCGACTGAAGGTCGTCGAAGTCGAGCCGCCCCTGTTTGTGCGCGATCGAGGCGATCGTCACCACGCGCGGCTGTTCGGTCGAGCTGTTAGCGGCCATCTCGAGCGCGGGCAGCAACAGGCCCGTCAGCGCGAAGTGGCCGAGCACGTTGGTGCCGAATTGCAGTTCGAAGCCGTCGGCGGTTTCGAGCCGTCGGGGCGGCGCCATGACGCCCGCGTTGTTGACGAGGAGGTCGAGCGGCTGGCGCCGCGCGAGTTCGCCGTCGGCAAACGCGCGTACCGACGCGAGGCTGGCGAGGTCGAGCGGGGCCAGCCGTACCCGGGCCTCGGGCACCTCGGCCCGCAGGCGCGCCAGCGCGCGGGCGCCGCGCCGCTCGTCGCGGCAGGCGAGCACGACTTCGGCGCCGTGGCGCGCGAGGATCGCGGCCGCGTGGTAGCCGATGCCGCTGTTCGCGCCGGTGACGACGACGTGCCGGCCGGTCTGGGGCGCGATGTCGTCGGGGGTCCACGGTCTGCTCATGTTCGTTGCCGGTCGGTCATTGCAGGATGAAAGCAAAATGCAGACTACCACCAGACCCGGACATTTCGCATGAGCGGTTTTCTTTATGGTGAAAAACGCATATCAGCTATGGGCCGAATGCGGGGTGCGGAATTTTTTCCGTCGTAGCGGGCGATGTGTCCCGGTGTCGCCCCTGCCGGCCGGAATCGCGGCGGTCCGCCGGAAATCGATCCGGTTTGGGCCGTATTTCGTGACATTTCACTTCATTCCGGCGTATTGCCGGCCGGTCATTCTCCCATTCGCCTTGGCCCGACCGGACGCCATTTAACGGGAGCCGGCCGAATATCGGCAGGCGCCGGCCGGAATGGCGGCTCATGACATCGGACGCGCTGCCGTTAACCACCCCATAAAGGCGGATCGATTATCGCGGTACGTCGCGGTTCCGGTAGCTGCATTGCGCCGAAACCCGCAGCGACAAGGCTTCCGTTGCCGGTCATTCGAAGTGTGGAAGAGGTGGAAAGCAAATGACTATTTCTCGTCGTCTGATACTCACGTTGACGATCGCATTACTGGCTTTATTGATTGTCGGCTCAATCGGGCTATGGCGACTGAATCAGGCTGAACAGCGGTTCGAATACGTGCAGAGCAACGTGATTCCGAGCACGAAAATCCTGAGCGACGTCCGCTACGAAATCGGCGATATTCGCCGCCTGATTTTCCGCGAAATCATGCTGGTGAACGAGCCGACGCAGCGCGCGGTCGTCGATCGCTCCATCGAGGCCGCCGACCAGCATATCCAGCAGCTTTTCGATACGTACGGCCGCGAGGACATTTCGAGCGACACCGACCGCAATCTGCTCAACGAGGAAGAAGCCGCGTTCGCCGCCTATCTGCCGGCGCAGCACGCCTACGTCGCGAAATGCCAGGCCGGCGACGCCGACGGCGCGAAGAGCATGCTGTTCGACGGCGGCGCGCTGTACCCGGCGAGCCAGAAGCTCGTGGTGTCGCTCAACCGGCACATTACCTACAACCAGCAGCTCAGCGACAGGCTGCGCGCCGAAAACGACGCGGCCTACCACCAGACGGTGTGGCTGCTGTCGCTCGTCTGCGTGGCGGCTATCTTCCTGTGCGCGCTGCTCGGGCTGAGCCTGTATCGCGCCATCACGTCCGGGCTGAACGGCATTCGCGGCACGCTGCGCGACGTCAGCGAGTCGCTCGACCTGACCCGCGTCGTGGAAGTCCGGCGCATGGACGAAGTGGGCGAGGCGGCGACGGCGTTCAACGCGCTGCTCGATCGCGTGGCGCGCGTCGTGGCCGAGGTGCGCCAGTCCGCGGGCTCGGTCAGCACGGCGTCCGGCCAGATCGCGGCCGGCAACGTGGACCTCTCCTCGCGTACCGAGGAGCAGGCAGCCTCGCTGCAGGAGACGGCCGCCAGCATGGAGCAGTTGACCACGACGGTGAAGCAGAACACCACGGGCGCGCGCGAGGCGTCGCGGCTCGCGCTCGAGGCCACCCAGGTCTCGGACAACGGCAAGCTCGTCGTCGAGCGCATGCTCGGCACGATGGGCGAGATCACGTCGAGCTCGGACAAGATCGCGGAGATCACGGCGCTGATCGAGGGCATCGCGTTCCAGACCAACATCCTCGCGCTGAACGCGGCCGTCGAGGCCGCGCGGGCCGGCGAACAGGGACGCGGCTTCGCCGTCGTCGCCTCGGAGGTGCGCAGTCTCGCGCAGCGCTCGTCGGCGGCGGCGCGCGAGATCAAGGACCTGATCGGCAAGTCGGTCGAGACCATCGAGCTCGGCTCGACCCAGGCCGCCGAGGTGGGCCGCACGACCGACGAGGCGCGCGAATCGGTGAAGCGCGTCGCCGATATCATCGGGGAGATCGCGGCGGCCTCGGACGAGCAGGGGCGCGGCATCGAGCAGGTCAATCGCGCGATCTCGCAGATGGACGAGGTCACGCAGCGCAACGCGGCGCTCGTCGAGCAGGCCGCCGCCGCCGCGCAGTCGCTGCAGGAACAGGCCGCGCATCTCGACAGGATGGTGTCGGTGTTTACCGTCGGAAACGCACGCGCCATTTAACGTCGTGGTCGGGCAATCGTTTGCAGTCGGGTCGGCAATCGGGTTTGTAAGCGGCGGGCGTTTTTTGCCTTCGCTCCCGGCCTAAACGGTTTCGCCGGATGGTCGGCGGCGCGCGCGCCGGGACTGTCCGGTCCGGGCGCCGGCAAACTGTACATGGGTGCGTCGGGGCGCGCCGCCGACAATCCGTTGACCGCCTGCGCGCAACGACAGGCGGCAACGCAAAATCGGGAGGCTGCTCATGAGCGCCCATACCTGGCTCACGACGAACGCGCTGTTCGCCTGCTCGGCCTATTTCGTCGGCACGGCCAGCCCCGGGCCGAGCAATCTCGCCATCATGTCGACCGCGACGGCGCACGGCAGGAAAGCCGCGCTCGCGTTCGCGCTCGGCGTCCTGTCCGGTTCGCTGTGCTGGGCCCTGCTCGCGATGCTGGGGTGGTCCGCCGCGCTGTTGGCCTGCTCCCGGCTCATCGTCGCGATCAAGCTGTTCGGCGGCCTCTATCTGCTCTGGCTCGCGTTCAAGTCCGGCCGCTCGGCGCTGGCGGCGAAGCCGGCCGTCACGTTGGTCGGCCCGCGGCCGCGCGCGCCGCGCGAACTTTATCTGTCCGGCGCGATGCTGCATCTGACGAATCCGAAGGCCATTCTCGTCTGGCTTTCGGTGGCGGCGCTCGCGTCTCCCGCACGCAGCGGGCAGCCGGGCACGGGCGTCGTCATGGCCTGTTGCCTCGCGATCGGCCTGTTCGTGTTCGGCAGCTACGCGATGCTGTTTTCGATGCCCATCGTTCGTCGCGGTTACGTCCGGGTCCGCAGGGGGCTGGAGGGCTGCCTCGCCGTCGTGTTCGGGCTCGCGGGCTTCAGGCTCCTCGTGTCGCGAACCGGTTAGCGTCGTTCAGTCGACGTTGACGTGGACCCGGATGTCCTGCGTGCTTTCGACCGGCTGGCCGTTTTTCATCGCCGGAAAGAAGCGCCATTGGCGCAGCGAATCGAGCAGCAACTGGTTCAGCCGGGGGCTTTGCGTGGGATGGATCAGCGTCACGTCGACCGAGCCGTCGGCATGGATCGAAAAGCGCGCGAGCGCCACGGCGCGGAGCGCGTCGTCGCGCAGATCGTCGGGCAGCGCGGGCAGCGGCTGGAGGAGGGCGCGGGCCGGGACGTTGCCGGATGCGTCGCCGGCGGACGGTGCGGCGCGTGTGCCGGCGAGTGCGCCGGGCGTCGCGACGGGCGTGGGGCCTGGCGTACCGGTTGCGGGGCCGGCCGGCCGACCGGTGGCGTCGGCAGTCGATCGGGTCGTCGTCGCATGGGTGGCCGCTTCCGTTTCGGTGGAGACGGGCGGCGTATGCCCGGGTTCGGCGGGGCTGGGCGACGGCGCGGCGAGTACGACCGGCCTGGGCGGTCGCGGGCGGGCCGGCGCGGTTTCCGTCCGCGAGACTTTCGATGGCGTAGCCGGCGCAACGCGGCGCGCCGTCGAACCGATACTGCCGGACGGTGACATCGCAACCGGCGCGTGTGCATCCGCGGCCGGCGTTTTCGGCGGCGGCAGTCGCACGAGCCGCGCGTCGAGCGCCGGCAAAGGCGCCACGGGCCGGTCGAATTCCGACAGCCCGCGCGCGAAGTCCGCGACGAACGTCCACCAGAGCACGACGGCCAGCACGAGTGCCGCCGCGATTCTCGGGCGGGGCGCATCGAACACGTCGAGCACGCGTCCCGCGCGCGTCCGTCTTCTATGGGTCACGTCGAAGCGCAATCAGGAAGTGTTCGGCGCCGCCTTCGCGCGCGCGCAGCATGGCCTCGACGACGAGCCCGTCGGGCGCGGCCGAATCGGCGGCGATCACGATGTTGCCGTCGGGGCGCACGAGCCGCCTGACCGTCGCCGCGATCTGGTCGGGCCGCACGCGCTGCCGGTCGATTTCGACGTGACCGTCGCGGGCCACGCTCAGCGTGAGCGGCACGGCGCCCGCGAGCGGCTGGGCACGGCCCGCGGGCAGGTCGAGCTTCATCGCGTCGAGGCGCTGCATCGACAACGACGCGAGCATGAAGGTCGCGAGCAGAAAGAACATCACGTCGATCATCGGAATGATCTCGATGCGTCCCCGCCGCGCGGTTCGCGAGCGCTTGAGCTTCATGGCGAGGCGGCGGCCGTTTCGCGCGCGAGCCGCACGCCGGCCAGCCACGTGCCGGCGAACGCCTCCATTTCTTCGACGAGCCGGTCGATGCGCCGCGAAAAATAGTTGAAGGCAAAAAGCGCGACGAGCGCGACGACGAGGCCGATGGCCGTCGCGACGAGCGCCTGCGCCACGCCGCCCGTCACGCCGGCCGGATTGACGAGCCCGTTGTCGCCGAGCAGCCGGAACGCGCGCATCATGCCGACGATCGTGCCGAGCAGGCCGACGAGCGGCGCGGCCGTCACGACGGTTTCGAGCACCCACAGGCCGCGCGACATGTCGCGCTGCACTTCGAGCGCCAGCGTGCCGGCGCGTTCCTCGATCCACCAGACGGGTTTGTCCGCCTCGCGCGCGAGCGGCGTCATGAGCCGGCGCAGCGCGTGGCGCTCGGGCAGCGCCGCGAGCGTGGCGTTCAGCGTTCCGTCGAGGCCGGCCTGCACGCCGGGCACCGGCGCGAAGCGCCAGAACACGTAGGCGCGCTCCAGAATGATGACGAGCGCGGCGAGCGCGATGAGGCTCAGCGGGTAGACGATCCATCCCGCGATGCGTGCCGTGCCGATGAAACGCTCGATGAAGTCGGGCCAATCCTGCATGGGGTGCCTCGATGTTCGCGACTCAGAAGAATTTCGTGATGCCCGCGTAGACCGCGCGATATGGGCCGTACTGCGGCGCGTACACGCCGATGCCCGAGCCGTCGCGCAGCTCGTAGACGTCGCCGAACGCGTTGACGAGCACGACGCGCGCATCGACCTTGCCGATCAGCGGCGCGTTCAGATGCTGGATCACGGAGAGGTTGAACTGGGTGTAGAGCGGCAGCTTGCCGGTGTTGGCGAAGCCCTCGCGCAGGCCGCTGCCTATCGTGCCGTCCATCGTGAAGGTGGTTCGGCCCCAGGTATAGGCGCCGCCGAGCGAGGCCGTGACGCGCTGGTCGTGGTCGAGGAATACCCAGTGGTTGGCGATGAAGGCGAGCTCGGCCGAATCGAAGTTGAACTGCGCGGAATCGACGTCCTTGCCCTGGGAGCGGCTGAACGCGACGTTCAGGTAGGCGGAGACGTTGCCGTGCCTGTAGTTGGTCGTGAGTTCGACGCCGTAGACGCGGCCGTACGCGTAGTTGAACGGCGTGTAGATGAGCGCGGTGCCGAACTGGCCGAGGTCGAGCAGGTCGTGCGCCTTCTTGTAGTAGGCGTCGAGCCCCACGGTCAGGTCGGAGCCGAACCGCTGCGTGATGCCGACGTCGTAGTAGTCGTCGCGCTCGGGTTCGACGGGGTCGTTCTGGGTGACCTGGCTCTGGTTGGTCGTGCCGACGTAGCGGCCGATGGTGGTGCTTGCCACGAGCTCCATCGAGGGCGGCGTGAAGTAGCGCGCGTAGCCCGCGTGCAGCGTCGTGGTCGGCGTGAGCTTGAAGACCGCGCCGATGCGCGGGTCTAGCTGGCTCGCCTGCACGTACTCGTTCATGCCGTCGTAGCGCAGGCCGTAGTTCAGCGTGAGGCGCCCGTTGATCTTCCACTCGTCCTGGACGTAGACGCTGTAGAGGTAGCCGGTCTTGCTGCTCGCGTCGTCGATCGTCGTCGGCACGTCGGAGGTCTGGTTGCCTGCCGCGTCGACCGGAAAGACCGAGACCGCGTCGTTGAAGTCCGCGTGGTCCTGCTGCAGCAGCACGCCGGCGCGAATCGTGTGATGGTCGTTCAGGCGCCAGGTGGTGTCGGCCTGCAGGCCGTCGTCCGTGTCGCTGTGAAAGTCGTTCGACGCCACGCCGTTGAAGATCAGGTCGCCGGTCGGGTCGGGGTTGAACTGCGTGCGCGTGTAGCGCGTGAAGAACGCCACCTGGTAGTCGAGCGCCGCCCCGTTCGTGCCCTGCAGCGCGACCACGGCGAAGTTGTTCAGTTCGGACTGCGTTTCGTTCAGGTCGGCCGAATTGAAGTTCGGCACGCCGGCCAGCGTGTACTGGGGCGTGAGGCCAGGCGTGTCGGGTAGCTGGAACTGGTTGGCCGCCGTGCCCACCATCAGGCTCACGCGCGTGAGCGGATTGATGAGGTACGACATGTAGCCGAAGCCGTTGCCCTGGCGCGTGTGGTCGTGCAGCGGATCGGGGTCGGACGTCGGCGCCTCGATGCCGAGGTTGTTTTCGCCGAGCGAGCCGCTGAAAAAATAGGTGAGGTCGCCCTTGCTGCCGTAGACGTCTGCGCTCGTCTGGAGGGTCTGGTGGCTGCCGCCGTAGACGTCAATCGCGCCGCCGTCGCCGAGGTCGCCCGACTTCGTGGTGATGTCGATGATGCCGGCCGTGCGATAGCCGTATTCGGCGGGCAGCGCGCCCGTCAGCAGGTTGACCTGGTCGATGATGTGCGTGTCGAGCGACTGCCCGAAGCCGCTGATCGGCTCGGGAATCAGAATGCCGTTGAGGCGGTACTGCAGGTCGGCGTGGTCGCCGCGCACGTGTAGCTGGCCGTACGAGTCGTCGGCCACGCCGGGCGCCTGCAGCAGGACCTGGTTGAGCGGCGTGTTCTCGCCTTGCGGCATGGTCTGGATGTCCGCCTGCGTGATGCGGTAGATGCTGCTGCCGGTTTCGGGCAGCAAGCCGTTGCGCGCTTCGTCGAGCCGTTTCGCGTCGACCTCCACGTCGAGCGTGCCGTCCTGCTTCAGCGCGAGCGTCACGCTCGCCGGATGGCCGGCGCTCACGCTGGCCATCTGCGTGGCGGTGGCGTAGCCCTGCGCCGAGACGACGAGCGCATACGTGCCGGGCGGCACGGCTTCGAGCGCGAAATGGCCGGTCGCGTTCGTGGAGGCCTGGCCGGCGTCGGTGCCGGCGGCGGTCGTGACGTGAACGACCGCGTGGGCGACGGGTTTGCCCGCCGCGTCGGTGACGGTGCCGCTCAGCGTCGTCTGTGCGTCGGCCGCCCGGACCTGACCGCCGGCCAGCGCGGCGAGCACGAAAAGGCCGACCTGCGCCCTGCGTATGCGAGGTTTCATGTTCTGAAGGTGGTGGATGTCGTTGATTTGCCGCCCCGGCTCGTCCGTTGCGAACCGGGTACCCCGTGCTGCGCGCGACGCGTCCGGTCAATCAGGGCCTTGCGGGCTTGTCGCCAGTACATCTGTCTCGCGTCTTGTTGAAATGATATAACATTGCATTAATGTCCGTTCCGTTTTTTTACGGACCGACTTCAGCGGATCAACTTCAGCGGACCAACGACAAGGAGCCCGCCTCATGGATGCACGATTGCCCGTTACCGTTCTGTCCGGCTTTCTCGGAGCCGGCAAGACGACGCTGCTCAACCACATCCTCAACAATCGCGAGGGGCGTCGCGTGGCGGTCATCGTCAACGACATGAGCGAGGTGAACATCGACGCGGCCCTCGTGCGCGACGGCGGTGCGCAGCTCTCGCGCACCGACGAGAAGCTCGTCGAGATGAGCAACGGCTGCATCTGCTGCACGCTGCGCGAAGACTTGCTGCTCGAAGTGAATCGCCTCGCGCGCGAGCGCCGTTTCGATCAGCTCGTCATCGAATCGACCGGTATTTCCGAGCCGCTGCCCGTGGCCGAGACGTTTACCTTCGCGGACGACCAGGGGCGCAGCCTGGCGGACGTCGCGCGGCTCGACACGATGGTGACGGTCGTCGACGCGTTCAACTTCCTGAAGGACTATGGCAGCGCGGACAGCCTGCGCTCGCGCGGCGAATCGCTCGGCGAGGCGGACCAGCGCACCGTGGTCGACCTGCTCGTCGAGCAGGTGGAGTTCTGCGACGTGATCGTGCTGAACAAGGTCGATTTGATCGACGCGGACGGCCGCGAGCGGTTGATGGGCATGCTGCGCAGCCTCAATCCGCGGGCGCGGATCGAGGTGGCCGAGTTCGGCCGCATCGGGCTCGACCGGGTGCTCGACACGAAGCTGTTCGACTTCGAGGTGGCCGCGAGAGCGCCGGGCTGGCTCAGGGAATTGCGCGGCGAGCACACGCCGGAAACGGAGGAGTACGGCATCGCCAGCTTCGTCTGGCGCGCGCGGCGGCCGCTGCATCCCGAACGCTTCTGGCAGCTCGTCGGCGAGGAATGGCCGGGCGTCGTGCGTTCGAAGGGCTTCTTCTGGCTGGCGAGCCGGCCCACTTACGCCGGGTCGTGGTCGCAGGCTGGCGGCGTGTGCCGGCACGGCGCGGCCGGGCTCTGGTGGGCGGCCGTGCCGCGGGAGCGCTGGCCGCGGGACCCGGAGGCACTCGAGGCCATCGACGAACGTTGGGACGAGCACGTCGGCGATGCGCGTCAGGAGCTCGTCCTGATCGGCATCGACATGGACGAAGCCGGTTTGCGGCGCCGGCTCGATGCCTGTCTGCTGAGCGATGCGGAGATGGCGCGGGGACCGCGCGCGTGGCTCGCGCTACCCGATCCGTTTCCGGTGTGGGGCGGCGAAGTGGAGGACGATACGCCGGATCGAACGCACGCGTAGCGGGTCGACGGGAGAGAATTGAAGGAACGTGACGATGAGCGTGAAGATGGAAGAAGACCATCAGGCGATGGACAGCCAGGCGCAAGGGCGCGCTGGTGCTGGGCATCATCCAGGGCAAGACGACGGCGGCGCAGGCCGGCCGTGCGTACGTACGATCTGTCTGACTCCCGTTACGCGCGTCGACCGCCGGCAACCGGACGCCGCCGAATTTCACCGGCTCGGGACCGTGCCGCCCGAAGCCGAATAGTTCGTCAACCTAAACATTATAGGTACCAGTCGCGCGTACCAGCGCGACTTTACGGCCTTCTGGCATCCTGCAGCCGGACGAATGCCGTTTCGCGCCTACGACAGATGTGCAAGCTCACCTGTAAACGCGGGCGCACCGGCAGCGAGTCAAAGAAACCCTTTCCCCGGTACGACTCCGAACCTCGCTTGCAATTGCCGCACCACGGCGGACAGGGCCGTGCAGACACAGAAATAGCATGCGCCGGCGAATACGATCAGTTCGACCGTCGTGCCATCCCGCGCGCCAATGTTCGACGCGATAGTGAAGAAATCGCCAAGTCCGATCACGTAGACCAGCGACGTGTCCTGGAACAGGATGATGGCCTGCGTCAGCAGCAACGGCACGATGGCCCGCAGCGCCAGGGGAAGGACGATCAGTTGCGTACACTGGAAAGGCGTCATGCCGAGCGCCAGCGCTGCATTGACCTGTCCGGCCGGAACGCTGTTGACGCCCGCGCGAATGATCTCCGCGTAGTAAGCCGCCTCGAATAGCGAGAACGCGATCAATGCGGAGACGCGACGTATATCGATGTTCGACGGCAGATGCAGCAATGCCGACAGCAACTGCGGCACGACGAGAAAGAATACGAGCAGCACCACCGGCATCGGTACCGCGCGAAAGGCCGTCACATAGGCCTGCGCGAACGCCGACAGCAGCCGCGAACGCGACAGCCGGAACAGGGCCAGGAGCACGCCGACGCAAAACCCCGCGACCAGCGCAACCGCCGTTATTTCAAACGTCAGGTGCAGGCCGCGGGCCAGCTCGGGCAAATCCTTCAGGATGACGGACCAGTGAAAGCTGTACGGCATCATCGACCGCCCGATGAGGTAGCCAGCCGGACGGACTTCTCGATGCGCCGCGCGACGATCATGACGAGGCCGGTCATCAGGGCATAGCCGGCAATGATCGCAATAAACGACTCGTACGCCTGGGACGTGTAGTCGACCATGCGCTGCGCCTGCGCGGAAAGTTCGAGCACGCCGATCGTCGAGGCGACCGACGAGTTCTTGATGATGTTCAGAAATTCGGACGTCAGCGGCGGCACGAGGTTGCGTGCCGCGACGGGCAGCAACACGTACCGGTAGGTCTGAAACAGGTCCAGCCCGAGGGACAGTCCCGCCGCCCGCTGCCCGGCCGGTAGCGCCTGCAGGCCCGAGCGCACCTGCTCGCACACCCGCGCCGACGTGAACAACCCGAGGCAGACCACCGACGCCAGCACGCCGGCTTCAGTCGGCGGTAGATGCTTGATGGCGCTGCCGAGCTGGCCGGGCAGCAATTCGGGAACGACCCAGAACCAAAGGAAAAACTGGACGATCAACGGAATATTGCGGAACAGCGCAACATAGCTGGCCGAGTACCAGTACAGCGCTTTGCCCGGCAAGGTCCGGACGATACCCATCGATACCCCGACCGCCAGCGCAATGATCCATCCCGCAAGCGAAATGCCGACAGTCGCTTCCAGCCCCGAAACGATCCACCCGAGGTACGTGGACGGTTCTCCGGTACCGACAGGCTGGAGAAAGATCGCCCAGTCCCAGCGATAACCCATATCTGCTCCACGACACGATGACAGGCGCGGGCCGCAGCGCATCGCTACGCGCGGCCGGCCACGCGAATCAGCTCAGAGGTTTGTCGTTGGGCGCCTTGAACAACGCCTTGAGATCGTCGCTCTCCGGCAAATGCAGATTGATGCCGCCCGGCGGAATCGGGCTATCGAACCACTTTCTGTAAAGCACATCGGCCTGGCCCGAGGTCTGCAAACGGGCGACCGCATCGTCAACCACCTTTTTGAAGTCGGGATCGTCCTTGCGGAACATGCACCCGTAAGCCTCTTTCGATTGAGGCTTGCCGACGATCACGTAATCGTCGGGATCGGGCGCCTTCGCGCGTTCGCCGGCCAGCATCGCGTCGTCGAGCATGAACGCGTCGGCCCGCCCCGTCGAGAGCGCAAGGAACGACTCCGCCACGTCCTTCTGCGTCGTGATGACCGCGCCCAGGTGCTGGTCGGTATCGAGCCGGTGCAGGATCTGCTCGGACGTCGAGCCCGCGTTGGTCACGACCGTGCGCCCCTTGAGGTCGGCGAAGTCCTTGATGCCCGAGTTTTTCTTCGTCAGCAGGCGTGTGCCGATAATGAAGATCGTATTGGAAAAAGCGGCCTGTTTCTGCCGTTCCGCATCGTTCGTCGTCGTACTGCATTCGATGTCGATCGTCCCGTTCACCAACAACGGAATACGGTTCTGCGGCGTAATCGCGATCGTCCTGACGGTAAGGTTCGGCCGATTCAACTTCTGTTTGACCGCGCCCACGATCGCGAGTGCGATGTCCTGCGAATAGCCGATGCTCTTCTGCTGATCGTCGTAATACGAGAACGGCACAACCGCCGGGCGAACGCCGAGGACGATGGTGTCGCTATTCGCGATTTTCTGCAGCGTACCGGAAGTCTGTGCGTGAGCAGATCCAGTCGCTACCAGCGAGGCGGCAAGCAGCAATCGAAGCGTGTTCTTTCGAATCATTATGGATGGTCTCCGGAATATGGCTCGCATTAATCGGTCGCAAACACGAGCAGTTCGCAAGTAAAACGCAACCGGCCTGGCGGGGGCAAATATTTGTATCCGATTTGTTATTCGTATTTTCTGCTAAGTTCGCAGCGTAGCATGCAGTCGAACGACCGGACGGGCAATCATCCGTCATTCGCGATTGCCGGGCTGATGGACGCAGAGATATGGATTCCCGACAGCCATAACGTGAAGCGGAACAGTGACGGGACGTGAAATCCTCCGCGGGTAACAACGCCCGCTACACCGCTTCCGTAAACGCAAAAAGCCAGGGCGTCATGTCCTGGCTTTTGTTCTGTTCAGCAGATACGGCAGCGGAGAAGAAAGAGCGCAATGTGCGCCCGGTTCGCTGCAAGAAGCAGACTGCGGGTTACAGCACAATCAGCCGCAGTTCAATACCTGCCCGCCAATGCGAGGCATTACTTTGCTTGCGGCGACTGTCCGCGCATCTGGCGCGACGCGGCATGCTATCGGAGCCGGAGCCTTGTACTCCGGCTCTTTCCGTTGTGCGGCATCCGCATCCGCAACGCCGGCTTACAGTCCGCTGTCCATGCAGCGATAAGAGACAGCCACGACGGGTCCGCTTTGGAACTCGCCGCTGACCTCATCTTTTTTTTTGACCAGGTTACCCGTTTTTTTGGATTGTGCATTATGCGTTATGCACAGTCCACGATGGCGCTGCCCGATACGCAGCGTCCGGCATGGACGAAGACGCGCGCGGACAGCGGCCGGGGCCCGTGCGGGCGCGTCGTTCGACGACATTGCGTTCTTGTGAGGATGCCCATGAGTTCACCCCCTCTTTCTTCGGCGACCGGGGCCGGCGCGCGCGCGTCGAAGCCCGCCGACCGTCTGCTGGTCTCCGAGCTCAGCCACGCGTTCGTGACGGCCGACGGCGTCAGCGTGCCGATTTTCGACAAGCTCGATTTCGGCGTCGGCAGCGGCGAGATCATCTCGATCGTCGGGCGCAGCGGGGCCGGCAAGAGCACGCTGTTCAATCTTATCTCGGGGCTGCTCACGCCGCAGGCCGGGCGCGTGGCGGTGGGCCGGCGCGCCGACGGCAGCGAGGGGCGCATCGCCTACATGCTGCAGAAGGACCTGCTGATGCCGTGGCGCACCGTGCTGCAAAACGCGGTGCTCGGCATCGAGCTTTATCGCAAGGTGACGCGCGAGGACCTCGAGCGCGCGCGCAGGATGCTGGCGCGCTACGGCCTCGACTCGGTGGCCGGCGCCTACCCGCATTCGCTCTCGGGCGGCATGCGCCAGCGCGTGGCGCTCACGCGAACCCTGCTCGTCGACCCGACGCTCGTGCTGCTCGACGAACCGTTCTCGGCGCTCGACTACGAGACGCGCCTGACGCTCGAGGACGACGTCATGGCGCTGCGCGAGCAGAGCGGCACGAGCGTGATTCTCGTTACGCACGACATCGAGGAAGCCATCGCGATGAGCGACCGCGTCATTCTGCTCGGCGGCCGGCCCGCGCGCATCGAGGACGACATCGAGGTTTGCCTCTCGACGACGGGTCCCCGCACGGCGGTGTCGGCGCGCGAGGCGCCAGAATTCCGCACCTTCCACTCGCGCATCTGGAACGGACTGCGCGGCCATAACATCCAGCACGCGGGAGCATCGGCATGAGCGACGTGGCGATATCGACAAACACAACGGCGGCGCGCAAGCGCGCGCCCTCGAACCGTTCGCGGCAACTGGGCACGACGCTCGCCGTGAGCGCGATCGTGGTCGTGCTCGTCGCGCTCTGGCAGGCGGCGGTCGGCCTCGGCTGGATCAACGGCCGCCTGCTCGGCTCGCCCGAAGGCATCTACCGGGCCGCGGTGCTCGGGTTCTCGCCGCAGGGCACGCTCGTCTCCGACACGCTCATGACGCTCTACGAGACGGTGCTCGGCCTCGTGATCGGCAGCGGCCTCGGCATCGGGCTCGGCCTCGTGCTCTGGTTCGTGCCGCTCGTCTCCGGCGTGGCCGAGGGGCTTTCGATCATCCTGAACAGCATTCCGAAGATCGCGCTCGGGCCGCTCATCGTCATCTGGTTCGGCGCGGACATGGCCTCGAAGGTGTGGCTCGCGGCCATCTCGACGTTCGCGGTCGCGATGATCTCGGCGTGCGCCGCGGCGCGCGAGGTGGACAAGGACCTGCTGAACCTGTTCCGCTCGTTCAAGGCGAAGCCCGCGCTCATCTTTACCAAGCTCATCGTGCCGGGCGCGATGCCGTGGATTTTCTCGACGCTGCGCGTGAACATCGGCTTCGCGATGATCGGCGCGGTGGTCGGCGAGTACATCGCCTCGCAGGCGGGGCTTGGGCATGAAGTGTTCGTCGCCGGGTCGCTCTTCGACCTGAACACGGTGTGGCTCGGCATCATCGTGCTCACGCTCATGGCAACCATTCTGAGCTGGATCGTTCAATTCACGGAAGCAAGGGTCATTTCATGGAAAACAAAACGGTGAAGTTCGTTCGCACGTGCGTCGCGGCGGCAGTCGCGGCCTCCGGGGTTCATGCAGCGGTGGCGGCGCCCCAGCCCGTCGTCGTCTATCAGGCCTTCCAGTCGATCCAGTATCTGCCGCTCTACGTCGCCATCGACAAGGGCCTCTTCGCGAAGAACGGCCTCGCCGTGCAGAAGATGACGGCCAACAGCGGCGCGGCCGGCGTGGCGGCCGTGATCGGCGGCCACGCGGACTTCTCGCTGCAGGACCCGATGACGGCCGCGCTCGCCGACCTCAAGGGCGCGACGGTCGTCAACGTGGCCGAAGTGGTGGCCGGCGTGCCGGTCTGGGTCATCGCGCCGCCGGGTTCGTCGCTCAAGAAGGCGTCCGACCTCGTGGGCAAGAGCGTGTCCACGGCGCTGCCGCCGACGACGAGCACCTATCTGCTGCAACGGCTCGTCAAGGACGAAAAGCTCGCCAACGTGAAGGTCAGCACCGTGCAGATCGGCACGGAACTCGCGCCCGTCGACGCCGGCCGCGCCGACGCTGCGTGCGTCTACGAGCCCCAGGCCGACACCGGCATCTCGCAGGGCTATCACATCGTCTACGCGTTCCCGCGTGCCTATCCGGGCGGCTATGCGTTCTCGACCATCGACACGCTCGCCTCGACGATCAAGACGAAACCGCAGATGGTCGCGGCCTTCGTGAAGTCGATGGGCGAGGCCGAGGCGCTGATCCAGCAGTCGCCCGACACGGCCAAGGCCGTCGCGCGCGCCGAGTTCCCGTCGCTGAACGCGACGGTGGTGAACAACGCCGTGCAGCGCATGATCGACCAGAAGATCTACGCGACGACGCCGGGCATCTCGCAGCAGGCCTACAGCAACGCGCTGGACCTGCAGCAGGACATCGGCAACATCAAGCCGGGCAGCGTGACCTACGCGAGCGCCGTGGACAACTCGTTCGCGGCGGCGGTCTCGCACCCGTAAAGCGCGGACCGGCCGCGGCGCGCCGGACAGCCGGGCGCCGCGGCAAGCGACTGGCGCCGCGCATGGCGCGTTATCGACCGACACAGCAACCGAACCATTTCATGACGAGTAACGAAAGACCCTCCCTGCTGGCCGGCCTCGTGGCGGACCGGGGCGACGTCGAGGCCGCGCGCGCGCGGCTCGCCGCCGCGACGGCCCGCGCCGACGAGCTGGAGCCCTGGCTGCATGCGTTCACCTGGCGGCCGTCGTCCTACGACGTCGGCGCGGCGGCCGGCGGACCGCTTGCCGGCCTGCCCGTCGGCGTGAAGGACCTGATCGACACGCGCGACATGCCGACGGCTTACGGCTCGCCGATCTATCGCGACCATCGGCCCTCGGCCGACGCGCGCATCGTCGAGCTGATCCGCCAGTCCGGCGGCACGGTGTTCGGCAAGACGGTGACGACCGAATTCGCCTGGCGCGAGCCGGGCCCGACCGTCAATCCGTGGAATAAACAATACACGCCGGGCGGCTCGTCGAGCGGCTCGGCCGCCGCCGTCGCCGCCGGCATCGTGCCGCTCGCGATCGGCACGCAGACGGTCGGCTCGGTGATCCGGCCGGCCGCGTACTGCGGCGTGGTCGGCTACAAGCCGAGCTTCGGCCGCGTGCCGCGCGACGGCGTGCATCCGCTTTCGGCCTCGCTCGACCACGTCGGGTTTTTCGCGCAGACGGTGGAGGGCGCGGCGCTCGCCCATGCGCTCTTCGTCGAGGGCCGGCCCGAGGCGCTGGCGAGCACCGACGCCTGGGCCGCCGCGTTTCCGGCCTGGCAACCGGGTCGGCTCGGCGTGCTGCGCACGCCGTTCTGGGCGCGCGTGCAGCCGGCGCAGAAAGCGAACTTCGACGCGTCGCTCGAACGCCTGCGCGCGGCCGGCGCGACGCTCGTCGAACTCGAATTCGGCGCCGACATGCAGGAGATGGTCGATGCGGTGCAGATCATCGCGCGCGTCGAAGCGTTGCGCGCGATCGGTCCGCTCGCGCAGCGGCATCCCGAACTCGTCAGCGCCCACATGCACACGCTGATCGAAGCGGGCGCGGCCGTGCCCGCGGCGCAGTACGAGGCCGCGCTCGCCTTGCAGGCGCGCTTGCGCGGCGAATCGAAGGCGCTGCTCGCCGGTTGCGACGCGTTCGTGACGCCGTCCGCGCCTGGCGAGCCGCCGGCCGGCATCGACGACACCGGCGACGCGACGTTCTGCGCGCCGTGGAGCCTGACGGGCAGCCCCGCCGTGACGGTGCCGTCCGGCCGCTCGGAGAACCACCTGCCGTTCGGCTTCCAGGTCGTGGGGGCGTTCGGCGAGGATCGGCACACGCTGCAGGTCGCGGCCTGGGTGGAGGGCGCGTTGCGTCCGCAATGGCCCCTCGCGCAGGTGACGAACGGCGAGGTCGGGCGGACCGTGCCCGTCTGATGGCGAGGGCAACCGCGCCGGCCGGGCGGCGGGCGGTCGCGCCCCGTCGGGCACGATCGGGCGCTGGCCGGCCGGCGCGGAGAGAGGCGAGGAGAGGAGACAAATGAGCAAACCGTTTCGAACGATTCAGGAGTATGTCCTCGGCACGCTGAGAGCCGAGATTCTGGGCGGGACGTATCCGGCCAATACGCGGCTGCGCCAGGAGGAGGTCGCGAAGCGTCTGAACGTGAGCACGACGCCCGTGCGCGAGGCGTTCCGCGATCTGCGCGCGGAGGGGCTCGTGTCGATCGACCCGAACCGCGGCGTCGTCACGCGCGGGCTGACGGCCGAGGACGTCAGCGAAATCTACGAGCTGCGCATGGTGCTCGAGCCGCTGCTCGCGCAGCGGGCCTGCCGGCAGGCGAGCCCCGCCGATCTCGACGCGGCCGGCGCCTGCCACGAGACCATGAGCGCGACGCCTTCGTCGGAGCGCTGGGCCCAGCTCAACGTGGAGTTCCATAGCCATCTGATGGCCAGCCAGGCGAAGACGCGTCTGTTCGAGCTCGTCGAAGGCCTCTCGAACGTCGCGCGTCCCTACGTGTCGCTGTCGATGCACATCCAGCAGGACCTCATGGAGAGCAACAACCACGAGCACGCCGAGCTGCTCGACGCCTATCGCGCGGGCAACGCCGACGTCGTCGCCGAGCAGACCCGCATCCACCTCGAGAACACGCGCAACGCGATCGTCGCCTGCGTCGTCCAGTGGGCGCCGCCGGTGTCCGAGACGGCCGCGGCCGCCGTTTGAGCATTTTTCAGCTTTCAGGGAACACGTATGGACACATCGCTGGTTTCGCTTTCGGCCGTGACGGCCCGGCAACTGATCGGGCGGCGCGAGCTGTCTCCCGTCGAACTGCTCGACGCCTGCATCGCGCGGATCGAGGCGATCAATCCCGCCGTCAACGCGATCGCGGGCACCTGCTTCGAGCGCGCGCGCGACGAGGCGCGCCGCGCGGAAGCCGCCGTCGTGCGCGGCGAGCCGCTCGGCCTGCTGCACGGCCTGCCGCTCGGCGTGAAGGATCTCGAGGAAACCGCGGGTCTTCTGACCACCTACGGCTCGGCGCTCTTTCGCGACAACGTGCCGGCGCGCGACAACGCCATGGTGGCGAGACTGCGCGCCGCGGGCGCCATCGTGACGGCCAAGACCAACACGCCCGAGATGGGCGCGGGCGCGAACACGCGCAACGCGGTCTGGGGCGCGACGGGCAATCCGTTCAATCCGCTCCTGAACGCGGGCGGCTCCTCGGGCGGCTCGGCCGTCGCGCTCGCCACCGACATGCTGCCCGTCTGCACGGGCTCCGACACGGGCGGTTCGCTGCGCATTCCGGCCGCGCTGTGCGGCGTGGTCGGGTTCCGGCCGTCGCCGGGCCTCGTGCCGGGCGATCGCAAGCAGCTCGGCTGGACGCCGATCTCGGTGAGCGGCCCGATGGGGCGCGACGTGGCCGACACGCGGCTGCAACTGGCGGCCCAGGCGGGCCTGCACCCGAGCGATCCGCTCGGTTACGCGGTGGACGCGCCGGCCTTCGCCGACGCGCAGCCCGTCGACGTGCGCACGCTGCGCATCGGCTTTACCGAGGACTTCGGCGTCTGCGCGGTCGACGACGCGACGCGCGCGACCTTCCGCGCGAAGATGGCCGCGCTCGCGCCCTACGTCGCGCTTTGCGAGCCGGTCGAGCTCGACATGGGCGAGGCCGACCGCTGCTTCGACGTGATCCGCGCACAGAACTTCCTCGCGAGCATGCGCGAGACCTACGAGCGCGACCCGTCGCTGCTCGGCCCGAACACGCGCGCCAACTACGAGATGGGGCAGAAGATGTCGCTCGTCGACGCCGTCTGGGCCCATGCCGAGCAGACGAAGCTGTTCCGCCGCTTCCAGGCGAAGTTCGACGAGTACGACCTGATCGTCTCGCCGACCTCGTCGATCTCGCCGTTCCCGTGGTCGCAGTGGCACCTGGCCGAGGTCAACGGCCGTCCGCTCGACAACTACTACCGCTGGCTCGGGCTCACCTACGTCGTCACGCTGCTGACGAACCCGGCGCTTTCGCTGCCGTGCGGCGTCGATCACGCCGGCATGCCGTTCGGCCTCCAGCTCGTCGGCCCGTTCCGCGGCGACGCGCGCGTGCTCGACGTCGCGCAGGCGCTCGAAGCCGCGCTGCGCGACGACCCGGCGCTGAGCCGTCCGCTGCCGGACTTGTCGCGCCTCGCCGCGCCGGTCGCCGAACTCAAGTCGATCGTCACCGACCCTCCCGTGCTGCAGGGCGCCTGAAGCGGCGCGCGCCCCGTATACTTGTCGGGCGGAACGCGCGTTCCGCCTGCGTGGCCCGCACGGACGTAGCCCAGGCTACCGCCCGTGCGGGCCGCGCGCGCTTTTTCTTCGACGGTATCGACGGAGCCTCGCCTGACCATGGACGCCCTTTCCGCGGGACTGATGCTGATTCACGGCAACCGGCCGGAGCGGTTGCGCGACCTCGTGGTCGAGTGGATCCGGCAGCATCCGCTCGCGCCGCTGGAAAAGGAGGTCATGCTCGTCCAGAGCAACGGCATCGCGCAGTGGCTCAAGCTCACGTTCGCCGCCGACGAGGCCGACGGCGGCTGCGGCATCTGCGCGGCCTTCGAGATGTCGCTGCCCGCGCGCTTCCTGTGGCAGGCCTATCGCGCGGTGCTCGGCGCCGAGGCGGTGCCGGCCGTCTCGCCGTTCGACAAGTCGCGCCTCGTCTGGCGGCTGACGCGGCTCTTGTCCGAACTGCTCGATCGGCCCGGCTACGCGCCGCTCCAGCGTTTCATGGCCGAGGACGACGACGAGCGCAAGCGCTTCCAGCTCGCGGAGCAGGTGGCCGATTTATTCGACCAGTACCAGGTGTATCGCGCGGACTGGCTCGCGGCCTGGGCCGCGGGCGAGGACGTGCTGATCGACGCGCGCGAGCGGCGTCCGCCTCTGCCCGACGAGCAGCGCTGGCAAGCCGCGCTCTGGCGCGCGCTGCTCGACGACGTCGGCGGGGGCCGGGCCGACGCGGCCGGCGGCGGCCCGTCGAAGGCCGGCCGCGCGGCCGTGCACGAGGCGTTCATGCGGGCCGCCGTCGCGTGGCCCGACGAGGCCGCGCCGCCGCCGGGCCTGCCGCGCCGGATCGTCGTGTTCGGCATCTCGAGCCTGCCGCGGCAGTCGGTGGAGGTGCTGGCCGCGCTCGCGCGCTGGACCCAGGTGCTGATGTGCGTACACAACCCGTGCGCCTACTACTGGGGCGACATCGTCGCCGACCAGGACCTGCTGCGCGCGGACCGCTCGCGTCAGCATCGGCGCGAAGGCGCGCCCCCGGTGCTCGACCACACGCAGCTCCATCTGCACGCGCACCCGCTGCTCGCGGCCTGGGGCAAGCAGGGGCGCGACTTCGTCGGCCTGCTCGACGAGTACGACAACGACGAGGCGCGCGCGCGCTACGCGCCGCACTTCGCGGGCATCGGCCAGCGCATCGATCTGTTCGAGGACGGCGAGACGGGTACGCTGCTCCAGCAGTTGCAGGACGACATCCGCGACCTGCGCCCGCTTGCGGAAACGCGCGCGCGCTGGCCCGGGCTCGAGGCGCGGCGCGATGCGTCGATCCGCTTCCACGTCGCGCACAGCGCGCAGCGCGAGGTCGAGATCCTGCACGACCAGTTGCTCGCCGCGTTCGACGCCGACCCGACGCTGCGTCCGCGCGACGTCATCGTGATGGTGCCCGACGTCGAGGTCTACGCGCCGCACATCCAGGCCGTGTTCGGTCTCTTCGACGCGAAGGATGCGCGCTACATCCGGTTCAATCTCGCCGACCGCGGCCAGCGCGATTTCGATCCGCTCATCGGCGCGCTCGAAACGCTGCTCGCGCTGCCGCAGTCGCGGCTCGCCGCGAGCGACGTGCTCGATCTGCTCGAAGTGCCGGCGCTGCGCGCGCGCTTCGGCATCGACGCCGAAGACGTGCCGAAGCTGCGCGGCTGGATCGAAGGCGCGAACATCCGCTGGGGGCTGCACGCCGAGCAGCGCGCGAGCCTGAACCTGCCCGGGGCCGGCGCGGGCAATGCGCCCAATAGCTGGCGCTTCGGCCTGCGCCGGATGCTGCTCGGCTACGCGAGCGGCGAGGGCGCGCACGCATGGCACGACATCGAGCCGTACGCGGAGATCGGCGGGCTCGACGCAGCGCTGCTCGGGCCGCTCATGCGTCTCGTCGAGGCGCTCGACGAGACTTGGCGCACGCTGCGCACGCCGGCCACCGTCGAGGACTGGTGCACGCGGTTGCGGGCGCTCAAGGACACCTTCTTCGCCGCGACCGACGGCGACGACGCCTACACGCTCGAGCGGCTCGACAGCACGCTGCAGGCCTGGCGCGATGCCTGCGAGGAGGCCGCGTTCGAGGGCGAGCTGCCGCTGTCGATCGTCGGCGACTACTGGCTCTCGCAGTTCGGCGCCGGCGGTCTCTCGCAGGGCTTCTTCGCGGGCGCCGTGACGTTCGCGACGCTGATGCCGATGCGCGCGATTCCGTTTCGCCGCGTCTGCCTGCTCGGCATGAACGACGGCGATTATCCGCGCACCCGCACGCCGCCGGACTTCGACCTGATGCGCCGCGACTATCGCCCCGGCGACCGCTCGCGCCGCGAGGACGACCGCTATCTTTTTCTCGAGGCGCTGCTTTCGGCGCGCGAGCATCTGCACGTGTCGTGGGTCGGGCGCAGCGTCAACGACAACACGCCGCGTCCGGCGTCGGTGCTCGTCGGCCAGTTGCGCGACCATCTGAAGGCCGGCTGGCGGCTGGCGGGGGCCGATGCGGATGCGCCGCCCGAGGCGCTGCTCGACGCGCTGACGGTCGAGCACCCGCTGCAGCCGTTCAGCGTCGACTATTTCCCGGCGCCCGGGCAGGATTCGGCGCTCTTCACCTACGCGAGCGAATGGGCGCCGCCCGTGCATGCCGATGCGCCGGGTGTTGCTGCCGATACGGCCGATACGACCGATGTGGCCGATGCGGCCCGCGTCGCCGGCGCGGGCCCCAACCTCGCGCTGCCGCCGCTGGTGCGCGAGGAGCCGCTTTCGGTGGGCGAGCTCGCGGAGTTTCTGCGCGATCCCGTCAGGAGTTTCTTCCGTCAGCGGCTGCGCGTGGCGTTCGATGCCGCCGACGCCGCGAGCGAGGACCACGAGCCGTTCGACGTCGACGCGCTCGACGCCTGGCGGTTGCAGGACGCGCTGATCCGCGCGCAGGCCGAGGCGCTCGCGCGCGGCGATGAGGACCTGATGCCGGCCGCGCTGGATTGCCTCGACCGTCTGCGGCGCAGCGGCGAGCTGGCCGGGGGCGGCTTCGGCGAGGTGATCGGCGCGCAACTGCTCGAACCGATGCCGGGGCTCTTCGAACGCTATCGCGCGGCGCTCGCGCGCTGGCCGGCAGTATTGGACGAGCCGTGCGCGCTGCACGAGGCGGCCGCCGAAGGGTTGCCGGCGATCGAGGACTGGATCGACGGCCTGCGCAGCGCGCCCGACGGCGCGCGCGCGCGCGTCGCGCTCGATGCGGGCACGCTCGTCAAGGACAATCGCTATCGCAGCGAACGGCTCGTCGCGCATTGGGTCGGGCATCTGGCCGCGCAGCTCGCGGCCGGCCCCGTGACGACGGTCGTCGTCAGCAAGATCGGCGACGTCGAGTTCGCGCCCGTCGCCGAAGACGAGGCGCGCGAGGTGCTGCTCGGCTTGCGGCGCCGCTGGGAGGCGGGCATGCGCCGGCCGCTGCCGCTCGCCGTGAAGACGGCCTTCGCCTGGCTGCGCAAGCGGGCCGACGTCCGGGACGAGGGGGACGAAGGCGACAAGGGCGACGAGGGCCGGGAAGCGCCGGCCGCCTCGCTCCAGCAGGCGCGGGACGTCGCCCGCCTCGTCTACGAGGGCGCGCCGCGCCAGGCGGGCGAGCGCGACACCAACGTCTTCCTGCGCCGCGCCTGGCCTGACTTCGAGGCGCTGAGCGCGAGCGGCGAGTTCGACGCGCTCGCGCGCGAATTGCTGCTGCCACTTCATCGCGCGATTCCCGTCGCGTCGAAATCCCGCGGCGGCGCGAAACCTGCCGCCGACGCCGGAGACGCCTCATGACCCGGACTTCCACGACGCGCGCCGGCGCGTCCGCCGCCGTGCTGCATCCGCTGCGGTTCGCGCTGCGCGGCAGCAGCCTGATCGAGGCGAGCGCGGGCACCGGCAAGACCTTCACGATCGCGATGCTCTACGTGCGGCTCGTGCTCGGGCACGGCAGCACGCGCGCGTTGATGCCGCCCGAGATCCTCGTCGTCACGTTCACCGACGCGGCGACGCGCGAGTTGCGCGAGCGTATCCGCACGCGGCTCGTCGAGGCGGCCGCGTATTTCCGGGCCGATCCCGGCGAAATCGCGCCGCGCGCCGCGAACGAGGACCTGTTGCACGACCTGCGCGGCGAATACGCGCCCGACGACTGGGCCGCCTGCGCGCGCCGTCTCGAACTCGCGGCCGAGTGGATGGACGAGGCCGCCGTCTCGACCATCCACGGCTGGTGCAACCGCATGCTGAGCGAGCATGCGTTCGACAGCGACAGCCTGTTTTCGCAGACGCTCGTGACGGACCAGAGCGAGTTGCGCGCCGAGGTCGTGCGCGACTACTGGCGCACGTTCCTCGCGCCGCTCGATGCGCAGGACGCGGCCGAAGTGCGCCAGCGGTTCGCGAGCCCCGACGCGCTGCTCGCGCAGATGCGCGGCCTGACCGGCTACGCGGCGCAGCTACCCGAGGGGCCCGCGCCGCGCGAGACGCTGGCGGCGGCGCGCCTCGAACGGCGCGACTATCTGGCGAAACTGAAGGCGCCTTGGTCCGGATGGATCGATGAAATCCGGACGCTGTTCGAGGCGGCGAAGGCGAAGAAGCAGTACGACGCGCGGCGTCTGAACGCGCGCAATCTCGAGAACTGGCTCGGCCGGCTGCACGAATGGGCGACCGAGCCCGAGCGGGATCGGCCGGCGCTCGACGAGCGCTCGGCGGCCTGGACGCGCCTGACGCCGGACGGGCTCAGGGAAATCTGGACCACCGGCGAGCCGCCGGCGCATCCCGCGTGGGCCGCGCTCGAATCGCTGCCGGCCGCGCTCGACGCGCAGCCGAACGCCTGGTACGACCTGCTCTGTCACGCCGCGCGCTGGGTCGAGCGCCGCTTTGCCGACGAGGAGGCGAAGCGTTCGCAGATGGGTTTCGACGATCTGCTCACGCGCCTTCACGCGGCGCTGCAAAAGCCGAACGGCGCGCGGCTCGCCGAAATCATCCGCCGGCAATATCCGGTCGCGCTCATCGACGAGTTCCAGGACACGGACCCGGTGCAGTACGGCATTTTCGACCTCGTCTACCGGATCGAGTGCAACGATCCCGACACGGCGATCGTGCTGATCGGCGATCCGAAGCAGGCCATCTACGCGTTTCGCGGCGCCGACATCTACACGTATCTGCAGGCGCGACGTGCCTGCGAGGGGCGGCTCCACACGCTCGTGCGCAACTTCCGCTCCACGGCGCAGATGGTGGCGGCCGTCAACCGCTGCTTCGAGGCGGCCGAAACGCGGCCGGAAGGGGCGGGCGCATTTTTGTTCCGGAGTCCGGACGACGAGGCGAATCCGCTGCCGTTCGTCGCGGCCGA
The DNA here is from genome assembly GCF_002870125.1 of Burkholderia sp. WAC0059. Classification (GTDB taxonomy): domain Bacteria; phylum Pseudomonadota; class Gammaproteobacteria; order Burkholderiales; family Burkholderiaceae; genus Paraburkholderia. The sequence continues at coordinate 155,208 of NZ_PNEO01000006.1, forward strand.
GGCGCAGGGTCGCCAGGACCGCCTCGAAGCCGGCGGCGTCGCGCTGCCCGCGCTGAACGCCTGGTGGCTGCCGCCTGCGGAAGACGGCAAGCCGCTTTCGCGCGAGGCCTATTTCCGGCAGATGGCGGCAAGCTGCGCGAGCGAGATGGCGCGTCTGCTGAACCTCGGGCAGCGCGGCGAGGCCGGCTTTGCCGGCGCGCGCGGCACGAAACCGCTCGTGCCCGCCGACATGGCCGTGCTCGTCAACAACCGCGACGAGGCGCGCGCGATTCGCGCGGCGCTGGCCGTGCGCGGCGTGCGCAGCGTCTATCTGTCGGATCGCGATTCGGTGTTCCAGACCGACGAGGCCGGCGAGCTGCGCCACTGGCTCGCGGCCTGCGCCGAGCCCGACGACGGCCGGCTCGTGCGCACGGCGCTCGCGACGGCCACGCTCGGCCTCGACTGGGCCGAGCTCGACGCGCTCAATCGCGACGAGCTCGCCTGGGAGCGGCGCGTCCTGGATTTCCGCGGCTATCGCGAATGCTGGCGCAAGCAGGGCGTGCTGCCGATGCTGCGGCGTCTCTTCAACGACTACCGCGTGCCGCAGCGCCTGCTCGGGCAGACGGCCGGCGAGGCCGTCGGCGGCGAGCGCGTGCTGACCAACCTGCTGCATCTGGCCGAGCTGCTGCAGCAGGCAAGCCGCCAGCTCGACGGCGAGCACGCGCTGCTGCGCTACCTCGACGAGCAGCGCGGCGACGAAGGCGCGAACGCGGGCGGCGACGCGCGCCAGCTCCGGCTCGAAAGCGATGCGGGCCTCGTGCAGGTCGTCACCATCCACAAGTCGAAGGGGCTCGAATATCCGCTCGTATTCCTGCCGTTCGCGTGCAGCTACCGGGCGGCGAAGATCACCGACATGCCGCTCAAGTGGCACGACGACGAAGGGCGCCTGCACGTGAGTCCCGGCGATCCGGCCGCGCTCGCGCGGGCCGACCGCGAGCGGCTCGGCGAAGACCTGCGCAAGCTTTACGTGGCGCTCACGCGCGCGCGCTACGCGACCTGGGTCGGCCTCGCGCCGATTCCGGGCGTCGAGGCGAGCGCGTTCGGCTATCTGCTCGACGGCGGCCGGCCCGTCGAGCCCGCGCGGCTCGGCGCGTTGCTCGCCCGGTTGCGCGGCGAGTGCGAGGGCATCGCCGTGGCCGAGGCGCCTGCCGCGAGCGACGATCCGTTCGTGCCGCTCGACGAGCGGCAGGTGCACGGCGCGGCGCGGTCGTTGTCGAGGCGCGTCAGCGAGCATTGGTGGATCGCGAGCTATTCGAGCCTGCGCAAGGACCCGACGACGATAAGCGGCCCATCGCGCGAGATTGCCGGTGCGATGGACGGGATGGACGGCGATGAAGCGGGCGCGGCGCCGGCCGTCGCGATCGAGGGCGCGACGATGGAGAGCGATGTGCAAGACGGCGCGCGCGTCGCGCCGGAAACGCGCCGCGAGGACGTGTTCCGCGATCTGCACGAGGCCGGGACGCTCGCCGACGACGCCTCGGGTCCGTCGTTCTCCGCGCCGCCGGCCGTGTCGATCGCGCAGGCCGCCCTGTCGTTCGGCGGCGCGCTGCACGACTTTCCGCGCGGCGCCGACGCGGGCAGCTTTCTGCACGGTCTCATGGAATCGGCCGCCGCCGAGGGCTTCGCGACGCTCTCCCGCGACCGGCGCCGCATGCGCGACATGATCGCGCGCCGCTGCAACCTAGCCGGCTGGGCGCGCTGGATCGATCCGCTGACCGACTGGATGCTGCATCTGCTGCGCGAGCCGCTTGCGCTGCCGCCCGTGCGCGGCAAGGCGGTGCCGCCCGTCGTGCTGGCGGACCTGAAGTCGTACATGGCCGAGATGGAATTCTGGCTGGCGGCGCATCGCGTCGAGACGCCCGCGCTCGACGCGCTCGTGACGCGCTTCACGCTCGACGGCGCCGAGCGGCCCGCGCTCGAACCCGCCCGGTTGAACGGCATGCTCAAGGGGTTCATCGACCTCGTCTTCGAGCACGGCGGGCGCTACTACGTGGCCGACTACAAATCGAACTGGCTCGGCCCCGACGACGCCGACTACACGGGCGCGAGGATGCGCCAGCAGATCCTGCATGCGCGCTACGAACTGCAATACGTGCTGTATCTGTTCGCGCTGCACCGGCTGCTCAGGACGCGCGTGCCCGACTACGACTACGACCGTCACGTCGGCGGCGCCGTCTATCTGTTCCTGCGCGGCAGTCGCTCGGCCGGGCAGGGGCTGCACGTCGAGCGGCCGCCGCGCGAGCTGATCGAGCGGCTCGACGCGCTGTTCGAGCACGGCGGCGGTACGCCGGAGCCGATATCGCACGACCTCGGGGAGACGCCATGACCATTCGATCCGACGCCCACGCTACGGTCGCTACGGTCGGGGCCCAACGATCCGCAAAGGCCGCGGCCGCGCAACCGGCCGGTCCGTCGCGCGCCATCTCGATCCCCCGCGACGGCGACGCGCGGCCCATGCTCGGCGTGCTCGACCGATGGGTCGCGCGCGGCTGGCTGCGCGCGCTCGACGCCGCGTTCGCGCGGTTTCTCCGGCACGAGGTGCCGGACGCCGCGCCGCTCGCCGTGCTGGCCGCCGCGCTGGCGAGCCATCAGCTCGGGCGCGGCCACGCCTGCCTCGACCTGCGCGCGACGCTCGACGACCCGGCCTTCGCGCTGTCGTTGCCGCCCGAAGGGGCGACGACGTTCGCCGAGGCGCCGGAGGCGGACGACGAATCCGCCGCCTTGCCGGCCGAGGTGCTTGCCGGCGTGAGCCTCGAACAGTGGCTCGCGGCGCTCGACCATCGCGAGCTGGTCGGCGCGGGAGCCGGCAACACGCCGCTCGTGCTCGTCGGCACGCGGCTGTATTTGCGGCGCTACTGGCAGTACGAGCAGGACGTGCGCGAGGCCATCGAGCGACGGCTGGCCTCATCGGCGCAGCGGGAGGCCGCGCTGCCGGCCGGCGAAGTGCGCGGCGTGCTCGACGTGCTGTTTCCCGCGAGCAGGGAGAAAGCCGCCGGCGCCGACTGGCAGAAGCTTGCCTGCGCGCTGGCGGCGCGCGGCGCGTTCAGCATCGTCACGGGCGGGCCGGGCACCGGCAAGACGACGACGGTGGTGAAGCTGCTGGTGCTGTTGCAGACGCTCGCGCTCGAACGCGCGGCGCGGCCGCTGCGGATTCGCCTCGCGGCGCCGACGGGCAAGGCGGCCGCGCGGCTCAACGAATCGATCTCCAACACGGTGAAGGCATTGCCGCTGGCGGGGCTCGCGCAGGGCGAGGCCGCGCGCGCGGCGATTCCGAAGACCGTGACGACGCTGCATCGCGTGCTCGGCACGCGGCCCGGCAGCCGGCGCTTTCGCCACGATGCGCACCATCCGCTGCCCGTCGACGTGCTCGTGATCGACGAAGCCTCGATGGTCGATCTCGAGATGATGGCGGCCGTGCTCGACGCGCTGCCCGCCCCGGCGCGGCTGATTCTGCTCGGCGACAAGGACCAGCTCGCCTCGGTGGAAGCCGGCGCGGTGCTCGGCGAGCTCTGCGAGCGCGCGGCCCGCGGCCATTACACGCCGGCCACGCGCGACTGGCTGCAGGCGGCGACGGGCGAGACGATCGAGGCGTCGAAGATCGACGCGCACGGCGCGCCGCTCGACCAGGCGATCGCGATGCTGCGGCAAAGCCATCGGTTCGCGGCCGACAGCGGCATCGGCCAGCTTGCCGCGTGGGTCAACGAGGGGCATGCCGGGGCCGTGGCCGGCATCTGGACGCATGGTCATCGCGATCTCGCGCTGCTCGCCTGTTCGCCGTCCGACGACGCGTCGTTCCGCGCGCTCGTGATCGACGGGCACGGCGGGCACGACGGGCACGGCGGGCACGACGAAGCGTGCGACGCCGTGCGGTACGGCTATCGGCATTACCTCGAAACGATGCGCGAGACGCGCCCGGCCGACGATGCAGGTGCGCCGGCCTTCGACGAATGGGCGGCCCGTGTGCTCGAGGCGCACGGCGCGTTTCAGGTGCTCTGCGCGTTGCGGCGCGGACCGTGGGGCGTCGAGGGGCTGAACCGGCGCATCGCGCGCCTGCTCGAGGAGGAGGGCCTCGTCGCGATGCGCGGCGAGTGGTATCCGGGCCGGCCCGTGCTCGTCACGCGCAACGACTACGAGCTCGGCCTCATGAACGGCGACATCGGCATTGCGCTGGCCTGGCCGGGGACGGCGCCGGGCTCGGGGGCGAGCGATGCGTCGGGCGCGCCGGCGCTGCGCGTCGCGTTCCCGGCCGGCGACGGATCGGGCGGCGTGAAATGGGTTCTGCCGAGCCGCCTGCAATCGGTGGAGACGGTGCTCGCGCTGACCGTGCACAAGTCACAGGGCTCGGAGTTCGAGCACGCGGCGCTTGTGCTGCCCGACACGTTCAGCCCGATCCTCACGCGCGAACTCGTCTACACGGGCATCACGCGCGCGCGCCGGTTCCTGACGCTGGCGGTGCCGGAGGGCCGGCCGATCCTCGAACAGGCGGTGGGCACGAAGGTGCAGCGCGCGAGCGGGCTGCTCGCGGGGTTCGGCCTGGCGCCGGACGAGGGTTGACACCGACGGCGCGCGGATGCGCGCGCTTGAGCGCTACGTGCTTTCCCGCTGCACGATCTCGAAGCCCGTGTCGATCCTCGTTTCGCCGCCGTGAGCACGGCTGCCGTCGCCGCCGGACGACGGGTCGGACGGCTGAAGCCGCGCAAGCAGCACCTCGGCCGCCTTCGCGCCGATCGTCGCGCTGTTGACCTTGACCGTCGTGAGCGACGGGTAGGTGTGGGCGGCCGCGCTCAGGTCGCCGTAGCCCATCAGCGCGAGGTCGTCGGGCATGCGGATGCCGCGCCGGTTCGCCTCGGCCAGCACGCCGAACGCGAGCTCGTCGGAACTGCAGACGATCGCGTCGATGGACGGGTCCTGCCGCAGCAGTTCGTCGAGCCCCTCGCGGCCGAGCTGCTGGCTCGCCGGCGCGGCGACCACGCTGACGCCGGCCGGCGCGATGCCGCGCTGCGCGAGCGCCTGCATGAATCCCTCGCGGCGCAGCGTGCCGCGCACGTCGTCGAGCCAGAGCAGGCCGAAGCGGCGATAGCCGCGGTCGAGCAGATAGCCGGCCGTATCGCGTCCCACGTCGAAGTGGGAGAAGCCCACGAGCATGTCGAGCGGCGCCTGCACCTTGTCCCACGTTTCCACGACCGGAATTTTCGCGGCGCCGAGCAGCTTCAGGCTGCGCGCGCTGTGCTGCGTGCCGGTCAGCACGATGCCGTCGGGCCGGCGGCTGATGACGGTGGCGAGCAGTGCTTCCTCGGTTTCGAAGCTGTAGTTCGTGAGCCCGAGCATGACCTGGTAGCCGGCGGCCGCGAGGCGCTCGGTCAGCGCTTGGATGTAGCCCGCGAAGATCGAGTTGGCCATCGTCGGCAGCATCACGGCGACGAGCCGGCTGCGGTTCGAGGCGAGCGCGCCCGCGAGCAGGTTCGGGATGTAGCCGATCTCCTCGACGGCCTGCCAGACCCGGTCGCGCGTCGTCGCGCTGACGAGCTCGGGCCGGTTCAGCGCGCGCGAGACCGTCATGGCCGACACGCCGCTCTTGCGCGCGACGTCCTCGAGAGTCGAACTGCCCGTCGAGGTTTTCTTGACCCGTCTCGTCGCGGCGGGAAACGCTTCGCTCGTCATGAATCGTCCGTTGGTGAGGCCGGCCAAAGGGGGCGGCAACGTGCGGCCCCGATTATAGCGTCGGGTTTTTGCGCCGACGGCGCCTGGGGTTTCCCAGCAGTCCGCCTTGCTTGACAAGGCCCATCCCGGGAGCAAAGAATGGTAGCGCAAACATCGACTATCGACGACCGATAGCCGGATATAAGCTGGATGCGTGGCTGCTGCCTGGTCGTCTGCTTTTCCGGAAACGACGCGGAAAACGGCGGCGGCGCACGGACAGACATAAAAAATGAAGGAGACGCCATGCCCACCCCAACGCCGCCGCTCGCGCGCATCAAGGCGATCCAGCGCGCCTCGCTGGCCATGCTGTTCGCCAGCGGCACGATCAGCACGGTCGACCGCGCCGCGCTCGCCATCGCCAATCCGCTGATCCGCCACGACATGGGCCTGTCCATCGCCGAGATGGGCGTGCTTCTGTCCGCATTCCTCTGGGCCTATGCGTTCGCGCAGTTGCCGATCGGCTGGCTCATCGACCGCTTCGGCGCGCGCTGGCTGCTCGCGGGCGGGCTCGCCGTCTGGTCCAGCGCGCAGGCGATGTGCGGCCTCGTCGGCTCGGCCGCGCAGTTCGGGCTCGCGCGCGTGGTGCTCGGCGTCGGCGAGGCGCCGCAATTTCCGACCGGCGCGAGCGTCGTGCGCGACTGGTTCGCGGTGCGCGAGCGCGGCCGGGCCACGGGCATCTATTTGTCGGCGTCGTATTTCGGCACCGGGCTCGCCGCGCCGCTCGTCACGTTCCTGATGCTGCAGTTCAGCTGGCGCGCGATGTTCCTCATCATGGGCGTGGCGGGCTGGGTCGTCGCGCTCGTCTGGGCGGCGCGCTACCGCAACGCCGGCGAGGTCGACCTGAACGCGGCCGAGCAGCACTACCGCACGGGCAACGCCGAGCGGACGGTCGCGCCGAAGATCAACCTGCGGCAGTGGCGCGGCCTGTTCGGCTCGGTGACGACCTGGGGGCTCGTGCTCGGCTTCTTCGGCATGATCTACGTGAACTGGCTGTTCAACACCTGGCTGCCCGGCTATCTCCAGATCGCGCGACACATGAGCATCGCGCGCATCGGGTGGACGGCGGCCATTCCGTATCTGTTCGCGGTGGCGGGCGCGCTGAGCGCGGGCTACGTCGTCGACTGGCTCGCGAACTGGCGTCTGAGTCTCGTCAACAGCCGGAAGATTCCCGCCTGCGTGTGTCTCGTCGTGCAGGCCGTGCTCATCGGCATCGCGGGTTTCGTCGACAGCAACGCCGTCGCCGTGGCCTGCGTGTCGGTCGCGATGTTTTGCGGCACGGCCGCCTCGACGATCGCCTGGTCGGCCATCAGCGTGCTCGCGCCTGCGGGCTGCACCGGCTCGCTCGGCGCGCTGCAGAACTTCGGCGGCTATCTGGGCGGCGCGCTGGCGCCGATCGTGACGGGACTCATCGTCCAGCACACGGGCTCGTTCGTGCCGGCGCTGCTCACGGGGGCGGGCGTCTCGCTGGCCGCGTCGGCGGTTTATCTGGTGCTCGTGCGCGGTCCCGTCGAGATTCGCGACGACGCCTTCGCGCCGTCGTCGGCCTCGCTCGGCGCGGGGCGGAACGGCGCATGACGGCAGTCGGCCGGGCATCGTTCGCCCGGCCGGCATGAAAGCACGGGGCCGCCGTTGACAGCATCGGGCGACTCGCGCAAGAATGGATTGTTAGCGCAATCATCGCGGTTCTTCAACAAATCGTTCAACAAGTCGTTCAAATCATCTCAATCGTCCCGCCTGGCCGGGTTGCCGCGACGCGAGCGGGGCGGGGCGGACGGGACACGGGCAGAAGGAGCCGACAGACATGCTGAGTCACATCCGGGGCAGTTTCATCATTGCGCAGACGCCGTTCGGCGAGCGGGGCGAGCTCGATCTCGAGAGCATCGACACGCTCACGGCGTTCTATCTCCAGCACGGCGCGAACGGTTTCGTGGTGCTGGGCGTGAGCGGCGAGGGCGGCAAGCTGGCCCAGCACGAGGCCGTCGAGGTGACGAGCCGCTTCATCGCGCGCGCCGAGGGCAAGCCCGTCATCGTCGGCGTGAGCAACCCGAGCACGGCGCAGCTCGCGACGCTCACGCACGAGGCGATGTCGCGCGGGGCGGCCGGCGTGATGATCTCGCCGCCGTCGGGCATTCGCACGGAGGAGGAGCTGTTCGGCTATTTCTCGACGGTGTTCTCGATGATCGGCGACGTGCCGGTCGTGCTGCAGGACTTTCCGGGCGCGAGCGGCGTGTGGATGTCGGTGCCGTCGATCCTGCGGCTGATCGGGCATTTCCCGCAGATCCAGGTCGTGAAGGAGGAGGACCTGCCGAGCCTCGAGAAGATCACGCAGCTACGCAAGGGCGAGACGCGTCGCGTCGCGATCCTGACCGGCAACAACGGCCTTTACCTGCCCTACGAGATGGCGCGCGGCATCGACGGGCCGATGGCCGGGTTCTCGCATCCGGAGATGCTTTCGGGCGTCTACCGGCTCTTTACCGAAGGTCAGGTCGAGGCCGCGCACGATCTCTTCGACCGCTATCTGCCGCTGCTTTCCTACGAGGCGCAGGGCTTTTTCGGCGTGGCCGCGCGCAAGGAGGTGCTGCGGCGGCGCGGCGCGATTCGTCACGCGACGATGCGCATGCCGGGGCCGAAGCTGAGCTCGCATCACATGGCCGAACTCGATTTGCTGTACCGGCGCGTCACGCAGGCCGTCGCGGCGGCGAAGTAGACGGCGCGACGGGGATGACGATGCAGTCGATCGTGGCCCACGGCGGGAGATCGTTCGATCGGCGGGGAGCGCCGGGGCGGCCATGTCATGCACGGCGTGCCGGCATGCAGCAATTTCGATTACCACCGGGCGTCGGAAATGTCCCGGCATAGTTTTGCCTTCGGTCGCGCGCTGCGACAGCTTCGCAAGGCACGAGGGTTGACGCAGGAGTCTCTGGCTTTCGATTCCAGGCTGGACCGCGGATATATTTCGATCCTGGAGTCGGGGAGATGCTCGCCCACGCTGGGCACGATGATTTCGCTGTGCAAGGCGCTGGATATTTCGTTGACTGAGCTTGCTGCCGAGACTGAGCGTCAACAGGATGCGAGCGGTACGTACTCCGCCCGATAGCACGTCATGGAGCGCCTTGCCCGCTCATTTGCATGGGCGGCGGCGCCAACCGGCGTTGAAAAGCGCAACGGCGGGCATGCGACCGCCGCGCCCGCGCAATGCGGGCGGACGGGCGTATGCCCGGGGCTGGGCGACCGGTCAGTTCGAGGCCGGTGCCGGCGCCGAAGCGGCGGCCGGGGCAGCGTGCCGGTGGCTCGCCGCGCCGTGGCGACGCGCGCGCTCGTTGCGGAACAGCTCGTCGGCGGTCTGCTTCTGGTCGTCGGACAGCGACGCGTAGAGCGCGCTGAACGCGGTCGAAAGCTTCTGCATGTTTTCCGCGTGGAGCTGGGCGATCGACGCGTAGGACTTCATCGCGTCGTCGGCGTTCAGCGTGGGCAACTGGCGGGCGCGGTCGCGGAACGCGGCGTCGGTGCTGTGGGCGTTGTCGCGCACGACCTGCGCGTAGGCGTCCCACTGCTGCGACTGCTGATCCGTGATCTTGAGCTGGGCGTGCAGCGTGTTGAGCCGCTGCTCGATGTAGTCCGCGTGCCGGCGGGCATGCGAGCCTGAGGCGGCGTCGGGCGCGCTGGCCGGCGTCGTTTGCGCCGAGGCGTACGTCGCGACGAAGGCGAGCGAGAGCAGGGCAGGAGCGAGAGCTTGGCGAACGATGTTTTTCATGTCGGGATGCTGGAATCGGGTTGTCGGATGAGGGCGCGCGGTTCGCGGTTGCCGGAATCGGTGGGCAACGGGCGGCCGGCGTCGGGTGCGCTGTGGCTCGGCATCAGTAGCCGGGCGGCGCCGGATAGCTGTTGGGATAGTAGTAGGCGCCGGGCGGCGGGGGCGGCGGCGGCGCCGAATAGTAGGCGGCGGCCGGCGGCGCGGCCGTGGCGTTCGTGACGGCCGCGCCCGCGACGGCGCCGAGCAGCGCGCCCACGAGCAGCCCGCCGCCCACGCCTATGCCGCCTCCGCCTCGGTGATAGCCACCGCCGCCGTGAAAGCCGCCACGGCCGCGGAAGTGCTGTGCCTGTGCCGGCAGCGCCACGGTCGCGGTCATGGCCGCGACGAGCGCCACGGCCAGCGCCCGGCGCATGGGGGTTCGGAATGGATGGATCATCGGTACTGCCTCCTGTCGTTTCGGAACGAATTACAGACCTGCGAACCCACATTAAAGCATGCCGGCCGATTGGGGCGCGTTCACGATGGCCGCGTCCGTACGGCAACGCGGCTCTCGACGGCGATGCGTGAAGCGGAAGCCTGGGCGGGTTTGAGGCGGAAGCGGGGGAGCGGGGAAGCGGGAAGTCCGGAACGGGGCGAGGCGGGACGCGGGTCGGTGGCGGACAAACGCTGCTGAAAGGCGCGCCTTGCCGCATGAGCGCGGCAAGGCGCGCCGGAGACGGCCGCCTATTTTCGCGGCGGACGGAATTGCAGGACGTCCTGGTCCTCGGCGGCGGACGGGGCTTCGGCCTTGCCGCATCCGCTGCAACCGCCGCAGCCGCTGTCGCAATCGCCCGACGCGGCCGCGCGCGGTTCCAGCCAGCGGCCCAGCGCCCGCACCGCGCGCGGGCGTCGCGTCTTCGCGAGCGAGGCGGCCGCCGAGGTCTGCCAGCGCGCCGCCGCGCGGGGCGCGAGCCGACGGAACAGGTAGACGGAACTCGCGGCCACCAGCAGGACGATGACGGCGTATTGCAGATAGAGGCCGGTATTCACGTGAGCCACCTCGCGATCGACCAGGTCAGCAACGAGGCCGCATAGGCCATGACGAACATGTAGCCGAACGAAATGGCCACGTTCTTCCACGAGCGCGTTTCGCGGCGAATGACGGCGAGCGTCGACATGCACTGCGGCGCGAACGCGAACCAGACGAGCAGCGACAGCGCGCTCGCGAGCGGGAGGTTGGCCGTGAGCGCGTGGCCGAGGCCGAGCGTGTCGGCATCGCCGCCGCTCACGGCGTAGACCGTCGCGAGCGCCGAGACGGCCGTCTCGCGCGCGGCGAACGCGGGAATCAGCGAAAGGCTGATCTGCCAGTTGAAGCCGAGCGGTGCGAATACGTATTGCAGCGCGTGGCCGATGTAGCCGGCGAACGTGTAGTCGATGGCCGGCCCCGTCGCGCCGTCGGGCGGGGCCGGGAACGTCGCGATGAACCACATCAGCACGGTCAGCGCGAGGATCACGCCGGTGAGCCGCTTGAGGAAGATGGTGCAGCGTTCCCAGAGCCCGATCGCCACGTCGCGCACGCGCGGCAGCCGGTACGACGGCAGTTCCATGAGCAGCGCGTGCTCGGCCTTGTCGCGGCGCAGGCGCTTGAACAGCCAGCCGACCAGCATCGCGCCGCCGATGCCGGCCGCGTAGAGCGCGAACAGCACGAGCCCCTGGAGGTTGAAGACGCCGAACAGGCGGCGCGCCGGGATGAACGCGCCGATCAGCAGCGCGTAGACGGGCAGGCGGGCCGAGCAGGTCATCAGCGGCGCGACGAGGATCGTGGTCAGCCGGTCGCGCGGGTCCGTGATGCTGCGCGTGCCCATCACGCCCGGAATCGCGCAGGCGAAGCTCGAGAGCAGCGGGATGAACGAGCGGCCCGTGAGGCCGACCGAGAGCATCAGCCGGTCGAGCAGGAAGGCCGCGCGCGGCAGATAGCCCGATTCCTCGAGCACGAGAATGAAGAAGAACAGCACGAGGATCTCGGGCAGAAAGCCGAGCACCGTGCCGAGCCCGGTCAGCAGGCCGTCGGTCACGAGGCCGCGCAGCGGTCCGTCGGGCAGCAGGGCGCCGACGGCGCCGCCGAGCCAGTCGAAGCCGTCGCCGATCGCGTCCGTCAGCGGCTTGCCGAGCGAATAGACGGCCTGGAACACGAGGAACATCACGAGCGCGAGGAGCAGCATGCCGAGCACGGGGTGCAGGGCGATGCGGTCGAGGGCGTCGTCGCGCGCGTCGGTGGCGCGCGGCATCATGACGGCGGCCGCGAGCAGCGCGCGGACCTCGGCGTGCAGGTCATCGGCGCCGTCGCTGTTCGCCGCGTCGCGCCCGGAGGCGTTATGTTGCGCGGGCCGCGTATTGGGGGTATTGGCGGTATCGGCCGTATCGGCGCTGCCTGCGGCGGCGGTCAGGTCGAGCAGCTCGATCAGGCCGCTCGCGCCGCCGCGCCGCACGGCGACGGTCGGCACGATCCCGATGCCGAGCCGCTGCTGCAGCGTCGGCACGTCGATGACGATGCCGCGCCGGCGGGCCTCGTCCATCATGTTCAGCGCGAGGACGACGGGGCGGCCGAGGCGTTTGACTTCGAGCACGAAACGCAGGTGCAGGCGCAGGTTCGTCGCGTCGGCGACGCAGACGACGAGGTCGGGCGGGACCTCGCCGGGATGGCGCCCGAGCACGACGTCGCGCGTGATGCGCTCGTCGGGGCTGACCGAGTCGAAGCTGTAGGCGCCGGGCAGGTCGAGCACCTGCACGGCGCGCCCGGACGGCGTGACGAGACGCCCGACCTTGCGCTCGACGGTCACGCCGGCGTAGTTGGCGACTTTCTGGCGGCCGCCCGTCAGCAGGTTGAACAACGCGGTTTTACCGCAGTTCGGGTTGCCGACGAGGGCGATGCGCAGCGCGTTCCGGCTCATGAGCGGACCGCCGGGGCGACGCTGACGCGCCGCGCTTCGGCCCGGCGCAGGGCGAAGCGGGTCGAGCCGATCTGGATCAGCACCGGCTCGGCGCCCCACGGGCCATGGGCGACGACGCGGACCGGCTCGCCGGGCACGAAGCCCAGGTCGCGAAGACGTTTCGCGATGGCGTCGGAAGCCTGCACGTCCTCGACGCGTTCCACGACGGCGGACGTTCCTTTGGGGAGATCGGAGAGATACATCGAATGCCTGAATGGTAAATAAGAACCATTCCTATTATAGATGCCGTTTCTACCCGTACCGCCGGGTGAGCGCCGGTTTGACGCAGTTGTCCGGCCGCGCAGGCGGGGACGGCATTTGCGCCGTTGCGGCCGTTTCCGTCGGTCAGAATGTTTGCGTTTCGTCAGACTGCACTATCATTCACGGCGACCGGGCGGGGACGACCGCGCGAGGCGCGGCCTCGCCGGCGGCGGACGGCGCGTGCGCCCGGCGTTCTTTCGAAAAGGTGGGTATGAATTCCGACGACCTCGAGTTGTTTGCGCGCGTCGCCAAGGCCGGCAGCATTTCCCGCGCGGCGATGGATCTCGGCGCGAACCAGTCGACCGTCAGCCGGCGCATCGGCATGCTCGAAGGCGAACTCGGCGTGCGGCTGTTCCGGCGCAGCGGCCGCGGCGTGCTGCTGACCGAGCGCGGCGAGCAACTGCTCGGCTACGCGAGGACGCTCGAGCGCACGCTCGACGAGGCGCAGCACGCGATGCGCAGCAGCGTCGAGCAGGGGCCGGCCAGGCTCTGCATCGCCGCGCAGCCGACCATCGCGCGAATCATGTTCGGCAGTCTCGGCCACGCGCTGAAGGCGCGCTACCCGGGCACCCAGGTGCGCTTCGTCGAGGGGCTCGCGAGCCACATCCTCGGCTGGCTCAGCGACGGCGAAGTCGACCTCTCCATCATGTACGTGCCCGAGTACCGCGGCTCGACGCAGTTCGACCTGCTGCTCACGGAGGGCGTCTGTCTCGTCACGCCGAAGGATTGCGCGCTGCCGCCGGGTCCCGTCGACGTCCGCGTGCTCGGCGAGCTGCCGCTCATCCTGCCGAGCACGCACCACGGGCTGCGCGTGCTCGTCGAGTCGCTCGCGGCGCGCTGCGGCTTCGCGCCGAAAATCGCGCTCGAATGCGACGGCTCGATCTCGATCACCAAGCGGCTCGTGCTCGAAAACTGCGGTTCGACGGTGCTGCCGTTCGCGGCGGTGGTCGAGGAGGTCGCGGCGGGGCGGCTTCATTGCCACGCGCTGCACAATCCGGCCATTCGCCGCGACGTGGCGATCGCGTGGCCGCAGAACCGGGCCGTGCCGGAAGGAATCTGGGAAGTGACGCGGATGATCCGGCAGCGCGCCGCCGCGCTGATGCGCGACGGCGCGTGGCCGGACGCGACGATGCATCCGGCCGCCGAGGCCGCGCTCGCGGCGGCGGCGGCCGGTCAGGTCGAGATCAGCCCTTGACGAGCTGGCCGTCGCGCAGCCGCCAGATGCCGAGCGGGTTGCGCTCCTGCAGCGCCTCGGGCAGCAGGTCGTCGGGCACGGCCTGGTAGCAGACCGGGCGCAGGAAGCGGTCGATCGCGGCGGCGCCGACCGAGGTGGTGCGGCTGTCCGAGGTCGCCGGGAACGGGCCGCCGTGCACCATCGCGTAGCTCACCTCGACGCCGGTCGGGAACCCGTTGAACAGGATGCGGCCGACCTTGCGCTCGAGCGTCGGCAGCAGTTGCCGCGCGCTCTCGCGGTCGCCGGCGTCGTACTGGAGCGTCGCCGTGAGCTGCCCCGACAGATGGCGCGCCACGGCGTGCACTTCGGCGAGATCGTCGCAGACGACCACGAGCGAGCTCGGGCCGAAGATTTCGTCTTCCATGCGCGGGTCGGCGAGAAATGCGAGCGCGTCGGTCCTGAACAGCGCCGGCTGTGCGTCGTGACGCCCCTGCGCCGGCTGTCCCTCGGCGAGCCGGGTCACGCCGGGCAGCGCGCGCAGGCGTTCGACGCCGGCGCCGTAGGCGCGGTGGATGCCCGGCGTCAGCATCGTCGTGGCGGCCTTCGCGGCGAGCGCGGCGCTCGCGGTGGTGCAGAACGCGTCGAGCGCCGCGCCCTTGAGCCCGACGACGATGCCCGGGTTCGTGCAGAACTGGCCGGCGCCGAGCACGAGCGAATCGACGAAGTCGCGCGCGATCTGCTCGCCGCGCGCGTCGAGCGCCGCCGGCAGCAGGAACACGGGATTGATGCTGCTCATCTCCGCATAGACGGGGATGGGTTCGCGCCGCGCCTGGGCGATCCGCTGCAGCGCGAGGCCGCCCTGGCGCGAGCCCGTGAAGCCGACGGCCTGGATGGCCGGATGGCTCACGAGCGCCTCGCCGATCCAGTTGCCGTCGCCGACGACGAGCGAGAACACGCCCTCGGGCATGCCGGTGTCGCGCGCCGCCTGCTGGACCGCGCGCGCGACGAGCTCGGAGGTGCCGAGGTGCGCCGGGTGGGCCTTCGCGACGACGGGGCAGCCGGCCGCGAGCGCCGAGGCGGTGTCGCCGCCCGCGACCGAGAACGCGAGCGGGAAGTTGCTTGCGCCGAACACGGCCACGGGGCCGAGCCCGATGCGCCGCTGGCGCAGGTCGGGACGCGGCAGCGGCGTGCGTTCGGGCTGCGCCGGGTCGATGACGGCGCCGTGCCAGCGGCCGTCGCGCACGAGGCTCGCGAAGAGCCGCAACTGGCCGGCCGTGCGCATGCGCTCGCCTTCGAGACGCGCCTTCGGCAGGCCGCTTTCGAGCTGCGCGCGTTCGATCAGCGTGTCGCCGAGGTCGACGAGACCCTGCGCGATGCGCTCGAGAAACGCGGCGCGGCGCTCGTCGGGCAATTGACGGAACGGGTCGAAGGCGGCTTCGGCCAGCGCGCAGGCACGGTCGAGGTCGTCCTGCGTCGCGGCGCCGAACGCCGGTTCGAGCTGTTCGCCGCTCGCGGCCGCGAGCGCGTGAAGTTCGCCGCCGGTGCCGCGGCGGGCTTCGTGTCCAATGATCAGTTCGCCGAGTATCTGCATGGTGTCGTTCATCCGTTCAGGCGACTAATGGGGGTGATCTGCTGCGGGTCGGTGCGCAGCTCGATCAGGGCCGCGACGCCGGCGCGCTGCGCGCGCTCGAACGCCGCGGGGAAGTCTTCGGTGCGTTCCACGCGCTCGGCATGGGCGCCGAACGCGCGCGCGAGCGCGAGGAAGTCCGGGTTGGCCAACTGCGTGGCCGAGACGCGGCCCGGGTATTCGCGTTCCTGGTGCATGCGGATCGTGCCGAGCATGCCGTTGTTCACGACGATCACGACGAGCGGTCCGCCGTACTGCATGGCCGTGGCCAGCTCCTGCGGGTACATCATGAAGCAGCCGTCGCCGGCGAAGCAGACGACGGTGCGCTGCGGGTCCTTGAGCTTGGCGGCGACGGCCGCCGGGAAGCCGTAGCCCATCGCGCCGTTGGTCGGCGCGAGCTCGGTGTGCTGGGTGCGATAGCGGTAGAAGCGGTGCACCCACACCGTGTAGTTGCCGGCGCCGTTCGCGATCACGGCGTCGTCGGGCAGCACGTTGCTCAGGTACGCGACGACCTGTGCGAGGTCGACGCCCTTGAGTTCCGGGCTCGTCGGCTGCGGCGTGGAGTGGCCGACGTAGTCGGCGCGGGCCGCCTCGGTCCAGGCGCGCCAGGCCGGCGCCGCGACGGGTTCGAGCGAATCGAGCGCGCGCGCGAACGCGCTCAGGCCGGCGTTGATCGGCAGGCGGGCCTGATAGGTGCGTCCGAGTTCCTGCGGATCGGGGTGCACGTGCACGAGCGTCTGGCGCGTGACGGGGCTTTGCACGACGGTGTAGCCGGACGAGGTCGTTTCGGCGAGGCGCGAGCCGATCACGAGCAGCAGGTCCGCTTCGCGGGCGCGGTCCGCGAGTTTCGGCGAGACGCCGAGGCCGAGTTGGCCGACGTAGTGCGGATCGCGGTTGTCGAACAGGTCCTGGCGGCGGAACGAGGCTGCGACGGGCAGCGCGTTCGCGGTCGCGAAACGCTTGAGCGCGGCGCCTGCCTCGGCGTTCCAGCCCGTGCCGCCCACGACGACGAGCGGCCGGCTCGCGGCGGCGAGCAATTCGCGCAGCTCGCCCATCGCGGCCGGGTTGGGGGCGGCCTGGCTCACGCGCACGGGCGGCGCGTCGGTCACGACGGCGGAGCCGAACAGCACGTCCTCGGGCAGGGCGACGACGACCGGGCCCGGCCGCCCCGAGAGCGCGACGTTGAAGGCGTGCGCGACGATTTCCGGAATCCGCTCGATGGAGTCGATCTCCGTCGCCCATTTCGCGAGGCCGCCGAACATCTGCCGGTAATCGACCTCCTGGAAGGCGCCGCGGCCGAGAAAGCCGCTTTCGACCTGGCCGACGAACAGGATCATCGGCGTCGAGTCCTCGCGCGCGGTGTGCACGCCGTTGCTCGCGTGCGCCGAGCCCGGGCCGCGCGTGACGAAGCAGATGCCGGGCCGGCCGGTCAGCTTGCCGTAGGCGTCGGCCATGTTCGAGGCCGCGCCTTCGTGGCGCGTCACGATGGTTTTCACGCTCTTTGCGTCGTACAGCGCGTCGAGCACGGGCAGGTAGCTTTCGCCGGGTACGCAGTAGACGGTATCGACCGCGTTGCGCACGAGCGCGTCGACCAGTATTTGTCCGCCGTTACGCGGCTGTGCAGTTTCAGACATGGATTTCAAGCTCCTTGTTGCGGGTTTCCGGTAGGAACACGGCGACGACGAACACCAGCACGTACGACGCGGCGGCCCAGACGCCGATGGCGGGCGCGAGGCCGAGCGAGGCGCTCGTCAGGCCGACCGCGGCCGGCACGAGCGCGCCGACGCCGCGGCCGAAGTTGTACGAGAAGCCGCCGGCCGTGCCGCGGATCTGCGCGGGGAACAGCTCGGTGAAGCACGCGCCCATGCCCGAGACGATGCCCGACTGGAACAGGCCGAGCGGAAAGCCGAGCAGGAGCAGCGCGGGCATCGGCAGATGCAGCCGCGTGTAGGCCAGCACGGTCAGCGTGGCGCCAGCGGCCGACAGCGCGAAGGTGCGCCGCCGCCCGAGCGCGTCGCTCAGGTAGGCCATACCAATATAGCCGCAGAACGAGCCGAAGATGTTCACGGCGAGGTAGGCCGTGGTCACGTTGACCGTGAGGCTCTGCGTCTGGCGCAGGAACGTGACGAGCCAGGTGAGGATCGTGTAGTTGCCGCCGAGCGCGCCGGCAGCCATCAGCGAGGCCAGCAGCGTGCGGCCGAACACGCCGCGCGAGAAGATTAGCGCGAACGTGTGGAACATGCCGCTCTTCTCGCGGTAGTCGGCCGTGGCGGCGAACACCTCCGACTCCTCGATGTTGCGCCGCATCCAGACGACGAGCAGGCCCGGCACGAGGCCGACCAGAAACAGCGCGCGCCAGGCGGTGTGCTCGGGCAGCAGCCGGTAGAGCACCCAGTAGGCGAGGCCCGCGAACGCATAGCCGACGGGCCAGCCGCTCTGCACCGAGCCGACCGCGCGGCCGCGGATGCGCTTGTCGACGACCTCGCCGATCAGGATGGCGCCCGCGGCCCATTCGCCGCCGAAGCCGAGCCCCTGCAGGCTGCGGGTGAACAACAGTTCGTGGAAGCTGTGCGTGAAGGCCGAGAGGCCGGTGAAGAGCGAGAACCAGAGAATCGAGAGCTTGAGCACGCGCACGCGGCCGATGCGGTCGGCGAGCAGGCCGGAGATCACGCCGCCGATGGCCGACGACACGAGCGCGGAGGTGCCGATCACGCCGGCCTGCGCTCTCGTCATGCCCCATATCGTCAGCAGCGTTGGAATGACGAAGGCGAAGAGCTGGACGTCCATGGCGTCGAGCGCCCAGCCGAAGAAGCATGCCCAGAACGTGCGGCGCTGGGTGGGAGCCATACTGCGATACCACGACTGCATGAACTTGATCTCCTTGATGCCACGGCTTTTTTTGTCCCTATACCCCGAAAGCTCTTGCGTGGCGCCTTTTAGCGAGCTGAAAGTATGAACGCAACGATGTGGTGGCTCATGGCGCGCAGCGCATATCAGCTATGACGCCGATGTCGCCGTTGCAATGATAGGGGAGGACGCGCATCGCCTCAGCGGGGGAGGCAGGCCGGGCGCCGGGAAACGGCTCGCCGCAAGCCGCTATTGCTATATATGGAGTTGCAGGGGCCGGCCGGGAGCGAGGCGCCGGCTTTCCGGGCCCCTGCGGGTCGGTCTCCGACGAGTGGGTCCGATGCCCCGGTCCGGCGGCGGGGGCGGACGAGCCGGGGCGGATGCGCGGCGGCTCGCTTATCGCGCGAGGAGCGCCCGCACGCGCGGGATCACTTCTTCGGCAAACGTCCGCATGTCCGCCTCGAACGGCTGGAACTGCAGCATGAAGAGTTCGATGCCCGCGCGATGGAACGCGGCGATGCGCTGCGCCACGGTGTCGTGACTGCCGACGAGGCCGGCCGCCGTGCCACCGTTCGAGCCGACGCGCGGCGTCTGCGCGAAGGTCTGGAACATGACTGCCTTCGGATCGGTGTTGGCCTGCTGGCGCTGGCGCACCGACGCATCCTTCGTCGCCAGTTCGAACAGGTGCGAGAGGTGCCGGCCGGCGGCTTCGTCCGTCTCGCGCGAGATGACGAACGCGGACAGCCCGAAGTTCAGCGGCGCGAGCGGCACCGGATGCGTCGGCCGTGCCCGCGCGGACACGTCGGCGATCAGGCGCTTCACGTCGTCGAGCGGCTGGCCGTTGATGAACCAGACGTCGCCCTTGTCGGCGACGAGTTGGCGCGCGGGCTCCGATTCGCCGCCCACGTAGATGCGCGGACGCGCGCGGAACGGATCGGCCGGGCGCAGCACGTAGTCGTCGACATGAAAGTGCTGCCCGTCGAAGGTCGTGCGCTCGCCGCGCAGCAGCGAATCGACGACCGTGATCCATTCGCGGCCGTACGCGTAGCGCGCGTCGTGGTCGTCGAAGCCGATGCCGGCGCGTTCGAGCTCGGGGCGGTTCCACGCGTTCACGAGATTGACCGCGAAGCGCCCGCCGCTGATGTGCTCGATCTGCTGCGCCATCTTCGCGAGCACGACGGGGTGATAGAGGTACGGCTTGATGGCCGCGATGATCTCGATGCGCGAGGTCAGCGCCGCGAGCGCGGCCGACGCGGTCCACGCCTCGAGCTGGTCGCGCTCGCCGTCGTGCGGGTTGATCGTGTGCTGGGCGACGAGCACGGAGTCGTAGCCGAGACGCTCGGCCTCGAGCACGAGCGCGCGGTTGCGGGCCCACGACGCGTCGTAGGGCTCGTCCGGGTCCTGAAGCGCGGCGCGGCTGCCGTGAACCAGCGCCCAGATGCCGAAGCGGGGAAACGTGGCGGACATGTCGGTGTTTTCTGCTGAAGCGGAGGCAAAGGGAACTGGGCATCATGCCTCAATCCCTGCGTTGCGCCGCGGCTTGCCGATCGAATTTATCCCGCTATCGTTCGATGAAATCGGCATTTGGACGTCTTCCCCGATTCAGTAGACTCGGGCGCTCGACTTTTCCGACGCTCATTCACGTCCATGGACCTTTCATCTTTTTCGCGGCGCCTTTTATCGCGCGCTTCATTGCTCGCCTCGTTGCGCTCCCCGCGCCGCTGGCTCGCCTTTTTCTGCGCCGCTACGATCCTTTCGCTCGGCCTCGCGTCGCCGGGCGCGGCCTTCGCGCGCGAGACGGTTTCGATCAGCTATCAGCGTTCCTCGACGCTTTTCATCATCCTGAAGCGTAACGGCGAGCTCGAGAAGCGGCTCAACGCGCTCGGCTACGACGTGAGCTGGCACGAGTTCTCGACCGGCCTGCTGCAGTCGATCAACGCGGGCAGCGTCGACCTGCATTCGGACGTCGCCGATGCGTTCGCGCTCTTCACGCAGGCGGCGAACGCGCCGCTCACCTACTACGCCGAGGAGACCTCCGCGCCCTCGGCGCAGGCGATCATCGTGCCGGCCAACTCGTCGATCCACACGGTGGCGGACCTGAGAGGCAAGCGCGTCGCCGTCTCCCAGGGCTCGGGCTGCAACTTCCTGCTGCTGGCCGCGCTCAAGCGCGCGGGGCTGACGATCAAGGACATCCAGGTGCGCTACCTCGAAGCGCCCGACGCGATGGCCGCGTTTCGCGGCGGCGACGTCGACGCCTGGGTGATCTGGGACCCGTTCCTCGCGGACGAAGAACAGCAGGGGCACGTGCGCGTGGTGGCCGACGGCTCCAACGGCCTCGCGCAGTACAACCGCTTCTACATGGCGACGACCTCGTTCGCCGACAAGCATCCGGACGTGCTGGCCGTCGTGTTCGACGAGTTGCGCAAGACCGGCCAGTGGGTCAAGGCGCATCCGCAGGACGCCGCGCAGATCCTGAGTCCGCTCTGGGGCAACCTGCCCGTGCCGACCGTCGAGCTGGCAAACAGCCGGCGCAGCTACGACATCGTGCCGGTACGGCGCGATGCGCTCGCGGAACAGCAGCGCATCGCCACGACCTACTATCAGGCCGGCCTGATTCCGGCCCCGCTCAAGGCGACGGACATCCGGATCTGGACGCCGCCGCCGGCGAAGTGAGAAGCGAGGTTTGCACCGGGCGCCGCGGTTCGCGGCGTCATTTTTTTGCCTTTCTTTTTTCGATCAGGGCTGCGACGCTTTCGAAAAAGTAGCGTTCGCCTTCCATTCGGCGCGCAGCGCTCCGACGATCGGCTTTCGTTTCGCGGCTTTTCATGCTGTGCTGCAGCATCGCGCGATGCGGCGCTCGACGGCGCGAACGGCGTTGCGTCCGGACCCGAATACTTCGTAATAAAAAATTCGCACGCCTGCCACGGCCGGCACGGCATCCTCGTCGATGTCGTGCAAAGTCTTGCTGCGACCGGCGATGAGGCATGACGGTGTCCTCACGTTCTGGCCGGCGCGGGCATCGATCGGGCAGCGATTGATTTGTGACCGATAGCGTATTTGGATCAGTTTGTGTACATTCGCGTTTTGTTCGTTCCGACGCATGCTGCATGGCCCACAGCCTTTGCTGACAAGGCTGCCAGCCAACAGCCAGTTTCGGGACAACTCTCGGGTTTTTGCGTTGTTCATGCCGCTGCACGATTTCGACATAATGAAGACCGAGCCTAAGACCAAGCCTCTGGCCAAGCCAGGCCTTACCGGGGAATCGCCCGTCCGCGCGGACGGCGGTAGCCCGAATTCCCTGCGCCGTCGCGCCTGCGTGCCGCCTTCCGGGCGTCGCCTTCGTTCCGCTCCCGCCGCAGGGGAGCGCCGATGATCGCACTGGTTCGCATTGCCTTACGCAGGCCCTATACCTTCGTCGTACTGGCTATTTTCATTCTGATCATCGGGCCGCTCGCGGCGCTCAGAACGCCGACCGACATCTTCCCCAACATCGGCATTCCCGTCATCAGCGTGGTCTGGCAGTACACGGGCCTGCCGCCGGACCAGATGGCCGGGCGCATCACCTCGCCGTTCGAGCGCACGCTGACGACGACGGTGAACGACGTCGAGCACATCGAGGCGGAATCGGTCGCGGGCTTCGGCATCATCAAGATCTTCTTTCAGCCGGGCGTGAACATCGCCACGGCCAACGCCCAGGTCACGGCGGTCGCGCAGACGCAGTTGAGGCAACTGCCGCCCGGCACGACGCCGCCGCTGATCCTCAACTACAACGCTTCGACGGTGCCGATCATCCAGCTCGCGCTTTCCGGGCGCGGGCTGTCCGAGCAGGCGCTCGGCGACCTCGGGCTGAACACGATCCGCCCGGCGCTGACCACCGTGGCGGGCTCGGCGATCCCTTACCCGTTCGGCGGCAAGACGCGCGAGGTGCAGATCGACCTCGACCCGACCGCCATGCAGGAGCGCGGCCTCTCGGCCGTGGACGTCGCCAACGCGCTGGCGGACCAGAACCTGCTCACGCCGATCGGCACCGAGAAGATCGGCGACTACGAGTACACGCTGCAGCTCAACAACGCGCCCGGCGCCATCAGCGCGCTCGGCGACCTGCCCATCAAGGCGGTCAACGGCACCACGGTCTACATGCGCGACGTGGCGAACGTGCGCGACGGCAACCCGCCGCAGACCAACATCGTCAACGTGAACGGGCACCGCTCGGTGCTGATGTCGGTGCTCAAGAACGGCTCGGTCTCGACCCTGGCCATCATCTCGGGCATCAAGGACCGCATCGCGGAGTACAAGTCGTCGTGGCCCGACAACCTGCGCATCGACCCGATCGGCGACCAGTCGCTGTTCGTGCGCGCGGCCATCACGGGCGTGGCGCGCGAAGGCGTGATCGCGGCCGCGCTGACGAGCCTGATGATCCTGCTGTTCCTCGGTAGCTGGCGCTCCACGGTCATCATCGCCACCTCGATCCCGCTCGCGATTCTCGGCTCGATCACGGCGCTCTCGGCGATCGGCGAGACGCTCAACATCATGACGCTCGGCGGGCTCGCGCTCGCGGTGGGCATTCTCGTCGACGACGCGACCGTGACGATCGAGAACATCAACTGGCACCTCGAGCACGGCAAGCCGGTGGAGACCGCGATTCTCGACGGCGCGGCGCAGATCGTGACGCCGGCGTTCGTCTCGCTGCTCTGCATCTGCATCGTGTTCGTGCCGATGTTCTTCCTGAACGGCGTCGCGGGCTTCCTGTTCGTGCCGATGGCCGAGGCCGTGATCTTCGCGATGATCTCGTCGTTCATCCTCTCGCGTACGCTCGTGCCGACGATGGCGAAGTACCTGCTGCGCCAGCACGAGGCCCACGAGGAGGGTCACGAGGCGAAGCCGGCCGGCGGGCCGCTCGGGCGCTTCCAGCGCGGCTTCGAGGCGCGCTTCGAGCGCGTGCGCGTCGGCTACCGCGGCCTGCTCACGCTCGCGCTCGCGAACCCGAAGCGCTTCGTGCCCGGCTTCCTCTGCTTCGTGCTGCTGTCGTTCCTGCTCGTGCCGATGCTCGGCCGCAACTTCTTCCCCGCGGTGGACGCCGGCCAGATCCTGATGCACGTGCGCGTGCCGGTGGGCTTTCGCGTCGAGCGCACCGCGCAGATCTTCGCCGACGTCGAGGACAAGATCCGCACCATCATTCCGCCGTCCGATCTCGGCACGGTGGTGGACAACATCGGCCTGCCGGTCAGCGGCATCAACATCGCGTACAACAACACCGGCACGATCGGCACGCAGGACGGCGACATCCAGCTCGCGCTCAACGAGGGCCATCGCCCGACTGCCGACTACGTGCGCCGGATGCGCGAGGTGCTGCCGCGCGCGTTCCCGGGCGTGACGTTCTCGTTCCCGCCGGCCGACATCATCAGCCAGATCCTGAACTTCGGCTCGCCCGCGCCGATCGACCTGCAGGTGCGCGGCAACGACCTCGACGCCAACTTCGCCTACGCGAACCGGCTGCTGGACCAGATTCGCCGCGTGCCCGGCGTCGTCGACGCGCGCATCGAGCAGTCGCAGGCCAACCAGACGTTCGACGTCGACGTGGACCGTACCCAGGCGCAACTGCTCGGCATCACCGAGGCCGACGTGACCAACAGCCTCGTCGTGAACCTCGCCGGCTCGAGCCAGGTGGCGCCGACCTACTGGCTCAACGGGGCGAACGGCATCACCTACCCGATCGTGATCCAGACGCCGCAGTACACGCTCGATTCGCTCGCGGCGCTGCGCAACCTGCCGATCACGGCGGCGAACGATTCGAGCGGCGACCCGCAGGTGCTCGGCGGCATCGCGACGGTCAGGCGCACGGCGACCAACGAGGTCGTGAGCCAGTACAACATCCAGCCGATGGTCGAAATCTTCGCGGCGACCCAGGACCGCGATCTCGGCGGCGTGGCCTCGGACATCCAGCGCATCATTCGCAACAACGCGGGCGCGCTGCCGCGCGGCGCGCACGTCGAGCTGCTGGGCCAGGTGCAGACCATGAACACCGCCTTCGCGGGCATGCTGTTCGGGCTGCTCGGCGCGATCGTGCTGATCTATCTGCTCATCGTCGTGAACTTCCAGTCGTGGCTCGACCCGTTCGTGATCGTGATGGCGCTGCCCGCCGCGCTGGCCGGCATCGTCTGGATGCTGTTCGCCACGCACACCACGCTCTCGGTCCCGGCGCTGACGGGCGCGATCATGTGCATGGGGGTGGCGACGGCCAACTCGATTCTGGTCGTGAGCTTCTGCCGCGAGCGGCTCGCGGAGCACGGCGACCCCGTGCGCGCCGCGCTCGAGGCCGGCTTCACGCGTTTCCGCCCCGTGCTGATGACGGCGCTCGCGATGATCATCGGCATGCTGCCGATGGCGCTCGCGCTCGGCGAGGGCGGCGAACAGAACGCGCCGCTCGGGCGCGCGGTGATCGGCGGCCTGATGTTCGCCACGGTCGCCTCGCTGCTGTTCGTGCCGGTGGTGTTCAGCATTGTCCACTTGCGCGACGCTCGCGCGGCGGAATCGAATTCTGCTTCTGGAGGATCTGAAAATGTCGTCTGAATCGCTGACGCCGGAGAATCCGCCGTCGCGCCGGCGGCTGGTGGTGGCCGGCGTGATCGGTCTCGCGCTCGTCGTCGTCATCGTGGTGGCGGGCGTTTCCGTGCGCGTCGTTGACGCGCGCGACCTGAGTTCATGGACCGCGCAGCAGGCGGTGCCGACCGTCACCGTGGTCTCGCCGCAGCCCGTGACCCACGGCCCCACGCTGCAACTGCCGGGCCGCCTCGAAGCCTGGTCGCGCGCGCCGATCTTCGCGCGCGTGAGCGGCTACCTGCAATCGTGGAGCGTCGACATCGGCACGCCGGTGAAGGCGGGCCAGCAGCTCGCCGTGATCGACACGCCGGAACTCGACCAGCAACTGGTGCAGGCGCGCGCCGATCTGCGCACCGCGCAGGCCAACGCGCAGCTCGCCGGCATCACGGCGAAGCGCTGGCAGGCGCTCGCGGGCACCGACTCGGTCGCGCAGCAGGACATCGATACGCGCACGAGCGACTACGCGGCGCGGGAGGCGGCCGTCGCCGCGGCCCAGGCGAACGTGGAGCGGCTCGTCGCGATGAAGGGTTTCGCGCGCATCGTCGCGCCGTTCAACGGCGTGGTGACTTCGCGCGACACCGACATCGGCGCGCTCATCAACGCGGGCACGGGCGGACCCGGGCAGCAGCTCTTCACGGTGTCCGACGTGAAGCAGTTGCGTCTCTACGTGCAGGTGCCGCAGAACTTCGCGCCGCTCGTCAAGCCCGGCTTCGCCGCGCAATTGAGCGTGCCGGCCTACGCGGGCCAGGAATTCCCCGCGAAGGTCATCGCGACGGCGGACGCCGTCAACGCGAACTCGGGCACGACGCTCGTGCAGCTCGTCGTCGACAACTCCGCCGGCAAGCTGCTGCCGGGCGGCTTCGCGAGCGTGACGTTCCGGATGCCGGCGCAGGGCAACGCGCTCGACGTGCCCGCGAGCGCGCTCGTGTTCGACAACCGCGGCCTGCTCGTCGCGACCGTCGATGCGCAGAACCGCGTGCGGTTCAAGCACGTGACGATCAACCACGACTTCGGCAGCACGATCGAGATCGGCGCGGGGCTTGCGGCCACCGACCGCGTGATCGACACACCGCCCGACGGCCTCGTCGACGGCGACCAGGTCGAACTGTCGAGCGCCACCGCGAACGCGGGGAAGACGGGAGCACCGGCGCATGGCTAGATCGAGGTCCGGGCTCTTTCTCGCCGGCGCGGCGGCGTTCGCGCTCGGCGCCTGCTCGTTCGTGCCGAACTACAAGGTGCCGGCGACGCCCGTGACCGCGCAGTTTCGCGGCACGGGCCCGTGGGTCAGCGCGAAGCCGGCCGACCGGCTCTCGCGCAACGGCTGGTGGGCGATCTACGGCGACGCGCAGCTCGACGCGCTGCAGACGCGGCTCATCGCGAGCAACACCGACCTCGCCGCGGCGTGGGCGCATTACGAGCAGGCGCAGGCCTACGTGTCCGAGGCCAGCTCGGCGCTCTATCCGACGCTGAGCGCGGGCGCCGAGCCGCAGCGCGACCGGCAGTCCAACAACCGGCCGCTGCGTGCGGGCGGCCCGAACGACTACACGTCCGCGACGCTCTACGGCGAAATCGACTACGACCTCGACCTCTGGGGCAGCGTGCGCGCCACGGTGGCGGCGAGTCGCGACGAGGCGCAGGCCGAACAGGCCGATCTGGCGTCGGTCGAGCTGAGCCTCGAAGTGCAGCTCGCCAACGACTACTTCCAGATTCGCGGCCTCGACCAGCAGACCCAGTTGCTCGTCGAGACCGTGGCGGCCTACCAGAAGGCGCTGCAGCTCACGCAGACGCTGCACGGCGACGGCGTCGTCTCGGGCCTCGACGTGACGCGCGCGCAGACGCAGCTCGCCACCGCGCAGTCGGAGCTTTCGCAGACGCGCGCGCAGCGCGCGCTGCTCGAACACGCGGTGGCCGTGCTCGTGGGCGCGTCGGCGTCCGAGTTCTCGCTGCCCATGCAGACGGCGGACCTCCCGGTGCCGGTAGTGCCCGTCGGCGTGCCGTCCGATCTGCTGCAGCGCCGGCCCGACGTGGCCGAGGCCGAGCGGCACGTGGCCGAGGCCAACGAGAAGATCGGCGTGGCGCGCGCGGCGTTTTTCCCGTCCATCACGCTGAGCGCCCAGGGCGGCGTGCAGAGCGACCAGTATCCGAACCTGCTGAGCGCGCCGAACTTCTTCTGGGCCGTCGGCCCGCAGCTCGCGCAGTACATCTTCGACGGCGGGCTGCGGCGCGCGCGCCTGAGGGCGGCGCGCGCGGCGCTCGACGAGGCCGGCGATCGCTATCGCGGCGTCGTGCTCGGCGCGTTCCAGCAGGTCGAGGACAACCTGACGCTGCTCGACGACCTCGGCACCGCGATCCAGCAGCAGCGCGACGCGGCGAGCGCGGCGCAGCACGCCGTCGATCTGGCGTTGCAGCTCTACAAGCACGGCGCCGTCGGCTATCTCGACGTCGTGCAGGCGCAGACGACGGCGCTCGACACCGAGCGCGGCGTGCTCCAGCTCCAGACCCAGCGTCTGGGCGCGAACGTGCAACTGATCCACGCGCTCGGCGGCGGCTGGTCGAAGGACGAGCTGGCCCGGGCCGCGCAGATGCCGGCGCTGGCGGCGACGCAGCAGGCGGGCGGCAAGGCCGAATAGCCGGGTAAGCGGTTTTTTTCCGGGCGGCGTTCCCGCAATGGGGTGCCGCCGCTCAGGCCGCGTTGCCCGAGTCGTACTGGCTGATGCCGAGCTGCGTCAGGAGCCATGCCTTGAAGACCGCGAACGCTTCGTGATGGTGAAGCCGCTTCGGGTGGACGAGGTAGTGGCCCACGTATTGCACTTCCCGCGTACTGCCGCTCAGCGGGCGCACGAGCGCTCCGCTCTGGAGCTCGCGTTCGGCGAGCAGCGTCGATTCCAGCACGACCCCGAGGCCGTCGACCGCCGCCGCGATGGCCATCGAACTGCGGTCGAAACGCAGGCCGTAGTGATGCGGCGGCGTCAGGTCGTTCGCCTCGAACCATCCCTTCCACTGAAAAAGCTGCACGTCGCACTGAATCAGCGTGTGACGGTAGAGATCCTGCGGCCTGCGGATGTCCTCCGCCAGCGCCGGCGCGCAGAGCGGCGTCAGTCCTTCCACGGCGAGCGGAATCTTCTCGTGCGGCGACGACTTCGGTTCGCCGTAGACGATGTCGAGATCGAAATCGTCGTCTTCGAAATTGGCGTAGTCCGTGCTCGCCGAAAACCTCAGATCGATGTCCGGATGCGCCCGCACGAACCCCGCGAGGCGCGGTAGCAGCCATTGCGTGGCGAAGCTCGGCGACGTGTGCAGCCGTAGCGGCGTCGGCTCGTCGGTCGCCACGAGCGAGAAGCCGCGCCGGATTTCCTCCATGCCGCGCTGGATGTGCTCGAGCAGGATCGCGCCCTCGCGCGTGAGCTGGACGTCGCGCGTGCTGCGCTGAAACAGGCGCAGCTCGACGGTCTCCTCGAGCTTGCGGATCGAATGGCTGACGGCGCTCGGCGAGAGCCCGAGTTCGCCGGCCGCGGTCGCGAACGACGCGGTCCGGCCCGCGGCCTCGAACACGCGCAGAAACGAGAGCGGAACCTTGCGTAGCGTATTCATTCGTGAATTGAATTCATCGACGGGTGCAATCTTTTCTTTTGTCGGAGGCGTCTTGCCGATGATACGCTGCCTTCAGCCTCCCGGTTCGCCGCAAACTATTGAATAAAAGGCATCTATGCGCGGATGAAAGCAGGAAGCCGGGGCGCGGCGTATCTCATATTAGAAGGAACGGAGACGATGGCATTGACGACAGAATCAGGGCCGACGGCGGCGCTCGCCGAGGCTCCCCATCCGGCGCTGGCGACGCTCGCGCGCCACGCGTGGCGGATTCGCCGGTTCGCGTTGCGCATGGGCGAGGTGCAGGGCCAGGGCTACATCGGCCAGGCGCTCGGGCTGGCCGACGTGCTGGCCGTGGCGTTCCGCCATGCGATGAACGTCCGCCCCGACGACCCGCGATGGGAGGGGCGCGACCGCTTCCTGCTCTCGCACGGTCACTATGCGATCGCCTACTACGCGGCGCTGATCGAGGCGGGCATCCTTTCCGAAGCCGAACTGGAAACCTACGGCGCCGACGACAGCCGGCTGCCGATGTCGGGCATGGCGACCTACACGCCGGGCATGGAGATGTCGGGCGGCTCGCTCGGCCAGGGGCTCAGCATCGCCGTGGGCATGGCGCTCGGCCTGCGCCAGAAGCGCAATCCGGCCCGGGTCTACAACTCGATGTCCGACGGCGAGCTCGACGAGGGCGCGACTTGGGAGGCGGCGCTGTCGGCCGCGCACTACCGGCTCGATCGCCTGATCGTGCTCGTCGACGTCAACCGGCAGCAGGCCGACGGCGATTCGCGCCGGATTCTCGGCTTCGAGCCGCTCGAGGAGAAATGGCGCGCGTTCGGCTGGTATGCCCAGCGCGTCGACGGCAACGATCTGGCGGCGTTGACGCGGGCGTTCGACCGCGCCGCGTCGCACGACGAGCCCGTGCCGCGCGTGATTCTCTGCGACACGCTGATGGGCAAGGGCGTGCCGTTCCTCGAGGCGCGCGAGAAAAATCACTTCATTCGCGTCGAGCCCGGCGAGTGGCAACTGGCCATCGACGCGCTCGATGCCGCGCGGCCGGAAGGAGCGCAGCCATGAGCGCGACCGTCCAGAAGAAACCGCGCCCGACGACGTCGGCGATGATCGCCTCGATCGCGGGCGAGGGCCAGCGCACGCGGCCCGCGCCGTTCGGCCATGCGCTCGTGGCCGAGGCCGAAAAGCGGCCCGAAATCGTCGGCATGACGGCCGACCTCTCGAAGTACACCGACCTGCACCTGTTCGCCGAGGCGTATCCCGAGCGCTACTTCCAGATGGGCATGGCCGAGCAACTGCTCATGGGCGCGGCGGGCGGCATGGCGAAGGAAGGGTTCATGCCGTTCGCGACGACCTACGCGGTGTTCGCGACGCGGCGCGCCTACGACTTCATTCACCAGGTCATCGCCGAAGAGCATCTGAACGTGAAGATCTGCGCCGCGCTGCCGGGGCTGACCACGGGCTACGGGCCGAGCCATCAGGCGACTGAGGACATCGCGATGATGCGCGGCATTCCGGGCCTGACGATCGTCGACCCTTGCGACGCGCTCGACACGGAGCAGGCCGTCGCGGCCGTCGCCGCGCACGAGGGGCCGGTCTACATGCGTCTGTTGCGCGGCCGGGTGCCGCTCGTGCTCGACGAGTACGACTATCGCTTCGAACTCGGCAAGGCGAAGCTGCTGCGCGACGGGCGGGACGTGCTCGTCATCTCGTCGGGGATCATGACCATGCGCGCGCTGGAGGTGGCCGGAGCGCTGGCCGACGGCAGCGCCGACGTGGCCGTGCTGCACGTGCCGACCGTCAAGCCGCTCGACGAGGACACGATCCTCGCGCAATGCCGGCGGCCCGGCCGGCTCGTGATCGTGGCGGAGAACCATAGCCGCATCGGCGGGCTCGGCGAGGCCGTCGCCGCGCTGCTGATGCGCGAGCGCGTGCAGCCGGTGTTTCGCCAGGTGGCGCTGCCCGACCAGTTTCTCGCGGCCGGCGCGCTGCCCACGCTGCACGACCGCTACGGCATCTCCGCGTCGGCGTTCGCCGACAGCATCAGGACATGGCTCGGATAACAGGAACAAGAAAGGAAAACTCATGAATGTGACCTTTGTCGGTATCGGCGCGATCGGACTGCCGATGGCATTGCGGATTCAGCACGCGGGACACGCGGTGACGGGCGTGGACCTGTCGGAGGCGGTGCGCGCGCAGGCGGCCGAAAGCGGTCTGGCCAGCGTCGGGCGGTTCGCCGACGCGGCGGCGGCCGACCTCGTGGTCGTCATGGTCGCGACGCCGCAGCAACTGGCGAGCCTCGTGGACGGCGTGAAGGACGTGGCGGGCGGCCAGCGCTGGATACTCATGTCGACGGTCGGGCCGGCCAGCGTGCGCGAAGCGGGCGAGCGTCTGCGCCGGATGGGCGCGCGCGTCGTCGATGCGCCCGTGACGGGCGGCGTCGCCCGAGCGAAAACCGGCGAGCTCGTGATCTTCGCCGCGGGCGAGGCTGCCGACGTCGAGGCCGTGGAGCCGATCTTCGGCACGATGGGACGCGTGCGCGTGACGGGCAGCCAGCTAGGCGACGGACAGAGCATCAAGGTGGTGAACCAGCACCTGTGTTCGGTGCACATCGTCGCGGCGGCCGAGGCGCTCAATCTCGCCCGCTCGCTCGGGCTCGATCCGGCCGCCGTGCTCGGTCTCGTCGAGAAGGGCGCGGCGGGCTCGTGGATGCTCTCCGACCGCGGTCCGCGCATGCTGGGCGGCTCCGACGTCGAAGTGACCAGCTCCGTCGACATCTTCGTCAAGGACAGCGGCCTCGTCGCGCAGGCGGCCGAGGCGTGCGGCGCCGCGGTGCCGCTGCTCGCGGTGGCGAGGGCACGCTACCGCCAGGCCGCCGAGGCCGGGCTCGGCAAGCGCGACGACAGCCGGGTAATCGAAACCTGGGATTCCTGATTCCCGTTTCGCCATTCCGATCCGGCCGGCAACGATCCGGCCGATCCATTAAAACGACTATCCGGAGACACGACCATGAATACCCCGACTGCGACGCCGCCGGCCCCGACGGGCCGCCCGTTCCGCGTGGCCTTCGCCTCGATGATCGGCTCGGCGGTGGAGAGCTACGACTTCTTCATCTACGGCACGGCCGCGGCCGCCTGGTTCGGCAAGATCTTCTTTCATACGAACGATCCGCTCGTCGGCATCGCGGCGTCGTTCGCGACGCTCGCGGTCGGCTTCCTGATGCGCCCGCTCGGCGGCTACCTGGCCGGGCACTACGGCGACCGGCTGGGGCGCCGGGCGGTCCTGCTCTGGTCGCTGCTCGCGATGGGCTGCGCGACGGTGCTGATCGGCGCGTTGCCGACCTACGACCAGGTGGGCGTCGCGGCGCCGATCCTCCTGATCCTGCTGCGGATGGTGCAGGGGGTCGGCTTCGGCGCCGAGTGGGGCGGCGCGGTGCTGATGGCCTGCGAGCACGCGCCGGCGGCCCGGCGCGGGTTCTTCGGCGCGGTGCCGCAGCTCGGCATTCCGATGGGGCTGTTGCTCGCCAACGGCACGTTCCTGCTGTCCGGCGCGTGGTTCGAGGGCAACTGGATCTGGCGCGTGCCGTTCCTGATCTCGTTCGTCATGGTCGCGATCGGCATCTTCATTCGCCTGAGCGTCGACGAGTCGCCGGCGTTCGAGGCGATCAAGGCGGAGAAGAAGATCGTCCGGCAACCGGCCATGCAGGTGCTCCGCAGCGACTGGCGAATGATCTTCCGGATCATCGGCCTGCGCATGGCGGAGACCGGCGGCTACTACATCACGACGAGCTTCATGCTCTCCTACGTGGTGCTGGCGCACGTCTCGACGACACGCAACGTGCTCTGGGGCACGCTGATCGGCTCGCTCATCGGTCTCGTCAGTCATCTCGTCTACGGTGCGCTGAGCGACCGCGTCGGCCGCCGGCCCGTATTCCTCTGCGGCGCGCTGTTCACCGTCGCGTTCGGCGTGCCGATGTTCCTGCTCATCAATACGGGCTCGGCCGTGATGGTCGTCACGGCGATCTCGCTGGCGCTGCTCTTCAGCCACGACCCGATTTTCGCCGTCGAATCGAGCTGGTTCTCCGAGCAGTTCCCGCCCAACGTGCGTTCGTCGGGCATTTCGCTCGGCTACAACGGCGCGTCCGTCGTGGCCGGCCTGCTGCCCATCGTCGCCACGGCCGCCTACGGCGTGGTGGGATGGATCGGCCCCGCGTTGATGTTCTCGGTGCTGGGGCTGATCTCGGCCGGCTGCGCGCTGGCGATGCGCGAGACGGCGCCCGCCGCCGTGGCGCGCAAGCAGGCGGTCTCGTCGATCAGTCACGGCGTCAGCATCCGTTAGGACGCGGGCGTCGCCGGACCCCGTCGCCCGTATCGGGCCCGCGCGCGGTTCGTCCGGTACGGCCCGCGCGCGTCGTTTCCATCCATCCCGTCAAGTCTGCGCCGCGGCAAGGGCGCAGCGGAGTATCCGTCATGTCGACCGTCGAAGCCGGAACGCTGGCTCATGCGATCCGTTTTCTTTCCATCGATGCCATCGTGCGCGCCGGCGAAGGGCACCAGGGCGTGCCGCTCGGCATGGCCGAGATCGCCACGGCGCTGTTTACGCGCCACTTGAAATTCAATCCGGCCGATCCGGCCTGGCCCGATCGCGACCGCTTCGTGCTCTCGAACGGCCACGGCTCGATGCTGCTCTACGCGCTGCTCTATCTGACGGGCTACGAGCGCATCGGGCTCGACGCGATTCGCACGTTCCGCGAACTCGATTCGCATTGCGCCGGCCATCCGGAGCGCGATCCGCTGGCCGGCATCGAGGTGACGACGGGCCCGCTCGGCCAGGGCATCGCGAACGCGCTCGGCATGGCCGTCGCCGAGGCCTGGCTCGGCGCGAAGTTCGGCCGCGACCTCATCGATCACTACACCTGGGTTTTTGCCGGCGACGGTTGCCTGCAGGAGGGCATCGGCCAGGAGACCATTTCGCTCGCCGGGCATCTGCGGCTCGGCAGGCTGATCGTCTGCTGGGACGACAACCGGATCACCGACGACGGCAGCACGGCGCTTTCGATCAGCGAGGACGTCTGCGCGCGTTTTCGCGCGGCGCACTGGCACGTGCTCGAGGTGGACGGCCACGACGTCGAGGCCGTATCGGCGGCGATGACGATGGCGCGCGCCGATCCGCGGCCGTCGCTGATCGCCTGCCGTACCGTCATCGCGCGCGGCCTCGAACGGTTGCAGGGCGAGCGCGGCGGCCACAGCGGCAAGCTGTTCGACGACGATGCCGCGCGGGCGCGCGCGCAGCTCGGCTGGCCGTACGGGCCCTTCGAGGTGCCGGCCGACGTGCTGTCCGCCTGGCGCGGCGCCGGCCGGCGCAGTCTCGGCCGCTACCGGGACTGGCAGGCGAGGGTGGCGGCCCTGCCGGACGGCGAGCGCGCGGAGTTCGAGCGGGTGCTGGCCGGCGAGTTGCCGCGCGGCTGGCGCGAGCCGCTCGAACAGTATCGGCGGCAGGCGGCGCGCTCGGCCGAGCCCATGGCCGGCATCGTGGCGTCGGCCGAGATCAGCGACCGGCTCGTGCCGTACCTGCCCGAGCGCCTGATCGGCTGCGCTGACCTCGAAGGGCCGACCGGGCACAAGCGGCAACTGAACGCGTTCACGGCGCAGGCGCGCGGCGGCCACTACGTTCATTGCGGCGTGCGCGAGCATCTGATGGGCGCGATGGCGAACGGCATGGCCGCGCACGGCGGCGTGCGGGCCACGAGCATCACCTATCTCGCGTTTTCGGACTACGAACGGCCGGCGATGCGGATGGCCGCGTTGATGGGCCTGCCGGTGATCTTCGTATTCAGCCACGATTCGATCGGCGTGGGCCGCAACGGTCCCACGCACCAGCCGGTCGAGATCCTCGCCTCGCTGAGGGCGATGCCGACTATGCGCGTGCTGCGGCCCGCCGATGCCGTCGAGGCAGCCGAATGCTGGGAGATCGCGCTCGAGCGTCGGGACGGGCCGAGCGCGCTCGTGTTCGCCCGTCAGGCGCTGCCGGGCGTGCGGTTCGACGATGATGCCGAGAACCGGTCGCGCCGGGGCGCCTACGTGCTGGCCCAGGCCGGAGGCGGCGAGCGGCGCGTGACGCTGCTCGCGACCGGTTCGGAAGTCGCGCTCGCCCTGCGGGCGCGCGAGCGGTTGCAGGCGCGCGGCATCGCGACGGCCGTCGTCTCGATGCCGTGCCCGGAGTTGTTCGACGAGCAGGACGCCGCATATCGCGCGGCCGTGCTCGGCGGCGCGCAGACGGTCCGCGTGGCGGTGGAGGCCGCCGTGCGCTTCGGCTGGGACCGTTATCTCGGCGAGCGGGGCGGGTTTGTCGGGATGCGCGGGTTCGGCGCGTCGGGGCCGGCCGAGGCGCTCTACGAGCGCTTCGGCATCACGCCCGCGCGCGTCGAGGAAGAGGCTATGCGTCTGCTGTCCGGCGACAGCCGCGCCTGACGCGCGACGAGCGCCGGTGCGCGGGGTTCGTCCGGCCTGCCGCCGGCCTGTCAGTCACCGTCGGTTCGTCAGCGGACCCGGTGGATGTCGTGCGTCACGAAGCCGGCGTCGTTGGTCGGCATCTCGAGCCAGTCCTCCTGGGCGAGCGTCTGGCGGATGTCTTTCAGGCCCGTCGCCCAGTGGTCGCGCATGGTCGAAACGCCGAACTGGTAATCCTTGTAGTGCCCCTCGTACGGCTTGTGGTTATAGATGAGGTGCAGCACGTTGTAGCGGTGGCCGTTCGCGATGTTCGCCGCCGCCTTGCACCACGGGTCGTTCGCGCGGACGTCCTCCGGCACCTTGTCGAGCACGTGCCGCAGCACGTTGCGAAAGTGCTGGCTGCGCTGGAGCGTGTCGGTGACGAAGCGCGTGCGGCTCGAATACTGGATGTCCTTGATGCGCGCGGTCACGTCCGTGATGTTGTCCGGCACCGGACCGCGTGCGCTCCAGAGATCGACCTGGAACACGAGCGAGTCCTTCTGCGGCGTGGCGCGCAGCACCTCCTGGAGCGGCGTGTTCGAGACCACGCCGCCGTCCCAGTAATACTCGCCGTCGATCTCGACGGGCGCGAACGCGGGCGGCAGCGCGCCCGAGGCCATGAAGTGCTCGGGCCGCAGCGCGATCTTCGTGTTGTCGAAGTAGGCGAAGTTGCCGGTCGCGACGTTGACCGCGCCGACCGAGACGCGGATGCCGCCGGAATTGATGCGGTCGAAGTCGCACAGGCGCAGCAGCGTGGACTTGAGCTGCGAGGTGTCGTACCAGCTCGCCGTGTCCGGTTCGCCCGCGAGCCACGGCAGCGGCGTCGGAAAGCGCGGCGCGAAGAAGCCGTGCTGCCCCTGCAGGACGGCGCCCGTCGCCTGCAGGCCCGTGAACAGCTTGCGGATTTCGGCGTGGGCGTTGAAGAGGGTGTGCTCGAGCGCGGCCGGCAGCGGCGGCGACCAGGCCGGGCGGCAGATCGTCTCCCAGAACTGCTGGAGTCGCTGCATCCGGACGGCCGGCGCGTTGCCCGCGATGATCGCCGTGTTCAGCGCGCCGATCGAGATGCCCGCTATCCAGTTCGGTTCGACGCCGGCCTCGTGGAGGCCCTCGAACACGCCGGCCTGATAGGCGCCGAGCGCGCCGCCGCCCTGCAGCACGAGCGCGATCGTTTCGTAGGGCGGCACCTTCAGGCGCCTGGGGCGCGGTGCCGATTGCGCGCCGGGCGCGGCGCCCAGTTCGGCCGTATCGTCGAGCTGGCGCTCGGTGGGAGCGTGAGGCTTCATGGCGTGTCCTTTTGTGTGCCCGTTGCGCGCGCGCCGCGGGCCGAGGCTTTACGCGAGGTAATCGAAGACGACTTCGCCGAGCGCGAGCGTGAGGTCGGCCACGATGTGCCGTGCCTCGACGACTTCGAGCACCGGTAGCTGCGCGACGGGCGCGAGCGCGTGCTGGGCCAGTTCGATCGACGCGGGGCCCGACCACGCGCCCTTCATCTCGATGTCTTCGAGGCGGTAGCGGACGAGTTCGCAGATGCGCGGCGTGCCGTCCACGTGCGGCACGATCTTCAGCAGGAAGTTGGGCGCCTCGAGGCGGCGCTTCTGTTCCGCGATGTCGAGCGTGCGGTGCTTGTAGCCCATCGTGCCCGTCGCTACGCGCACGGGACCGTAGTCGAGCGTGCCGATCAGCGTGTCGGTGTGCACCTCGAGCGTCGGCTTGGCGAGCTTCTTCGGGAAGCCCCAGAGTTCGCGGCCGCCCGCGATCGGCGGGTGGTCGTCGAGGAACATCTGCAGCGTGTAGCTGCCGGCCACGCCGTCGTAGGACACCGGGATGACCTGGCCGCTCTCGGTGTAGTCGCCGAAGCCGGTAGAGTCGCGCATGCGGATGAACTCGTAATGCACGAGCGGCTGGTCGACCTGGAGCGGCGCGGGCACCACTTCGCGCAGGCGGTCCATGTCGGTCCGGTAGGTGATGATGAGAAATTCGCGATCGACGAAGCGGTAGGGGCCGATGGGGAAGGCCGGGCTCGTCAGCGGCATGGCGAATGCCTTTTCCCGCACGCTCTGGATGTCCATGTCTGTCTGCACCTGTGGAAATCGGTTGTGGAAATAACGATCCCGAACAGCATTCCCGACATCGGGACGGCGAACGACCTCGGCTCGCCGCGTCAGCCGCATTTGAACACAGGCCGGTGTTGCGCCGCAGGATAACGGGCAGGGACGGATGGCCGGGCGGAATGGGGATGGCACGCGACCGACAGCGTTTCGTCAGCCGGAGAAAAGGGCGCGGCGCGGGCTCGGCCGGAAAGCGGGGACGGCGGGGGCCGACCGGCCGACCGGAAAATCGCGTGGAGTCCTCGCAAAACAAGGCTCGGGCGGGATTCGGGCGGCGCGGCCGGCGGGGCCTCGCACCGCCCGCGCGGCGCGGGTTCCGCCTGTCGTTTGCATGACGGCGGCGCCGGAATTCGCAATGTCTTATTGCCCGAATTGCAGGTGGGGCGAGGCAGGTCGCCGGCCGGCGGCGGTGTTTCTCCGCGTCGGCCGGGCGAGAGGGACGGATCAGGCTTCGTCGGCGGGGAAGTCCGCGGCGGCCGAAACCTCGGCCCAGCCGTCGAAGTCGCGCTTGAGCGCTTCGAGCTTGTTGCGTGCGCCCGCGAGCGCGGGCTTGCCGAGCAGAAGACGCAGCGGCGGATTCGCGCTTTCGACCGTCTCCACGATGGCCTGCGCGGCGCGCACCGGGTCGCCGGGCTGCTTGCCGCTGTAGCCGCGGATCATGTCGGTGCGGGCCTTCGCGGTCGAGGCGTAGTCGTCGATCGTCTGCGGCGCCTGGTTGGCCGAGCGGCCGGCCCAGTCGGTGCGGAACGGGCCCGGCTCGACGAGCAGCACCTTCAGGCCGATCGGCGCGAGTTCCTGCGAGAGCGATTCCGAGAGCGCCTCGACGGCGAACTTGGTCGCGTTGTAGAAGGAAAGCGCCGGGAACGCGGCGATGCCGCCGACCGACGAGATGTTCACGATCGTGCCGGACTTGCGCTTGCGCATGTCGGGCAGGACCGCGCGCGTCATGTCGGCGAGTCCCCAGAAGTTGATCTCGAACATCTTGCGGACTTCCTCGGCCTCGCTTTCCTCGAACGAGCCGAAGTAGCCGATGCCGGCGTTGTTGACGAGCACGTCGATGCGGCCGAATTTGGCGAGCGTCTCGCGCACGGCGGACTGCACCTGGGCCGGCTTCGTGACGTCGAGTTCGAGCGCGAGCGCGTGGCTCTCGTGGCCCTTGACGAGGTCGACGAGCGTGGCCGGGTTGCGCGCCGTGACGACGGTCGGGTAGCCGAGGCTCAGCGTCTTTTGCGCGAGTTCGCGGCCGAAGCCGGTCGAGCAGCCGGTGATGAACCAGACGGGGCGTTGGGATTGGTCAGCCATCTTCTTTGCTCCTTGCGAAAGTTGAGGCGGGGTGAAGCGCATCGCATGTCGCGCTGGCGTACCAGCGAGGCATGCCGGCGCGGACGATGCGCGGTGTTGACGGAAGCCGGCGAAGCCGACGGAAGCCGATGAAGCGGCCGGGCGGCGGCGCGGCGCGCCGTGCTGCTCCGTCCGGGCCGCGTTCGGGTCAGGCGATGCGCCGCAGGTCGGCCTCGATTTCGTGCAGCCGGCCGTTCTCGTAGCGCAGCACCCGGTCGGCGATGCGCGCGGTCGATTCGCGATGGGTAATGACGATGCAGGTCCGGCCTTCGAGCAGCGGCTCGATTCGTTCGAGCACGTTGCGCTCGGTCTCGACGTCGAGCGCGGAGGTCGTCTCGTCGAGCACGACGATGGGCGCGTCCGAGAGCAGGGCGCGCGCGAGCGCCACGCGCTGCCGCTGGCCGCCCGAGAGCTTCGCGCCGCGCTCGCCGACCTGCGTTTCATAGCCGTGCGGCAGCGCCGCGATGAACGCGTCGGCGCAGGCTGCGTACGCGGCCCGCTCGACTTCGGCGGCCGTGGCGCCGGGTCGCCCGTAGGCGATGTTCTCGAACACGCTGCGGTGGAACAGGTCGGGCTGCTGCGGCGCGAGCGCGATCGAGGTGCGCAGCGCATGCAGCGAGATTTCGCGCGCGTCGACGCCGTCGATCACGATGTGGCCCTGCTGCGGCTCGTAAAGCCGCTGCAATAGCTTCACGAGCGTCGACTTGCCGGAGCCGCTTTCGCCGAGGATGGCGACCGTCTCGCCGGCGCGAATGCGCAGGGACAGGTCGCGGCAGACCGGCGCCGTGGCGCCCGGATAGGCGAACGAGACGTGCTCGAACGCGATCTCGCCGCGCGTCGGCTTCGCACCGCCCGCGCCGCTCGCGCTCGGCGGCGCTTCCCCGATGGCCTCGGCCTCCTCGTCGCGGATGGCGACGGCGTCCGAGGTGTCGTCGATGCCCCGTTGCAGCATGCGGATGTTGTCGCCCACGTTCTTGAGGTAGCTGCTCATGAGCAGGAACGACGTGATGGCGAAGGCGACGTCGCCGGGGCCGGCCCGGCCGTGCGTCCAGGCGCGCAGCATCGCGCCCGAGAGCCCGGCGAGCAGCGTCAGCAGAAAGAAGTTCTGCAGCAGGCCGATGTTGATGAAGCGGCGCCACGTCGTCAGCACCGCGGCGCGCCATTCGGCCGTCGCCCCGGCGACGCGCGTCGCCTCGCGCGCTTCGGCGGCGAAGCTCTTCACGGTGGCGTTGGCGGTGATCGAGTCGGCCAGCATGCCGCTCAGCGCCGCGTCGCGCGCGTTCGAGCGCAGGTTGGCGGGCCGCACGTAGCGGATCGTCAGGACGGCGTTGACGGCGAGAAAAAGGATGACGATGGCGAGCGCGAGCACGCCGGCGAGCGGCTCGCGCCAGAAGATCATCGCGCACAGGCCGAACAGCACGACGAAGGCGGGCACGAACCAGCCCGTGACGGCGTCGGTCACGGCGTCGTAGCCCCACATCGCGCGCACCACGCGCCGGATCGTCTCGCCGGCGAGGCGCGCGTTGTGCCACTCCGAAGGCGCGGCCTGCACCTTCGCGAAGACCTCGTTGTTCATCGCCTCCATGTTGTAGGCGGACATGCGCGCCCAGAGCCGGTAGGTGGCGTTGCGGGCGACGACGTAGCCGGCGAAGAGCCCGACGAAGAGGCGCCAGGCGCGCCAGGCCGACGCGCTGCCGTGGGCGTGCGCGGCCACGGTCGCGATGAGGCGCGAGGAGGCGACGGGCAGGCACAGGTCGAGCCCGGTCCAGACGAGCGTGAGCGCGCAGGCGACGGCGAACGCGACGCGGTGGCGCATCCAGTACCCGGCGATGAACCGGAGCACCTGGGCGTTGGTGACGGGGGCCGTTCCGCCCTGCGGGCGGCGGCGTTTGAGAGCAGCTTGCATGAAGGTGTCGTGGCTGCGCGGAACGGGCCGGAAGCCCGCGCGGGGCGGGCGGTCGGCAAAAAAGACGACGCGACGGCGACGGCGGCCGGCGGGGCCGGCCGCGCGTCCTTGCCGGCGTTCCGGCTGCTTTCAGCTCGTCAGGCGGCGGCCTTCAGCGAGGCCATGTCGATGACGAAGCGGTACTTGACGTCGCTCTTGAGCATGCGGCTGTAGGCTTCCTCGATGTCCTGCATGCGGATCGCCTCGATGTCGGACGTGATGCCGTGCTTCGCGCAGAAGTCGAGCATTTCCTGCGTTTCCGCGATGCCGCCGATGAGCGAGCCGGCGAGCGAGCGGCGCTTGAAGATGAACGGCGCGACCGACGGCGACGGGTGCGGCGTGGAGGGCAGGCCGACCAGCGTCATCGTGCCGTCGAGCTTGAGCAGTCCGATGAACGCGTCGAGGTCCTGCGGCGCGGCCACGGTGTTCAGGATGAAGTCGAGCGAGCCGGCGTACTTGGCCATCTCGTCGGCGTTGCGCGACACCACTACCTCGTCGGCGCCAAGCGCATGCGCGGCTTCGCGCTTGTTCGCCGAAGTCGTAAACGCGACGACGTGCGCGCCGAGCGCGTGGGCGAGCTTGATGCCCATGTGGCCGAGGCCGCCGATGCCGACGACGCCGACCTTCATGCCCGGTCCCACTTTCCAGTGGCGCAGCGGCGACCACGTCGTGATGCCGGCGCAGAGCAACGGGGCGACGGCCGCGAGGTCCTTCTCGTCGTGCGTGACGGAGAGCACGAAATGTTCGTCGACGACGATCGCGGTCGAATAGCCGCCGTAGGTGTTTTCGGAGCCGCCGAAGATGCTGCCGTTATAGGTGCCGATGAAGCCCTTGTCGCAATACTGTTCGAAGCCGCCCTCGCAGGACGGGCAACCGCGGCAGCTATCGACCATACAGCCGACGCCGACGAGCGCGCCGGTCTTGAACTTCGTCACGGACGAGCCCACGGCGGTGACGCGCCCGACGATCTCGTGGCCCGCCACGCTCGGATACAGGATGCCCGGCCATTCGCCGCGCACCGTGTGCAGGTCGGAGTGACAAACGCCGCAGTACAGGATGTCGATGGCGACGTCGTGAGGACCGGGCTCGCGGCGCTCGATCGTCATCGGCCCGAGCGGCGTGCTGGGGGATTGAGCGGCATAGGCTTTCGTTTGCATAGAGGTTCCTGACTTTACAAGGGTGTCGACAGTCGGCGGGTGCGGGCGGCGCTGCGGCCGCCCGCCGTGCCCGATACCGCGGGGTATCGGCGCCGTGCCGTGTCCCGAGGGCACGGCACGGCGAGCCGGCGGCGCAGCGCGTGAAGGAAGGTCTTCGGATGACGGCGCCGGCTCGCGCGAACGTCCGTTGAACGGAACGGCGCTTGCGCAGCCCCTTCATTCTAGGTGATCGGTCCGCGTTTTAAATTACCGCGGCGTCACAGACAAAATTTACCGTTTGTGAACAATGACGGCGCCCGGACACGGCTGTCGCAATGTAAACCACAACAATAACCCGAACTTTTAAGCTTTCTCTAAATCACTGTTGATGATTGCGGTATCAAATGAGCTGGCCGATGCGGCACATGTCGCCCTATCATCGGATGCGCTACTCGCGGCACGGTCCGGCCGCGGGGACGCACGGGGAGGCGCGCGACGCGATTGTCGCCCGGTTTTCGCACAGTGTCGCGCAGTTGTCGCATGCGTCCGGAAGACGCCGTCCGGCGGGTATTCCGGTCCGGGGCCGGCGAGACGCGCAACCGGACATTCGCCCGGATTCCATTCACCGGGGCGATTTTCATTCGAGGTGGTCCACACATGACTCAGCGAAACGAACCTGACGGCGCCGTCGACGCGCCGGTCGAAGAAACGGCGTCGCCTTCGGGCGGCGTATCGCGACGGCGGTTTCTGCAATCGGTCGGCGCGTCGGGCGTTGCCGCCGCGAGCGGCACGCTGGTGGCGAAGCGGGCCGAGGCGCAGACGCCCGACGCGCCGGCCGATGCCGCGACCGTCGCGGCAGCCGTGGCCGGAAGCGGCGACCTGCTGCCGCTGCAACTGACCGTCAACGGCACGCTGTACAAGCTGCGCGTCGCGCCCAACGCGATCCTGCTCGACGTGCTGCGCGACCAGCTCCAGTTGACGGGCACGAAGAAGGGTTGCGACCTGGGCCAGTGCGGCGCCTGCACGGTGCACGCGAACGGCGTGTCGATCAACTCGTGCCTCTCGCTCGCGCTCATGCACGACGGCGACAGCATCACGACCATCGAGGGGCTCGAGAACAACGGCCGCCTGCATCCGGTCCAGGAAGCCTTCTGGGAGCACGACGCCTACCAGTGCGGCTACTGTACGTCCGGGCAGATGATGAGCGCCGTCGCGGTGCTCAAGGACGCGCGCATTCCCGCCGACGACCATTCGGTGCGCGAGGCGATGAGCGGCAACATCTGCCGCTGCGGAGCGTACAAGAACATCATCGCGGCGGTCCAGACGGCCCGCGGCAAGATGGGGAGGACCGGCTGATGCGCGCCTTCGACTACGTACGCGTCGCCTCGCTCGACGACGCAATGGCCGCGCGCGCCCAGGGCTCGGACGCGGTCTATCTCGCGGGCGGCACGACGCTGCTCGACCTCATGAAGCTCGACGTGATGCGCCCGGCGCGCGTCGTCGACATCCACCGGCTCGATCTCGACCGCATCGAGGTGCTTGGCGACGGCCGCGTGCGCGTCGGCGCGATGGTCACGAACACCGAGCTCGCGCGCAACGAGCACATCCGCACGGCCTACCCGGTGCTTTCGGAGGCGCTGCTCTCCGGCGCGAGCACGCAATTGCGCAACAAGGCGACGACGGCCGGCAACGTCATGCAGCGCGTGCGCTGCGGCTACTTCCGCGACGGCGTGTCGGCCTGCAACAAGCGCGAGCCGAACTCGGGCTGCTCGGCCGTGGGCGGACTGAACCGCAACGTTCACGCCGTGCTCGGCGGCAGCGACCAGTGCTTCGCCGCGCATCCGTCGGACATGTGCGTCGCGATGGCGGCCATCGGCGCGACCGTCCAGGTGCAGGGGCCGAACGGCGCGGCGCGCGACGTCGACTTCCTCGACTTCCATCTGCTGCCCGGCGACACGCCGTGGAAGGAGCATGCGCTCGGCGACGGCGAGATCATCACGCACGTCACGCTCGACGCGCCGCTCGCGCACAGCCGCTCGGGCTACCTGAAGCTGCGCGACCGCGCCTCGTACCAGTTCGCGCTCGCTTCCAGCGCGGCGATCCTCGTGCTCGACGGCTCGACGATACGCGATGCCAGGCTCGCGCTCGGCGGCGTCGCGACCAAGCCATGGCGCGCGCAGAACGCCGAGGCCGTGCTCAAGGGCCAGCCCGCGAGCCCGGACA
This sequence comes from Burkholderia sp. WAC0059, assembly GCF_002870125.1. Taxonomy (GTDB): domain Bacteria; phylum Pseudomonadota; class Gammaproteobacteria; order Burkholderiales; family Burkholderiaceae; genus Paraburkholderia. Next base: position 199,017 of record NZ_PNEO01000006.1, read on the forward strand.
CGTTCCGCCGCGCGGCGGCCGTCGCGCTCGACGGCGCGCGCTCGTACGGGCAGAACGGCTTCAAGATCGCGCTCGGCCAGCAGGCCGTCTTCCGCAACCTGTCGTCGCTCGTCGCCTGACAACGCGACGGCTCACTGGCGAGAACACGACATGAACGAACAGATCATCGGTCAACCGCAGCGCCGCATCGACGGCCGGCTCAAGGTGACGGGCGCGGCCCGCTACGCGGCGGACCAGCACCCGAGCGGCATGGTGTACGCCTACGGGGTGTTCAGCACCGTTTCGAGCGGCCGCGTGCTGCGCATCGACACGACGGCGGCGCGCCGCACACCCGGCGTCATCGAAATCTTTCATCACGAGAACTTCCCGCGGCTTTACCGCGTGCCGCCCATTCCGTTTTCGAGGGATAACCTCGGCGCGTCGGTGACGAGCGAGCGCCGGCTGCCGTTCGAGGACGCCAACGTGAGCTATGCCGGCCAGTTCGTGGCGCTCGTCGTCGCGGACACGTTCGCGCACGCGCGCGAGGCGGCCGGCAAGGTGTCGGTGCAGTACGCGACGAACAAGCCGCTCACGACCCTAGACGAGGGCGTGGCCGCCGGCGGCACGCGCGACGGCGGCCGCGGCCACGCGCGCGGCAACCCGGAGCCGGCCTTCGAGAGCGCACCGCACCGCATCGACGCGGTCTACCGCACGCCCGTCGAAACACACAATCCGATGGAGATGCACGCGAGCGTCGCGTACTGGGACGGCGGCACGCTGCGTCTGTACGAGTCCACGCAGGGCGTGACGGTCCATCGCAACACGATCGCGCGCGTGTTCGGCCTGACGCCCGACCAGGTCGTCGTGGAGGCGCCGTTCATCGGCTCGGGCTTCGGCTCGAAGCTCTTCATGTGGCCGCATTCGGTGGCCGCGAGCGCCGTCTCGCGCGCGGTCGGCCGTCCCGTGCAACTCGTCGTGCCGCGCGCGCAGATGTTCACGACCACGGGCCACCGGCCGGAGACGAAGCAGCACCTGCGCCTGTCCGCCGATGCGAGCGGGCGGCTCACCTCGCTGCGCCACGAGTCCATCAACGCGACTTCGTACATCGATCAGTACGTCGAGAATTGCGGCGGCGTCTCGCGCAATCTCTACTCGTGCCCGAACGTGCTCGTGAGCCATCAGACGACCCAGGTGAACCGCGGCACGCCCACCTCGATGCGCGCGCCGGGCGCGGCGCCGGGGCTCTTCGCGCTGGAGTCGGCCATCGACGAACTCGCGCTGCAGGCCGGCATGGACCCGATGCAGTTTCGTCTGCTCAACATCTCGACGCGCGACGAGGCGGATAACCTGCCGTGGTCGAGCAACCATCTGCACGAGGCCATCGAGCAGGCGGGCGCGCGTTTCGGCTGGGCGAAGCGCGATCCGCGCGTCGGCTCGATGCGCGACGGCAACGAGGTGATCGGCTACGGCATGGCCGCCTGCAACTGGGACGCCTACCGCACGCCGGCCGAGGCGCGCGTGCAACTGCTCAGCGACGGCACGGCCTCCGTGACCTGCGCGGTGCAGGACATCGGCACGGGCACTTACACGATCGCGGCCCAGACCGTCGCGGCGCTGACGGGCTTGCCGATCGGGCAGATTGAAGTGAAGCTCGGCGACTCGTCGTTCCCCGACGCGCCGGTCTCCGGCGGCTCGTGGGCGACCGCGAGCGTGATGCCGGCCATCGCCGAGGCCACGCGCCACGCCACGACGCAGCTCAAGCTGTTCGCGACGACCGGCAATGCCTATTTCGCCGGCGTGAAGCCCGACGACATCGCCGTGAGCAACGGCCGCCTCACGCACGGCGACCGCTCGGTCGACTTCGCGACGGTGCTCAAGGGCCAGCGGCTCGCGAGCGCCGAAGGGTACGCCCACACGCCGGGCGCGCCGGTCGGCCAGTATTCGTTCCGCTCGTTCGGCGTGCACTTCGTCGAGGTGCGCTGGGACCCGGGCATCTCGCACCTGCGCGTGGCGCGCGTGGTGAGCGCGATCGACGTCGGCCACGTCGTCAATCCGCTCACGGCGCGCAACCAGGTCGAGGGCGCGATCATCATGGGCATGGGCATGGCGCTCTTCGAGGGCACCGAGTACGACCCGCGCAGCGGACGGCCCGGCAACAACAACTACGCCGAGTACGTCGTGCCCGTGCATGCGGACCAGCCCGACATCGACGTGATCCTGCTCGACTACCCGGACCTTCAGCTCAACGAGTTCGGCGTGCGCGGCATCGGCGAGATCGGTGCGACGGGGCTGGCGGCGGCGGTGGCCAATGCCGTCTATCACGCGACCGGCCAGCGCGTGCGCGAGCTGCCCATCACGCTCGACAAGCTGATCGACGAATCGGCGCCGCTGAGCGCGTAGGCGCGCCGGCCGCGCCGCCACGGTGCGCGGCCGGGCCCCGCCTGTTTCGCGCGGGCCCGGCCGGATGGCTCAATCGACATGGAAAGTATCGACACGGAAGTGCTCTCGGCCGCGCAGCGCTGGCTCGACGGCGGCCACCGGGTTCTGCTCGTCACGGTCGTGGCGACGTGGGGTTCGTCGCCGCGGCCCGAGGGCTCGCTGCTCGCGGTGCGCGACGACGGCCGCACGGCGGGTTCGGTTTCGGGCGGCTGCATCGAGGACGACCTGATCGGGCGCGTGCGGCGCGAGGGCATCGACGACGCGCCGCCGCGCGTCGCGGAATACGGCGTGAGCGCCGAGGAAGCGTATCGCTTCGGCCTGCCGTGCGGCGGCACGATCCGCCTCGTGCTGGAGCCGCTGCGCGCCGAAAGCCGGATCGGCGAATTGATCGAGGCCGTGCGCGCGGGGCGGCTCGTCTCGCGCACGCTCGACATGGCCACGGGCCGCGCGCGGATCGCGCCGTCGGCGGCGTCCGGGAGCCTGCGCTTCGACGGCCGCGCGCTCTCGACGGTGCACGGCCCGCGCTACCGGATGCTGCTGATCGGGGCGGGACAACTGTCGTTCTACGTGGCGACGGTCGCGACGGGCCTCGGCTACGACGTGACCGTCTGCGATCCGCGCGAGGAGTATGCGGACGGCTGGCAGGCGAGCGGCACGCGGCTCGTGCGGACCATGCCCGACGACACGGTGCTGGCGATGCAACTCGACGCGCGCTCGGCCGTCGTCGCGCTCACGCACGACCCGAAGCTCGACGACCTCGCGCTGATGGAGGCGCTGAAGACGCCGGCGTTCTACGTCGGCGCCATCGGGTCGAGGCGCAACAACGCGGCGCGGCGCGAGCGGCTGAAACTGTTCGGCGTGACCGACGCCGAGCTGGCCGCGCTGCACGGGCCGGTCGGCCTCTACATCGGCAGCCGCACGCCGCCCGAGATCGCGCTGTCGATTCTCGCCGAGCTGACTGCCCGCAAGAACAACGTCGAGGTGGTACGCGCGGTCAACGTCGAGGCGGCCAAGGCGGCGCTCGGCACGCTTTCGGCGGGGATGTCGGCCTGCGCGCTGCCCGGTGAGGCGGCGGACGATGCCGGCGTCGCTACCGGTGTCGCCGCTTTCGCGTCGAGTTTCGCCGGCGTCTGAACGCGGGTCCGTCAAAAGGGGCGGGGGCGTAGCGGCTCGCGGCGGGTTTCCCGCTGCCGTTGCCCGCTGTCCGTTGCCTGACGCTGGCGGAAAGGGGCCGGCGGCGGCTTCCGGCCCGTCCGTCCGCCTCGTTCCGCCGTTCGCCGGCGCTGCCCGCCGGCGGCGGGGTCTTGCCCGGCAGGCCCGGCTCGGATAGGCTTGCGGGTATCTTGAAAGGTCAGCTCGACGTTTCCCCCCCAACCGCGATCCGCCGCGCCGCGTTTTCTCCGCGCGCGCGGCGCTCGCGCGACCGGCCCGGCCGGCGGGCCGCGCCTCGCCGCGGCCTTCGTCCCGGCACATCCGCCGACGATTCGACATGGACACGACAAAGGTACTCGGCATTTTTCTGAGCGTCGCCCGCGCGAGCAGTTTCAGCCAGGCCGCGCTCGACACCGGCTTGACGACCCCGGCGGTGAGCCGCGCGGTCGCCCAGCTCGAGGCGCATCTCGGCATCCGTCTGCTGCATCGGACGACCCGGCGCGTCAGCCTCACCGACGAGGGCAGCCGTCTCTTCGAGCTCGCCGAGGCGGGCCTGCGCCTGCTCGACGAGGCGATGGACAAGACCATCTACGCGAAGCAGCAGCTCGGCGGCACGATCCGGATCACCGCGCCGCGCTCGCTGGGCCTGCAGCTCGTCGTGCCGCTGATCGCCGAATTCCAGGCGCTCCATCCCGACGTGCAGTTCGAAGCCGCGCTCGACGACCACTTCACCGACCTCGTGGCGCAGAAGATCGACATCGGCTTTCGCGCGGGCAGCGAGCCCGAGCGCAGCGTGATCGCGCGCTCGCTGAGCCCGATGGAACTCATCATCTGCGCTTCGCCCGACTACCTCGCGCGTCACGGCGCGCCCGCGTCGGTGGAGGATTTGCTCGCGCATCGCTGCACGGGCTTCAGGCATCCCAACACGGGGCGCCCGATGCCCTGGGAGCTGCAGGTGGGCGGCGAGTTCGTCTATCAGCCGATCCCGGCCGTCGCGACCTTCAACGACGTGGAGACGGAAATCTGCGCGGTGCGCGCGGGCATCGGCGTCGGGCAGTTGCCGACCTACATGGTGACCGGGGATTTGCGCGACGGTACGCTCGTGCAACTGCTGCCCGAACTCTCGACGCATCGCCTCGGCATCTTCATGTACTACGCCCAGCGCGAGCGCATCCCGGTGCGCGTGCGCCAGTTCATCGACTTCGTCATGACGAGCCGCTCGGTCGAGCGGCTGCGTAACGCCTCGGCGCCGCCGCCCGGCAGCGTGCCGCCGCGGCCGGCCGCGCTGCGCGAGCCGATTGCCGGGCGGTAGGTTTTTCGCGGGGCGCCCCGCCTCGTTCCGTTTCCTTCCTCCCCCGGTTTCCCCCGGTTCTTCGTTCGCGCCTACCGAAGCCCGCGCCGCGTCGCGAGGCGAGGGTCGCGCAGTTCGTCGTCCGTCAGGCGGAACGCGGGGTTGTCGGCCAGCCGCTCGACCATGAAGTCGATGAACGTGCGCACGCGCAGCGGCTGCTCGGTGCGATGCCGGTAGTAGACGTAGATCGACTCGCGCTGCGCCACGTACGGCGTGAGGAGCGGCACGAGACGCCCTGCGCGAATCGGCGGGACGGCCGTGAAGCTCGCGAGCTGCCCGATTCCATAGCCCGTCAGCACGGCCTCGGCTTCCGCTTCGGTGTCGTTGGCGCAGAACGCGGCGGGTACGTCGCGATAGACGGTTTCGTCGCCGAGCTGAAATTCCCAGAGCGCGAGCTTGCCCGTGTTCGCGCGGCGATAGCCCGTGCAGCGGTGTCGGGCGAGGTCGTCGATCGAGGCCGGCGCGCCGTGGCGCGCGAGGTAGTCGGGCGACGCGCAGACGATGAGCTGGATCGGCATGAGCCGTCGCGCGATCGACCCCGCGGCTGGCGGCGAGCCGCCCCGGAAGCCGACGTCGGCCCGTTCGGCGACGAGATCGGTGAAGCGGTCGTCGAACTGGACGTCGAGCTGCACGTCCGGATAGCGTTCGGCGAACGCGCAGAACGGCTGCCAGAGCATCGGCCGGCCCAGCGTGCGCGGCGCGCTGATCCGCAGCGGCCCGGCGATTTCCTGCCGGGCGCGACGCGCGTCGTCGAGCGCGGCCGCGAGCATCGACACGGCCGGTTGCACCGATTCGAAGAAGCGTTGTCCTTCCTCGGTCAGGCTCAGCTTGCGCGTCGTGCGATGAAAGAGCCGCACGCCCAGTTCCTTTTCGAGCTGCATCACGGCGTGGCTCGCCGCCTGGGGCGAGATGCCCTGATCGACGGCCGCCCGGCGCAGGCTGCCGAGCGTCGCGGCCCGGATAAACGTCGTGATGGCGCGGATTTCGTTCATGGCCGGGCAGGGAGCGCGTGGGATTCGCAAATTAAAGTTGATTATCAGTCTAGCAATCGGCGTCTAGTTTTGGCTAGTCGCGCTGCCTATCATGGGTTCGCTTTCATCGTCCCGACAGGAGAGACCTCATGACGACTGCTTCCCGACCCGCGTTCAAGCGGGTGTGGTTCATCACCGGCGCCTCGCGCGGCATCGGCGCGCTGATCGCGCAGGCGGCGCTCGCCGACGGCAACGCCGTCGTCGCGACCGGCCGCAACGTCGAGCCGATCGTCGCGCGCCTCGGCGATTCGCCCGCGCTGCTGCCGTTGCGGCTCGACGTGACCGACGAGGCTCAGGCCCGCGCCGCCGTCGACGCCGCGCTCGCGCGCTTCGGCCGTCTCGACGTGCTCGTCAACAACGCGGGCTTCGGTTTGCTCGGCGCGGTGGAAGAGTCGCGCGACGCCGACGTGCGCCGGATGTACGACACCAACGTGTTCGGGCTGTTGAACGTGACGCGCGCCGCGCTTCCGGCGATGCGCGCGCGGCGCTCGGGGCACGTCGTGAACATTTCGTCGATCGGCGGCTACCGGGGCTCGGCGGGCTTCGGCGTGTACTGCTCGACGAAGTTCGCGGTCGAGGGCCTGACCGAGGCGCTGCATCGCGAGCTCGAGCCGCTCGGCATTCATGCGACCGTGGTCGAACCCGGCTACTTCCGCACCGACTTTCTCGATGCCTCGTCGCTCGTCGTCGCGCCCGACGTGATCGACGATTACGACGCGACGGCCGGCGCGGTGCGCCGCCGGGCGGCGGGCCTCAACCGTCGGCAGCCGGGCGATCCGGAGCGGCTCGCGGCGGCGCTCGTCAGTCTGGTCGACGCGCCGCATCCGCCGCTGCGTCTGCCGCTCGGCACCGACACGCTGAAGGCGATCGCCGAGAAGAACGCCTTCGTCGAACAGGAAACGGAAGCGTGGCGTGCGCTCTCGGCCTCGACGGATTTTTCGTCCTGATTTTTTTCGGATTTTGTTCCGGGGCGATGGAACGGGGTCGCGCCGGGCCTATTTATTTTCCGGTTGATGGAAAATTTCGGTCTCTGTTAAGGTAGGCGGGCAATTTTTTGCCTCCTGTCCCCGCGCCGTTCCGATCACGTCCGGCCGGGGTATTTTTTTGTGCCGCGCCTGCGCGGCTGGTTTTTCCCGGAACGTCACCCCGACGCGCGCATGCGCGGCTTTTTTGCATGGAGCCAGGCAGGATGGATTCGCCGACGAAATTCTGGATGGTCGAGGGCGCGCCGACGCCGGTTGCCCCGTTCTCCCACGCAACCGAACAGGACGGCTGGGTATTCGTGACCGGCCAGATGCCGACGTTCCCCGAGGACGACGGCGCGCCGCTGCCCGAGGGCGTGGTCGCGCAGACGAAGCGGGTGATGGACAACCTGATTCTCGTGCTGAAGGGCACGGGACTCGGGCTCGAGCACGTGCTGTCCGTGCGCATCTACCTGACCGAGTTCAAGCGCGACTACGCGGCGATGAACGAAACCTACTCGGCCTATTTCCCGCCGGGTCGGTTGCCGGCGCGCACCTGCATCGGCGTGACCGGGCTCGCGCGCGATGCGCTCGTCGAGATCGATTTCGTCGCGCGCCGTCCGGCGCAGACGTAACGGTCGCTATCCCGATCGTCGTATTTCGTCATGCCGTTCGCTGTCCGGTCGGACAGGACGTTTTCTCCGACGCATCCGGTTTCGACCGGCAACGAAGAAGGCCGGGCGGCGCACTGCCGCCCGGCCTTCTTCGTTCAATCCCGTTCCCGCTCAGTCGGCCCGCTGCGAGGCGGATTCGTGCCGGCCGTTCGCCGCGCCCGTCTTGCGCGGGCTGAAACTCGCGCGCGCCTCGAACCAGGTCGGCAGATAGACGGGTTCGCTCGGCCCCGGCGAGCCGATCTGCGCGAGCAGGAGTTCGGCCGCACGTTTGCCGAGCAGCGTCGAGTCGCGCGTCACGGTTGCGATGGGCGGCTGGTGGAGGCGGCTCAGCGGAACGTCGTCGCAGCAGACGAGCGACAGATCGCGGCCGAGCAGGAGGCTGCGCCGGCGCACGACGCGCAGGGTGCCTTCGAGCAACTGGTTGCCGCCGAGCAGCACGGCGGTCGGCGGCTTCGCGTCCGACAGCATCGACTCCAGCGCTTCCTCGCCGTGATCGGACGAGAGCGTGCCGCGATGGATCAGCAGATCGGGGGCGAGATTCGCGGCCGCATAGGCGTCCTGCGCCGCGCGGATGCGCTCGCGCGTGGGCCGCACGTCGCGTCCGACGACGAGACCGATCCGCTCGTGTCCGGCGGCCAGCAGCTGCCGCATCGCGTCGCTCACGCCGCGGTAGTGATCGGACAGCACGTAGTGCGCGCCGACGTCGTCGGGCAGCGTGCGATCGACCAGCACCACGGGCGTTCTCGTGTTGCGCAACGTCGCGAGCGTGTCGGGCTCGTCCTCGAACGTCGGCACGACGATGAGTCCGTCCACCTGGCGCTGCAGCAGCACCTCGATGCGCCGCGCGTCCATGCCGGGCACGCCGCCCGAATTAGTCAGTAAAACGGAATAACCGGCGTGGCTCAGCGTGCTTTCCGCGCCGCTCACGATCGCGGCGATCAGCGGATTCGTGATGTCCGAACCGACGAAGCCGATCGAGCGCGTGGTGCGCCGCCTCAAGCTTTGCGCCAGTGCGTTGGGGGTATAGCCGAGTTCGCGTGCGGCCTCGAGCACGCGCTGCGTAAGTTGTGGACTGGCTCCCGGCTGTCCCGAAAGCACCCGGGATACCGACGCGATTCCGACGCCGGCAAGCTTGGCTACGGCCTTGATGCCTGGCCTGCCGCGCGGGGCGTCCGACTCGTTCTTGCTCATTCTGTTCTCTTGCGCCTTGACAACTAAGTGTCGCGAGGATATCGTCGGGAAACGTTTCCATTCTGATTCCTGACGATATTTGACGGTTGTGGGGAAAACCTGGTCGATGACGTGCCAGTAAATGGGTCCAGTCCATCGTCAGGATCGAGCCCGGAACCTTTCATTCTACGGTTCCAAAATCCAGGTCGACGAGATAGATCGCACGGGACAGACCCCTGTAATTGCCGCTGTGTTTGCGATGAAGTGTGGTAATCGCAAAACGCGCATCGACGCATTGACGACTTCAATTTGAGTGCGATGCGAATGGCGCAAGAAAACGGGGAACGGGCGGCATGGAACGTTTGCCTCTCGACGGGCCGGCACACCGGCTTGCCATCCGCCACGCGACGGCAAGCGACAACGTTGGCGTGAACGTAGAGTGGAGCGCCTATTCCGTTATGTCCCGTTGTGTCGCGCTGACCGCAGCGCGCCTCGCGCTTCAAGCGATTTTTTTCTTTTTTATTCGTCGTCTTCGCGATGACGTCGAGCGTCGTCATTGAGAAGACGATAACGGCGTTCACGCAGCGTTCGTCGCGATTAAAAACGTTTCCTTTTCACGTGTTCAATCCGATTCGCCATAACTCGCGATAACGCGCGAGGTCGTCTCTTCCGGCGAGCGCGTCCGTCCGTCCCCATTCCGGTTGCCGAACCGGCGCACGAAGCCGATACTGCGCCGTGGCTCGCGAACTCGCGGCCACCGCGTGGGCCGGGCACACGGTGCCTCGCTCGCGATACGACGCGCTGGCAGACAAAGGAGGAGCGTTCATGAAGCTGTACGGGCGACGCAGTTCGATCAACGTCCAGAAGGTGCTGTGGTGTCTCGCGGAGCTTGGCCGCGTCGAGGGACGTGATTTCGAGCGGATCGACGCGGGGTTGGCGTTCGGCGTGATCGACACGCCCGAGTATCGCCGGCTCAATCCCAACGGTCTCGTGCCGACGCTCGTCGACGGCGACTTCGTGCTCTGGGAATCGAACAGCATCGCGCGCTATCTCGCGACGGCGTACGGCGACGGCGCGCTGCTGCCCGCGGACGCGCGTGCGCGAGCCGACGTCGAGCGCTGGATGGACTGGCAACTGGGTACGTTGTGGGCGACGCTGCGCGTCGCGTTTCTCGGTCTGACCCGCACGCCCGAGGCGCAGCGCGACTATCGGGCGATCGCCGGGTCGTACGACGGCGCTTCGCGCCTGCTGTCGATTGCCGACGGCGTGCTGCAAGGGCAGCCGTATCTCGCGGGCGACCGCTTCACGCTGGCGGACCTCGTCGTCGCCCTGTGCGTGCATCGGTGGATCGATCTCGGCGATCGCTTCGCCGATCGCGTGGGCGAGCGCGAGACGCTGCCCGCGCTCGCCGACTGGTACGGCAGGGCGACGGCGCGCCCCGCGTTCGAGGTCGTGCTCAGGCCGTGACGGCCGCCGCCGGCTGAGCGGCCGGCTTGCCGCGCCCGGCGACGGCGGTGCCCGGCGCCTCGACCGTGAAGAGGCGCACGGCCTCGTCGAGCACGTCGGCCTGTTCCGCGAGCCGCTGCGCCGTCACCGCCGCCTGCTCGACGAGCACGGCGTTCTGCTGCGTGGCGCCGTCGAGATGCGAGACGGCCTGATTGATCTGACGAATGCCGTCGGCCTGCTCGCCGCTCGCGTTGGCGACTTCGACGATGATCGACGACACGCGGCTCACGGCCTCGTCGATTTCGCGCATCTGCGCGGTCGTGCGCATCACGAGTTCGGTGCCCTGCGTGATCTCGGCCGTGCTTTCGTCGATGACCGACTTGATTTCCTTCGCCGACGACGCGCAGCGCTGCGCGAGCATGCGCACCTCGCTCGCCACGACCGCGAACGAACGGCCGGCCTCGCCGGCGCGGGCCGCTTCCACGGCCGCGTTGAGCGCGAGGATGTTGGTCTGGAACGCGATGCCGTCGATCACGCCGATGATGTCGGCGATGCGGTGCGAGGCCGAGGCGATGCCGGCCATCGTCTGTTCGACCTGGCCGGCGACGCTGCCGCCCGCCGCCGCCGCGGCCTGAGCGTTCTTCGCGAGTTCGAGCGCCCGCTCGCTCGAGTCGGCGTTGGCCTGGACCGTCGCCGTGAGCTGTTCCATCGTGGCGGCCGTTTCCTCTAGCGAGGCGGCTTGCATTTCGGTGCGGCGCGCGAGATCGACGTTGCTCTCCGAGATGCTGCGCGCCGCGTCGAGCACGCCGGCGATCTGCGTGCGCACGTCGCGCACGATCGCGGTGAGGTTGGCCTTCAACTGGTTCATCGCACGCAGCATGTCGCCGAGGTCGTCCTGGCGCGTCACCACGAGTTCGGCGGTCAGGTCGCCGGCGGCCATGCGCCGCGAGACGCCCGAGAGGTCGCGCAGCGGTTCGCCGAGCGTGCGCGCCACGAGCTGCCAGGAGGCGAGGCTCAGGGCGGTCGTGACGGCGAGTGCGATCCAGAACGGCGCGGGCGGCATGCCCTGCCAGGCGGCGAGGCCGGCTGCCAGCAGCGCGATGGGCGCGACCGCGTAGCTGATCGCGGCGCGCGCGGCGACGGGGACGCGCAGGAGCTTCTGGAGTCGGCCCGCGAGCCCGGTGCGCACGAGCTGGCCGCCCAGCAGCACCCGGCCGCGCAGCCGGCCTTCGCGCAGCTTCGCGTAGAGCGCCTCGGCCGCACGGATCTCGTCGCGGCCCGGCTTGACGCGCACGCTCAGGTAGCCGACCGTCCTGCCCTGCTCGACGACCGGCGTGACGCTCGCGCGGACCCAATAGTGATCGCCGTTCTTGCGCCGGTTCTTCACGAGCGCCGACCAGGGGCTGCCCGAGCGGATCGTCGTCCAGAGGTCGGCGAACGCTTCGCGAGGCATGTCCGGGTGGCGGATGACGTTGTGGGGCTGTCCGACCAGTTCTTCCTTCGAGTAGCCCGAAACCGAGACGAACGCGGGGTTGCAGTACTGGATGCGGCCGGTCAGGTCGGTCGCGGAGACGAGCATCTGGGCGGGCGGGTAGTCGTACTCCTGCTGCGTGACGGGCTGGTTGTTGCGCATGGTCTTCCTTGCTGGATGGGCGTGCGAAGGCCGCCAATCCGGCGTCCTCGGGCTTTTTAGTCCGATTTTAGAGATAGAGCCCCTACGAGGCTCAGGGTCTCCTGGTAAATCGCTCAGGTTTGAGGGCGAAGCGGGGAAGGGGCGAGGCGGACGGTCGAAGCGGATTGCGTCAACGGCGGCCGGCAGCGCAACCGCGAATGGCGCGGCGAGGCGGCGTTAACGAATGGCGACCGGGGCCGGCGAATCGCGAGAGGGCGGCCGGCCGACAAGAACTCCGAAGCAAGGCGCCTCGATCTGATGGCCCCGATGATCACCGGGGCCGGACGACATCGTTTGCGCTCGCTTACGCAGCGCGAATTTTTCCGGCTTGCCGGAAAAAAGCCCGGCCGAACGAGGCTCGTGCGGCCGGGGCGTGAGTGCAAAGCTCGCCTGTTCTCAAAGGCGAGTCCAGATTACGTGAATCAAAATAGAGCGGCAATTCTTATCAAAAAATGACAGGGGTGCTTGACGCCGGGGCGGCGCGACGGCGCGCGGTACGCGTGCTTCCGTTCCTCGCGGCCGAATGCCGAATGCGGCAAGGCCGGTTTTCCCACGACGGGAAAACCGGCCTTGTCGTTATGCCGTCGCTGAAACGGCGACGCTCCGGACAGCGGGCGTCGTGACGATCAGTAGTGTTGACCGGGCGGCGGACGACGGTCGTCGCGACCACGGGGCGGGCCCGGATCGTGCGGATGGCGGTGCATCCAGTCGTCGTGCGCCCAGTAGCGATGGCCGTCCCAGTAACGGTTGCCGTGCCAGCCGATCGACACGTGCAGGTCCACCGGCAGCAGGTGCGCCTCGCCCACGGCTTCGGACGTGTCGGTCGTCAGCGCGTACGGCTGAGCCTGGGCGAAGGCGCTACCGGCGCCGAGCAGTGCGCCGCTTGCGAGCAGCGCGGTGACGATGGCGCGCGTGGGCTTGTTCCAGCTTCGGGTCTTCATTCATCCTCCTCTTCGAGTTCGTCGTCGCGTGGTCTGTCTGGCTGGTGCCGCGACAGGAGGCCATCGACGGGATTCAGCTTAGCGGGGATGCCGGCGCAAAACCGTGAGCACTTGTAAGCATACGTATCAGAGTCGCCGGCTCGCGCGGTCACGTGGAGGGCGGCACCGCGCGACGAACGGGACGGCGCTCGCGCGCGAGGCGGGAATGAAGATAGCCGGCGAGGCTATCGACGGACGTTGCATTCCCCGTCCCGCGACGGCGTACTGCCGAAGCTATCGGTCGAACGCGAGCTTCGCGCCGAGCGCGACGAGCACGGTGCCCATCAACGCGTCGACGGGACGGCGCAGTTTCGAGTAGCCGCGTTGCACGCGTCCGGTCGAAAAGAGCAGCGCCATCGCCGTGAACCAGACGATCGAGACGACGGCCACGGTGGCGATCGTGGCGCCGTGCACCCAGAGCGGCGCGTGCACGGGCAGTACGGTCACGAACAGGCTGCCGAAGAACGCGGCGCCCTTCGGGTTGGTCAGGCCGACGAGCAGTCCGCGCCGATACGCCTGCGGGCCGCTGGCCGGCCGCGCGGCCGGCACGGCGGTTTCGCCCGCGGGCCGGCGCAGGCCGATCAGCGTCTTCGCGCCGAGATAGAGCAGATACGCCGCGCCCGCGATGCGGATGCCCATGTAGAGCCAGGCGAGCTTCGCGAGAATGAGGCCGAGGCCGAACACGGCGAGCGTCGCCCAGAGGGCATGCGACGTGGAAATGCCGGCCGCCGCGCACAGGCCCGCGCGACGGCGCGAGAACGCGTGCGAGGTGACGGCGAGCAGATCGGGACCGGGGCTCACGCAGGCGAGCAGCATGACGCCGGCAATGGCGGCGAGTTGGGCGAGGTGGTTCATGGGCGGCGAGTTTCGTCTAATCGGGGGCAACCGGATAAAGCGGCGAGCATAACCCGAAAAGCGGGCGAAGCAGGCCGGCCGCCGGGGTCCATCGCTCAGGCTGCATCGCGCGATGCCGGCAGATGGAAACTCGCGATCGCCTCGCGCAGGTCCGTCACCTGGTCCTTGAGCGAGTGCGCGGCTGCCGCTGCCTGTTCGACGAGCGCCGCGTTCTGCTGCGTGACCTGGTCCATCTCGCCGACGGCGCGATTCACCTGCTCGATGCCGGCGCTCTGCTCGCGCGAGGCGTGGCTGATCTCTTCGAGAATCCGGTTGACCTGCCGGACCGACCGGACGATCTCGCCCATCGTCGCGCCGGCGTTCGCGACGAGCGTCGAGCCCTGCGCGACGGTCTGCGTCGACTTTTCGATCAGCGCCTTGATCTCCTTCGCGGCGCTCGCCGAGCGTTGCGCAAGGCTGCGGACCTCGGCCGCGACCACCGCGAAGCCGCGGCCCTGCTCGCCGGCGCGGGCCGCTTCCACGGCCGCGTTGAGCGCGAGGATGTTGGTCTGGAATGCGATACCGTCGATCACGCCGATGATGTCGCCGATCTGCTGCGAGTGCGCCGTGATGTCGCCCATCGTGCGCACCACGTCGTCGACGACCTCGCTGCCGCGCACGGCGACGTCGGCCGCTTCGCCCGCGAGGCGCGCCGCCTGCCCGGCGCTGTCGGCGTTCTGCTTCACGTTGGCGGTCATCTGGTCCATGCTCGACGCCGTCTGGACGAGGGCGGCGGCCTGCTCCTCGGTGCGCTGCGAGAGGTCCGTATTGCCGGCCGCGATCTCGTTGGCGCCGACGTTGATGTTCTCGGCGCCGCTGCGCACGCGCGCGACGGTGTCGGCGAGGCCCGTCTGCATCGTCTGGAGCGCGCGCATCAGGCTGCGCGGATTGCGGCCCGCCGCGCTCACCGGGCCCGTAAGGTCGCCGTGCGCGATGCGTCGCGCGGCCTCGATGGCGACTTCGAGCTCGCCGCCGAGGCTGCCGCGCACGCTGCGCAGCACGAGCCTCATCACGACGGTCGAGATCGCGCCGAGCGCGACGGTGATGGCGAGCCAGTGCGCGAGGCTGGCGTAGAACGCGGCGCTCACGTCGTCCATGTACATGCCGGTGACGAGATACCAGCCCCAGGGCGCGAAGCGTTGCGCGTAGCTCAATTTCGGCACCGCGGCCGTCGAGCCGGGCTTGGGCCAGAGGTAGTCGAGGAAGCCGCCGCCCGAGGGGCCGTTGCCGATGCGGACGATTTCGAGGAACAGGTGCTTGCCGTTGGGGTCGGCGTAGTCGGCGAGCGGTTTGCCGATCAACTGCGGCTGCGTCGGGTGCATGAGCATGACGGGCCGCGCGTCGTTCACGCTCAGATAACCGCTCTGTCCGTAGCGGATCGCGCCGATCGCATCGAGCGCCTGCCTTTTGGCGTCGTCTTCGCTGAGGACGTGCCGCTGCGAGAGCGCGTAGTAATGGTTGGCGATGCTGACGGCTTCCTCGACGAGCGAGGCGAGTTGGGTTTTCCGGTCGAGCGTCATGGACAGGCGGGTTTGCCAGGCGCCGAACGCACCGATCAAAAGCAGTCCTACCCACAGGATGACGATCATCGAGCCGAGCTTTCTATTGAGAGTCATGTTTTTCATGGCGATCGATCCCGGCTGTCTCCTCTGTTCCTGTCTTGTTTACGGTCGTGCGACACGCCGGGACAGCAGGGACAAACCCTGGCTGCGCGAGCGGGCATCGCGAGGCACGAAGGGGACGTCCGACGGCGACGGACCCCGGTGCAGGGATGATCCAATATCCACGAAAAATCGGCATAAAAAGCCACAAATTGACATGTGATGACAGGATTCGCCACGACTCGGGGTGCCATACAGCAACGATGTGTCAATTCCGTTATAGTCGCGACTTTGGCCCGGCCAGCGACGCTGCGCGGCCGCGCAGCCGTGAGGCGACCCGCGACGGGAAGCGCGACCAGACCATAAAAAGCAAGGTCAGAAGCCAGCCAGGGGCCTCCACCACTCTCCCTCGACACTCATGCGCGCCATCATTCTTGCCGCGGGTCTCGGCCTGCGGCTTCAGCAACCTCCCGGGGAACAATTTCCGAAATGCCTGCTGCGCTTCGAGGGCGTGACGCTGCTCGAACGGCACCTGCAACTGCTCGAAGCGTTGGGCGTGACAGAGGTGACGCTGGCGCTGGGCTTCCAGCCCGAGCGCGTGGAGGCGGAGCTCGCGCGCATCGGCTGGCCGCATGAAGTGGAGATCGTGCTGAATCCGCGCTTCGACCTGGGCAGCGTGCTGACGGTGCATTGCGTGGCCGGAGCGCTCGAACGCGGCGGCGACGTGCTGCTGATGGATGCGGACGTGCTCTACGACGAGCGGGTGCTCGGGCCACTGGTGGCGGGCGCGGGCCCGGCGAACCGTTTGCTGATTGACCGCGACTTCGAAGCCGGCGACGAGCCGGTGAAGCTGTGCCTGCGAAACGGGGTACCGGTGGAGCTGCGCAAGCAGGTGGCGGTGAGCCTCGAGTACGACACGATCGGGGAATCGGTGGGGTTTTTCCGGCTGAACGAAGAGACGGCGCGGCGGTTCGCGCGGATCGTGGCGGGGTACGTGGAGGGCGGGCGCTCGAACCTGCCGCACGAAGAGGCGCTGCGCGACCTGCTGCTGGAGCGCGGAGCGCAGTTCGAGACGGCGGACGTGACGGGCGCGCCGTGGATCGAGATAGATTTTCCCAACGATGTGACGCGCGCCGCGCAGCAGGTGCTGCCGCAATTGCGCCGTCCTGCAGGAGTGACACGATGAACGCACGCGAACCCGTGATGGTTTCCGCATCGCGCAGCGCCCGGCTGCGCCAGATGCTTCTCAGCAACGAGCTCGAATTCCTGATGGAAGCGCACAACGGCCTGTCGGCGCGGATCGCGCGCGAGGCCGGCTTCAAGGCGATCTGGGGCTCGGGCCTGTCGATTTCCGCGCAGTTCGGCGTGCGCGACAACAACGAGGCGAGCTGGACCCAGGTGGTCGACAACCTCGAGTTCATGGCCGACGCGAGCGACCTGCCGATCCTGCTCGACGGCGACACGGGCTACGGCAACTTCAACAACGTGCGCCGTCTCGTGAGGAAACTCGAGCAGCGCGGCATCGCGGGCGTCTGCATCGAGGACAAGCAGTTTCCCAAGACCAACAGCTTCATCAACGGCGAGCGCCAGCCGCTCGCCGAGATCGACGAGTTCTGCGGCAAGATCAAGGCCGGCAAGGACTCGCAGAACGACGAGCATTTCTCGATCGTCGCGCGCGTCGAGGCGCTCATCGCGGGCTGGGGTATGGACGAAGCGCTCAGGCGCGCGGAGGCGTACCGGCTCGCGGGCGCCGACGCGATCCTCATTCACAGCAAGCTCTCCAAACCCGACGAGATTCTCGCGTTCGCGCGCGAATGGGCGGGCCGCGGCCCGCTCGTGATCGTGCCGACCAAGTACTACAGCACGCCGACCGAGGCGTTCCGCAAGGCCGGCATCAGCGTCGTGATCTGGGCGAACCATCTCGTGCGCGCGGCCACGTCCGCGATGCAGGCGGTCGCGAAGCAGATTCACGAGAGCGAGACGCTCGTCGACATCGAAGACCGCATCGCGCCCGTCGGCGAGATCTTCCGTCTGCAGGACGCCGACGAATACTCGGAGGCCGAGAGCCGCTACCTGTCGGCGTCGAGCCAGTCGGGTTCGGCCGTCGTGCTCGCGGCAAGCCGCGGCACCGGCCTCGACGCGGTGACGACGGACCGTCCCAAGGTCATGCTGCCCGTCGCCGGCAAGCCGCTCCTGCGCTGGCTCGTGGACGGCTTCAAGAAGCAGGGCGTCAACGACATCACGGTGGTGGGCGGCTATCGCGCCGACGCGATCGACACGGCCGGCATCCGGCTCGTCGTCAACGAGCGCCACGAGCAGACGGGCGAGCTTGCCTCGCTCGCATGCGCGGCCGACCGGCTCGCGGGCGACACGGTCATCTCGTACGGCGACCTGCTGTTTCGCAGCTACATCGTGCGCGACCTCGTCGAGAGCGAGGCCGACTTCTGCGTCGTCGTGGACTCGTCGCCGGCGACCGAGAACAGCAGCGTGCGCGATTTCGCCTGGTGCTCGGCGGCCGACGATCGCGACCTGTTCGGCAACCGCGTGCTGCTGCGCCGCGTGTCGAGCGGCCAGGCCGACGCGCCGCACGCGACCGGCGAGGGCGCGCCGCACGGCCGCTGGGTCGGGCTGCTGAACGTGCGCGGCGCGGGCGGCGAGAAGCTGGCCGCGAAGCTGGCCGAGCTGCGCCGGCGCGACGATTTTGACACGCTCGACATGCCGGCGCTGCTCAACGCGCTGATCGACGCGGGCGAGCAGATCGAGGTGCAGTACGTGCACGGCCACTGGCGCGGCGTGAACGATCTCGAGGACTTCCGCCGCGCGGGCGACTTCGCGCACGCGCAGACGCCGCTCGGCGCGATCGGGGCGGAGAGCGGCGCCGGAGACAAGGCATGATCGAGGCGGCGCAGTTCGTCGAGGCGGCGCGCGCGCGCGGCTTCGACTGGTACGCCGGCGTGCCGTGCTCGTTCCTCACGCCGTTCATCAACTACGTGCTGCAGGACCCGTCGCTGCACTACGTATCGGCGGCCAACGAGGGCGATGCGGTCGCGCTGATCGCGGGCGTGGCGCTCGCGGGCCGGCGCGGCATCACGATGATGCAGAACTCGGGGCTCGGCAACGCCGTGAGCCCGCTCACCTCGCTCACGTGGACGTTCCGGCTGCCGCAACTGCTGATCGTCACGTGGCGCGGCCAGCCGGGCGTCGCCGACGAGCCGCAGCACGCGCTGATGGGGCCCGTCACGCCGCAGATGCTCGACACGATGGAAGTGCCGTGGGAGACGTTCCCGACCGAAGCCGGGGCGGTCGGCCCGGCGCTCGATCGGGCGATCGCGTATATGGACGAGACGGGGCGCCCCTACGCGCTCGTGATGCAGAAGGGCAGCGTCGCGCCCTACGCGCTCAAGCCGGGCGAGGCGCCCGCGCGGCGTGAGGCTGTGCCCGTGCAGGCGCGCTGGAACGCGCGCGAGGCCGACGCGCTGCCGTCGCGGCGCGACGCGCTCGAACGCGTGATCGCGCGCACGCCTGCCGATTCGACCGTCGTGATCGCCTCGACGGGTTTCTGCGGACGCGAGCTCTACGCGCTCGACGACCGCGCGAACCAGCTCTACATGGTCGGCTCGATGGGCTGCGTGACGCCGTTCGCGCTCGGTCTCGCGCTCGCGCGGCCGGACCTCTCGGTCATCGCGCTCGACGGCGACGGCGCCGCGCTCATGCGCATGGGCGCGTTCGCGACGCTCGGCGCGTACGGCCCCGCGAATCTCACGCACGTGCTGCTCGACAACGGTTCGCACGATTCGACGGGCGGCCAGGCGACGGTCTCGCCGCAGGTCTCGTTCGCCGGCGTGGCCGCGGCCTGCGGCTATGCGGAGGCTGTCGAGAGCGACGATCTCGGGGCGCTCGACGCGGTGCTGCAGGCGGCGCGCGAGCCCCGCGCCGCGGCCTCCGCAGCGCGCGGCGGCCCGCGCTTCGTGCGCATCGCGATCCGGCGCGGCACGCCCGACGGCCTGCCGCGTCCCACCATTACCCCGCCCGAAGTGAAAGCGCGTCTGATGCGCCACATCGGTGCCGCCGAAGGAGTTCGCTGAGATGCTGCTGCTCAACCCCGGCCCCGTCACGCTGACCGAGCGCGTGCGGCGCAGCCTGCTGCAAACGGACCTGTGCCATCGCGAAAGCGAGTTCTTCGATCTCCAGGACGAGGCGCGCGCGCGGCTCGTCGGCGTGTACGGACTCGACGCGAAGGCGTGGCAGGCCGTACTGCTGACGGGTTCGGGCACGGCGGCCGTCGAAAGCATGGTGGCCTCGCTCGTGCCGGCCGACGGCAAGTTGCTCGTGATCGAGAACGGCGTCTACGGCGAGCGCATCACGCAGATTGCGACGCAGTACGGCATCGCGCACGAGGTTGTGAAGCACGACTGGATGCAGGCGCCCGATCTCGCGCGCATCGCGGCGCATCTCGACGCGGACCGCGCGTTCACGCACGTCGCCGTGATCCATCACGAAACGACGACGGGGCGGCTCAACGATCTGCGCGCGCTCGGCGCGACGTGCCGCGCGCGCGGCGTGCAACTGCTGGTGGACGGCGTGAGCAGCTTCGCGGCCGAGGAGATCGACTTCGGCGATACGGCCATCGCGGCCGTGGCCGCGACGGCGAACAAGTGCCTGCACGGCGTGCCGGGCGCGGCGTTCGTCGTGGCGCGACGCGACGCGCTGGAACGGGCGGCGAGCCGGGCCTACTATCTCGACCTCGCGCGGCTCGCCCGGTTGCAGGATCATCGCAACACGCCGTTCACGCCATCGGTGCATGCGTACTACGCGCTTGTCGAGGCGCTGCGCGAACTCGCCGACGAGGGCGGCTGGCGCGCTCGCCATGCGCGCTACGCGGCGCTTGCCGAGCAGGCGCGGGCAGGGCTCGCCGTGCGCGGCATCGAAGGCGTGCTGCCGGTCGGCGACGCGTCGGTGGTGCTGCGGGCCTACCGGCTGCCGGCCGGCGTCGGATACGACCGTCTGCACGACGCGCTGAAGACGCGCGGCTTCGTGATCTACGCGGGGCAGGGCGGCTTGTCCTCGCAACTGTTCCGCATCTCGACGATGGGCGACATCCACGCGCCCGACGTCGACCGTCTGCTCGCCGCGTTCGACGAAGCGATCCGTTGAAGCACTAAAAAACGGCCTGCCGATTAGAGGCCGTGCAGATCGTCGGGCGTATCGACGTCGCGCAGAATGCCGGGGTCGTCCACGTCGATGCGCGTGATGGGATGGGCGGCGATGAGCGCGCGCGCGCCCTCGTCGCCGTCGAGCGCGAGCAGGGCCGCGCGATGCTCGAGGCCGAAGCCGACCGGGTGCCCGCGCTGGCCGCGATAGTACGGCGCGACGAGCGAAGCGCCGCCGTCCACGGCGCGCGCGACGGCTTCGATCGTCGAGGCCTCTATGCAGGGCATGTCCGCGAGCGCGACGAGCCACGTCTCCGCATCGTCGCTCGCCGCCACGCCGGCCGCGAGGCTGGCACCCATGCCGCGCGTCGCGTCGGCCGCGAACACCACGCTGCAGCCCGCCTCGTTGAGCGCGCGGGCGAGCGTTTCGGAGCCGGGCCGCACGACCGCGATGACGTTGGGAACGATCAGCAGTAGTTGATGAGCGGCCTGATGTGCGACGGTGGTGCCCCGCGCGAGCGGGGCGAGCAGCTTGTTGCGCAGGCCGTCGGGATCGAATCGCGACCCAGTGCCGCCGGCGAGCAGTAAGCCGGTGGCGAGCGAGGCATAGGCCATGAAGGGAGCCGCCGATAGGAGGGGACAAGGCCGATTGTGGGGCGCAACGACCGGCGAGGCAAGTGTCGCGCGCGCGGGCGTGCCGTCGGGCGCCGCGGCCCGTCATGCGCGATCCGGCGTCACGACCTTGTCGGGCGCGATCGGCGGATCGCGCCCCGCACGCCCGTCGCGCGATAGACGGCATTCGCGACCAGCCGCCGGCACGCCCGTGACGCCGATCTCGCCGATACCGCGCGCGCCGGCCTCAATCGATGCCGTGAAAGACCGCGTCGTCAGGACCGAGATGGGTCGGCGGCCGCCATGCCGCGTCGCGCATCGAGTGCTGCACCAGTTTTTCGACGCCGAGCAGCACCGCGAAAATCGCCATGCGCACGGGGATGCCGTTGTCGGTCTGGCGGAAGATGGCGAGCCGCGAGTCGTGGTTCAGGTCGGTCGAGAGATCGTTCGCGCCGGGCCGGCTGTCGCGCGGCAGCGGGTGCATGATGAGCGTGTCCGGGCCGCAGACCGTATCGACGAGCGCCTGGTTGATCTGGAAGTCCGGCGTGTAGCCTTCGAACGATTCGTCGTTGAAGCGTTCCTTCTGGATGCGCGTCGCGTAGACGACGTCGGCGCCGCGCAGGCCTTCCTTCAGGTCGGGCGTCTGCTCGACGACGTGGCCGTTGCGCGAGATCTGCTCGACGATGTAGGCGGGCATTTCGAGCATCGGCGGCGAGACGAGCGTGAACTTGATGCCGCGATAGAGCGCGAGCAGCTTGACGAGCGAGTGCACCGTGCGCCCGTACTTGAGGTCGCCGACGAGCGCGATGTGCGCGCCGTCGACGATCTTGCCGAGCCGCGAGAACTCGCGCTGGATCGTATAGAGGTCGAGCAGCGCCTGGCTCGGGTGCTCGCCGGGGCCGTCGCCGCCGTTGATGATGGGGACGTTGGTCGCGCGCGCGAATTCGGCCACGGAGCCCTGCTCGGGATGGCGGATCACCATCGCGTCGACGTAGCCGGCCATCACGCGGCTCGTGTCGTAGATCGATTCGCCCTTCGCCATCGACGAGAACGTGAAGCCCGTCGTGTCGCAGACCGAGCCGCCGAGCCGGCAGAACGCCGCGCCGAAGCTCACGCGCGTCCGCGTGCTGGCCTCGAAGAAGAGATTGCCGAGCACGGCGCCTTCGAGCACGCGCGAGATTTTCCGGCGGCGCGCGATCGGCTGCATGATGTCGGCGACGCGAAAGAGCGCTTCGACCGAGTCGCGCGAGAACTGGTCCACGGAAAGCAATTGGGGCCGGCCTTCGAACAGCATCTGGCTCGCAAGCGACTGCGAATCTACGCTCTGCGTAGAGCCTTCGCGGGGTTCGGTGCCGGTGACGATCTCGGACACGAAGCGTTCGACGATCTCCGGCATGGCGCGCGATTCCTGCGAGTCGTCGGGCAGCAGCCAGGTGTCGAGCGCCCGGCGCGACACGCCGATGCGGCTCGCGAACGTGTCGCGGGTCATGTTCAGACGCCGCATGGCGTCGCGGAGAAAGGCCTGTTGCGGAACACTCATGCCGGCACCCGTTGTCAGTAGTTAATGTACGCGTTGCGTATATTAGTCTGGCGCGGCGGGAAGTCAAGCGATTTTACGAGGCGGTGCCGCGGGACGGGCGAAGTCTCCTGCATTCCCGATCAAACGGCTTGCGTGGGTTGATGCAAGTGACGCAAGGCGCGAACCGTCCGGGCAAAAAAATGCCGCCGATACGCTGGCGGCCGAACAGGGGTGAACGTATGGTCGCAGCGAAGAATTAAACGGACCTTAAGAAGCAGGAAACCCGGCCTCACCGCGCGGCGACGATGCGTGCCGGACGGAAGACGAACGGGCGCGGCAACGCCGGCATCTGCCGCGATGCGGCAGGCACGCGAGGCGCGACGTGAATCGCGGTTCGAAACCGGGGAAACGGAAAGAGACGGCGGGGATTACTTGCGCTGATTCGGCGTGTGGTGGTGCCTGAGCGTTTCGCGTACTTTCCTCGCGGTGAACAGCGGGACGTAGTCGAGGATGCGCGCGTCCGAGCGGTAGCTGTTCAGCGTATCGGCGTAAATACGGGCGACCGTTTCTTCCGGCGTGTTCGTTTCCGCGGCGATGTCGTGAACGATCTGCGTGGCGTCGGGCTGGGACATGAGACGATCTCCGGGGACGGGGCGATTGGGAAGGCGCAGGCAGGGATTGGAATTAGAGAACACTCCGGCGGCGTATGCCAATTGAATCGGCCTATCGCCGGCACCTTTGCGCAGGAAGCGTCGCCAGGCAGGATCGCGTCCGCCCAGCCGATCGCAGGCCGGGCGGACGCGACGGCTCGCCGTCAGGCCGCGTCTTCGAGCGACGGGTAGTCGATGTAGCCGGCCTCGCCAGGCGCATAGAACGTGTCCGGGTCCGGCGTGTTGAGCGGCGCGTTCAGTTCGAAGCGGCGCGGCAGGTCCGGGTTCGCGATGAAGAGCTTGCCCCAGGCCACCGCGTCGGCCTCGCCGGCGTCGAGCACCTGCTGGGCGTCTTCCTTCGTGAACTTCTCGTTTGCGACGTACGGGCCGCCGAATGCTTCCTTCAATTGCGGTCCGAGGCGGTTGTCGCCGAGCGATTCGCGCGCGCAGATGAACGCGATCTTGCGCTTGCCGAGCTCGCGCGCCACATAGCCGAACGTCGCGGCCGGGTTCGAATCGCCCATCGTGTGTGCGTCGCCGCGCGGCGCGAGGTGCATGCCGACGCGGTTCGCGCCCCAGACGGCGATGCAGGCGTCGGTGACTTCGAGCATGAGCCGCGCGCGGTTCTCGATCGGGCCGCCGTAGGCGTCGGTGCGGCGGTTCGTGCTGTCCTGGAGGAACTGGTCGAGCAGATAACCGTTCGCGCCGTGAATTTCGACGCCGTCGAAGCCGGCCGCTTTCGCGTTTTCGGCGCCCTTGCGGTAGGCCGCGACGATGCCCGGAATCTCTTCTAGCCCGAGCGCGCGCGGCGTCACGAACGGGCGCTCCGGACGCACGAGGCTCACGTGGCCTTGCGGCGCGATCGCGCTCGGCGCGACCGGCAGCGCGCCGTCCAGGAACGTCGGGTCGGAGACGCGGCCCACGTGCCACAACTGCATGAAGATGCGGCCGCCCGCGGCATGAACCGCTTCGGTGACGAGCTTCCAGCCTTCCACCTGCTCCTGCGACCAGATGCCGGGCGTCGCCGCGTAGCCGACGCCCTGCGGCGTGACCGAGGTGGCCTCGCTGAGGATCAGGCCCGCCGACGCGCGTTCGGCGTAGTACTTCGCCATCAGCGCGTTGGGCACGCGAATGTCGCCGGCGCGCTGGCGCGTGAGCGGCGCCATGAAGACGCGGTTGGGCAGCGTGAGGTCGCCGATCTGGATCGGGTCGAAGAGAGTTGCCATTGCGTTCACCTTTTTGTTGACCATCGAAACGGGCAGGGAAAAACGGGCGATGCGGTTCGTCGGTTCATAGCTCGGCGTTCATGTGCGCGAGAAACGCCTCGATGACCGCCTCGTTGCGCTTGAAGAACACCCACTGTCCGACGCGTTTCGACGTGACGAGGCCCGCGCGCTGCAGGGCGGCGAGATGGGCCGAGACCGTTGATTGCGACAGCCCGCAGCGCGCGTCGATGCGGCCCGCGCAGACGCCGTGCTCCAGCAGCGCCAGTTCCTGCTCGGCGAAATGCGCCTGCGGCTCGCGCAGCCAGGCGAGGATTTCGCGTCGCACGGGATTGGCGAGCGCCTTGTGGATGGCATCGATGTCGACGGGGTTGTCGGGCGGATTCATCGGGTGTGTGGGTGGGCGGGGCGGCCGGCAATCGGCTGATAATCAACCGATAATCGACCCGCTTGCATCGTGACCTGCCGAATCATATATCGGATTTTACCGATATGCACGATTCAATTCGCAACTAACGGTCAACCCCGGTACTCGCCACCAAACGGCATCGCGTTTCGCCCTGACGCCGAGATGCCGGCGGCTCGCCCGCGATGCCGACAGAGCTGTCAGGAGCGCCGGGATCGTTGTCGGAACCGGGGTTCACCGATTGCCGTCGAGCAGATCGTTCAGCAGTTCGTCGAAGGCGGCCTGGGCGTCCTCGAGTTCCTGCAGCGAGGCATCGAACGTCTGCAGCGCGAGCGGTGACGGCGACCCGTTGCCGGCGGGCGGAAACTGCGATTGCAGCGCGGCGAACGCGGTCTGCACGCGTTGGGTGGCGCTCAGCACGCGCGCCATCGCGCGCGTTTCTTCGGCTCGCGCTTCGTCGGGTGTCATGGGGATTCCATCCAGAAGAGTGGGGAAGAGGAACGGCGGGCTTCGGTCGATGCACGAGGCGCGGCCGCACGCGATGCGCGCAGTCGCGCCCTCGCGCGTTCAGGCGTTGGGTTTGCCGCCGAGATAATCGAGCTTGCCGAGTTCCACGCCGTTGTGGCGGAGGATGTCGTAGGCCGTGGTGAGGTGGAAGTAGAAGTTGGGCAGCACGAATTGCAGCAGATAGCTTTGTCCCGTGAATTCGAGCGGACCGCTGCGCATCTTCAGCGTGATGCTGCGCGTTTCCGAGCCGTCGATCTGGCCAGGCTCGAACGTCTTCAGATAGTCGATCGTCTTCTGGACGCGGGCCTCCAGTTCGCCGAAGGTCATCTCGACGTCGTCGAACTTCGGCGCCTCGACGCCCGCGAGGCGCGCGGCGCAGCCCTTGGCGGTGTCGGTGGCGATGTAGATCTGACGCGTGAACGGCAGCATGTCGGGGAACAGGCGAAAGCCCGTCAGCACGGACGGATCGATCTGCTTTTCGGCAGCGTGGGCTTCGCCCTTGCCGATGATGGCCTGCAGATTCTCGAGGCCGCGCAGCAGCACGGGCACCGAAGCCTGGTACATGGAGAGGGACATGGGAATTCCTTTTTTCTGGAGTGACGCGCCGCGCTTCGCGGCCGGAGCCGGGCGGGCGGCTCATTATGCGCCATCGGCGCGGGCGGCCTTTGACCGGCGCCCGCACAGGTCCGGCGGGCAAGATGGGGCCGCCCGTCGTGAGCGTTGTACGAGGGCCCGGCCCGTTTGTCCTGTTGTAATTCGAATGTGTTTTAATTGCCCGGCGAAAACATTCAATTCGCATCGCATGATGCGCGGACCAATGGACGCAGGAAACGCAGAGAAGCGCGGCAACGCGCGTTGCAGGGTTGAACGGTTCTTTCTCCGCCGGCCGGCCGGTGCGCTGCCGTTGCGTGCCGGCCGCGTCGCCGTGCTGCTCGCGCTGCTCATGGGAGGCCTGCACGATGGCGTCGCCGGGGCGCAAGTGCAGGCGCAGGACGGGTCGCTGTTCGACAGCCGCGTGACGCAGCAGTCGGTGGCCGATACGATCTGCCGTCCGGGCTATGCCGATACCGTCTCGCCGCCGTTCGACGAGATCATGGCGTACAAGGATCGGCTGCTGGCCGCGCGCGGGATCGACGCGAGCGACGGTCCGTCGTATGCGCTCGACCGGCGCGTGCCGATCGTGCTCGGCGGCTCGCCCGACGCGCCGGACAACTTCGATCTGCTGCCGTGGGCGGGGCATGGCGGCGAGCGACGCAAGGCGCTCCTGACCGTAAGGCTCAAGCGTTGCGTGTGCTCCGGCAGCATCAGCCTCGCGGACGCCCAGGCCGCGATCATGGGCGACTGGGTCGGCGAGTATGCGCGCTTCACCCGTCTCGCGTGCGCGGCGGACGACGACGAGACGACGGACGCCGAGGACAAGGCCAGCAGCGGTTCCTGACCGGGTTCGCCGAACCGTCGTTGCTCTCCCTGTTCGAGCACTGCGACGAGCCGTAGCGCGCGTGCCGAATTTCGGGATATGCTGAAGGCGGTTCATGCGAACGGAGGTTTGAGATGATTGCGCCCGGCCTTTCGTCTTCTGCCGCTTCCGGCCGACCGCCCGCGCGGGCGGCGGTTGAGTCCGCCTCTCTTTCACGGCGAGGCGCGCCATGCATCTGACCGTCTGGAACATTCCCGAGTCCTGCTCCGAGCAGGACGTGCGGTCCTTCTTCGAGCAGGAGCTGGGCCATTATGCGAAGAGCATCACGGTCTACGACGTGGGCACTTCCAACGCGCACGCCGACCTCGAACTCCAGGCCGACGTGCCCTACGTTGCCGAGGCCGTCGCGCGTGAACTCCAGGGTCGCCGGTTTGCCGGCGTCGCGTTGCGGGTGAGTGCCGCGCCGTTCGATCCGCAGTCCCATTCATCGTCCGATACCCGACCCGATGCGCCGACGTCGTTCCCGGCGCCCGAGTGAGGCGTTTTCCGTCGGGCCCGGCTTCGCCTGATTTTCTCTGCCTGTTTTTTCCGCCTCAGGGTGTTGTCGGCCGCGGGCGGCGCATGCCTGTCGTGGACGAGGGCCCGGATCGGCGGCGGGTCACGTACTCGGGGTACCATGCGAGCGGCTGCGAGGCGGCGTTGAGCAGCCGCTTCTGTCGACGATAAGCCTGATTGGCGCGAATTCACGATGAGCAAAGAAGAACAGTTTCGCCCCGGCGGCGAGGGCGAGGGTCGGGCGCCGAAGTCGCGCCGTTCCAGACTTTGGGCCGGCAGCGCGTGCGTTCGCGTCTTATGCGCGGCGGCATGGTTCGGCGTAACCGGAGGCGTATGGGCCGCCGATGCGTTGCCGGCTTCCGATGCCCATGGCGCACTCGCGCCTCGATCTGCCTCGGCAGACGCTCCATCGGCAGCTTCAGCGGTGTCCGCGTTCGCGCAGGGCTCGGCGCCTGGCGCGCCGGCATCGGCGGCTGCGAGTGCCGTCGCCGCGTCCGCCGCCGTGCCGGCGTCGATGACCGTGCCCGTGCATCCGGCGCTTTCGCCGGAGCAGGCTGTCGAGGAAGCGCATCGCGCGCTGGCGTTGCGCGATGCGTTCGCGCGCGAGGTGACGCGCCGCCTGCACGTGCCGCCTGCGGCGCAGCGCGCGTACGGCGAGCGTTTGCAGGCGGCGCTGGAGCAGCGTCAACTGGGTTCGCTCGCCGACGAATACGTTGTGCTCGTCGATCGCAGCGCGAACGTCCAGGCGCTTTTCATCTACTTTCGCGCGACGCCGGACGAGCCGTGGCAGATGATCGGCGCATCGCCCGTCGGAACCGGCCGGCCGGGCCAGTTCGATCACTTCCTCACGCCGCTCGGCGTATTCGAGCACACGCCGTCCAACATGGACTTTCGCGCCGAAGGCACGATGAACGAGAACGGCATTCGCGGCTACGGCAAGCGCGACATGCGCATCTACGACTTCGGCTGGGTCGACGGCGAGCGCGGCTGGGGCAAGGGCGGGGTCTCGCCGATGCGCTTCCAGATGCACGCAACCGATCCGGACCGGCTCGAACCGCTGCTCGGCATCCGGCATTCCAAGGGCTGCGTGCGCATTCCCGCCTCGCTCAACGTGTTCATCGATCACCACGGCATCCTCGACGCCGAGTACGAGGCGCTGGTGGCGTCGGGCAAGTCGCTCTGGGTGCTGCATCGGGATCGCGACGTCACGCCCTGGGCGGGGCGCTATATCGTCGTGATCGATTCGGCGCGCCGGACGCGTCCCGCCTGGTCGCCCGCGCCGGGCAGCCGGGCGCGGGCGCTGGTGCCGCCGGGCGGCGACACGGCCGATTGAGGGGGCTGCCGGTTGGGGCGCGCGTCGCGCGTCGGCTGGCGGCCCGAAGCGCTCAGCGCGCGAACAGCATGGCCGCGACGCCGATGAACACGCCGCAAGCCGCGCAGGCGAGCAGCAGGCTGTGCGTGCGCCGGTGTTCGCGGCGCACGGCGTCGACGAGCGTGCCGGCGGCGACCGATGCCGGGCGTTCCGACGCGGCGCCGCCCTGCTGCTGCAGATACCAGAAGAGGAGTTGCGGCACGCGCGGGGCGATCTGCGCGAGATGCGGCAACTCGCTCGAAAGCCGCCTGATCCAGCCACGATGATCGAGATCGCGCTGGGCGATGCCGGACAGCGCGCGATGCGCGATGCTCCATGCGTCGATTTCCGGATGGATCGTGCGCGCGAGCGCCTCCGCATCGGCGAAGGCGCGTTGCGCGGCAGCGAGGCGCGGCGACACCTGGCCGCCGAACGGCTGTACCGCGTGCAGCAGCGGATGCAGGAGCGCGCCGGCGCTGCGGGTGTCGGCCGGCGCCGCGAAATGGGCCTCGCTGCGCATGCGCAATTCCGCTTCCAGCTTCTCGGGGCGCGCCGTCGCCGGCAGGTGCCCGGCCATGTGATGCAGCTCGGCGAGTCGTCCGTAATCCTGTTCGAAGAGCGCGGCTGCGCCATGCACGAAGAACTCGCGCTCGGGCGACGAGAGGCTCGACATCTGGGCGCAGCGGGCCAGCACGAGCCGGCCGCGCGTCGACGGCTCGATGCTGACCTCGACGTGGCGCGCGTCGAAGGCCGCGTGGAAGAAGCCGTGTTCGAACGCCTGGTGCGCGACGACTTCGATCAGATGCGCGGCCACCTGGGCGACGTTCACGCCGTGCATCGCGAGGCCGGCGACGTCGGTCGCGGGCAGCGTATCGACGTGCTGGACGGCGAGCGTGTGTCCCGAGCACAGGTCCCAGATGACGTCGGGCGAAAGCACGCGCCGGTCCTGCGCGAAGTGATGGCCGCTCTGGCTCAGGTTGGCGGCCTGGGCTCGCAGGTCGAAACGGCGCCGCAACTCCTCGCGCAACGCGAGGGCGAGCGCGTGCAGTTGCAGGCGGCGCGCGGTTAGCGAGAAGCGCTCCATCCAGCGCGCGACCGAGCAGAGCAGCGCGGCGTCGTCGTCGATCGCCTCGACCTGTTTCATGCGCAGCAGACGGAGCGTGACGACGCCATGCCCGTTGACGGGTTGGGCCAGCCGCGCCACGTGCGTCTGTTCGCACCAGCCGTTGTGGAGCGGCACGGCGTCGATCGAGGCAAGGAGCGCGCCGGGCGGGCGGCCGAGCGCCGCGTGCAGGGCCGAGTCGAGCTCCGTCGGCGCGAGCGGCTCCTCGAAGCGTTCGAGCGCGCCGACGGCGTCGTGCAGCGTCGCGGCGATCCGCTCCGGGTCGTCAAGCAGCGACGGCGCCAACGCGGCCGCCAGCGGCGCAAGCTGCGGCAGCGCGTCGTGCAGGCTCGCTGACAGGCGCGCGTCCTCGATCAGCCGGGCCGCGAGCGTGGCGAACCAGTGCAGCTTGTGGTGCTTCGGCGCGGCGAGCCAGATCAGCCGGACGCCGTAGCGCAGCGCGCAGAACAGCAGGCGGAGTTGGCGGAGTCGTGAGCGCATGGGGGCGGCGGATAGATGGTGCGCGTTGGCGGAGGAGCCGGCGCGCACCGGCGAGAGTAACAGGGATGCGGGGCCGCTGGCGAGCGGCGCGATGCGGTGGCGCCCGTTGCGCGGCTGCGTACTACAATACGCCGGCCCTCCGGACTCGCGCGCGGCCATGCCGTGCGCTTTACGCGATGCTCGCAGAACAACGTCATCAATACATCCTTTCCCAGGTAGCGCGCAACGGCGCGCTCTCGGTGGCGGATCTCGTGCGCGAACTGCACGTGTCGCGGGAAACGATTCGCCGCGATCTGAACGCGCTCGCCGCCCGCGGCCTGCTCGTGACGACGCACGGCGGCGCGCTCTCCAGCGATCGCCGCGAGCCCGCCCTCGACGTGCGCGAGGCGGCCAACGCGCACGCAAAGCGGGCCATCGGCGAGCGGGCGGCCGCGCTCGTGCCGGACGGCGCGTCGATCATCGTCGACTCGGGCAGCACCACGCACGCGGTGGCTCGTGCGCTGACCAACCGGCACCGGTTGACCGTCTACACGAACGACTGGCGCATTGCGCTATTGCTCGGCCGGCGCAACGACAACCGCGTGACGCTGCTCGGCGGCGAGCTGTCCGATCACGAGGAAGCCACGTTCGGGCTCGACACCGTGCAGCAGCTCGCGCAGTACCACGCGGACTATGCGTTCGTCGGTGCGGGCGGCATTACGGCCGAGGGCCATCTGACCGACTACTCGCGGATGGTGGCCGAGGTGCGCGGCCAGATGCTGGCCGCGGCCGGCTGCGCGGTCATCGTCGCCGACCATTCGAAGTTCGGGCGCGTGACGCCGGTGCGCATCAGCGGCTTCGAGCGGACCCGTTTCGTGATTACCGAGCAGGAGCCGGACCGGGCGATCGCGCGCGCGATCGCCGCGCGCGGTCCCGAACTGCTGGTCGTCTGAACCCGGTCGACTTCCTTTTTTTCGGCTTCGTTCTGCTTTTCGCCTCTTCCCGCGTGTGCGTGGCCGGCTCCGGACGGCTGGGGCGTGCTCAATCTCGTCAGTTGGCAAATTGTGTCGTTAGTTGGAAATTGCCGTTGACGTCACCGATTTGTCATGAAAACCTGTGATTCTTCCCGAGCCCATTCGGGCGGGGCCGGGGGGGGCCGGCGCACAAGGCGTTGGCGCCGTCCGGCCGTCTTGCGGGACATGCGATCCGGCCGGTCGGGAATCCTTTTCGAGACCAGCCGCGCCGCACGATCGGGCGAGACATCGGGTGAGCGCGGCGACGGGTTCGTCCGTCATCCGATTCCGATTCCACACACACGCACCGGGTTTCACCGGGCTACTACACTTTTCGCCTTCGGAGAAAACGACATGACGACCAGAACAATCCATCGCACGCGCCCCGGTTTCGTCCGCAAGCTTTTGCCGATGCTGGCGGCCGCGATGGTGCTGGAGGGGGTGACGCTGAGCGCGCACGCCGCCGGTGCGGTGGTGCTCTATACGGCCGACGGTCTCGAGACTTTCTATAGCGAAGTGCTGCCGGCGTTCGAGAAGCAGGAAGGCGTGAAGGTCAACATCGTGACGGACGGCAGCGGCGCCGTGGTGAACCGCGCGAACGTCGAGAAGGATTCGCCGAAGGCCGACGTGCTCGTCACGCTGCCGCCGTTCATCCAGCAGGCGGGCCAGAGCGGGCTGCTGCAGAGCTACCGGAGCGTCAACTACAAAAACGTGCCGGCCATCGCGAAGGCGTCGGACGGAACGTGGTCCACGTTCGTCAACAACTACTTCACGTTCGCGATCAATCCCGACGTCGTGAAGAACCAGCCGAAGACCTTCGCGGACCTGCTGAGTCCCGAATATAGCGGCAAGGTCGCCTACTCGAACCCCGCCACGGCCGGCGACGGGATGGCCGTCATCATCCTGACGACCACGCTGATGGGCGAGGACAAGGCGTTCGATTATCTGAAGAAGCTCGAGCAGAGCGCGAAGTTCCATACCCAGGGCACGGGCTATCTCGACGTGCTGCTTTCGCGCAACGAGATCTCGGTGGCCAACGGCGACCTGCAGATGGATCTCGACGATGCGGCCGACGGCGGTCTGTCGCTCAAGCCGATCTTCCTCGCCGCCGAGCCCGGCGGCCGTCCGACCACGTTCCAGTTGCCCTATGCGATCGGTCTGATCAAGAACGGTCCGAACCCGACCGAGGGCAAGAAGCTGATCGACTATCTGATGTCCGTACAGGTGCAGTCGAAGGTGCCGGACATCTTCGGCATTCCGGCGCGGACCGACGTGCCGCTCACGGGCAAGAACGGCGCGGTGGTCAAGGAAGCGATCGCGGGCGTGCATCTGATTCCGGTGGACTGGAGCCAGGTCATGGCGAAGCAGGCCGGCTGGACGACGCGCTGGAAGAACGAGGTGATCGGCTCGTCGGGCAAGCAGACCGAAGTCGTGAAGCCGCAGTAAGCGGTCCGGATCGTGACGCGTCCGTTCAGCAGGAGAGAAGTACGGTGAGCACCGCAGGTCTTGCGCAGTCCCCGTCGACGCGGGCCGTGCCGGAGGCGTCCGGCGCGCCGGTTTCGGCCGGCGTGCAGATCGAGCATCTGAGCGTGCGCTTCGGCAGCCGCACGGTGCTCGACGACCTGTCGCTGACGATCCGGCGCGGCGAGTTGCTGACCGTGCTCGGCCGCAGCGGTTGCGGCAAGACGACGTTGCTACGCTTCATCGCCGGGTTCATCGAGGCGGACGGGCTGGTCGGCTCGCTTACGGTGGCCGGCCGCAACCTGACACACGTGCCGCCGCACCGGCGCAACCTGGGGCTGCTGTTCCAGAGCTATGCGCTGTTTCCTCATCTGACCGTGTTCGAAAACGTCGCTTTCGGGCTGCGCGCGCGGCGCGTGCCGGGACGCGACATCGCGCGGCGCGTGGCCGAGGCGCTCAAGCTCGTGCAGCTCGGCGACGCCGGCCACGTGATGCCCGCGCAGCTTTCGGGCGGCATGCAGCAGCGCGTGGCGCTTGCCCGCGCGCTCGTCATCGAGCCCGACGTGCTGCTGCTCGACGAGCCGCTGTCCGCGCTCGACGCCAATCTGCGCGCTTCCGTGCGTTCCGAGTTGAAGGCGCTGCACGAGCGGCTGCCGGACCTGACGATCGTCTGCGTCACGCATGATCAGGACGACGCGCTGATGCTGTCCGACCGCACGCTGCTGATGCGCGACGGCCGCATCGCGCAACTCGGCACGCCGCAGGAACTTTACGACACGCCGGGCGATGCGTACGTGGCCCGCTATCTGGGCGCGGCCAATCTGCTGCCGCCGAACGTTGCGTTCGCGCTCGGCGACCCGCGCCACGACGAGCGTGAACGTCTTGCCTGCCTGCGTCCCGAGCGGCTGAGAATCGTGCCGCTCGGCGAGGGGGCGTTGCACGGCACCGTCGTCTCGGTGGAGTGGTACGGTTCGGTGCTGTCGGTGCCGGTCATGCTCGACGCGATGCCGGACGAGCCCCTGTTGGTGACGATGCAGCGCGGCCACGGCCTGACGCCGGAAAAGGGCATGCGCGTGTCGCTGCGTTACGAGGTGGACGATGTCGTCCTTGTTCACCCCTGAGACTTCCGGCGCGACGGCGGCGAGCGCTGCGGACGCGCCCGGCGCGCCGTTGATGGACCACGGACATGCCGCCGCGCGTCGCCGTCGCGAACGGCGCGCGCAATGGCATATCGCGCTACTTGCCGTGTTCGTGCTCGGTCCGCTCGTCGTCTATCCGCTCGTGCGGCTCGTGCTGCTGAGCCTGACGGGCGCGCACGGCATCAGCCTGCATGCCTACGAGACGTTCTTCGCCAACCCGGAATCGCGCGGCGTGATCGGCACGACGCTGTGGATTCTGTTCGTCAGCGCGGGGCTGGCGTCGCTGCTCGGTGTTGGCCTCGCGGCGGTCCTGTTTTTCCGGCCGTTTCCGGGCGTGCGTCTCATCACGCGGTTCCTCGAACTCTTCGTCGCGTTTCCGTCGTTTCTCGTCGCGTTTACGCTGATTTTCCTGTACGGCTCGCAGGGCTCGGTCGGCATTGCGTTGCAGGACCTCTTTCATCTGCAGGCGCCGCCGCTCGATTTTCTGTTCGGCATGGGCGGCGTGATTCTCGCGGAAGTCGTGTTTTACTCGCCGTTTGTCGTGCGTCCCACGCTCGCCGCCTTTGCCCTGCTCGACATGCGTCTCGTGGAAGCCGCACGCAGCCTCGGGGCGAACGGATGGATGGTGGCTATGCGCGTGATCCTGCCGCTCGCGTGGCCGGGCATCGCGGCCGGCACGCTGCTCTGCTTTCTGCTGACGCTCAACGAGTTCGGCATCTTGCTCGTGCTCGGCAGCGCACATATGGTTACGTTGCCGGTCGCGATCTATAGCTCGGCGACCGTCGACCTGGATCTGCCGACTGCGGCGGCGGGCGCGGTGGTGATGCTCGTCATGTCGCTTTCGCTCTATGCGCTGTACCGGCGGGTGAGCCGGCGCGATCGCGGAGGTTCCCGCAATGGCCGCTAATCCCGATCAGGGCGTACTGCCGCCGCGGCACCCGCCTGCGCGTCCCGTCACGCGAGGTCTCGCGGCGCGCGTCGTGACCGGCATGCTGCTGGCGTTCGTCGCGTTGCTGTGCTTCTGGCTCTTCGTGTTGCCGGTCATCGTCGTCGCGCTGTCGAGCCTGGCCACGCACTGGTCCGGCACGATCTTCCCGGACGGATTGTCTACGCGCTGGTTCGAACGTTTGAACGAGGACGACTTCGATGCGCTGACGACGAGCCTCGAATTGGGGTTCGGCGTGTCGGTGCTCGGCACCGTGCTGGGACTATGGCTGGCGCTGGCGCTCGAAGGGCGGGACCGGCGCGGCCTGGGCGCGCTCGTGGACGCGATCGCGATGATGCCGAATGGCGTGCCGAGCGTCGTGCTCGGGCTCGCGGTGCTGATCGCGTATCACAAGGCGCCCGTCGATCTGTCGAGCTCGGCTTCCATCGTCGTGCTTGTGCAGGTCGCGCTCGTGCTGCCGTTCTGTTATCGCTGCGCGTCGGCGGGGCTGCGCCCGGAATTGACGGTGCTGCGGGAGGCCGCCGCGAGTCTCGGTGCACCGCCTTCGATGGTGTTACGCCGGGTCGTGCTGCCGCAACTGGTTCCGGCGATCCGCGCGAGTCTCGCGCTGGGGTTCGCTTTATCGCTGGGCGAGTTGGGCGCGACGCTGACGGTTTATCCGCCCGGATTCGCGACAGTGCCTATCGTGGTGGTGGGGGCGGTGCAGCGCGGCTACTATCTGCCGGCTTCGGCGCTGTCGCTGATCCTGCTGCTGGTTTCGCTCGGCGCGCTGTTGCTGATTGCGGCTCGCGCGCCGCGCCGCCGCCCGGGATGAAGGCCTGTGACCGGCGAATACTTTTCCGTTATGGAGTAGAGAAATGGCATTGAGTCTGGACGATATCCGTCAGTTGTTCGAAACATATGGTTCGCTCTCGTATAGCGGCGAACCCGTCACGCAACTCGAACATGCGCTGCAAAGCGGGGCGCTGGCGCAGGACGAGGGAGTGAGCGACGAACTGATCTCGGCGGCGTTCCTGCACGACCTGGGGCACCTGCTCAACCGGCAGGGGGAAACGCCGACCCAACGCGGCGTCGACGACTTGCACCAGTATTACGCGCTGCCGTTTCTGCGGCCGGTATTGCCCGACAGCGTGCTCGAGCCGATCCGGATGCACGTGGATGCGAAGCGCTATTTGTGCGCCACGGACGAAACCTATTTCGGCCGCCTGTCGCAGGATTCCGTCCGCAGTCTGGCGTTGCAGGGAGGGATCTTCAGCGACGAGCAGGCGCGCGAATTTGCCGACCAGCCGTATGCGGCCGATGCCGTGAAGCTGCGTCGCTGGGACGACCGGGCGAAAGTGGCGAACCAGCCGACGCCGGGCCTCGATCACTTCATGGATATCGTCGGGCGAGTCATGCTGCGGCCCCAGTGATGGTGGGGCGCAAAGTAATTGCCGGGCGTTCTGGTCGGAACCGGGATGAGGGGCTTGGCAGCTACGCATTGATTTGCTGGGGTGTGTGGAGCCGAGGGTGAGGCGGAGAGGGGCGGGGGGATGGAGAGGGATATCAGAAGGGGGTTGACGGGTTCTGGTTTGGTGCGCATAATCTCGCTTCTCTGCTGCAGACGCGGCGGCGGACCCGGAGGAAAGAGGCCGGGTC
>NZ_PNEO01000007.1 GCF_002870125.1 Burkholderia sp. WAC0059
CGGCCGCGTCCGATGCGCGCGCGTGCCGGCGGTGGCCGCGAGCGCCGCTGCCCGCGGCCGGGCCCGACGCGTCGTCCGCGTCCGCCGCCGCGCCCGAGGCCGGCCGCGCGCCGGCGGCCCGGATGTGCGCGCCGTCGCTCAGGCGGTCGGTGCCGTCCGTGACGACGCGGTCGCCGACCGCAAGCCCGGAAGTAATGACCGTGTGCCGGCCGTCGCTCGGCCCGAGCACGACCTTGTGCACCGAGACGGTGTCGTCGGCATTGACGAGGTAGACGTAGTCGCCGGGCGCGCCCGTCAGCACGGCGGGCGTCGGCACGAGCACGGCGTTGTGCAGCGTGTCGACGAGCAGCTTCACGTTGACGAACTCGTTCGGGAACAGCGCTTCGTCGTCGTTGGGGAACGTCGCGCGCAGCGTGACCGTGCCGGTCGAGGTCGCCATCTGGTTGCTGATCGCGTAGAGCGTGCCGGTCGCGAGCTGCTTCGTGTTGTCGCTGTTGTAGGCGACGACGGACAGCTTCGCGCCCGAGTTGAAGCGCTGAAGCACGTTCGCGAGCGCGTTCTGCGGCACCGTGAATTCGATCGTGGTCGGCTTCATCGTCGTGATGACGGCGATGCCGGGCTGGCTCGACGCCGTGACGTAGTTGCCCGGATCGACGAGCTGCAGCCCGACCCGGCCCGACACCGGCGCCGTGATGTGGCAATACTCGAGGTCGAGCGTGTACTGCGCGATGCTGGCCTCGTCGGACTTGACGGCGGCCTCGTCCTGCTGGACGAGGAACTGCTGGTCGACGTAGGTCTGCTCGGCGATCGACTTGCTCTGGCTCAACTGCGCGTAGCGGGCGAGGTCGGAGCGCGCCTGGGCGAGCGAAGCCTGGTCTTTCGCGAGCTGCGCTTCGGCCTGCTGTTTGCTGATCTCGTACTGGCGCGGGTCGATCTGCGCGAGGAACTGCCCCTTCTCGACGTCCTGGCCTTCGCGGTAGCCGACCGCCGTCAGGTAGCCGCTCAACTGCGGCAGGACCGTCACCGTCGCGACCGGCGTCACCGTGCCGAGTTCGCTCAGCGTCTCGGGCATGTCGCCGGCAACCGCCGCGGCGACCGTCACCACCTGGGCCGGCGTGCCGCGATGCGGCGCCTTCCGGTTGAGCAGGTGGAAAACGACGAGCGCGATCACCGCAAGCAGCACGATGACGAAGATCCACCGCCGCGTTCGTTTCGGATGCGGTTTCGGCGCGTTCGCGGAAACGTCACTCATGCTGGGTTCCTCCGATCACGTGGGCCGGCACTGGACGGGCGGGATGGACTGGCGCAGCGCTCGCGCGGGATTGTCTGTCGGATAGCGACATGTGAGTTCAGGCAGTTGGGCGTCCCCGTCGACGACGGAGACCGGAATGACCAGGAGACGAACTGTATCCGAGCCCGGCCGGACTTTCGGTACAGGTATCTGACGGCAAATTTCAGTTTGTTACGGCAGGCGCTTGAGTAATATAACGTAACAGCTACGCCCCACTCCGTAACCGGGCGAGCCCGGCCGGCAAGGCGCGGCGGACGTTCGCCCGCCATGCCGGCGGATGGAAACGGCGACTCGCGACACCCCTCTCGCGCCTCCGATTCGGCAAAGACGAAAAGGTTGGCAGCCCCTGGCAACGTTGCCGCCCGGCGGGGCGATGCAAAAAACGCCGTGCTCAGGAGCAGGCCTGCAGCACGTTGATGACCCGGTTCGCGAGCAACGGCGCGGCATTGCGCCCGTATTCGGCCATGTGCGCCGAGGCGGCGTGCGCGCGCAACGCTTCCGCGCTTTCCCAGCGCTCGATGACCTTGAAGGTGTCCTCGCCGATCGGCGTCTGGTTTCCCCCGAAACCGGGCACGTCGACGACCGCCTCGTAGGCGATGCAGCCTTTTTCCGCGAGGACGGCGGGACGGTTCCGGTTGAACAGGGCAAGTACGGCGTCGCGCTGGCCGGGTTTGGCGGTGATCGTGGCAATGACATGAATCATCGGGGCATTCTCCTCCGTTGCGAAGACGGCATACGTAGCAGGGTGCAATCATAACCGCCTTCCGGCCTTCGAACATTTATGGTGTCGCGCCGACGCCAACGGCGCTCGCCGGGACCGGAGCACAGGCAGCAAAATCCTTGCCGGCGCGCAGCGCGAGGCCTTCCGCGTGCCATTCGACGCGCCCTCCGCGATCCGCTTCCGGAAAAATAAAAACCCCGCGAAAGGCCGGCCTCGCGGGGTTTCAATCTGCCGACAGCCAGGCTATGTATCGGCTGTGCGGTGGGCTGTATATCGCATGCCTTACCAATCAAAAATCCGGGGCGGATAATTTCCGCCTATGTCAAGCGACGAGGACGCTCTTGCCGCGCGCCCGGTTCGTCCCGATCGGCTCATGCGCCCGACGCAGCGTCGCCGCATCGACCTTCCCCGGCACCGGCCTCAGCGTCGTGCGCACGATCCCCTCGCCTATCAGATCTCGCGCGAGGCCCTCGCCCCCCGCGGATGCCGCGTCGACCGTGCCGCGCCGGCTGGGCGGCAACGGTCCGCGGTTCAGTCCGGTTAGTCCGAAGCGGGCGGAACCGACGGGGCGACCCGCGCTTTCAGGTCGCCGATGAACGCCCGGATCGCGGGCTCGACCCCGGCGAACAGCGGATCGCGACGATGCGCGAGCATCACGCCGCTGAACAGCTTGAGCCCGATCGCGAGGGCAGCCGCGTCGTCGGGCGGGAACGCCGTCCCCGCCCGGACCCGGTCCGCGATCGCGAGGATGTCGTCATGGCTCCAGACCTCGAACGCCAGCGGCGCGACGCCGTCCGACGGGCTCGCGTCCCCGTCCGCCCGCTCCACGCTGATCCGGAAGCGACAACCCGCTTTCTTCTGCATGAAAAACTCCTTCGTCTACGCGCGCGGCCGTCTATTTCGTCTGGCGCGTGATACCCATCTTCTCGAGCGTCAGCGTCTCGTCGGCGCGGCCCCAGCCGCCGTCGGCGACCTCTTCGACGAGCACCATCGAATACGGCCGGACGCTCTCGCCGAAATATTCGACGAACATCGCCGTCGTGCGATGGATGATTTCCTCCTTGCGGGCGTGATCGAGAATCCCTTCCGGGAATTTGTAGTTGGCAAACGGCATGACGCGCTCCTTCGGTTGAGTGTCGAGTGTTGCGTACGGCCTTCCAGGCCGGACCGGGATTCAGGCGAAGCCGCCGTTCACGCGCACGACCTGCGAATTGACCCATGCGCCGTCGGGCCCCGCGAGGAACGAGACGGCCGAGGCGATTTCCTCTGGCGTGCCGATGCGTTCGAGCGGCGCGAGCTTCGCGATCTGCGCGACCTGCTCGTCGGTCTTGCCGTTGAAGAACAGCTCGGTGGCCACGGGGCCGGGCGCGATCGCGTTGACGGTGATCTCGCGTCCGCGCAGCTCGTTCGCCAGCACGTGCACGAGCCCCTCGACGCCGGCCTTGCTCGCGATGTACGGCCCGTAGCCCGGAAACGATTTGGCGATCACGCTCGAGGAAAGCGCGATGATCCGGCCGCCCCGGCCCAGGTGGCGGGCCGCCTGCGCGAACACGAGGAAGGTGCCGCGCAGATTGGTGGCGATGGCGTTGTCGAACGCATCGAGGTGATGTTCGTCGATCGTCGCCATCGGCATGACGCCGGCGCTGTTGACGACCACGTCGAGGCGGCCGAAGGCGTCCAGCGTCGCGGAGAACAGGCGTTCGACGTCCTCCCGGCTGCCGACGTCGCCCTGGATCGCCACGGCCCGGCCGCCCGCGGCCTCGATGGCGGCGACGGTTTCCCGGGCCTTTTCCGCATTGCCGGCGTAATGGACGGCCACCGCGAAGCCGTCGGCGGCGAGACGCGCCGCGATAGCCCGGCCGATGCCGCGCGAGGCGCCGGTGACGATGGCGCTCTTCAGTGTAGGGTTGTTCATGAACCTGCTCTCCTTGTCAAAACGGGCAACGTCGCCCTCAGGTAGTAATTGTTCCCATTCGGCCGAGCCGGATAAAGACGCCGGCATTGGCAAGACAATTCAACCACTGCCAACAATCACCAGAAGTTCAGCCCTATAATTCAAAAAAACCGATTCGTCCCGACCCGGATTCGATCCGGACCCGTCCCATTTGCCGAGGGTCGCCATGGACCGCCTCGACGCGCTCCAGCTCTTCACCCGCATCGTCGAAACCGGCAGCTTCAGCCGGGCCGCCGACCTGCTCGACATTCCGCGCGCCACCGCCACCCATGCCATCAAGCAGCTCGAGGCGCGGCTCGGCGTCCGGCTTCTGGAGCGCACCACGCGCCAGGTGCGGCCGACGCTCGACGGCCAGGCCTTCTACGAGCGGTGCGTCCACGTGCTCGGCGAGCTCGACGACGCCGAATCCTCGCTGCGGCACGTGGCGGCCAACCCGCGCGGCGTGCTGCGCGTGGACATGCACGGCACCCACGCGACGCGAATCATCCTGCCGAACATCGACGATTTCCGCGGCCGCTACCCGGGCATCGATCTCGTCGTCAGCAGCGGCGACCGGCTCGTCGACCTCGTGCGCGAGGGCGTGGACTGCGTGATCCGCTCGGGCCGGCTGCGCGACTCGACGCTCGTGGCAAGGCCGCTCGCGACGATGCCCCAGGTGATCTGCGCGAGCCCCGGGTATCTGGCCCGCTTCGGCGCGCCGGGCCATCCCGACGACCTGCCGGCCGCGCAGGCGGTCCGGTTCTTCTCGAGCAGCGGCGGGCTCGACTATCCGTTCGAGGTGATCGTCGACGGCCAGCGCCGGACGTACCCGGTCAAGGGCGGGGTATCGGTCAACGACGCGGAGAATTACGTGATCTGCGCGCTGCGCGGCTGCGGGCTCATTCAACTGCCCCGCTTCCACGTCGAGGACCAACTGCGCGACGGGCAGCTCGTCGAGGTGCTCGGCGCATGGGCGAGCCCCGACATGCCGGTCACGGCGCTCTACCCCTACCGGCGGCAGTTGTCGCCGCGCGTGCGCGTGTTCGTGGAGTGGCTCGGCGAGCTCTACGGACAGAAATTCGGCCGGCTGCCGCGGGCCGAGGCGGCCTGAGACGGCACCCCTGGCGACCCGTTGGGAGACACCCTGGGCGAGACCTCTCAGGCCGCCCGGAACGGCCGGGCCCAGGCGGCCTGGCCGGCGGGCGAACCGCCCCGACCGTAGGCCATATCGCGCATATCGCCCATATCGCCGGCATCAGCCCGCATCACCCACGGCGGCTCCGGCGCGCCGCGCGAGGCCGCGCGAGCGACGACGACACAGCATCGGCCAGCACCTCGACGGCCCGCCGCAAATTGCCGACCGCATGCGGATGCGCGAGCCAGACGTCGATCGTCAGCGCGAAATCGCGGACGTCGACCACGGCGAGCCGCGACTTCCACGGGCTCGCCTCGAGCATTTCTCGCGGCACGAGGCCGAGGCCGAGCCCCGCCGAAACGAGCCGCATCTGCATGTCGCCGGCATGGGTGTCCACGCCCAGCCGCAACGGCGCGCCGGCCCCGGCCATCGCGCGCTCGAGCGCGGCCCGATATCCGCAGCCCTCGGGGTTCAGAATCCATTCGCAGTCCGCCAGCGACCGGATCGGCATTCTCCCCTTCACGAGCGGCTTGTCGCGGCTTTGCACGACCACCACGTTGAACGTCAGCATCCGCCGCGCCGCCAGCTCGTCGGGCAGCGGCGCGCCCGTCGCCAGCATCAGCACGGCGGCGTCGAGCGCGCCCGTTTCGAGCCTTCGCAGCAGGCCCGTGGTCCAGTCGGTCTGCCACCTCACGTCGAGCGCCGGGAACGCCGCCTTCATCGCCGTCACGGCATCGGGCAGCGCCATGTCGGCGACGACCTGCGGAAAACCGAAACGCAGCAGGCCCGACGGCGGCGCATCCTCGTTCGCGAGATGAAACAACTGCTCGAACCCGCGCAGCAGCGGAACGACCTGCCCGTAGATCCGGCTCGCCACGGCCGTCGGCTTCGGCGGTTTGGAGTTGCGGTCGAACAGCGCCGTGCCGAGTAGCGCCTCGAGACGCTGGATACGCTTCGAGACGGTCGACTGCGACACGCAGAGCCGGTCG
The DNA here is from genome assembly GCF_002870125.1 of Burkholderia sp. WAC0059. Classification (GTDB taxonomy): domain Bacteria; phylum Pseudomonadota; class Gammaproteobacteria; order Burkholderiales; family Burkholderiaceae; genus Paraburkholderia. The sequence goes on from NZ_PNEO01000007.1 coordinate 6,070, forward strand.
GCCGCGCGCGTCAGCGAGGCATCGTCGACGACGGCGACGAACGATTTCAGCTCATCCAGCATCATTCCACTCGATCATGTTGATGATGAAAATTATGCGCTTGTAGAAACATCGTCCCTAGCCTACGCTCATCCCTGCTCGCGCGCCACCGCCAGCCGAAACGGCGCGCGCCGACCCTACCGGCGTAGCCGGCGGACCGCTTTCACCCCATGGAGACGAACATGCCGCTCGTGCGAATCAACCTCTCGAAAGACGCCTCGCCCGACGCCGTGCGCGCCATCGGCGATACGGTCTACGAAGCGATGATCGACGTCGCCAACGTGCCGCCGCACGACAAATTCCAGATCGTTTCGCGTCACGGCGCGGACGAGCTCGTCTACCCCGCCGAAGGCTACCTCGGCGTCACCTACACGCCGGGCATTGTCTTCATCCAGGTCACCTGGAACGCGGGACGCAGCATCGACGTCAAGAAGGCCTTCTACAAGGCCGTGGCGGACGGCATTCATGCGAAGGCCGGCATCCGCCGGGAGGACGTCTGGATCAGCCTCGTCGACGTCGCGCGCGAGAACTGGTCGTTCGGCAACGGCGAGATGCAGTACGCGCCGAAGGATTGAGCGCCCGCCGGGTCGGTGCCCGGTCGGTGCGGGGTCACTGCTCGAAGAGATTGCGCCGGATCTGCAGCAGATGCGAGCGCATCGTCGCGGTCGCGCTCTCGGCGTCGCGATCGCGCAGCGCCGCCACGATCTCGCGGTGCTGCGCCTCGTATTCGGCCCGGCGCGCCGGGCTCAGCGATTGCCGCTTCAATTGCCCCCACTCCGCGCGGGACCGCACCGCGTTGACGAGGTCGAGAATCTTGAGGAAGAACGCGTTGTGCGTCGCCTCGGCCAGCGCGCGATGCAGCTCGGCGTCCCACTGCTCGAAGTCTTCGAGCGACTGCGCCTGCTCGGTCTGCGCGAGGCATGCGTCCATTTTCAGGAAGTCGGAACGGGTCGCGTTGCGCACGATGAGCGCCGGCATCAGCGGCTCGATGAGCAGCCGCGCCTCCATCAGCTCGGCCGGACTCGTCTGCGACGAGGCGTCGTCGCCGGCAGCCGACGCGGTCGGACGGCGCACCGTCGCGGCCGCGGCCTGCACGAACGTGCCGCTGCCGACCGCCTTGCTCAGCAAACCACGGTTCGCGAATTCCTGCAGCACGCGCCGGACCGCCCCGCGAGACGTGCCGAATCTTTCGCTGAGCTCCCGCTCGGCGGGCAGCTTCATGCCCTCGCGCAGACGGCCGGCCGCCATTTCCTGCTGCAGATAGTTGGCGAGGGCCCGCGCCCCCGGCGCCCGCACCGCCGTCATTGTCTTGCCTCGTGCACGGCCACCCCCGATATAGACCAATTGGCCCCGATTATAGCGGGTTTCGCTGTTTCAGCAGGACCATATTGGTTATCATTTCCACCCTCACCCATTACCGCCACGGAGCGACAGCCATGCGCATTGCCACGATTCTCCAGAACGGCCGAAAGACGGTCGCCGTCGTCTCCGCCGACGCTGCCACGTTCTGGCCCGTCTCCGGTCTGGTACCGGGATTCGCCGGCGACATGGTCGAATTGGTACAACAATTCGATTCCATCCGAGACCGGCTCGAGCCTGTCACGCCGGGGCTGCCGCTCGCCGACGGCGCACTGCTCGCGCCGCTCGACCAGCCGCGCCGCAACGTCTTTTGCGTCGGCAAGAACTATTACGAGCACGCGGCGGAATTCCAGAAGTCGGGCTTCGACCACAGCGCGAAGGACGGCGAGCATGCGCCCGAGGCCCCGGTCGTGTTCACGAAGCCGGCCTCGGCCATCATCGGTCCCGGCGCGACGATTCCGCGCCACGCCGGCGTGACGAACCAGCTCGATTACGAGGCCGAGCTTGGCGTGGTGATCGGCCTCGCCGGGCGCGGCATCCGCAAGGCCGACGCGATGCGCCACGTGTTCGGCTACACGATCATCAACGACTTCACCGCGCGCGACCTCCAGAAGCTGCATCGCCAGTGGTTCATCGGCAAGTCGCTCGACGGCTTCTGCCCGATGGGGCCGTACATCGTCACGGCGGACGAGGTGGACGGACAGAACGTCGACGTGCGCTGCTGGGTGAACGGCGAGCTGCGCCAGCACGCTAACACCCGCCAACTGATTTTCGACATTCCGACGCTGATCGAAACGCTGTCGGCCGGGATCGAGCTGCAGCCCGGCGACGTCATCGCCACGGGCACGCCGGCCGGCGTCGGCATCGGCTTCAACCCGCCGCGCTTCCTCGACACGGGCGACGTCATCCGCATCGAGATCGAGGGCGTCGGCACGCTCGAGAACCGGGTCGGCACGTAAGACCGGCGTCGGGTCGCGCGCCGGACAGGCCCGACGCACCCGGCACATTCGGCGCCCCCCGGAAGGAGACTTTCCGGAACGGAAAGGGTCCTTGAGCATCCGTCGCTTATCGCCGCGGCCGGAATCGGCCAACATGGAGGCCCCGACGGATTCGAACCGCGGCATTCACGCGGCATTCCAACAGACAGGAAGGAGACAGAGTCATGAAGCGTCCTCTGGAGGGCGTCCGGGTGCTCGAAATGGGCCAGCTCATCGCGGGCCCGTTCGCCAGCAAGATGCTGGCGGAGTTCGGCGCCGACGTCGTCAAGATCGAACCGCCGGAAACCGGCGATCCGCTGCGCAAGTGGCGCCTGCTTCACGACGGCACCTCGGTCTGGTGGGCCGTCCAGTCGCGCAACAAGAAGTCGGTCACGCTCGACCTGCGCGCGCCCGAGGGGCAGGACGTCGCGCGCCGGCTGATCCGCGAAAGCGACGTGCTGATCGAGAACTTCCGCCCCGGCACGCTCGAGGAATGGGGGCTCGGCTGGGACGCGCTCAAGGAGATCAACCCCGGGCTCGTCATGCTACGCGTGTCGGGCTACGGGCAGACCGGCCCGTACCGCGACCGGGCCGGCTTCGGCGTCGTGGCCGAGGCCATGGGCGGCTTGCGGCACCTGAGCGGCGAGCCGGGCCGCACGCCGGTGCGCGTGGGCGTGTCCATCGGCGATTCGCTCGCGGCGCTGCACGGCGTCGTCGGCATCCTGCTGGCCCTGCGCCATCGGGACCAGCAGGGAGGCAAAGGCCAGGTGATCGACGTGGCGCTCTACGAAGCCGTCTTCAACATGATGGAGAGCCTGCTGCCCGAATACGCCGTGTCCGGCACGGTGCGGCAGCCGGCCGGCAGCAGCCTGCCCGGCATCGCGCCCACCAACGCCTACCGCTGCCGGGACGGCAAATACGCGCTGATCGCCGGCAACGGCGACAGCATCTTCCGCCGGCTGATGGAGCTGATCGGCCGGCCCGACCTCGGCGGCGACCCCGACCTCGCGCACAACGACGGGCGCGTGCGCCAGGTCGAGCGCATCGACACGGCCATCGGCGAGTGGGCGGCCCGGCACGCGCTCGACGACGTGCTCGCGGCGCTCAACGAGGCGCGCATTCCGGCGGGCAAGATCTACGACATCGCAGACATCGCGTCGGACCCGCACTACCGGGCGCGCGGCATGATCGTCGACGACGTGCTGCCCGACGGCACGCCGGTGCAGGTGCCGGGCATCGTGCCGAAAATGAGCGAAACCCCGGGCGGGATCTACGAAGCCGCCCCCGCGCTGGGCCAGCACACGGACGCGGTGCTCGACGCCCTCGGCATCGACGCGGCCACGCGCGCGGCATGGCGCGCGCGCGGCATCATCTAGGAGACACGGCATGTCCGGCAAAGGCAGGAAACTCTACATCCAGGAAGTCGCCACGCGCGACGGGTTCCAGAACGAGGCCCGATTCGTGGAGACGGACGACAAGATCGCCCTCGTCGACCGGCTGAGCCGGTGCGGCTACGCCAAGATCGAGGTCACGTCGTTCACCTCGCCGAAGGCGATTCCGGCGCTGCGCGACGCCGAGGAAGTCGTGCACCGCATCGAGCGCGTGCCCGGCGTCGTCTACACCGTGCTCGTGCCGAACGTGCGCGGCGCGGAGCGCGCGCTCTCTTGCGGCGTCGACGAGGTCAACCTCGTGATGTCGGTCAGCGAGAGCCACAACCGCACCAATCTGCGCATGACCCGCGAGCAGTCGTTCGCCCAGTTGCGCGACGTGATCGCCGTGGTCGCGTCGACGCCGGTGGCGATCAACGTGTCGCTCTCGACGGCGATGGGCTGCCCGATGGAAGGCGACGTGCCGGCCGCCGGGGTGCTGGACTGGATGCGGCGCTTCGCCGAACTCGGCGTGCGCGGCATCACGCTGTGCGACACGACGGGCATGGCCTTTCCCTCGCAGGTCGGCGCGCTCTGCCGCGCGGCGCGGGAGACCTTTCCCGGGCTCGAGCTCACGCTGCACTTCCACAACACGCGCGGCATGGCGCTCGCCAACACGCTCGCGGCGCTCGCCGCCGGCGTGGACCGCTTCGACTCGTCGCTCGGCGGCCTCGGCGGCTGCCCCTACGCGCCGGGCGCCACGGGCAACGTCTGCACGGAGGAGCTCGTCCACATGCTCGAACTCGACGGATACGACACCGGCGTGAATCTCGCCGCCGTGCTCGAGGCGTCGGCGCGGCTGCCCGCGTTGATCGGCCACGACGTGCCGAGCCAGTTGCTCAAGGCCGGCCGGCGGCTCGATCTGCATCCTGCGCCCGACTTCGCGGCCGCCGCCATGCCGGCGCAACGCGCCTTCGCCCAACCGGGAGCCTGACATGCCCCTGATCGACCACCTCGATCATCTCGTGCTGACCTGCGTCGACCCCGAGGCGACGAAGCGTTTCTACACCGAAGTCCTGCAGATGGAACCCGAAACGTTCGGCGCCGGCCGGCTGGCTTTCCGTTTCGGCAATCAGAAGATCAACCTGCACGTGCGCGGCGCCGAATTCGAGCCCAAGGCGCATGTGCCGGTGCCGGGCGCGCTCGACCTCTGCTTCATCGCCTCGGTCCCGCTCGACGACGTCATCGCGCATCTGAACCGGGTGAACTGGCCGATTGTCGAGGGGCCGGTCGAGCGCACGGGCGCCACGCAGAAAATCCGCTCCGTCTACGTGCGCGACCCGGACCTGAACCTGATCGAGATATCGGAGCCGCTGCGCGGCGCCCGATGAGGGCCGCCCGCTCCCCCCGCCCGGCCCCGACGATGCCGCCGCCGGGCGCGCCGCCGCTGCGGGATGCGAGCGCGCGGAGCCGCTCGCCCGGTTTGCGGCGAATACCCGACGCATAATGGTCGCCATCCCATGACGAACCGGGCGAAGACCCGCAAGCTGTCCCGCAGTACCCCTATATAAAATCCAGGAGACACCATGACTAGCAACCCGCTGAACCTGGGCGGCGAAGCGGCCGCCCACGCCGCGTCCGCTTCGTCCTCGCTATCCGCCCCGACCGCTCCCGCGAGCGCCCAAGGCCCGACGCTCAGCCGCTTCATGGACGACATGCCCGTCGGCGCGCTGCATCGCTTCGTCGTCTGGGTCGTCGGCATCGGGCTCTTCTTCGACATGTACGAGATCTTCCTCGTCAGCTCGATCGGCACCGCGCTGCAAAACGAATACGGCATCGACCGGCACAGCACGGACTTCAAGCTGCTGCTCGCGTCCGCGTTCATCGGCATGTTCTTCGGCTCGTGCTGCCTCGGCAGCCTCGCCGACCGCATCGGCCGCCGCCGCGCCTTCCTGTTCACGCTCGTGCTCTACAGCGGCTTCTCGCTCGTCGGCGCGTTCTCGACGAGTTCGGACATGCTCGTCGTGTGCCGCTTTCTCACCGGCGTCGGCGCGGGCGCGATCTACCCGGTCGCCGACAGCTTCCTGTCCGAAATCCTGCCGAAGGAACGGCGCGGCCGGCTGGCCGCCTGGGCCTACACCACGTCGTTCGTCGCCGTTCCGGCCGTGGGATTCCTGGCCGTCTGGCTCAATCCGATACACCTGGGCACCGTGGCGGGATGGCGCCTGATCCTCGCCATCGGCAGCCTCGGCGCGGTGTTCGTGCTGTTCGTGCAGCACCGCCTGCCGGAAAGCCCGCGCTGGCTGCTCGCCCAGGGCCGCGTCGAGGAAGCGCACGCCATGCTGCGCCGTTTCGCGCAAAGCGCGGGCGTTGCCGTGCCCGAACTTTCGCCCGACCCGCAACGGCAGGCGCCGCCCGGCCTGGGCGAGCGCATCGCCCTGCTGCGTCGGGCGCCCTATAACAGGCGCTACCTGATGCTCGTCGTGTTCCACCTGTTCCAGGCCTTCGGCTATTACGGCTTCGGCACGCTGGCCGCCACCGTGGTCAGAAGCCGGGGCATCGACGTGACCGACGGCACGTTCTTCGCCGCGATGTCGTTCCTCGGTTATCCCGTGGGCTCGCTGCTGTCGATCCCGTTGCTCAACTGGATCGAACGCCGCACGCTCGTGATCGTCTCCATTCTGTCGATCGCGGTTTTCGGCCTCGGCTTCGCCTACTCGAACAGCGCGACGCTCGTCATCGTCTGCGGCGTGCTGACGACCTGCGCCTCGAACGTGTTCAGCAACGCCTATCACGTCTACCAGGCCGAGATTTTCCCGGCGCAAGTGCGCTCGACCGCGATCGGCAGCACCTATTCGCTGTCGCGCTTCATGAGCGGCGCGTTGCCGTTCATCCTGCTGCCGGTCCTGAACGAGTACGGCGCCGGCGCCATGTTCGGCCTCGTTTCCGTCGTGCTCGCGGGCGTGGCGTCGGTCGTCCTCGCGCTCGGTCCGCGGACCACCCGGCGCAATCAGGACGAAATCAATCCGGTCTGAGTCCCGCGCGGCGGTAAGAAAACGGGCGACGGCCGGAGGCCCGCGCGTCAGGCGGCGGGCACCCCGGCCGTCGCCCCGGACAGGAAGTCGAACAGCCGTCCGGCCTCCGGGGTCAGCGCGCTCGCGTCGTGCGCGCCGACCCAGAGCGTGCGGATGGCCCACGGGTCCGCCAGCCGCACGATGCGCAGCCGCGTCGCGACGAGCTCGGGCCGCACGGCCGCGTGGGGCAGGATGCCGATGCCGAGCCCGGCCTCGATCATCCGGCAGATGCCGTCGAAACTCGAGACCTGAATCCGGAGCCTGAGCGGCAGCCCGGCCGCGAACGCCGCGTCGGTCATGCGCGCGAGCAGCGAGCTGCCGGAATTCAGGCCCACGTATTCTTCCTCGAGCGTCTGCGCGAAGGCCAGCCGCTCGTGACGCGCAAAACGATGCGACTGCGCAACGAGCAGCACGAGTTCGTCCTGACGGTAAAGCCGGCGCTCGATGCCGTGCGTGGGCACGTTGTCGGCGAACACGCCGAGATCGGCGCGCCCCGAGCGGACGGCCTCGACGATCTCGCCGCTCAGGCGCTCCTCGAGGCTGATCCGGATCGAGCGGTTCGCGTCGAGGAAATGGGAGAGATCGGCGGGCAGAAACTGGACGATCGACGACGTGTTCGCCCAGAGCCGCACGTGGCCCTTCACGCCGATCGCGTAATCGCCCATCTCGCTGGCCATGCTGTTGATCTCGTCGAGCACGCGGCTCGCATGCTGCTGCAGGCCGCGGCCGGCCGGCGTCAGCTCGACGCCGCGCGGCCGGCGGATCAGGAGCGCGCAGTCGGTGACGCTCTCGAGTTCGGCGATGCGCTTGCTGATCGCGGAAAGCGTCAGCCGGCCCCGCTCGGCGGCCTTCGTCAGGCTGCCGTGCTCGGCCACGAGGAGAAAGATCCTCAGCGACTGCAGATCGAAGTGGGTGGGATTGACCATGGCCGGAGCGCGCGACGCGCGGCGGGAGGCTGCGCCCGTCGTGTCGGGCGCGTCAGACGATCTTCGCAAGATCGAGGATGTCGAGCGACGCGCGGCCGTTCAGCACGCCCGAGAGCTGCCGGAACGCGGGCGCTTCGCTGTGGAGCTTCAACGCCTCCGCATCCTGCCACTGCTCGACCATCACGAACCGGCCCGGTTTCGACTGGTCGTGATGCAGTTCGTACTGAAGGCAGCCGGGCTCCTGGCGCACGACGGGCACGGCCGCTTCGAGCGTCTTCTGGACGACGTCCGCGTGGCCGGATTCGGCGGTAATCACGGCGACGATGAATTTGATAGCCATGGAAGTGGACTCGGTGAGAGGTTAACGATGCCCGGAAAGGGCCGTGCGCGCCGACTCGCGCCCGCCTTCGCCCGCAGGCGTATCGGCGGAAAGAACCACAAGAGGGAATCGGCGCGCCGGCCCTGCCCCGGAAAATCAGAGGTCGGTGAACACGACTTCGGCCGGCAGGCGCGACTTCGGCAGCGCCTTGTTGAAATCGCCTTCGCCGCTATAGCCGAGGCCGACGATGACGGCGCTCGTGAAGCCCTTCTGGCGCAGGCCCAGCTCCTCGTCGAGCGCTTTGGCGTCGAAGCCTTCCATCGGGCAGGCGTCCACGTCGAGCGTGGAGGCGCCGAGCAGCAGCGTGCCGAGCGCGAGGTAGACCTGCTTCTCCATCCAGTGCTGCGCGTCCTTCAGCTCGTAGCGGTGCACGTCCACGTAGGACTGTCGTGCCGTCTGCTGCCCCTTGCGCGCATCGGCGTTGACGAAGCGCCGGTCGTCGTCCTCCTGGCTGAGCAGGCCGGCCAGATGCGCGTCGTCCATCGCCGCGCGCGTACACAGCACGAACACGTGGGAGGCGTCGCGGATCTTCGGTTCGTTGTAGGCGAAACGTCCCTGCGCGGCCTTCGCGACGCGAGCCTTCGCCTCGTCGCTCGACGCAACGACGAAGTGCCACGGCTGCGAGTTCACCGACGACGGGCTGAAACGGATCAGTTCGCGCAGTTGCGCGATCGTTTCCTCGGGCACCTTGCGCGCGGGATCGAACGCCTTCGTGGTGTACCTTTTCTTCGCGTAGCTTGCAATATTCACAGCATTTACCTCGACAATCGATAAAAAGACCATGCGCCGCCCGACGACGGGCATGACGAAAAAGACCGGGGCGCCGTTCACGACACGGCCCCGGCAAAAAGACCAGCGGGTTCAGAATCCCTCGAGCACGATCTTGCCGCGCGCCCGGTTCGTCTCGATCAGCTCGTGCGCCCGGCGCAGCGTCGCCGCGTCGATCTTCCCCAGCACCTCCGTCAGCGTCGTGCGCACGACTCCCTCGTCGATCAGGTACGCCACGTCGTTCAGCAATTCGTGCTGGCGAATCTGGTCCGCCGTCGAGAACATCGAGCGCGTGTACATGAACTCCCAGTGCAGCGACACGCTCTTCCTCTTCAGCTTCCGGAAGTCGAACACCTCGGGGTCGTCGATCAGCGCCACGCTCCCCTGCGGGTTCACCGACGCCACGATCTCGTCGAAGTGATGATCCGTCTGGTTCAGGCTCGCGATGTAATCCACCCCCTCGAACCCGATCCGCTTCAGCTCCGCCGACAGCGGCTTCGAGTGGTCGATCACGTGATGCGCGCCCAGCTCCTTCACCCACTGCGTCGTCTCCGCCCGCGAGGCCGTCCCGATCACCGTCAGCCCCGTCAGCTTGCGCGCCAGTTGCACCAGGATCGAGCCCACCCCGCCCGCCGCCCCGATCACCAGCAGCGTCTTGCCCGTCGGCAGCGTCCCCTGCGGCGCCCCCAGCCGGTCGAACAGCAGCTCCCACGCCGTGATCGTCGTCAGCGGCAGCGCCGCCGCCTCCGCGAAGCCCAGCTTCTGCGGCATCCGCCCCACGATCCGTTCGTCCACCGCGTGCAGTTCGCTGTTCGTCCCCGGCCGCACCAGCGAACCCGCATACCACACCCCGTCGCCCGGCTTGAACAGCGTCACCGCCTTGCCCACCGAGCGCACCACCCCGCTCGCGTCCCAGCCCAGCACCCGCGCCTGACCGTCTTCCGGCGGCATGCCGCGGCGCACTTTCGTGTCCACCGGATTGACCGACACCGCGCGCACTTCCACCACGAGGTCGTGATCGCCCGCCACCGGCTCCGGCAACTCGAGGTCTTGCAGCGACTCCGCCTCGCCGATCGGCAGGCTCCGGTAATAACCAATTGCTTTCATGGTCCGTATCTCTGGCTTGATTGAGTAAAAGGATGGCGTCGACACGGCAGATCGGCAGGCGGCAGGGCAACCTGCCGGCGCCCTCGCATGCCCGGTCGAGCGTGCGCCGAACGACAGGGGAAAGGCCCGATCCCCGTTTCAGGACGACATTGAAAATCCCGCCCGACATCGCGCTTGCGTCCGCGTCGGCGCGTCGGCAGTTTTCAAAATTATCACGAAGGCGATTGTAGCGCTCGCACCCGCTCCGGCGCAGCGCGCCTCACCGCCGCGCCGTCGTCGGCCCGTCGCTGGCTTGCGCGCGGAGGGCGACCGGCACGGCCGGCCTGGACGAGGACGTGTTCGACGCGTTGATTCTCGTCGCGGCGAGCGGGATCGGCCCCGCCGCAATCGAGTGCGGCGCGTGCAGGTAGTTGACGCTCGGGATGGTCGCCGGCCGCCTGGACCGCCTTGGGCTACTCATCATGCCGCTCGGGTTCGCGCGCGGCCGGGCCGGGCGGCTGCCCGCTCAACACACGCGCGATTTCGCGCAACGCTTCGACGAACGATTACAGGCGCAACTGCGCGAGTTGCGCGACGAGCACCGCCTCGTCGCCAGCCTCGACGCAGCGCAGGTCGAGCCTCAGCGCATCGTCGGCGATGCGTCCGACGACGGGACGCGGCAACGCACGCAGCGCGCGCTCCAGCTTGCCCAGCGCGCGGCCGCTGCCGCCCGCGCGGCGCCCGGCGCCGGGATCGTGCCGCACGACGAGCCCGTAGCTCGGCAGCACGTCGACGGGCAGCGCGCCGCTGCCGATCTGGCTGAACATCGGTTCGACGCCGACGCGCCAGCCCTCGCCGAGCGCGCGCTGCAACACGGGCGACACGCGCATCGCCGCCGCCTGGATGTCGGCGCCCGGACGCGTCAGCAACCGCAGCGTGGTCAGCCGTTCGCGCAGGAATTCGGGCGCCCGATAGAGGCGCAGCACGGGCTCGAGCGCTGCGAGCGTGAGCTTGCCGACGCGCAGCGCGCGCTTGAGCGGATGCTTCCTGATCTTGCGGATCAGCTCCGCGCGCCCGACGATGAGGCCGGCCTGCGGACCGCCGAGCAGCTTGTCGCCGCTGAACGTCACGAGATCGGCGCCGGCCTCGACGGTCGCGCGCACGGTCGGCTCGGCGGGCAGCCCCCACTGCGCGAGATCGACGAGCGTGCCGCTGCCGAGGTCCACCGCCACGGGCAGCCCGCGCTCGCGCGCGAGCGGCGCGAGCTCGTCGAGCTCGACGCTCTTCGTGAATCCCGTGACCGCGTAATTGCTGCAATGGACCTTCATCAGCAAGGCGGTGCGCGGGCCGATCGCGTTCGCGTAGTCGTGCAGATGCGTGCGGTTGGTCGTGCCGACCTCGCGCAGCTTCGCGCCCGCTCGGCTCATGATGTCGGGAATCCGGAACGCGCCGCCGATCTCGACGAGCTCGCCGCGCGAGACGACCACCTCCTTGCCCGGCGCGAGCGCGGACAGCGCGAGCAGCACGGCCGCCGCGTTGTTGTTGACGACGGTCGCCGCTTCCGCGCCGGTCAGCTCGCAGACGAGCTCGTCGATGAGGTCGTCGCGGTCGCCGCGCTTGCCGGTCGCGAGATCGAATTCGAGGTTCGTCGGTTGCGTGAGCGCCTGCACGACCGCGCGCACCGCTTCGTCGGGCAGCAGCGCGCGGCCGAGATTCGTGTGCAGCACCGTGCCCGTCAGATTGAACACCGCGCGCACGCGGCTGCGGCCGCGCTCGTCGAGCACCCGCGAGGCGTCGGCCAGCACGCGTTCGACCGGGAATGCGCCATCGGCGCCCGCCGGCCCGTCCTCGCCGGCCGCCGCGGCGAACGTGCCGGCCTGCACCGCGCGCCGCCAGCCGTCGAGCGTCGAGCGAATCGCGGCCAGCACCTGCGTGCGCCCGTACTGCCCGATCAGCGGCTGCGCGGAGGCCGATGCGATCACGCGCTCGACCGACGGCATCTGCGCCAGCCGCGCGTTCAGCAACGACGACTCGTCCCGTTGCCCGGCGTTGCCTTCCGTCTCGTGTTGCGCCGTGTCGCTCACGTTGTCGTCGCTCCCCGCATGGTCGTCTCCTCGATGGTCCGCTTTCGCGTCGCGCGTCACGCTACGGCTCGCCCGGTACCTCGGGCCAGAGCAGCGGGTTCGGACTCGCGCGCCGATAACCGGCGTCGTTCATCAGCAAGTCGAGCGTGAGGCTCGCGAGATCGTCCGCGAGCGGCTCGAATGCGTAGTCTTTCTCGAGGTAGCCGATCTTGCGATAGGCCCGGCACTCGTCGCACGATTCCGCCTTCAGTGCGCCGCTACCGCCCTCGATCCCGTGATACGCAATACCCTTCGTCGAATCGCAATTCGTACACTTCACGCGCACCACGTGCGATTCGGTTCCGCACAGCCCACACTGGACGTAGCGATAGCCCTGATACGCGCCGCCGATCCGCACGACGCTCGCGACGGGCGCCGAGCCGCATACGGGGCAGATTCCCGGCGTGCCGACGTACGGCACGTCGCGCGCGTCGAGCCGGCTCGCGAGGTCGGTCCAGACGACCTGCAACGCGGCCATGACGAACGGCGCGCTCGCGGGCACGACTTCGGCGAAACGCTGCGCGAGCAGCGCGTCGGCCTGCGCATCGAGTGCTCCGGTGCTCGCCGCGCGCAGCGTGCCGAGCACGTTCGCGAGCGCCGGCGTCGCGGCGCCCGCCGCCTCGACTCGATCGAGCAGCCGGTGCAGCACGTCGCGCCACGCGGGATCGCGCCCGGACGACAACGCCGGGAGAACCGGCATCGAATGCCGCTGCGCCTGCTCGATGGCGGCGCGCTCGGGCATGCGTGCGTCGAAGTGCTCGAGCGCGCGCTGCTGCGCGTCGACGAGCACGGCCATCAGGCGCACATAGCCGCCGATCGGGTTGTGGTCTGCAAGCGACGCGAGCCGCGCGGCACGCGTTGCGAACAGCGTGCCGCGCGCAGGCAGCGTGATGCGGGGAATCGCGGTCGGGTCCTGCGACTGGATGGCTTCGGGATCGAGAATGCGCTGAGTAATAGCGACCTCCAGACGGATCTTCGGACGGAAAGCGGAAATGCCACGGCCGTTCCGGGCGAAGAGCAAAGGGCGAAAGACGGCGGCTCGCAGCGCGCCCGACGAAGCGTCGGGCGTTACTTGATGCTCTCGCGAAACCAGCGGCGATGATGCTTGCGCGCCCAGCCCAGCGTTACCGTGCCGCGCACCATCGCGCCGATCGAGCCCTTCACCCACAGCGCCGCGTAAATATGCACGATGATGCTCGTGATCAGCACGAACGCCGCCGCCGCATGAACGAGCGCCGCGGCCCGGATCACGAAAATCGGGAAGTACAGCGAAAAATACGCGCGCCAGATCACGATGCCGCTCACGAGCAGCAGCAAGAGGCACGCTACGAGCGTGAAGAATAGCAGCTTCTGTCCCGCGTTGTAGCGGCCGACTTCGGGCAGGTTGTCCTCGCGGTTCGCGAGCACGTCGTCGATCTGCGCGAGCCACTTGCGGTCGTTCGCGTCGAGCACGTTGTGGTGCCAGTAGCGGATCGTCATCACGAGGAACGACACGAACATCACGAGGCCGACGAACGGATGCAGGATGCGCATCCACTGGCCGCCGCCGAACAGGTTCGAGAGCCAGAACATCGCCGGATGGAACATCGCGAGCCCGGACAGCGCGAGCAGCACGAACGTGATCGCGGTGATCCAGTGGTTCGTGCGCTCGTTGGGCGAGTAGCGCACGATCAGCTTCGTCTCGTCATTTGACATGATGCGGCTCCTCGCGCTCGCTGGACGCTTTCCCAGCCCCGCCGTCGCGAATCTGCGCGGCGTCCCGTTCGGCCTCGGCCTCGTCTTCGGCACTCACTTCGTTCGGGCCGGTGCGCGTGTAATGGAAGAAACCCGCGAGCGCCGTGAGCGCCATGACGGCGAGCGCGAGCGGCTTCGCGATGCCTTTCCAGACCTGCACCATCGGACTGATGCGCGGGTCGTCGGGCAGCCCGTGGTACAGCGACGGTTTGTCCGCGTGATGCAGCACGTACATCACGTGCGTGCCGCCCACGCCCTGCGGATCGTACAGGCCGGCATGCGCGAAACCGCGCTCCTTCAGGTCGGCGATGCGGTCGTCGGCGGACAGCTTCATGTCTTCCTTCGTGCCGAACGTGATCGCGCCCGTCGGACAGGTCTTCACGCACGCGGGCTCCTGGCCGACCGCGACGCGGTCCGAGCACAGCGTGCACTTGTAGGCGCGGCTGTCGGTCTTCGAGATCCGCGGAATGTTGAACGGGCAGCCCGTCACGCAATAGCCGCAGCCGATGCAGTTTTCCTCGTGGAAATCGACGATGCCGTTCGTGTACTGGACGATCGCGCCCGGCGAGGGACAGGCCTTGAGACACCCGGGGTCCTCGCAGTGCATGCAGCCGTCCTTGCGGATCAGCCACTCCAGATCGCCGGCCGGGTTCTCGTATTCGGCGAAGCGCATCACCGTCCACGAGTGTTCGGTCAGGTCGCGCGGGTTGTCGTAGACGCCCGTGTTGATGCCCACCTCGTCGCGCAGATCGTTCCACTCCATGCACGCGGTCTGGCAGGCCTTGCAGCCGATGCACTTCGAGACGTCGATCAGTTTCGCGACGGTGCCGGTCACCGGCACGCGGTCCCCGGGCGGCGGCGTCGTCGTGGCCGACAGCCGCTTGATGTCGAGTGATTGCAGTGCCATCTCGTCGTGCCTCCTTAAGCCTTCTCGACCTTCACGAGGAACGCCTTGAACTCCGGCGTCTGCGAATTGCCGTCGCCGACGGGCGGCGTCAGCGTATTCGTCAGATACCCCGGTCTGGTCTGGCCGAGGAACCCCCAGTGCAGCGGCACGCCGACCACCTGCACCGTCTTGCCGTCGATCGTCAGCGGCTTGATCCGCTTCGTCACGACCGCGACCGCGACGATGTAGCCGCGGTTACTCGACACCTTCACGTTCTCGCCCGCGACCACGCCAACCTGCTTCGCCAGCTCCTCGCCGATCTCGACGAACTGCTGCGGCTGCACGATCGCGTTCAGTCGCGCGTGCTTGGTCCAGAAGTGGAAATGCTCGGTGATCCGGTAGGTCGTCGCGACGTGCGGGAACTCGCCGCCCGCCTTCGCGAACGACGACCAGTCGTCCGGGAACACGCGCGCGGCCGGGTTGCTCGTCGCGACCGGGTTCTTCGGATGCAGCGGGTTGTAGCCGAGCGGCGTCTCGAACGGCTCGTAATGCTCGGGGAACGGGCCTTCGTTCATCCCGTCGCGGGCGAAGAAGCGCGCCACGCCCTCGGGATTCATGATGAACGGGCCCATGTTCTGGTCCGGCGCCTCGTCGACCTTGTAGTCGGGAACGTCGGCCCCCGTCCACGCCTCGCCGTTCCACGCGATCAGCTTGCGGGTCGGGTCGAACGGCTTGCCCTGCAGGTCTGCCGAGGCGCGGTTGTACAGCACGCGCCGGTTCACGGGCCACGCCCAGGCCCAGTTCAGCGTCTGGCCGATGCCGGTCGGGTCGGCATTGTCGCGCCGGCCCATCTGGTTGCCCGCCTGGGTCCAGGCGCCGCAAAAGATCCAGCAGCCGCTCGACGTCGTGCCGTCCGCCTTCAGTTGCGCGAAGCCCGCGAGCTGTTCGCCCTGCTTCACGAGCACCTTCTTCGGATCGGCCGGGTCGGTCTGGTCGGCCAGCGCGCGGCCGTTGTACTCCATCGCGAGCTCTTCCGGCGTCGGGCTCTCCGGGTTCGAATACGGCCAGCTCAGCTTGACGATCGGGTCGGGATACGGGCCGCCGTCCTTCAGATAGGCGGCCTTCATGCGCAGATAAATACCCGACATGATCTCTAGGTCGCTTCTCGCCTCGCCCGGCGGCTCGGTGCCCTGCCAGTGCCATTGCAGCACGCGGCTCGAACTGACGAGCGAGCCGCGCTCCTCGGCGAAGCAGTTGGTCGGCAGGCGGAACACCTCGGTCTGGATCTGCGAAGCATCGACGTCGTTGTGCGGGCCGTAGTTCTTCCAGAACTCGGCCGTCTCGGTCGCGAGCGGGTCCATCACGACGAGCCACTTCAGCTTCGCGAGGCTCGCGGCCATCTTCGCCTTGTCCGGCGCCGACGCGATCACGTTGAAGCCCTGGCAGATGTAGCCGTTCATCTTGCCCTGGTGCATCAGTTCCTGCGCCTGCAGCAGGTCGTAGGACTTGTCGAGCTTGGGCAGGAAGTCGTAGCCCCAGTCGTTGTCCTTCGTCGCCGCGTCGCCCCACCACGACTTCATGAAGCTCACGAAGAACGCCTCGTAATGCTGCCAGTAGCTGAGCTGGTTCGGCCGCAGCGGCTGCAACGCCCGTGCCTTGATGTAGCCCCCGTAGTCCTGCTCGGCTTCCGAGGGTAGCGTCATGTAGCCCGGCAGCAGGTTCGACATCAGCCCGAGGTCCGTCAGGCCCTGGATGTTCGAGTGGCCGCGCAGCGCGTTCATCCCGCCGCCCGCGATGCCGATGTTGCCGAGCAGCAGTTGCACCATCGCGCCCGTGCGGATCATCTGCGAGCCGACCGAGTGATGGGTCCAGCCGAGCGCGTACATGATCGTGGCCGCGCGGCCCGGCACCGCCGTACCCGCGAGCATCTCGCAGACCTTCAGGAACTTGTCCCGCGGCGTGCCGCAGATCCGCTCGACCTCGTCGGCCGTGTAGCGCGAGTAGTGCTGCTTCATCAGGTTGTAGACGCAGCGCGGGTCCGCGAGCGTCGGGTCGGTCTTCACGTAGCCGTCATCGCCGTACTCGTAGTTCCACGTCGTCTTGACGTACGCGCGCTTCGCCGCGTCGTAGCCGGAGTAGATGCCGTCGTCGAACGCGAAGTCCTCGCGCACGATGAACGCGAAGTCCGTGTAGTTCCTGACGTACTCGTGCTGGATTCTGTCGTTCGACAGCAGATAGTTGATCACCCCGCCGAGGAACGCGATGTCCGAGCCCGGCCGGATGGGCGCGTAGAAATCGGCGACCGAGGCCGTGCGCGTATAGCGCGGATCGACCACGATCAGCTTCGCCTTGCGATGCGCCTTCGCCTCCGTGACCCACTTGAAACCGCACGGGTGCGCCTCGGCCGCGTTGCCGCCCATCACCAGGATCACGTCCGCGTTCTTGATGTCGACCCAATGGTTCGTCATCGCTCCACGGCCAAACGTCGGGGCAAGACCTGCCACCGTCGGACCGTGTCAGACACGCGCCTGGTTGTCGAATGCAAGCAGGCCCATGCTGCGGGCCACTTTGTGCGTGAGATAGCCGACTTCGTTGCTGCCCGCCGAGGCCGCCAGCATCCCGGTGGTCAGCCAGCGGTTGACGGTCTTGCCGTCGTCCGTCTTCGCGACGAAGTTCGCGTCGCGGTCTTCCTTCATCAACTGCGCGATACGGTCGAGCGCTTCGTCCCACGAAATGCGTCGCCACTCGTTCGAGCCGGCCGCGCGATGCTCGGGATACAGCAGGCGGCTCGGGCTGTGGATGAAGTCGATGAGGCTCGATCCCTTCGGGCACAGCGTGCCGCGGTTCACGGGGTGATCCGGGTCGCCTTCGATGTGGATGATGCTCGGCTGCGCGTTCTTCGCGCCGTCTCCGAGGCCGTACATGAGGATCCCGCAGCCGACGGAACAATAGGGGCAGGTGTTGCGGGTTTCGGTGGTTCGCGTCAGTTTGTACTGCCGGACTTCCGCAAGCGCGCTGTCGGGCGAGAAACCCATCAGCGCCAGGCTGGACCCTGCCAGCGTGCTTGCCGAAACCTTCAGGAACTGACGCCGGGACATCTGCAGCATGCTGGTCCTCGGCTCGGTGGGGTGATTGGCGTTTTCATTCTATACGACGTTTTTATAATCAGGTTTCCGTAGTGTACGGTCGACGCCGAATTTTCTTCCGACGTTCGAACTGAAGCCTCGCCGGAAAAATTCGGGCCGTCGGCACCGCATGCCGCCCCGCCGGAAAGCCGCTTCATGGCTCGGGTAGTTTTCTTTCCTGGCGTCCGGAAAGATTGCGCATCCGGGTAAATCCCGACCCGATCGAAATGCAAATGGCGCGGCCGAGCAATCCACTCAGGCGGATGTTTCGAAACGATCCGGTTCAACCCGCTCACCCGTTCGTGCCGCTTATCGGCATGTCGAAAGAATGACGGTCGACGCCTCGATCGCAGGCTTCGCGACGACGGCACGCGCGATGCGCCGTTCATGAGTCGCCGGGCTCGCCCATGCCGAAAGACGCGCGAGCCCGGCGTTGCGCGTTCGCGCCGCTTGCGGGACGGCGCGGGCGCGTGGTTCGCGGCGATCCCGCCAACGGAGAGCAATCATGAATCACCACGCAGGCCGTTCGCAAGACGAGCGCATCGCACAGCGCAAGCGCCAGAAACAGCCGTCGCAGGAACCGCCGGGCGGCGAAATGGCCGAGCACGGCACCGAGCCCGATGCCGAACACAGCAGCGGCCAGTTGTCCGAACGCGGCAAGGACGTCTGGCGTCAAGGCGCCGGCATCGACGGCGGTGGAAAAACGCAGTGAGTCGAGCACCGTCCCGCGACGACGCCGGTACTGCGCGGATTCCTATCGCTGCGATCGCTGCGGCTCGTCACCGGCCGGAGCGTTCGTCCGCCAGGTCGGTCAACGCCGTCCCGGCGGCTTGCCGGACTTCGCGTTCCGGTCCGCATGCGCGTCGTTTTGCGTGCGCTTCTGATAGTCGTCGCCGCCGCGCCGGTCGGTATCTTCCAGTCCGCGCTCGAGATCGTGATGCGCCTGGCGTCCGACCGAGCGTGGCTCCTGCTCCGGGCGCCGCGCGACAGGTTCGTCGCCTTCGTGACGCGGGCGCTTGCCGGTGCGCTCGCGCGCCGGCGGTTGCGGTTTCGGCTGGGGATGTTCGGTCATCGCATGCCTCCGTTGAGTTCGCGTGCAGCGGTAGCGCCCCGGAACGCGGAATGCGCGACGGCATGGCGCCTCGCCCGGAAAGGCGGCGACGCGCACGGACGCGGATAGCGTAGCCGCACGACGCCGGACGGTAACGCCGCGAGGAAAATCGCGGGAAAGACGAAGAGGGCCGCGGTGCCTGCGGCCATGCCGCCGAAACCGGACACCACGGCGATGATGGCGAGGGTGAAAAAAACGGCTGCGTATCGAAGCACGGTTTGAAACATGGGTTTTCTCCCGTTGCGGATTGAACGGTCCGACGTCTGCCCGCGCCATGAAGCTGGAGCCCTGCCGCGCCCGCACGGGAAGCCTCATTCGTCGACCAGGCGGAACTGTCCGCTATGCAGCACCACGCTGCCGCCCGTCTCGCGGATCGCGTCCTCGCATGCGGCGCGGATGCTCTCCCGGCCGCGTTCGAACGCGCCGCACAGCATGGCTTCGAGCGCCGAACGGGCGCCGAAGTGATCCTCGAGCGCCTCGACGGTAATCGCACAGACGACGGGCTCGCCGTCGAGATGGACGACGAAGCGCATCAGCATGCTCGCGCCGTCGAACACCGGCGACTCCTCAGGAAAATGCACCTGCATGACGGACTCCCTGTTCATGTTCGTCGACGTACGGACGATGGGCGATGGGCGATGCGCCGGCGCGAGACACGAAACCACTTCGGAGGCGGCGCCGGCGAACATCCTGCGTCCGCCGGCCTTCGCGCCGGTCGCCTCCGGGGCAAGCCGGGCGCCTTGCCGGCTGCAAAACCGGCACGCCCGAAGCCGGGCGCGATGCCGACGCTCAGGGCTGCATGCCGGGCTTGCCCCGCATGCCGCCCGTCGCGTCATTGCCCGGTGTTGTCGCGCTTCGAACTCGGCGGCACCGGCGCATGCGTCGAATCGCTGTTGCCGGACGTCGAGTTGGCCGGGTCCTGAGGCGCGGAATATTGCGTCGTGCCGCCCGCGCCGCCGTGCGTGACGCCCGGCGAGCCGTAGCCGCTGGTATCGCCGCCCGGGCTGGCGCTACCGCCGCCGGTGCCGACACCCGCGCCGCCGGGGCCGGTGCCGGCCGCGCTTCCCATGCCCTCGCCCGCGCCGCCGCCACCTCCACCGCCACCTGCCTGGGCAAACGCCACACTCGAACCCGAAAGTACCGTCGCCAACGCCAACGTCATCAGTTTCTTCATGGATCTACTCATCGTCGCTCTCCTTCTCAAGACGATTCCGTTCGTGGACACGGCACGCCGCCGGATGGGCCGACCGACGCGCCGCACGTGCATCGTCTTTCTCGCAAGCAGTGTGCCGCTCGCCGTAAAGAGAATGCGGGCGATTCGCGGGAACACCCGTTGCGGCACACCGCCCGGATCGTCGCATCCCGAATCGCCCCGACCGGAGGACTATGTCCGCATGAAGTCCCGTTCGTTCCGTTTCGAATCGCGCGCCTCAAGCACGCCTTGCATAACGCGACCGCCGCGCCGTCGTCGCGATTGCCGCGCAACGTTGCCCGGAGCCGCCCATGGATGAAACACCCGTGCGTTTCGCGCATCGTGGCGCGATGCCTATACGATTCTGACGGACCGTCCCGAATCAAACGGACAGTCGGCTGGATCTCGACGACGATCGCCGTGGTCGGGATCGAGGCCCTGGGTAAATCCGGTACGGGTTACACGGACGCGCACGCCGGCGCGCCGCGCACGACATCGGCCGGATCGGTCGCGCGATGCAGCGCGCCGTACGCCGCGTCGGTCGTCCGGAATTGGCGGCCTGCGCGATTTCCGCGATCGACGCCGCGCGAAAGGCGATCGGCAACTCGGCGCTTTTCGTCGACGCGAACGGCGCGTACGCGCCGAAACAGGCGCCGCGCCTCGCCGCTGGCTTCGCGAAGAACGATATAAAAGGGCGCTCTGCACAAAAACGTTAGCAATCATTTATCAGGCATGGCATGCCGAAAGGACAAGCGCGGCAAGGACTGCGCGGCCGGGGCTGCGCACCGGTCCGGACGCCCGATATCGAGGTGCTATACACTGCGGCGATCGATATTCAGCGGACAGGGGGCGCCATGCTCAGCGTGCGCAAGGCGGTATTTCCGGTTGCGGGATTTGGTAGGCGCTTTCTGCCTGCCACCAAGGCCAGTCCGAAGGAAATGCTGCCCATCGTGGACAAGCCGCTGATCCAGTACGCGGTCGAGGAAGCGATTGCCGCCGGCATCACCGAACTGATCTTCGTGACGGGACGCAACAAGCGCGTCATCGAAGATCACTTCGACAAGTCCTACGAGATCGAAGACGTGCTGAAGGCGCAGGGCAAGCAGTCCCTGCTCGATCTCGTGCAGAACATCAAGCCGGGCAACGTCGAGTGCATATACGTCCGGCAATCCGAGCCGCTCGGGCTCGGCCACGCGCTGCTCTGCGCCGAAAAACTCATCGGCGACGAGCCGTTCGCGGTCGTGCTCGCCGACGATCTGCTCGACAGCGACCCGCCCGTGCTTTCGCAGATGGTGCGCGCGTTCAGCCACTACGACTGCTCGCTCCTCGCCGTCAAGGAGCTGGAGCCCGGGGAATCGCTGTCGTACGGCATCGTCGACGGCCACTACTGGGACGAGCGGATCGTCAGCGTCGACAGCATCGTCGAGAAGCCGTCTCCGGAAACGGCGCTGTCGAACCTCGGCGTCGCCGGCCGCTACGTGCTCATGCCCGGCATCTTCGCGTATCTGCGCGCGCAACCGCCGGGCCCGAAGGGCAAACTCCAGTTGAGCGACGCCATTCAGACCATGCTCAGGGACGAGCAGGTGCTCGCCTATCACTTCGACGGCACCCACTACAACTGCGGCACCAAGCTCGGCTACCTGAAAGCGACGGTCGACTTCGCGTTGCGTCACCGCGAGGTCAAGGACGCGTTCGACCCGTGGCTGCGCAATCGGGTGGGCGGCATGGGGCCGGTCGCCTGACGATGCCCGCGTCCGCCGTCGGTTCGTGAAGTCTCCGGCATGGCGTCGTAGCCGGGGAACGGCCCATATCCGCCGCCCCCGTCCGATCCCGAAGACAGCGCCCCGAACGACAGCACGCCGGACCGCCCGCCCGCACCGCCCATTGTTCCGCTTCAGGATAGAGTCAATCGCCGATCCTTCCATTTAATCGATCGCCGTTCCGGGCGACAATAGGCCGGTTTCATTTCCACCGGCAACCGTGACTCACCCTCCCCCTCTCGCGCGCAGACACCGGCCGCCCGTTTCGTCGGCCGGCCCGCGTGGCCGCCTGCCGTCACGCCTAACGCGCGCGAACCCATCCTTGCGCAATCGGAGAACGGATTCATGCATATCGACCTGACAGGAAAAACCGCCATCGTCACCGGCTCGACCGCCGGCATCGGCCTCGCCGTCGTGAAGGGGCTCGCCGCGAGCGGCGCCGCGGTGGTGCTCAACGGCCGCTCGCAGGCGTCCGTGGATCGCGCGCTGGCCGCCGTGCGCGCCGAACAGCCGAAGGCGAAGGTGACGGGCTTCGCGCAGGACCTCGGCACGGCCGCGGGCTGCGCCGCCCTCGTCGCCGCGCATCCGGCCTGCGACATCCTCGTCAACAACCTCGGCATCTTCGAACTGCAGGATTTCTTCGAGACGCCCGACGAGACCTGGACGCGCTTCTTCGAGGTCAACGTGCTGTCCGGCGTGCGGCTCGCGCGCGCCTACACGCCGGGCATGGTCGGCAAAGGCTGGGGACGCGTGGTGTTCGTCTCCTCCGAATCGGCGCTGAACATTCCGGCGGACATGATCCACTACGGCATGACCAAGACCGCGCAGGTGTCGGTCGCGCGCGGGCTGGCCAAGCGCGTGGCCGGCACCGGCGTGACCGTCAACACGGTGCTTCCGGGCCCGACGCTTTCCGACGGTCTCGCCGACATGCTCGCCGACGAAGCCCGGAAAAGCGGCAAGTCGCTCCAGGAAGTCGCGGACGGGTTCGTGCGCGAGCATCGGTCGAGCTCGCTGATCCAGCGCGCGGCGACGGTCGAGGAAATCGCCAACATGATCGTCTACGCGTGCTCCCTCCAGGCATCGGCCACCACCGGCGCCGCGCTGCGCGTCGACGGCGGCACGTTCGACAGCATCTGAACGGAACCCCAGCCATGACGCAGACAAAGAAACACGCATTGGTCGCCGGCGGCCTCGGCGTAATCGGCCGCAATCTCGTCGAACACCTCGCCGCGCAGCCGGACTGGACGGTAACGGCGCTCTCGCGCCGCCGTCCCGAGTTCGACACGCCGGCCCGCTTCGTCTCCGTAGACCTGACCGACGCGACGGCCACGCGCGCCGCCCTCGCCGGGTCCGGCGACGTGACGCACGTCTTCTACGCCGCCTACCAGGAGCACGCCGACGCGCGCCGCCAGGTCGACGTCAACCTGACCATGCTCGCGAATACGGTCGACGTCGCCGAGGCCGTCTCGCCGGCCCTGCGGCGAGTCGTGCTCTACGAGGGCGCGAAATACTACGGCGCGCATCTGGGCGCGTTCACGACGCCGGCGCAGGAGGACGATCCGCGCCAGATGCCGCCGATGTTCTACTACGACCAGGAAGACTGGCTCCGGGACAAGGCGGCCGGCAAGCGCTGGGACCCGGTGGTGCTGCGGCCCGACGTGGTCTGCGGCTTCGCGCTCGGCAATCCGATGAATCTCGCCATGGTCATCGCCGTCTACGCGACGATCTCGAAGGAACTGGGCCTGCCGCTGCGGTTTCCCGGCACCGTCGATTGCTACGGCCGGCTCGCGCAGGTGACGGGCGCGGCGCAACTGGCCCGGGGCTCGCAATGGGCGGCCGAACACGCGGCTGGCGGCGAGGCCTACAACCTCACCAACGGCGACGTCTTCCGCTGGAACCGGCTCTGGGAAGCGTTCGCCCGTTATTTCGACATGCCGCTGGCGGCGCCGATGACGATCCCGCTCACGACGATGATGGCCGACAAGGGCGGCGTCTGGGAGCGCATCGTCGCGCGGCACGGGCTCGTTTCCGTTCCCTACGGGCAGGTCGCGTCGTGGGCCTTCGGGGACTTCATTTTCCGCTGCGACTGGGACGTCATTTCCTCGACGACGAAGATCCGTCAGGCCGGGTTCCATCCGGTCGTCGACTCCGAAACCATGTTCCTGCAGCTATTCGACGAATTCCGCACCCGCCGGGTCATTCCGTAGGATCGTCGGCGCGGTCGACGCTTACCGGATTCACCCCATCCGCCCCGCGAGCCGTCTTTCGCTCGCGGGGCGTTTCTTTTGCCGGCCGCCAGCGCTTTCGGTGGCATCATTCAACTGCTTTCGACCGACTGCCGTCGTGTATGATAATGATTCTCATTAATAAATAGACGGCATCCGGAAAGCCTTCCCGTTCACTCATGAAAGACAGTTTCATCGTCGTGCTGGCCGGCGCCGGCGCGCTGCTCGCGTACCTCGGCTCCTCCAGGCAGCGCTGGCTGCGCAGGCCGTGGCCCGCCCGCCCGACG
Organism: Burkholderia sp. WAC0059; assembly: GCF_002870125.1. Taxonomy (GTDB): domain Bacteria; phylum Pseudomonadota; class Gammaproteobacteria; order Burkholderiales; family Burkholderiaceae; genus Paraburkholderia. The sequence continues at coordinate 30,488 of NZ_PNEO01000007.1, forward strand.
CGCGTCGCGGCAACGCTCTGCCTCCTGGCCGCGTGCGGGCTCGGCGCGCAAGCGCGCCCCGTCGCCGCCGCGCTGTCGCTCGTCGTCACCGTCGTCATGGCCTGCCTGAGCGCCAGTCCGTTCGTCGGCCTGCTCGTCGAGCGGTGGCGCCACCGAGTGACCGCTCATGGCCGCTAAGCCGGCGAACCGCCCGCCCCGCCGTGCCGTGGAGCGCCACCTGCTGGCGAAATCGGCCGCCGGCATCGCGGGCGGCTTCGGCCTCGCCGTCGCCGCGAGCACGCTGCTCGCCCAACTGTCTCCGGGCGACCCGACCACGTCCGGCAAATTCCAGGCCGCCCTGTGGATGGTCCCGCCCGTCTGGATTGCCGTCGCGGCCGCCGCCCCGCTGTTCCGCAGCGGCCTGCGCGCGACGCTCGCGCTCGCGGCGGCCAACCTCGGGGCGTTCGCGCTCGTCGTCGCGTTCTGCCGGCATCCGCTCGCCTGACTGTTTCGCCGCCGCGCCGACCTCCGCGCAGCCGCCCCTTCCCAACGCCGTCCTTCACCATGCGCAGCGACGTTCTTCGTGCCTATAAGGCGATCCACACCTGGACCGGCATCGTCTCCGGCCTGCTCCTGTTCATCGCGTTCTACGCGGGCGCCGTCACGATGTTCAAGGACGCGCTGACCGTCTGGGCCACACCGCCGGCTGCGTCGGCCCAGCCCGCCGTGCCGCTCGCGCAGGCGGACGCGCTGATCCGGCGCACGCTGGCGGCCCATCCGGAGGCACAACCGTATTTCACGCTGTCGCTCGCCGACGGCGACCGCGCGCGACTTTCGTGGCCGCCCGCGCCGGGGCGGCAGGAAAGCGCGTGGCTCGACGCCCGGGGGCAATTGCGGACCGTCGTGCGCGCGCCGTCGGACGCCGCCCGTTTCGTCGACGTCCTGCACATGACGGCCGGCATTCCGGGCAGCTACGCGGTCGGCATGGGCGCGATGGGCGTCGTCTCGCTGCTGTACGGGCTCGCGCTCGTGTCCGGCGTGATCGTGCTGCTGCCGACGCTCGCGAAAGACCTGTTCGCGCTGCGCGTCGGCAAAAACCTCAAGCGCATGTGGCTCGACGTGCACAACGCGCTCGGCGTCCTGAGCCTGCCGTTCCATCTGGTGATGGCGCTCTCCGTCGTCGCGTTCGGCCTCGGCGACTACGTGTCCGGCGTTCAGGACACCTTCGTCTACGACGGCACGCTCAAGCCGCTGTTGCTCCGGCAGAACCCGTACTACGCGAGCGCGCCCGGCACCGCCGCGCTCCCCGCGATGCTGCCGCCGGAGCGGCTGCTCGCGCGGGTACGCCAGCGCGCGCCGCGGTTCGTGCCGACCGCGCTCGTCTACCGCCACGCGCTCGCGCCGGGCCGCACCGTGTTCGTGGCCGGCCACGACGACCGCTATCTCGCGCGCGACGGCGGCTTCGCGCTGATGGACCCGGCCACCGGCGCGTTCCTCAACGACCAGTTCCTGCCGGGCCGGGGCAACGGCTGGTCGGCGGCGACGAGCGCGTTCTACGCGCTGCACTTCGGCAGCTACGGCGGCGCGGTGGTCCGCTGGTGCTATTTCTTTCTCGGGCTCGCGGGCGCGGGCCTGTTCTACACCGGCAATCTGCTGTGGATCGAGAGCCGCCGCAGAAACCAGCGCCCCGACGGCCGGCCGGTCCTGCAGCGGCGCGCGGCATTCGTGCTGGCGGCGTTGACGGTGGGCGTGCCGCTCGGCTGCGTCTGCGGCGTCTCGCTGACGATCGCGGCCGGCAAGCTGCTCGCGCCGCACGTCGGCAATCCGCACGCGTGGCACGCGGGCGTCTATTACGCGACGTTCGCGGCGTGCATCGCCTGGGGACTCGCGCGCGGCGGCGCGCGGGCGTCGGTGGAATTGCCGGCGCTCGCGGCGATCGCCACCGCCGCCATTCCGGCCGCGAGCGTCATCGGCTGGCTCGCGCCGTCGACCGGCCTGTGGGCCTCCACGGCGCCCGGCGTCGATGCGGTTGCCGCGCTGGGCGCGCTGGGCTTCGGATGGATCGCGACGCGCGCGCGCCGGCGCGTGGCGACGGGCGGCGCCGATAGCGTGTGGTCGCTGCCTGCGCGACGCGACGCGCAGGCAGCGCCGGCTTGCCCCGGCGCCGATCGCGCCGGCGCCCGGGCGGGCGACCGCGCTGGAGACCACGCCCGGAACCGATAAGGCCCGCGGCCCGCCGCGACGTCGCCGATCAAAAGTCCGATCAGAAGTCCGTCGTCACCGACATCAGCAGCGTGCGCGGCGCGCCCTGGGTCAAGTAGCCGCCGATCGCCGACGCCCAGTAGGCCTTGTTCGTGACGTTCAGCACGCTCGCGCGGAACGTCGTCTGCTTGCCGAACACTACCGTGGCGTAGCGCGCGCCGACGTCGAAACGGTCCCACGCTGGAATCGACAGCGTATTCGCCGCGTCCAGGTACTGCGGGCCGGTATGGACCCAGCGCGCGTTCAGCGTCAGCCCCTGCAGCAGCGGCACGTCGTACTCGGCGCCGAGGTTGAACATGAAGCTCGGCACGCCGATCGGCCGGTTGCCGTCGGTACCGCTGTCCGTGTCGAGCTGGCGCGCGTCGAGGTAGGTCGCGCCCGCGATCACGCGCACGCCGCGCCAGGGTTCGCCGTACACCGACGTCTCGAGCCCGCGATGGCGCTCGTTGCCGTCGGCGACGAAGTACCCCGACGAATTCGTGAACGTGAACGGCTCCTCGATCTGGAACGCCGCGAGCGACGCGCCGATGCGGCCGTCGTCGTACTTCACGCCCATCTCGTACTGCTTCGAGCGCTCGGGCGGCAGCAGCGCGCCGGCGTTCAGCGCGGTCGACGGCGCCTGCGCGCCGGCCGCCAGCGCCTCGCTGCGGTTCGCGAAGAACGACACGTTGCGCCACGGCTTCACGACGAGACCGAACACGGGCGTCGTGATCGCATCGTTGTAGGCCTCGGTCTGCGCGCCCGTGTAGTCGTAGTTGTCCGCGACGATCGACTGGTGCCGCAGGCCGGCCGTGAACAGCACGCGGTCGCCGAGAAAGCCCAGCGTGTCAGACGCGGCGACGCTGCGCATCAGGGTCAGCGAGCTCGTGCCCGGGTTGGCCAGGTTGCCGCCCGAGTAGATCGTCCCCGGATACGGGAGCTGCGCCGTGTCGTAGAGGCTTGTCGCGTAGGTGCCGCTCAGCGTGTAGGCGTAATGCGCGTCGATGTCGACGATCGAGGCGCCGGCCGTCACGAAGTGCGAAACGGGCCCGGTCATGAAATGGCCGCGCACGCCGGCCTCGGCCGAGTTCGCGTCGTCGTCGCGCGGCACGCCAAGCCGCGAGGCCGTCGTCACGCCGTCGTCGCCGACCGACGGCGACGCATACTCGCCGCGCTCGTTCGTATGGCGCGCGCCGCCCGTCACGTAGGCGGTCCAGCCAGGCAGGAAGTCGTATTCGGCGCGCAGGATGCCGACCGTGTCCTCGAGCGTGCTGTCGCTCCACGTCTGCGCGTAGTTGTAGGTCGCCGACGGGACCGCCGGCACCTCGTCGCCGGTCACGTAGACGACGGGCCGGCCGTCGTCGACCTGCTGCTTCTGATAGAGGAAGTCGCCGTACAGCCGCAGCTTCTCGCCGCGCCAGTCGAGCGACACGGCCGTCGTGTCGTCGCGCCGGTGCTCGCCGTCGACGCTGGTTTCACCGTCGTGGTTCGCCTGATTCACGCGGATGCCGAACTGCCCTTCGCTGCCGAAACGCCGCCCGACGTCGACGTGCTCACCGATGCCGCCCGAGCCGGTCCCCTCGACGGTCACGCTCGTGAGCGGCGCGTCGTCCGCGCGCTTCAACTGCAGGTTGATCCCGCCGCCGATCGCGGAGCCGGCCGGCGAGGCGCCGTTCAGGAACGCGTTCGCGCCCTTGAACACGTCGACGCGGGCCAGCGCGTCGGTCGACACGAGCTGGCGCGGCGTGAGGCCGTACAGGCCGTTCAACGACACGTCGTCGCCGTCGAGCTGGAACCCGCGGATGACGAACACCTCGGAGAAATTGCCGTAGCCGTAGGCCGTCCGTACCGACGGATCGTTGGCGAGCACGTCGGCGAGCGTGCGGGCCTGCTGGTCCTCGATCAGCTTCTCGGTGTAGCTCGTCATGCTGAACGGCACGTCGAGGCTCTTCTGCTGGCCGAGCACGCCGAAGTCGCCGCCGCGCGCCACCTGCCCGCCGGCGAACACCGGGGACGCCGCGCCGGCCGAGATCCTGACCGCGGGCAGCGTGCTGCCCGGCGACGCCGCCGAGGCGGCCATGGCCGGCGCGGCCGTGGCCCCGGCGGACTGCGCGTGACCCAGCGCGGGCCAGGCCAGCGCCGCGATCGCGGCGACGATGGCGGCGCGGCCGGCCGGAATTTTCGGGGAAAGCGGAGAAGAGACGACAGACGGGTAGCGAGAAGCGGTCATGTTCGATTGGAAGCGTGTTGGTCGACGTACCGTTGCGGGACGCGCCTCGCGCCCGAACGCGGTATTCGTATGTGTTGTATCGGCCCGTTCGTGCCGGGCCGCCGGACTGGCACGGCCGCTCGATATGTCAGCCGATACGCCGGGCCGTGCGGCTGACGATTCTATATTAAATACGAATCATTATCATTAGTATTTGTAAGGTTGTCGAGACTTCCCGGCCCGCACCATAGTGAAAACGCGTACGCCGGACCCGCGCGGAAGCGCCCTATAATCGGGCCACCAGGCCGGCGGCGCCCCGCCGCCCCTCGTCCCGAATCCGCCGCCAGCCACCCTCCTCGCGAGCCCGCCCGCCCCATGGAACTCCGGCAGTTACGCTATTTCGTCAGCGTGGTCGAACACGGCAGCATGGGCAAAGCGGCACTCGAGCTGGGCGTCGTCACGTCGGCGCTGAGCCAGCAGATCAGCCGGCTCGAAGGCGAGCTCGCGACGCGGCTGCTGCGCCGGACCTCGGCCGGCGTCGTGCCGACCGACGCCGGCCTCGCGTTCTGGCGCCAGGCGCAACTGGCGCTGCGCCACGCCGAGGCGGCCGCGCTCGCGGCGCGCGAGGCGCGGCTGTCCGGGCACGTCAGCGTCGGGCTCGCGCCGAGCACGACCGGCGTGCTCGGCCTGCCGTTCATCGAGGCGATGCGCGAGCGCTACCCCGAGGTGCGGCTGCGCATGGTCGAGAGCCTGTCCGGCTACCTGAGCGCGATGCTCGGCGCCCGCCAGATCGACCTCGCGATCCTGTTCCAGACCGAACCCGCACAGCACTGGAGCAGCCAGCCGCTGCTGGACGAGCATCTGTTCGTGATCGGCAACCGCACGCTGGCCGGCATGCCGGCCGGCCCGACGGCGTCGCTCGCGCAGCTCGGCCGCCTGCCGCTCGTGCTGCCGAGCGGACCGCACGGACTGCGCGCGCTGCTGACGGCCGCGTTCCGGCGCGCGGGCTACGAGCCGGAGATCGCCGCCGAAATCGACGGCCTCGCGATGCTGATGGACGCCGTACGCGCGGGCCACGGCGCGACCATCCAGCCGGGCGCCGCGCTGGCGCGCCCGGAGAACTCGCAGCTCGTCAGCCTGCCGATCGTCGAAGCCGACGTCACGCGCCCAAACCTGATCGTCAGCACCTCCGACGACGAACTCTCGCCCGCCGGGCTCGCGGCGCGCGTCGTCCTCGCGAACGTCGCGCGGGACGTCGTCGCCGCGGGCCGCTGGCCCGGCGCGACGCTGCGCCCGGCGCCCATCCTTCACGAATCGTGAAGTCCTCTTGTCGCGCCGCGATGGCGGCAGCTCCCGCACGCCCGTACAGTGCGCGCCAAAGGAGACAATGATGGTCGACGTACTCGTCATCGGCGGCGGCAACGCGGCCTTGTGTGCCGCCCTCATGGCCCGCGAGGCAGGCGCCTCCGTGCTGCTGCTCGAAGCCGCGCCGCGCGCCTGGCGCGGCGGCAACTCGCAACACACGCGCAACCTGCGCTGCATGCACGACGCCCCGCAGGACGTGCTCGTCGACGCCTATCCCGAAGAGGAATACTGGCAGGACCTGCTGAAGGTCACGGGCGGGCAGACCAACGAGGCGCTCGCGCGGCTCGTCATCCGCGCGTCGTCGACGTGCCGGCCCTGGATGCACCGCCACGGCGTGCGCTTCCAGCCGTCGCTGTCGGGCGCGCTGCATACGGCACGCACCAACGCGTTCTTCATGGGCGGCGGCAAGGCGCTCGTCAACGCCTACTACCGCAGCGCCGAACGGCTGGGCGTGCGGATTCGCTACGAAACGCCGGTCGAGCGGATCGAGCTGGACGGCTCGCGTTTCGTCGCCGCATGGGCCGGCGGCGAGCGCATCGCCGCGCGCAGTTGCGTGCTCGCGGCGGGCGGCTTCGAATCGAACCGCGCCTGGCTCAGCGCCGCCTGGGGCACCAACGAGCGCGGCGAGCGCCCGGCCGACAACTTCCTGATCCGCGGCACGCGCTTCAACAACGGCACGCTGCTGCGCTTCATGATCGACGCCGGCGCCGAGACGATCGGCGATCCGGTCCAGGCCCACATGGTCGCGATCGACGCGCGCGCGCCGCTCTACGACGGCGGAATCTGCACGCGCATCGACTGCGTCTCGCTCGGCATCGTGGTCAATCGGGACGCCGAACGCTTCTACGACGAAGGCGAGGATTTCTGGCCCAAGCGGTACGCGATCTGGGGCCGCCTCGTCGCGCAGCAGCCGGGACAGATCGCGTATTCGGTGATCGACGCCAAGGCCATCGGCCGCTTCATGCCGCCCGTCTTCCCCGGCACGCGCGCGAACAGCCTGCCCGAGCTCGCGCGCGCGCTCGGCCTCGACGAGGCGCACTTCATGCGGACGCTGAACGCCTACAACGCCGCGTGCCGCCCCGGCACGTTCGATCACACGCAGCTCGACGACTGCCGCACCGACGGCATCGCGCCGGCCAAGACGCACTGGGCCCGCCCGCTCGACACCGCGCCGTTCTTCGGCTACGCGCTGCGCCCCGGCGTCACCTTCACCTATCTCGGCCTGAAGACCGACGAGACGGCCGCCGTCCGCTTCGGCGGGGAACCCAGCGAGAACCTGTTCGTCGCCGGGGAAATGATGGCGGGCAACGTGCTCGGCAAAGGCTATACGGCCGGCGTCGGGATGAGCATCGGCACCGCGTTCGGGCGCATCGCGGGCACGCGCGCGGCCGCGGCAGCAAGCAAGGAAGGCAGTCATGCAAGCGCTTGAAACCCTGATCGAACAGGCCGGCGAATGGACCGGCACGCCGGTGACGAACGCCGCATCGCCGCTCCTGCCGGTTCCCGAGGACGAGGCGTCCCGCATCCTGCAGATCTGCAACGCGTGCCGCTATTGCGAAGGCTTCTGCGCCGTGTTCCCGGCGATGACGCGGCGCCTCGAGTTCGGCGCCGCCGACGTCCATTACCTCGCGAACCTCTGCCACAACTGCGGCGCCTGCCTGCATGCGTGCCAGTACGCGCCGCCGCACGAGTTCGCCGTGAACGTGCCGCAGACGATGGCGAGCGTGCGCGGGCGCACCTACCGGCTGTACGCGTGGCCGCGCGCGTTCGCCGCGCTGTACGAGCGCAACGGCCTCGTGCTCGCGCTGGCGCTCGCGGCCGGCATCGCGCTGTTCCTGATCATGGCGCTCGCCCTGCGCGGCAACCTGTGGCAAGCGGCGGCCGGCGGCGCGTTCTACGACGTCTTTCCGCACGGCCTCATGGCCGGTATCTTCGCTCCGGTGTTCGTCTTCGCCCTCGGCGTGCTCGGTGTCGACCTGCGGCGTTTCTGGCGCGAGGCGGACCCCGGTCCCGCGAGCGGCGCGGCGCTCGCGGAAGCCGGCGGCGCGGTCGCGACGCTCCGCTACCTCGGCGGCGGCCACGGCGAAGGCTGCAACAACGACAGCGACCGTTTCTCGCTCGCGCGCCGGCACTGCCATCACGCGACCGCCTACGGCTTCCTGCTGTGCTTCCTGTCGACCTGCGTCGCGACGCTCTATCACTATGCGTTCAGGCTCGAAGCGCCGTATGCGTACACGAGCGTGCCGGCGCTGCTCGGCACGGCCGGCGGGATCGGCATCGCGCTCGGCACGCTCGGCCTCGGCTGGCTGAACCTGCGCCGGCACCCACTGCAGGGCGACCTCGCGCAAAAGCCGATGGACCTCGGGTTCATCGCCCTGCTGCTCGTCGTGGCCGTCAGCGGACTCGCGCTGATGGCGCTGCGCACGACGGCGGCGATGCCGATCCTGCTCGCGCTGCACCTGGGCGCGGTAATCGCCTTGTTCCTGACGCTACCGTACGGAAAATTCGCGCACGGGCCCTTGCGCGCGGCCGCGCTGCTCAAATGGGCGATCGAGCGCCGGCAGCCGAACCGGCTCGGCCTCGCGGAAGACTGAGCACGGCGGCGTGCCGTGCCGCCGTACCGGCACGCCGCGAGGTTTCGGGGCCGGACGTTCCGGACATGGACGGGCGCCGCGCGCGTCCATGTCCGGAGAGAATCCGGTGCGGGACCGGCGCCGGCGACATACGATACGGAAATCCGATGCGACGGACATCGGCATACCGACGAATAGAACACACATGGAGACGTACTATGACAACGACCACGGCCGTCCCGGCCGCCCCATCGCAACAGCAGATCTTCAAGGTCGCGCTCGCCAGCATCATCGGCTCGGTCATCGAGCAGTACGACTTTCTCGTGACGGGCATCGTCGCGGCGACGGTCTGGGGTGACGTCTTCTTCAAGCTGCAAAGCCTCGCGTCGATCGCCGCGGCCATCGGCGTATACGGCCTCGGCATCGTGATCCGTCCCGTCGGCGCGTTCCTCTTCGGCAACATCGCCGACCGCCACGGGCGCAAGAACGCGATGGTCTACGCGCTGCTGATGATGGGCCTGAGCACGCTCTTCATCGGCCTGACGCCGACCTACGACAGCATCGGCCCGGTCGCGCCGGTCCTGCTGATCGTGTTCCGCCTGATCCAGGGCATCAGCTTCGGCGCCGAGTTCGGCACCGCGTCGACGTGGGTCGTCGAGCAGGCGGCCCATTCGAAATTCCGCGCGTTCTGGGGCGCGTGGGTCGGCTTCGCCATTCCGCTCGGCCTGCTGCTCGGCTTCGGCTCGGTGATCTTCGTGAAGTCGCTGATGTCGGCCGCCGACTTCAACGCCTGGGGCTGGCGCATCTTCTTCTACGTCGGCTTCGCGGTGGCCATCGTCGGCATCCTGATCCGCACGCGCACGCGCGACAGCTTCGTGTTCGAACGCTTCCAGTCCGGCTCGGACACGCTCGCGAGCCCCGCCGTGCAGGTCTGGAAGGAAATGCCGGGACGCATCCTGCGCACCTCGCTCGTCAACGCGATGTTCGGCGGCGCGTTCTTCCTGTGCTTCGTGTTCGGCACGAGCTACATGAAAGCGGTCGGCTATTCCGGCAACCAGGCGGAAACGATCGGCTTCATCGCGGCCGGCGCGATGTTCGTGTTCATGGTGATCGGCGCGCTGCTCGCCGACCGGATCAACCGCCGCACGATCCTGCTGATCGCCGCCGTGGTGTTCCTCGTCTGGGCCATTCCGTATTTCTACCTGATCAACACCGGCAGCTACTGGCTCGCGGTGCTCGCGGAGGTGATCGGGTTCGGCTTCGTGTTCGGCTTCGGCTACGGCGCGATTCCGACCTTCTACACGGAGAACTTCCCGACCCGCTATCGCGCCTCCGGCGCGAGCGCCGGCTACCAGATCTCGCAGATTTACGGCGGCGGGCTCATTCCGATCATCGCGGGCCTGATCCTGCACGCGTACGGAATCCACCGCGCGTACATCTATATCGGGCTGTTCGTCATGGTGTACGCCGTGGCGGCGATCTGGGCCATCCTCGTGACGCCCGACACCAAGGGCGTCGATCTCGAGCGGAACTGACGGAGGGCCGACGGGCGGGAAGGTCCGCCGCGGCCGCCGCATGCGCGCCGCGTTGCGCATGCATGGCGCGCCATGCCGGCCAGCCCGCGCCGGCCGCCTACTCGTGCGCCATCGCGCCGTTCACCGACATCTGCGTGGGCATCATGTTCACGTTCGCGTTGTGCATCACCCAGAGCGAAAGCCCCACGATCACGGCGATGAGGAAAGCCGTGCAGAGGAAGATGCCCGTGTTCGAGCGCTGATCGCGCGCCGTGCCGATGTGCAGGAAATACACGAGCTGCACGACGAGCTGCGCCACGCACAGCACGACGATCGTCGCGAGGCCGAAGCCGCGCGGAACGACGCCGCTCATCACCGCGCCGAACGAGGCGAACGTCAGCAGCAGCGACAGCACCATGCCGGTGACATAGCCCTTGAGCGTGCCGTGCGCGGGCTCGCGGCCCGCTTCAGGTGCGATATTCGAATCGTGCTTGCTCATACAAATCCACGCAGATAGACGAAGGTGAAAACACAGATCCAGACCAGATCGAGGAAGTGCCAGAACAGGCTCAGGCACGCGAGCCGCCGGCGGACCACGCCGGTCAGGCCAAACTTCAGCGTCTGGTGCATCATGACGGCGATCCAGACGAGGCCGCAGGTCACGTGCAGGCCGTGCGTGCCGACGAGTGTGAAGTACGCGGACAGAAACGCACTTCTGTCCGGCCCCGTCCCGTCGTGAACGAGCTTCGCGAACTCGAACACCTCCATCGCGACGAAGCCCGCGCCGAACAGGAACGTGAGCGCCAGCCAGCCGATCACGCGCGCCTTGCGGGACGCATGCAGATTCAACATCGCGAGCCCGAACGTGAAGCTGCTGACGAGCAGCAGCAGCGTCTCGCCGAGCACGTAGCGCAGCTCGAATAGCCCGCTGCCGGCCGGGCCGCCGGCCGTCGCGTTGACGAGCACGCCGAACGTCGCGAACAGCGTCGCGAAGATCAGGCAGTCGCTCATCAGGTAGATCCAGAACCCCACCGTGGTTTTGGTGCCGTCGTCGTGACCGGCATCGTGTCCGTGGTCGTGTCCGCTATCGCGGCCATGCGCGTGTCGAATCGGAACGGTAGACATGGCTCAGGCCACCTCCTTCAGTTGGGCATAACGGGCGTTCTCGATGCGCGCCACTTCCGCGGCCGGCACGTAGTAGTCGACGTCCTGGTCGTAGCTGCGCACGAGCAGGGTCACGATGGCGCCGGCGAGTCCCACCGCCGCGAACAGCCACATGTGCCAGACGAGCGCGAAGCACAGCAGGAAACAGAAGGCCGCGATGATCGCCCCCGCTGCCGTGTTGCGCGGCATGTGAATGTCCTCGTAGGCGCGGGACGGCGGGACCCAGGCGCGTCCGGCCTGCTTGTTCGCCCAGTGCTGCTCGAGCGAGGTAATCTCCGGCACGTGCGCGAAGTTGTAGAACGGCGCCGGCGAGGACGTCGACCATTCGAGGCTGCGGGCGTCCCATGGGTCGCCGGTCAGGTCGCGATTGGCCTCGCGGTCGCGAATGCTCACGACGAGCTGGACGATCATCGCCAGAATGCCGGCGCCGACGAACAGCGCGCCGACGAGCGCGACCACCAGCCACGGATGCCATTGCGGCACGGCGTAATGGTTCATCCGGCGCGTCATCCCGTCGAAGCCGAGGATGTAGAGCGGCGTGAAGGCCAGCCAGTAGCCGACGAGCCAGCACCAGAACGACACCTTCCCCCAGAACTCGTTCAGCGTGAAGCCGAACACCTTCGGGAACCAGAAGCTGATGCCGGCCAGCATGCCGAACACGACGCCGCCGATGATCACGTTGTGGAAGTGCGCGACGAGGAACAGCGAGTTGTGCAGCACGAAGTCGGCGCCCGGCACGGCGAGCAGCACGCCCGTCATGCCGCCGACCGCGAACGTCACCATGAAGCCGATGGTCCACAGCGTCGCCGAATGGAAGCGGATGCGGCCGCGATACATCGTGAAGAGCCAGTTGAACAGCTTCACGCCCGTCGGGATCGAAATGATCGTGGTCATGATCCCGAAGAACGCGTTGACGTTCGCGCCCGAACCCATCGTGAAGAAGTGGTGCAGCCAGACGAAGAACGACAGGATGCCGATCGACGCCGTCGCATAGACCATCGACTTGTAGCCGAACAGCGGCTTGCCCGAGAACGTCGGGATGATCTCCGAGAACGCGCCGAACGCCGGCAGGATCAGGATGTACACCTCGGGGTGGCCCCACACCCAGATCAGGTTGATGTACATCATCCCGTTGCCGCCGGCCTCGTTCGTGAAGAAATGCATGCCGAGGTAGCGGTCCATCGTCAGCAGCGCGAGCGTGGCGGTCAATACCGGAAACACGGCGACGATCAGGATGTTCGTGATGAGCGAGGTCCAGCAGAACACCGGCATCTGCATCAGCTTCATGGTCGGCGCGCGCAGGCGCAGGATCGTGACGATGAAGTTCACGCCGGTGAGCAGCGTGCCGAGGCCCGACGCCTGCAACGCCCAGATGTAGTAGTCCACGCCGACCGTCGGGCTGTAGCCGAGCTCGGAGAGCGGCGGATACGCGACCCAGCCCACGGCCGCGAAGTCGCCGACCCACATCGAGATCATGACCAGTACGCCGCCGACCACCGAGAGCCAGAAGCTCAGCGAGTTCACGAACGGGAAGGCCACGTCGCGCGCGCCGAGCTGCAGCGGCACGACGACGTTCATGAGGCCGAGGATCAGCGGCGTCGCCACGAAGAAGATCATGATGACGCCGTGCGCGGTGAAAATCTGGTCGTAGTGATGCGGCGGCAGGTAGCCCGCGGCGTCGTTCGACGCCATCGCCTGCTGCGTGCGCATCATGATCGCGTCGGCGAAGCCGCGCAGCAGCATGACCAGCGCGAACACGATGTACATCACGCCGATGCGCTTGTGATCGACCGACGTGAACCATTCGCGCCACAGATAGCCCCACTTTCCGGCCCAGGTGATGGCGGCGAGTATCGCGATGCCGAGCACCGCGACGACGACGCCCGTTCCCATGATGATGGGCTGGTCCCAGGGAACGGCGTCGAGCGTAAGTTTTCCGAACATGATGACTACTCCGCAGCCAGGGCCGCGCGAGGCTGCGCGCCGGCCCGTTCTTGAGAAACCGCGGGCGCATTCGTCCCGCACATCGGATTGCCTGCGCCGTTGCGCATGTACTGGTCGACGACGCGGTCGAACAGGCCCGGGGCGACCGACGAATAGACCGTCACGGGCGCCTTGATGCCAGGTTGCCGCAGCGCCTGATACGCCGCCTCGCCAAGCGTCAGCGGCGAGCGCTTCGCCTTCGCGATCCAGGCGTCGAATGCGCCGCGGCTCGTCGCGAGCGTGTCGAAATGCATGTCCGAGAAGCCCGGCCCGCTGAACGCCGAAGAACGGCCCAGATACACGCCCGGCTGGTCGGCGATCAAATGCAGTTGCGTCTGCATGCCCGACATCGCGTAGACCTGGCTGCCCAGTTGCGGGATGAAGAACGAATTCATCAGCGACTCGGCCGTGATCCTGAAGTCGATCGGCGTATCGACGGGAATGGCCAACTGGTTCACCGACGCGACGCTGTAGTCCGGGTAGATGAAGAGCCACTTCCAGTTCAGCGCGACGACTTCCACGCGAACCGGCCGCTCCTGCGAGTCGATCGGCCGGTACGGGTCGAGCGAATGGGTCGAGCGCCAGATCAGCACGGCGAGCGCGATCACGATCAGGCAGGGAATGGTCCAGACGACCACCTCGATGGCCGTGGAATGGGCCCACGTCGGCGCATAGGTCGCGCGCGTATTGGCGCTGCGATAGCGCCAGGCGAAATACAGGGTGAGCAGAATGACGGGGATGACGACGAGGAGCATCAACCCCAGGGCGAGGAGGATCAGGTTCTTTTCCTGTACGCCGATATCGCCCTTCGGATCGAACAGCACCCAGTTGCATCCGCCAAGGAGGCCGGATGCCCCGAGCGCCGCCACCCGGAGCACGGCCGGGATGCCCCGCCCCGCCCGTCCGCCGTCGGGCGGTCGCCCCGTTGCGGCAGGAAAATGTCTTCTTCGGAAAATCGGATTCCGCATGTCATGTACCTTGTTGATCTATCGACATGATCCATACATGAACCCGCCACGGTCGACATGAACGTCTGCAAGCCATTCGTTTCAGACCAGGATGTCCTGAGTTACCATGCAACAGACAGGCCGTGGCGATGCGAATCACGTATGGATTAATACGCTGCGACCGGCATAGTAATTTAAAACATTACCCATACATTCCGAGATAACTGCGCGGCATTTTGACGCCAAAACACATGCAAGACCCATACATAAAACCCACCTGGCTCACGGAACTCCGGTCCGGCACCGGTCCCCGCTACGTCCAGATCGCGGACATGCTCGAGCGGGCCGTCGCCACGGGCGTACTGCGGCCCGGGCAGCGTCTTCCGGCGCAGCGCAAGCTCGCGGAACTGCTGCAGATCGACCTGACGACCGTGACGCGCGGACTCAACGAAGCCCGCCGCCGCCAGTTGATCGACGCCCGGGGCCCGCTCGGCACGTTCGTCTCGCGCCCTAGGGTCCAGCTCGCCGCGCGAATGGACCTGAGCATGAACATCCCGCCGCCGCCGGCGCACGTGGACTTCGAGGCGCTGCTCAGGGACGGCATCGCGCAGGTGCTGACGAGAAGCAACATCGACCTGCTGATGACCTATCAGGTCGGCGGCGGCAGCGGCCCCGACCGCGCGGCGGCCATCCAGTGGCTGAAACTAGCGCTCGAACAGGTCGATCGCGAACGCCTCGTCGTGTGTCCCGGCGCGCAGGCCGCCCTCGCCGCGATCCTGCTGGGCGAAACCGCCCCCGGGGACGTCGTCCTGACCGAGCCGCTCGTCTACCCGGGGCTGGCGCTCGTCGCCTCGCAGCTTGGGCGGCGGATCGAGGCGGTCGGCGTCGACGACGCCGGCATGCGTCCCGACGCGTTGCGGGCGGCCTGCCGGACCCACGGCGCACGCCTGATCTATCTGAACCCGACGCTCCAGAACCCGACCGCCGCGACGATGCCGGAAGCGCGCCGCCGGGACCTCGTCAAAACGGCCGCGGAATGCGACGCGAAAATCATCGAGGACGATCCGTACTGGCTGCTCGCCGACGACGCGCCGCCGCCGCTCGCGCGCTTGATGCCGGGGCAGGTCTACTATCTGTCGACCCTGTCCAAGTGCCTCTCGCCGGGACTGCGGACGGCGTTTCTCGCGCTTCCCGAAGCGGCCGTGCGCGACCGGTTTCTGACCGCGCTGCGCGCGGTCGCGTTGATGTCGGCGCCGCTGATGAGCGCACTCGTGACGCAATGGATACACGACGGAACGGCCGCGCAGTTGCTGGCCGGGATCAAGGCCGAATCGCGTGCCCGTCAGCAGCTTGCCGCGGAAATCCTGCCGGCCGGCCCTGCCGCCGCCGACGCTGCCGCCGCCGGTCAGGGCATTCATCTCTGGCACGTGCTGCCGGCGCACTGGGCCTCCCAGGACCTCGCCAACGCGGCGCTACGGGAAGGACTCGTCGTTGCCCCCTCGCGGGCGTTCCATGCCGGCCCCGCGGGATCGGCCCCGCCCAATGCCATCCGGATCTCGCTCGGCGGCGGCTCATCGCAAACGGAACTGGCGGATGCGCTGCGGCGGCTCGCCAACATGCTCACGCGCAAGCCGGCCGATCATCAGGACATCGTCGTTTGAAGCGGGACGATTCGAATCGGCTGCCTTTACCGCCGGGCAGTCGGCCCAACTTTCGCCGCGGCAAAAACGATGCCGCCGACCGGAACCCATGACCCGATATCGCACCCTGGCCCAGACGATGGCCGACGAGATCCGCTCCGGCAGCATTCCCGTCGGCGCGCGCATGCCCTCGCTGCGCCACGTCATGGCCCAGCACGACGTGAGCCAGGCCACCGCGTCGCGCGCGTACTACCTGCTCGAGGAATGGGGCCTCGTGCGCGCGCAGGAACGTTCGGGGTACTACGTGGCTCCCGGCGCGCGCGTCGACGGGCAAGCCGCGAAGCCGCGCGAATCGGCCGGGCTGTCCGGCAAGGTGGACATCAGCGATCTCGTCTTTTCGGTGCTCGACGCGGCGAAGCATCCGGGCATTGTCCCGCTCGGCTCCGCTTTCCCCTCGCCCCATCTGTTCCCGCTGGAACGCCTCGGGAAATCGCTGTCGCATTCGGTCAGGCTCATCGACCCGTGGAGCACGGTCGTCGACCTGCCGCCCGGTAACGAGCACCTGCGACAGCAGATCGCCCTGCGTTACATGGGGATGGGCATCGGACAGCCGATCGGGGAAATCGTCGTCACCAACGGCGCGCTCGAGGCGCTCAATCTGTGCCTGATGGCCGTCACGCGGCCGGGCGACGTCGTGGCGGTCGAAGCGCCCGGGTTCTATGCGGCGCTCGAGGCCATCGAAAGGCTCGACCTGCGCGCGATAGAAATCCCGGTCGATCCGGTGACGGGCCTCGATCTCGAGGCGCTGTCGAACGCGCTCGACACGCATCCGGTTCGGGCATGCTGGTTCATGACGAACTTCCAGAATCCGACGGGGGCCACGCTGTCGCTCGCCCGGAAAAAGGCGCTCGTCGAATTGCTCGCGAAGCACCAGGTGCCGCTCATCGAAGACGACGTGTACGGCGAACTGCATTTCCAGCCCGACTATCCCCTGCCCGCGTTCGCCTTCGACCGCGAGGGCCTCGTGATGCATTGCGGCTCGTTCTCGAAGACGCTGGCGCCGGGTTACCGGATAGGCTGGGTGTCGGCCGGACGCTTTACCGCGCGGGTTCAGCGTCTCAAGCTGATGACGACGCTCTCCGCCAGCATTCCGGCGCAGGCCGGCATAGCGGACTACCTGCAGCACGGCGGTTACGACCGGCATCTGCGCAAGCTGCGCGGCGCGCTGCATCGCCAGCTCGACGCCATGGACGCCGCGATCCGGCGCTGGCTGCCGCGCGACGTCGTGTACGCGCCGCCCGCCGGCGGCTATTTCGTCTGGCTGGAATTTCCGGAAGACATCGACGCGATGGCGTTGCACCGGCTCGCCATCGCGCGGGGAATCAGCCTCGCGCCGGGCCCGATCTTCTCGGCAAGCCGCGGGTTTCGCAACGGTATCCGCCTCAATTACGGCCACCCGTGGTCCCCGCAGATCGACGACGCGATCCGCGTGCTGGGAAAACTCGTGGCGGACACCACCGTGCGTCCGGCGGCTTGACCGGGCGGGCTGCCGGACGGACATCGGCGGGCATCGTTGAGCGGCCTGTCCGGCTCCGGATATTCGACGCGCGCCGCGCGGCCGGTCCCACGGATGCCGGCTCGCGCGGTACCGACCGTGCCGACCCGCCACTGCTTCCATGAAATTTTCGCCATCTGCTCCTTCCCGGATACGGCGCGCCGGCTTACCGTGCAAAGTCCGCGCCGCAAGGCGCGCGGCCCCGCCGCCGGCAATCCCGAGTCCGCGAAGCGTGGTTCGCCAGGTTCGACCAAAGCGGGTTCGCTCCTCCGGACTCGAGGCGTCCGCGCGCAACGACGCCGATTCCGCGCCCTCGCCCGGCCGTCGATCGGGGCGCCTTGCGCCGACGACCACAACGTGAACGATTTTCCGCCCGACGATGTATCGATATAACGAGTTCGACAAGGCCTTCCTGCGCAACCGTGCCGCCCAGTTTCGCGACCAGATCGCGCGCTGGCAGCATGGCCGCCTGAGCGAGGACGCGTTCCGCCCGCTGCGCCTGCAAAACGGCTGGTACGTGCAGCGGCATGCGCCGATGCTGCGTGTCGCCGTGCCCTACGGAGAGCTGTCGGGCGTGCAACTTCGCGTCCTGGCCCGCATCGCGCGCGAGTACGACGAACCCGAGGCCGAGGTCTATCGCCGCGCGCTCGATGCGCAGCGCCGGCTCGGCACCGTGCGGCTAGCCACGCATCACGCGCATTTCACGACGCGCACCAACGTCCAGTTCAACTGGATTCCGCTCTCGAAAGCGGCCGACGTAATGGACCTGCTCGCGACAGTCGACATGCACGGCATCCAGACGAGCGGCAACTGCATCCGCAATATCTCGTGCGACGAGCGCGCCGGCGTCGCGCCCGACGAAATCGCGGACCCGCGCCCGTTCGCCGAAATCATGCGCCAGTGGACGACGCTGCATCCCGAGTTCGCGTTCCTGCCGCGCAAGTTCAAGATCGCGATCACGGGCGCACGCGAGGACCGCGCCGCCACCGACTGGCACGACGTCGGCCTGCGGCTCCGCTACGACGGGCACGGCGAGCTCGGCTTCCGCGTGACGGCCGGCGGCGGCATGGGTCGTACGCCGGTCGTCGGCACCGTATTGCGCGAGTTCCTGCCGTGGCGGCACATCATGAATTACATCGAGGCGGTGGTGCGCGTGTACAACCAGTACGGCCGCCGCGACAACAAGTACAAGGCGCGCCTCAAGATTCTCGTGAAGGCGGAAGGCCAGAAGTACCTCGACGAAGTCGAGGAGGAGTTCCGCCAGATCGTCGAGCAAGACGGCGGCCCGCATACGATTCCGGAGGCCGAGCTCAAGCGCGTCGGCGCGTTCTTCGTTACGCCGTCTCAACTCGCCGCTCCAACTCGCCGTGCCGGCATCGACCCGCAGGCTGCGCAACGCCTGCGCGAAGCGTCGGCCCAGACGCCGCCACTCGCACGCTGGCTCGAGCGCAACGTCGCCGCTCACAAGGACCCGTCGCTGCGGATCGTCACGTTGTCGTTCAAGCGTCCGCTACAGGCGCCGGGCGACGCGTCCGCCGATCAGCTCGACCTGCTGGCCGATCTGGTCGAGCGCTTCTCCGCCGGCGAGGCGCGCATCACGCACACGCAGAACGTCGTGCTGCCGTGGGTTCGTGCGGACGATCTGCTCCCGCTGTGGGAAGCGGCCCGCGACGCGGGGCTTGCCAGCGCGAACGTGCATCTGCTGACCGACATGATCGCGTGCCCGGGCGGCGACTTCTGCGCGCTCGCGAACGCGCGCTCGCTCCCGATCGCCGAGGCGATCTCCGGGCGCTACCAGGACCTGGACGAACTGGAGGACATCGGCGAGATCGATCTGCACATCAGCGGCTGCATCAATTCGTGCGGCCATCATCACAGCGGCCACATCGGCATTCTGGGCGTCGACAAGGACGGCGCCGAGTGGTACCAGGTGACGCTCGGCGGCTCCGACGGCTCGGCCGCGAGCGGCCCCGCCCAGCCGGGCAAGGTGATCGGCCCGTCGTTCTCCGCGCACGAAGTCCCCGATGCGATCGAAGCCGTACTGGAAACCTATCTGCAGCTACGCCAGGCGGTGGGCGCGCGCCGCGAAACGTTCATCGAGACGGTGCGGCGCACCGGGCCGGACCCGTTCAGGGCCGCCGCGGACCGCATCCGCTCGTCGGCGGAGAACGTCGCATGAACGACGGACAGCGCATCCGCCTGCTCACCGTCGCCGAACACGCGGCGGACACGCACGACGGCGTCGTGTCGCTCGCGAACGACGTCGATCCGCTCACGCAGCGCGACGCGATCGCGCGCGCCCGGCGCGTCGAACTTCACTTTCCTGCTTTCACGGACGGCCGGGCCTACAGCCAGGCTTATCTGGTGCGACGCCGGCTCGGCTTCTCCGGAGACCTGCGCGCGACGGGCGACGTGCTTGCCGACCAGTTGCTCCAGATGGAGCGAACGGGCTTTTCCAGCGCGGTGCTCAAGGACGACGTCGATCCCGCCGACGCGCAACGCCAGCTTGCGCGTTTCCCCTCCTTCTACCAGGGGGACGTGACGCGCGATGCCCCGTTCCGGCATCGTTAGCCCGATCCGATAGCCGTCGGAGCCCGGCGGAAAGCGGCGGCTATTTTCGGGCGCTCCGTAAAAGAAGCCCCGGCACGGGCGTGCCGGGGCTCAGTGCCTGCCGCGCGACCGGCAAAGGTACCGCAGGCTCTGCGGGTTTTTAAGGGGTGATGACCCGGGCACTCGCGCAGTAATCCCAGTGCGTTCGTGCGCGCCAAACAGGTATGACGGGAACGATTGCACTGACGGAATTATTGGCCGATACGATGCTTCGGTATAGAAGCAGCAGGCGCGAGTTGGAGCGCAGCAGCACCGGAGACGGTCGGGCGACCCGATCCTCATGGACCGCGACGGATCGCACGTCGCGGCACGGACCAACCGATCGCCGTCGGAAGCGGCCGATCGGCGCGCCGTTCACTCCGCCGCTTCGTTCAGCACCCACTCGCGGAAAATCTCGAGCTTCGGATCGCTTTTCTTCGCGGCCGGATAGACCAGAAAATAGGCATCCTCGACGACGAACGTGTCGCCGAACGGATTGACCAAGCGGCCCAGCGCAACCTCGTCGACGACCAGCACCCTCGGCAGCAACGCCAGCCCGAGCCCCGCGACGGCCGCCTGCATGACCATGTAGACGTGCTCGAAGCGCGGGCCCGCCCACGCATTGACGCCCGGCACGCCGTGAAAGCGCAACCAGTCGGACCAGCGGTTATAGCGCGTCGTCTGCTGCAGCAGCACGTGATGCTGCAAATCCGGGCCGACAGTGAGCGGCGGATTCTTTTTCGCGTACTCGCGAGAGCACACGACGACCAGCTCCTCGCCCAGCAGCCGGTCGGCAATCACGTCCGGCCAGTCGTTGCGGCCGTAGTGGATCGCCATGTCGAACCGTTCGGCGTTGAAATCGAACGGCTTCGCGCGCGTGGAAATGTTCAGCATGATTCCCGGATGCTGGCTCGAGAACCGGTCGAGACGGGGAATCAGCCATTTCGAGCAGAAAGCCGGAGGGGACGCGAGATTCAACAGCCCGCCCCGGCCCTTGTTCGCCAGCAGATTGACCGTCGCCGCACTCATCTGGTCGAGGCACGCGCGAATGTCGGCCACGTAGCTGCGGCCCGCCTCGGTCAGGATCAACGTTTTATTGACCCGCTGGAACAACAGCACGCCGAGATAGTTCTCCATCTGCCGAATCTGCCGGCTGACCGCGCTTTGCGTCAGATTCAATTCCGTGGCTGCCCGCGTGAAGCTCAAATGGCGAGTCGCCGCCTCGAAGACACGCAATGCCGAAAGAGAAGGAAGTTGCCAGCTCATTCCAGTCCGTCGATGAATGGTCCGTGACGGAAACCCGGCACATGGGCAGGGTGCCCCGCATGTCCGGCAAGGCCGGACCGGGCAGGCCTGCCGGCCGCGCGCAAGAGACCGTCGACAGAAAAAACGACCTAGGGTAAAACAGGACCGCCGCTCCGCAAACGGATTGGGCCGCCCGATGCGTTGGACGAGCCGCTGTCGGAATGCAGATTGTAACCGGACGCAAAGACGTGCCGGCACCGCCGATTTCCACGCCGGAAAAACGGGCAGCGCACGCAGACTCGACGCCATCGCATTGCGACAGACGCTCCGTATTTTTAAAAATATTCAGTATTCCCTATGACAAGTCGATGCGATAATGATCCTCTAAAAATAGCGTTCTTCAACGTACGGGGCATGACGATCCGATGGTTCGAATCCGTTCGTCGATCCCGCATCTCAACTCACTGGAGGAGCCACCATGGAGATTCTGAAAACGACCCGCCGCGGCAGCGCGCTGATTCTGACGATGAATCGCCCGGAAGCGCGCAATGCGCTGTCGATTGCGCTGGTGCACGCGCTGCACGAAGGCGTGACGGCCGCGGGCGGGCAGCGCGACGTACGAGCCGTCATCATCACCGGCGCAGGCGACAAGGCGTTCTCCGCGGGCATCGACCTGAAGGAGCGCGCGACTTTGTCCCCGGAAGGCAAGGCGATACAGAGCCGCTCGCTTCTCACGCTCGGCGAGGCCATCTCGGCCTCGCCGAAACCGGTCATCGCCGCCGTCGGCGGCTGGTGCCTCGGCGGCGGCAGCGAATTGGCCCTGGCCTGCGATTTGCGCATCGCCGCGGACGACGCCCGTTTCGGATTCCCCGAAATGACGCTGGGCGCCTATCCCGGCAGCGGCGGTCCCGTCACGTTGAGCCGGCTCGTGGGCGCGGCCCGGGCCCGGGACATCCTGTTCACCGCCCGGACGCTGGACGCTGTACAAGCGGAACAACTCGGCCTCGTGCAACGCGTCGTCCCCCGGGATGCGTTGCTCGAGCAGGCGCTGGCATGGGCCGGCGAAATGGAGGTCACCAGCCCGCTCGCCCTGGCGGCGCTGAAACGCTCGATCAATACCGGCATGTCGATGTCGCAACACGATGCGCTGGAATTCGATCAGGCGCTGCGCCGCCCGCTGGATCTCACGCGAGACTACGCGGAAGGCATGCGTGCCCACTTCGAGAAACGCAAGCCCGTGTTTACCGGCGAGTAGCGGTCCGTGCCGCCTCCGTGCAAATACGTGGGCGACACGCAACGGTATCCGCCGCCCGCCAGCGTGAGCCGCCCGGACCCGATCGGGCCGACCCGGCTCAGGCAGGCTCGATGATCCCATCGCCCGCGAGATCCGCGATGTCCGACTCGTCCATTTGCAGCCAGTCCCGCAAAACGGCGGCACGATGCTCGCCCGGCTCGAGCGGCGGCGCGGTCCAGTCCTGCTCCACGTCGAAGCCCGAATAACGGACGGCGGAGGCCATCTGCGGAAGCCGGCGCCCTTCCGGGCCCGGCACATGACGAACCATTTCGCGATCGAGGTTATCGCGGCAGCAGGACAGCGCGTCCGCAATGCTGTTCACGCGCGCATGATTGACCCCTGCGCGCGCAAGCCGGTCGACGAGTTCGTCCGTCTCCCGGCGGCGCACCGCTTCGTCGAGAATCCGGTAGAGTTCGACGCGATGCCGCGCGCGTAACGCCGGATCGGCGAAGCGCGGATCGCGGCCCATCCCCGGCCGCTCGAGCACGGCGACCAGTGCCGCGAAAGACGTCTGCTCCGCGGCCGAGATCAGCAGCCAGCCGTCGGCCGTCCGGAACACCTTGTGCGGGGCCTCGCGTGCGTGAGCGGCACCGTGCCTGCCGGGCAATACCGACGTCGTCAGATACTGCAACGCCACGTCGGCCAGACACACGACCTGGGACTCCAGCAAGCTCGTCTCCACTTTCTGGCCGCGCCCCGATACCCGTCTCTGCAACAGCGCCGCCAGAATGGCCGCCTGACAATTCATCCCCGCGGCCAGATCGAATGCCGACGTGCCGAGTTTGATCGGCCGCCCCTCCGGATCTCCGGTAATGCTCATGTATCCGCCGAGCGCCTGGATGGTCAGGTCGAATGCGCCGCTCAGGCTGTCGGGACCGTCCGCGCCGAAGCCCGATATCGACGCGTAAATCAGGCCCGGATTCTCCGGCTCCAGTTGCCCGTAGCCGAGACCCAGACGCGCCATGACGTCCGGGCGGAAATTCTCGACCAGCACGTCGGCGCGCGCGCATAGCCGGCGCGCAAGCGCTGCGCCGCGTTCCGATTTCAGATTCAGCGTCAGCGATCTCTTGTTCCGGTTGGCGGCAAGATACGTCATGCCGTTGCCATGCAGAAACGGCGGCCCCTGATGGCGAAGCGGATCGCCGCCCGACGCGGACTCGATCTTGACCACGTCCGCGCCGAGGTCGCCCAGCAGCATCGTGCAATACGGCCCGGCCAGCACCCGGGTGAAGTCGATCACCTTGATGCCCGAAAGCGGCTTCATCATGGGTATGAACGAACGTTGTCCGGCAGCGGCGCCGGGCGGCGGCTCGCGCCCATCCGGGAGGCATCAGTCCACATAGGCGCGGATGTTCGTTGCGACGGCCGCGAGGTCGCCATGCTGGTTCACGCATCTGACGTCGGCCATGACGCGACGCCTGGCGAGGTCCGTCGAGGCGATGGTGTAGGACGTCCTGATCGTGTCGCCGAAACGCACCGGTCCGACGAAACGCACCCTGTCGTAGCCGAGCGAAACCGTCCTGCCGATCCGCATCCGCGCCGACGCCGTGGACATGAAACCGAGCAGCAGCGTGCCGTGCGCGATGCGCCCGCCGTATTGGCCGGCCTTCATATATTCCTCGTCGATGTGGTTCGGCGAAAAGTCGCCGGTGATGCCCGCGTACAGGTAGACGTCGGACTCCGATACGGTCTTGGTGAACACCACGCTGGTCCCGACGACGACGTCCTCGATCTTGCCGCTGGGTAACTGAAAATATTCAAGCTCCATCTGCTTTCCTCGCTCGCGTCGCCGCGTTGACTAGATGATTTTTTCCTCGCGCAGGCGCCCGATCCGCTCGTCCCCGTAGCCCAGCCAGTCCTTCAGGACGCCGTCGGTATGCTCGCCGACCAGCGGCGGCGCCGTCCAGCCGTCGGTCACCTCGAATGCCGAATAGCGCGCGGCCGGCCCGAGCGTCGGCACGGCGCCGTAGGCCGGATGCCGCAGTTCCCGGCGAAGCTGTCGATGCTGGACCTGGCGGTGCGCGAACACCTGTTCCATGTTGTTCACCGGCGCGCATGGAACCCGGGCCTCCTCGAGGGCCGCGATGATTTCCGCCGTGGCGAACCTGAGCACCTCGGCATCCAGAATCGCGTAGAGCGGCTCCCGGTTCGTCACCCGCCCGCTCATCGTGCTGAACCTCGGGTCCGACGCCAGATCCGGGCGGCCGAGGATGTTCACGAACGCTTCGTACAGGTTCTGGAATCCCGCCGCGATGACCGCCCAGCCGTCGGCGGTCCTGAACGCCTTGTACGGCACCTGCTGCGCATGCTCGGAGCCCCACTTCTGCGGCTCGTTGCCGGTAATCAGGAACTCCAGCGCGGCATTCGCGAGAAACGCCACTTCGCTTTCGAGCAGGCTGGTTTCGATCTTCTGCCCGTGGCCCGTAACCGCGCGCTGGAGCAAGGCGGCCAGGATGGCGGACTGGCAGTTCATGCCCGCCAGCATGTCGAACGCCGACGTCCCGAGCTTGATCGGCGCGCCATCGCGATCCCCGGTAATGCTCATGTAGCCGCCGAGCGCCTGGATCGTCAGATCGAACGCGCCCTGATCCGCATCGGGACCGTCCGGCCCGAAGCCGGAAATCGACGCATAGATCAGCGAGGAACGCTCGCGGGACAGGCTCTCGTAATCGAGCTTGAAACGCTTCATGACCCGGGGGCGAAAATTCTCGAGCACGACGTCGGCCTTCATGCACAACGCGCGGGCCAATTCCTGCCCGCCCGCCGATTGCAGATCGACAGTGACCGAACGCTTGTTGCGATTGGTCGCGTAGTAGGTGATGCCGTTGCCGTGATGGAACGGCGGCCCCTGCTGACGCAGCGGATCGCCGGTGACGGGCGACTCGATCTTCACGACGTCGGCGCCGAGATCGCCGAGCAGTTGGGCACAATACGGACCCGCGAAAAAGCGGGTGAAGTCGACGATGCGAATACCGCTGAGCGGCTTGTTCGACGTGGGCGAAGCTTGCATGATGGCGGTCTTCCTCTGATATGCCCGGCCGATGACAAGATCGGCCGGGCGCGGATTTCAGCGTTCGAGCGCGTTGTCCTGCTCGAGCAGGCGTCGCGCCACCGGCTCTACCGCGCGCCGATCGTCTTCGGAAAGATTGGTCAGCATCGGCAAAATCGGCCCCATGTCGGCAATCCCGGCAAGACTGACCGCGTCGTGCAGCACCCGGATCGGGTTGATGCTGTCCCGTGCATCCTCCATCGGCAGATAGCGGCTGCGCAGCGTTTCGGCGTCGTCGTAGCGACGCGCCTTGAGCAGCGCCAGTAATCGCGTGGAGCCGCGCGGCGCAATGCAGACGCTCCCCGAGGTGAATCCGGCCAGCCCGAAATCGCGCAGATGCGAGATCGCCGGCCGCTCCCCGATGCCGCTGACGATCCGGTCCGCACCGACCGCCGAAATCAGCGACCGCAAATACGGATCGACCTCGGGCGTCTCGCGGACCACCGCATACTTCACCGCCGCGACTCGCCCTTCTTCGGCCAGCCGCTGCAGCGTCTGCGCCTCGATATAGCCGTCTTTCTTGACGTAGAGGACGAGCGGCTTGCCGAACGCGTCCGTCAGGCGCCGCACGCCGTCCGCCACGCCGGCATCGGTGTACGGAAAACCGATGGGCAGCAGCATCGCAGTCGGAAACGCCCGGCTTCGGAGAATCCGGAGCTGGTCCTGCGCGCGTCCGTAGTCGGGTCCGATCGACGGAATGACCCACGTGTCGTCACGCACCGCTTCGCCGAGAAAATCCAGCAGTCCCGCGTATTCGTCGACGCCGACGTGATAAAAATTGGCGTTCCCGCCATACAGCAGCGTGCCGACTCCGCCCGCCTCCATATGGCGGATCAACGCCCGGTTCTGGGCATGATTGACGGTCAAATCGCCGTTGCGGGCAAGCGGCGGGACGGCAATGACCGAGCGGCACAGATCTTCACGAGTAACTACACTGGTTTTCAAGGGAAACTCCTATCGTCGATTGGACCGGAACAGGCGGTACACGGTGGTGACGCGGACACGACAGCCCCGTGCGCAACGCTCGCCCCGCCGCCTGCGTTGCATGCGTTTCAACTGCGCTGATCGACGGCAATCAGCGTCGCGCGGCGGCGCCGATAATGGCGACGCACGCCGAAGAAAATCTGAACGAGTATCAGCAGGCCGCTTGCCGCGAGGAACACGGCGCTGATCGGGCTGCGCACCAGCACCGTCAGATCCCCATGCGAAACCAGCAGCGCACGGCGGAAGTTTTCTTCGATCATCGGGCCCAGCACGTAGCCGAGCAGGATCGGCGCCACCGAGAACCGCAACGCGATCAGCACCGCGCCGAGCACGCCGAACACCAGCGTCTCTCCGACCTCGAACAGCGCGTTATTGGTGCTGAAAACCCCCACCGCGATGAAGAACAGCGCGGACGGGTACAGATACCGGTAAGGCACGCGCAGCAGTCTCACCCAGACGCCGATCATCGGGACGTTGAGCAACACCAGCAGCACGTTGCCGATCCAGAAGCTCGCTATCAGCCCCCAGAAAATGTCCGCATGCTCGCTGATCAGTTGCGGCCCCGGCTGAATGCCCTGAATCAGCAACGCCCCGAGAATCAGCGCCATGACCGCATCGCCCGGAATGCCCAGGCTCATCGTCGGAATGAAATCGACCTGAGTCTTCGAATGCGATGCCGCCTCCGGCGCCGCGACCCCTTCGGGCGCACCGGCGCCGAAGCGCTCGGGATGCCTCGACAGCTTCTTTTCGAGGGCATAGGCGATGAAGGTCGTGATCGTCGGCCCGGTGCCGGGCATCGCCCCGAACAGCGTGCCGACCGCGGTGCCGCGCAGCATCGGCAGGAACGACTGTTTCATCTCCGCGCGACTCGGGCGCATGTCGCGGAATCTCAGCTTCACGCCGGTGCCGACCACGTGCATGCGATTCACGTTGCTGAGAAAATCGGCCACGCCGAAAAGGCCGAGGGCCAGCGCGACCAGCTCGACGTTGTCGGACAGTTCGGGAAAACCGAACGTGAACCGCATGACCCCGCTGTTGACGTCGGTGCCGACCATCCCGATCAGCAGGCCCAGACCGGTCATCGCGAGCCCCTTGAGCGCCGGGCCGCGCGACATCGTTCCGCCCGCGACGAGGCCCAGCAGCATGATCGAGAAAAGCTCGGGCGCGCCGAATTTGAACGCCATCCGGACGAGCAGCGGCGAGGCGAAGATCATCACGACGATGCCGCACGAGGCGGCGAAAAACGAGGCCATCATCGTGATGCCAAGCGCGCTTCCGCCCTTGCCCTGTACCGTCATCGGATAGCCGTCGAGGCAGGTGACGGCGTGCGGCGGGTGGCACGGCAGATTGAGCAGGATCGCCCCGATGGCCCCGCCGTATTGGGACCCGTAGAAAATGCCCGCCAGCATCAGGATCGCCGGAACGGGGTGCATCGTGTACGTGAGCGGCAGCAGCATGGAAATGGCCGACAGCGCCCCCATCCCCGGCAGCACGCCGATCAGGTTGCCGACCAGCACGCCGAAGAACGACCACATCAGATTGTGCGGCTCCAGCGCGACGCCGAAACCGTGCGAAAGATCGCCGATAGTCTGGATCAGCATGGCTCACCCTCCCCACGCGAACAAAGGGAGCTGCAACTGCAGGGCCCACCAGAACACGGCGGCGCTGACGACGCACATCGCCGCGGCCAGCAGCCCCGCCTGCGTGACGGAATTGTCGCGATCGCCGAGCGCCGCGATGAAAACGATGGCAAAGGTGGCCGGCAGGAGCCCGCCATATTTACCGATCAACACGAACGCGACGATGCTCAACCCGATACAGGTCCAGCCGCGCCACTCGGGCGGACGGTGGCGCTCGTCCGGATCGGCGCCTTCGTCCTCGCCGCGCGCATTCAGCGCAATCAGCACACCGAGGACGACCATGAACACGCCGACCGCGACGGGAAAGAAGCCGGGCCCCATGTTCTGCAGCGTGCCCGTGTCGTAGCCGATGCCGACGTGCACGGCGGCCAGCCCGAGGAACATGATCAACGCCCCACCGTAATAGTCGCGGTGAAAGCGGCGAAATCCGCTGTGCTGCTTGACGGGTGCCATTGCTTCTGTCTCCTTCCAGCCTCGTATCGAACCGGTCGCGAATCGAGATCTGCCCGATTCAGGCCTCTACTGGGCCTTGATCTGGGCGTCCTTGATGACTTTCAGCCACTTGGCGGATTCGGCCTGAATCAGTGCGGCGAACGCTGCCGACGTGTCCGGCTGCGCCTCGACGCCCTGCGTCGCCAGCAACTTGACCAGCTTCGGATCGGCCAGCGCCTTGTCGAGCGCCTGGCTGAGCTGCGCGATCACGGGAGCGGGCGTGCCGCGCGGCGCGACGAGACCGAAGTGGCCGGCCACCTCGAAGCCGGGATAGCCGGATTCCGCCATCGTCGGCAAATCCGGGAACAGCGGCGAGCGCTTGCTGCTCGTGATGACGAGCCCGCGCAAGGTTCCGTGCTGCACGTAAGGCGTCAGCACCGCCACGTTTTCGAAAGTGGCCTGCACGTGGCCGGACAGCAGGTCCGACAGGCCCGGGCCGCCGCCCTTGTACGGCACGTGCAGAAGATTGACCCCAGTCGCCGACTTGAAGAACTCGCCCGCGAGGTGGGTCGCGCTGCCGATCCCGGCGGATTCGTAGGTAATCGCGCCGGGTTTCGCCCGCGCAAGCGCAATGAACTGGCCGACCGTCTTCGCCGGCACCGAGCTGTTGACGGCCAGCATGTACGGCACCGTGCCGATCATCCCGATCGCCTCGAAGTCCTTGACCGGGTCGTACGGCAGTTCCTTGTACAGCCCTGCCGCCGCCGTATGCGGCAGGGTATTGATGATCAGGAGGGTGTAGCCGTCCGGCTCGGCGCGCGCAACGAAGTTCGAGCCGATCGTTCCGCCCGCGCCGGGCCGATTGTCGATGACGATCTGCGTCCCGACCGTCTTCGCCAGCTCGGGCGCGAGCATGCGGGCGATGACGTCGTTGCCGCCGCCCGGCGGATAAGGCACGACGAGCCTGACAGGCCGGTCCGGATAGCTTCCGGCGGCGAACGCGGTTGCGCTCGCCGCCACGAGAAACGCAAGCACGAACCGGCTCACGATACCGGCATATCGTCTCTTCCCAATTGTGATCATGCTGTCTCCTGTATGATTATTTTGTACAAGCATTCCTTAATGATTATTGGACCGGCGTGTACTCCTGTAGCGGTGCACTATCGTTACCGGCCCGAAAACTGACGTGACGTAGCCAGTTTCTGTCGTCGGACTCGGGAAAGTCCGTGCGCTGATGGGCACCGCGGCTTTCCGTACGCACCAGCGACGCCTCGACGATCATCTGCCCGACGAGCGCCATGCGCTGAACGCCGATCAATTCGATCGCGTCCGGCAGCGTGTCCGCGCTCGCGTGCGCGAGCGACGCCGCCAATGCCTGCAGCTTGCGCTTGCCGTCGGCAAGACTCTCGCCGTTGCGCCAGATGCCGGCGGCACTCGACAACGCGCATCGGATCGCCTCGCGGACATCGTCCAGCGAGCCTGCGCCTGGCGCTGCCCGCTCGATCCGGCTGGCGAGTCTCGCCAATGCCTGCTGCTCGATCTCGGCCCAATCGCGAGGGCGCATCGCCGTCATGCCGGCCGCCGCGCCTTCGCCCGCAACGCCGCCGAATACCAGGGTATCGCTGCCGCCGTTGCCGGCGATCCGGCTCGCGCCATGCACGCCGCCCGCCGCTTCCCCGGCGACATACAGACCGGGAACGCCGGACCAGCACTGCTCGTCCACGGCCACCCCGCCCATCAGGCTGTGCGCGGCCGGCGCGACCAGCGGCCGTGCCGTCACGGGATCGAGACCGGCCGCGCGCAGGCGCTTGCAGTGGGACACGTAGCTTTCCAGTTGTTCGGCCGCCAGCAGCGTGGTGTCGAACTCGACCCCCCCTGCAGGAAAACCGCGTCCCTCGTCGATTTCCCTTTGAATGCACAGGGCCAGCCTGGCTTTTTCGATCAGGCGCTCGGCATGGGGCGGGTTATACGCCAGCATAAAGCGCTCGCCGAGCCGGTTCAGCAAGTGGGCGCCGTCGCCGAGCATCGCCGTGGGCATTTCCATGCCCCGGCAGCCTGCCGGCCAGACCGTGACAACCGGCTCGAACTGCACGAACTCCATATCGATCAGGCATGCCCCGGCTTCGAACGCGAGGCCGAGCGCATCGCCGCTCACGTCCACCGGGTAGGTACTATCGGCATACAGGCGTCCGATACCGCCCATGGCCAGCACGACCGAGCGCGCGCGAACCGCGATCAGATCGTGGCTGTGAGGCTTGTATAGAAGCGCGCCCACGACTTCGTCGCCGTCGCGCAGCAGATCGACGACCTTGTGGCCCGGGACGATTTCTACACCCATTTCACGCGCGTGGCTATTCAGGATGCCGATGATTCCGTTCCCGGTTCCTTCCGGTATATAAACCGAACGCGGATAGCTATTGCCCGACAGATGCCGCTGCAATGCCCTGCGCCGCACGCTGGAACCGCCAGTCAGGGACGACACGGTCAACCCTTCGTCCGCGCAGGCGAACGGCACGCCAAGACGGACGAGTTCCTCATACGCCTCGATCGACCGATTCGCGAGTACCCGCACCAGCCTCCGGTCGCTCAATTCATAACCGCCCCTCACCACGTCGTCGTAATAGATCTGCGCATTGTCGCGAGGATCGGCGTCGCCGAGCGGAACGTTGAAACCGATGACGTACGGCGAAGCGCCCCGCGCGCGATACGCCATGACAACCGACGCTCCGCTCGCGCGTGCCGAAACGGCCGCCCGATAGCCGGTCATGCCGCCGCCCAACACGAGCACATCCGTTTCGATATGCGCTGCCTGTAGTCTCGTCCCCACGAATCGCCGCCCTTTGATCGCACTTATTTCTTGTTGCACAATGCCGCCGCCCGCTTCCGGGCCCGGCGGGATGCCTGTCTCCCTCACCGTACCCATTATGCGAACGGGCTGCGCCGCTGGACAGCGATTGTTCGTCGTGCAATCGTGAGTAAATGGAATGATCGAGGCAGGCGGCACCGTGCGGTGCAACAATGGATCGATCGCGCGGCGCTCCGCAGAACCATGATCGCGCGAAGCATCGGGCGTTACGCGGTAAAGCGGATGGGAGATTTTCCGGCGGCCGCGCGGCGAACCATGGCGGCATGAACCCGGCGCTCGGGCCGGGTTCGCTTGAATGCGACTGCGGGCGATAACCGATGCGCGCCTATTCCTGCACGACGTGGTCGGCAACCTGACGCACCGCCGGCTTCCGCACCCGACGGCTCAATCCCGGGTCAATCGTCAAGGCGGAAGGCAGCCAGAGTCGAACTGACCAGACGTGGGCTGACCACATCTACTGGGTTTGAAGCCCAGCCGCACCACCCGATGCGAATGCCTTCCTCTGAATGGGGAGAACGCGCCGTGCCGCGCCGGACGGCGGCCTCATAGCTGATCGCGCAACCGGCTGTCCGGACGCAACAGGTGCAAATCGCGCTGGAAACGAGTATAGCCAACGCGATCGAAGAACTCCAGAATCTGGATGGCGCGCTTGCGGCCCAATCCCGAAGCATCCCGAAACATCACGGCGCTCACCGCGCCGGCGTTCTGCCCGGCGATGCCGGCCGCGAGCGCCGACAGCTCGCGCACCGCATCGCGCGCATAGAACAGATCGCGCACGACCTGATACACGGCGCCGAGGCGCGCAAGCTTGCGCAGCAGCGCACGCACGCGCGCCTCGGGCTCGCCGGTCGCGCGCGCGAGGTCGCGCACCCACGGCGGATCGAAGCGTCCTTCGGACAACTTCGCCTGCAACACCGCCGCGAGCGGCGCCTCGCCGGCATCGAGCGCCACCGAATGCGCGGGCAGATGCAGCCACGGCCCGCTCCTCGACACGACGCCATCGCGCACCAACGTGTCGACGAGCGCGCGCCACATCGCGTCCGGAACCAGCGGCGCCGCCATGCGACGCAGCCGTGCCGCATCCGGCCCCTGCTCGTCGGGCCAGCGCTCGTGGAACGTCGCGAGCGTGTCGACGATGCCGGCCGTCATGCGCGCCCAATGCCCGCGCGTCATCGCGATCGCCTCTTCCGCGCGCCCCTGCGGCGCGATTTCGAGCGTATCCGGCGGCAGCGGCAACGCGTCGGGCGGCAATCCGGTTAGCTGCATCAACGTGCTGCGTCCGATACCGCGCGGTGCCTCTGCGAGCAGCGGCGCGAGGCGCGCGCCGTCGAGCCAGTCGCGCAGCGCGTCGAGCCACGCGCGCCGCTCCGGCGTACGCCGTCGCCGTGCCGGCCCGAACGGGTCGAGCACGCGACCGCCGCCGATCGTCTGGCTCGCCTGCGCATTGCGCACGATGAAGCGGTCGCCCGGCACCGCGCAAAGCGGCGCCTCGAACGACAGTTGCACGCGCGCGGCCTGCCCGGCCGCGAGCGTCTCGCCTTCGAGCAACGCCACGTGCGCGACGCGATGCAGCGTCCCCAGATGCACGTGCACCGGGCTCCAGTGCTGCAGCGTCGTGGCGCTATCCGGCAGCATCTGCAACTCGACGTCGAGGCGCGTCGACGTCTGCGCGAGCCGCGCATCGACGATCCAGTCGCCGCGCGCAATCCGCTCCCGGTCGATTCCCGCGAGATTGAGCGCGCAGCGCTGTCCTGCCCGGCCCGTGTCCGCCGCGCGATTCTGCGCGTGAATGCTGCGCACGCGCACCGGCTGCGCCGCCGGCATCAGCAACACCGTATCGCCGACGTTCACGCGGCCGGCGAACACGGTGCCGGTCACGATCGTGCCCTGCCCGGCCAGCGTGAACACGCGATCCACCGCGAGACGAAACAGCCCGTCGTCGCGGCGGGCCCGCCACGCGAGCGCGCGCTCGCGCAGCCAGGCATCGAGCTGCGCGACGCCGGCATCGTCGGGTTGCGTGGCCCGCGTCTCGAAGACGGGCGCGCCGGCCAATGCCGTCGTCGCGAGCCAGGCGCCGATTTCCCCGCGAACCTGCGCGGCGCGCCCGGCATCGACGCGGTCGGTCCTGGTCAGCGCGACGGCGCCATGCGTCACGCCGAGCAGTTGCAGAATCGCCAGGTGCTCGCGCGTCTGGGGCATCACGCCGTCGTCGGCAGCAATCACGAGCAGGGCGAAGTCGATTCCGCAGGCGCCCGCCGCCATCGTATGGACGAGTTTCTCGTGCCCCGGCACGTCGATGAAGCCGAGCACGTCGCCGTTCGCGAGCGGCGTATAGGCATAGCCGAGTTCGATCGAGATGCCGCGCGCCTTTTCCTCTTTCAGGCGGTCGGTGTCGACGCCCGTCAGCGCGCGCACGAGCGTGGTCTTGCCGTGGTCGATGTGTCCCGCGGTACCGACGATCACGGGCGCGGCTCCGCATCGTCGGCCTCGCGGCCGGTGTTCGCCGGCACTATCGCGCGAATCGGACGGCAGACGCGCGGCGGTCGTGTTCCTGCGCATCCGTTGTTGCCAGTCCGATGTTCCAGGACGTCGTTCATGTTGTTCCCGGGCTGAAATTACCGTTTTTTCCGCAACGGCTCCGCTTCTCGCACCCCAGTATAGACACATCGCCGTCGGCCTGATCGCGGCACGGAGTGCGATAATCGTCCGTGCATTCACCGCCTCGGCACAGGCCGTCGGCGAGATCGCGGACGGGCTCTCGCCGACGGCTCAGGCGCGCCGCCCAGCCGCCCGAACAAGGAACCCTCATGGCCCCGACCACCGCAACCCCCACGCCGCTCCCGACCGAACCGAGGCTGACCGATCTCGCGCACGGCGGCGGATGCGGATGCAAGATCGCGCCCGGCGTGCTGGCGCAGTTGCTGCGGCGCTCGGCGCCGGCCGCCGTCTTCGCGGATCTGCTCGTCGGCAACGATACGTCGGACGACGCGGCCGTCTACCGGATCAACGACGAGCAGGCCATCGTCGCGACGACCGATTTCTTCATGCCCGTCGTCGACGATCCGTTCGATTTCGGCCGGATCGCCGCCGCCAACGCGCTGTCCGACATCTACGCGATGGGCGCGCGCCCGCTCTTCGCCCTCGCCCTCGTCGGCATGCCGATCAACACGCTGCCCCCCGAAACCATCGCGCGCGTGCTGGAAGGCGGCGAATCGGTCTGCGCCGCCGCCGGCATTCCGGTCGCGGGCGGACACTCCATCGATTCCGTCGAGCCGATTTACGGCCTCGCGGCCATCGGCATCGTTCATCCGGAGCGCATCATGCGCAACGACGCCGCGCGCGCCGGCGACGTCCTCATTCTCGGCAAGCCGCTCGGCGTCGGCATCCTGTCCGCCGCGCTGAAAAAGCGCCGGCTCGACGACGCGGGCTACCAAGCCATGATCGCGGCGACCACCCAGCTCAATCGCACGGGCCCCGCGCTGGCCGCGCTCGACGGTGTGCACGCGATGACCGACGTGACGGGATTCGGCCTGCTCGGCCATACGCTGGAAATGTGCCGCGGCGCCGGCATCGGCGCCCGCCTTCGCTTCGACAGCCTGCCCTGGCTCGAAGGCGTTCGCGCGCTGGCGGACGACGGAACGTTCACGGGCGCCTCGACGCGCAACTGGCAGTCGTACGGCGACGACGTGCGGCTGGCCGACCCTCTCCCGCCGGCCGCCCGGGTCCTGCTGACCGATCCGCAGACGTCGGGCGGCCTGCTCGTCTCGTGCCGTGCGGACGCCGCCGACGCGGCGATTGCGCTACTCGAAGCCGACGGGTTCGGCGCGGCCTGCGTCGTCGGCGAGATGGTGGCGGGCGCGCCGCGGATCAGCGTGGCGTAGCCGGATCGGCCGGGCCGGCGAGGCGCGCCTGCCGCGCCTGGCGCGCCTGGCGCACTTAATAGCCGGGATACATGAAGGGGCGTATGCGGCTTTTGATGGTTTCCTCGTCTTCGGGCGACAGCGACCAATAGCGCATTTGGCTCGCCACCTCCACCACGAGCGACCCGGCGTACCTGCCCAGATTGCGGGACGTGGCACGATCGAGGATTTGCGACACGGTCGCAACGCGATGTTCGGGCGGCAAGGACGGAATTCGTCCGAGGCACGTTTTCATGATCTCGTAGCGATCCTCACGGTTTGCCGGCATCTGCAGCTTCGGCACCCCTGTCTCAGTCACCGCGGCGGCGGTGTCCGGCTCGCCGATCAACGCGAGCATGCCTTGCGCCGCATGTCGTTTGCCCAGCGACGGCAACACCCCGGCGAGGTTGCCGACCCAGAACGACCGATGTTTCTCGTCCAGGCCCGCGACCATGGCGAGGCAACCGGA
Source organism: Burkholderia sp. WAC0059 (assembly GCF_002870125.1). Classification (GTDB taxonomy): domain Bacteria; phylum Pseudomonadota; class Gammaproteobacteria; order Burkholderiales; family Burkholderiaceae; genus Paraburkholderia. Next base: position 66,125 of record NZ_PNEO01000007.1, read on the forward strand.
AAACGCGCGGACCCGATGGTCCGGCAGGGACCGAATCTTGTCGATCAGCTCGCCGAGCGGCCAGGTATGGTGCTTGTCTTCCCTGGCCTGCGCCAGAACTCCGAAAAAGTAATGCGATTGCTGTTTCTGCGGCAATTCGTCGAGATGTTTCGCCAGCGTGCCGAGCAGCGACGCGCGATCGACGGGCGGCATGTGCGGCGTCCGTTCGAGCGAATAGGTAAAAATCCGTTCGTGGCACGACGTATCGTCGAGGCTCGGGTTCTCGAGCAGCTTTTCCAGCGTTTCGCCGTTCAGCGTGTGAGGGTCCTTCCCGATCTGCTCCACGATTCCGGAAAAGTAATGCGATTGCCGCTCCGGCGGCAATTCGTCGAGATGCTCCGCCAGCGTGCCGAGCAGCGACGCGCGATCGACCGGCGACATGTGCGGCATCCGCTCGAACGAATGGGCGAAAATCTCTTCGTAAAGCGCCGGACCGTCGGCGCTGGCGTTCGGGTTCTCGAGCAGCCTTTGCAGCGGTTTGCCGCTCAGGGAGTACGGCAAGGACGTGATCCCGCCGAGGACGAGCGGCTTCCTGAACGCCTTGCCCGTCGGCGAAACGGACAGCGAGACGGTTCCGTCCAGTACGTCCCGCGGCGACGGCGCATTGCGGAATTTGCGCCCGGCGACGCCCGCCAGCAGCACGCTGTGCCGTTCTCCCTCCAGCGCCTGCTGATACCAGCGCGAGGTCGACGCGAGGGCGGTCGTGCCGCCCGGGCCCAGATGCCGGGCAACGTACGGCATGATTTCCGGTCCCAGACGTTGGCCGAGCGCGTCGCCGGTTTCGCCCGACCGGGGCGGACGGGGCGGCAAACCGCCAAGTCGCGCATCGGTCTCGCGATGCGTCGGAACTGGAGCGCCGGCGCCGGCAGGGCGCTCCGACGGCGGCTGGTCGGCCGCGTCGCCCATCGAGCCGTGCGAAAAAGCATCAACGTCGCGGACCGGTGTGGTCATCTCGATTCCCGCATCGTGCCAATACCATGATGCCGCCGATGCTAACCCCGCTCGTCCGCTCGATCCGCGCCCGATGCGAAGTTTCTTCCCGAATAACGAAGCCGGCCGGACAACGCGCGAGTCACGCGGGCAACGCCTCGACCATCGTGCGCGCCCCGATCGCCGTCGCGCGATCGACGTCGACCGGCACTTCGTCGGGCGACCGCTATTCGGCGACGGCGTCCATCGGCATGGCCGGGCGCCGGGCATGCAGCATGGCGATGCCGAATGCCGCCGTCGACACGAGGGAAACGAGCAGGATGCCCCACTCCACGGGCCGATAGCCGTGCCCCATCGCCCAGATCGCCGCCGCCGAGATCGGCGCGATGCCCTTCGCCATGTTGGACGGCGTCGCCAGCAACCCGTTGATCGCGCCGTACCCCTCGACCCACATCAGATCCTGCACGATGGTGCCGCGCAGGATCGTCATCATGCCGTTCGCGCCGCCGTAGACGATCGCGAACAGGATCAGCAGCACGGGCGACGCGCCGGCGAAAAGCAGCAGGACGACCGACGCCGGGAACGCCGTCGTGATGACCAGGCCGACGATTTTCGGCGACACGTTCCGGCCGAACATAAACCACAGGATGCGGGCGAGCACCTGCGCCGGACCGATCGCCGCCATCGTCGCGAGAATGACGGACTGCGGGACGCGCCGCCCCGTCATCAGCGGAACGAGGTGAAACGTCAGCGCGGCGAACGTCGCGTAGTACGCGGTGAAGCAGACGGCGAGCGCCCAGAATACCGGCGAACGCAGCGCGCGCCTCGCGGCCCCGGCGTTCGCGGCCTTGAGCGCCGCCCGCTCGTCGCGCGCGGCAACGCCGGCGGTCCCGCCCCTGCCGTTCTTGCCGACGTCGATCGCCAGCGCATGGACGGGCAGGCAGACGCAGAGGTTGATCGCGGCGAGCGCGAGCAGCGCATGACGCCATCCCAGCAGGTCGATCAGCCCCTGCGTGAGCGGAATGAAGGCCGTGCTCGCAAAGCCGCCGACGAGCGTGATCAGCGTGATCTTCGTCCGGAAGCTGTCCGGATGGCGCCGCGTGACGACCGCGAAAACCGGGTCGTAGAGCGTCGCGGCCATCGCCGCGCCGAGGCCCGCCCAGGCGACGAACAGCATCGCGAGACTGTCGGCCTGCGACCAGAGCGCGAGCATCGCGGACGCGAGCAGCGACCCCGTCGTCATCACGGCCCGGCCGTGTCCGTGATCGATCCACCGGCCGACCGGATAGGCGACCAGCCCGGAAACGAGCAGGCCGACGGACAGCGCCGCGTCGGTCGAGGTCCGGCTCCAGCCGGGCCCGTGCTCCATCGGCACGACGAAGAGCGAGAACGCGTAATAGATCGCGCCCCACGAAACGAGCTGCGCCGTCGCGAGCGCCCAGGTGGCCGTCACGCCCCGATCCCGCGAGATGGCGGACATCACGTCTCCCGAATGCCGCGCGGGGCTTCGTACCAGTCCCGCGAACGGTTGACGATGCCGACGACGAACAGCATGACCGGCACCTCGATCAGCACGCCCACGACGGTGGCCAGCGCCGCGCCCGAGTGGAAACCGAACAGGCTGATCGCAGTCGCGACGGCCAGCTCGAAGAAGTTGCTCGCGCCGATGAGGCTCGACGGTCCCGCGATGCAATGCGCGACGCCGAGCCGGCGGTTCAGCAGATACGCGAGCGCGGCGTTGAAGCAGACCTGGATCAGGATCGGCACGGCCAGCATGACGATCACCAGCGGCTCGTCGACGATGGCCCGCCCCTGGAACGCGAACAGCAGCACGAGCGTCGCCAGCAGCGCGCCGATCGACCACGGGCCGAAACGCGCGACGGTCCGCCGGAAATGGGCCTCGCCCTGCGCGAGCAGGCGGCGGCGCAGCCATTGCGCGATCGCGACGGGAATCAGGATGTAGAGCGCGACGGAGATGAGGAGCGTGCTCCAGGGCACCGCGATCGACGACAGGCCAAGCAGCAGCGCGACCAGCGGCGCGAACGCGACGACCATGACCGCGTCGTTCAGCGCGACCTGGGAGAGCGTGAAATACGGATCGCCGCGGCACAGTTGCGACCATACGAACACCATCGCGGTACACGGCGCGGCGGCCAGCAGAATCAGCCCCGCCAGGTAGCTGTCGAGCTGCGCGGCCGGCAGCCACGACGCGAACGCGTGCCGCACGAACACCCAGCCGAGCAGCGCCATCGAGAACGGCTTGACGAGCCAGTTCACGAACAGCGTCACGCCGATCCCGCGCCATTGCCGACCGACCTGCGCCATGGCCGTGAAGTCGATCTTCACGAGCATCGGCACGATCATCACCCAGATCAGCAGGCCGACCGGCAGGTTCACCTGCGCGACCCCGAGCCGGCCGATGGTCTGAAAGACCTGCGGCAGCGCCTGTCCGAGCAGGATGCCGGCGACGATGCAGAGCCCGACCCAGACCGTCAGATAGCGCTCGAAGCGGCCGATGGCCGGCGCTCTGTCGACGGCGGGCACGGCGTCAGCGCGGCTCATCCGCATCCCCGGTCGCCCGCTCGCCGATGGCCCGCATCGCGCGCGCGATCGCGTCGTGGTCGAGCGTGGCCAGCGGCAAGTTCACGAACTGCGTCACGCGGCTCGTGATCTGGCGGAACACCCGGTCGAACACCTCGCGCTTCTCGTCGTCGGCACCCTCGAATGCCGCCGGGTCCTCGAACCCCCAATGAGCCGTCAGCGGATGGCCCGGCCAGATCGGGCAGACTTCGCCCGCCGCCTGATCGCAGACCGTGACGACGAAATCCATTCGCGGCGCGTCGGGCGTCGCGAACGCGTCCCAACGCTTGCTGCGCAGCGTCGACACGTCGTATCCGAGCGCCGCGCAGCACTCCGCCGCAAACGGGTTCACCGTGCCGACCGGATGGCTGCCCGCGCTGTACGCGCGGAACCGGCCCCTGCCGAGGACGTTGAACAGCGCCTCGGCCATGATGCTGCGCGCGCTGTTGCCCGTGCAGAGAATCAGAACCGAATACACCGGGTCCGTCATATGCGCCTGCCCAGCGTAACGACCGATTGCGCCGGCGCGCAACAGGCCGACGACGACGGGGTTGCCGCGTCGCGCGAACTACCGTAAACCGGCGCCGACTCGAGCGTGCGGAACGTTTCCCACGCGACGCCCTGCGGATCGACGGTCCACGCCTTGTCCGACTTCGCGTAGCAGCAGGTCGTCCCGACCTGCTGCGCGACCGGCAACTGGGCGGCGGCGAAGCGCGCATTCATCTCGGCCAGCTCGGCGTCGGTCTCGACCTGGATGCCGAGGTGGTCGACGCCCGGCTTCGCGCCGCGCTGCGAGATCGAGAAATTGACGGCCGGATCGGTCAGCGACCACTTGCAGTAGTCGTGCTTCAGCACGGCCGGCTCGACATTGCCGAACATCGCGCGATAGAACCGGATGCTTTCGTCGAGGTTCTCGACCGACACGTGGATGTGCATGCGTTTCATTGCCCGTCTCCGCAGACGTTGGAGAGATCGCCCGCGACGCAGCTCGCGCCGGCGCAGCAGTTCTCCGTGAGAAAACCGACCAGCGCGTTCATCGCGCCGAAGTTCGCCGTGTAAATGACGAAGCGGCCGTCCTGCCGCGACTTCACGAGATCGGCGTGGGAGAGATCCTTGAGATGGAACGACAGGCTCGACGGCGCGAGCCCCAGCCGCTGCGCGATTTCGCCGGCGGCGAGACCGTCCGGCCCGGCGACGACGAGCGCGCGAAAAATCGCGAGGCGGGAATCATGGGCAAGCGCGCCGAGGGCGCGCACGACGAGGTTCGAGTCCATGTCCGGAACGATACACCGTAAATTTCCATATTTCAATTATTATCGAAATGTTAATGCCGATTCGAAGCCAGGTCGATTTTTCCGACAACAGGCACAATACGCGGCGACGGCGCCGTGCACCTGCCGATGGGCGCCGTCGGAATCCGCTCCCTCAATGCCGTCATGAACCCCGAAACTCCCCACCGCCCCGCCCTGCCTGCACGCGTGTCGAACTCGCCGCGTTTCCTGCTGTTCCTGATCTGCCTGTTCGCCTCCGCCGGACAGCTCGCCATCGACATCTACGTGCCCGCCCTGCCCGCGATGGCGCGTTACTTCGCGACCTCGCCCCAGGCGATCCAGTCGAGCGTGTCCGTCTACATGGCGGCCTACGCGTTCGGCCAGCTCGTCTTCGGGCCCGTCGCCGACGCCTACGGACGCAAGCCCGTGCTCGCGTTCGGGCTCGTGATCTTCACGATCGGCTGCCTGCTGTCGCTCGCCGCGCCGAACCTCGAGACGTTCATCCTCGCCCGCTGCCTGCAGGGCTTCGGCATCGCCACCACCAACCTGCTCGCGAAGGCAATCACCACCGATTCGTTCTCCGGCCCGGCGCTGATGCACGCGTTCACCTACATGTCGATCACGTGGGGGCTCGCGCCGATCATCGCGCCCGTGATCGGCGCCCATCTGCAGACGTGGTTCGGCTGGCGGGCCTGCCTCGTCTTCCTGCTCGTCTACTCGCTCGTCATGTGGGGGCTCTGGTGGCGCTATCGCGAGACGTTGCCCCGCCGGGTGCACCTCGAGCCGCGCACGCTGCTCGCGAATGCGGGCAAGGTGCTCGCGAGCCCGGTGTTCCGCTGCTGCTTCCTCGCCCAGGGCCTGTGCTACAGCATCCTGCTCGTGTTCAACATCGTCGGGCCGTTCATGGTGCAGAACACGCTGCACAAGCCGCCGACCTTCTTCGGCTATCTCGCGCTCGGCATCGGCATGATGTACTTCCTCGGCGGCCTGTCGAACCGCGTGCACGCGCAGTGGCTGCCCGGCGCGGAACAGCGGCTGCACCTCGGCGTGCGCGCGATGGCGGCCGCATCGGTCGCGATGCTCGTGCTCGCGCTGACGGTCGGCCTGCGCATCTGGACGCTCGCCACGCCCGTGCTCGTGATGGCGTTCTGCGCGGGCGCGATCTATCCGACGCTGATGGCCAAGGGCAACTCGCTGTTCCCGCACATCGCGGGCCTGACGAGCGCGATCCTCGGATGCGCGCTGCTGCTCGTGTCGTCGGCGATGATGGGACTCGCCGGCTTCGTGTCGGTGCAGATCCTGACGCCGCTCGCGATATTCTTCGTGCTGCTCGCGGTCACGGTGGTCGGGATGGTGACGATGCTGCTGCGGCATCTGGCGCAGGAGCAGGCCGAAGCCGGCATGCGGCGGGGGAGCGAGGCGGCGTGAGTCATGCCTGACTGCCGCGAACGGGCGGGACGGCGACGCGTCGTTTGCGCCGCTCCGACTCAGAAGCGATAGCCGACCCGCATGCTGCCCTCCTGCGCCGAGGCATGCGTCGTGTTGACGAGCGCGTCGTAGTCGAGCGAGACGTCCAGGTTCTTCACCGGATGCATCGTGATGCCGCCACCCAGCGTCAGATAGCCCCGCGGCAGGCTCGTGCCCGGCGCCGCGAACAGCGTCCCGTCCTGCGAGGCCACGCTCATCGCGCGATTCCCGTCGAGCAGTTCGTGCGCATAGCCGAGCCTCAGCTCCACGTTCACCGGCTTCAGCGCATTGCCGAACGCGCGGTCCACCGTCACGCCCACATACGGCTGCAGGCTGCGCACGTTGTCCGTGCCGACGTTCAGATCCTCGCCGCCCGCACCGCTCTCGCCGAACGCGTCCGCATGGAAGTACGCATAGCGCAGCCCCAGCTTCGGCGTCACCGTCACGCTGCCGAACGTCATCGGCAGGCTCGCCTGGCCACCCACGTTGAATTCCTGCCCCATGTGGTCGCCCTCGGCCGTGCCGGCCGAACCGAACGGCCGCTTCTGCGACAGGAAGTCGAGTCCGGCACCGAAGGTCGCGCCGAGGTCCACCGGCCCCACGAAGCGGCTGCCGTACAGCGCCGCGCGCAGCGTGTCGGTCGTGCCCGAGTCGCCCGTGCCCGATTCGTCGATGTCTGCATGGTCGTAGCCCGCGGCCACGCCCGCCGTGTAGGCGCCGAACTGCTGCTGGAGCCCGGCCAGGAATCCGTAGCGGTCACTCTGGAAGCCCGGCGCGTCGCCCGTGCCGCCCACCGTCGTCTGGGTGCCCGTGGCCGTGATCCAGCCTGAAGGCGCGGCCGGCGCGTTCGAGGGGGCGTCCAGCCGGTCGAGCAGCGCGGCGCTTTCGGCCTGCGCCCCGAGGATCGCCGTCGTGCCCAGCGTCGTGTAGATGCTCGTGCCGGTCGGCGCCACCACGTTCAGCGCAAGGTCCACGCTGTCCGGCCCGTAGGACACCGACGGCCCGAGGCTGCCGAGATTCGCGGCGCCGACGTTCACGATGCGGCTGAACGTGCCGCTGATACCCTGCGCCGCCGACAGCAGCGTGTACTGCTTCGCCGAATAGGTGCCCGGATCGTAAGTGATCGCCAGCACGCCGTTCAGCGTCGCGCTGCCGTTGACCATCAGCTCGGACGCGGCCGTCGGACTGACCTCGATGGCCAGCGTCGCGTCGGCCGCCTGCGCGTAGTTGCCGTCTACCGTCAGCGTGCCGATCGTGCCGCCGGGCGCGACCGTGCCGCTGTTGCTGACGTTGCCGCCGACCGTGCCGTGGCCGCGCAGCGTGCCCGCCGTATCGACCGTCACGCTGCCGCCCAGCGCGGCCGTCGGCGTGTCCGCATCGCCGATCTCGAGCTGGCCGCCGGCCACCTCGGTCGTGCCGGCGAACGACGCGCTGTCGCCGTCCACCACCAGCGCGCCGCTGCCCTGCTTGACGATCTCGCCCGCCCCCTCGAACGCCCCGCCGAACGTGGTATCGCTCGCGTTCGACAGCGCAAGCGTCTGACTGCCGAGCGCGACCGCGCCCGTGCCGGCCAGGTTGGCGATCGACGTGCCGCCCGTCGTCTGCGAAACGTCGAGCACGCCGTTGTCGGTGACGCCGGACGACGCCGTGATGCGACCCGCGCCGGTCAACGCGAGCGTCGCCCCGTCCGCGACCGAAGTCGCGCCGGTATAGGTGTTGAGGCCCGAGAACGTCTGCCGGCCGCCCGAGAGCGTCAGGCCGCCGCTGCCGCCGATCGAACCGCTGTAGTTGCCGCTCGCGTTCGACAGGGTCAGCGTGCCCTGGGCGCCGAGCGTCACGCTCCCGCTGCCCGCGAGGCTGCCGACGACCGCGCCTTTGGCGAAGCTGACCTTCGCGTCGTCGCTCGCCAGTTCGCCGGCGATCACGGCCGTGTCGCCGAACGTCACGGTCGCGTTCTCGCCGGCCTGTACCGATCCGGCGACCGAGGCGGGCCCGCTGAACGACACCTGCGACGACGTGCCGGCCTGCACGTTGCCCGTAACCGGCGCGCTGCCGGTGTAGTCGAACGACGCACCGTCGGCCACGCTGACGTCGTTCAGCGGCGCCGTCGTGCTGCCGCTCCAGGAGGCGCCGGCGTCCTCCGTGAAATTCACCGTGCCGCCGCCGGCGCGATTGCCGCTGCCGTCGAGTCCGTCCGTGTCGACGATGTTGCCGCTGGCGACGGCGCCGGCCAGCAGCGTCAGGTTGACGATGCCGTCCATGCCCGCCGTACTGCGGTTGACCTGCAGCAGCGTGCCGTCGTTGTCCGTCAGGTTCGATCCCGCGCCGATCTCGATGTTCTGCGTCTGCCCGGCGCTTTCGAGGTCCGAGACGATCGAGGCGCCGGCCGCCTTGACCGTGGTATCGGTCAGCGTGACGGTGCCGCTGTCGGTGATCGCGATGCCGTCGGACTGTGTCGAGGTGAGCGTGCTGCCGTTCACGTTCAGCGTGCCGCCGCTCATGACGGCCGCGGCCGCCGAGCCGACGCCGCTCGCCGTGACCGTCGTGTCGCGCAGGTTCGCCGTGCTCACGTATTGCGCGAGCGCGCCGGCGGAATCCGCGCCGCTCGTGGCGATGCTGCCGCCCGTGAAGTCGAGGGTGCCCGCCAGCGTGCCGTCGGCGGCGCCGGCCGACACGCCGGCGGATTGCGTCCCGGTCGTGGCAACCGCCACGTTGCTGGCTTCGATGACGGGCACCTGGCTGGCCTCGTCCGAGGCCGACATCATGCCTTCGGCTTCGTCCCCCGTCGTTTTCACCGTGCTGTTGCTGATGTCGACGACACCGCCGTCCCACGCATAGACGCCCCGGCCGATGTCGCCGCTGGTATTCACGCTCACGTCGTCGGCCTCGACCTCGCCGCCAACGTACTGGCCGAACAGCCCGTACGAGTTCGTGCCGGACGTCGTCACCGCCGAGCCGGCGTCGATCGTGATGAGCGTCAGGGCGGGATCGGTCGCGCCCTCGAGCTGCCACGCCAGAACCGCGTGGGAATCGTTGCCCGTGGTCTCGACCGAGGTGTCGTGCAGCGTGACGGAACCGCCTTCGCTCGCGAGCACGCCGTACGAACGTTCCGTGCCGTCGGCGACGATCGACGAGTTCTGCAGCGTCACGCTGCCGGCGGAGAAAGCGATGCCGGACGGCTCGCGATCCTCTCCCGTGTAGGGCTGGACCGTGCTCGACGCCTCGACGCCGTACGACGCGTTGCCGCCGCTCGTGCCCGACCCGTCCATGACGACCGAGACGTTGTCGCCGGAAATCTCGCCCGAAGACGCGAACAGGCCAACGTCCTGCGTTCCCGTGTCGTGGGTGTGAACCCGGGTGTTCGAAAGCGTGACCTGACCGTCGTCGTTGGCGAACACGCCGTATGCGAGCGAGCCGTAGGTGTCGATCGTCGTATCGTCCGCCGTGACGGACGACGGCGCGAGACTGACGTAATCGACGCCGGCCGATTCGATGCCCGCCGCGTCGGCGCCGCTCGTCGACAGCGTGGTCGGGCTGCCGGAGCCCGACGCGCCCAGCGCCATGACGCCGCCGGTGTAGGCCTTGGCGGCGTCCGCGCCTTCTCCGGACGTCGTAACCGCCACGCCGTTCGCGCTCAGGCTGGCCGGCGTCGGCGATCCGCTGCCGGCGGAATCCTGCGAATACAGCGCATGGGCCTCGTCGCCCGCGGTGGCGACGGAACCGCCCGTCAATTCGACGATGCCGCCCGCGCTGCTGTCGGCCCACGCGTAGGCGCCGTAGCCGAGCGCGCTTGCGGTGGCGATCGCCACGTCGACCGCCTCGAGCGTGCCGCCTATCTCGGCGCGCACGCCGATCGTGCCGCCGTCGGTGCCGGTCATCGTCACCGAGCCGCCGCTCAACGCGACCGTGCCGCCCGATTCGGCATCGGCGCCGATCGGCGCGTTGCCGCTGCTGTAGGTTGGCGGCACGTCGGCCGGATCGGACCCCGCCACCGTGACGTTCGTGCCGCTCGCGCTCACCTGCGTGCCCGTGCCGTTCGCGTAGATGCCGTAGGTCTTGGCGCCCGTATAGGTCTGATCGACCGTGTCGTCCTGCAGCGTCACGTTCGCGCCACTGGTCGCCTCGACCGCATACCCGGGACCGGACGACGAGCCGTTGCCGTCGCCGCTGGTGATCGTCGTATCGGCCGGGACGGTGACGGGCGAGCCGCCGCTCTCGACGATGCCGCTGCTCGTGCTTTGCGCATGCGCCGGCGAGAAGACGGTCACGATGGCCAGCGACAGCGCAGACGCGGCAAAACGATTCCCCGTGGACCGGACGCCGACGCGTGACACCCGTTTTTTCGATCGTATGCTTTCCTTCATGAAGTCTCCCGTGAAGCGCGTGTCGACAGCGCTTCCCGCGTCCGCGCGAGCGGACGAAACCGGGAAGCGATGTTCTTCGGATGAATCCGCCCGCGAGGCCGCATCGCGACGCGAAAGCGGAGGGTCGGCGGCGCCGGCGGCCGGTAACGGAGGTATGCCGGGACTTACACGGCGGCGGCGCGCATGCGCCCCTGTCCCCAGCGGGCGCCGCATGCTTCGGCGAGGCGCAGATCGTCGGCGGTTTCGATGCCTTCGACGACGACCGTCGGAACGATCGACGAGGCAAGCGCGACGAGACGTGTGAAACAGTCCCGTGCGCGGCTCGTCTGCCGCGCGCGATGCAGCCAGCTCGCGCCGATCTTGGCGACGTCCGGATTCAGCCCGGCGAGGACGTCGAGGTTGCTGTGATGCGAGCCGACGTCGTCGAGCGCGATCCGGCAGCCGCACGCGCGCATCGATTCGATGAAGGCGACCGCGTTGTGCAGGCCCGGCAGCGCGGCGGTTTCGGTGATCTCGATGGTCAGGCGCGCGGCGACGTCCGGCCGGCTCCGCAGCGCTTCGACGAAAGCCGCCCAGTACCCGTCGACGACCGCGCTGCGCGCCGAAATATTGCATCCGAGCGCGAGCGTGGCGTTCACTTCCAGCGCTTCGACGGCGCGCGCCGTCGTCCAGCAGTCGAGCCGCCTCACGAGTCCGGTTCGCTCGAGCGCACCGATCGCATCGGCGGGAAGCCAGTCGCGCGCCCCGGTGCGATCCCGCAGCAGCAGCTCGTGATAGAGCACCTCGCCCCGGCCGGCGACGTCGAACACCGGGTCCCGATGCAGCGCCAGGAGGCCCTCGTCGAGCGACGCGTACAGGCGCGCGACGCTCGCCATGTCGCTCCGGTATTGCTGCTGCCAGGCCTTGCCCGGCGAATGCGGCGGTTCGATGCAATCGTCGCCGTCGTCGATGTCGAACGGCGCATCGGCGAAATCGGCGACCCGCGCCGACACCGCGGGGAAAATCCGGTCCCGGCCGAACGCGATGGCCTCCGTCGTCGTCAGCGACAGGACGCGGTCCAGTTGCGCCGCTTCCCGCGCAGCCCGGCTGTCGTCGCGGTCGGCTTCGGTTTCGAGGAGCAGCAGGAAGCGGGGGCCGCTGGCCGTGACGATGCCGTTGCCCCGCGCGCAAAACGTCCGCAGACGCTCGTGCAGCACGGACCGGACGGCCATCGCGAGCGTCGGGCCGTAGGCCAGTTGGAGGTGCACGTAGTTGTCGACGGACACGACGATGCACACGGGCTGCGGCTCCCGCATCGCCCGGTCTTCGCGAGGCACGACCCGAAGCCGGGGTCGGCACGGCGCCAGACTTTCGTTCATGAATGTTCTCCTCTGCCCGTCGGGTCCTGAACCGCGTTAGCGCGCGTCGCCGCCCTTTCTGCCGTGGGCGCCGTTCGGTCCGATCGAGCGTTCGCACACCCGGTAAATGGAGTGGCCGATGAGGCCGTGGTGCCGCAAGGCCTGCAGCCGCTCGCGGCGTACCGGTGCCGGCAGCGTGTCGTCGCCGACGGTCCGCCAGACGGCAGAGATCAGCGTCTTGCGCACGCGCCTGCGCAGCACGAAATAGATCGCCGCGGCCAGCGGCCCCGTACAGAGACTCGCGATCACCCAGCCAGGCCGGCGAATGCCGACCCGGTTGACCCTCAAGCCCGCCATATCGGCAGCAATGTAGAGCGCGAGGCCCACGGCCACCACCAACCAGATCGCCTCTATCCCCATCAGCGTCCCCGATCGTCTCGAAAATGTATTATACGCATTCAGTATATTACGTATACCCATTTAGAATCCAGCCATGGTCCACCCTATCCACGATCCCCGCTATCAGCGCATTGCCGATCTGCTTGCGGAATTGCGCAAGGAACGCGGCCTGCTGCAACAGGACGTGGCGGATCGGCTTGGCCGGCCACAGGCTTTTGTGTCGAAAGTCGAGAGCGGTCTGCGTCGTCTCGACCTGATCGAATTGATGGATTTTCTGGCGGCGCTCGACGTCGATCCGCAGGAGTTCATGGATCACATCGTTTCGTTGTCCACGGGACCGAAACGCCGCTGATGCCGGGCGCGCCGCGCTATCGCGCGACCGGCCCGCGATGGCGCGCGCGAACCCGCCGAAGCACGCCTCGCATCGCGGGATCGACACCGACGACCCGGGCAGAAAATCGGCCGAACTGATCCGCCGCGCACACGGGCACCGACTCACGACGGCGCCGCTCCGGCGCCGCATAATCCGGAAAGGTTTCCACCACCATCCGCCGTTTGTCCTGCAACAGTCCGGCCCGGCGAACGGTCGACGACGACGCATCCCGATGGAGGTTTTCGGTGCGTAAAAAAGAATCGACGGGAATCGGTCCGAATCGGCGGTAACGGCAGTAACCTGCATTCCGGAGGCGCACCGAACATGCAACCCCATCCTTTACGCCTTTCCCCCGGCGACGACTTGCGCGTCGCAATCGAAAACCTGCCGCGTCGGCGCGGCCTGGACGCCGCGTTCGTCCTCCAGGGCATCGGCAGCCTGAGCGGCGCCAACCTGCGATTCGCCGGCGTCGAAGCGCCGACCGTGCTGCACGGCGACCTCGAAATACTGACGCTGGCCGGGTCGGTCTCTCCCGACGGCGCTCATCTGCACATGAGCGTTTCCGACGCGCGCGGCCAGGTGTTCGGCGGCCACGTCGCGCGCGGATGCACGGTCCGCACGACGGCAGAACTGCTGCTCGTCCTGCTTCCCGGACATCGCTTCTCCCGCGAACCCGACCCGGGTACCGGGTTCATGGAACTCGTGGTTAGGCGCCGATCGGACGACGGCACGGCGTGACTTATCAGGAACCGGATCGCACGGATCGCGGCGCCCGCCTCCCTCTTCTTCTTTCAGGCGCCGACCGCCGGGTCCGCGTCCGCGGGCACGCCGGCGTCGAACATCGGCATCCGCTCGAGCGTCCAGCGCAACAGCGCGTCGGCGGCGGCCGACAGCGGCCGGCCCGAGTGCACCAATACGCGCGCCTTCGCGGATAGAAACAGCGGGTGCTCGACGCGCAGCGCGACCATCTCGCCCGACTCGACCTCGCACCGCGCGCCGAAGGCGCCGATCAGCGTCGCCCCGTTCCCGCAGCGCACGAAGCGCTTGAGCACCGCGAGCGAATTCGTCGTCAAGGTCGGGCGAATCTGCAGATTGTCCGTGTACGCGAGCATCTGCACGATCTGGCCGAGCCCGTACGACGGCGGCATCAGCGCCAGCGGACAGGCCAGCATCTCCGCGATGCTCACCGGCGTGCCGCGTCGTGCGAGCGGATGGTCGTGGCGCACGAGCATCACGACCGGCTGCGCGGCGCTCGCGCGGAACTCGACGTGCGCGTGGGCCGGCGGGTTGTACGCGAGACCGAGATGCGCGCGGCCTTCGGCGACCTCGCCCACTACGTCGTTGACCGGCAGCACGTCGACGCTCACCTCGAGCCTCGGATAGCGCGCACAGAAACCGGCCAGCACGTCGTCCACCAGCGGGTCGACGTAGCCTTCGCTCGCGGCCACGCGGACGTAGCCCAGTTGCAGGCCGTTGAGCGCCTGGAGACGGCTTTCGAACTGTTCCTGCTGCGCATGGCAGGCCTGCCAGAATTCGTCCAGATGGCGGGCGGCCTCGGTCGGCGTCATGCCGCGCGCGCGGCGCTCGAACAGCGTCGCGCCGATTTCGTCCTCGAGCAGGCGGATCTGGCGGGCGATCACCGAAACGGCCGTATTCAGGCTGTCCGCCGCGCCGCGAATCGAGCCGTGCGTCAGCACCTCGTGGAAATAACGCAGACGCCGCTGATTGATTTCCCGCATTTCCTTACGCCCCCATGACGACCGCGCCGGCAACCGCCAGCAGCGTTGCCCAAAAAGCAACTTTACCGAATCACAGTTGCTCTTGCTCTCCACTTATTGGCTGCCGAGGATGGCCCGAACCGTTGCAGTCTTCCCACCCCTTTCGTGGAGATTGTCCGTGCCCGCCGCCTATCCCGACTCCCTCAGCACCGGCCGCCTCGCGACCGTCTACGGACAGATCAACTGGCGCATCCTGCCGTTTCTCACGATCTGCTACCTGTTCGCCTGCCTCGACCGGCTGAACATCGGCTTCGCCAAGCTCCAGATGCAGAACGCGCTCGGGCTGTCCGACGCGGTGTACGGGCTCGGCGCGGGCATCTTCTTCCTCGGCTACATGCTGTTCGAAATTCCGAGCAACCTGCTGCTGCCGAAGGTCGGCGCGCGCCGCACGATCGGCCGGATTCTCGTGCTGTGGGGCCTCACGTCCGCCGCGATGATGTTCGTGCACAACGTCGCCACCTACTACGCCCTGCGCTTCCTGCTCGGCGTGTTCGAGGCCGGCTTCGCGCCGGGGATGATCTTCTATCTGACGTACTGGTACGGCGAGGCGCGGATGGCGCGCGCGATCGCGATCGTGATGCTGGCCGGCCCGCTGTCCGGCGTGGTCGGCGGGCCGCTGTCCGCGTGGTCGATGACCGCGTTCGCCGGCACGCTCGGCCTTGCCGGCTGGCAGTGGATGTTCGTGATCGAGGGGCTGCCCTGCGTGCTGCTCGGCATCGCCGCCTGGTGGATCCTCGTCGACCGGCCGGAGGACGCGAACTGGCTCGACGCCGACGGGCGGCGCGCGCTCGCCGCGAGCCGGGGCAAGCCGCGCGCGCCGCACCATTCGTTCGCGCAGGTGCTGCGCGACCCGCGCGTGTGCCTGATGGGGTTCGCCTATTTCTGTGTGATCTGCGGCATCTACACCGTCAACTTCTGGCTGCCGAGCATCCTGAAGGCCGACGGCGTGACGAGCACGATGGAGATCGGCCTGTATTCGACGATCCCGTACCTCGTGTCGATCGTCGGCATGATCGCGTTCGGGCGCAGTTCCGACCGGCGCGGCGAGCGGCGCTGGCACAGCGCGCTGCCCGCGCTCGTCGGCGCCGCCACGCTCGCGCTGGCGGCCGCGGCGAGCGGCCATCTCGTGGCGTCGCTCACGTGCATGACCGTCGCGACCGCCGCGATGTGGATCGCCTACACCGTGTTCTGGGCGATGCCGTCCGACTATCTGAAGGGCGACGCCGCGGCCGGCGGCATCGCGCTGATCAACACGATCGGCCTGTTCGGCGGCTTCCTGAGCCCGACGATCATCGGCTGGGCGCGCACCGCGACCGGCAGCATGGCCGCCGGGCTGTACGTGATGGTCGGGCTGCTCGTCGTCGGCGCGGTACTGCTGTTCTCGATCCGCCTGCCGGCCGCGGCGCGCCCCGCGAACTGAATTTCCCCGCGCGCCGCACGACTTTGCGCTACGCGAGCGGCCGCCGCTCTACCGAGGAGGACAGACCCGTTGGCCAAGACCATCCTGATCGCCGGTTTTCAGCATGAGACCAATACGTTCGCGCCGTCGAAAGCGACGTACGAGAATTTCGTCCGCGGCGAAGGCCATCCGGCGCTGCCGCGCGGCGCAGCCGTGCTCGCGCTGCGCGACGTGAACCTGCCGCTCGGCGGCTTCGTCCGCGCGGCCGAGGCCGCCGGCCATACGTTACGGCCGGTGCTGTGGGCCGGCGCGAGCCCGTCGGCCCACGTCACGAAGGACGCCTACGAGCGCATCGCCGGCGAGATCGTCGCGGCCGCGCGGCAAGGCGGCTTCGACGCGATCTACCTGGACCTGCACGGCGCGATGGTCGCCGAGCACGTCGACGACGGCGAAGGCGAACTGCTCGAACGTCTGCGCGCCGTGGTCGGCCCGTCGATTCCCGTCGTCGCCTCGCTCGACCTGCACGCGAACGTGACCGAGCGAATGCTCGACCATGCGGATGCGCTGGTCGCCTATCGCACCTACCCGCACGTCGACATGGCCGCCACCGGCGAGCGCGCGGCCGCGCTGCTCGACCGGCTGCTCGCGTCTCCCCGGCCGCTCGCCAGGGCCTCGCGACGGCTGCCGTTCCTCATCCCGATCAACGGCATGTGCACGCTGCTCGAACCCGCCCGCTCGATGTACGACGCCCTCGACGCGCTTGAGGACGACGCCGTGCTGTCGCTGTCGTTCGCGCCGGGCTTTCCGGCCGCGGATTTTCCGGAGTGCGGCCCCGTGCTGTGGGGCTACGGCGAGGACGCGACGCTCGTCGAGCGCGCGGTCGGCACGCTCTACGAGCGGATGCTGCGCGACGAAGCGCAATGGCAGGTGCCGTTCCTCGCGCCCGACGATGCGGTCGCGGAGGCGGTCCGCATCGGCGCGCGCGCGACGCGGCCCGTCGTGATCGCGGACACCCAGGACAACCCCGGCGCCGGCGCCGATTCGAACACGACCGGCATGTTGCGCGCATTGCTGCGCCACGAAGTCGAAGACGCGGCGCTCGGCCTGCTGTGGGACCCCGAAGCCGCCGCGCAGGCGCATGCGGCCGGCGTCGGCGCGACGGTCGAGCTGACGCTCGGCGGACGCTCCGGCGTGCCGGGCGACGCGCCGTTCGCGGGCCGCTTCGAGGTGCTCGCGCTGTCCGACGGACGCTGCCGCTACGACGGCCCGATGATGCACGGCATGGAGGCGGCGTTCGGGCCGTCCGCGTGCCTGAAGATCGGCGGCGTGCGCGTCGCGGTGTCGTCGACGAAGGCGCAGATGCTCGAACGCAACCTGTACAGGATGGTCGGCATCGAACCGGAAGCGATGAAGATCCTCGTGAACAAGAGCTCCGTGCACTTTCGCGCGGACTTCGAGCCGATCGCGCATGCGGTGCTCGTCGCGAAAGCGCCCGGGCCGATGCTCGCGGACCCAGCCGACTTGCCGTGGAAGCGGCTCGCGCCGGGTATCCGGCTGCGGCCGGTCGGCGAGGCGTTCGCGGGTTGAAGGCGCGGGCCGCGGCGCGGTTGCGGCTGTACGCTGGACTGTGTCTCTACCCGAATCAGTCGTTTTCGACGGCCGGAAAAACAAAAACCCCGCAAAAGCCGCGACTCTACGGGGTTTCACCACCATGTCTCCAGCGGAGACGGAAGAAGACCATATCCCCGTCCTGCCGGACGGCCCGCTCAGTCGCCGCCTGTCACAGCGCCGTCGCGCCGCTCCCAGAACACGACGCGACGCTGCACGATGCGTACGAGCTGTGCGCCGCCAACGCCGATCGCGGCCAGCAGCAAGGCGCCCGCGAACATCGTCGCGACGTTCATATTCACCGACGCCGAGCTGATCAGATAGCCGAGCCCCCGTTGCGACGACAGGAACTCGCCGACGACCGAGCCGATCAGCGCGAGCGACACGCCGATCTGCAGTCCGCTGAAGATTTCGGGCGCGGCGCCCGGCAGCTTCACATGGAAAAACAGGAAAGTCCGCGATGCCGAGAACGCGCGGCACGCATCGAGCAGATCGGGGTCCGCGCGCTTCAGGCCGTTGACCGTGTTCACGAACATCGGAAAGAAACAGACCAGCACGACAAGCACGACCTTCGACTCGATGCCGTAGCCGCACCAGACGAGAATGACCGGCCCGAGCGCAACCTTCGGCATCGCCTGCAGACCGGCGAGCAGCGGGAACACGAAGCGCTCGAACACGCTCGACTCCGCGAGCAGCGCGCCCGCCGCCACGGCCAGCGCGCTGCCGATCGCATAGCCGAGCACCGTCTCCTCGAGCGTCGCGCCGATGTGCGGCCACAGCGTCCCGTCGGCGAAACCGTTCGCGAGCGCATGCCAGACCGCAAGCGGCGCCGGCAGCACGTAGTCCGGAATCGCAAACAGCACGACGGCCGCCTGCCAGCAGGCGATCGCTACCGCAAGGCTCGCGAGCGGAGAGAGCACCGCCGGTACCGCCCCGCGCATTCGCCGCCCCGTCACTGGAAATGCCTCCGTAAATGCGCGCATGCGTCGACGAACGCGACGTCGCTCATCGTGCCCGCATCGCGCGGACGCGGCAGCGGCACCGCGAGTTCGTCGACGATGCGGCCCGGCCGCGCCGACATCACGAGCACGCGGTCAGAAAGAAACACGGCCTCCGGAATGCTGTGCGTGATGAACAGCACCGACTTGCGCTGGGCCAGCCAGATTCGCTGCAATTCGAGCGTCAGTCGCTCGCGCGTCAGTGCGTCCAGCGCGGCGAACGGCTCGTCCATCAGCAGCAGTTCCGGGTCGTGCAGCAGCATCCGCGCGATGCCGACGCGCTGCTGCATGCCGCCCGACAGTTCCGCCGGATAGTTCTGCACAAACGCGTCGAGCCCGACGAGTTGCAGCAGCTCGTGAGCGCGGCGGCGCGCTTCCTCCATCGGCAAGCCCAGCGTGCGCGCGGGCAACAGCACGTTGTCGAGCACGTTGCGCCACGGCAGCAGGTTCGGCTTCTGGAACGCGACGCCCACCCGACGGCCCGGCTTCGCGAGCGGCACGCCGCCGATGCTCGCGCGCCCCGACGTCGGCGCAACCAGCGCTGCCGCGACTTTCAGCAACGTGGACTTACCGCAGCCGGACGGTCCCAGCAACGCGACGAACTCGCCGGCGTCGATGCGCAGATTCACGTCGACGAGCGCGTCGATCGTACCGGTGCGCGTCCGATAGCGCACCGAGATGCGATCGGCCTGAAATGCGCTGGCCGGCGCGTCCGGCATATCCGGCCCGCCCGCCCCCTCCGCCACGCTCATCGTCCGTCCGCCTTCGTGAGCGGCTCACCTATCCACATTGAAGCAATCATGTGCGCATGGTAGAGAGGCCTCGATCTTTTGATAACGAAGAAAACGGACAAACGATGTACGCGATCGGGATAGCGTGAGCCGCCCAGTCAGCGAGGCATCGGTCTCGAAGGCCCATGCCGCATCGGGCGGATGCGCGTAAACGCGTTCGCCTGCACGACGACCCCGAGCGCATCGGCATTGTCCTGCGCGGCTCGTGCAACGTCATGCGCGACCGCGAACGCATGCACCCGGCCCGCAATCGCTCCCGCCCCCGGCACGATGGCCGGCCCGCGCCGGGTCGAGCACGGCGTCGCCGGTTCCGGACGACTCCACCGTCGCCGTCGGACGCGTCGCGACCAGAACCCGCGAGCGCGGCGATCGACATAGGCCGGCATGCGTCGGTGAGCTCATCACGTCAGCCCCGGCAGCAATAAGCTATCTAATATTCCCGATTTGCGATTCGCCGTGCGAACCCTAGACTGGCGGTTTTCCGTTGCCGGACGGGCATGCCCGATCCGTGCGTCCCGAGCCGATCCACCTCGCCCGCCGTGAAAAAATCCGTCCGCCTGAATGCCCTGCCGATGCACCGCGTCGCGCATCTCGCGCCTGGCCAATGGAGGACAAACGGCGAAGCGCGCCGTCGATTACCGGACGCTCGCGTACCGGACCGGCCTCGCACGACGGCGACGAGCCGGACACGTGCTGCAACAGGCTCTTTTCCGCCGTTGCCCGGCTACCGGGCAATCCTTCGGACGCGACGTATCGCAACGTCGCGCGCCGCCCCCGTTTCCGTTCATCGCCGAGGAGTGACATTGCAGACTTACCCGGTACGCCGCGCGCTCAACGCCGTCGCGGCAACCTTAGCGCTAACCGGCGCGTTGCTCGCGCAGCCCGCCTTCGCCGCCGATACCGTCACCGTCGCGCTCGCGATTCCGCCGACCGTCACCGACGGCGGCATCTGGTCGATCGGCAACGAGCTGGGCATCTGGAAGAAGGAAAATCTCGACGTCAGGACGCTGACCTTCGACGGTGCCGGCGCGCTGGTGCCGCAAGTGGCGTCCGGACACGTGACGATCGGCCTGCCGGTGGTCGATCCGATCCTCGCATCCTACGCAGCCGGGCGGACCGATCTGCCGGTCCGCTATTTCTACAACGCGACGCCCGCCTACACGATGGAGTTCGCCGTGCTCGCCGGCTCGCCGATCAAAACGCTCGCGGACCTGAAAGGCAAGAAGATCGGCGTCGGCGCGCTGACGTGGGGCACGATTCCGAGCACGCGCGCCGTGCTCAGGGAAGCGGGTCTCGCGCAAGGCGATTACGACATCCTGCCGGTCGGCGTGCTGGGCCCGGGCTTCCATGCGCTGATCACCGGCCAGATCGACGCGCTGAACTACAACAGTAGCTGGCACGACATGCTCGAACTGTCAGGCACGCCGCTGCGGCGCATCGTTTATCCGGGCATCTTCGGCCAGATGAATGCAAACGGCTTCATCGCGAACACCGCGGCATTGCAGGCGAATCCGGGCTTGTACGCGCGGTTCGGGCGGGCCTACACCGAAGCGCAGGTCGCGTGCGCGGCGAACGTCCAGCTATGCGTGGAGTCGTTCTGGCGCCAGCATCCGGAAGCGAAGCCGACCGCCGGCGACCCCGCGACCAACCTGAAGAACGCCGAAGAACTGGTGCAGCGCCGGCTCGCGCGCGTCATGTTCGATCCGTCCGGACACGAACGCACGCCGGGCGAATTCGATCTCGCCATCATCCGCCAGTTCGTCGCGCGGATGGCCGCCGACGGCGAATTCGCGTCGACTCGCGTACCGGTCGACGCGCTGTTCACCAACGAACTCGTGCCGCAATTCCGCCAATTCGACGAGAACGCGATTCGCGCCGAAGCGCGCGCCGCGCATTGATCGCCCCGCTTAACGCACAAGGACACTTTCATGACGACCGTTGCGCAACCCGCCCTGACCGTCGAACCCGCACGCGCGCTGATCGACGTGCCGCGCACCGTCCGCCTCGCGCATTTCCCGTCCGGCCCGGTCCGGATCGACGCCACGCTCGCGCATGCCGACGGCAGCATCTGGCGCAGTCACGCGAACTTCGTGGTCGGCGCCGACGGATCGCTCGATCTCGCGCATGCCGTTCCGGCGGAAGGCAGCCGTTATCGGCACGCGTCGGCGAGCGGCCTGATCTGGTCGCTCGCGCTGGAAGCCGGCCAGGAAGCGGTGCGCGCCGACGAAACGATCGACACGCGCACGATCGAGCTGCGCGCGAGCGGCGCGCACGGCGCGAGCGCATCGGCACAGCTCGTGCAGGAGATCGTCGCGGACGGCGTCTCGCGCGAAGCGATCCACGCGGACGGTCTGGTCGGCACGCTGTTCCGCCCCGCCGGTGCGGGACCGCATCCGGTCGCGATCGTGCTGAACGGTTCGGGCGGCGGCATCAACGAGGCCCGCGCGGCGCTGCTGGCCGCGCACGGCTATGCGGGCTTCGCGCTAGGCTATTTCAATGCGCCGGGGCTGCCGGGCTACATCTCGTCCACGCCGCTCGAATACTTCGCGAAGGCGCTCGCGTGGACGCGCGAACATCTGGCTCCCCAACACGGCTTCGTCGCGGTGCTCGGGCATTCGCGCGGCGCGGAGCTTGCATTGCTGCTCGGCACGACGTATCGCGACGACATCTCCGCGGTGATCGGCTACGTGCCGAGTTCGGTGCTGAACGGCACGCTGCGCGCGGGCAGGCCGGGCGAACACCCGGCGTCGCCCGCGTGGACGCTCGACGGCAAGCCGCTGCCCATCGTCTGGAACGACAATCGCACGGCAGACTGGTCGGCATTCGATAGCAAGGCATCGCCGGTACGGCAGGCGCCGTCGTTCGTCTCCGCGTTGCGCGATCCGGACGCGGTACAGCGCGCGCGCATTCCGGTCGAAAAAATCGCAGGGCCGGTGCTGCTGCTGTCGGGCACCGACGACGGATTCTGGCCGTCGTCCGACATGGCCGACAGCATCGTCGAACAGTTGCGCGCCGCCGGGCATCCGCATGCGGTCGCGCATCTGCGCTACGACGGCGCCGGGCACGCGATCCAGTTTCCGTTCGTGCCGACGACGCGGATCGTGAAGCCGCATGCGGTCGCGAAAGTGGACCTGACCGGCGGCGGCACGCCGGAAGCGAATGCGCAGGCGAACGAGGATTCGTGGCCGCGCGTGATTGCGTTCCTCGATACGGCGGTTGCCGCGCGCGCGGCGCCGCGCTCGACGGCACCGATCTGACGGGAATTACAATTAATCAGAGTCGAATCGTTATTGCAGAAATGACCTGGCTTAGCGCGACGTGGGCGTGATGCAAAAAACGACAGGTTGTAATCGCGGATCTTTTTACAGCTTGCAAGTTGCCCGCACTAGCGTATCATAGGGTTTGTACCTAGGCATTAATACCTAGAAACCAACCCTGAAGGGAACGCCATGAAAGCAACCACGACTCTCCCGGCCTCGAACAACAGCCTGTGGGCAACCATCCGTCGCGAACTGCGTCTTGCGTGGCAACTGCACCTGTACATTTGCTCGATTCAGGCCGAGTCTTTTCGCCGGTAAAGACGCGCCGGAAAAAGCGGTAAACCGCCGTTTAGTGCCGCGTGGTCCAGCGGCAACGATGCGGCACTGTGCCGGGTCGCCCGGTCTGCGGCGTCGCGCTCGGGCGGATTATTCAGAAAGAGCCTGGCTCGCATCTGAACCGGCATGTAAAGCGGTAACACACGCCTCGCGGTACGGCCGGGGACTGTAGCCGCCGGCCAACCGGTCCGCGGCGTTGCGAGACGAATGGCCAAAGTCGCGGATTTCGACGTCGCGTGCATAGGCGAAGGACAGCCCCGGGTTCACTTCGCGGCAGCCATCATATTCCGCGGAAACGGCCGGCCCGGTCAGCGGCTGGCCGTTTCGGCACGGGATTTCGATGCAGTCGAAGGCATTACCAAAGCGGGCGGTGTTCGAGATTCTCCAGTCTCCCCGCTGCCCGTAACGTCGAGCTGCATGCCGAAATTATTGCGCTTTCCCGCCTCTATATAGACCGTCGACACGGCGTTGGCACAAGTCCCGGCTTGCGGCAAACGTCTCCCCTGGCTGTTGCCGATCGCAAATCATTGCCAGGTCGGTAGCTTCGCCAGATTGAACGAGGTCTGTACGACTCGATCAGCCCGCGATTGACCACCCGCCGCCAAGCGCCTTGTACAGTGCGACGAGATTCTCGCGCAGTGCCATGTCCGTCTGCGCGAGACTGTCTTCGCCCGCCAGCAGCGCACCTTGCGCAATATCCACGTCGAGAAAGCTCGAACTTCCCTGTTCGTAGCGTTGCGTCGCCGCCGTCAACGCATCGCGCTCGTGGCTGACCGCCTCGGCAAGCGCGTCGCGGCGCTGCTGGGCGTTGCCGTAGGCCGTCATGGCGTTATCGACGTCGCGCCACGCCTGCAACACGGTCTTCTGATACTCGATGGCAGCTTCGCGTTGCTGCGCGCGGCGCAGCTTCAACATACCGCGCAGCCGTCCGCCTTCGAAGATCGGAATCTCGATCGAAGGGCCGACCGAAAACGTCCGGCTCGCGAGACTGAAGAGATTCCCCGCTTGCAGGCTTTCGGTGCCCATGCTGCCGGTCAGGCTGATGTCGGGATAGAACGAGGCAACGGCCACGCCCGTTTCGGCGGTCGCGCGGTGCAGCCGCGCCTCGGCCTCGCGAATGTCGGGGCGCCGGCGCAGCAGATCCGACGGCAACCCCGCGGGCACGCGGGGCGGCAACAGCGGTAGAGCGCGCGCCGGCGCGAGCTCGCCTTCGAGCGCGCGCGGCGGCTCGGCCAGCAATAGGCCGATTGCGTCGATGGCCTGCTGCTCTGCGGTATGCAGTTCCGGCAGCAGCGCGGCGATCGAGTCGCGCCGCGCCTTCGCGCGCGAAACGTCGAGCGTGCTGCCCACGCCGTTGGCGTACTGGTTTTCGACGAGCGCAAGCGCGTGTGTCGCGGTATCGAGGCTGCGTGTCGCGATGGCTTCGCGCGCCTGGGCACCGCGCAAGGTCATGTAGTCGGCGGCCAGCTCCGCGAGCGCCTCGAGCGCCACGCCGCGGCGTGCTTCGACCGCTTCGTCGGTGCCCGCGTCGGCGGCCTCCACCGACCGGCGTACCCGCCCGAAAAGATCGAGCTCCCATGACGCCGAGAGTCCATCGCTCCAGTCGTCGTACTCGAGCGGCGAGCCAGGCGGACGCGAGACGAGCGTCGCCGCCCCGGTCGAACTCACCCGGTCGTGCGCTTCGGCAACCGATGCGTCGACTTGCGGCATGCCGGCGGAGCCCGTCACCTGGCGCGCCGCCTGCGCCTCGATCACCCGTTCGCTCGCGCTCGCGAGGTCGAGATTCTGGCGCACGAGGCGTTGTACGAGGCTGTCGAGAACCGGATCGTTGAAGCTCGCCCACCACGTCGGATCGATGTCGTCGTGCGTGACTTCGCTCGTGCCGTCGCCGGGCGTGACGTGCCATACGGAAGGCGCGGACGGCGTGGGACGCTCGAACTGCGGACCGACCGTGCAGCCGGTGAGCAGCAGGCCGACGGAACACGCGAGACGGCACGCATGGGCCTGCATGAAGCGCGTCATCATGCTCATGCCCCCGCGGCGGCAACGCCGGACGCCGCGACGGGCGAGGAAGTCCCGACGGCGGCGCTCGCGTGATACGTATCGCGCAACTGGCCGACCACGTCGGCAAAGTTGGTGTGCACCGTGGTTTCCACCGACATGCCGAGCCTCAGCAAGCCGACGTCCGGTTGATTGGGCGCGAACACGATCTTCACCGGCAGGCGCTGCACGATCTTCGTAAAGTTGCCGGTGGCGTTATCGGGCGCAATCGGCTCGAATACGGCGCCCGTTGCGGGCGGAATGCTGTCGACGATGCCGTCGAGGTCGATGTCGTACGCATCCACCCGCACGCGCACGTGCTGGCCGGGCATCATGTGCTTCAGCGCCACCTCGCGGTACTGCGCCTCGACATACATGCCCCGCGCGGGCACGAGCGCCATCAGCGCCGTGCCCGGGCTCACATAGTTGCCGGCCTCGACGGCGCGCTCGCCTACATAGCCGTCCATCGGCGCGACGATGCGCGTGTAGCTCAGGTTCAACTGCGCCTGCTGCAGTGCGGCCTCGTCGGCATGCACAGTGGCTTCGGCGGCTGCCTGCTGCGCCTTGAGCAGATCCCACTGATGACGAGCGGCACGCACTGCGGCCTGCGCCTGCTCGAGCTGCGCCATCTGTTCGCGCAATGTCGCGTCGGCCGCTTGCGTGTCCTGCTTCGAGCCCGAGCCGAATGCGGCGAGATTGCTATAACGCGTGGCGTTTGCCCTCGCGAGATCGAGGCGCGCCTCGATCTGCCGGACCTGCGCGTCGTTTTGCGAGATCACGTCCGGCTGGCGTTGCACGGAAGCGGCCGCGTCGTCCACCTGGGCGCGGTCCCTGTCGAGTTGCGATTGCGCACGCTCGACGGCAGTGCGGTAGTCGCGGTCGTCCAGCGTAGCGAGCAACTGGCCCGCATGCACGGGCTGGTTATCGTCGACGAGGACCGTCTCGATCTGTCCGGCGACGCGCGGCGCGACAGTGGTGTAGTGCGCAGTGATGCGCGCGTCGTCGGTCGAAACATCGGAGCTGGGAACATAGACGATCCAGCATACGACGGCGACGAACGCCACGATGACGGCAATGCCGATGAGCAGCGGCCAGCGGCTCTTGCGCCGCGCGGCTTCGTGATGAGCGCCGTGAGGCGCGTGTGCGGGCGCGCCGGAAGGTTGGGGCATATCGTTCATAAACGGATCAGGTCGAGGACTTTTTCAACAGGGCGATACGGGGAGGCCAGGTGCGCTGCGGCAGAACCAGCAGCACGGCGAACACGACGGCGGCGAGCGCGGCCAGCAGGAGATAGTCGTCGCTGATGACCATCGTGGCGCGCTGCACGTCGATCGCGTGGCTGAACGCCGAAAGGCTGCCGGCTGCGCGCTGCGCGCCATCGGGCAGTAGCGGCGGCAGGTGCCGGGGATCGATGCCGCTCGCCTCTATGACGCTGAAGCGGCGCGTGCCGGCGCTTTCGAGCAAACGGGTGGCGTGGAGTTGGCCGCGAAAGTGCGCCATCAACTCGAGGATGCAGAGACCAACCACCTCGCTCAGTCCGCGCGGCATGTTGACGAGCGGGGAGGCGAACGGCCCTTCCGGCGGCGCCACGACATTAGTGGCCATCATCAGCAGCGAGAGGACGACGCAAGCCTGTCCGAAGCCGGAAATGGCCTGCCACAGATAGAATTGCTCGCGGCTCCACGTCGAATCGAGCATGCTCGACCCGACGCAGGCCGCGATCAGGCAAAGCAGCCCAAGGCCATTGATCCAGCGGCTGTCCACCCACTCAAGGTCCAGCACCTTCACGAGCAGCGGCAGGAAGACGAGCTGCAGCGCGGCGACCTCAGCCATCAGGGAATACGTCTGCAGCGGCCGGAAGCCCTGAACTTCGATGAGGTACTCGGACGGCACCGTGGATGCCGACATGCCGATGATCACGAAGCTGAAGAGCGTGACGACGCCATAAGCGAAGTTGCGGCGCTTCAGCAATTGCGGCTTGAAGAGCGGCAATTCCTGTTTCCACTCGTTCACGACCAGCAAGGGAATGGCGACCGCGCTGATGAGCGCCAGCGTGCAGATGAGCTTTGAGTTGAACCAGTCGAGCCGGCTGCCGTGCTGGAGCATCGTGGTGAGTGCGCCGAGACCGACCACGACGAGCAGCGTTCCGGGCCAGTCGTATTTGCGCAGACGCTCGTAATGCGGCGGGTCCTGGGGCATGCCGTACCAGACGCACAGCGCCGCGAGCGTGCACATTGGGATGGCCTCGAAGAACACGAAACGCCAGCCCACCACGTCGGTCCACAGCGCCGATACGGCGGCGCTCAGGTTCGGAAAGAAGGTCGCGGTCAACGCATAGCACGAGAGCCCATAGAGACGGATGTTGGGCGTCAGATACTTCAACGCGGTGGTCATCAGGAGCGGAATCGTCAGGCCTTCCGCGAGACCCTGCACGGCGCGCAACACGAGAAAGCAGGTCACGTCCGGCGCGAACGGAATCAACGCGGTCGAAACCAGGTTGAGCGCGATGGCGAACAACACTGTCCGCCGCAGCGTCACGGCGGCGGACCACCAGGGCGAGATCGCCATGCCGATTACCATTCCCGACAGATACAGGCTTTCGATCCAGATGCCGGTGTCGTGGCCGATGCCGAGGGCGCCGCGCACGTCCACCATCGCGTTCGATCCGACCAGATCGTTGAATTCGGCCGACATCGCTGCCACGATGACGCCGGCTAGACCAATCAGCGGTTTCTTGTCCAAAATCTGTTCCTTCAGGCAGCGTTAGCAGCGGCCGGAACGCGCTGCGCCGTCCGGCCGGGTCAGATCAACCCACAATTCGATGCAATGTATCACAATGCGGTTAATGCTGCTGTCGTCTTATCCGAGTGGAGTTCATGGTTAAAAAAAGCACGGACAACAAGGCCCCCTCCGAGGAGCGTGCGGACGATGCGCGCTCCGGCATCCAGGTTATCCGGCGCGCGGTCACGGTGCTGCGCATGCTCGCCGGACGAGGTCAGAACGGCCTGTCGCT
The DNA here is from genome assembly GCF_002870125.1 of Burkholderia sp. WAC0059. Lineage (GTDB taxonomy): Bacteria > Pseudomonadota > Gammaproteobacteria > Burkholderiales > Burkholderiaceae > Paraburkholderia. The sequence continues at coordinate 94,108 of NZ_PNEO01000007.1, forward strand.
TGGTGAAATCGCCGCTGGCGTGAACCTGCCGCGCTCGACCGTGCAGCGCATCGTCGGCGCACTGGAGGAGGAAGGGATGGCGGCGCAAGCCATGTCGGGAGGCTTCTGCCTCGGGCCGACGGTGGGCGTGCTTGCGCGCGGGATGGGTGCCGATCCTGTTGACGCATTCCACAGCGAGATGACGGAACTGCATGCCACGCTCAACGAATCGGTGATCCTCAACACGATCGCCGATGGCCGCGTCCTGGTGCTAGAGGTGCTGAGTTCGACGAAGCCGCTGCGCGTGGTGCTGCCGAAGGTGCTCGAAGTGGATTTGCTGACGAGCGCGCCAGGCAAGGCGATCCTCGCCATCCTCGCGGAAGATGTGCGCGAGGCGGCCATCGCTGCGGCAGGCAGCCCCTTCGACCGCACTGACCTCCTGGCCGAACTGGAGGAGACCCGCCGGGCGGGCTACGCGATCGAAGAAGATGTGCCCTATGAAGGTATTTCGGCCTTGGCTATCGCGTTGCCGATGGCTGGCAAGCCCTATGCGATCACGGTGGCACTGCCTACGGGCCGCTTTGCTGCGGAGCGAGCCGTGATCGCGGACGCGCTGCTTGCAAGCGCCGCGACGTTGGCGAGGCGGCTTTCGGGCATGCGCAATTGAACCGGGCACATGGGACGCCGGCGCTCTGCCCGACTCTGTCGCGTCAGGGCGTTGAGGCAAGGAATAGGACTAGACGCGGCCTCATTCGAGGCAATACCGCCAGAACATTTACTGATGGACCAAAAAAGAAAAAGCCCCGTAGAACCTGGATTCTACGGGGCTTTGTTGACCTTACCCCGCCGAGTACACCATTCGTAAGTTAGTGGTCTCGCCGGTTTTCGGTTGATGCAGTTGCCGGAATTGGTCCGGCGCCAGTTGCTCCAGGGCACGATGCGGTCGCACCGAGTTGTAGTCCGTGCGCCACGCTTCGATTCGCGTACGTGCATCGTCGAGACTGACGAACGCATGCTGGTTCAGACATTCTTCGCACAGTCGGCCGTTGAAGCTCTCGATGTGCGCGTTTTCCACCGGCTTACCCGGACGGATGAACTGCAGCTTGACGCCATGTTCGTGCGCCCATGCGTCAAGCGCCTTGCTGACGAACTCCGGCCCGTTATCAACCTGAATCAGGTTCGGGCATCGCCCCCGCTGACGCAGTTGCTCCAGCACGCGCGCTACGCGAGCACCCGTCAACGAGAAGTCGACCTCGATGTGCGGACACTCACGATTCCATGCGTCGATGAGGGGCAATATAGCGAATGCGTCGTCCATGCACCAGCGCATCAGCAACAAAGTCCATCGCCCAGCTTTCGTCTGCGCCGTTGGGCGTCGGCATGACCACACGCAGATGACTCGGGCGCTTCTTTCGCCGTTTCAGACGAAGCGACAGGCCTTCTGCGCGGTACAGCCGCTCAGTGCGATTGTGGTGCTGGACCAGCCCCTCCCGATGTAGCAAGACATGCAGGCGGGGCGAGCCAAACCGTGGCCGCTCCTGTGCCAGCTCGCGCAGCCGTTGCCGGACTTCGCGGTCGGCGTCAGGCGACACCGGCCGCCGGAATGTCCGGCGATTCAGGCCAACGAGCGCGCACGCCCGGCGCTCCGAATAGTCGTGCTGTTCAATCACCTGCTGCACGACTTCCCGACGCTGCGCGGGCGAACTCACTTTTTTCCGGGAACGTCCTTCAAAACCTGGATGTCCAGCGCCTGGTCCGCGACCAGCCGCTTGAGACGCTGATTTTCCTCTTCCAGTTGCCGCAATCGGCGTGCTTCCGGCACATCCATGCCGCCGTAGCAGCTACGCCAGTTGTAGAACGTCGCATCCGATATGCCGTACTTGCGGCACAGGTCTGCGACCTTCATGCCCGCATCGGCCTCCTTCAGCACCCCGATAATCTGTTCTTCGCTACACCGCGACTTCTTCATGACAAGGTCTCTCCTGCGACCTTGCCACTAACTTTACCGTGGGATACTTCAGAGGGGAAAGGTCACTCGTCTTTTTCGTTCGCTATGAAGACAGGCTCGCGAAGCACGGTGGGGCACCTCTCATCGACAGTTCCTTGTTCCACGACAGCCGTTTCATGATCGGCGTCGTTACGGTCTTCCTGCTCTATTCGGTGATCGCATCGTTCTTCTCGCTGACGATGTTCCTTCAACCCGGACTCGGTCTCTCACCCTTCGCAGCAGGGCTCGTCTTTACGCCGACTGCACCGTTCTTCTTCACAGGTTCTCTTGTCGGGCCGAAGATTGCTGGCCACATCGGCAATACGGCGCCCCTGACCGGCGCAGCGATCTTTGCGGCGAGCATTGCGCTTACCGCGATTGCCGGTGCATTCGAACCGCACTGCACGCCGCCGCTGATCGTCTCGCTGATACTCAACGGGTTCGGTCAGGAACTCGTCATTCCACTTGCGACTAACGTTAGGCACTTCTATTTCGCGTCATGACGAAGAGGCTGCGCACTCTCGATCCATTCACATTCACAACCCTGCGCTTTGAAACAGCCACACTACTTTTTTCCCGTGCTGCTTTGACAACGTGTCAGTCGGTAATCTTTTCACCACCAAGTAAATGCCGATCCTTCGAGCACCATGGCCGGAGTCGCCATGACGGGCATAGCCTCGTGGAGCACGAGGAACGCAATCCCCCCACAAGCGGCACGCGAAAGAACTGTGCCAACACGCACGATGCTTCACCGCCCCGACGCGGCAGGGAGCAATATCGTGGTGCACTCCTCCATCGTGAAACACTCCAAGTCTACTTTGATAACCATGAGGTGTGGATTCCTCCTTGAAGCAATATATGCCGCACGTCGTACTCTGTTCATATTCGAAATGAACGATTCTTCTGGGGTCAACCCGGGACCGAGTGCCTGCATCACCTCAAAGGACACGCTTCCCACTCTCAGAACCTGATTGTCCAAGATGGCGAAGGAAAATATTTTCCATTTTTCTATAATCCTGGGCCTTGAAATATGAAATTTACTAAGCATATTTTTAATTACCATATAAAGGAAATTAGCGACATTCCTCTATAATTTATTTTCATATTCAATTAAGCGAAAGAGATCCCCGCACTACGGCATCAGTACAAAAAATACTAGCCTGCGTGCTATCCGGGATATCCATATGGAAAAGGGAAAATCCGTGACGAAACTACCAGGCGAAATCATTCAATTCGATCTATTCGGAACAAGGCTTTGCATTCAGGATCTGAATTGCAGCATCGCGCTGCAGATTTACATACATACGAAAGGAGATATCGATGAGTACGATTCACAAACCCGGCGATGCCGGAGAGTTACCCAGCACGGAGAATCCGGGCCAGCCCGGTCGGATCCCGGATATGGCCCCCGGCAGGAATGCCCCGGTTCAAACGCCGGAGCCCGATAAGGACGCTCCCGGTCACATCAAACCCGAGCCGGGTCAGGGCACACCGGAAAACAACTGACACTGGGATACGCCGTAACGGCTAACAACCGACTGGACGCTCCCGAGGCGTCCAGTCTTTCTCCTCTTCAGTCCGTCAGTCTCCGCACCGACAATGACACACTGCCCGGGGGCTAGCCCACGCCCAGGACACCGAATGGTGCCGGCAATCTTGTCATCGGATGCCACCGTTTACGACTGACATGAGAAACTGCATTGGAGATCGGTACAACAACAGGTAATACGCCCATGGACTCCGCATCCAGCAAGCCTCAAGTCGACAGGCGGCAGCTACAGCAAATCGTTGCCGGACTCACCGAAGGAATCGTCCTGAGCGACCCCGACGGTACGATCGCCTGGGCTAACGAAACAGCGCTGTCGATTCACGGCGTCGAAACTCTCGCGGATTGCGGCGGTAACGTCGCCGGTTATCAGGAACGCTTTACGCTGAAGTACCGCAATAATCACCCGCTGCAGCCCGAGCAATATCCGCTGGCACGCGTGCTGGGCGGCGAGGTGTTTCACGACATGATCGTCGAAGTGACCAAACCAGCGGACGACGCGTTTCGGCGCATCCACCAGATCCGTAGCCTGGTGTTGACCGATGCATCCGACGAGCCGCAGTCTCTGGTGCTCGTGATTCAGGACGTCACCGAACGTTTTACCGCCGAGGAGCGCTTCGAGAAAACATTCAACGCGAATCCGGCACCCGCCGTCATCTGCCGGATTTCCGATCTGCGGTACGTGAAAGTCAACCAGGGCTTCCTCGAAATGACCGGCTACGCACGCGACGAAATCGTCGGCCGCCCGGCTTATGAATTCGACGTGCTGGAGGGTGCGGAAAGGCGCGATCAGGCAATCGGATATCTGAACGAGGGCCGCACGATCCCGCAGATGGAAAGCGTGCTGCACATCGCAGACGGCGGCAGCAAGTTCGTGATTGTGGCGGGCCAGCCGATTGAGATAGGCGACGAAAACTGCATGCTTTTCACGTTCATGGATCTTGAGCCGAGGCGAAAGGTCGAAGCCGCATTGCGGCAGACCGAAGAACGCTTTTCCAAGGCGTTTCGCCTCGCTCCCGTGCCGATGACGGTCAGCTCGCTGGACGACATGCTGTTTCTCGACGTCAACGACGCTTTCGTCTCCGCGACCGGCTACGAAGCAGAAGAAGTGATTGCCCGCGATCCATCGGCGTCGGGACTGTGGGCGGACCGCGCCGCGTTCGATCATTTCCGGAAGACCGTGGAATCCGCCGGCAGCATCCGCAACGTCGACATGAAATTGCGCACGAAAAGCGGAGACACGCTCGACTGCCTGGTGTCCGCCGAGACCGTGACGATCCACGAGCGGTGCTGCCTGCTGTGCGTGCTACAGGACATCACCGAACGCAAACGCACGGAGAGCGAGCTGATCGCGGCCATCGAAACGGTGATGCAGGATACATCATGGTTCAGCCGAACCGTGATCGAAAAGCTGGCCGAGATCCGCCACCCCGCTCGCGCGGACGAGCCAAGTGCCGTGCTGGCGGACCTCAGCCCGCGAGAACTCGAAGTGCTGAGCCTGATATGCCAGGGCTGCGACGATGCAAAGATCGCGGAAACGCTGCATCTGTCGCGCAACACCGTGCGCAATTACGTTGCGGCCGTCTATAGCAAGATCGGCGTCAACCGCCGCTCGGCGGCCATCATCTGGGCTCGCGACCGCGGCATCGAGCGCTACAGCCAGGCGGATACGCTGCAACGTCTTCGGCGCAAACCACGTGGACCGGGCCAAACGTAGACCGCACTCCTCATGCCCCGCCAGGCGACGCGGCGCTGCACGAACGCGACCGTGTCCGCGCAGCGCAAAGACGTCAGTCGTCCTTGTTCAGCTTGTCGCGCAGTTTGTCCTTCGCTTCGCCAACGTTGCGCTGCACCGTGCCGGTCGCTTTCTCAATCTTGCCTTCCGCTTCGGTTTTCCGATTGCCCGTTACCTTTCCAGCGACCTCCTTGATCGAGCCTTTGATCTCTTTCGCCGCGCCCTTGATGCGATTATTGTCCATGATTGCTCTCCATTCGATAAAGAGGAAGCCCATGCCATGGCGGCAGGGACAAGCCCAGTCTAGCGAAGCGGCAAGCCTTGCGACAGAGTCAGATATACCGGGTGAATCGGTGTCCCTGTCACGAACACCACACCCGTATCGTCTCTAATCGGACTGCGTGATCTGCACTCAAAATAACTTGCGTCGTTAGCCAGTATGGCAGCACCAGGTCGAACGGTACACGAGCATCTATCCAGCGTGCGGAACGGGCGATACAGTGGCCACCTCGGGTAGCCCATCGCGTCGCGCTGGTCGCCTCATGCCGGCACTCCTCTCTTTTGCCATGAACCCACCATCTGATCATCGCCCGGATTTCGCGAAAATTCCACAAGACGAAGCCCAGTCGGTGCAGGCGTTGCAACTGCGAGAGGTTCATCACCGCATGCGCAACAGTCTTCACCTGATTGCCTGTACGCTGCAGCTCCAGTCGCGCCAATCCGGCAATGCCGAAACGAGACACGCGCTCGATATCGCGGCACGACGCATCGATAGCGTCGCGCGAGTCCACGAACATCTTTACGGTAACGGACTGCGCACCGGCCAGCTCGCGAGAACCTATGTATCGAGCCTGCTCCAGGACCTGCAAGGGGCGTTGCTGGACCCTGCGAGCCCACGCACGTTATGCCTCGCGCCGGGCGAAGCGTTCTCGCTCGATAGCGACGCCCTCCTCTCGCTCGGCTCCATCGTGACGGAGCTGGTGACCAACGCGGTCAAGTACAGTGCGGGCCGCGTCCGTGTGGCGCTGGCGTGGGGCGCGGGTCGCGTCGAGATCCTCGTCGAAGATGAAGGAAGCGGATTCCCGCCGGGTTTCGATCCTGCTCGCGACGCCGGTTTCGGTCTTCGACTCGTGCATCATCTGTGCACCGCGTCGGGCGGCACCCTGACGATCGACACGAAGGCGGGGCACGGCAGCGCCAAAGCAGTACTGGTTCATTAGGACATCACCGCGCGAAACGGATGGCGCACTACTGTCGCGCTCAGGAACCGGCCTTCGGCGGCGGCTCCCCGTGTGACGCCGCAACCACCTCATGCACGAAACGCAGCTTGTCGATGATCGTGGAGGCCAGTGTGAACGGATAGGCGTCCGGCATGCCCATACTCCGGTTCAGGCTGTTGAGCGCATACGTCAACGGAAACCACCGGCCGATGAGACTGGCAAAACTCGCCTCCTCGACCGAAGTCTGATCGGATAGCTGCGGCAGCGACGTATCGACGGGCGCGAGCACGAGGCCGCACGCGGTGGCGGTGTCGAGCGTATCGAAGATGTGCAGGTAATGCGCCCAGGTCTCGGCCCAGTCTTCCCACGGGTGCATCGTGGCGTACTCGCTGATGTACGAACTTTCCCAATCGTCTGGTGAACCGTTCGCGTAATGCGCGTCGAGCGCCGCCTGATAGTCGGCCCGCTCGTCGCCGAACAGCTTGCGAAACGGTTCGATCCAGCCTGTGTCGTTCACGAGCCGGTCGAAATAATAATGGCCGATTTCGTGACGGAAATGCCCAAGCAGAGTCCGGTACGGTTCGCCGAGTTCGGATCGCACACGCTCTCGCGCCGCGTCGTCGGCCTCCGCCAGATTGACCGTAATCACGCCATCCGCGTGACCGGTCATGATGGGCTCAGCCTCGGTCGATTCCTTGAACACGAAGCTCATGCCTCGCCCCGGCTCCGGTCCCTGCGGTTCAACCGGCAGCCCGAGCATCAACAGCGTGTACAGCAATCGCCGCTTGGCCGTCTCCAGTTTGTACCAGAGCACTTGATTGCCCGGTTCGGTCAGATCGGGAATCACCTGGGTAAGCGAGCATGCGGCGCAGAGAGCCGAACTGGAGTCGGCCGGGATCATCCAGTTGCAGACGTTTTCGACCACATAGTTGTGGCATTGCCGATAGGTCTGGTCGAGCGCATCGGCATGCAGACTGCGCCACAAACCCTCGCCTGCGGGTTCGAATGCACTGATTTCGCCGATCTCTGGCACGTAACCGAGCAGCGATCCGCAATGCTCGCAGGTCACGTTCTCGAAGAACACCGGTTGGGAACACTTTGCACAGTGGAATGTTTTCATGATGCAGCCCTCAACGGTTCTGGTTTCGCGGCCGTTGCCCGCTCCTTTCGTCTGCCCGAAATCGTCACGGGATGGCTGCACAACGGTGTTATTCGTTCAACAGCGTTCCCCGCATCTTCCCGTATTCCCTGCGATATTGACGGGCAAGCTTCGCTTTGGACGCGTCGCTCAGGATCTTGCCGGAAATCTGGAAGAATATTTTCTCCTCCTCTTTCAGGTGCTCGTGCAATTCTCCGGACAATTTCTTCAATGTACTCATCCAGCCGCGTGCACTACGGTCCCGGCCTCTCAGATCAGCAACGATCTCGTCCATTTTGTGATGATCGGCAAGCGCGTCGCGTGCCGGGAACAGACCACGATCGTCCATCAGAATTGGCACATATAGATAGCGTTCTTCCGCTGCCTCATGTGCGCCGAGTTCGACCCTCAGCGTCGTAAACAATTGGTCTCGCCGTTCATCAGGGCGGGACAGCATCAATTGCCGGATCAAGGTACGCTGGATTGCGTGGCTCTGCCTCAGTGCATCGAAAATCGTTTCTGTCATAGACACCTCCGCGCGTGCAGATCAATCGATGTGAGTCAGGGCGCCCAGATTTTCGTTCCATATATACGGGTGTTTCGCGATAGCGTGTCTGCACACCGTACGGCCGTCCCGACTCGCTTACCGTGTAAACGGCTGCTCTGTGCGCGGTAGCTGCTGCCGGTACGCTCTCAAGTCACGTTCGTTGCCCTCGCCGTCTTCATCGTCGTCTGGAATCGGGGTGTCCGCATCATGTGTCGAAGACATCGGCTGCACGTCTTCGGAAAGCGAGATATCCCAGCAAGAAACGAACAGCGCGGCGACCAGCGGCCCAATGACGAAACCATTGATGCCGAAGACGGACATCCCGCCCACCGTCGAAATCAGGATGACCCAGTCGGGCAGTCTCGTATCCTTGCCGACGAGAATCGGCCTCAATATATTATCGACCGCACCGATGACCAGCGTGCAGAAAAGCGCCAGCACAATGGCCTTCCACAACGGCCCGGCGAGCAAAAAATAAACTGCGGCCGGCACCCAGACCAGCGCCGAACCAACGGCTGGCAGCAATGAAAGAAAGGCCATCAGGGTTCCCCATAGCAGAGCTCCTTTAATGTCGAGGCACAGGAACGCCAGCCCACCCAACGCGCCCTGCACGGCGGCGACGGCGATATTGCCTTTCACAGTCGCCCGAACGACCGTCGCAAAACGACTCAGCAGCTTTTGCTTGTGAGCGTCGTCCAGCGGAATAGCCTGCCGAATCTTGCGTGAAAGCGGCACACCGTCGCGCAGAAGGAAGAAGACCAGGTAAAGCATGATGCCGAAACCGACCGTAAACTGTAGCGTGTTCTGACCGATGATCACCGCCTGCGTGCCGATCAACTGGCTCAGTTTCGCCGCACCTTCGGTAAGTTTCGCCTGCAGGCCCGCCATGTCCCCCACGCCCAGGTTAGCCAGTCCGCGCTGCGCGAAGGCCGGAAGCGAGTGAACCCCTTTCTCGAAAAGCAGCGCAAAGTTCCATTGACCGCTCTTTATCTGCTCGTAGGCAAACGCCGTCTCCTGCGCCAGGGTTCCTGCGATCAAGACCAGTGGAAGAATGACGATCACCACGCACAACACAAGCGTTACGAGCGCTGCCAGGTTGGAACGGTTGTCGAACCGCGCAGTTAAGCGCCGTTGCAACGGCTGAAAAATGACAGCGAGAATCACGCCCCAGAAGAGCGCGCTGAAAAATGGCAGCAGTATCCAGACCAGTGCAGCCGACACCACGCACAGGAGAAAATGAAAAGCCGTCCGGTTCCGCTTTCCGTTCACGCCATTCATCATGGGAGGACACCCCGTTTTCAATCGCCCGGAAGCACGTGCCACCGCGACTGGAAGAAAAAATCCAGGATTCGCATTTTCGGCTTTGCCCGTGCCTGGTACATTCCACCCGGCCGGGCGACACGCGAATATCAAGCCAACATGCACAATTTATTGGTAGAAGAGCGGTCTCGCCAGATATTTCTATACCGGTTTGACTAGTTCTTCCTTACTGGTCAGGTTCGCCCATGCTTGTATCCCGTGAATCAGTAGCGCCTCGATTTTTTCTTCTTAAGTTCGTACTCCACAGTACGCCACGTTCCCGAACCCGGACGATGTAACTCGCTTGCCGGCAAACACCTGTCTTCGTACAGATCCTCGATACATGATTGCGGACGGCAGTCTAATGAGGACGCCCGGGATTGGAAGCTACAGCGGCGGCCGCCATCGTTGCCACTGCCGTTAGCACCGTCCATTGCAGTCAGGCGCACTCTCGGCCAGGAACGATAGATGCTCTGCTTCTTTACATCCACATCAGATAGTTAGAGCTTGAAATGAAAACCGTCAGGATGGTCGGGCCGCGCGCGCATAGTAATCGATTGTCACCGTCCCGTGATGCTTTCAGCCATCGAGGCCAGCGCGGCGAACAGCGAAAAGTATGAGTCAACATCCCGCGACCAGTTATTTTTCTCAAGCCATCAGATCGCCTCTATATAAAAAGGACACCATATCATTGAAATATTTTCAAGACGGATTATCCTTTTAAAACAGAGCAACAAAAAAATCCCGTCGTGTCTGTTTTTAAATATGGAAACGATGGCTAGTTGCCCGGACTACGGAATCGATTTCTGTGTTTTTCTGCAGCACCGAAGGGCTTTCAACAAGGAGACATCATGCGATCCATTCTCTTGTGGCTGCTAGGCGTACCCATCCCCATCATCATTCTGATTGCCATCTTTTGGCACTGATCCACGGTGCGTGTGGCCTCTACACGAATAAAGGAAATGTCATGCAAACTACCCAGCCTTTGACTCACTATCCCACCGATGCGACAGGCATGGAATCGGCCCGCTCGGCGGTCTCGTGGGCAGCAGTCATTGCCGGCGCCGTCATTGCAGCATCCGTATCTGTGATGTTGCTGACGGGTGGCACCGGACTTGGTTTCCTGTCGATGTCACCATGGCGCAACACCGGTGCAAGCGGTTCGGCGCTCGCCATAGGGTCCATCGTCTGGCTGCTGATCACCCAGATCATCGCGTATGGCGTGGCCGGCTACATTACCGGCAGGCTGCGCACCAAGTGGACGGATGCGGCCAGCGACGAGATCTACTTTCGCGACACTGCCCACGGCTTTCTGGTTTGGGCGCTGAGCGCCGTTGTTGGACTGGTGCTGCTGGGTTCGACTGTCACGTCCGTACTGTCGGGAACCGCCCGGGCCGGCGCGACGCTGGCGGGAGCTGGCGCAGGCGCGGCAACGGCCGCGGCCGGCCAGGCCGCACATGGGGATACAGACAATCTTTCGCTGGACTATTTCACAGATGCGCTGCTGCGCCCCAATGATCCATCGGGGTCCGCGAGCCAGGGCGACGTGCGGCAGGAAACGTCACGCATTCTCGCGCGCAGTCTCGTGAACGGCCAGTTGTCCGACGCTGACCGGTCCTACCTCGTCAAGATAGTCGCCCAGCGTGCCGGTGTGGACGAAGCGACCGCCCAGCAGCGGCTCACGCAAGTCGAGACGCAGGCGAAGCAGGCCGCCCAGGAAGCCGAACAGAAGGCACGCGAGGCTGCCGATCAGGCGCGCAAGGCCGCTGCCGCGTTTTCGCTGTGGGCATTCGCATCGCTGCTGATCGGTGCCTTTGTCGCGAGCTTCACCGCGACTCTCGGCGGGCGCGCACGCGACCGCTAACGCATTCCGGTCATCCGTCAAGGAGTCGCACATGGCAACCCGCAAGCGTCAGCAATCGAAAGACCCGCAACAGTCCGCACTGGATACCGCGTACCTGAACTCGGACAGCGGTCCGGCACTGCCTCCTGCCGCCAGGGCGACCCATCCGGCCTTGAAACAGGCGCGCACAGTCGGGCAGTTGGCGAGCAGCCTGCCCGCGAATGCGAACAAGGCGGCGGAGTACGGGGACAATGCGGCACACCCGCCGGTCGGCAATACGGTCGAACCCACGGATGAATCAGCCACCGCCAGCACGCTGTCGGAAAAGAACCAATCCGGCAAAACAGGCGCCCAGGCCAGCCGCGGCATCAATGCGGCCAGCGGCGAGCTGCCTCGTGTGCGGGCCGACAGCGACGGCCAAGCCATGACCACGAATCAGGGGGTTCCGGTCGCGGACAACCAGAGCTCCCTGAAAGCCGGTCTGCGCGGCCCGGCGTTGCTCAAGGATTTCATCCTGCGCGAGAAGATCACCCACTTCGACCACGAACGTATTCCCGAGCGGATCGTTCACGCGCGCGGCTCCGCCGCGCACGGCTACTTCGAGTGCTACGAACCGTTGGCCGAACTGACGAGCGCGTCGCTCTTCGCGGAAGCGGGCAAGCGCACGCCGGTGTTCGTACGCTTCTCCACGGTGGCCGGCGAGCGGGGCTCGAAGGACACCGCCCGCGACGTACGCGGTTTCGCGGTGAAGTTCTACACCGATCAGGGCAACTGGGATCTGGTCGGCAACAACATGCCGGTGTTCTTCATTCAGGATGCCGTCAAGTTTCCCGATCTGATCCATGCGGTGAAGCCGGAACCCCATCACGGCATGCCCCAGGCGGCGTCCGCTCACGATACGTTCTGGGACTTCATCTCGCTGATGCCCGAATCGACCCACATGATGATGTGGCTGATGTCGGACCGCGGCATTCCCCGAAGCTATCGCATGATGCAGGGCTTCGGCGTCCATACGTTCCGGTTCGTCAATGCCGAAGGCGTCTCCAGGCTGGTCAAGTTCCACTGGAACCCGAAACTGGGGACGCATTCCCACGTCTGGGACGAGGCCGTCAAGATTTCCGGCGCCGATCCGGATTACCACCGGCGCGACCTGTGGGAAGCCATCGAAGTGGGCGAGTATCCGGAATGGGAATTCGGCGTGCAGATCTTCGACGAGGCCCAGGCGGATACATTCAGTTTCGACGTGCTGGACTCGACCAAGATCGTGCCCGAAGAACTGGTTCCCGTCACGCCCATCGGCCGCATGGTGCTCGATCGCAACCCGGACAACTTCTTCGCCGAGACCGAGCAGGTCGCGTTCTGCACGGCCCACGTGGTGCCGGGCATCGACTTCACCAACGACCCGCTGCTGGCGGGCCGCATCCACTCGTACGTGGATACCCAGATAACGCGGCTGGGCGGCCCGAACTTCCACGAGTTGCCGATCAATACGCCACTCGCGCCGATCCACAACAATCAGCGCGACGGCATGCACCGGCAGACCGTGCATCGCGGCCGCGTGGCCTACGAGCCCAATTCGCTCGCGGGCGGCTGCCCGTTCCAGGCGGGCTCCGCCGGTTTCGTTCCGTTTCCGGAGCCGGTGGCGGCCGACGAACTCCGAGGCAAGCCGGAGAAGTTCGCGGAGCACTACAACCAGGCCACGCTCTTCTACGAAAGCCAGGCCGACCATGAGAAGCAGCACATCATCGAGGCGTTCTCGTTCGAGCTGAGCAAGGTGAAAGTGCCCGGCATCCGGCAGCGTACGGTGGCGACACTCCGCAATGTCTCGGAGGAACTCGCGACAGCGGTGACAGCCAACCTCGGCATGCCCGAGCTGCCGGCGCCGTTGCCGAGGGCGGTAACGGAGGCGGTCGAGCCCGAAGTCACCCAGTCGGCATTCCTGTCACTGCTGGCTCGTCCGGGCGAAGGCGGAATCCGTACGCGCAAGATTGCCGTCATGGTCACCGATGGCGTGAACGCCAAAACGACGCGCCAAACGGCACAAGCGCTGATAGCCGCGGGCGCGGTCGTCCGTCTGGTCGGCCAGCACGTCGGGCTGATTCAGTCCGAAGACGGGGAAACCCTGGACGTGGACGCCTCGTTCAAGAACAGTCCGGCCGTCCTGTTCGATGCCGCGCTCATCCCAGGCGGAGAGGCCGCCGTCGAGGCATTATGTACGGACGGACTGGCCCTGGAATTCGTCCGGGAGCAGTTCAGACACGGCAAGTCGCTGTTCGTCGTCGGTGCCGGCATTCGCTTGCTTGAACAGGCGGGGATTCCCGTCGACGGCTCCGATCCTGGACTGATCACCGCTGACGACGCGGGGAAGGACAGTCTCGCGCTGTTCATTCGGGCGGTGGAAAAAGACCGCCATCCCGTTCGCGAATCGGACCCGCCGACAGTGTAGGCGCGCTGCACGCCGGGTCACGCCGGCGCGGCCCCAGCCGCGAAACTCACATCGACCGGTCCCACGAGCCTTCAGGTAGCGGACGACTCCTGTTCTCTGGCATACCCGTCCGGCGAATCGCTATCGGCCGGGTGCACAACCCATTCACGCTGGTCCGGCGCCACGCGCGACGCTGCCACCACGTCGTGCAAAAATGAACTTGTCGAGATTGCCGGACGCGAGCGCCAATGGATATGCCTATCCTTCCCCAACGATGGACGCGCTTCAAAAGATCCTTAAGGTAGTAGCAGCTCATCAAGCCAAACAACATCAGCGGCCGAATTGATTACGACAGAGGAAGCCGCAGTCGTGGCAATCCAGCAAAAAACGGCCGCCCGAAAACGGCGGCCGAGTGTACTTCGGTGGATCAGGGCTTTCGTCGACTCACCGCTATCCATACTCGCACCAGATCGTCCAATTCTCAAGCGTTTGCAACTAACCTTGATGGAAATCTCTTTAATGGTATATGCCGATCATCACCGATCAATATTTCGAACTACGTATCGATCTCGTCCTTCCGACTTCACCTCATACAATGCCTCATCGCTTTGCTTGATCAACCACGAGGCGGAAAAATCATTTTCGCCAGCAGCAAATACCACGCATCCGCAACTTATTGTGATGTACCCCACCGGTGAGCCACTATGTGGAATTCTGAGTTGGCGAACCGCTAGCCCGACATTCTCCAGAAGCGGCGACGGATTCGTAACATGGCGACCGATGATCATGAATTCCTCGCCGCCATAACGAGCAACAACATCCGATTGACGGCAAGCCTTCTTCAATGCCATTGCGACGAGGCAAAGCGCCCTGTCGCCCTCGGAATGTCCATACATGTCGTTGTAAATTTTGAAGTGGTCAATATCAATCAAGACGACACAAAATCTTGTCGAACGATCCCTATTGCCGATGCAAATTCTTTCCTGGCTCTTCAGTTCGCGCTCCCTGGACTTCAGGCAGTGGATATCTGTGCAGGTGCAAAGCCACCCCGTACCAATACCGTGAAAATTGACGATAAACCATCGTCCATCACCACGACAATTTACCAGTCGGCACTCCAGGGTCTCATGCCTCAAGTCAGCGCATGCACCCCGCAGCCTCAAAATTGCATCGTACCGGTGCTCCGCGTGGATCAATTCGACCCATTGAAGTTGACCGATAGCATCGATGGGCAGACCAGCATAAATCGCCCATGCGTCATTGATGCTTACGACCTGTCCGTCCCGATTGAAATAGCATGCAGGCGTCCGGAGAGCATTGACTACACTGGCGATCTGAAGATCGTTATGGTCTGCGGGGAGCATCTGCTCCATCGAAATGCCCTCCGTTTCGGGCTTTAGACTCGCAATACCAATGATGTCTGGATGGTCCATGATGCATCCCCGACAAAGATTTCTGTTTTTTTAAATGTAATCCACTCTGATTTCTTACAAAACCTACACCGCTAACATGAGCATCAAACATCTGAGCTCCCGGAAAGCCCCAACAGATATCACTCGATTTATGCTCATACTTTTTACGTTGACATTGACTCCGATGTACCGGCAGATTCCTTTAAAAAACGACTGTTGCTGAAAATATTGAAAAATGATTGAACGGCCATTAATCACAGGATGCACGATTCATTCGCCGTGTCCTAGCTTGCTCAGCTATAGAAAAAACCTTTTTATCCGCCGGAAACGTAGGGTCGTCGGAATGCCCCGTTGCCTAAAACATTCGGAGGATAAGATTAACAATTTCGTAATGCCTGATGGTGCGTCGTCGAGTACGAAAGAGTTTCCCGCCCTACTTAACCGCACCTGATCTCAATATATGGGTTTTAATAGGGCGATTTTTCTTGCGAGCATGGAAGAATTTTCATCTACTTTATTTCATCGCAGGGATAGATGAAAGACTAGTTCACACCACAGTTTCTGGTCAAAAAATACTATCTCTCGCCTCCGGCGTGTGTGAACCTGTTGTCGACAATTCTGCATCTATTTCGCAGCGCCCAATACCGGGAGCAAGCCACACCATTGCAGCGCACCCGATGACGTCGCCGCTTTTCAGGGCAGTGCATCCAGCGACCTCGCGCAGGGCGGCAGCAAAGTCAACTTACTGCCCACAGCCGGATCCTGTCAGAGGCACACACTGACCGGGTTGGTCACTTTTTTTGTGGATCTCAAACGCCCATCGCTTCGATGGTCCCGGTTTCCGACCATCAGCGAGCTTTTTTTCGTTTCTTTGGCAACTCATGCTCCGATATGCCTCGCGCTCGCGCCCAGACCACCGCCCCGGTTCGCCTGTGAACGCCGATCTTCGTGTAGATCCTCGACACGTGATTCCGAACCGTATTGCGGGAAAGCCCCAGCGTCGCGGAGATATCGTCGTCGGTCTGCCCTTCGCACATCAGACCCAGCACTTCGCGCTCGCGAGAGGTTAGGTCGGCCAGTTCCGATTCCGGATAGGCTATCCGGCGAGGCTGACGCAGCTGGGCCAGTTTCTCGATGACGGCCTGACTAAACCAGCTCGTATCCTTCATGACACTCTCGATCGCCTGCATCAACTCGGTCTCGGAACGTTTACGCTCGGATATATCCTGAAATATCGCAAGCATGCAACGCTGGCTCTCGACGGTGGCTACCTCCACAGAGAGAAGGCAATCCAGAAGCCCTCTCTTACTAGTGGGGAGTTGCACCTCCATACTCCTCAGGCTATCAGTCTTGCCTAGCGCCACCCCGATGCGCCTCCACGTGGAATCGTCGAGCGCTCCGACTTCCACGATCTCCCGCCCCCGGAGGTCTTCGAAGGAATAACCCGTGGCTGCGACGAAGGCGCCGTTGACATCGATAATGCGACCATCGACAAGCGTGGCAATAACCATGGGCATGGGCGTCATAGAAAATGCCTTGTGCAACGGCACATTCTCGTGCTGCGGATTCTCCTGATCTGGCGACGGCAATAAACGATCCCGCGGACCATTAGTAGACGCCGTCAAGACGCCCTCGCGTCGGGATTCGTCCGCCTTGCGCTCCGAGATATCACGCATGACCAATACGATGCCGGAGGCCACGACGTCTCCTTCGCGCTGTGCCATGCGCGCGTTCACTTCCATCCACGCATAACTGCCGTCCTTCCTTCGCATACGTACTTCGGTCGGCACAGTATCCGCACCGGTCAACAACAATCTCCCGTGCGCTGCACCTACTGTGGGCAGATCTGGCGGAAAAACAAAGGCGTCCGGCCCCTTTCCCACCATTTCGTGCGGCTTCCAGCCGAGGATCCGCTCGCAGGACGGAGAAGCGTATTGCATGACCAGATCGAGTCCCACCAGACAAACCATGTCGGCACTATTTTCTGCCAGAAACTTAAAATCGTCTTCATCCTGTTTCGGCATATCTCCGCTCCGGTGGTTTCAGGCTGCATCCTTTCATTGAATAATATTATTTAAATGCTACATACGATGCCATTTTTATTATACAAAACCGCATCTCATATCGTGAGTTCGTGAATATAAATTTACCCAAGAAAATCACTTCTTATAGAGTTAAATTCCAATCAGCCTACCAGCAGGAATGGCCATCGAATGTCAGGAATAGTTAACTCTCTTTCGGCTCACGTGGCCCTGTCACTAATAAGGCGCGTCACTAAGAAATGACCTTTATCCGATAAATAATTCAGTTCAAAAGTTGAGAAATTCGTCATGATGGGAATCCCCCCACTTTTAACGCGAGACAGAAGTAGAGGTTATGCTGCGGCCATGAGCCGCTGTTTCGGTGTCACGCCGCCAAGGCCCATGTTGGGGCGCTCGTGATTGTATTGCCACATCCATTCGGTCGCGAAGTGCTGCACGTGTGCGAGGTCATCCCAGTAGTACTGCGACAGCCATTCATATCGCACCGTCCAGTTGAACCGCTCCACGTACGCGTTTCTGCTGCGGCTTGCCGGGCTGGATGTAGTTCAGCGCTATACCCGTGCGTCATTGCCCGCTGCGCGATCGCTTCACTCAGGTATTCAGGGCCGTTATCGCACCGTATCACCATCGGTTTTCCCCGCCAGCCGATGATCTGTTCCAGAGCCCGTATGACTCGCGCCGAGGGTAACGAGAAGTCGATCTCGATGCCCAGTGCCTCCCGGTTGAAATCGTCGATCACGTTGAGCAGCCGGATACTGCGACCGTCCTTCAACTGGTCGTGCATGAAGTCCATCGACCACACCGCATTCACCGACGCCGGCACCACCAGTGGCTGCGGCGCCTGCCGTACAAGCCGCTTGCGAGGCTTGATGCGCAGGTTCAGCCGAGCTCCCGGTAAATCCGGTACACGCGCTTGTGGTTAAACTCGAAGCCCTTCACGTTTCGCAGGTACAGGAAGCACAGCCCAAAGCCCCAGTTGCGATGATTGTCGGTCAGCTTTAGCAGCCAGTCGGCGATCTGCTCATTCTCTTCATTGCGCAGCCGCTCGTAGCGGTAGCACGTCTGGCTGATGCCGAATGCCTCGCACGCAAGCCGGATCGATACGCCCCGGCGTGCTACTGCGTCTCTGGCCATCTCGCGGCGGGTAGATGACCTCAATCTTTTTTTGCCAGCGCCTCCGCGACGATCTCGGCCTTGATCTTCTCTTCGACGTACATCTTGCGCAGTCACGCGTTCTGCGCCTCAAGCTCTTTCATCTTCGCCATCAGCGACACGTCCATACCGCCATACTTGCCGCGCCAGTTGTAGAAGGTTGCGGTGCTGATGCCCAGCTCGCGGCAGATCTCCGGCACGGCAATGCCCGATTCCGCCCGCTTGAGCGCTTCCATGATCTGGCTGTCTGTGAACTTCGACTTCTTCATTGCGTAGAACTCCCTTTGCTGGAAACTCTACTTCTGATCTCGCTTACTGCAGGGGTGGATTACCGTGGGACTACTGCCAACGAACCAACCGCACTGGTCGACATCTACGTCGATGCGGCTTTCAGCCAGTTGCCAAGTTGGCGAAGACACTTGATACGCCCGTCTACACGTTGATCGAGGAGCGATACGGCATCAAGGTGACGCGAGTGGAACAGGAAATCCAGAGCCAGCTAATCGGAGGAATCCAGGCCGCTGCACTTCAGGTACCAGACGGATCAGCTGGGCTACGCATTGTCCGGACCTACTTCGTGCGCGACCAAATAATCGAAGTCACAACTGGTCTTCATCCCGCGAGCCGCTTCAGCTACTCGATGACCTTTCAACTCACTCAGGCTCAGGGATAGGCATGACGCGACACAGCTATTTGTGTACGGCTGGGACGAATAGAGACCGTCTCTGGTCGATCTATTGTGAAAAACTCCCGTGAATCTGGAGTATTGACCATCCTAGAAACCATCAAATGACTGAGTTTCCCTACTCAGAACAAAATTCGTTTCCCGGGGACAAGCTCATTCGCCCCCCTTCTTATCTCCTATCGCTACATCACTGCCCCACGTTACTTGTTAACCTGATTCGATCGTACAATTTCGCCGACCGAGGTCCGCCCACGCAACAACATTGACTGGTCGGAACCAACAATAAAAGGCCGGACGCCCATGTCGGTGAACCCGTGCACCTGCTCTGCTGCGGCGACGAACACGCCACACGCGATGCCGGAACGATGGGCCGCAAGGACAACCCTGCGCACCGCATCTTCGATTACGGGCTCGTCGATAGAATCCACCCCGTAGGCTACGGCGAGATCCGCGCGGCCAAGCACCGCATCGATGCCTGGGGTATTGACGATCTCGTCGACTCGGTCAACTGCCTGCGTCGGCGCGGAAGATGCCGAGAAGGTCCACCGGAATCCGACTATCATTTGATGGTCGGTTTGTGGGTCGTAGAAAAACAAAACCCCGCAGAGCCTAGACTCTGCGGGGTTCCACCGCCATTTCTGGCGGAGACGGAGGGATTCGAACCCTCGATCCAGGTTTTGGCCCAGATGCTCCCTTAGCAGGGGAGTGCCTTCGACCTCTCGGCCACGTCTCCCGAACCTTCGCTCGCACCAGGGAGGCAGCGCGACGAAGCCAAGATGATAGCGGGTTCGCCCGGCAAGGTCAATTTTCCAATCCCGCTTTTCCCGCGGGTGTGAAGCCCGTGTCATCCGGGCGTCATACGGAAGACCGCGGAAGAACCTACAAGAAAAAACGCGCGGAAAATCCGCGCGTTTTTTCCCCGCCCAACCCCAGGCAACTCAACCCTGATCGAGCTCGAACACCTTGTGCAGCGCGCGCACGGCCAGCTCCATGTACTTCTCGTCGATCAGCACGGAGATCTTGATTTCGGAAGTCGAGATCATCTGGATGTTGATGCCCTCCTCCGACAGCGTACGGAACATCTTGCTCGCGATGCCCACGTGCGAGCGCATGCCGACGCCGACCACCGACACCTTCGATACCTTCGGATCGCCAAGCACCTTCTCCGCCTGCACGTGCGCCTTGACCGTGCCGGAGAGAATCTCCATCGCGCGCTGGTAATCGCCGCGGCCCACCGTGAACGTGAAGTCGGTCTTGCCCGCCACGCTCTGGTTCTGGATGATCATGTCGACGTCGATGTTCGCTTCCGCCACGGGGCCGAGAATCTGATACGCGATACCGGGCTTGTCGGGCACGCCCATCACGACGATACGGGCCTCGTCGCGCTGGAACGCGATGCCCGAGATGACTGCTTTTTCCATGGTGTCGTCTTCTTCAAAAGTAATCAGGGTGCCGGAGGCCATCTCCGCCTCGAGCGGCATCAGCGGGTCGGTCAGGCTCGAGAGCACACGCGTTTTCACCTGATACTTGCCCGCGAACTCGACCGAGCGGATCTGCAGCACCTTCGAGCCGAGGCTCGCCATTTCCAGCATTTCCTCGAACGTGACGCGATCGAGCCGGCGCGCCTCCTCGACCACGCGCGGATCGGTCGTGTAGACACCGTCCACGTCCGTATAGATCAGGCATTCGTCGGCCTTGAGCGCCGCGGCCACGGCGACGGCCGAGGTGTCCGAGCCGCCGCGCCCGAGCGTCGTGATGTGGCCGTCCGGATCGATGCCCTGAAAGCCCGTGACCACGACCACCTTGCCGGCGTCGAGGTCGCGCAGCACGCGCGCGTCGTCGATCTCGCTGATGCGCGCCTTCGTGAACGCGCTGTCGGTTTTGACCGGCACCTGCCAGCCCGTGTAGCTGATCGCGTCGACGCCGGCATCCTGCAGCGCGATCGCGAGCAGACCCACGCTCACCTGCTCGCCAGTGGACGCGATCATGTCGAGTTCGCGCGGGCTCGGCTGGGACGAAATCTCTTTCGCGAGCCCGATGAGCCGGTTGGTTTCGCCGGACATCGCCGAAGGCACGACGACCATCCGGTGGCCTGCCTTGTGCCATTTGGCGACGCGTCTGGCGACGTTCTTGATGCGCTCGACCGAGCCCATCGAGGTGCCGCCGTATTTGTGTACGATGAGTGCCATTGTCGTTCTGAACTGAAGGTGTTGCCGCGCTGGCGCACCGAAGACGGCGCGCCGCCCGGGTAGCCCGCGCGCGGACCTGGCGGTCCGGGCGCGGATGCGGCGGTTCCGAAGGCGCGACCCCAGGCCGGCGCGGGCGACGGCGTGAATGCAGCGCGTGCAGCACGCGCGGAGTTTGCCCCTTGAAACCTTTCTCGCGCAGGCCACCTGAAGCGCCGCGCGTCGTCCGCCTGTTTCCCGCCTGTTTCGGATGGCGCCTTCCGGAATCCCCCGTTGGGTGCCGTGGGCCGAAAGGAAAAAACGCCGCTCGTCGCATGCGCCGCTCATGACGGCCGCTTGTAACAGCCGCCTGTAACGACCACTCGTGACAGCAAAAAAGCAGACTGGGCAAACGTATAACCATACCCGATCGGACTGAAAATCACAAGCAAGCCGCCGCGCTTCGTAGGGCAAAAACGCTTTCGCGCCAAGGATTTGGCGCCCCGTCGGAGCGCCCCCATCCAGGCAATCGGGTACGCACGGCAACACGGCATTCAGGCGATCAGCAGATCCGCGCGCCATTCGATGCGCCGCCAGCGCGCCGCGCCGGCCACCTCCGCCCGCCCGTCGTCTCCCCGGTCCGCCGCCAGGGCCGCGCGATTCAGGCCGATCCGGGGCACGAACAGCAGCGCGTCGCCGCTGAACAGCAGCGGCACGTCCCGCTCCCAGGCCGGCACGCCGAACGTCTGAAACAGATTCTTGAGCGTATGGCTTCCCCCCGCCGTCGCGTTGCGCATCCGCTCGCCGCCCGTTCGCGTCCGCGCGACGAGCGGCGCGCGCATCAGGAGCGCCTCGGGCACGGCATCGGGATCGTCGGCGTTCGACGGCGCGAACACGAACGTACCGCGCCATTGCGGCAACCGCCAGACGGCCTCCCCTCGCCAGTCGAGCGTCGCCGATTCGCGCGCGGCCGGCACATCGGCTTCGCGGTCCTCGTCGTCGCGACGCGCGCCCGCCGTCTGCCAGAACACGCGACCGCGATAGCAACGCAGCCGGCGTCCCGCATGATCGACGCGCAGCCGGTGATCGCCGTTTGCATCGCCGACGTCGCGCAACTGGCGCAGCGCAT
Source organism: Burkholderia sp. WAC0059 (assembly GCF_002870125.1). GTDB lineage: Bacteria > Pseudomonadota > Gammaproteobacteria > Burkholderiales > Burkholderiaceae > Paraburkholderia. Next base: position 116,412 of record NZ_PNEO01000007.1, read on the forward strand.
CGTTGAGCCGCGCGGCGGACGCGGCCGGCAACCCGAGCGCACGCATCCAGTAGCGCATCAGGTTCAGCGCGCGCGCCTCGTCGAGCGCGAGAAGCGCGTCGCGTTCGAGCGCCTCGCCGTCGTCGTCGCACGCCGCCTCGCGCAAATCGAGCTGCGCCAGCGCGTCGAGCAGTTGCTGCGCCGAGGCCGCGTGCGCGGCCGCGCGCGCGAGCGCGTCGCGATAGCCCGGAAAATGCGCGGCCAGCGTCGGCATCACGTTCTGCCGCAGCGCGTTGCGCGCATAGCGGGTGTCGGCGTTCGATTCGTCGTCGACCCAGTGCAGCGCGCGTGCCACCGCATAGCGTTCGAGTTGCGCGCGCAGCAGATGCAGAAACGGCCGCACGCGCAGCACGCCGCCGGGCCGGCCGTGCACCGGCGCCATGGCCGCGAGGCCGGCCATGCCCGCGCCGCGCAGCAGTTGCAGCAGCACCGTCTCGGCCTGATCGTCCGCGTGCTGCGCAAGCCACAGCGAGCGCACGCCGTATTCGGCGCACAGCGCGTCGAGCGCCCGATAACGGGCATCGCGCGCCGCCGCTTCCACGCCGAGGCCGCTGTTCTGTGCCACGGCCACGCGGCGCGCGCCGAACGACACGCCGAGCGCATCCGCCGCGGCCTCGCAATGCGCGAGCCAGCGGTCGGCGTTCGGGCTCAATCCATGGTGAACGTGCAGCACGACGCAGCGCGCGGGGCCCGCCACGCGCACGGCGGCGTCGAGCAGCACGCTCGAATCGAGTCCGCCGCTACAGGCCAGCGCGATGTGTCCGTCGGAAGGCAGCGCGAAAAGCGCAGCGGCGAGCGCATCGAGAACGATGCGCTCGCCGGTGGAATCTGCGGGGGAAGTCACGGGAGGATGGCGCGGAAAGCGCCCGGAAGAGGAAAGCGCGGCGACGCCGGATTCATGAGCCCGGCGTCGTCTCCTTGTACTTGCCGTAGGCCATCAGGCGTTCGAAGCGGCGTTGGCGCAGGTCCGCGATGCTCATGCCCTGGAACTGGCGCAGCGAGTCGGCCAGCGCCCGGCGCAGCAGCGCCGCCATGCCCTTCGGATCGCGATGCGCGCCGCCGAGCGGCTCGTTGACGATCTTGTCGATGAGCCCGAGCGCCTTCAGTCGGTGCGCGGTGAGGCCGAGCGCTTCGGCCGCTTCGGGCGCCCTGGCCGCGCTCTTCCAGAGAATCGACGCGCAGCCTTCGGGCGAGATCACCGAGTAGGTCGAGAACTGCAGCATCATCAGCGTGTCGGCCACCGCGATCGCGAGTGCGCCGCCCGAGCCGCCCTCGCCGATCACCGTCGCGATGATCGGCGTCTTCAGCTCGGCCATCACGTAGAGGTTGTGGCCGATCGCCTCGGACTGGCCGCGCTCCTCGGCGCCGATGCCCGGGTACGCGCCCGGCGTGTCGATGAACGTGAAGATCGGCAGGCCGAACTTTTCCGCGAGGCGCATCAGCCGTTCGGCCTTGCGATAGCCCTCGGGGCGCGGCATGCCGAAGTTGCGCGCCGCGCGCTCCTTCGTGTCGCGGCCCTTCTGCTGGCCGATCACCATGCAGGGCTGGCCGTTGAAACGCGCGAGCCCGCCGACGATCGAGAGGTCGTCCGCGAACGCGCGGTCGCCGTGCAACTCGTGAAAGTCGGTGAACAGCTCGTTCACGTAGTCGAGCGTGTAGGGACGCTGCGGGTGGCGCGCGATCTGCGAGACCTGCCACGGCGTCAGGTTCGCGTACAGATCCTTCGTGAGCTGCTGGCTCTTCTTCGACAGCCGCTCGATCTCTTCCGAAATGTCGACGGCCGAGTCGTCCTGAACGAAGCGCAGTTCTTCGATCTTCGCCTCCAGTTCGGCGATCGGCTGTTCGAAATCCAGAAAGGTGGTCTTCATGAGTTGGAATCCTTGCACTTACCGGCAGCGCGTATTCTAACCGCGCCGGACGGCATCAAAATCGCGTCCAAACTATCGACACCAGGAAGCGATAGGGGCGAGTCCGGATGGATCGCGGGCCGCGCGGACCGGATTGCCGGCGCGGGCGGTCCGGCCGCCGGCTCACGCCTGCGCCGGCTCGAGGCTGCGCCACATGTACCAGGTCGCCACGGTTCGCCACGGCTCCCAGTTGGCCGCCACTTCGCGCGCCTCGCTGCGCGTCACGGGCTCGCCGCTGAAGTAGTTGACGCTGATCGCGCGGATCAGGCCGAGGTCGTCGAGCGGCAGCACGTTCGGCCGCGAGAGATTGAAAATCAGGAACATTTCGGCCGTCCAGCGGCCGATGCCGCGAATCTGCGTCAGCTCGGCGATCACGTCCTCGTCGTCCATCGAGGTCCATTTGCCGACGTGCAGCGCGCCCGACACGAAATGCTGCGCGAGGTCGAGGATGTATTCGGTCTTGCGCTTCGAGAGCCCGCAGGCCATCAGCTTCTCGTGGCCGAGCTTCAGGAATTGCTGCGGCAAGAGCTTCGGGCACGTGAGCTCGACGCGCTGCCAGACCGCCTGCGCCGCCGCGACCGAAATCTGCTGGCCGACCACCGAGCGCGCGAGCGTGACGAACGGATCGCCGCGGCTCAGCAGATGGACGGGACCGAACTTCGGAATCAACTTCTTCAGGATCCGGTCGCGTTTGACGAGATCGGCGCAGGCGCGGTCCCAATAGGCCGGGCGCAGCATCTCGGGCTCGACGCCGCCGAGCTGGACCGGCACGGCCGCCTCGGCGACGGGCAGCGTCTCGACGATCCGGAGCTCGTCCGCGCGCGTCCCCGCCTCGGCCGTCGCCGCGCCGTTGCCTTTCGCCCGGGGCGCTTTCGTCCGGGTCGTTTTCGCCTTCAGCGCCGATGCGGCCGGCGCGCCGGCCGAACCGTTCGCGCCGTTGAGCCCGCGTTTCCTCGCGGGCGCGGCCGGCTTGCCGGCCTTCGCGGTTTTCGCTGCGCCTCTGCCGCGCGCCGCCTTCGCAGCCGCTGCGCCCGTCGGGGACGCAGACCGTTTCGTCTGCGCCTTCGTGGCCGTTGCCATCCTGCCTCCTGCCTCGCGAATCGATCAGTGGAAACGGGATAGCCGGCTCATATGCGCCGCCACTCGGTCAATCCGCCCGGTTTGTCCTCCAGCGCCACGCCGGCCTCGAGCAATCCGGCCCGAATCCGGTCCGCCTCGGCGTACTGCTTCGCCTCCTTGGCGGCCTTGCGCGCGGCGATCTTCGCCTCGATCGCGGCGGCATCGAGCGCGTCGGCCTGCGCCGCGCCGGCGGCTTGCTGCCGGAACGCGCGCGGCTCGCGGCCCAGCAGGCCGATCACGCGCGCGAGACGCTGCAGTTGCCGCGCGAGCGCGGGGTCGCGCGTGCGGTTCACTTCGCCGGCGAGATCGAACAGCACGGCGACCGCGACGGGCGTGTTGAAGTCGTCGTTCATCGCCGCCCGGAAACGCTGCGCATGCGCCTCGCTCCAGTCGAGCTCGCCCGCGTCGGGCGTCACGTCCTTGAGCGCCGTGTAGAGGCGCGTAAGCGCGTTGCGCGCGTCGTCGATGTGCACGTCGCTGTAGTTGAGCGGCGAACGGTAATGCGCGCGCGCGATGAAGAACCGCACCACTTCGGCATCGTAACGCGCGAGCACCTCGCGGATCGTGAAGAAGTTGCCGAGCGACTTCGACATCTTCTCGTTGTCGATCTGCACGTAGCCGTTGTGCATCCAGTAATTCACAAACGTTTTCCCGCTCGCCCCTTCGCTTTGCGCGATCTCGTTCTCGTGGTGCGGGAATTGCAGGTCCTGGCCGCCGCCGTGAATGTCGAACTGCTCGCCGAGCAGCGCGCAGCTCATCGCCGAACATTCGATGTGCCAGCCCGGACGGCCGCGTCCGTACTGCGAGTCCCAACCCGTGTCGGCGGGCTCGTCCGGCTTCGCCCGCTTCCAGAGCGCGAAGTCGAGCGGATCTTCCTTCGCGTCGTTCGCGGCCACGCGCTCGCCCGCGCGCAGGTCCCCGATCGACTTGCCCGAAAGCCGGCCGTAGCTCGCGAACTTGCGCACCGCGTAGTTCACGTCGCCGTCCGCGCCCCGATAGGCGTAACCGTTCGCTTCCAGCCGGCCGATCATGTCGAGCATCCGCGGAATGAATTCGGTGGCGCGCGGCTCGTGGTCCGGACGCTCGACGCCGAGCGCGTCCGCGTCCGCGTGCAGCGCCGCGATGAAGCGGTCAGTCAGCGCGCGGATCGTCTCGCCGTTCTCGACGGCGCGACGGATGATCTTGTCGTCGATGTCGGTGATGTTGCGTACGTAAGTCACTTCGTAGCCGAGCGTGCGCAGCCAGCGCTGCACGATGTCGAACACCACCATCACGCGCGCATGCCCGACATGACAATAGTCGTACACCGTCATGCCGCAGACGTACATCCGGACGACGCCGGATTGCAACGGCACGAAAGCTTGCTTGTCACGCGCGAGCGTGTTGTAGATACGCAGTGATTCCATAGAGAAGACGAGGCTACGTAGGCCGCGGGCGATCCGCGTGGCGTTGCCGGTGTGCCGGGACGAACGGCGCCGCCCCTCAAGCCGGCACGCATTGGGCGCTTCGGTCTGCGATCGGGACGAAAGACGGCTACGGGTGGCGAAAGACAGTCTGCGGTTCGACGAAAACGCGCAGACCTTTTGTTAGAATGGGTCGGAGTATAACACCGCGACCCTACCCTATGAAACCTACCAGCGGCCGTGCGCCTCGCGTGGCGACCCTTGCCGCAACGGCGCTCGCCTGTGTCGCGTTCACGCTCGGCACCCCTTGCGTTTCCCTCGCGGCTCCCCCCGCCGTCGCCGACAACACGCCCGACGCCGATGCCGCGATCGGGCAGCACGACTGGGCGCGCGCGCTCACCGAACTCGATGCGCGCATCGCGTCGAACCCGCGCGACGTGCAGGCCCGCTTCAAGCGCGCGACCGTGCTCGCGCGACTCGGTCGCGACAACGAGGCCATCACGGCGTTCACCGAACTCACGCAGCTCTACCCCGAACTGCCCGAGCCGTACAACAATCTCGCGGCGCTCTACGCGAAGCAGGGTCGCTACGACGACGCGCGCGTCGCGCTCGAGACGGCCGTGAAGGCCAACCCCTCGTACGGCCTCGCCTACGAAAATCTGGGCGACCTCTACCTGCATCTCGCGGACGCCTCGTACCGCCGCGCCGCCTCGCTCGGCCAGGTCGGCGCCGGCACGCGCCAGCGCCTCGCCGACCTGCAGAAGATCGTCGCGCCCGCCGCCTCCGCGCCGAAGGCCGAGGCGCCGGTCGCCGCGGCCTCGACCACGGCCCCGCTCAACCGCTCGATCGACAACCCGTCGATCCAGTTCGGCGGACCGACCGGCTCGCTCGCCATGCCGCCCTACATGGCGCCGTCGCCCACGCACTAGACGCCCGACGCGGGCCACCTTCCCGTATTCGCTTTTTTTACCCGCTCTTCTTCGAGGACTCTCATGAAATGGTTGATGTTGGCGCTCGGCAGCGCCGCCCTGATCGCGGCCGCGCCCGCCGCCTTCGCGCAAACCGCGCAGTCCGGCGCGGACCCGGTCGTGCTGCTGCACACGAGCGACGGCGACATCCGCGTCGAACTCGATCCGCAGCACGCGCCCAAGACCGTCGCGAACTTTCTCCAGTACGTTCGCGCCGGGCAGTACACCGGCACGATTTTTCACCGCGTGATTCCCGGCTTCATGATCCAGGGCGGCGGCTTCACGACGAGCTACGACGAGAAGCCGACGCGCGCGCCGATTCCGCTCGAAAGCCGCAACGGCCTGAAGAACGCCGTGGGCACGATCGCGATGGCACGCACGAGCGACCCGAACTCGGCGACGGCGCAGTTCTTCATCAACACCGTCGACAACCCCGGGCTCGACTATCCGAATCCCGACGGCAACGGCTATGCCGTGTTCGGCAAGGTCGTCTCGGGCATGGACGTCGTGCGGAAGATCGAATCGACGCCCACCACCACGCGCGGCGCGATGGCCGACGTGCCGCAGACGCCCATCGTGATCGAATCGGCCACGATCGTCAGCCAGTAAATCGCGCGGGCGGGCACGGGCGCTGCTCGCGCGCAGCCATTCATTCACCCTGCTTCCATAAAGGATTCCATCATGGTCGAACTGCATACGAATCACGGCGTCATCAAGCTCGAGCTCGACGCCGAAAAGGCCCCCAAAACGGTCGAGAACTTCCTGAACTACGTGAAGAAAGGCCACTACGACAACACGGTGTTCCATCGCGTGATCGACGGCTTCATGATCCAGGGCGGCGGCTTCGAGCCCGGCATGAAGCAGAAGCCGACCGACGAGCCCATCGAGAACGAGGCGAACAACGGCCTGAAGAACGTGGAGGGCTCGATCGCGATGGCCCGCACGGGCGACCCGCACTCGGCGACGGCGCAGTTCTTCATCAACGTGAACGACAACGACTTCCTCAACCACTCGTCGCCGTCGCCGCAGGGCTGGGGCTACGCCGTGTTCGGCAAGGTCGCCGGGGGCCTCGACGTCGTGAAGAAGATTAAGCAGGTCAAGACCGGCTCGAAGGGCTTCCATCAGGACGTGCCCGTCGACGACGTCGTGATCGAGAAAGCCGTCGTCGTCGAATAAGCGACGCGCGCCCGCACCGATGCTGCAGGACAAGGCACTGCGACACACCGCTGCGGGCGTCCCCGGCGAGGGCAAGCGCCCGCACGCGGCGCGCCCGTTCCTGTTCATCTCGGACCTGCACCTGAACGAGTCGATTCCTCGCACGGTCGAGGCATTCGAGCACTTCGTCCGCGTCACGGCCGACCAGGCCGACTCGGTGTTCATCCTCGGCGACCTGTTCGAGTACTGGATCGGCGACGACATGCTCGCCGATCCCTTCGTCGCGCGCATGACGGCGCTGCTGCGCACGCTCGCCGAGCGCGGCGTCGCGCTCTACGTCATGCACGGCAATCGCGACTTCCTGCTCGGCAAGCGGTTCATGAAGGCCGCGGGCGCGATCTGGCTGCCCGACCCCATCGCGATCACGGCGTTCGGCACGCGCATCGCGCTCGCCCACGGCGACGCGCTGTGCACCGACGACCGCGGCTATCAGTTGTTCCGCCGCTTCGCGCGCGCCCGGCCCATGCAATGGCTCTTTCTCGCCTGGCCGTACCGCTGGCGGCGCGCGCTCGCCGAGCGCATGCGGACCGCCAGCGAAGCGGGTCGCGCACGCCCGCCGCTACCGCGCTACGACGTGACGGCGAGAGGCGTCGCGGCGCTGTTCCGGCACAGCCGCGCGGCCACGATCATCCACGGACACACGCACCGCCCGGCGCAGCATCTCGAGCCCGGCGGCACGCGCTGGGTCTTGCCCGACTGGGACCTGGACCACGGCGAGGCGCGCGGCGGCTATCTGCGAATCGATTCGGAAGGGTTCAGGGCCCTGCCGCTCGATTGAGGCGCCCCGCCCCACGAAGAACGACGCGCGCGGTCTTCAGTCGGACCGCTTCGCGCCGCCGCCCTTCCCCTTGAGCAGCAGAATGTGCTTCGCGATGCCGCGCACGATGTTGACCTCCTCGTATTCGAGGCCCGAGCGCGCGAAAAGCCGGCGCAAGCGCGACATCAGTTTTTTCGGATTCGCCGGATCGAGGAATTCGAGGGCGATCAGCGCGTGCTCGAGATGCGCGAACATCCGCTCGACGTCTTCGCTCGCCGCGAGCGGCGCGCCCGTCGATCCGCCGTCGTCGGGCTGCCCGCCGCCAACCGGGACGGGCATGCCCAGATACGCAAGCCGCAACTCGTAGGACAGCACCTGCACGGCCTGCGCGAGATTGAGCGAGCTGTAGACCGGATTGGCCGGAATGTGCGCCAGCGCACTGCAGCGCTCCACGTCGTCGTTCGAGAGCCCCGTGCGTTCGTTGCCGAACACGAGCGCGACGTCGCCGTGCGGGACCTGCCGGCACGCGTCGACGACCGCCTCGCGCGGCGCGCGCGGCGGCGGCCCGTATTCGCGCGTGCGCGCCGTCAGCGCGAGCGACCAGCGAACGCCGGCCAGCGCGTCGGCCAGCGTCGGCACGATCTGCGCACTCGCCAGCACGTCGTCCGCGCCGCTCGCCATCGCGATCGCCTCCGGATCGTCCTGCACCTGCGCGACGCGCGGCGCGACGAGCACCAACCGCGAGAAGCCCATCGTCTTCAACGCCCGGGCGGCAGCGCCGACGTTGCCCGGATGACTGGGTTCGACGAGCACGAAGCGCGTCGACGCGAAGCCGCCGCGCAGCGGCTCGCGCGCAGCGGCAGGGGAAACGGAAACGGCGGGAACGGCGGAAGCGGCAGGTTCGACCACGGCGAATCTCGATAGACAGCGAAGGAAAACGAGGGGGCAATCCGCTATGGTAGCGCGCCGGCCACCCGCCCCGCGCGGCGCGGGCGCTCGCGCCTGCAAGGGCTGCCCGGACTCGGGTAAAATGACGCCGTTCGCGCGGCCTGCCCGAGCACGCCGGTTTCGGCGAGCTTACGGGGCCGCGCCCTGCTCTTGCCCAATTCGCCTTCCGTGGGCTGGACCGGTGCGCCGACGCACCGCCCAGTCGTCGATCGCGCTTACCGCTTACTGCTGACATGCCCGGCAGGCCGCCCGCGCGGCGCCGGCACAAGGACCCGGACTCATGCATCCCATGCTCAACATCGCTGTCAAGGCCGCCCGCCGCGCCGGACAGATCATCAACCGCGCCTCGCTCGACCTCGATCTCGTGCAGGTCTCGAAGAAGCAGCACAACGATTTCGTCACGGAAGTCGACAAGGCTGCGGAAGCCGCCATCATCGACGCGCTGAAGACGGCCTACCCCGACCACGCCATCCTCGCCGAGGAATCGGGCCGCTCGGAGAACGAATCCGAATACCAGTGGGTCATCGACCCGCTCGACGGCACCACGAACTTCATCCACGGCTTCCAGTATTACTGCGTGTCGATCGCGCTCGTTCACAAGGGCATCGTCACGCAGGCCGTCGTCTACGACCCGACGCGCAACGACCTCTTCACGGCATCGCGCGGCCGCGGCGCGTTCCTGAACGACCGGCGCATCCGCGTCGGCCGGCGCGACCGCCTCGCCGATGGCCTCATCGGCACCGGCTTTCCGTTCCGCGAAAAGGACGGCATCGAAAGCTACCAGTCGCTCTTCGCCGAGATGACCAACGCCTGCGCCGGCCTGCGCCGGCCCGGCGCCGCCGCGCTCGACCTCGCGAACGTCGCCGCGGGCCGCATGGACGGCTTCTTCGAGCAGGGTCTCCATCCGTGGGACGTCGCCGCCGGCGGCCTGCTCGTCACCGAGGCCGGCGGGCTCGTCGGCAACTACACGGGCGACTCCGACTTCCTCCACGTCGGCGAAATCGTCGCGGGCAACCCGAAGCTCTATGCGCAGATGGTGCCGATCCTCACGAAGTACAGCCACGTCAAGCGCGCCTGAACGCCCCGCCGGGCTCTCGCCCATGGACGCCACGCGATCGTCCCGCCACCGACAAAGCGGCTTCGGCCGCTTTTTTGTTAGTGCGCAGGCCCAGCCGTTCCGGATGGTGCGGATCGCGCGAGTTTCGCGGGTCGAGTGGGTTGCATGCCCGGGGCGCCGTCTGCCATGAAAAAAGGTTTCTACACGATCATCGCCGCGCAGTTCGTGTCGTCGCTCGCCGACAACGCGCTCCTCATCGCGGCGATCGCGCAGCTCTCGGCGATCGGCTCGGCCGCCTGGATCACGCCGATGCTGCAGATCTTCTTCACCATCTCGTACGTGGTGCTCGCGCCGTTCGTCGGCGCCTTCGCCGACGCGCTGCAAAAGCGCCACGTCATGTTCGTCTCGAACGCGTTGAAGGCGGTCGGCTGCCTCATGATGATCGCGGGCGTCCATCCGATGATCGCCTACGGCGTGGTCGGCTTCGGCGCCGCCGCCTACTCGCCGGCCAAGTATGGCATCCTGACCGAGCTGCTGCCGGCCGAGCGGCTGATCGCCGCGAACGCCTGGCTCGAATCGGCGACGGTGATCTCGACGATCGCGGGCACGATGCTCGGCGGCGCGCTGATCAGCGCCTACGCGAGCCGCTTCGTCGCGCACGCACACCTGCCGTTGATCCGCTCGTCGGCCGGCCTCGCGATGTTCGCGGTAATGACCACCTACGGCATAGCGGCGGCCATCAACGTCGGCATTCCCGACACGGGCGCGCGCTACGCGAACCGGCTCAGGAAGCCCGGCGTGCTCGTCAGCGATTTCGTCTATTGCTTCAAGGTGCTCTGGACCGACCGGCTGGCGCAGATCGCGCTCTGGGTCACGACGCTGATGTGGGGCGCGGCCGTGACGCTGCAGTTGCTCGTGCTCAAGTGGGCCGACGCGAACCTCGGGCTGTCGCTCTCGAAGGCCGCCGTGATGCAGGGCGTGACCGGCCTCGGCATCGCGCTCGGCGCGAGCGCCGCGGCCACGCGCGTGTCGTTGCGCGCATCGCTGCGCGTGCTGCCCGTCGGCGTCCTCGCCGGCGTGGTCGCGATCGCGATGGCGTTCTACAACCGGAACCTTTTCCCCGCGGGCATGGGCCTCAGGATCGGCGCGTACACGCTGCCGCTCTACCTGCTGCTCGCCTATCCGATGATGGTGCTGCTCGGCACGCTGGCCGGCTTCTTCATCGTGCCGATGAACGCGCTGCTCCAGCATCGCGGCGCGACGCTGCTGTCCGCCGGTCACTCGATCGCCGTGCAGAACTTCAACCAGAACGTCGCCGTGCTGCTGATGCTGGGCGCCTACGCGCTGCTGCTGACCGCCGCGATGCCCGTGCAATGGATCATCGTCGTGTTCGGCACCTTCATCGCCGCGATGATCGCGCTGGCCATGCGCCGCCACGCCACCAACGCGCGCGAAGTCGACCTGCGCGCGATGGTGGACGAATGAGCCCGCGCGCGCCGGCCGTCCGGCCGGCTTTACAGGCGCGCCGCGCGGGTTAAACTCTCGCCCTGAACAACCTGGCTCACGCACCGAGGATGGCTACATACACCGCCGGCGACATCGCGCAGCACACGCCCATGATGCAGCAATACCTGCGCATCAAGGCCGACCACCCGGGCACGCTCGTGTTCTACCGGATGGGCGACTTCTACGAGCTCTTCTTCGAAGACGCCGAGAAGGCCGCGCGCCTGATCGATCTGACACTCACGCAACGCGGCGCGTCGGCGGGCACGCCGATCCGGATGGCGGGCGTGCCGCACCATGCCGTCGAACAGTATCTGGCGAAGCTCGTGAAGCTCGGCGAATCGGTGGCGATCTGCGAGCAGATCGGCGACCCGGCCAGCTCGAAAGGGCCCGTCGAACGCAAGGTGGTGCGCGTCGTCACGCCCGGCACGCTGACCGACGCGGCCCTGCTCGCCGACAAGAACGACGTCTACCTGATGGCCGTCTGCGTCGGGCACAACCGGCGCGGCGTCGCAGTCGACGTGGGCCTCGCCTGGCTGAACCTCGCCAGCGGCGCGCTGCGGCTCGCGCAGGTCGCGCCCGGGCAGGTCGCGGCCACGCTCGAGCGCATTCGCCCGGCCGAGATTCTCGTCGCCGACCGGCCCGCCGGGGAGGAGAACCCGTCGGGCTGGAGCCTGCCCGCCAGCGACGGCGCACTGACCCGCGTGCCCGGCTGGCATTTCGACACCGCCTCGGGCGCCGCGCGGCTCTGCGAGCAGCTAGGCGTGGCCAGTCTCGGCGGCTTCGGCGCGCAGACGCTGCCGAGCGCCTGCGGCGCGGCCGGCGCGCTGCTGCTCTACGCGGCCGCCACCCAAGGCCAGCAGTTGCGCCACGTGCGCAGCCTCAAGGTCGAATCCGAATCCGAATACATCGGCCTCGATCCGGCCACGCGACGCAACCTCGAACTGACCGAGACGCTGCGCGGCACCGAGGCGCCGACGCTGTGCTCGCTGCTCGACACCTGCAGCACCACGATGGGCAGCCGCCTGCTGCGGCACTGGCTCCACCATCCGCCGCGCGACGCCGCCGTCGCGCAAACGCGCCAGCAGGCGATCGGCGCGCTCCTCGACGCGCCGCCGCCCGCGAGCGTCGACACGTTGCGCGGCGCGCTGCGGCAGATCGCCGACATCGAGCGCATCACCGGCCGGCTCGCGCTGCTCTCCGCGCGGCCGCGCGACCTGTCGAGCCTGCGCGACACCTTCGTCGCGCTGCCGGCGCTGCGCGACCAGGTGAGCGCGATGAACGGCGCCTCCGCCTCGCTCGCCCGAATCGGCGACGCGCTCGAACCGCCGGCGGCCTGCGTCGAGTTGCTTCAGCGCGCCGTCGCGCCCGAGCCAGCCGCGATGGTGCGCGACGGCGGCGTAATCGCGCGCGGCTACGACGCCGAGCTCGACGAGCTGCGCGACCTGTCGGAGAACTGCGGCCAGTTCCTGCTCGACCTCGAAACGCGCGAGCGCGCGCGGACCGGGATCGGCAATCTACGCGTCGAGTACAACAAGGTGCACGGCTTCTACATCGAGGTCACGCGCGGCCAGACCGACAAGGTGCCGGACGACTACCGGCGGCGCCAGACGCTGAAGAACGCGGAGCGCTACATCACGCCCGAGCTCAAGACTTTCGAGGACAAGGCGCTGTCCGCCCAGGAGCGCGCGCTCGCGCGCGAACGCGCGCTCTACGAGGCGCTGCTGCAGGCGCTGCTGCCGTTCATCCCGGACTGCCAGCGCGTCGCCGCGGCGCTTGCCGAGCTCGACCTGCTCGCGGCGTTCGCCGAGCGGGCCCGCGCGCTCGACTGGAGCGCGCCGGAATTTTCCGATGCGGCAGGCATCGAAATCGAACAAGGGCGGCACCCCGTCGTCGAAGCCCAGGTCGAACAGTTCATCGCGAACGACTGCATGCTGAATGCCGACCGCAAGCTGCTGCTGATCACCGGGCCGAACATGGGCGGCAAGTCCACGTTCATGCGTCAGACCGCGCTGATCGCCCTGCTCGCCTACGTCGGCAGCTACGTGCCGGCGAGGCGCGCGCGCTTCGGCCCGATCGACCGCATCTTCACGCGCATCGGCGCGGCCGACGATCTCGCGGGCGGCCGTTCCACGTTCATGGTCGAGATGACCGAAGCCGCCGCGATTCTCAACGACGCCACGCCGCAAAGCCTCGTACTGATGGACGAAATCGGCCGCGGCACGTCCACGTTCGACGGCCTCGCGCTCGCCTGGGCCATTGCCCGGCACATGCTTGCGAGCAACGGCTGCCATACGCTGTTCGCCACGCATTACTTCGAGCTCACACAACTGCCGGCGGAGTTCCCGCAGGCCGCCAACGTGCATCTGTCCGCGGTCGAGCACGATCACGGCATCGTGTTCCTGCACGCGGTCGAAGAAGGACCGGCGAACCAGAGCTACGGCCTGCAGGTCGCGCAGCTCGCCGGCGTGCCGGCAACCGTCATCCGCGCGGCACGCAAGCATCTCGCGCATCTCGAACAGCAGTCGGCAGGACAGAACGCGCCGCAGCTCGACCTGTTCGCGGCGCCTCGCGCCGAAACGACGACGGACGAATTCGAAGTCAACGACGCGCAGCCGGACCCGGCTGCCACGGCGCTCGCCGAGCGCCTGCGCGCACTGGACCCCAACGAGTTGCGTCCGCGCGACGCGCTCGATCTGCTCTATGAACTGCACGAGCTGGCCACCGCGCCGGACGGGAAACGCTGAGCCCCGTCCCCACGCTTCCCGGGCGCCGCTGCAGGACAGCGGCCGCGCAACGCTGCCTATCGCCCGTTGCGCGCGTTACCTGTATGCCGCGCTGGCCGGCCTCGGCCTCCTGTTCGCCGTTCACGCCGATGCGCATACCGTGGGATCGCGTTATGCCTTCGCCGTCGTCGCCGACGTCATGCGGCAACCGGCCGACGAAGCCGCCGCGCAACGGCTGGTCGACGCGCTGAGCCGCGATCCCTCGCTCTCGTTCGTCGTCTATGACGGCAACATCAAGGGCGTCGACGAGCCCTGCAACGACACGCTCTATGCTCGGCGCCAAACCTTGCTGGACGCCGCCCGTCCCGCGCTGATCTTCGTGCCGGGCGAATACGACTGGGTCAGCTGCGGATCGACGCCGGACGGCAGTTACGACCCGGACGAGCGGCTCGATCTGCTGCGCCAGACGATCTTCGCCGACACGTCGTCGCTGGGCCAGAATCCGCTGCCGTTCATGCGCGAAAGCGAAGTGCCACGCTTCCGGCCGTACCGGGAAAACGTGCGCTGGCAGCTCGGCGACACCCTCTTCATTGCGCTGAATCTGCCGGGCGGCAACAATCATTATCTGGACGCCGGCGGACGCAACGGCGAATTCGACGACCGCACGATCGCCAATGCGTTCTGGCTCGAACACGCGGCCGAGTATGCGAAGCGGCGCAACGCGCGGGCCATCGTGATCTTCGTCCAGGCCGATCCGTTCGTCGAGCGCAATGCGCGCCGCGACCGCTTCGACTGGCTGCATTTCGGCCGCCGGCCGCCGCGCGACGGATACGAGGAATTCCGGCGCAGCCTCGTCACGCTGGCCCAGATATTCCACGGGCCCGTCCTCATCGTCCACGGCGACGGCGGCCGGCTCGCGCACGGCGTCCTGATCGACCAGCCGTTGCGCAACGAACGGGGCGCGAAGGTTGGAAACGTCACGGGCATCGCCATTGCGCTGCGCGATCCGTCCGCGCAATGGCTGCAAGTCGACGTCGATCCGGGACGGCGCCCGCAGTTGCAGGTCAGCGTGCGCGACGTGCCGAAGAACCTGCCGCCGCTGCCGCCGCCCCCGCCGAAGCCGATACCGCCGTACGATGCCGAAGCCACCGAGGTGCCCGAGATCACCTCGGCATCCGGCGCCTCCGCCGTCCCGGAGGCGCAGCCGGGCACGCCGGACGTGCCGCAGAATGCGTCGGCCGCCCAGCCGTCGGGACAGGCGTCGTCCCCGGCAGGTCAGATGTCGTCGGAATTGGCGCCTGACACGGCGCCGGGAATATTGCAAATGCCGCAGCCTGCGGCGGGCAGCCCGAGCACGCTGCCGCGGCCGACGCTCATCGAGCCGCCGGCCAGCGGCGCCGCGCGGAACTCAATGCAGCGTGGGTTTTGAATCTTCCTCGTCGTCGTCATCTTCGTCGACGACTTCGATGCCATCGGCACCGTGCGCGTGTTCGTGCTCGATCTCGTCCTCGGTGGCGTGACGCACTTCCTTGACGGTCAGCGCGAAGCGCAGCGCCATGCCGGCCAGCGGATGGTTGCCGTCCAGCACGACCTTGTCTTCCGCGACGTCGGTCACCGTATAGACGAGCGCGTCGAGATCCTCGTCGCCCTCCTCCGGCGTCCCCTCGAACTGCATGCCGACTTCGAGCGGTTCGGGAAAACGGTCGCGCGGCTCGACCTTCACGAGTTCGGGATCGTACTCGCCGAACGCATCCTGCGGCTCGAGTTGAACCTGGGTTTCGAAACCCGGCTCCTGGCCGTCCAGCACTTCCTCGATCTTGGGGAACGTGCCATCATAGCCGCCGTGCAGATAGATCATCGGCTCGTCGCTTTCCTCGATCAGATTGCCCTGCGCATCCGACAGCCTGTAAGCGACCGACACGACCGTGTCTTTTGCAATCTTCATTCGTTCCTCCAGAATACAGACCTCATTATACGATGCCCGGACGGTCCCCTAACCAACCGTCGAGGTTGCACGCAGACCGCCGGCGCAAGCCGGCAGGCACGGCACCGCAAGCCGTTTCGAAACCGGTTTCGCCGCTATCCGCGTGCCCGGCGCCGGACGTGCCGACGCCGCTACTCGGCAATCTCAGCCCGGCGCAATTCATGCGCCGCTACTGGCAGAAAAAACCGCTGCTGATCCGCAACGCCATTCCCGGCATCGTCGCGCCACTTTCGCGCGACGAACTGTTCGCACTGGCCGACGACGACGAGGTCGAATCGCGCCTCGTCACGCATTTCCGCCAGCGCTGGACGCTCGAGCACGGACCGTTTTCGGGCGACGCTCTGCCGTCCACGCGCCGGCGCGCCTGGACGCTGCTCGTTCAGGGCGTGGACTTGCACAACGACAACGCACGGGCCTTGCTGGAGCGTTTTCGTTTCGTTCCCGACGCGCGGCTCGACGACCTGATGATCTCGTACGCGACCGATGGCGGCGGCGTCGGCCCGCATTTCGACTCCTACGACGTGTTTTTGCTGCAGGTGCACGGCAAGCGGCGCTGGCGGTTCGGTGCCCAGCGCGACCTGACGCTGCGCGGGGGACTGCCGCTCAAGGTGCTCGAACATTTCGAGCCCGAGGAGGAATGGGTGCTCGAGCCGGGCGACATGCTGTACCTGCCGCCGCACATCGCGCACGACGGCGTGGCCGAAGGCGAATGCATGACCTGTTCGATCGGCTTTCGCGCGCCGTCGGCTTCCGAATTGACCCGGCAATTCCTCTATTACCTGGCCGAGCGCGGCACCGAAGGCGCCCCCGCGGACGACACGCGCTATCGCGATCCGCAGCAGCCCGCGGTCGCCCACCCCGCGGCGCTGCCGCCGGCGCTCGTGGAACGCGTCGCCGGCATGCTCTCGAAGATGCGCTGGCGCGAAGCCGACGTCGCCTCGTTCCTGGGCACGTATCTGAGCGAACCGAAGCCCGCGGTCGTGTTCGATCCGCCGGCGCGTCCGCTCGACGAGGCCCGTTTTGCGGCACGCGCGGCACGCGCCGGCTTGCGGCTCGATCGCAAAACCATCCTGCTTTACGATGCGTGCCGATATTTCCTGAATGGGGAACAGTATGTGCTGGCGAAAGCAAAAAAATGGCTGCCGTCGTTCGCCGATCAGCGCCGTTTGAGTGGGAAACGCTTTGTAACACTCTCACACGATTCGTCGGTGACAGCATTGCTGCACGAGTGGTATTGTGCGGGCTGGATACGGTTGGGGGAGCTTGCCTAAGGCCTCCAGGCTGCTATACCGTACTAATATGGTTGTTGTATGAGAAAGACAACGTATTGGCCCCGGATTTATCGACGGTCGATGCGAAAGTGCCTATAATTTCCGCCCAGGCCGTAGGGAAGATCCGCGCTGTTGCAGTGCATTTCCACCAGCGGCCCAGGTCGGTGTTGGAGCACATTACCGGTATTATTTGCGCTGTTGCTTACCTTTAACCATAAAAGGACGTGATCATGAAGAAATCCCTCCTCGTAGCATCCCTGTTGGCAGCCGTGGCCCTGGCGGCGTGCAGCAAGAGCAGCGATCAAGCCGCTGCGCCGGCTAGCGACGCAACCGCCGCCTCGGCTCCGGCTGCGGCTGCTTCGGACGCCACGACTGCTGCGAGCGACGCCACGGCTGCGGCTTCGGACGCTACGGCCGCGAGCGACTCCTCGGCCGCTTCGGACAGCGCCGCTGCTTCGGACGCTTCCGCTTCGGACGCCGCTCCGGCTTCGGGCGCCAGCCAGTAAGCTGCCGACACGCGGCGCCTGCCACCGCGCAGACGCCGCGACGGAGCATCGGGTTGCCGCCCGGCAACCCGGCAGGAAAGCAAAAAAGCCACGAATATCGAGTTCGTGGCTTTTTTGTTACCGATCCTGCATTTTTCTTTCCCGGCGCGGCGTCCTGTCGCCCTCTCGTCCGGGCACCGGCAATTATGAAGCCGCGTCGGTGCCGAAGAACGCCTGCACCGCGCCAATTTCGCGCGTCCGCCTGAACGGCGGCAGGCTTTGCCAGATGCGACGGCCGTACGGCTTGTCGACGATACGCGTATCGCAGATCATCAGCACGCCGCGATCGGTCTCCGCACGGATCAACCGACCCGCGCCCTGCTTGAGCGTGATGACGGCCTGCGGCAACTGGTGAACCGCGAACGGGCTCAAACCTTTCTTCGTCAGCGCGTCGAGCCGTGCAGACAACACCGGGTCGTCGGGCGGCGCGAACGGCAGTTTGTCGATAACGACCAGCGACAAAGCGTCGCCGCGCACGTCGACGCCCTCCCAGAAGCTCTGGCTCCCGACCAGGATCGCGTTCCCGTACGAACGGAACCGCTCCAGCAACTCGGTGCGGCTCGCATCGCCCTGCACGAGAAGCGGCATGTTCCAGCCGCGCGCGGCGATCGTGTCGCGCAACTTCGTCGCAATACGGTCGACGGCACGCAGCGTCGTGCACAGCATGAATACGCCGCCACCCGATGCCTCGATGGCCGGCAGCGCGGCGTCGAATACCGCATCGGTAAACTGCGGCGAGGACGGCTGCGGCAAATTGCGCGGAACGTAAAGCAGTCCTTGAGACGGATAGTCGAACGGGCTCGGCAGGCTCATCGAGCGCCGCGCGTTCAATCCCATCTGCGCAGCATAGTGCGTGAAATCGCCGCGCACCGAAAGCGTCGCCGACGTGAAAATCCAGGTGCGCGGCACCCCCGCGCGCTGCTTCGCGAAGATCGGCGCGACCGAGAGCGGGGTTTCGTGCAGTTGGACCGTGTGCGAGAACACCTCGACCCAGCGCACTTTTTCGTTCGGATCGCCGGCCTCGCCCGCTTCCCCATTCGCCGGTCGCTGCTCGTCCGCACCCGACCCGGCAACCGCAGGCGCAGTCCAGCCCGCAAGCGCGCCCTGCAACTCCCGGGCTCGGCGCAGGCATGCCCCGAGCGACTCCGCGCGCTCGGCCTGGCCGGCCAGCGCCGTCGCGAGCGTGCCGAGTTCAGCATCGAGCGCATCGAGCGCATCGAACAGCGGATGATCGCCGGGCAACTGCGCGACCGAAAGACGCAACGTGTCCTCGCGGAACGCGAGCCGGACGTCGCGTGCCGCGCGTTCGAGCGCCGCACCCAGCTTGACCCACTCCACTGCATCGCGCGCATGCCCCAGCCCTTCGGCTACGCTGTCGCGCGCCAGTTCGAGAAACTGCGTGGTCGACAGCGTCTCGCCGAAGAACAGCGTCGCCGTTTCGGGCAGTTGGTGCGCCTCGTCGAAGATGATCGTGTTCGCGCTCGGCAGCAGTTCCGCCATGCCGGTATCGCGCAGCATGATGTCCGCGAAGAACAGGTGGTGATTGACGACCACGATGTCGGCCTGCTGCGCCTCGCGGCGCGCCTGCATCACGAAACAGTCCTTGTAGTGCGGGCATTCCTGACCGAGGCAGTTGTCGCGCGTCGACGTCACCATCGGCCACACGGCCGCCGTTTCGGGCACGCTCGCCAACTCGGCCTTGTCGCCCGAGCGCGTGATCTTCGAGAAGCGGACGATCTCCTGAAGCCAGGCCGTCTCCTGCCGCGACGGCAGCCGGCCGTTGTCGGCGGCCCGCTGCAGATAGTAGTGGCAGAGATAATTCGCGCGCCCCTTGAGCATCGCGACGGTCACGGGCACGGCCAGCGCGTCGCGCACGGTCGGGAGGTCGCGCTGAAAGAGCTGGTCCTGGAGATGCTTCGTGCCCGTGGAAACGATGACCTTGCCGCCCCAGAGCATGGCGGGCACGAGATACGCGTAGGTCTTGCCGGTGCCCGTGCCGGCCTCGACGATCAGGGTGTTGCCGCCGTCACCGGTGGAGGCGTCGGCACCTGCATCGCGCGGCGGCTCGCCGGCCTGCCCCGCCGCGGTCTGCAAACGCCGCGCGGGACGCGCATGGGCCTCGAACATGACGGGCTCGGGCAACGCGCGCGCCGCGGCTTCCATGGCGGCCGCGACGGCCCGGGCCATCTCGATCTGCGCGGCCCGCGGGCGATAGCCGTCGATCTGACGGGCCAACAGGCCATCGGCCGAGAAAATGTCGTCGAGTTCGGCGGCATGCCGTGCACTGGGCATCGGCACGCCCTCGCCGGCATGATCGGGCGGCGTGACGCCTCCGGATGCGCTTCGGGAAAGCGAGTCTGTCAGTGAATTCAAGGCAAGCGGTTCCTGCTGGGTCCGGAGGGCACGCGGCCTCGCCGTGCCCCGACGCCTGCCAGGGCGGGCCCGTCAGGCGCGCCGGTCCGATGTGTTCATTGAATCGGGGTCCAGTTGCAATTGCAACAGGATGATATTGTCCTTGACCTTGAGCTTGCGCTTTTTCAGCCGCTGCAGTTCGAGATCGTCCGTGCCGGGCACGCCGGCCATCCGCTCGATCAGGCGATCGAGGTCGCCGTGCTCCGCTTCGAGTTGCAGAATGCGGTCGCGAAGGACCTCGGACTTGATTTCACGATGCTCGTGCATGCTCGCCTCCTCGACTATACGGCCCAGGCCCGTTCCGGGCGCTGCGCCTGAGGTTGCTCTCTGTCCGGCAAAAACCTACTGATCCTGCTCCTGCTGCTCTCGCTGCTGCTCCTGCCGTTGCTGCTGCTCCTGCTGTTGCTGTTGTTGCTGCTGGGCAGCCTTTTCGGCCGCCTGCTTCTGGCGCGCCTCGACGTCGGCCTTGTGCTGCGCGGCGTCCGTCTGCTTCTGTTGATAATGCTGGACCCGTTCGACGCGCTCCTGGGCCTGCTGCTGCCCCTGGCGACGCGCCGCCTCGAGCTGCGCCTGGAAGGCCGACTGACTCTCGCCATAGGCCGTCGCCCCCGATACACCCTGCGGTACGCTGACGCCGCGGTTCGCCTCGTCGAGCGCGTGCTGACGCTGCTTTTCCTCGTACGTCGCCACGTTCACGGCACGCTGCGGCGCCTCCGCGGCGCGCTGGGCCTGGTCGAGCGCGTTCTGGCGCTGCTTGTCCTCGTATGCCTGCACGTTGCGCGCCTCGTTGGCGGCACGCTGCGGCGCGTCGGCCTCGTCCTGCGCGCGCTGCAACGCCGCCTGCCGGTCGCGCTGCTGCGCATGCGCGGCGCGCTGCTCGACGTCGAGCGCAAGCTGCTTCTGCCGGATGTCCGCCTGCACGACGCGCATCTGGTCCCGCGCCTTGCCGAGGCAATGATTGACGAAGAACCCGCTGTAGCAGTTGTGCTCAGCCACCGCATAGCGATAGTTGTTCTCCGCCGCGCGACGGTCCAGCACCGCCTGCCGCGTATCGAAATCTTTGGCCTGCGCGGCCGCCTTCGCCGCCGCATCCGACGCATCGTTCGGCGGCACGGCGGCCACGCCCGACGCCGCAGAGGCCGGCAGCGCCTCCGAAGGCATCGGAGACGTCGCCGAGGCCGTCGACGTCGAGACCGCCTCTTGACTCGCGGCTTCGGACTGGGCCCATACGGGAGTGTGCGCCTGCACCGCCCAGATCGCCGCGCAGACCGCTGCACGGGCAACGGACGACGGCACCAAACCGGGTTGCGTGCCGAACCGGACGCGAGGCAAGCGGGGAATCGTCAACGTCATGACAAAGCTGCGGAACATGGGCGAAATTCTAACACCCGGCCTGGACGCCCGGGCAT
Organism: Burkholderia sp. WAC0059; assembly: GCF_002870125.1. Lineage (GTDB taxonomy): Bacteria > Pseudomonadota > Gammaproteobacteria > Burkholderiales > Burkholderiaceae > Paraburkholderia. The sequence goes on from NZ_PNEO01000007.1 coordinate 137,675, forward strand.
TTATGGCAAAATGCCCGGCTCGATCGGCCTGCCGGCGCCCGCCCGCATGGCTTTCGGACCGCAACAGCTCTAGCAGGAATCCCCCATCCCATGACGGAAACCGTAGCCCTCAAGATCGTCCAGCGCATTGCCACCGAACTGTCGGTCCAGCCGCGCCAGGTCGCCGCCGCCGTGCAACTGCTCGACGAAGGATCGACCGTTCCGTTCATCGCCCGCTACCGCAAGGAAGTGACCGGCAATCTCGACGACACGCAATTGCGCACGCTCGAGGAACGGCTGCTTTACCTGCGCGAGCTCGAAGAACGGCGCGCCACGATCCTCGCGAGCATCGACGAGCAGGGCAAGCTCACCGACGAGCTGCGCGGCGCCATCGAGACCGCGGACAGCAAGCAGGTGCTCGAGGATCTCTATCTGCCGTACAAGCCGAAGCGCCGCACGCGCGCGCAGAGCGCCCGCGAAGCCGGACTCGAACCGCTCGCGCGCGCGCTCCTCGCCGATCCGCGGCTCGATCCGCAGAGCGAAGCCGCGCAATACGTGGACGCCGAAAAGGGCGTGGCCGACGTGAAGGCCGCGCTCGACGGCGCGCGCGACATCCTCTCCGAACAATTCGGCGAAACCGCCGAGCTGCTCGGCAAGCTGCGCCAGTATCTGCACGACCAGGGCGTCGTGACATCGAACGTGGCCGAAGGCAAGGAAGGCGAGGAAGGCGAGAAATTCCGCGACTACTACGAGTATTCGGAAACCTTCCGGACCATCCCCTCGCACCGCGCGCTCGCGCTCTTCCGCGGCCGCAACGCGGGCGTGCTGCTCGTGAAGCTCGGCCTCGGCGCGGAACTCGACGCGCGGACGCCGCACCCGGGCGAAGCGATGATCGCCCGTCATTTCGGCATCGCGAACCAGGGGCGTCCCGCCGACAAGTGGCTCGCCGACGCGTGCCGCTGGTGCTGGCGCGTGAAGGTGCAGCCGCACATCGAGAACGAGCTGCTCACGCAGTTGCGCGAACAGGCCGAGGCCGAAGCGATCCGCGTCTTCGCGCGCAATCTGAAGGATCTGCTGCTGGCCGCGCCGGCCGGACCGAAGGCCGTCGTCGGGCTCGATCCCGGCCTGCGTACGGGCGTCAAGGTCGCCGTCGTGGACCGCACGGGCAAGCTCCTCGCGACGGATACCCTCTATCCGCACGAACCGCGCCGCGACTGGGACGGCTCGATCGCGAAACTCGCGCGTATCGTCGCGCAGACCGGCGCGGAACTCGCCAGCATCGGCAACGGCACCGCCTCGCGCGAAACCGACCGGCTCGCGGGCGAGCTGATCGCGCGCCACCCCGAGCTCAAGCTGCAGAAAATCGTCGTCTCCGAAGCGGGCGCTTCCGTGTATTCCGCGTCCGAACTGGCGGCGAAGGAGTTCCCGGACCTCGACGTGTCGCTGCGCGGAGCGGTCTCGATTGCGCGCCGGCTGCAGGACCCGCTCGCTGAACTGGTCAAGATCGAGCCGAAGGCAATCGGCGTCGGCCAGTACCAGCACGACGTCAACCAGCGCGAGCTCGCGCGGTCGCTGGACGCCGTGGTCGAGGACTGCGTGAACGCGGTCGGCGTGGATGCGAACACCGCGTCGGTCGCGCTGCTCGCGCGCGTGTCGGGGCTAAACGCGACGCTCGCGCGCAACATCGTCGAATACCGCGACTCGAACGGCGCCTTTCCGTCGCGCGAGCATCTGCGCAAAGTCCCACGACTCGGCGACAAGACCTTCGAGCAGGCCGCGGGCTTCCTGCGCATCAACGGCGGCGAGAATCCGCTCGACCGCTCGTCGGTGCACCCCGAGGCCTACCCCGTCGTCGAACGGATCCTCGCGAAGATCAGTCGCCCGATCGGCGACGTGCTCGGCAATCGCGATGCGCTCACGGGCCTGTCGCCGGCCGAGTTCGTCGACGAGCGCTTCGGTCTTCCGACCGTACGCGACATCCTCTCCGAACTCGAGAAGCCGGGCCGCGATCCGCGCCCCGAGTTCAAGACCGCAACGTTCCGCGAAGGCGTCGAGAAGGTGTCGGACCTCGTCCCCGACATGGTGCTCGAAGGCGTCGTGACGAACGTCGCGGCGTTCGGTGCGTTCGTCGACATCGGCGTCCACCAGGACGGGCTCGTGCACGTGTCGGCGATGTCGACGAAATTCGTCAAGGATCCTCACGAAGTCGTGAAGGCCGGCCAGGTGGTGAAAGTCAAGGTGCTCGACGTCGACGTGAAACGCCAGCGCATCGCGCTCACGATGCGGCTCGACGACGATCCGGCCAGCGCGGCGGCGCGCAGCGGCCAGTCCGGCGGTCCGGCGTCCCGTGGCGGCAACGGGGGCGGCGCGCGGCCACAGCAGCGCTCGCGCGATGCCGAACCCGCCGGCGCGATGGCCGCGGCGTTCGCGAAGCTGAAGCAACGCTAGATCCGGCTGGCTCATGAAAAAAACCGGCGCACAGAACTGCGCGCCGGTTTTTTCGTTTCAAGCCCGCCCCGATCGACGGGCCTGCCTAGATTTCGATCTTCGTGCCGAGCTCGACCACGCGATTGGCCGGAATACTGAAGAAGTCGGTCGGCTTGGCGGCGTTCTGGTGCATCCATGCGAAGACGCGCTCGCGCCAGATCGACATGCCCGGCAACTGGGTCGGCACGACCGTCTCGCGGGCGAGGAAGAACGAGGTGTCCATCAGCTCGAAGGTCATGTCCTCCATGCGCCCCACCTCGAGCAGCACCGCCTTCACGTCCGGCGTTTCGTTGAAGCCGTAGGTGGCCTTCACGAGATAGAGGCCACCGCCGATGTCCTTCACGTACAGGCGTTCGGTATGGTCGACGTAGGGCACGTCGAGGATCGTAAAGGTCAGGAAGATGGTGCGCTCGTGCAGCACCTTGTTGTGCTTGAGGTTGTGCAGCAGGCCGACCGGAACCAGCGCGTCGCTGCCGGTCAGGTAGATCGCCGTGCCCGACACGCGATGCGGCGGATGAGCCAGCAGCCCCTGCAGGAACGGCATGAGCGGGATGCCGTCGGCGGCGGTGCGTTCCTTGACGATCATGCGTCCCTTGTACCAGGTCGTCAGCAGGAAGAACAGCAGCCCGCCGATGCCGAGCGGCAGCCAGCCGCCGTCCGCGACCTTGAGCAGGTTCGAGCCGAAGAAGCCGAGGTCCACGGTCATGAAACCGGCGATGATGAGCGCGACGAGAAACTTGTTCCAGTTCCACACCCTGACCATCACGACGCAGGCGAGCACGGTGGTGATCACCATCGTCGCGGTGACGGCGATGCCGTAGGCGGCCGCCAGGTTGTCCGAGCTCTTGAAGCCGACCACGATGCACAGAATGATGACGAGCAGGACCCAGTTCACGATCGGCACGTAGATCTGCCCGATCGCGAGGTCCGACGTGTGCAGCACCTTCATGCGCGGCACGTAGCCGAGCAGGATGGCCTGGCTCGTCAGCGAATACGCGCCCGAAATCACCGCCTGCGAGGCGATGACCGTCGCGACCGTCGAGAGCACGACGAGCGGCAACAGCGCCCAGTTCGGCGCGAGCAGGAAAAACGGATTGATGATCGCGTGATGGTCGCGTATCAGCAGCGCGCCCTGGCCGAAGTAGTTGAGCACGAGCGACGGCATCACGAGCACGTACCAGGCGACGCGGATCGGCTTCGGGCCGAAGTGGCCCATGTCCGCGTAGAGCGCTTCCGCGCCCGTCAGCACCAGCACGACCGAGCCCAGCACGACATAGGCCTGCAGCACGTGCGCGGACATGAACGTGAAGGCGTAGTACGGATTGAGCGCCGAGATGATGATGGGCGCCGCGACGATGTGCACGAGACCGAGCACCGCCAGCACGATGAACCAGATCACCATGATCGGCCCGAACAGGCGGCCGACGAGCGCCGTGCCGTGACGCTGGATCCAGAAAAGCGCGATCAGGATCACCATCGTCAGCGGCAGCACCAGGTGCGAGAACTCCGGCGCCGCGATCTCGAGGCCCTCGACGGCCGAGATCACCGAGATGGCCGGCGTGATGACCGCGTCGCCGTAGAACATGCACGCGCCGAAGATGCCGAGCAGCGTCAGGACTGCGGCCGTGCGGCTCGCGCGCGAAAACGAGCGCAGCGCGAGCGCCATCAGCGCGAGCACGCCGCCCTCGCCGTCGTTGTCCGCGCGCATCACGAACAGGACATACTTGACGCTGACCACGACCATGATGGCCCAGAACAGCAGCGAGGTGACGCCGAGGATCGACGCATTGTTGAGCGGTATGCCGTGATCGGGGCTGAACGCCTCCTTCAACGAATACAGCGGACTCGTGCCGATGTCGCCGAAAACCACGCCGATCGCCGCGACGGCGAGAGACGACTGGGACTGCTGCCTGGCCACATGGTTGCTAATTGTCATAGACGCTGAAATCCGTTTCGAGGCGCAAAAAACGAGCGCTATTCTAAACCGGGCTCCCCAGCCTGCCACGGCCGCCGTTGTGACCGTGCCACGCGGGCGTACCTGGGCCAGTTTAGCATCGGCCCCCCCTTCCGTCTGCCCGACGGCAGTCACGCGCCTGTCATCGAGGACGGCCGCCCCGACATAAAAAACGGAGCGCACGGCTCCGTTTTTCTACCTGCTGCCCGAACGGACAAACTCGCGAACCGCTCGCTATGCGCCGCCGCTCGCCTCGCGAAACCCGGACGGCATGTCGCCCGCGATCCGCTCGCGAAGCTGTTGCGGACGCACCGTATCCCATGCTTCGAACGGCTGATGAATCCAGGGGCTCGCCGGCAGATGCTGCGCGAAGTAGTCGGGCTTCACCGACGAGCACCCCTTGTACCAAAGTACTGCCGTGCGTACGCCGGTCACGGCGGGATAACGTTCTTTCAGATGCTGCTGCACGCGGGAAAGGGTTACGCCCGAATCGACGAGATCGTCGACGAGCAATACGTTGCCGGCCAATTCGCCGTGCGTCGTCGTGATGTAGCGCGCAATGTCGAGCTCGCCCTGCCGCATGCCGGCCTCCTCGCGATAGGAACTCGTGGCGAGAATCGCGAGCGGCAGGTCGTAGATGCGCGAGAGCAGATCGCCGACGCGCAGTCCGCCGCGGGCAAGACACAGAATCCGGTCGAACCGCCAGCCCGACTCGTGCACGGCAAGTGCGAGCTGCTCGATCAGCCGGTGATACGCGTCCCAGCCGACCCAGAGGTTCCTGTCGTCGTTGCGCGAATCGGACAGGCCGGTCATGGTCGCGCCCGCCTTCGTTCAGACCTTGAACGGGTGACGCAGCAGAATGGTCTCGTCGCGGTCCGGGCCGGTCGACACCATGTCGATCGGCACGCCCGCGACTTCCTGGACGCGCGAAAGATAGGCCTGGGCGTTGGGCGGCAGCGCGCTCCACTGCGTGATGCCGATCGTGCTTTCCTTCCAGCCGCCGAACGTTTCGTAGACCGGTTCGCAGCGCGCCACCTCCGACGCCCCGCGCGGCAGGATGTCTGCGTCCTTGCCGTCGATGCGATAGCCGACGCAGAGCCGCACCTCGTCGAAGCCGTCGAGCACGTCGAGCTTCGTGATGCACAGGCCCGACACGCCGTTGATCTGGATCGAGCGACGCAGCGCCGCCGCGTCGAGCCAGCCGGTCCGGCGCGGACGGCCCGTGACCGAACCGAACTCCTTGCCGACGTTTGCGAGCGTGACGCCGATCGCTTCCTGGCGCGCCGGATTCCCGGCGTCGTATAGCTCGCTCGGGAACGGGCCGGCGCCCACGCGCGTGCAGTACGCCTTCGTGATGCCGAGGATGTAGTTCAGACGCTGCGGCCCGACGCCCGCGCCCGCGGTCGCCGCGCCGGCGACGCAGTTGCTCGACGTGACGAACGGATAGGTGCCGTGATCGATGTCGAGCAGCGTGCCCTGCGCACCCTCGAACAGCAGATTGCCGCCCGCCTGATTCACGTCGTGGAGCCGGCGCGACACGTCGGTCACCATCGGCGCGAGCCGGTCGGCATAGCTCAGCATCGTGTCGAGCGTCTGCTGGAAATCCACGGCGGAAGCGCCCAGATACTGGGTCAGCACGAAATTGTGAAAGTCGAGGTTGTCGCGCAGACGCTCGGCGAAGACCTTCGGCTCGAACAGATCCTGCACCCGCAGGCCGCGGCGGCCCACCTTGTCCTCGTAGGCGGGCCCGATGCCGCGCCCCGTGGTACCGATCTTGTCCGCGCCGCGACGCGCTTCGCGCGCCTGGTCGATTGCGATGTGATACGGAAGAATGAGCGTGGTCGCTTCGGAAATGAACAGGCGCCGCCGCACGTCGATGCCGGCGCTCTCCAGCTCGTCGATTTCCTTGAACAGCGCCTCGGGCGACAGCACCACGCCGTTGCCGATGTAGCAGGCGACGCCGGCCCGCATGATGCCCGACGGAATCAGGCGCAGGATGGTTTTCTTGCCGCCGATGATGAGCGTGTGCCCGGCGTTGTGACCGCCCTGGAAACGCACGACGCCCTCGGCGTGGTCCGTCAGCCAGTCGACGATCTTGCCCTTGCCCTCATCCCCCCACTGCGTACCCACGACGACGACGTTACGCCCGGGAGTCACATTCACTGCACTGGCAGACATGGTGTTTCGTTAGCTGGTTAAAAACGTATTCTACCTGGGTTCACGCCGGGTTCCGCATTTTTCGCGATTTTTTCCGCGTTTTTTCCGGCCTTCTCCCCGCATTTTTCCCTTTGCACTCAATGGCATGGGCGTTTCGGGCTGGCAGGGTGCGCCGGGTCGCCGGGCGGTTCCGCCCGCGGCCCGACGTCGATTCCGGAGGAAAACGAGCCGGAGAACCCGGGCTCAGGCGCGGGCTTCGACCACCCAGGCGCCGTCGCGCTCGACCAGCACGCGATCGAACTCGAACTCGTCCAGATCACCCTCGTGGCCCGGCAGCGCCTGGATGACGACCTCGCCCGCATCGCGCAGCGCGGCAACGCTCGCGCGCAGCGCATCGTCGTGCCGCCACGGCGCGAGAATCGCGCTGCTGCGCGCCGCGACAGGCGAAATGCGGGCCACCTCGCGCAGATCGAGCGAGAAGCCCGTCGCCGCCCGCGCGCGGCCGTAGGCCTGGCCGACGTGGTCGTACCGCCCGCCGCGCGCGACCGCGTTCGGCACGCCGTCCACGTAGGCCGAGAACATCACGCCGCTGTGATAGGCATAGCCGCCGAGATCGGCCAGATCGATCAGCACCTCGGCACCGTCGATCTCCTCGACGAGGAACGCGAGATCGTCGAGCGCGCGCGCGATGCCGGGCAGCGCCGGCAGCCGGCGGCGCGCCTCGTCGAGCACGCCGGCGTCGCCGTAGAGCGTCGGCAGCGCGCGCAGCGCGTCGCGCGCAACCGGCGCGAGTCCGTCCGTCAATTCGGCAAGGCGCGGCACGTCCTTGCCGGCCAGCGCCTCGTAAAGCGCATCGCCAAGCGCGGCGGCGGCCGGATCGGCCTCGATCAGCGCGGCCAGCACGCCCGCGTGGCACAGGTCGAGCCGCGTCTTCGCGAGACCCGCGAGACGCAGCGCGTCGAGCATCAGTTGCTGGATCTCGAGGTCCGCCTCGAGCCCCGCGTGACCGTAGATTTCCGCGCCGATCTGGATCTGCTCGCGCGTCGCGTGCAGCCCGCGCGGCCGCGTGTGCAGCACGTTGCCCGCATAGCAGAGCCGCGTCACGCCCTGACGGTTCAGCAGATGCGCGTCGATGCGCGCGACCTGCGGCGTGATGTCGGCGCGCAGGCCGAGCGTGCGGCCCGATAGCTGATCGACGAGCTTGAACGTGCGCAGGTTCAGGTCGCGGCCGCTGCCCGTCAGCAGCGACTCGAGGTACTCGAGCAGCGGCGGCATGACCATTTCGTAGCCGTAGGCGCGAAAGCGATCCAGCAGGCGGCGGCGCAATTCTTCGATCTTGCGCGCCTCGGACGGCAGCACATCGGCAATGTTCTCGGGAAGCAGCCAGGTCGACATCGGTTCAATCCTACGACGTTGAAAACGGCGCGCGGGCCCGCCAGGCCGCGACGCCAGGAAAAACGGAGCGACGGCCGCTCAGGTCGCGAGCAGCAACAGGACGAGACCCAACCCCATCAGGATCAGCCCGCCGATCCGGATCTGATGCGGCGGCCGCTCTGCGATTTTACGAAACGTGTCGCGCCATACGGTCGGGAGCACGAACGGAAACATGCCCTCGATAATCAGCATCAGCGCGACCGCGAGCAACAGGGAAGCAGCTATGTTCATGCGCGGAAGACGCGCCTAGGTCCTGCGCGACGCGTCCGTCTCGTCTCTAGTGTCTGCGGGACGCCGGCGCGGCAGCCGGCGGCGCCTCGCCGGTGGGGCTGCGCATGAAGCGGAAGAAGTCGTTGGACGAGTCCACGACGATCACGTCGTTCGGCTTGAAGCTCTCCCGGTACGCCCGCATGCTCTGATAGAACTGATAGAACTGCGGATCGCGATTGAATGCCTGCGCCGCGATCGCCGCCGCCTTCGCGTCGCCGTCGCCCTTGATCTGCTGCGCTTCGTCGTAGGCGCTCGCGAGCACGGCCTGCTGGCGCCGCGCGGCATCGTCGCGAATCTGCTGCGCCTCAGCCGTACCCCGTTCGCGCTCGTCGGCGGCGGCCTGCTCCCGCGCCGCGCTCATGCGCTTGTAGACGGCATCGGCGAGCTCGGCCGGATAGTCGACGCGCGTGAACTCCACGTCGAGCACCTCGATGCCGAGCGGCGCGGCACTCGCCTTCAGCGAGGCTCGCGCAACGCCGGCCAGGTTCTGCTGCTGCGCGAGCGCATCGCTCAACGTGTATTTCGAAAACGCGTCGGAAAGCGCGTCGCGCGAAAGCACGGCGAGCCGGTCCGAAAGCGTCTGCAGGTCGCCGCGCGTGGCTGCGAACAATTCGAGCGGCTCGGTCACGCGGTAGCGAATCACGGGCTCGACCAGCAACTCGGTCTTGTCGGCCGTCGTATAGCGGTCCGTGTCCAGCGTGTCGAACGCCTGCACGCGCGTGTCGATCAGGGTCGCGGTCTGCAGCGGCGCCGGCAGCTTCAGGTGCAGGCCCGGCCCGTCGAGCGTCGGCGCCGAGTCGCCCGAGCCCGTGACGACCGCCACGTGGCGGGGATCGACGACGAACACGGTCGAGGACGCGACGAGCAGCGCGACTACGATGACGACGACGAACGCGATGATGCGGTTCATAAACGCGCTCCTATTCCGTGTCGTCTTCGCGTTCGCGATTGCGGAACGCTTCGCGCGAGCGCAGCGGATCACCCCCGACCGACGAAGCATCGCTGCTCGCCGACGGCGCCGCCGACGAAGTGTCGGGACTCGACGCCGGAAGCGCCGCGCCGTCGCTGGCATCGGTATTGCCGCTGTCGTCGGCGCCTGTCGACGACGACAGCCCCGGCACGTCGGCTGCGGACGCCGCGCCGGAGGCCGGCGCCGCCGCCCCGCTGGCGGCCGGCGACGAATGCGCCGCCGCGGCGGCAAGCTTGTCGAGCGGCAGATAGATCACGTTGTTGCCCGACTTGCTGTCGACGAACACCTTGGTCGTATTGGCGTAGATGTGCTGCATGGTGTCCAGATACATGCGCTCGCGGATCACGTCCGGCGCTTTCGAATACTGCTCGTAGACCTGCGTGAAACGCGCCGCGTCGCCCTGCGCCTGCGCGACGACGCGGTCGCGATAGGCCTTCGCGTCGTCGATCGTGCGCGCGGCGTCAGCCTGCGCGCGCGGCACGAGTTCGTTGGCGTAGGTCTGCGCGTCGCGCTTCGCGCGCGCAACGTCCTGATGCGCCTTGTCGGCATCGTCGAACGCGCTCTGGACCTGGTCCGGCGCCTCGACGCCCTGGATCGTCACGCCCGTCACGGCAAGCCCCGTCTGCCAGGCGTCGAGCGAATGCTGGATCGCGTCCGCCAGTTGCGCGCGCAACGGCTCGCGGTCCGCGTAGAGGATGTCGTTCGTGCTCATCGTACCGACGATCGAGCGCACGGCCGCCTGGGCCGCCTGGGTCACGCTCAGGTCCGGGTTGGCGCTGCGGAACAGATAGTCGGTCGGCTGCTTGACCTGGTATTGCACGGTGAAGCGGATGTCGAGAATGTCGCCGTCCTCGGTGAGCACCGAGGCGTCCGTGGCGTTCGCGTCGCGCATCACGTTGCTGCGTCCGATCTCGACCGTGCGGATCTGCCCGACGTTGACGGTTTCCTGCGCCTGGAACGGCCAGGGCAGGCGCCAGTGCACGCCCTCGCCGACCGTGTAGCGATACTGTCCGAACTGGAGGACGACGCCCGCCTGGCCTTCCTGCACGACGAACACGCCGCTGCCCAGATAGATCGCGATCAGCACGCCGATGACGATCCCGACGCCGATCCGCGCGCTGCGTCCGTTGTCCGGGCGCGGCCCCAGACCGCCGCCCTTGCGCCCGAACAGCTTCGCCAGGCGCCGGTTGAAGTCGCGCCACATTTCGTCGAGATCGGGCGGACCGTCGCCGTTGCCGCCGCCCGACGGGCGACGCGACCCGTCGGATCGCTGGCCGTCGGCATCGCCCCGACCCCAGCGCGGGTCGTTCAGCGCAAAGAGGGCGCGCGCGCGCCGCCAGCCAGTCCGCGTGTTGTGATCGTTCACCTGAGTTCGTTTACCAGAGTAGACAGCGGGTCATTCGTGTTCGCGCGGCCCCGGGCAGGTCAGTGCCCATGCTCCGGCACCTTGCGGTAGTCGTATGATGCCGCCGGCGAAGCGCCGTCCGGCAGCAGCGGCGCAATGGCCGTGTCGGCGAGCGGCCCGGCGGTTGCGATTTCGGCGATGGCGGCGCGCAGCGCGTCAAGCCCCACGCCCGTGCGCGCACTCAAAAAGACGCGCGAAATATTACCATACTCGTCCCGCTCGACCGTGCCGCCGCGGGCCGCCAGCTCGGGCACCGCGTCGATCTTGTTGAACACGAGCACCTGGCGTACCGCGTCGGCGCCGATGTCATGCAGCACTTCATTCACCTGCTCGATCTGGTCGAGCCGCACCGCGCTCGACGCGTCCACCACGTGCAGCAGCAGGTCCGCCTGGATGGTTTCCTCGAGCGTGGCGCGGAACGCGGCCACGAGCTGGTGCGGCAATTCGCGGATGAAGCCGACCGTGTCCGACATCACGATCTGGCCGACCTCGTCGCCGAGGTAGACGCGACGCGATGTCGTATCGAGCGTCGCGAATAGCTGATCGGCCGCATACGCCTGGGCTTTTGTCAGCGCATTGAAGAGCGTGGACTTGCCCGCGTTCGTATAGCCGACGAGCGAAACCGAGATCGTGCGGTTGCGTTGCCGCTGGCGGCGCTGCGTACCGTGCTGCCGACGCAGCTTCGCGAGCCGGCCCTGCAGCATCTTGATGCGCTCGCCGATGAGCCGGCGGTCGGTTTCGAGCTGCGTTTCCCCCGGGCCGCGCAGGCCGATACCGCCTTTTTGCCGCTCGAGGTGGGTCCATGCACGCACGAGCCGCGTGGCCAGGTACTGCAGTTGCGCGAGTTCGACCTGCAACTTGCCTTCGTGGCTGCGGGCGCGCTGCGCGAAAATGTCGAGGATGAGGCTCGTGCGGTCCACCACGCGACGGTCCAGCGTCCGCTCCAGATTGCGTTGCTGGGCCGGCGAGAGCGCGTGGTTGAAAATGACGATTTCGACGTCGTTCGCCTCGCAGGCAAGGCGCAGTTCTTCGGCCTTGCCGCTGCCGACGAACATCGCGGCATCGGGACTCGAGCGGCGGCCCGTGAGGGTAACGACGGGATGGGCGCCCGCGCTTTGCGCGAGCAGGCTGAGTTCTTCGAGGCTGGCTTCGAAATCGGTCTTGCCGAAGTCGATGCCGACAAGCGCAGCGTGGGTCAAATTAGCGGATATCAAAATGAAAACGGCCGGTTCGGGCCGCCTCCGCGCCGCGCAATCGCGCAAAAAAGGATTGGCGGAGACAGCGCCGGCACCGGCCGCGCCGGGATCAGGACGGTTCGGAATCCGGGTGGAAATTCACCGGGCGGGCGGGGACGACGGTAGAAATGGCATGCTTGTACACCATCTGGGTAACCGTATTCCGGAGCAACACGACGTACTGGTCGAACGATTCAATGTTCCCTTGAAGCTTGATGCCGTTGACCAGATAGATCGACACAGGCACATGCTCCTTGCGCAGTGCGTTCAAAAACGGGTCTTGTAACAATTGCCCTTTGTTGCTCATAGCAAACTCCGTATTTTTTTGCAGGTTTAACTTGGATTGACAGCAAAGAAAAAGAAATTCGCCGCCAATCGCTACACTATAGCCGATTTTGATTTTGTCGCACGGCCCCCGCCCGGATGGCGGAGCCTCCGTGCGCGAGCTCAGCTTTTATCGGCATAGGGATTCGTCGAGGAACGAAACTCTATGCGCAATGGAGTCCCCGTCAGCGAGAAAGTTTCGCGAAAGCGGTTCTCAAGGTAGCGTTTATACGTGTCGGTGACGGCGTCGAGCGCATTGCCGTGAATGACGATGATCGGCGGGTTCTGCCCCCCCTGGTGCGCATAGCGCAGCTTCGGCCGCACGGGTCCGCGGCGGCGCGGCTGCTGGAACTCCACGGCCTCGATCAGCGCGCGCGTGAGACGCGGCGTCGGCAGCTTCGACATCGCGGCGCCATAGGCATTGTCCACCGAGCGCATGAGCGCGCCGACGCCGAAATTCTCGGTCGCCGAAATAAAATGAAATTTAGCGAAGTCGAGGAATTTCAGCTTGCGTTCGAGATGATGGCGCGTGCGTTCGCGCACATGCTCGTCGAGGCCGTCCCACTTGTTCACGCCGACCACGAGCGCCCGCCCCTGCTCGACCACGAAGCCCGCGATGTGCGCGTCCTGGTCCGAAACCTCCTGACGCGCGTCGAGCAGCAGAATCACCACGTTCGCGTCGGCGATCGACTGCAGCGTCTTCACGACGGAAAACTTCTCGATCGCCTCGAACACCTTGCCGCGACGGCGCAAGCCCGCGGTGTCGATCAGCGTGTATGGCTTGCCCTGGCGCTCGAAGTCGACGTAGATCGAGTCGCGCGTCGTGCCGGGCATGTCGAACGCGATCACGCGGTCCTCGCCGATCAGCGTGTTGACGAGCGTCGACTTGCCGACGTTGGGCCGCCCGACGATCGCGATCTTGACGCCCCGCGTCGCACGCTCCTCCTCGCCCTCCTCTGGCTCGCCCGCGTAGGCGACGCCGAGCGCCTCGTCGATCATCTCGGTGACGCCGTCGCCGTGCGCGGCCGAAATCGCGCGTGGGTCGCCGAGGCCGAGCTCGTAGAAGTCCGCCGCCACGGCGCTGTACTTCATGCCCTCGGCCTTGTTGACGACGAGGAAAATGGGGCGCCCGGTCTTGCGCAGATAGTCGGCGATGGCCTTGTCCTGCGGCGCGAGCCCGTTACGCCCGTCAACGATGAACACGACGACGTCCGACTCTTCCACCGCCTGGCGGGTCTGCCGCGCCATCTCGTGCAGGATGCCGTCCTTCGCGACGGGCTCGAAGCCGCCGGTATCGACCACGAGATACGGTCGTTCGCCCACCCGCCCCTCGCCATAATGGCGATCGCGCGTGAGGCCCGGCAGATCGGCCACCAGCGCATCGCGCGAGCGCGTGAGCCGGTTGAACAGCGTGGATTTCCCCACATTGGGGCGCCCGACGAGGGCGATTACGGGTTTCATCTGTTTTTTCTACGGTAAGGCGCCGCGCAAACGCATTCCGCGCGGCACGCGGCTCTGCCGCGTGGGCATGCGGCAAACGGGTAAAGTGCAAATTATCACGAATCGGCTGCCGCACGCGCATGTCCGGCACGGCACGCGACAGCCGGAAAATATGGGACGGCCCCGACGATGCAGGCGATACGGTCGCCCGAAAAAACGGCTGGCCGGCGCGAAGCCGGCCCGGAAAACGCTGGAAAGCCCCGAAGGCGCCGGAGCGCCTTTCACGCCGGGCGCCCGTCGAGCGCCCGGCACGCGCTCATCTTGTCCCTGACGCCTAGCGCCGCGGGCGCAATCCGTACAGATTGCCGTCGTGGGTCTGCACGACGAGCGTGTTGCCGGCCAGCACCGGCGCAGCCGTGATCGGGCTGCCGTCGGTCTTCACGCGGGCGACGAACGTGCCGTCGTCGAGCGAGAGGAAGTGCACGTAGCCCTGGTAATCGCCGAGCACCACGGCGTGGCCCAGTATCATCGGCACGCTGACGGCGCGGTTCTTCAACTGGCTGTTGGTCCAGGTCGGCGCGCCGTCGGTCACGTTGTAGGCATGCACGACCGACCAGTCGTCGCCGCCCACCACGGTGCTGTCGCTCTCCGCAACGCCGCTCGTGCTCGAGAACGGCAGTTCCCAGAGCGGGTGCCCCGAGTTCGCGTCGAAGCAGCCCAACTGCCCCTGGAACGTGACGGCGCAGGTCACGGAGCCGACGAGCATCGGCGGCCCGCTCACGTCGTTGATCCGCTCGACTTCGGTCACGCCCTTCGGATACGAAACCGGCGTCTCCCAGAACGCATCCCCGGTCTGCAGGTTGATCGCCGCGAACGTACCGCCCGCGAAGCCGGCCAGCACGCCGTCGTCGCCGGCGAACGTCATGCCGGCGGACACGCGCAGGTTCAGCGGCACCTCGCTGCTGCGGTAATCCCATTTCTGCTCGCCCGTCTGCTCGTTGAACGCCACGACCTGGCCGTCGATCGTGCGCACGATGATGAGGCCATTGCCGACGAGCGGCGGCGAAATGATCTCGCCCGGCGCCGTGACGTGCCACAGCACCTTGCCGCTGTCGTCGATCACGTAGACCGTGCCCTTGAGGCTGCCGACCACGGTCGCCGTGCCGTCGCTGCCGACGCCGGCCGACAGGTCGTCGTGAACGCGTGTGTGCCAGACTTCCTTGCCGGTGCTCGCGTCGATCTTCACGACGGTGCCGTTCGCGCCGGCCGCATATACCGAATCGCCGACCACGACGGGTGAGAACAGATAGTGACCGGCCTTGCCGACGCTGGCCTTCCAGACCTGCTGCACGTCGAGAACCGGCTTGAACGCGGTCAACGGCGTCGGCGCACGACGCGGGTCGGGCGTCGAGCAGGCCGCCATGGCAAGAACCGTCATCGCGCAGGCAACGGGCACAACGTATCGTTTCAGCAGATTCATCGGTGAACGAAACACGAATGGAGATTGAATAAATAAGCGGAGCAGCCCGGCCGGACGGCGACGGTCAGCCGCCCAGCGCATCGAGCTTGAACTGGATCAGTTGACGTTCGGACGCACTGCCTTGCGGCAGGTTCTCGAGCGCCAGTTGGTAGGCGGCGCGCGCCTCGTCGCGCCGGCCCGCGGCCGCGAGCAGATCGCCCCGCCCGTCGGCCACCACGCCCTTGAACGGACCCGACGCAGGCTGCACGAGCAGCGCGAGCCCTGCGTCGTAGGCTTTTTCGTCGAGCAGCAGCGAAGCGAGACGCAGCTTCGCGATCTGACGGAATTCATCGTCCTTCGCGTGATCGATGTCCCACTGGAGCTGGGCCTTGGCGCCGGCGGCGTCGCCGGCCAGGTAGAGCGTCTTCGCCGCCGCGAGCGCGCTCATCTGCGCGTAGGCGGTACTGCTGAACCGGCTTTCCATGTCCGTGGCCGCGCGCGTCATGAGCGCCTGGTCGCCGGCCGTGGCGGCCTGCTGCACCTGGTCGTAGAGCACGGCGGCTCCGGCCGCCTGGTGACGCTGCCAGTAATTCCAGCCGTTCCACGCGGCAAGGGCGAGCAGCACGACCAGTGCGACCCACGTGGAGACGTTACCCCATTGCCCCCACCAGGCCTTGAAGCTCTCGATCGATTCCTGTTCGTCGTGGTAACTCATCGCGAAGCGATTCCTTCCTGTCCTTAAGCTGTTGTTGCCGGCCGCGCCAGCCGTCGAACATCGTGCAATCGTCGCAATCAGTCGTCGCCGTCTTCGGCGGTTGCAACCATCGCATTGATTAGATATTCGGTCAAGTCTTCGAGTTTTACCGTTTGCTGCGCGTTCTTCGCGTCGGCGGCGCCGGCGCGCAGCGGCTTCACGCCGGCCGCGCCGCTGGCCACCTCGTCCTCGCCGAGCACCACGGCGAAGGCCGCGCCGCTCGCGTCGGCGCGCTTCATCTGCGACTTGAAGCTCGCGGCCTGGCCGTCGGCGCTGCAATGGAGGATCACGTCGAGCCCCGTGTCGCGCAGACGCTCCGCGACGATGAACGCCTGCTCCCGCGCGGCGTCGCCCTGATGGACGACGTACACGTCGCAGCCCTCGACCTCGGGCGCGAGTTCTTCTTCCTTCAGCAGTTCGAGAATCCGTTCGACGCCCATCGCCCAGCCGCACGCGGCCGTCGGCTTGCCGCCGAGCTGCTCGATGAGCGGATCGTAGCGGCCGCCCGCGGCCACCGTGCCCTGCGCGCCGAGCTTATCGGTAATCCACTCGAACACGGTCAGGTTGTAGTAGTCGAGCCCGCGCACGAGCCGCGGGTTGATCGTGAACGGAATGTTGTTCGCCTTCAGGATGCGCTGCAGCCCTTCGAAGTGCGCGCGCGATTCGTCGCCGAGGAAGGCGATCAGCTTCGGCGCGTTCGCGGCGATCTCCTGCAGCGCGGGGTTCTTCGTGTCGAGCACGCGCAGCGGATTCGTATGAAGACGGCGCTTCGCGTCCTCGTCGAGCGCGTCGACGTGCTTTTCCAGGTAGGCGATCAGCTCGACGCGGTGCGCCGCGCGCTCGTGCGCGAGGCCGAGCGAGTTGATCTCGAGGCGGATGCCGGCAAGCCCCAGATCGTCCCACAACCGCTGGCACATCAGGATGATTTCGGCGTCCGCGTCGGGACCGGCGAAGCCGAGCGCCTCGATGCCGACCTGATGGAACTGGCGATAGCGGCCGCGCTGCGGACGCTCGTGGCGGAACATCGGGCCGATGTACCAGAGCCGCTTCGGGCCGTCGTAGAGCAGATTGTGCTCGATCGCGGCGCGCACGACGGCGGCCGTGTTCTCGGGCCGCAGCGTCAGGTTCTCGCCGTTCAGCGAGTCGGTGAAGCTGTACATCTCCTTCTCGACGATGTCGGTCACCTCGCCGATGCCGCGCGTGAAGAGCTGCGTATGCTCGACGATCGGCGTGCGGATGTTCTGGTATCCGTACGAACGGAGCATCGACTTCACCGTCGATTCGAAGAAGTCCCACAATCCCGCCTCCTGCGGCAGGATGTCGTTCATGCCTTTCACGCCGGAGAGCTTCTCCGGCTTTTTCTTCTGTTCAGTCATTATTCGATCGGGTGATGCCCAGTTCTCAGTTGAGCGTGGCCGCCTGGCCATACTTGCGTTCGACGTAATCGCTCACGATCTGCTGGAATTCCTCGGCGATGCGTTCGCCGCGCAGCGTCTTCACTTTCTCGCCGTCGATGAAAACCGGGGCCGCCGGGTTTTCGCCCGAGCCCGGCAGGCTAATGCCGATATTCGCCTGCTTCGATTCGCCGGGACCGTTGACGATGCAGCCCATCACGGCGACATGCATCTTCTCGACGCCGGGATACTGGCCGCGCCAGGTCGGCATCTGCGTGCGCAGATAGGTCTGGATCTGCGAGGCGAGTTCCTGGAACAGCGTGCTCGTCGTGCGCCCGCAGCCCGGGCACGCAATCACCATCGGCGTGAACGAACGCAGCCCCATCGTCTGCAGGATTTCCTGGCCGACGATCACTTCTCCGGTCCGCGACGCGCCCGGCTCCGGCGTGAGCGAGATGCGAATCGTGTCGCCGATACCCTGCTGCAACAGCACGGCCAGCGCGGCCGTCGAGGCGACGATGCCCTTCGAGCCCATGCCCGCCTCGGTCAGCCCGAGGTGCAGCGCGTAATCGCAGCGCTTCGCGAGCGCCTGGTACACGGCAATCAGGTCCTGCACGCCGCTCACCTTGCACGACAGGATGATCTTGTCGCGGCCGAGGCCCAATTCCACGGCGCGTTCGGCCGAGCCGACCGCCGACTGGATCAGCGCCTCGTACATCACGCTCTGCGCTTCCCACGGCACGGCGCGCGCGCCGTTTTCGTCCATCATCTTCGCGAGCAGGTCCTGGTCGAGGCTGCCCCAGTTCACGCCGATGCGCACGGGCTTGTCGTACCTGATCGCCGCCTCGATCATCTGCGCGAACTGCGTGTCGCGCTTCGCGCCCTGCCCAACATTGCCCGGGTTGATCCGGTACTTCGAAAGCGCCTCCGCGCAGCCCGGATAATCGCGCAGCAGCAGGTGGCCGTTGTAGTGGAAATCGCCGACGAGCGGGACCGTCACGCCCATCCGGTCGAGCTGCTCGCGAATCGCCGGCACGGCCGCCGCCGCTTCGGGCGTGTTGACCGTGATGCGCACGAGCTCGGAGCCGGCCTGCGCGAGCTCTTTGACCTGGATGGCGGTACCGATCGCGTCGGCCGTATCGGTGTTGGTCATCGACTGCACGCGCACCGGCGCCTCGCCGCCGACGGTCACCAACTGGCCGCCCCAGCGCACGTCCACCGCGTGCGACTTGCGGCGCGGCGCATGGCCGCCGGGAATCGGCTCGGACGAGCTGACCTGACTGCTGGATTGGGATTGCGAATCGGATAGCATCGATAAACCCATTGATCGCCGCGCGTGCGCCGCGACTGCCGCGCACGCGAAATTGAAAAAGCGTCGCGGCCCCCCGGAGGGCGGCCGCGACGCATACGATACCCGAATCAGGGCAGCGTGAAACGCGCCACGTTACCTCGCGCCGAAGCGTATTTCGACGGGCTCACGGGCTGGCCGTCGAACGTCATCGACCCGATGCCGGTCTTGTTGCCCACCGTGACCTTCAACGGCGGCGCGCCACTCACGTCGTGCGAGTCGCCGTTGTGCAGCAATCCGGAAAAGACTTCCTTGCCGTTCGCCTGCCGCACGCTGATCCACGTGTCCTGCGTCGCGCTGATCGAGAACGTCGACGCGCCCGAGGCCGCCTCTGCACCGGCTGCCGAGGCGGGCGCCTCCGTCGCCGACGCCGACGCCGCCAATGTCGCTACGGCAGCGACGGCCGGCTCGCTGGCCGCGGGCTGGGCCTGCCCGGGCGCTGCCGCGACGTCGCTTGCGTCGTCGTCGGCGGACGCGCTCGCTTCGGTGTCCGGCGCCGACAGCTGCGGCTGCACGGTCGCCGTCTCGCTCGCCGCCGGTGCCGCCGCCGTCGCGTCGGAAGCCGCGGGTGCGCTCGCGGAGGTATCCGGCGTCGCGGCATCGCTGGCGCCGGCCGACGGCGCGGACGCATTGCTGGCACCGGCCGCCGTGCCCGGCGTCGTCTGTCCCTCGACGACGGTCGATGACGCCGCCGCTTCGTGTCGGGCCGCCGAAGTCGCGTCGGCAGCCGTCGCCTTCAGGCGCGCGAACCATGCCGCCGAGTCGATGCTGTTCGTGCGCCACATCGCCAGCGCGATGACGGCGATGACGATCACCGCGATGCCCCACAGCCACGAATGGCGCTTCGGCGAATTGCCGCCGAGCGACAGAGAAACCCTGCCGCGCGGCAGGTCGGCGCCGGCCGAGGCCGGCATCGACAGATCCGGCTGCGGAATGCCGCGCTCGCGGCGCAGCAACTGGATGAACGGCGCCGGATCGGCGTCGAGCATCTTCGCGTAGCTGCGCACGATGCCGAGCACGAACGTCGTGTCGGGCAACTGGCTGAGGTCGCCCGTCTCGAGCGAGCGCAGCTTCGAGACCGAGACCTTCAGGCGCGCCGAGACGTCGTCGATCGACCAGCCCTTCGCCTCGCGCAACTGCGTGAAGCGCGCGCCCATGGCAGCAAGCGAATCCACGGGCTGCGCCTGCGAAGGCGCAGCGCCCTGCGCCGGACGGCCTGCGTTCGTGTCTGTCCCGTAAGGCTGCTGCGGCTCGCTCATCCCAAAATCCTTGCGTCGATTCTTTTATCAATCCCGGAACCGGCTGACGTCTTGCTTCACGCCCCGATTCGCAGACCGTTTATAACAAAATGTACGACTTCCGTGCCGTCTGCGACTACCGTCGCCATGTTTTCCCGTGCGGCCGCCCCCCGGCGCAACCGCCCTCTTTGCTACGCATCCACGGACTGTACTGCGTCCTTACCGCCCATTCACCAATTAATTACCGGCCGCCGGCGGCTCCCTCGCGCCCGTCGCGTCGCGTCCGGTCGTGCCCGGTTACGCCGGGCGCACTTCGATCACCCGTTTCGCGCCCGCCTTGCCGCTCCGCGCGGCGAGCCGCGTGCGATCCTGGACCGCGCCGGCAAGCTGCCCGCACGCCGCGTCGATGTCGTCGCCGCGCGTCTTGCGCACGGTCGTCACCACGCCGGCGTCCATGAGCACCTGCGCGAAGCGCCGGATCTGCTCCGGCTTCGAGCGCAGCAGCCCCGACTCCGGAAACGGATTGAAAGGAATCAGGTTGAACTTGCACGGCACGTCGCGCGTCACCGCGAGCAGTTCGCGGGCATGCGCCTCGGTATCGTTCACGCCGTCGAGCATGCAGTATTCGAACGTGATGAAATCGCGCGGCGCGACCTCGAGGTAGCGCTCGCAGGCCGCCATCAGCTCGACCAGCGGATATTTGCGGTTCAGCGGCACGAGCTCGTCGCGCAATACGTCGTTCGGCGCATGCAGGGAGACCGCCAGCGCCACCGGCAGTTCCGCGCCGAGCCGGTCCATCATCGGCACGACGCCCGAGGTGGACAGCGTCACGCGCCGACGCGACAGCCCGTAGGCGTTGTCGTCGAGCATCAGGCGCATGGCCGGCACCACGGCATCGTAGTTGAGAAGCGGCTCGCCCATGCCCATCATCACGACGTTCGTGACCACGCGCTCGCCCTTGCCTTCGCCCTGCGGCGCGCCCGACGACGCGCGCAGCGTGAACTCCGCCATGCGAAGCTGGCCGATGATTTCGGCTGTCGTCAGATTGCGGGAGAAGCCCTGCTTGCCGGTCGAGCAGAACCGGCAGTTGACCGCGCACCCGGCCTGCGACGACACGCAGAGCGTCCCGCGCCCCTCCTCGGGGATGAACACGGTTTCGACCGCGTTGCCGTTGCCGACGTCGATGAGCCACTTGCGCGTGCCGTCGGCGGAAACGTGATCGCTCGCGATGCCGGGCATGCCGATCGCGGCACGCCCCTTGAGCTTTTCGCGCAACGACTTCGCGAGGTCGGTCATGCCGTCGAAATCGGCGGCGTTGTACTGGTGAATCCAGCGCTGTAGTTGCCTGGCGCGAAACGGCTTCTCCCCGAGGCTCTCGCAGTACGCGACGAGCGCCTCGGCGTCGAAATCGAGAAGGTTGACGGTTGTGCTCGTCATGCCGAATCCTGTCATTCCTGCCGTTTCAGCGCGAACGCGCATTTGCCCGGTTTCGCTCGTGCCGGGAAAACGCACTGCCGTTCGCGACCACCATGCTGCAAAAACGCCGGCTCGCGCTTAACGCGAGTAGACGTTGACTTCCGGGAAGAAGAACGCAATCTCGACGCGCGCCGTTTCCGCCGCGTCCGAGCCGTGCACCGCGTTCGCGTCGATGCTGTCCGCGAAATCAGCGCGGATCGTGCCCTTCTCCGCCTTCTTCGGATCGGTCGCGCCCATCAGCTCGCGGTTCTTCAGGATCGCGTTCTCGCCTTCGAGAGCCTGCACCATCACCGGGCCCGAGATCATGAATTCGACGAGATCCTTGAAGAACGGGCGCGCGGCGTGCACGGCATAGAACTTCTCGGCGTCGGCGCGCGAGAGGTGGACCATGCGGGCGGCAATGACCTTCAGGCCAGCGTTTTCGAAGCGGCTGTAGATCTGGCCGATCACGTTCTTGGCCACGGCGTCCGGCTTGATAATCGACAGGGTGCGTTCGATCGCCATAAAAACTCCAAAAAATTAAGAGGTTACAGATTCAAATGAATCCGCAATTGTAGCATGTTCCCGTGTATCATTGCGATTGCTCCCTGTTAGCAGAGCCCCGTCGCGGTCAGTGGGCCAGCGGCGCGAGCGCTCCGCGCGAACGAGTCCTGCGCGACACGAACGGGAAGTGCGCGGCGAAACATTGAAACTCCCGGCCTTCGAGCTTATCTTACGTAGACAGAGGTCCTGCGGCACCAGCCGAAAACGGCGGCCCGCAATCGCTGCTACAACGATACAACTCGCGCTACACTCATCTTTCACGCAAGGAGAAAGCATGAACTATCCCTATCGCTTCGGCCGCAGCGGCGTCGTTTCGGCCGAAACCCGCAACCGCGTGCTGCGCAATACCTATTGGCTGCTCGCGCTTTCGATGGTGCCGACGGTGCTCGGCGCCTGGATCGGCGTGACCACCGGCTTCTCGCTGTTCGCCGCCAGCAGCCCGGCCATGAGCCTGCTCGCGTTCTTCGCGATCGCGTTCGGCTTCATGTTCGCCATCGAGCGCACCAAGAACAGTTCGGTCGGCGTCTTCGTGCTGCTCGGCTTCACGTTCTTCATGGGGCTGATGCTGTCGCGCCTGCTCAGCTTCATCCTCGGCTTCTCGAACGGCCCGTCGCTCATCATGCTCGCTTTTGGCGGCACGGGGATCATTTTCGCCGCGATGGCCACGATCGCCACGGTCAGCAAGCGCGATTTCTCGGGCCTCGGCCGCTGGCTGTTCGTCGGCGTGATCGTCATCCTGCTCGCCGGCATCGCGAACATGTTCCTGCATCTGCCCGCGCTGATGCTCACCGTTTCGGTGCTCGCCATCGCGATCTTCTCGGCATACATGCTGTTCGACGTGCAGCGCGTCGTGAACGGCGGCGAGACGAACTACATCTCGGCGACGCTCGCGATCTACCTCGATCTCTACAACGTGTTCACGAATCTGCTCGCGCTGCTCGGCATTTTCGGCGGCAACCGCAACTAAGGTTGCCGTCTGGCGCGGTGCGGCACGACGCCGCATCCGCCGCCGCGTAATATCCGGCAAAAAGCCCGCGATCGACGATCGCGGGCTTTTTTATTTTACCGATATCAGAGATCGATCCAGCCGAAACCCTCGTCCTGCGACGCGACCCCGATTTCGGTCGGCGCGTTGCCGAGTACGGCGGCCAGCGCGGCCGACGCCAGTTCGGGCGTGTTGTTCTGCTGGCTCAGATGCGCCGCGATCAGATGGCGCAGCCGCGCCCGGTCGAGCCCGGCCAGGATGGCGGCCGCCGCGACGTTGCTCAGATGGCCGTGCGAGCCGCCGATGCGTGCCTTCAGCGACGCCGGATAGCGACTCGCCTCGAGCATCTGCAGGTCGTGATTGCATTCCAGCACGAGCGCGTCGCAGCCGGCGAGCACGGCGCCGATGCGCGGCGTCGATTCGCCGACGTCGGTCAGCACGCCCAGCCGGCTCGCGCCATCGGAAAACACGAACTGGAGCGGCTCCCGCGCGTCGTGCGGCACCGTATACGGCTGCACAGCCAACTCGCCGATCGCGACCGTTTCGTCGCCCCAAAGCACGCGCAGATCGAAACCGGCCTCGTCGGCACCGACCGCGCGGGCCGTGCCCCAGCTCATGTAAAGCGGCAGCGACCAGCGGCGCGCGCACGTCAATGCGCTGCCGATATGGTCGCTGTGTTCGTGAGTGATCAGAATCGCGTCGAGCGATTCGGCGTCGATGCCGGCACGCGCCAGCCGCCGCTCCATTTCGCGCGCGGAAAAACCGCAGTCGAGCAGAACGCGCGTCGCGCCCGCTCCGCGGCTCGCCTCGACAACCAGCGCATTGCCCTCGCTGCCGCTGCCGAGGCTCGCGAACCGCACGGCGTCAGTTCAGTTGGGCATGCAGCGCCGATACGATGCGCAGCGCCTGCTGCGACGCATCCACCTGCCCGTTCGCGTCGACGACGGCAACCTGGGTCAGGCCGTCGCCCTCGGGACGCACGTTCACCATGAATTCCGGTCCCGGCTTCCGATCTGCCGAGCTGTAGAACAGCTTGCCGAGCAGGCCGTTGCTTTTCAGCTCCTGCGTGGAATCGACGTAGCGGACGTAGTAGATGCCCTTGTCGCGATCCTGGTTGTCGACCGCGAAGTTGGTGCGGTCGAGCGCGATGCCGACACGCAACCAGGCGCGATCGAACGGCTCGGACAGATCGAGGGTCGGCGCCCCGTCGTTGGCGACGATCTGGGCCGGCACAGAAGCCGGGTGCGCGTCCGTCAGCAGTTGCTTCGACTGCGCATCGGTCAGACCGAACTTCTGCATCAGCTTCGCGAGAAACAGCGCCTCGAGCGTCGGATTGCGCGGCGTTTCCACCCAGCGCGTCGTGTCCTTGTCCTGTCCCGCCAGCACTTCTTCCAGCCCGCTGTGCGTGATCGAGATGTCGACCGTGCCGTTCGGCCCGCGCGAGACGAGCGTCCGGAAACGGTCGCGGGTGCCCGACGAATAGGCGAAGTCGATCACGTGGCCGATCGTCCGGCGGAACCAGTCGTCGGGAATGTTCGCGCGGTTCTCCGCCCAACTGGTCAGCATGATGCCCGTGCCCGGCGAATTCGTCGTCAGCGCAAAGCCGTTTTCCTGCCAGAAATCCTGCAGCGGCTGCCAGAGGTCGTCCGGCGAACGCCCGTCGACGACGAGCCAGCGGCGGTCGCCGTCGTGCTCGACGTGCATGCCGAACGGGTCCTGCGCGCTCGGCACGCCGAGCACGCTGTTGCCGGCCGCCGTGACGTCGCGCTGCGGCGCGCCGCCCAGCGTGAGATTCTGCGACGGCGCCACGTATTGCTGGTTGGTCGGCCCGGCGGTCAGATCCTGCGGCACCCTGAGCGGCGGCGCGCTCGCCGTGTCCTTGTAGTCGACGTGATCGGAGGCGAACCACTCGTTCAGCGACTCGCAGCCCGCGAGCGGGCCAAGCGCAAGCGCCAACACCGCCAGGCGGGTTGCGTGGAGGGAAAAAGCGGAACGTTTCATGGGGTCCTTCGTGATGCTGGAACGCGGGCCTTGTCCCGTCAGGGAGTCGGCCGATGTCGACGTCGGTTAAAGGAAAATCGCTAACGCAAAGGCGCCTGCGCTATCGGTCACGCCAGCACGCCCGCCTCGCGCATGGCGCCGCGCACGGCGTCGTGAAAACGCGCGTCGAGCGGCGTGAGCGGCAGGCGGATACCGCCCTCGATGCGGCCCAGCGCCTGCAACGCCCATTTCGCGGGAATCGGGTTCGATTCGACGAACAGGTTCTTGTGCAGCGAGAGCAGCTTCAGGTGGATTTCGCGCGCCGTCTTCGCGTCGCCGGCGAGCGCCGCCTTGCATAGCTGGCTCATCGCGCGCGGCGCCACGTTCGCCGTCACCGAGATGTTGCCCTGACCGCCGAGCAGCATCAGCGCAATGGCGGTCGGATCGTCGCCGCTGAACACCGAGAAGCCGGCCGGCGCGGCCTTGATGAGATGCGCGGCGCGGTCGATGTTGCCCGTCGCTTCCTTCACGCCGACGATGCCCGGCACCTGCGCGAGACGCAGGATCGTCTCGTTCGTCATGTCGGCGACGGTGCGACCCGGCACGTTGTAAAGCACGACCGGCAGATCGACCGTTTCGGCGATCTTCGAGAAGTGCCGGTACATGCCTTCCTGCGTCGGCTTGTTGTAATAGGGCACGACCTGCAGCGACGCATTCGCGCCGATGGCCTTCGCGCGCTGGGTCAGCTCGATCGCCTCGGCGGTCGAGTTGCCGCCCGAGCCGGCGATGATCGGCAGACGGCCGGCCGCATGTTCGACGGCCGTTTTCACCGTCAGGATGTGCTCCTCGACCGTCAGCGTGGCCGACTCGCCGCTCGTCCCGACGACGACGAGCGCGTCGGTCCCTTCGGCGATATGCCAGTCGATCAGTTTGCACAGCGCCGGCAGGTCGAGACTGCCGTCCTCGTGCATGGGAGTGACGATCGCGGGAATACTGCCGCGCAGCGTAATGCCATCCTGGGTGCCGTTAGCCATGAAACGTCAGTCAATGTAATCGGTTAAAGCGGGATTGTAGCGGATTAGCCGGTCAGGTCGTAACGCGATGGGGGAAGTCCCTGACTGGCGGCGTCCGCGCGAGGCGGCTCGCGCACCGCGCAGATGCGCTGGACGAACGCGGGACGCGGTTCGCCGAGAAAACCGTCCTGATAGGCCACGACGCGCAGGCGCGGCCCGAAGGCGGCCAGCAACTCGCCCGGCGCGAGCAGAAAAGCGGGATTCGACGGCTTGCCGACGGTCTCGTTGCCCTGCGCGAACGTCTCGTAGATCAGCACGCCGCCGGGTGCCAGCGCGTCGGCCAGATGCGCAAACAGCGGCCGGTGCAGGTAGTTCGTCACGACCACGGCCGCGAAGCGCGTGTCGGCGGCAAGCGGCCAGGGCGCGCCTTCGAGGTCCGCCTCGACGGCCTCGACGCCGGGCGTCGCGCGCAGCAGCGCGAGCGATGCCGCGTCGCGCTCGAGTGCCGTGACCCGCTGGCCGCGCCCGGCGAACCAGCGCGCATGGCGCCCCGAACCGGCGGCGACGTCGAGCACCGGGCCGCCCGCCGCCACCAGATGCGCCCAGTGGCACACCCAGCGCGACGGCTCGGCCAGTGCCGCCTGGGCGCCGACCGGCTCAGTGGTCCGACCCTGCGGCTCGTCCGTCATCGCCCGCTCATTGTCCGCGCCTCGCCCGGAAAAGGCCCGTCTCCGCTCAGGTGTAGGACAGGCCCATCGCCTCGCGCACGTCGCGCATCGTCTCTGTCGCGAACTTGCGCGCCTTGTCGCAACCGTCGGCGACGATCGCGCGCAGCAGCGACGGATCGTCGACGTACTTCTGCGCGCGCTCCAGCATCGGCTGCTGCTCGCGCAGAATGCCCTGGATCACGGGCTGCTTGCAATCGAGGCAACCGATGCCCGCCGAGCGGCAACCCTTCTGCACCCATTCGTGCGTAGCCTCGTCGGTATAGACCTGATGCAGTTGCCAGACGGGGCATTTGTCGGGATCGCCCGGATCGCTGCGGCGCACGCGGGCCGGATCGGTCGGCATCGTGCGGACCTTCTTCCCGATCGTTTCGGCGTCCTCGCGCAGGCCGATCGTGTTGCCGTACGACTTCGACATCTTCTGCCCGTCGAGGCCCGGCATGCGCGAGGCCTCGGTCAGCAGCGCCTGCGGCTCGACGAGGATGATCTTGCGCGCGCCTTCGAGATAGCCGAAGAGCCGCTCGCGGTCGTTCATCGAGAGGCTCTGCGATTCCTGCAGCAGCGCGCGCGCCTGTTCGAGCGCCTCCTCGTTGCCCTCCTGCTGGAACGCGTTGCGCAACTCATGATAGAGCTTCGCGCGCTTGCCGCCGAGCTTCTTCGCCGCCTCGAGCGACTTCTCCTCGAAATCCGTCTCGCGACCGTACAGATGGTTGAAGCGCCGCGCGATATCGCGCGTCATCTCGACGTGCGGAATCTGGTCCTCGCCGACCGGCACGAGCGAGGCGCGATACAGCAGGATGTCGGCCGCCATCAGCACCGGGTAGCCGAGAAAGCCGTAGGTGGAGAGGTCCTTGTCCTTGAGCTTTTCCATCTGCTCCTTGTAGGTCGGCACGCGTTCGAGCCAGCCGAGCGGCGTGCTCATGCCGATGAGGAGCGCCAGTTCCGCGTGCTCGGGCACGCGGCTCTGGATGAAGAGCGTCGACTGGTTCGGGTCGATGCCCGAGGCCAGCCAATCGATCAGCACGTCCCAGACGTTCTTCTCGATCGCCTCGGGCGTTTCGTAGTGCGTCGTGAGCGCGTGCCAGTCGGCCACGCCGAAAAAGCACGGGTACTCGGACTGCAGCCGCACCCAGTTTTTCAGCACGCCGTGATAGTGGCCGAGGTGCAGCGACCCGGTGGGCCGCATGGCGGAAAAGATACGGTCAGGGAACATGATGTTATGAAAAGAGCGCCACAAGAGGGCCAAGAATGAAGATCACGGCGTCGTAACCGAGGTTCACCAGCGGGCGCAGCCAGAATTTCGTCAACAGGCCGGTCAACACCAGCGCCATCACGATGACGAAACCGTAGGGCTCGATCCGCGCGAGCGCCATGGCGGCCCGGCGCGGCAGCAGCGCCGTCAGGACGCGCCCGCCGTCGAGCGGCGGCAGCGGAAACAGGTTCAGCACGCCGAGCGCCAGGTTCACACCGATGCCCGCCACAGCCATGCGCGTGAAGAACGGCTCTTCGACGCCGAGCACGGCCAGCGCGATGCGGAACACGCCCCAGACGAGCGCCTGCACGAAATTGCAGAGCGGCCCGGCGGCCGAGACCCACATGCTGCCCCAGCGCGGATTGCGCAGGTTGTCGAACGCGATCGGCACCGGCTTCGCGTAGCCGAACACGAACGCGCCGTGCGTGGCAACGTACAGGATCAGCGGCATCACGAGCGTGCCCATCGGATCGATGTGGCGCATCGGATTGAACGACACGCGGCCGAGCATCCGGGCCGTGTTGTCGCCGAGTTTGCTCGCGACGAAACCGTGCGCGGCCTCGTGCAGCGTGATCGCGAAAATAACCGGCAGAACGTAGACGACGAGCGTCTGAATCAACGAAGCATCCATAGCGGGCTATTGTATCAATGCGGTCAGGGCGCACGCCCCGGGGCATTTCCGGCGAGCGCTCACGCGGCAGCCTCGATGCCGAACGGCGCGAGGCTGCCGCGCCCGGCGCGCACGAGCACGGGCGCCTCACCGGTCAGGTCGACGACGGTGGACGGCTCGCGCGAACAGGCGCCGCCGTCGATCACGAGATCGAGTTGTTTTTCGAGGCGCGCGCGAATTTCCCCGGGATCGTTGAGCGGCGCCTCGCCGGACGGCAGGATCAGCGTGGAGCCGATCAGCGGCTCGCCGAGCGCCTCGAGAATCGCGAGCGGCACCGGATGGTCGGGCACGCGCAGGCCGATCGTCTTGCGCGACGGATGCGAGAGGCGCCGCGGCACCTCTTTCGTCGCCTGCAGCACGAACACGTAAGGCCCTGGCGTGACCGCGCGGATCAGCCGGTACTGGCGATTGTCGACCATCGCGAAATTGGCCAGCTCCGAGAGGTCGCGAACCATCAGCGAAAGCAGCTGGCGCTCGTCGAGCCCGCGGATGCGGCGCAGCCGCTCGACCGCGCTCTTGTCGTCGAGCTGGCACGCGAGCGCATAGCTCGAATCGGTCGGCAGCGCGATCACGCCGCCGTCGCGGAGAATCTGCACGGCCTGCCTGACGAGACGCGGCTGGGGATTCTCGGGATGAATCCGGAAGTACTGGGACATGTCGGGATCAGCGGACGACGGACGGCGCGCCGCGGCGGCACGCCACGACAGGGAATCGCCGCGCGATGCGCGGCATCAGAGCCATCGTTCCCAGACGGGCTTCAGATCGGCGGGCAGCGGCGGCAGGCTGCCGGGCTCGACGGCGTCCACGCCCGGCGCGTGAAAGTCCGAGCCGCGCGACGCCTCGAAGCCGTGGCGGCGCGCGACGTTCGCATACTCGACATATTGATCGGGCGTGTGGCTGCCGGTGACGACCTCGATCGCCTTGCCGCCGAGATCGATGAACTCGCCGAAAAACGCGTCGAATTCGAGCGGCGAATAGTGATAGCGGCCCGGATGGGCGACGACGGCCTCGCCGCCCGCGGCCCGGATCCACGCGAGCGCGTCGGAGAGCTTCGCCCAGCGATGCGCCACGTAGCCGGGCTTGCCCTCGCCGAGATAGCGCGCGAAGGCGTCCTGGGTCGAGGCCGCGCGGCCGCTCTCGACGAGATAGCGGGCGAAATGGGTACGGGAAATCAGATCGGGATTGGAGACGTAGCGCATCGCCCCCTCGCAGGCGCCGTCGATCCCGATCGCGGCCAACTGCTCGCCCATGGCCTCGGCGCGCGCGGCACGGCCGTTGCGCGTGCGCGCGAGCCCTTCGGCCAGTACGGCGCAGTCCGGATCGACATTCAACCCGACGATGTGCACCGTCCGCGACGCCCACGTCACCGAAATCTCGACGCCGGGCAGGTACTGCATGCCCAGCCCGGCCGCCGCGTCGCGGGCCTCGTGCTGACCGCCCAGCTCGTCGTGGTCGGTGAGCGCCCAGAGCGTCACGCCGCCCGCATGCGCGCGGTGCGCAACGACGGCGGGGGCCAGTTGGCCATCCGAAACCGTGGAGTGACAGTGCAGGTCGGCGTTCATCGCGATCCAGAAAGGGTTTCCGGCCATTCTACTGCAATGCCGCAAAGCGGTTGGGGCGCCCGATACGGCGCGGGCGAACGTGCTACGCGCCGTCCGATCCGGCATCCACGTTCGCGGCCAGCGCCGCCAGCTCGACCTCGTCGAAACCGGCGGCGCGGCGCGCGTCGAAGTTGAACGGGCCGCGCAGCCTCGGCGCGTGATAGGCCTCGGCCAGCCGCCGCCACGCCACGTGCGGATCGAGCCCCCGCTCTGCGCACAGATGGCGGAACCAGCGATTGCCGATCCGCACGTGGCCGACCTCGTCGCGCAGAATGACGTCGAGAACCGCGGCCGACGCGTCGTCGCCGGCCTGCTTCAGGCGCGCCCGGATCGGCGGCGACGCGTCGAGGCCGCGCGCCTCCAGCGTGCGCGGCACGAGAGCCATGCGCGCCAGCACGTCGTCGCGGGTGCGCTCGCACATGTCCCAGAGCCCGTCGTGGGCCGGAAAGTCGCCGTAGGCGTAGCCGTAATCGGCAAGACGCGCCTGCAGCAGCGAGAAATGATGCGCCTCCTCCACGGCCACCTTCAGCCAGTCGCCGTAGAACGACTCGGGCATGTCGGGAAACCGCCAGAGCGCGTCGAGCGCGAGATTGATCGCGTTGAACTCGATGTGAGCCAGCGCGTGCAGCAGCACGGCCCGCCCCTCGGCCGTCCCCATGCCGCGCCGCTCGAGACGGCGCGGCTCGACCAGCGCCGGGCGAGCGGGACGGCCGGGCAAATCCGGCACCGCGTCGAGCGTCCATTGCGGCTGCCAGCCGGACGCGTCGCCCGCCGTCGCCCGCGCATGCAGCGCGCGCACGGCCTCGACCTTGGCGAGCGGCTGGCGCTGGCACAACGCGTAGAGCGCCGCGCGGCGCCAGCCGCCGGCCGCGCCCGACGCATCGGCTGCAATCGAACTCGCCGGATGCCCGGTGGACGAAGAAACAGCATTCATGGAAAAAGGGGGGAGATCGCTGCCGGCATGCCCTGCCGGCCGGGTTCGCGGGGGTACTCATCCGCGGTACCGGCGTGCGGCCCCGCCGGGCCACGCGCGTAACCGTCTACAATACGCCATTCCATTGCACCGCGTCCGCGAACCGCTTCGTGCGGCCGCGCTGCCCCAGGACGCCCAGGACGAAAAGGAGACACGACACCGTGGCAATCTACAAACTTGGCGACGTCGCCCCGACCATTCACGAAAGCGCGTTCGTGGCCGACAACGCAGCCATCATCGGCAAGGTGCAGATCGCGGAAAACGCGAGCGTCTGGTTCGGCGCCGCGCTGCGCGGCGACAACGAGCTGATTTCGGTAGGCACCGGCAGCAACGTCCAGGAAGGCGCGGTGCTGCACACCGACCCCGGCTACCCGCTCACGATCGAGGCGAACGTGACCATTGGCCATCAGGTCATGCTGCACGGCTGCACGATCGGGGAAGGTTCGCTGATCGGCATTCAGGCCGTGGTGATGAACGGCGCCGTGATCGGCCGTCATTCGATCGTCGGCGCGGGCGCCGTCGTCACCGAAGGCAAGACGTTTCCCGAACGCTCGCTGATTCTCGGCGCGCCGGCCAAGGTGGTGCGCGCGCTCACCGACGAGGACGTCGAAAAGCTGCGTCGCGCAGCGGAAGGCTACGTCGGGAAACGCGAACATTTCAAGGCGCAGCTCGTGCGGATCGGCTGACGCCCCCGGCGCCCGCGGGCGCCGGACAGGTTCAACGAAGGAAGGATTGTGAACGACCAGTTGCAAAAATTCATGTTCAACGCGGCCCCGGTGCGCGGCGAGATCGTCTCGCTGCGCAGCACCTGGCAGGAAGTGCTCCGGCGCCGCGCGTATCCGGCCCCCGTGCGCGCCGTGCTCGGCGAGATGATGGCGGCCTGCGCGCTGCTGTCGGCCAACCTGAAGTTCGACGGCACGATGATCATGCAGATTTTCGGCGACGGCCCGGTCAGGATGCTCGTCGTCCAGTGCAGTTCGGACCTCTCGCTGCGCACGACCGCGCGGCTCTCCGACGAAGCCGCCGCGACGCTCGGCGAAAATCTCACGTTCGCCGAACTGGTCAACGCGGGCGGCCACGGCCGCTGCGTCATCACGCTCGACCCCGCGAACCGGCAGCCCGGCCAGCAGCCGTATCAGGGCATCGTCCCGCTGAACGGCGACGACGGCCCGCTGCCTTCGATCGCCTCGGTGCTCGAGCACTACATGCGCCACTCCGAGCAGCTCGACACGCGGCTATGGCTCGCTGCGAGCGACGAGCGCGCCGTCGGCATGCTGCTGCAGAAACTGCCCGGCGACGGCGGCATCGTCCCCCATCC
This sequence comes from Burkholderia sp. WAC0059, assembly GCF_002870125.1. Taxonomy (GTDB): domain Bacteria; phylum Pseudomonadota; class Gammaproteobacteria; order Burkholderiales; family Burkholderiaceae; genus Paraburkholderia. Next base: position 170,059 of record NZ_PNEO01000007.1, read on the forward strand.
GGCCGAGCTCGACAGCGACACCTGGGAGCGCGTCTGCACGCTCGGCGGCACGCTCTCGCGCGACGAACTGCTCGGCGAGGAACCCGAAACGCTGTTCCGCCGCCTTTTCTGGCAGGAAAGCGTGCGCCATTTCGAGCCGGCGCCGGCCCGCTTCCATTGCTCGTGCTCGCGCGAGAAGGTCGGCGCGATGCTGCGGATGCTCGGCCGTGCCGAAGTGGACAGCGTGATCGAGGAACGCGGCCACGTCGAGATTCACTGCGAGTACTGCAACCAGCGCTACGAGTTCGACCCGGTCGACGTGGCCCAGCTTTTCGTCGTAAACGGGCTTTCCGAAGGCGTGGCGCGCGCGACCGACCAGCGCCACTGAGAAGCGGGCCTGCGCCGGACGCGCCCGGCGAGAATCCACCGCCGAAACGAAACAGGGCGCAGCCCGCCGCTGCGCCCTGCTCCTGTCCAATCTTTGTCCGCCCTTTTCTGCCGCGCCGCCCGCGATCAGCCGGCGGCGCGTTTCTTCGCATCCCGTCCGGCTTCCCGCTTCGCGTCCCTTTTCACGTCTCTTTTCGGGTTGCCGGCGCGCGCGCGCTCGCGCCTCTGCGGCACGCGCGACACCGGATTCGGCACGATGCTGACAGGCGCCGCCGACACGTCGCCGTGCGACGACATCTCCGAAACGGCCGAGCTCGGCACGGGCGGCGGCGCGTTGGGCGAAACGAACTGCACGAACACCTCGCCGTCCTTCATCATGCCCATCTCGTAGCGCGCGCGCTCTTCGACCGCCGCCGTGCCGCCCTGCAGATCCTGAACCTCGCCCTCGATACGGTTGTTGCGCTCCGTTTCCTTCGCGTTCTGCTGCTGTTGCTGCGCGAGCTGCTGCTGCAGCTCGTGCACGCGCAGCCAGCCGCCGTGTCCCCACCAGAGCGGGTACTGGATCAGTACGAGCAGAACGACCAGAACGACAGTGACGAGCCGCATGAGAGGTGCCGGATAAACACGCGCCGCCCCGCGCGAAACACGGGGCGGCGACGGGAATCGAAGGACGGGCCAGGGACGGCGGAAGCGGCCCGCCGCGTGTTAGCGCAGATTGTAGAACGCCGACTTGCCCGGGTAGCTGGCGATGTCGCCGAGATCTTCCTCGATGCGGAGCAACTGGTTGTACTTCGAGATGCGGTCGCTGCGCGAAAGCGAGCCGGTCTTGATCTGGCCCGCGTTCAGGCCGACCGCGATGTCGGCGATCGTCGAATCCTCGGTTTCGCCCGAGCGGTGCGAGATCACGGCCGTGTAGCCCGCGCGCTTGGCCATTTCGATGGCGGCGAACGTCTCGGTCAGCGTGCCGATCTGGTTGATCTTGATGAGGATCGAGTTCGCGATGCCCTTCTCGATGCCTTCCTTCAGGATGCGCGTGTTGGTCACGAACAGATCGTCGCCGACCAGTTGCACCTTGTTGCCGAGCCGCTCGGTCAACAGCTTCCAGCCGGCCCAGTCGCCCTCGTGCATGCCGTCCTCGATCGAGACGATCGGGAACTTGTCGGCGAGCGTCGCGAGGTAGTCGGTGAACTCGCCCGACGAAAGCTGCAGACCTTCGCCCGCGAGCTGATACTTGCCGTCGTGGTAGAACTCGCTCGCCGCGCAGTCGAGCGCGAGTAGCACGTCCTCGCCGGCGCGATAGCCGGCCTTCTCGATAGCCTGGAGGATCGTCGAGAGGCACTCGTCGTTGCTGCCGAAATTCGGCGCGAAGCCGCCCTCGTCGCCCACGGCCGTGCTCATGCCGCGATCGGCCAAAATCTTCTTGAGCGCGTGGAACACTTCCGCGCCGCAACGCAGCGCCTCGCGGAAGGTCGGCTGGCTCACCGGCACGATCATGAATTCCTGGATGTCGAGGCTGTTGTTCGCGTGCGCGCCGCCGTTGACGATGTTCATCATCGGCACCGGCAGCTGCATCGCACCCGAGCCGCCGAAATAGCGGTAGAGCGGCAGGCCGGCCTCTTCGGCCGCGGCCTTCGCGACGGCCATCGAGACGGCGAGCAGCGCGTTCGCACCGAGACGCGATTTGTTGTCGGTGCCGTCGAGCTCGAGCAGCGTCTTGTCGAGGAACGCCTGCTCGGACGCGTCGAGGCCCATGATCGCCTCGGAGATTTCGGTGTTGATATGCTCGACCGCCTTCAGCACGCCCTTGCCGCCGTAGCGGCCGGCTTCGCCGTCGCGCAGCTCGATGGCCTCGCGCGAGCCCGTCGAGGCGCCCGAGGGCACCGCCGCGCGGCCCATCGTGCCCGATTCGAGCAGGACGTCGCATTCGACAGTGGGGTTGCCTCGCGAATCCAGAATCTCGCGACCGATGATATCTACGATTGCACTCATGGTTTCCTCAGGAAATGACGTTGAATTCTTGCGCGACGACTGCGTCAGCCGTATGACCGGCTATCCCCGCGCAGCCCCCGTGCAGCGGCGGGATTTGCCGATGACGGGGGTATCCGGCGACCGGCAGCCCGCGTGCTCCTCCATCGGCCTATGCGGCAGGCTGCCACATAGGACTCGCATCAGCTAAAGTCGTTCTCGAGAAACGGGGCCCGCTTCACGGCCGCGTCGAGCGTCACCAGCGTTTCGAGCAGATCGGCCATGCGGTTCAGCGGCACGGCGTTCGGCCCGTCCGATTTCGCCTCGGCCGGCGTCGGGTGCGTCTCCATGAAGAGCCCCGCCACGCCCGTGGCCACGGCCGCGCGCGCGAGCACCGGCACGAACTCGCGCTGGCCGCCGGAACTCGTGCCCTGCCCGCCCGGCAACTGCACCGAGTGGGTCGCGTCGAACACGACCGGCGCGCCGGTCTCGCGCATGATCGCGAGCGCGCGCATGTCCGAGACGAGATTGTTGTAGCCGAACGACACGCCGCGCTCGCAGGCGAGGAAGCGGTCTTCGGACAGCCCCGCCTCGCGCGCGGCGTCGCGCGCCTTGTCGATCACGTTCTTCATGTCGTGCGGCGCGAGGAACTGGCCTTTCTTGATGTTGACCGGCTTGCCCGAACGCGCGCACGCATGGATGAAATCGGTCTGGCGGCACAGGAACGCGGGCGTCTGCAGCACGTCGACGACCGATGCCACGGGCTCGATCTCTTCCTCGGCATGCACGTCGGTGAGAACCGGCAGCCCGAGCTGACGCTTCACCTCGGAGAGAATGCGCAGCCCTTCGTCCATCCCGAGACCCCGGAACGACTTGCCGCTGCTGCGATTGGCCTTGTCGTAGGACGACTTGTAGATGAACGCAATGCCGAGCTTCGCGCAGATTTCCTTCAGGCGGCCGGCCGTGTCGATCGTCATCTGCTCCGATTCGACCACGCAGGTGCCCGCGATCAGGAAGAACGGCTTGTCGAGGCCGACCTCGAACCCGCACAGCTTCATGCCTGCTCCTTGACGCGAGGTGCCTCGCTCGTCGCCACGCGCGTCTGCTGATACGCGAGCGCCGCCTCGACGTAGGCCTTGAAGAGCGGATGGCCGTCGCGCGGCGTGGACGTGAATTCGGGGTGGAACTGCACGCCGACGAACCACGGATGCATGTCGCGCGAGAGCTCCATCATCTCGGGCAGATCCTCGCTCGGCGTGCGCGCGCTGATGACGAGACCGCCCGCCTCGAGCTGCGGCACGAAACGGTTGTTGACCTCGTAGCGGTGACGATGGCGCTCGTTCACGTCCCTGCCGTAGATCTGCGCGGCCATCGTGCCGGGCTTGATCGGGCAGCGCTGCGAGCCGAGCCGCATCGTGCCGCCGAGATCGGACGCCTCGTCGCGCTTCTCGACCTTGCCGTCGCGGTCGTACCACTCGGTGATCAGCGCGACCACGCGGTTCGGCGTGTTCGGATCGAACTCGGTGCTGTTCGCGTCCTTCAGGCCGACCACGTCGCGCGCGAACTCGATGACGGCGAGCTGCATGCCGAGGCAGATGCCGAGGTACGGCACCTTCGCCTCGCGCGCGTAGCGAACCGCCTTGATCTTGCCTTCGGTGCCGCGGCGCCCGAAGCCGCCCGGCACGAGAATCGCGTCGAGATGCCTCAGGCTGTCCACGCCCTCGGCTTCGATCTGCTCCGAATCGATGTACTCGATGTTCACCTTCGTCGAAGTGCGGATCGACGCGTGCTTGAGCGCCTCGATGAGCGACTTGTACGACTCGGTCAGATCGACGTACTTGCCGACCATGCCGATCGTCACCTCGTGCTGCGGATGCTCGAGCTTTTCGACGAGGTTCGCCCACACGGAAAGGTCGGCGGCCTTCGGCGAGATCCTGAGTTCCTCGCAGACGATCGTGTCGAGCCCCTGGTCGTGCAGCATCTGCGGAATCTTGTAGATGCTGTCCGCGTCCCAGACCGAGATCACCGCGTCCTGCGGCACGTTCGAGAAGAGCGAGATCTTCTGGCGCTCGTCGTCGGGGATCGGCCGGTCCGCGCGGCACAGCAGCACGTTCGGATAGATACCGATCTCGCGCAGCTTCTGCACGCTGTGCTGGGTCGGCTTGGTCTTCAGCTCGCCCGCCGTCGCGATGAACGGCACGAGCGTCAGGTGCACGAAGCAGGCGTTGTTGCGGCCGAGGCGCAGGCTCATCTGCCGCGCGGCCTCGAGGAACGGCAGCGATTCGATGTCGCCCACCGTGCCGCCCACCTCGACGATCGCGACGTCGGGCTCGCCGCACGTCGCGGACGCCGCGCCGCGCTCGATGAACGCCTGGATTTCGTTCGTGATGTGCGGGATGACCTGGACCGTCTTGCCGAGATAGTCGCCGCGGCGCTCCTTGCGGATCACCGATTCGTAGATCTGGCCCGTGGTGAAGTTGTTGGCCTTACGCATCTTCGTGCTGATGAAGCGCTCGTAATGGCCGAGGTCGAGGTCGGTTTCCGCGCCGTCTTCCGTCACGAACACTTCGCCGTGCTGAAACGGGCTCATCGTGCCGGGGTCGACGTTGATGTAGGGATCGAGCTTGAGGAGGGTGACTTTGAGACCGCGCGATTCGAGGATCGCGGCGAGGGAGGCGGCGGCAATGCCCTTGCCGAGGGATGAAACTACGCCGCCGGTGACGAAAACATATTTGGTCATCGCTGAATGCTCGCGGGAAAAACGGATTATATCGTAATTAAGGTGGCCAACCCGGCAATTTGCCCGCGTCCGGCCACCCCGGCACGGGCCTGAGCGGGCCCGGGCGGCCGGCGGCACGCCCGTCCCGCTCAGCCGTTTTCCTCCATCGCGTGAAGCAGCCGCTGTACGGCGCGCGCCGTCTCGAGCGGCTTTTCCATCGGAAAAAGATGGCTGCCCCCGATCCATTCGAGCTTCTCGCCGGTCAGCCGGCGTGTGGCCGCGAGACCGGCCTGGCGCACCTCCTTCGAGCGCGTGCCGGCCACGAAACCGACCGGGACCGGCGAGCCGTGAGCAAGCCGCGCGCCCAGCGTGTGCGGCAGGGTCCGGTAGATCAGATATTCGATGCGGCGGTCAAACGCGAGCGTGCGCGTGCCGTCGGGCGCGGTCCGCGGCATGCCGGAATCGACGTAGTCGGACAGCACGCGCTCGTCCCAGCGCGCGAACGCGGGCTTCGCGCGAAAGTGCCGCCAGGCCTCGTCGCGACTCGCCCAGGTGGTGCGCCGCCGGCGCGTCGCGGCGGCCGGCGAAAGCCGCTCGTCGAGGCCGGTCCACTGCGAGACGCGCAGGAGGCCGCGGCGCCAGCCGGCGACAACGGGCGAATCGAGCATCACCACGCCGCGCACCCGCTGGGGCCGGCGCAGCGCCGCCATCAGCGACAGGTAGCCGCCGAGCGAATGGCCGACGAGCCAGACGCGCGGTTCGTCGCTCCGCTCGATGTCGTCGAGCAGTTGCTCGACGAGGTGCGGCCAGCCCTGGGTAACGGGAAAACGCGCGTCGTGACCGATGCGCTCGATGGCGCGGATCGCGTAGCGATCCCCCAGTTCGGCGAAGAACGTCCGGTAAGTCGAGGCCGGAAACCCGTTCGCGTGCGAAAAGTGAATGACCTGCTTCAAGACGGTGCGGCCTCCGCGCGATGGTCCGGGCCCAGTTCCCGGCGATGCGGCCGGACAACGCCCGCACGGCGCCCCTGGGCCGTATCAATCGCCCTTGCCGCCGTCGTCGGACGGCGCCATCCAGTAGCGGCGATGGGCGGTCCGATAGCGCTCGACCGTCAGGGCGCCGGGCTGCGCATCGACGCGCACGGCGCCGTCCGCATCGCTGCGCGCGAGCACGATGCGGCGCGCCTCGTAGCGGGCCCAGACGCCAGGCGCGGGGTGGCGAAAGCGATTTCGATACCCTACCTGAAATAACGCGACGAGCGGCCCGACGGAATCGAGGAACGGCTCGGTTGACGAAGTACGGCTGCCGTGGTGAGGCACCGCGAGCACCTCGGCATGCAGCGCATTGCGGTCGAGCCCGATGAGCGTGCGCTCGACGTCCGCCTCGATGTCGGCGGCGAGCAGCGCCGCGACGGCCGTCGAACCATGGGCGGGGTCCGCCGTCGTCGAGACGCGCAGCACGCAGCAGTGTCCGTTCGTCTTGCCAGCCAGCGGCCCGGGCGGCGGCCAGAGCACTTCGAACTCGACGCCGTCCCACTGCCAGCGCTGCCCCGCCGCGCACGGCACCGTCTCGGCGCCGGTCTGGCGCGCCCGCATCCACAACGGATGGCCGCGCCGGATGCCGGCCACGAACTGGCGCACGGCGATCTGGCCGAGCACGGCGCGCGCACCGCCCGAATGATCGGAATCGTCGTGGCTGATCATCAGGGCGTCGAGTCGCGACACGCCGTTCGCTTCCAGATAGGGCACGACGATGCGCTCGCCCGCGTGCGTCGACTCCGGCCCCGGTCCCGCATCGAACAACAGCGCGTGGCGCGCCGTCTGCACGAGCACGGCGCCGCCCTGCCCGACGTCGAGCGCCGTCAGCCGGAACGTGCCGTCCGGCAGGCCGGGGCCGCCCGGCATCAACAGCGGCAGCCACGCGAACGGCGCCGCCCAGCGCAACGGCCAGCCGCGCGGCGCGAGGCACCAGGCGACGCCGAGCGCCGCGCAGGCCAGCGCCCAGACCTCGGGCCGGGGCAGCCGCAACGTGGTCCACGGGCCCGACGCCACCATGCCGAGCGCCACGGCCAGCCAGTCGAACAGGGTGTGGGCGGCACGCAGTGCCCAGGCGTCGAGCGGCATCGGCAGCACGACGCCGGCCAGCGCGAGCGGCGTGACGAAGAGGCTCGCCCACGGAATCGCGAACGCGTTGGCGAGCGGCCCGACGAGCGGAATCTGCGCGAACCAGTAGACGGTCAGCGGCGCCAGCGCAAGCGTGACGGCCCATTGCACGCGGGCGCTGTCGCACGTCTTCGACGCAATGCGGGCGATGGCCGCGCCCGCGCGAAATCGTTCCCGCCGTGCGCGCCAGCGGCTTGCGAAGACATCCCGCTCCGGCGGCGCGGCTTCGCCGTCCGGCTCCGGCCCGAAAACGCACTGCGAGGCGGCGGCTTCGGCCGGCGTCCACGCGTGCCGCGCTTCCGCCCGCACGCGGGGCACGCCGGAAGCCGCATAGAGAATTGCAGCCACCGCGCCGAACGACAGCCAGAAGCCCGCCGCGCAAACGGCCCACGGATCGTGCAGCAGCACCAGCCCGAGCGCCCACGCGAGCGCCTGGGAACGCGCCACGCGACGCTGGCTGAAGAACGCGACGGCCGCGACGCCGAGCATCCACAACGCGCGCTGCACCGGCACGTTGAAGCCCGCCAGCGCCGCATGGATGACGGCCGCCGTCACGGCGCCGAGGGCGGCGGCCGTTTGCGCCGGCATGACGAGCGGCGCGGCGAAGCCGCGCCATCTCAGGCGCCGCCAGAGTCCGCCGGCGATCCAGCCCGCGAAACCCGCCGTCAACGCGATATGCAGCCCCGAGATCGCGACCAGATGGCTTGTCCCGGTGTTGCGCATCAGCGTCCAGTCGGCGTCGCTGATCGCGTCCTGGGCGCCGGTGGCGAGCGCGCGGACGATGCCCCGATGCGGCTCGCCGGCCAGCACGGTATCGATGCGCGCGTTCACGCGAGCGCGCCAGCGCCCGATCGCCGTGCCGATGCCGCCGGCCACGCCGGGCAGCGACACGGCCCGCGCCGGTGCGCTGACATAGCCTGTGGCCCGTACGTCGCGCTCGAGCAGCGCGGCCTCGGCATCGCGCAGACCGAAATTGGCGTTGCCGTGCGCGCGTTTGAGACGCACCGGCAGGCGCCAGCGCGCACCGGGTTCGAGTGTGGGAACCGGCGCGCCGCGCGCCATCCAGGTCAACTGGAGCCGCTCCGGAAGCCGTTCGGAAAATGCGTCGGAAAGCGCGGCCGGATAGGCATCGACCGCGAACAGGAAGCGCACGCTCTGGCTGTCGCCCGTCGGCAAACCGACGACATGACCGCTCACGTCGAGCTCGCGGCTTTCCAGCGCAACCGGCAACGTCTGCGCGAACCGGACCTGCGCGCGCCAGGCCGCATAGCCGAAGCCCACGCACAGTGCCGTAATCCAGACCGCCGTCCAACCGGCGGCGCGCCGCCGGCGGATTCGCCGTCGTTCGTGCGAGTCGTCATCGTCCGCCGGCGCCCGAGCGCCCAGCCCCCATGCCGCGCCCGCCGACGCCAGCGCCATCACGACCAGCAAGCCGAGCCCGCCGCGCCAGCCCGGCAGCGCCGCCTGCTGCTGCAAGACCATGACGCCCAGCGCAAATCCGCACCACACCGCCCGCATCCCGCCTCCCGCGGCGGCTCCGTCCGATCACACCGGAACCCGAACCGCCGACGGTGGATTATGCGGACAAAAGCGCGAGCCGCGGCAGCGCCGCGAGCGCGTTGGCCGTCGTGCCAAGGGCCAGCGCGTCGGGCGCAAGACCGCGCAATCCGGCCAGCACTTCGCCGATGCGCGGCACCTGGTCGGGCGTGTTGCGTTCGCGGTAACGCCAGGACGGCGCGATGTCGGGCGCGTCGGTCTCCATCACGATCGACTCGAGCGGCAGTTGCGCAGCGAGGCGCCGAATCTGCAGCGCGCGCTCGAACGTGAGATTGCCGCCGAAGCCCAGATGCAGCCCCTGGCCGATGAACGCCTGCGCCTGCTGGAAGCTGCCGTTGAACGCATGCGCGATACCGCGGCGCAGGCCGTGGCGGCGCAAGCCCTTGAGCACGCTGTCCTGCGACTTGCGCACGTGGCAGATCACGGGCAGGTCGAAGTCGCGCGCAAGACGCAGTTGGGCGTCGTAGAAATGCAGCTGCCGGGCCTCGTCGAGGCCCGGCACGAAATGGTCGAGGCCGATCTCGCCGATGCCGACGAAGCGCGGATCGGCAAGGCTTGCCTCGACCTCTGCGGCGAGCACGTCGAGGTCGCCGTCGAGCGCACGGGGCGTGTACATCGGATGAATGCCGAGCGCATAGACCGCGCCGTCGAGCCGATGCGCGAGCGCACGCACCATCGCGAAGTTCTCGCGCCCGACCGCCGGGATCACCACGCGCGCCACGCCCGCGCCGCGCGCCGCCGCGGCGACCGCGTCGCGGTCCGCGTCGAACTCCGCGGCGTCGAGATGGCAGTGCGTGTCGATCCACATAGACGGGTGTCTCCGCGACGCAAAACCCGAGGCCGGACGCGGGGCATCGCGCCCCGCCCCGCCGAACGGGCCGGCTAGTGCTGCTGCGCCGGGACTACCGGCGGCAGCGCCTCTTCGTACAGCGTGCCGTCGCGCAGCCGCACGATGCGGTCGCAGCGCCCGGCGAGGTCGAGATCGTGCGTGACGATCACGAAACTCGTGTTGAACGTATCGGACAATTCGAGCATCAAGTTGAACACCGTGTCCGCCGTCGCGCCGTCGAGGTTGCCCGTCGGTTCGTCGGCGAGCACGCAGGCCGGTTTCGTCACGAGCGCGCGGGCAATCGCCACGCGCTGCCGCTCGCCGCCCGAGAGCTCGCCCGGCCGGTGCTTCGCGCGATGCGCGAGCCCGACCCGCTCGAGCGTGTCGAGCGCCTCGCGGCGCGCGTCCTCGACCTCCATGCGGCGAATCCGCAGCGGCATCGCGACGTTGTCGAGCGCCGAGAATTCGGGCAGCAGATGGTGGAACTGATAGACGAAGCCGAGCGCCCGGTTGCGCAGCGTCGTGCGCTCGCGCTCGGAGAGCGCCGTGAACGGCTGGCCGAGCAGCGAGACCTCGCCCGCGCCGGGCTCGTCGAGGCCGCCCAGCACGTGCAGCAGCGTGCTCTTGCCCGAGCCCGACGCGCCGACGATCGCAAGTTTCTCGCCGCGCCGCACCGACAGTTGCGCGCCCTTCAGCACCGACACGCTCAGGCCGCCCTGGCCGAACGTCTTCGAGATGCTGTGCGCCTCGAGCACGTAGGGGTAGTCGCCGGCCACAGCCGACATCGCCGGGTTGAGCTTACTCATAGCGGAGCGCCTCCGCCGGACGAACCCGGGCCGCGCGCCAGCTCGGATAGAGCGTCGCGAGCGCGGACAGCACGAATGCGATCACGCCGATGTGGATCACGTCGGACGGGACGAGCTCCGAGGGCAGCTCGCTGATGAAGTACACCGACGGCGGCAAGAACTGCACGCCGAACAGATGCTCGATCATCGGCACGGACCACGGAATGCTCCAGGCGATCAGGCAGCCGAGCGCGACGCCCGTCGCCGTGCCAACGAAGCCGATCGTCACGCCCTGCACGAAGAAGATCTTCATGATCGAGCCCGGCTGCGCGCCGAGCGTACGCAGGATCGCGATGTCGGCCTGCTTGTTGGTCACGGTCATCACGAGCGACGAGACGAGATTGAACGCCGCCACGGCGATGATCAGCGTGAGGATGATGAACATCATGCGCTTTTCGATCTGCACGGCCGAGAACCAGGTCTTGTTCTCCTGGGTCCAGTCGCGCAGGTAGAGGTCGCCCGAGAGCGTGTGCGAAAGCTCGCGCGAGACGGCCGGCGCGCGCTGCATGTCCTTCAGACGCAGCCGCACGCCGCTCGGCGCGGGCAGCCGGTAAAGCACCTCGGCATCGTGGATGTTGATGAGCGCGAGCGTGCTGTCGTACTCGTAATGGCCCGACTCGAACACGCCGACCACGGTGAACTGCTTGAGCCGCGGCAGCATGCCGGCCGGCGTCATCGAGCCCTCGGGCGCGACGAGCGTGATGCGGTCGCCGAGCTGCACGCCGAGGCTCGAGGCAAGGTCCGCACCGAGCAGGATGCCGAAGCTGCCCGGCGTCAGCGCCGCCATGCTGCCGGCCTGCATTTCCTTGTCGATGTCGGAGACCTGCGGCTCGAGCGTCGGCTCGACGCCGCGCAGCGCGACCCCGCTCACGGTGTCGCCGCGCGTGAGCAGCGCCTGGGCGTCCACGTAGGGCGCGGCGCCGATGACCTCGTGGTTCTGCTTCGCCTCGCGCGCGGTGAGCTGCCAGTCCGGCATCGAGCCGGTCGGAGAAAATATCTCGATGTGCGCAAGCACCGACAGCATGCGGTCGCGCACGTCGCGCTGGAAGCCGTTCATGACCGACAGCACGACGATCAGCGCCGCCACGCCGAGCGCGATGCCCGACATCGAGACGAGCGCGATGAAAGAAATGAAGCCGTTGCCGGTGGTGCGTTTGCCGGCGCGCGTATAGCGCCAGCCGATTTGCCATTCGTAGGGAAGTTTCAAGCGATTCCTTGTATGCGCCCATGTGCGCCCGTTTTCGGGCGCGTTCAGCCTTGTTGCCCGACCGTCGCTCCAGCGTCGCGCCCACCCGCCCTGTTGTTGAGTGCAACGGACGGCATCGGGTTCCGCGGCGCCGGCGACGGCCAAGCGCGAAGTTTGCCACACAACGGATCCCGCCCCTCAAGTCGCTGCGCGGAGCACCGTCCCGGCGGCGCCCGCAGGCGACCGCCCCGAATCGCTACAAGTCGCCCCGACGCTCGGCCGGTACGACCCGGCATCGCCCGCGGCGCGCGCCGATCCGCAAAAACTTTCCGGACCGCGTCCGACAACGCGAAGCGATTACCCTACAATGCGCACCATCATGCCTATTGACCGCCTCCATCTCCTGGTGCCGTTTGCGCTGCCGTCGGCCGCCAACGCGTCCACCGCGCTCGCGGGCGTCGCCCGTCCGGCGCTGGAGCGGCTCGTGGCGCACGCGACGTTCGTCGAGCAGGTGATCGGCGAGGACTTCCAGCGCACGCTGCCGCACGAGCGCTGGGTCGCCCGCCGGTTCGGCGCCGTCGCAGGCAGCGCGGCCGACGAGGCGCCGCTCGCCCCCTACATGCTGCGCGCCGACGGCGGCGAGCCCGGCGACGCCACGTGGGCCTGCGTGCAGCCCGTGCACGTGCACGTCGCGCACGACCATCTGGTGCTGATCGATCCCGCCGCGCTCGCGCTCGACGATGCCGACGCCGCCGCGCTGTTCGCGCTGGCCCGGCCGCTGATCGGGGAACTCGGCGTGCGCGTCGAGGCACCGGCCCCGCAGCGCTGGTATCTGTCGAGCAACGCGTTCGGCTCGCTCGCCGGCGCCGCGCCGCTGCGCGCGAGCGGCCGCAACATCGAAATCTGGCTGCCGCACGAGGCGCACACGGGCGAGCGCTCGCGCCTCTGGATGAGGCTGCAGAACGAAGTGCAGATGGCCTGGTTCGAGCATCCTGTCAACGCGGCGCGCGAAGCGCGCGGGCTGCCGGCCGTCAACTCGATCTGGTTTCATGCGCAGGGCGCGGCGCGGCCCGTGACGAGCCCGTTTTCACGCGTCTTCTCGGACGCGGCCGCGACGCGCGGCCTCGCGCTGGCCGCATCGGTCGCGCCGGCGCCCGCGCCGGCCGGCTTCGCCGCGCTGCGCGAACAGCCCGACACCGCCGGACCAGACGGCACGACGCTCGTCGAGCTCGATCCGTTCGCCGCCGCGTTCATCGCGCAGGACTGGCCGCGCTGGGCCGATGCGTTCGCCGCGTTCGAGCGCGACTGGTGCGCGCCGGCGCTCGCCGCCCTGCAGACGGGCGAAGTGCGCGAGCTCTGCCTCACGCTGTGCGGCGATACCGGCTCGGTCACGCTGCGCGTCACGCGCGGCGACCTGCGCAAGTTCTGGCGCCGCCGCCCGTTCGCCTCGCTGCTCATCGAATGACGCACCATGTCCGCCCTGCGCGTTTCTTCCGCCTTTCCTGACAGCCTGGCATGACCCGAATCGTTACCCGCGCCTGCTCTCCCGCCGATGCCGAAGTGCTCGCGCGCCACGGCCTGCATCCCGTGCTCGCGCGGCTCTACGCGGCGCGCGGCGTGAGCCGGCCCGACGAGATCGAGACGGCGCTCGCGCGGCTGATCCCGCCCGCCTCGCTGAAGGGCATCGACGCGGCCGCCGCGCTGCTCGCCGACGCGCTCGAGCACCGGCGCCGCCTGCTCGTCGTCGCCGACTACGACTGCGACGGCGCGACCGCCTGCGCCGTGGCCGTGCGCGGCCTGCGCATGTTCGGCGCGCAGATCGACTACCTCGTGCCCAACCGTTTCGAATACGGCTACGGCCTCACGCCCGAGATCGTCGAGCTCGCCGCGCGGCGCGCGGGCGGCAAGCCGGACCTGCTGATCACGGTCGACAACGGCATCGCGAGCGTCGAGGGCGTCGAAGCGGCCAACGCGCTCGGCATCGACGTGCTCGTGACCGACCATCACCTGCCCGGCGAGACGCTGCCGACCGCGCGCGCGATCGTCAATCCGAACCAGCCGGGCTGCACGTTCCCGAGCAAATGCCTGGCCGGCGTAGGCGTGATGTTCTACGTGCTGCTCGCGCTGCGCGCGGAGTTGCGCCGGCGCGGCGCGTTCGGCGATGCCGACGGCGCGCGGCCCGAGCCGCGCCTCGACGGCCTGCTCGACCTCGTCGCACTCGGCACGGTCGCCGACGTCGTGAAGCTCGACGGCAACAACCGCGTGCTCGTCGCGCAAGGTCTCCAGCGCATCCGCAACGGGCGGATGCATCCCGGCATCGCGGCGCTCTTTCGCGCGGCCGGCCGCGACGCGCGCAGCGCCTCGGCCTTCGACCTCGGCTTCGCGCTCGGCCCGCGCCTGAACGCGGCGGGCCGGCTATCGGACATGTCGCTCGGCATCGAGTGCCTGACGACCGACGACGACGCCCGCGCCGCGCAGCTCGCGCAGCAGCTCGACGCGATGAACCGCGAGCGGCGCGAGATCGAGGCCGGCATGCAGCAGCAGGCGCTCGCCGATCTCTCGGCCGTGGACCCCGCCGCGTTCGCGACGAGCGCGACCATCTCGCTCTTCAACCCCGGCTGGCACCAGGGCGTCATCGGCATCGTCGCGGGCCGGCTGAAGGAGAAGTTCCACCGGCCGTCGTTCACGTTCGCGCCCGCCGACGAAAGCGGCATGCAGGTGAAAGGCTCGGGCCGCTCGATCCCCGGCTTTCATCTGCGCGACGCGCTCGACCTCATGTCCAAGCGCGAGCCGGGCCTGCTCGCGCGGTTCGGCGGCCACGCCATGGCGGCCGGCGTCACGCTCGCGGCCGCCGACGTGCCGCGCTTCACCGCCGCCTTCGAGCGCGTCGGCCGCGAATGGCTGAGCGACGACGCGCTCGCCCGCACCGTCGAGACCGATGGCGACCTCGAGGACGCCTACTTCACGCCGCAGTTCGTCGAGATGCTCGACGCCGCCGTCTGGGGCCAGGGGTTCCCGGCGCCCGTGTTCGCCGGCGAGTTCGAGGTGGCCTCGCAGGCGCTCGTGAAGGACCGGCACCTGAAGCTGCAGCTCGCGCGCGGCCGCCAGCGCTTCAATGCGATCTGGTTCAACCGCACCGACCCGCTGCCCGCTCGCGCGACGCTCGCCTACCGGCTCGTGCGCGACACCTGGAACGGCGTCTCGCGCGTGCAGCTCGTCGTCGAACACGCGGCCGACTAAAACCCTGCCCGCGCTGCCTTGCGCACGGGACGCCCGGCGACCTTGAAGGCGCCTTCAAGGCCTTCGCGGCCGCCCGCCACGCGGCCCCTTGCATGGCGCGCCGGCCCTCGCGCCGCCGGCGGCCCCGCCCCTTCTCCCGTGCCCGATCGGCTATAATTATCCGTTTTTACGCCCCCGGACGAAGATAGACATGGAAGCGGAACGTCTCAACGCGATCGAAGCCTCTCTGGCCGACCTGCGCCATCGCGCGGACGAGCTACGGGGGTATCTTTGACTACGACGTAAAGGCCACGCGGCTCGTCGAAGTCAACAGGGAACTCGAAGACCCCGACGTCTGGAACGACGCGAAGCACGCCCAGGCGCTCGGCAAGGAAAAGAAACTGCTCGAAGACGTGGTCGACATCCTCTCGGCGATCGACACCGATCTGCGCGACACGCATGACCTGTTCGAGATGGCGCGCGAGGAAAACGACGAGGACACGCTGCTCGCCTGCGAAGCCGATGCCGCCGCGATCGAGGCGCGCGTCGCCGGCGTCGAGTTCCGCCGCATGTTCTCGAACCCGGCCGACCCCAACAGCGCGTTCATCGACATCCAGGCCGGCGCCGGCGGCACCGAGGCCTGCGACTGGGCTTCGATGCTGCTGCGCCAGTACCTGCGCTACTGCGAGCGCAAGGGCTTCAAGGCCGAAGTGCTCGAAGAGTCCGAAGGCGACGTCGCCGGCATCAAGAGCGCGACGATCAAGGTCGAGGGTGAATACGCCTACGGCTTTTTGCGCACCGAAACGGGCATCCACCGGCTCGTGCGCAAGTCGCCGTTCGACTCCTCGGGCGGACGCCACACGTCGTTCTCGTCGGTCTTCGTCTATCCCGAGATCGACGACTCGTTCGAAATCGACGTCAACCCGGCCGACCTGCGCATCGACACGTTCCGGGCATCGGGCGCGGGCGGCCAGCACATCAACAAGACCGATTCGGCCGTGCGGATCACGCACATTCCGAGCGGCATCGTCGTGCAGTGCCAGAACGACCGCTCGCAGCACCGCAACCGCGCCGAGGCCATGGCGATGCTCAAGTCGCGCCTCTACGAGGCCGAGATGCGCAAGCGCCAGTCGGAGCAGGACAAGCTCGAATCGTCCAAGTCGGACGTGGGCTGGGGCCACCAGATCCGCTCCTACGTGCTTGACCAGAGCCGCATCAAGGATCTGCGCACGAACGTCGAAATGAGCAACACGAAGGCCGTGCTCGACGGCGACCTCGACGAGTTCATCAGCGCGAGCCTGAAACAGGGCATTTGAGCGGCGCCGGGCACACCTCGCGCCCTGCCGCACCGGAATCCGCCCGCCTTGCCGGGCCTTCGAACACCGAGCCATCATGACCGAACCGAACCAGCCGAACGAGGCGCCCGAGGCGAGTGCCGCCGGAGCGGACGACAACCCGATCATCGCCGAGCGCCGCGAAAAGCTGCGCGCGCTGCGCGAGGCCGGCGTCGCCTACCCGAACGACTTCCGTCCGACCCATCACGCCGCCGACCTGCAGGCCGGCTACGCCGACGCCGACAAGGACGCGCTCGAGACGCGCGTGCTCGAAGTCTCGGTGGCCGGCCGCATGATGCTCAAGCGCGTGATGGGCAAGGCCAGCTTCGCGACGGTGCGCGACGGCTCGGGCCAGATCCAGTTCTTCGTGACGCCGGCCGACGTCGGCGCCGACGTCTACGAGGCGTTCAAGAAGTGGGACCTCGGCGACATCGTGGCCGCGCGCGGCGTGCTCTTTCGCACCAACAAGGGCGAGCTCTCGGTACGCTGTACCGAACTGCGGCTGCTCTCGAAGGCGCTGCGCCCGCTGCCGGACAAGTTCCACGGCCTCGCCGACCAGGAAATACGCTACCGTCAGCGCTACGTCGACCTGATCGTCACGCCCGAGTCGCGCCAGACCTTCCTCGCGCGCACGAAGGCGATTTCGTCGATCCGCCGCTTCATGGCCGACGCCGCGTTCATGGAAGTGGAAACGCCGATGCTGCACCCGATTCCGGGCGGTGCCGCGGCCAAGCCCTTCGTCACGCACCACAACGCGCTCGACATGCAGATGTTCCTGCGCATCGCGCCCGAGCTCTACCTGAAGCGGCTCGTCGTCGGCGGCTTCGAGCGCGTATTCGAGATCAACCGGAATTTCCGCAACGAGGGCGTCTCGCCGCGCCACAATCCGGAATTCACGATGATGGAGTTCTACGCCGCGTACACCGACTACACGTGGCTCATGGACTTCACCGAGCAGTTGATCCGCCAGGCCGCCGTCGACTCGCTCGGCACGGCCGTGCTGACCTACCAGGGCCGCGAGCTCGACCTCTCGAAGCCGTTCCACCGGCTCACGATCACGGGAGCCATCCAGAAGTACGCGCCGCAGTACACCGACGCCCAGCTCGCCGACGCCGCGTTCCTGCGCGCCGCGCTGAAGCGGTTCGGCGTGGACACGACGCAGCCCGCGTTCCTCAACGCCGGCCTCGGCGCGCTGCAGCTCGCGCTTTTCGAGGAGACGGCCGAGGCGCAGCTTTGGGAGCCGACCTACATCGTCGACTACCCGGTCGAAGTCTCGCCGCTCGCGCGCGCCTCCGACACGCAGCCGGGCATCACCGAGCGGTTCGAGCTCTTCATCACGGGCCGCGAAATCGCCAACGGCTTCTCGGAGCTCAACGACCCCGAAGACCAGGCCGCCCGCTTCAGGAAGCAGGTCGAACAGAAGGACGCCGGCGACGAAGAAGCGATGTACTACGACGCCGACTACATCCGCGCGCTCGAGTACGGCATGCCGCCGACAGGCGGCTGCGGGATCGGCATCGACCGTCTCGTGATGCTGCTCACCGACAGCCCGAGCATTCGCGACGTGATCCTGTTCCCGCACCTGCGCCGCGAGGATTGAGTTCGCTCGCCGTCGCGCGAGCCGGACCCAACAAAAAAGGCGATTCGCTTTCGAAAGCGAATCGCCTTTTTCACGTGCCGCGCCCGACGCGGGCGCTCAGAAGTCCGCGTCCTCAATCCAGGCGGCCTGAATCGCCTCGAGGATTTTCTCGTTCGAGCGCGCGGGATCGTCGTCGAAACCGTCGAGCTCGGTGACCCAGCGATGCAGGTCCGTGAAGCGCACGTACTGCGGATCGACGTCGGGGTACCTGTCGGTCAACGCCATCGCGATGTCCTGCGTATCGGTCCATTTCATGACGCTCGCGCTCCTCTCAGTGGTTTTCCTTGGCATGGTTGATCGAGTAGCGGGGAATCTCGACCACGAGGTCCCCGTCGGCCGGCACGAGGGCCTGGCACGACAGCCGCGAGGTGGGCTCGAGCCCCCACGCCTTGTCGAGCAGATCGTCCTCGTCCTCCTCCGAGGGCGCGAGCGACTCGAACCCTTCCCGCACGATCACGTGACAGGTCGTGCAGGCGCACGACTTCTCGCACGCGTGCTCGATTTCGATGCCGTGCTCGAGCAGCGTATCGCAGACGCTCACGCCGGGCGTCGCATCGATGACCGCGCCTTCCGGGCACAGTTCGACATGGGGCAGCACCACGATTTGGGGCATTGTGAATTCCGTATCAAATATCCGTCGTACCGGGCGATGCCGCCGGCGGCATCGCCCATTCTACCGGCAGCCCACGCGCGAAAGCGCGCGCGGCCGTGGCGACATGGGCCGCGTATCGGCCGCCGCGCCTTAGCCGATCTCGTCGAGACGCCGGCCCGCGAGCGCGCGGCGGATGCCCTTGTCCATGCGCCGCGCGGCGAATTCGTCGGTGCCCGCCGAAAGCGCCTGCGTCGCGGCCTCGATCGCGGCGGTGTCGTCGCCGGGCGCGACCGCGCGCAACGCCACGATCAACGCGTCGAGTTGCGCGCGCTCGGTCGCGTCGAGCAACTCGCTGTCGGCCGCGAGCGCGGCGGCGGTCGCCTCGACGAGCCGTCCGGCTTCGACCTGGGCTTCGCGTAGCGCGCGCGCGCGCATGTCGACCTCGGCCGTCCTGAAGCTGTCTTCGAGCATCTTCGCGATGTCGTCGTCGGCAAGGCCGTACGACGGCTTCACGACCACCGACGCCTCGACGCCCGAATGCTGTTCGCGCGCGAACACCGAGAGCAGGCCGTCCGCGTCGACCTGGTAGGTGACGCGAATGCGCGCGGCGCCCGCGGTCATCGGCGGAATGCCGCGCAGCTCGAAGCGCGCGAGCGAACGGCAATCGGACACGAGCTCGCGCTCGCCCTGCACGACGTGAATCGCCATCGCGGTCTGGCCGTCCTTGAACGTCGTGAAGTCCTGCGCGCGCGCGACCGGAATCGTCGAATTGCGCGGAATGATCTTCTCGACGAGGCCGCCCATGGTCTCGACGCCGAGCGAGAGCGGGATCACGTCGAGCAGCAGCCAGTCGTCGCCGCTGCCGCGATTGCCGGCGAGCAGGTCGGCCTGGATCGCCGCGCCGAGCGCCACGACCTGGTCGGGATCGAGATTCGTGAGCGGCGGCTGGCCGAAGAACGTCTCGACCGCGCGGCGGATCACCGGCATGCGCGTGGCGCCGCCCACCAGCACGACGCCCTTCACCTCGGCCGGCGCGACCTTCGCGTCGCGTAGCGCCTTGCGCGTCGGCGCGAGCGTGCGCTTCACGAGCGACTCGACCAAAGCGGCAAAGCGGGCCTCGTCGACGCTCACGTCGACGGCGCGATCGTCGGAAAGCGTCGCACGAACGTGCGCGACAGGCACCGACGAAAGCGCCTCCTTCGCATCGCGCGCACTGTCGAGCAGCAGGCGCACGTCCTCAGGCGAGAGCGACGCAGCGTCGAGCTGCGCCTCGTCCAGCACGTGGCGGTAGAGCACCTGGTCGAAATCGTCGCCGCCGAGCGCGGAATCGCCGCCCGCCGCGAGCACCTCGAACACGCCCTTCGTGAGCTTGAGCACGGAGAGGTCGAAGGTGCCGCCGCCGAGATCGTAGACGGCGTAGAGGCCTTCGGCGCCGTTGTCGAGCCCGTAGGCGATCGCCGCCGCCGTCGGCTCGTTGAGCAGGCGCAGCACGTTCAGACCCGCGAGCCGCGCGGCGTCGCGCGTCGCCTGACGCTGCGCGTCGTCGAAATACGCGGGCACCGTGATGACGGCGCCCACGAGATCGTCGCCGAGCGTGTCCTCGGCGCGCTGGCGCAGCGTCGCGAGAATTTCCGCGGAGACTTCGACCGGGCTCTTCACGCCGTCCACGGTGCGAATCTGCACCATGCCCGGCGCGTCGACGAAATCGTAGGGCGCGTTCGCCGCACCCTCGACGTCGTGCTTGCCGCGGCCCATGAAGCGCTTGACCGAGACGATGGTGTTGCGCGGATCGGTGGCCGCCTCGCCTTTCGCGACGCGGCCGATGCGCCGGCCGCCGCCCGGCAGATAGCGCACCACGGACGGAAGCAGCACGTCGCCCGTTTCGTCGGGCAGCGCGTCGGGCACGCCGCTGCGCACCGTAGCGACGAGCGAATTGGTCGTGCCGAGATCGATGCCGACGGCCAGCCGCCGCTGATGCGGCGCCGGCGCCATGCCGGGTTCGGAGATTTGCAGTAATGCCATGAGTAATCTTTTGCGGGCCTTGCGGCCCCTCGCCTGTTACCTGGTTGTGCGCTGGTTGTGCGGCGCCCGCGCTCAGCCCTCGAGCCGCTCGATCTGCGCGTCGATTTCGCCCGCCACCCGCTCGATGAACATGAGCTGGCGCACCGCCTCGGCCGCGGCCTGGTCCGCGCCGCCGTCGAGCAACGCGGCAAGCTTCGCGAAGCGCGCGCGCTCGTCCTCGCGCAATTCCGCCGAAAGCGCGTCGAGCGCATCGACGTTCTTCGCGCCCACTGCGTCCTCGATGCTTTCGCGCCACTCCATCTGCTGCATCAGGAACGCCGGCTCCATGGCCGTGTTGTTCTCCGCGCCGACGTCGAGGCCGCGCAGATGCAGCAGGTAGATCGCGCGCTGCAGCGGATGGCGCAGCGTCTGGTACGCCTCGTTCGCGCGCGTGGCCCACTGCATCGCGAGACGCTTCTGCGCGTCGCCCGCCGCCGCGAAACGGTCCGGATGGACCTGGGCCTGCACGGCGCGATAAGCGCGGTCGAGCGCGTCGGCGTCGAGCGCGAACTGCTCGGGCAGATCGAAAAGGGCAAAGTGCGTGCCGGAAAGGGAAAGCGCAGTCATGGGGATCGTCGAGGCCGGCCGGACCGGCAAATCGTTTCGGGCGGGCAAGCGGCGCCGCGGCGCATCAAAATCAAAAAGGCGGCACGCGCCGCCTTTTCGCCGCGTCGCGCGGCCTTCATACGCGGAACGACTCGCCGCAGCCGCACTCGTCCTTCACGTTCGGGTTGTTGAAGCGAAAGCCTTCGTTCAGCCCTTCCCGCACGAAATCGAGCTCGGTGCCGTTGATGTAGGCAAGGCTCTTCGGGTCCACCACGACCTTCACGCCGTAGCTCTCGAACACCTCGTCCTCGGGCGCCAGATCGTCGACGTATTCGAGCTTGTAGGCAAGCCCCGAGCAGCCCGTCGTGCGCACGCCGAGGCGCAGCCCGACGCCCTTGCCGCGCCGGGTCAAATACTTCTGTACGTGCTGTGCCGCCTTTTCCGTCAACGTAATAGCCATAGCGTCCGTGCCGCGCCCTCACGCCCTGCCCGACGCGACGCCCATCCGGGCTTCGCGCCGCGCAGGGCGCCGGGGCGACCCTGCCTGCATCCGAAATCGTTTATTCCAGCGCGGAACGGCATCCCGTCCGCCCCACCTTCGCCGCTTCGCTGCCAGCCCCCTCTGGAGCTTTCCTCAGGCCGCGGCCTGCTTCGCTTCCTCGCCTTCGGCGACCGCCGTCAGACCGCGGCGCTGGCGATAATCGGCCACCGCCGCCTTGATCGCGTCCTCGGCGAGAATCGAGCAGTGAATCTTCACCGGCGGCAGCGCCAGCTCCTCGGCAATCTGCGTGTTCCTGATCGCCATGGCCTCGTCGAGCGTCTTGCCCTTGACCCACTCCGTCACGAGCGAACTCGACGCGATCGCCGAGCCGCAGCCGTAGGTCTTGAACTTCGCGTCCTCGATAACGCCGTCCGCGCCCACGCGAATCTGCAGCTTCATCACGTCGCCGCAGGCCGGCGCGCCGACCATGCCGGTGCCGATCGTGTCGTCGTCCTTCGCGAACGAACCGACGTTGCGCGGGTTTTCGTAGTGGTCCAGAACCTTGTCGCTATATGCCATGATCTCTACTCCTTGATTCGTTTCGGGTCGCCCTGCGCGCCGGCGGCGCGATCAGTGCGCGGCCCACTGGATGGTCGTCAGGTCGATGCCGTCCTTGTGCATTTCCCAAAGCGGCGACAGGTCGCGCAGCTTGGCGATCTTGCCCTTCAGCAGGTTGACCACGTAATCGACGTCCTGTTCGGTCGTGAAGCGGCCCACCGTGAAGCGGATCGAGCTATGCGCGAGTTCGTCGTTGCGGCCGAGCGCGCGCAGCACGTAGGACGGCTCCAGCGACGCCGACGTGCACGCCGAGCCCGACGATACCGCAACGTCCTTGACGGCCATGATCAGCGACTCGCCCTCGACGAAGTTGAAACTGATGTTCAGGTTGTGCGGCACGCGCTTTTCCATGTCGCCGTTCACGTAGACCTCCTCGATCTCCGAGAGGCCGCGCAGCAGACGGTCGCGCAGCATGCGGATGCGCTCGTTCTCCGTCGCCATTTCCTCGCGCGCGAGCCGGAACGCCTCGCCCATGCCGACGATCTGGTGCGTCGCGAGCGTGCCCGAGCGCATGCCGCGCTCGTGGCCGCCGCCGTGCATCTGCGCCTCGATGCGCACGCGCGGCTTGCGGCGCACGTACAGCGCGCCGATGCCCTTCGGGCCGTAGGTCTTGTGCGCCGAAAACGACATCAGGTCGACCTTCAGCTTCTGCAGGTCGATTACGACCTTGCCCGTCGCCTGCGCCGCATCGACGTGGAAAATGATGCCCTTCTCGCGGCAGATCTCGCCGATCGTCTCGACGTCCTGGATCACGCCGATCTCGTTGTTCACGTACATCACCGAGACGAGGATCGTATCCGGGCGCAGCGCCGCCTTGAAGGCGTCGAGGTCGATCAGGCCGTCCGGCTTCACGTCGAGATACGTGACGTCGAAACCTTCGCGCTCGAGCTCGCGGCACGTGTCGAGCACGGCCTTGTGCTCGGTCTTCACCGTGATGACGTGCTTACCCTTGCTCTTGTAGAAATGCGCGGCGCCCTTGATGGCGAGGTTGTCCGACTCGGTCGCGCCCGAGGTCCAGATGATTTCGCGCGGGTCGGCGTTCACGAGCGCGGCGACGTTCTCGCGCGCTTCCTCGACCGCGTGCTCCGCTTCCCAGCCGTACGCGTGGCTGCGCGAGGCCGGATTGCCGAATTGCTCGCGCAGGTAGGGGATCATCTTGTCCACCACGCGCGGGTCGACCGGCGTCGTCGCGCTGTAGTCCATGTAGATCGGCAGGTGGGGAATGTCGTTATTCATGTATCACTCCGGGAAAATCGCGTGTTGTCTCGGTCGGTTCCGGGCGCCGTGGCCGCGCTCAGGAACCCGCCATGTTGAAAATGGAGTTCGGTCCTTTCGGCGCGGCATGCGCCGGCTCGACCACGGGCGCGCCGGTGCGCCGGTCGCGCAGCACCGAGGGCGCCGCACCTTCGCGCGCGCGCTGCTGGTCGACCAGATCCTTCAACGACACGGAATCGAGGTACTCCACCATTTTCTGGTTCAGCGTGGACCAGAGCTCGTGGGTCATGCAGTGGCCGTCGTGCTGCTTGGTGCCCTCGCAGGCGCCCTTGCCGCCGCACTGCGTGGCGTCGAGCGGCTCGTCCACGGCGATGATGATGTCCGCCACCGTCACGTTCTCCGCGCGGCGCGCGAGGTTGTAGCCGCCGCCCGGCCCGCGGACCGACTCGACGATTTCGTGACGCCGCAGCTTGCCGAACAACTGCTCCAGATACGACAGCGAGATGTGCTGGCGCTGGCTGATGCCTGCAAGCGTCACCGGGCCCTGCTCCTGGCGCAGCGCCAGGTCGATCATCGCCGTGACGGCGAAACGGCCTTTGGTCGTGAGTCTCATGATGTAGGGGGAACCGCAATTCTCGACAATTTTCGTCAAGTATAAATACATGACTGTTCCAGTCAAGTATACATGACGCCAGTCAGGTTATCCGGCGAACGGTGGATCGCCCGAATCGGTCGAAGGCCCGCAGCGCCATCCGACCCGTTTTCCGCTTTCGCGCCTGCTATCAGTCCGACAGACGCCCGCGCAGCCCTTCCAGCAAACCGGCGCACGCCGCCTCGCACTGATCGAGCACCGCCTCGAAACCGGCCTCACCGCCGTAATACGGGTCGGCCACTTCGCGTTCGCGCGCGTCGGGCGCGAATGCCATCAATAGACGGACCCGGTCGCGCAACTCGGGCGGGCACAGGCGGCGCAACGCGCCGAGGTTGGCGTCGTCCATCGCGAGCACGAGGTCGAAGCGGCCGAAATCCCCCGCCGCGATCTGCCTCGCGCGCAAACCCGAGAGATCGTAGCCGCGCCGGCTCGCCGCCCGCTGCGCCCGGGCGTCGGGCGCAGCGCCCACGTGCCAGTCGCCGGTCCCGGCCGAATCGACGACGATCCGCCCGTCGAGCCCGGCCTCGGCCACGCGCTTGAGCATCACGCCTTCGGCGGTCGGCGAGCGGCAGATGTTGCCGAGACAGACGAAGCAGACGGAAACCGTTTTCATCGAACCGTGGACTGCGTGGAGAAGACGGGAAGCCGCGATTATACAAAGGGCGCGATGAGTCTGCCGGACCCCGCGCCGCCGCTCGCGCTCAGGCCCGGCGGGCCGACGCCAGGACCGCGCTGGCCGACGACGCCCGGTCCGCCGCCTTGACGTCGCCGCCGACGAGCCCATACGAAAACGCCCTCGCCAGCTCGGCCGTCAGTTGCCCGGCGCCAAGCGGCGCCGGCGCGTCCGCCGAGCTCCACGCGTGTATCCACCCGGCCACCGCCAGCGGCACGATCAGCGCCACCGGCCAGTACCCCGCCACCATCCTTTTCATGATCGGCTCTCCCGATATGACGACAAGCCGTAACGCACTATCGTCACTGAGAATGATATAGAGCCAGACAATCAAGATAAAGGGATTTGCCACTAACACAGTGTTGCGGCCAGGCAAACAGTGAAGGCGATACGGTGTGATGCGAAGCAGTGCGGCAAAACGCTCCCGATCGTTCATCGTCCCGGCACAGGCATCGCGCTCGGCACAGTACGGCGCAACGCACCATTCGAAGACCCAAACGGCACCCGGGACATCCATTTTTTTCACGATACGAGATACAATCGATTCTCCGCCGCTTCGTGCGTCAACCGCTTTCGATCCCATGAGCGACACCCATTCCGAGCCCAAGACCTCGATTCAGGTGATCGAACGCATGATGCGCCTGCTCGACGCGCTCGCCGCGCATAGCGATCCGGTCAGCCTGAAAGAACTGGCGCAGCGCACCGCGCTGCATCCGTCGACGGCCCACCGCATCCTGAACGACATGGTGAGCTGCCGGCTCGTCGATCGGTCGGACCCCGGCACGTACCGGCTCGGCATGCGTCTGCTCGAACTCGGCAATCTCGTGAAGGCGCGCCTGTCCGTGCGCGACGCGGCGCTTGCGCCGATGCGCGAGCTGCACCGTCTCACCGGCCAGACGGTCAACCTCTCGGTGCGTCAGGGCGACGAGATCGTCTATATCGAGCGCGCGTACTCCGAACGCTCGGGCATGCAGGTGGTTCGCGCGATCGGCGGCCGCGCGCCGCTGCATCTGACGTCGGTCGGCAAGCTCTTTCTCGCCGCCGACGAGGCGAACCGCGTGCGCGCCTACGCGACGCGCACCGGCCTCTCGGGCCACACCCGCAACAGCATCACCGACCTCGCCCAGCTCGAGCGCGAGCTGACGCACGTGCGCCAGCAGGCCTGCGCACGCGACAACGAAGAGCTGGAACTCGGCGTGCGCTGCATTGCGGCGGGCATCTACGACGACACCGGCAAGCTCGTCGCCGGGCTGTCGCTGTCCGCGCCCGCCGACCGGATGCAGGACTCCTGGCTCGGCCAGCTCAGCAGCACGGCGCTCACCATCTCCGAGTCGCTCGGTTTTCATCCCGAGGCAGCCGGCGAAACCGCGCCGGGCGGCAACGACGGCCCGGGCAAGGCCCAGCCTGCGCCGCAACAGGCGTCCTAGACCTGTCGCGCATCGCGCGAAAGCCCGTACCATGCAAAACGCCCCACAATAAGCGGGGCGTTTTTTATCGGGCGCAATCTCCGGACGTTTCAGGTGCCGGCGCCGTTCGCGTCCGCGCCGGTGGCGACGCGCGCCTGCTGCTCGCCCCCGCCGTTGTCGAGCCACGTGCGCACGCGGCTCGCGTCGGCGAAGCGCGAATACTTGCCGGTCGAGTCGAGCAGGACCACGATCATCGGACGGCTGTGGATCGTCGTCTGCATGACGAGGCACTCGCCCGCCTCGTTGATGAAGCCCGTTTTCTGCAGGCCGATGTCCCAAGACGGGTTGTGGACCAGCGCGTTGGTGCTGTTGTAGACGAGCGAGCGCTTGCCGGTGAACACCGTGTAGGAATTGTGGTCGGTCGAGAACTGGCGGATCAGCGGGTACTGGTAGGCGGCGTTGACCATCTTCACGAGGTCGCGCGCGGTCGAAACGTTGTGGCTCGTCAGGCCGGTCGAGTTCTCGAAGTGCGTGTCGGTCATGCCGAGCGCCTTCGCCTTGGCGTTCATCGCGGCGATGAACGCGGGCCGCCCGCCGGGGTAGTAGCGCGACAGCGCCGCCGCCGCGCGGTTTTCCGACGCCATCAGCGCGATGTGGAGCATGTCCTCGCGCGAGAGCACGGACCCGACCGAAAGGCGCGACCCGGTGTTCTTGATGAAATCGCGGTCGTCGTCGGTCACTTCGATCGGCTGGTCGAGCGGCGCCTTCGAATCGAGCACGACCATCGCCGTCATCAGCTTCGAGATCGAGGCGATCGGCACGACCTCGCTCGAGTTCTTCTCGTAGACCGGCGCGAGCGTGTTCTGGTCGACGATGTAGGCGACGTTCGAGCGCAGCGCGAGCGACTCGGGCGACTCGGGCGACTCGTGCAGCCGGAACGCCTGACTCGTCGGCGAGTGGCGCGGTTCGAAGGCGACGCGCCGCATCGTCGCGTGGCGCCGCCCCTTCATCACGTAGGTCACGCGCCGCTTTTTCGCGCCGAGGCGGGCTTTCCCGCTCGTCGCGATCTTGCGGGCGCCGGCCCTGTGCCCGGCTGCGTTCGCGCCTGAAACGACGTCTTTCGCCGCCGGCGGCTGCGTGCCGGCGGGAGCGGCGGCGGCCGGATCGTCCGCCGCGAAAGCCCGCACCGGCATGACAAGAGCTGAACTGACGATCAGGGAAACCGCCAGCGACAGCGCTGTACCGACCATGGCACCCTGGGTCACTTTGAACGGCAAGAGCTTGTCGAGATTCATTGGTGTTCTATATCGGAGCGGCGGAATGGTTCGCCAAGTGTAGTTAAAGCCGGAAAATTTCGCAAATTGAAGCACTTACCTGCATTCATTAAACCGGAATGTAAGTTTCGATTGTAGAAACGCGATCGAAACTTCCCTAACGATGCAGACAGGCAATCGAAACGGTGCACTGCGGGCGTCGGCGCCATACGCGGCGGGCAGCACGGACGCCTGAAACGGTCATCGAGCGGCAAGCGGGGAAGATCCGGCCCTATCCGGCGGCAACGGACACGAAACGCGCTTTCGACCGCGATAGCCCTTCAACGTTCCACGCCCGAATCGGTGGACGCAGTCGCCGCTATTTTCAGGATGCAACGGAAAACCGGCGCCAGCCGCATCAGGGCTACCCCGGATTTCGGAAGAATCCGCATAACGATATATTTATCAACGGCTTAAAGAATTGTGCGACGCACAAAATCCTTGACATTGGCCGCAGGCGTCCTACAATCCAAGGTAATGTTGCGACGCACAAATGCGCGAACAGAACACCATCCCGTCTTGCCCCCTTTCCCAACGCGGTCCGCATCGGACGGCCCGCCCTCCAGGAGCGTAACCATGAGTCTGCTGACCCCCGAGCAATTCGCCGCTGCCCAGAAGGCCAATCTCGAAACCCTCTTCGGCCTGACCGGCAAGGCATTCGAGGGCGTGGAAAAACTGGTCGAACTGAATCTGCAGGCCGTCCGCTCGAACATCGCCGAAACCCAGGAACACGCGCAGCGCGCGCTGTCGGTGAAGGACGTGCAGGAGCTGCTCGCGCTGCAGGCCAGCTACACGCAGCCGCTCGCGGAAAAGCTGCTGTCGTACGGTCGCCATCTGTACGAAATCACGGCCACCACCCAGGCCGAGTTCGCGCGCGTGGCCGAGGCCCACTACGAAGACCAGAACCGCAAGGTGCAGTCGCTCGTCGACAACGTCGCGAAGAACGCGCCGGCGGGTTCGGAAACGGCCGTCGCCGTGATCAAGTCGGCCATCAACGCCGCCAACACGACCTACGAAACGGTGCACAAGGCAGCGCGCCAGGCCGTTGAAATCGCCGAAAGCAACTTCAACGCGGCAACCGCCGCCGCTGCCAAGGCCACGACCCAGGCTTCGCGCTCGGCGGCCGCGTCGGCCACCAGAAAGCCGGCCTGAGTCCCGTCGTCGTTCGTCGCGCCCGGGGGGCTCTGCCCGCTCCGCATCCGCCCTCGCGACGTTCGCTCATCGTTTTACGGCCGACAAAACAGGAACGGCGCGCTTCGACGAAGCGCGCCGTTTCGTTTGGCGCCGACGCCGGCCGGACCCGGCCGGCCGCACATCGCGACTACTTCTTTTTCTGCGGCGGCAGGTCCGTGCAGACCCCCTCGTAAAGCTCGGCAGCCATGCCGATCGACTCGCCGAGCGTCGGGTGCGGGTGGATCGTGCGGCCGATGTCGGTCGCGTCCGCGCCCATCTCCACCGCGAGGCACACTTCGCTGATGAGGTCGCCCGCGTTCAGGCCGACGATGCCGCCGCCGATCACGCGATGCGTCTCTTCGTCGAAGAGCAGCTTCGTGAAGCCCTCGTCGCGTCCGTTCGCGATCGCGCGGCCCGACGCGGCCCACGGAAACACCGCCTTGCCGTACTTGATGCCCTCGGCCTTGCATTGATCCTCGGTCTTGCCGGCCCACGCCACTTCCGGATCGGTGTAGGCCACGGCCGGGATCTGCAGCGCGTCGAAGTAAGCCTTCTCGCCGTGCGCCACTTCCGCCGCGACGTGAGCTTCGTGCACCGCCTTGTGCGCGAGCATCGGCTGGCCGACGATGTCGCCGATCGCGAAGATGTGCGGCACGTTCGTGCGCATCTGCTTGTCCACTTCGATGAAGCCGCGCTCGGTCACGGCGACGCCCGCCTTGTCCGCGCCGATCTTCTTGCCGTTCGGCGTACGCCCCACGGCGACCAGCACGAGATCGTAGCGCTGCGGGCCGTCCGGCGCCTTCTCGCCCTCGAAGCTCACGTAGATGCCGTCGTCCTTCGCTTCGGCCTTCGTGGTCTTCGTCTTCAGCATCACGTTGGCGAAGCGCTTCGCGTTGTACTTCTCCCAGACCTTCACGAGATCGCGGTCGGCGCCCGCCATGAGGCCGTCCATCATTTCGACGATGTCGATCTGCGCGCCGAGCGTCGAGTAGACGGTCGCCATTTCGAGGCCGATGATGCCGCCGCCAATCACGAGCATGCGCTGCGGAACCTGCCGCAGCTCCAGCGCGCCCGTCGAATCGATCACGCGCGGGTCCTCGGGGATGAACGGCAGCTTCACGGCCTGCGAGCCGGCCGCGATGATGGCCTGTTTGAAGCGGACGACCTTCTTGCCGCCCTCGCCCGCCACTTCCATGTGGTGCGGATCGACGAACGTGCCGACGCCCGTCACGACCTCGACCTTGCGGGCCTTCGCCATGCCGGCGAGGCCGCCCGTCAGCTTGCCGACGACGCCGGCCTTGAACGCGCGCAGCTTGTCCAGATCGACCTGCGGCTTGCCGAACGTAATGCCGTGCGCGGACAGCGACTCGGCCTCGTCGATGACGAGCGCCGTGTGCAGCAACGCCTTCGACGGGATGCAGCCGACGTTCAGGCACACGCCGCCGAGCGTCGGATAACGCTCGATCAGCACGGTCTTCATGCCGAGATCGGCGGAGCGGAAGGCGGCCGAATAGCCGCCGGGGCCCGAGCCGAGCACGAGCATGTCGCATTCGATGTCCGCGCTGCCGCCGAAGCTGCCGGCCTGCGGCGCGGCGGCCTTGGGCGCGGCGGCCGGCGCGCCCGATGCGGCGGCCGGTTGCGGCGCGGCCGCGGCAGGCGCCGGGGCCGCAGCGGCGGGTGCCACCGAGGCGCCCGCGGACGCCTCGACGAGCGCGATCACCGTGCCTTCCGACACCTTGTCGCCGGGCTTGACCTTGATCTCCTTCACCGTGCCGGCGGTATCGCTCGGCACCTCGATGGAGGCCTTGTCCGATTCCAGCGTCATCAGCGCCTGCTCTTTTTCGATGACGTCGCCGGGCTTGATGTTGACTTCGATGACATCGACGTCCTTGAAGTCGCCGATGTCCGGCACTTTCACTTCGACGAGACTCATGGTGTCCCCTGTGTCGACCGAAGCCGGCGTGTCGGCCGGAACGACGCCTCAGCGTCTACTCCGGGCCACAGCGCCGACTCCAGTCCCATACGAAAGATGGTGGCTGGTGGAGCGACCGGCTCGCCCGCCGAGGGACGAGCCGACCGGTCGATGAAGCGGATTTACAGGATCACGCGCCGGAAATCGCCCAGCACCGACGAAAGGTAGGCGTTGAAGCGCGCCGCCTCCGCCCCGTCGATCACGCGGTGGTCGTACGAGAGCGAGAGCGGCAGCGTGAGGCGCGGCACGAACTGCTTGCCGTCCCACACCGGTTTCATCGCGCCGCGCGACAGGCCGAGAATGGCCACTTCGGGCGCGTTGATGATCGGCGTGAAGTGCGTGCCGCCGATGCCGCCCAGTGACGAGATCGAGAAGCAGCCGCCCTGCATCTGCTCGGGCTTGAGCTTGCTTTCGCGCGCCAGCTTCGACAGCTCGCTCATTTCCTTCGCGATCTCGACGAGGCCCTTCTTGTCCGCGTCGCGGATCACCGGCACGACGAGGCCGTTGGGCGTATCCGCGGCGAAGCCGACGTGGTAGTACTGCTTGAAGACGAGATTGTCGCCGTCGAGGCTCGCGTTGAAGGTCGGGAACTTCTTCAGCGCCGACACGCAGGCCTTGATGACGAACGCGAGCATCGTGAACTTGACGCCGGCCTTCTCGTGCTCCTTGTTCAGTTGCACGCGCAGCGCCTCGAGGTCGGTGATGTCCGCTTCGTCGTTGTTCGTGACGTGCGGGATCATCACCCAGTTGCGATGCAGGTTCGCGCCCGAGATCTTCTTGATGCGCGAGAGCGGCTTCGGGTCCACCGGACCGAACTTCGCGAAGTCGACCTTCGGCCAGGGCAGCAGGTTCAGCCCGCCGCCCGCCGGCGCGCCCGCGGCAGCCGGCGCGGCCTGCTGGCCGCTCATCACGCCTTTGACGAACGCGGTCACGTCCGCCTGGGTGATGCGGCCTTTCGGGCCCGTGCCGCGCACGCGCGAAACGTCGACGCCCAGCTCGCGCGCGAACTTGCGAACCGACGGCGACGCGTGGCTCGCGTGACGCGAGCCGCCTTCGCCGGCCGGAATGGCCGGCGCCTGGGCAAGCGCGGACGGCGCGGTGGACGGCGCAGCCGCCGCGGGAACCGGCGCGGACGGCGCAGGCGCGGACGGCGCAGGCTTTGCAGCGGCGGGCGCCGCCGCGCCCGCGTCGGCTTCTAGCAGCAGGATCACGGCGCCTTCGGAAACCGAGTCGCCGACCTTGATCTTCACTTCCTTGACGACGCCGGCGGCCGGGCTCGGCACGTCCATCGTCGCCTTGTCCGACTCGAGCGTGACGAGCGACTGTTCCTTCTCGACGCGGTCGCCGGCCTTCACGGCAATCTCGATGACGGGCACGTCCTTGTAGTCGCCGATGTCCGGCACCGTGACGGTCTGCACGCCGCCGCCCGTCGCGGGCTGGGCCGGTGGTTGTTGGGCCGGTTGGGCCGGCGCGGCCTGCGGCGCCGGAGCAGGCGCTGCCGCGCCGTTGCCGGCGGGCGCCGCAGCGCCCGCGCTATCCAGAATGACGATCAGTGCGCCTTCCGACACCGAATCGCCGACCTTGATCTTCACTTCCTTCACCGTGCCCGCGGCCGGGCTCGGCACGTCCATGGTCGCCTTGTCCGATTCGAGCGTGACGAGCGACTGCTCTTTCTCGACGGTATCACCCGCCTTCACCAGAATCTCGATTACAGGCACGTCCTTGTAATCGCCGATGTCCGGCACCTTGACTTCGATCGCTTGACTCATTGTTGATGTCTCCAGGGCCGCGGACACACCTTCCCCGTCGCCGGAGAAGGCGCGCCCGCAAGCACGCGGGGGTGATGCGTTAGACGGTCATCGGATTGGGTTTGGACGGATCGAGGTTGTACTTCGCGAGCGCGTCGGCAACCACCTTGCGTTCGATCGTGCCCTCGTCGGCCAGCGCGCTGAGCGCCGTCACGGTCACCCAGTAGCGATCCACCTCGAAGAAGTGGCGCAATTGCTCGCGCGTGTCCGAGCGGCCGTAGCCGTCGGTGCCGAGCACGACGTAGCGGTTCGGCACGAGGCCGCGAATCTGGTCGGCGAGCGCACGCACGTAGTCGGTCGACGCAATCACCGGACCCTGGGCACCCTTGAGCAGCTTCGCGACGTGCGACTCGCGGCGCGGCTCGCTCGGGTGCAGCAGGTTCCAGCGCTCGACCTCGTGGCCTTCGCGCGCGAGCTCGGTGAAACCCGGCACGCTCCAGAGGTCGGCAGCGACGCCCCAGTCGTTCTTCAGCAGGTCGGCGGCGGCGATCACCTCGTTGAAGATCGTGCCCGCGCCGAGCAACTGCACGCGCGGCGCCTTCTTGTCGGCCTCGGCCTTGCGGAACGCGTACATGCCCTTGATGATGTCCGCGGCCACATGCTCACCCTGCGGAATCGCCGGGTGCTCGTAGTTCTCGTTCATCACCGTGACGTAGTAGTACACGTCCTCCTGCTCCTGCACCATGCGGCGCAGGCCGTCCTGCACGATCACCGCGAGCTCGTAGCCGAACGTCGGGTCGTAGCTCACGCAGTTCGGCACCGAGGCCGCCCACAGCAGCGAGTGGCCGTCTTCGTGCTGCAGGCCTTCGCCGTTGAGCGTCGTGCGGCCCGCCGTGCCGCCCAGCAGGAAGCCGCGCGAGCGCATGTCGCCCGCGGCCCAGGCGAGGTCGCCGATGCGCTGGAAGCCGAACATCGAGTAGAAGATGTAGAACGGGATCATGATCTCGCCGTGCGTCGAGTACGACGTCGCGGCGGCGATCCAGTCCGACATGCCGCCGGCCTCGTTGATCCCTTCCTGCAGGATCTGGCCGGTCTGCGATTCCTTGTAGAACATTAGCTGGTCGGAGTCTTCCGGGACGTACTTCTGGCCGTCCTGGTTCCAGATGCCGATCTGGCGGAAGAGCCCTTCCATGCCGAACGTGCGCGACTCGTCGGGCACGATCGGCACGATGCGCTTGCCGAGCGCCTTGTCCTTCAGCAGGATGTTGAGAATCCGCACGAACGCCATCGTCGTCGAAATCTCGCGGCCTTCGCCCGTGCCCTTGAGCAGCGGATCGAACGCCTCGAGCGCCGGCACCGGCAGCGACTGCGCCTTCTGCCGGCGCGCCGGCAGATAGCCGCCAAGCGCCTGACGATGCGAGCGCATGTACTCGAGTTCCTTCGAGCCTTCCTCGAACGTGAGGTACGGCACGTCGGCGACGTCCTCGTCGGAGATCGGCAGGCGGAACTGGTCGCGGAACGACTTCAGTTGCTCCACCTGCATCTTCTTCTGCTGGTGGGTGATGTTCATGGCCTGGCCGGCCTCGCCCATCCCGTAGCCCTTGATCGTCTTGGCGAGGATCACGGTCGGCTGGCCCTTCGTCTGGGTCGCCGCGTGGAATGCCGCGTAGATCTTGTGCGGATCGTGGCCGCCGCGGTTCAGGTTCCAGATGTCGTCGTCGGACCAGTCGGCGACGAGCGCCTTGAGCTCGGACGTATTGAAGAAATGCTCGCGCACGTAGGCGCCCGACTCCGACTTGTAGGTCTGGTATTCGCCGTCGACGACTTCCATCATCCGGCGCATCAGCGCGCCGCTCTTGTCGCGCGCGAAGAGCGCGTCCCAGCGGCTGCCCCAGATCACCTTGATGACGTTCCAGCCCGCGCCGCGGAACTCGCTTTCGAGCTCCTGGATGATCTTGCCGTTGCCGCGCACCGGGCCGTCGAGACGCTGCAGGTTGCAGTTGACGACGAACACGAGGTTGTCGAGCCGCTCGCGGCCGGCCATGCCGATCGCGCCGAGCGATTCCGGCTCGTCGGTCTCGCCGTCACCGAGGAAGGCCCAGACCTTGCGGCCTTCGGTCTTCGCGATGCCGCGCGCCTGCAGGTACTTCATGAAGCGCGCCTGGTAGATCGCCATGATCGGGCCGAGCCCCATCGAGACGGTCGGGAACTGCCAGAAGTCCGGCATCAGCCACGGGTGCGGGTACGAGGAGATGCCCTCGCCGCCCACTTCCTGACGGAAGTTGTCGACCTGCTTCGGCGAGAGGCGGCCGAGCAGGAACGCGCGCGCGTAGACGCCCGGCGACGAGTGGCCCTGCACGAACACGAGGTCGCCGCCGTGCTGTTCCGACGGCGCGTGCCAGAAGTGGTTGAAGCCGACGTCGTAGAGCGTCGCGGCCGAGGCGAACGACGCGATGTGGCCGCCCACGTTGGTGTGCTTGCCCGCGCGCAGCACCATCGCCATGGCGTTCCAGCGCGTGTACGAGCGGATGCGGTGCTCGATGTCCTGGTCGCCGGGATGGTTCGCCTGCGCGACGACGGGAATCGTGTTGATGTACGGGGTGTTGGCCGAGAACGGCAGATGCTCGCCATGCACGCGGGCGAATTCGATCTGCTTTTCGATCAGGTAGTGCGCGCGGTCGGGACCGATCGTGGAGATGACGCCGTCGAGCGCTTCGAGCCACTCGGCGGTTTCCTGCGGATCGTCGTCCTTCTCGGTGGTGACGTATTTGAGAACTTCGTCAGGTACAGCGGACATGCTCGTCTCCTGAATATAGGGAACGCTGTTGAACGGACGACGCGGAACGGGTGGCCGCGGCAGTTTCCGGGCGATTGTAATGACCCGTCCGCGCATCGCGCAACAAGATTTTCGAATAGCGAGATGCAATTTTACAATGCGAAAAATTGCTGCAACGCACGCTGGAGCGTTTCCGCAGATTCGCCCATCCCTGCGAGTTTGCTCCCGTTTGTCTGCGATTTACCGCTTCTTTCACGTCATTTGCGTGTCTTACGCTGAGCTACAATCCTTGCCATGTTGACCGAACGGCTTTTCGCTCGCTCGGCGCGAGCGCCGGTCCCGCCCGGCACGTCGTCGCCGTCCCGCTGGCACCACGGACCGTGGTGGTCCAATTCCTATCTGCTGACCCCGCTCCTGTCGATCCTGGTGTTCCTCGTCGTCATGAGCCTGATCCTCTGGAGCCTGAACCGGCGCGAGGAGCAGCAGCAGCAGGACACGCTGTACCGGAACGTCGCCTGGGCGCAGCAGCAGATCCGCCTGTCGATGACGGGCGCCCAGGACCAGCTCCTCGCGCTCGCGCGCGACGTCGCCACGGGCCACACCGACGAACCGTCGTTCCAGGCCGAGGCCACCGACATCGTCGAGCAGCATCCTGAAATCCTCTACCTGAACTGGTATACGAGCCAGCAGACGCCGCGCTGGCCCGAACTCGCGCCGCCCGAGGCCGCCTCCGCGCCGACGGCGCCCGGCCTGCATGCCGCGGGCCTCGACGACGCCTCGCTCGGCGAGGCCGTCAAGGGCGCCTTCGGCGAGGCGCGCGAGACGCGCCGCCAGGCCTACTCGCCGCTCCTCTACGACGATCTCGGCAAGGGCTACATCACGCTGCAGACGCCCGTGTACCGCGACCGCGAGTTTCTCGGCTCGATCGCTGCCGTGTTCTCGGTGGCGAGCATGCTCCGGCACGACATCCCGCCCGAGCTGTCGGCCAAGTACAAGATTTCGATCCTCGACGCGAACAACCACGAGCTCGCCACCACCTCGACGCGCCCGCGCCTGCCCCGCGACGTGTTCTACGACCTGCCGCTCAACCCGCCGGGCGAGGGCGTCTCGGTACGCGTGTACGCCTATCCGCAGATCACCAACTTCACGAACAACACGCTCGTCTGGCTCGTCGCCGGGCTCTCGTGCTTCGTGCTGTGGAGCCTCTGGAGCCTCTGGAAGCACACGCGGCAGCGCTTCGAGGCGCAGCAGGCGCTCTATGCCGAGGCGTTCTTCCGGCGCGCGATGGAGAATTCGGTGCTCATCGGCATGCGCGTGCTCGACATGCACGGATGCATCTCGCACGTGAATCCGGCGTTCTGCCGGATGACGGGCTGGGACGAGAGCGACCTCGTCGGCAAGACCGCGCCATTCCCCTACTGGCCGCGCGACGCCTACCCCGAAATGCAGCGCCAGCTCGACATGACGCTGCGCGGCAAGGCCCCCTCCTCGGGCTTCGAGTTGCGCGTGCGGCGCAAGGACGGCTCGCTCTTCCACGCGCGCCTCTACGTCTCGCCGCTCATCGACAGCTCGGGCCGGCAGACCGGCTGGATGTCGTCGATGACCGACATCACCGAGCCCAAGCGCGCGCGGGAGGAACTGGCCGCCGCGCACGAGCGCTTCACGACCGTGCTCGAAAGCCTCGACGCCGCCGTCTCGGTGCTCGCCGCCGACCAGGCCGAGCTGCTGTTCGCGAACCGCTACTACCGGCATCTGTTCGGCATTCGCCCGGACGGGCACCTGGAGCTCGCGGGCGGCGGTCTCGACAGCGCGCAGGCCTCGTCCGACTCGATCGACATGGTGGACGCCTATGCGGGCCTGCCCGCCGCCGCGCTGACCGAAAGCGCCGCCGACGCGCAGGAGGTCTACGTCGAGCGCATCCAGAAGTGGTTCGAGGTGCGGCGCCAGTACATCCAGTGGGTGGACGGCCACCTCGCGCAAATGCAGATCGCCACCGACATCACGACGCGCAAGCAGGCCGAGGAGCTCGCGCGCCAGCAGGACGAGAAGCTGCAGTTCACGAGTCGCCTGATGACAATGGGCGAGATGGCCTCGTCGCTCGCGCACGAGCTGAACCAGCCGCTCGCCGCGATCAACAACTACGCGTCGGGCACCGTCGCGCTCGTGAAGTCGGGCCGCGCGTCCTCCGACAACCTGCTGCCGGTGCTCGAGAAGACGGCCCAGCAGGCGGTGCGCGCCGGCATGATCATCAAGCGCATCCGCGAGTTCGTGAAGCGCAGCGAGCCGAAGCGCCAGGCGACGCGCGTCGCTGACATCGTCGCCGACGCGGTCGGCCTCGCCGAGATCGAGACGCGCCGGCGCCGCATCCGCATCGTCACCGACATCCGCTCGCGCCTGCCCGTCATTTACGTTGATCCGGTGCTGATCGAGCAGGTGCTCGTCAACCTGCTCAAGAACGCCGCCGAGGCGATGGCCGCGGCGCGGCCCAACGCCGTCGACCCGGTGATCCGCGTCGTCGTGCGGCGCGAGCACGGCAACGTCTGCATCAGCGTCGTGGACCAGGGCCCCGGCGTCGACGAGGCGGCGGCCGAGCGGCTCTTCGAGCCGTTCTACAGCACCAAGTCCGACGGCATGGGCATGGGCCTGAACATCTGCCGCTCGATCATCGAATCGCACCGCGGCCGCCTCTGGGTCGTCAACAACGTCGAGTCCGACGGCCACGTCACCGGCGCCACGTTCCATTGCAGTCTGCCGATCGGCGAAGCCGACGGCGCGAATCAGGACGGCTCCGAAGAGCCGGCAACACAAACCGTAACGGGAGACACATGAACAATCCGGCCCCCCCCCAGGAAACCGTCTTCGTCGTCGACGACGACGAGGCCGTGCGAGACTCTCTGCGCTGGCTGCTCGAGGCGAACGGCTACCGCGTGCAGTGCTTCACGAGCGCGGAGTCGTTCCTCGAGGCCTGGCAGCCCGCCCAGACCGCCGGCCAGATCGCCTGCCTGATTCTGGACGTGCGCATGTCGGGCATGAGCGGGCTCGAGCTGCAGGAGCGGCTGATCGCCGAGAACGCCTCGCTGCCGATCATCTTCGTGACCGGCCACGGCGACGTGCCGATGGCCGTCTCGACGATGAAGAAGGGCGCCATGGACTTCATCGAGAAGCCGTTCGACGAGGCCGAGCTGCGCAAGCTCGTCGAGCGCATGCTCGACAAGGCGCGCACCGAGAGCAGCAGCGTCCAGCAGCAGCGCGCGGCGGCCGAGCGGCTCGGCAAGCTGACCGCTCGCGAGCACCAGGTGCTCGAGCGGATCATCGCGGGGCGGCTGAACAAGCAGATCGCCGACGATCTCGGCATCAGCATCAAGACAGTCGAGGCGCACCGCGCCAACATCATGGAAAAGCTCAACGTCAACACGGTCGCCGACCTGCTGCGTCTCGCGCTCTCGAACAAGCCGCAGCAAGCCCAGCCGCAGTAAGGCACGCCAGCCCCTCCCGGGACGGGTTCTCCGCCCCGAAACCGTCGCGCGGCCGCAAAGCTCCGCGGTCCGCGACGGTATAATGTTCCCTTGCCCAGCGACGCTCCGTCCGCACACCGCGCGCTTCGCGCGAGCGGTCCGCCGCCGCATGGACCGCACCGCCCGCCGCCGGAATTCGCGTCTGCCCTGCCGTGCTCCACACTCTCGACCTTCGACCTCTCGACCGACCATGACAGCCACCCTGATCGACGGCCTCGCCCTCTCCAAGACCCTGCGCGCCGAGGTTGCGACGCGCGCCGCCGCCCTGACCGCCCGCGGGCATCGTCCGGGGCTCGCGGTCGTGCTGGTCGGCGACAATCCGGCGAGCGAGGTCTACGTGCGCAACAAGGTGAAGGCCTGCGAGGACAACGGCCTTTATTCCTCGTACGACCGCTATCCGGCGACGTTTCCCGAGGTCGACCTGCTCGCGCGCATCGACGAACTGAACTGCGACCCGCAGATCCACGGCATCCTCGTGCAGTTGCCGCTGCCCGCGCACATCGACAGCCACAAGGTGATCGAGGCGATCGCGCCCGGCAAGGACGTGGACGGCTTCCACGTCGCCAACGCGGGCGCGCTGATGACGGGCCGGCCGCTCTTTCGCCCCTGCACGCCGTACGGCGTGATGAAGATGTTCGAGGCCTACGGCATCCCGCTCGCAGGCGCGAACGCGGTCGTGATCGGGCGCTCGAACATCGTCGGCAAACCGATGGCGCTGCTGCTGCTCGAAGCCGGCGCGACCGTCACGATCTGCCACAGCAAGACCCGCGACCTGGCCGCGCACACGCGCGAGGCCGACATCGTGGTCGCGGCGGTCGGCAAGCGCAACATCCTCACGGCCGACATGGTGAAGCCGGGCGCGACCGTCGTCGACGTCGGCATGAACCGCGACGACGCCGGCAAGCTTTGCGGCGACGTCGACTTCGCCGGCGTGCAGGCCGTGGCCGGCCACGTCACGCCGGTGCCGGGCGGCGTGGGCCCGATGACGATCACGATGCTGCTCGTCAACACGATCGAGGCGGCCGAACGCGCGGCGGCGGCCGCCTGACGGGCCGGCCCGAGGCCCGCGCGCGACGCCGTCGCGCGGCCCCGGCCGACATCTGCTAATTTGAGGCATGGCCGGTTGCAAACCGCGCAGCGCGTCCCAATGTCCGTCACAGGACACGCCGCGCGTCCCGGCCCTTTCCCCTCCCGAGACAGACAGGACTCACCATGGCTACGACTTTCTCCCGGCACGACAATCCGCTGCTCGACTTCACCGGCCTGCCGCGCTTTAGCGACATCCGGCCGGAACACGTCACGCCGGCGCTCGACGTGCTGCTGGCCGACGCCCAGGCCGCCGTCGAGCGGGCCAGCCAGCCGACGACGCCGGCCACGTGGGCCGACGTCGTCGAGCCCGTCGAACAGGTCTCCGAGCCGCTGTCGCGCGCCTGGAACGTCGTCGGCCACCTGAACGCCGTCGCCGATACGCCCGAGCTGCGCGCCGCCCACGGCGAAAACCTGCCGCGCGTGACCGAGTTTTGGTCGAGCGTCGGGCAGAATCTCGCGCTCTACGAGAAGTACAAGGCCATCGCCGCGAGCAACGCCTACGCACTCCTCGGCAGCGAGCGCAAGAAGATTCTCGAGAACGCGCTGCGCGACTTCCGCCTGTCGGGCGCCGAACTGCCCGAGGCGAAAAAACCGCGCTTCGCCGAGCTGCAGGAACGCCAGGCGGCGCTTTCGAAGGCGTTCTCCGACCACGTGCTCGACGCGACCAACGCCTACGCGTACTACGCGACGCAGGAAACCGAACTCGTCGGCCTGCCGGAGGACGCGATCGCCGCGGCCCGCGAGGCCGCCGAGCGCGAGAACAAGGAGGGCTGGAAGTTCACGCTGCACTTCCCGTCGTATTTCCCCGTCATGCAGTATTCGGAGAACCGCGCGCTGCGCGAGGCGATCTACCGCGCCTACGTCACGCGTGCCTCCGAGCTCGGCCCCGTGTACGGCGGCGGCAAGCCCGAATGGGACAACACGGAGATCATCGCCGAGCAGTTGAAGCTGCGCGCGGAAGAGGCCGCGATGCTCGGCTACCGCAACTTCGCCGAGGTCTCGCTCGCGCCGAAGATGGCGGAATCGCCGCAACAAGTCATGACGTTCCTCGAAGACCTCGCCACGCGCGCCAAACCGCACGCGCAACAGGACTGGCAGGAACTGCGCGAATTCGCGGCGGGCGAGCTCGGGCTCGCCGACCTGCAGCCGTGGGACATGGCGTTCGCCGCCGAGCGGCTGCGCCAGAAGCGCTACTCGTTCTCCGAAAACGAGGTCAAACAGTACTTCCCGGAAGACTTCGTGCTGAAGGGGCTCTTCAAGGTGACGGAGACGCTCTTCGGCGTGCGCATCCGCGACGACTCCGCGCCGACCTGGCACCCCGACGTGCGCTTCTTCCGCGTCGAGAACGCCGACGGCACGCTCGTCGCGCAGTTCTATCTCGACCTCTACGCGCGCGAGGGCAAGCGCGGCGGCGCGTGGATGGACGACGCGCGCGCGCGGCGGCGCCTCGGCGAGCGCGACGTGCAGACGCCCCTCACCTATCTGACCTGCAACTTCTCGGCGCCCGTGGGCGGCCGGCCCGCCTGCTTCACGCACGACGAGGTCATCACGCTGTTCCACGAGTTCGGCCACGGGCTTCACCACATGCTCACGCGCGTCGACGAGCTCGGCGTTTCGGGCATCAACGGCGTCGAGTGGGATGCGGTCGAGCTGCCGTCGCAATTCATGGAGAACTTCTGCTGGGAGTGGGACGTGCTCGGCGAGATGACCTCGCACGTCGACACGGCCGAGCCGCTGCCGCGCGCACTGTTCGACAAGATGCTCGCGGCGAAGAACTTCCAGAGCGGCCTCGGCACGCTGCGGCAGATCGTGTTCTCGATGTTCGACATGGCGCTCCACGTCGATTTCGACGCGGCCGGCGGCAAGAGCGCGAACGACCTCGCGCGCGAGATCAACGAGCGCTACCACGTGATTGCGCAGGCGCCGTTCTCGCGCTGGCCCGACACGTTCAGCCACATCTTCGCGGGCGGTTACGCGGCCGGCTACTACAGCTACAAGTGGGCCGAGGTGCTGTCCGCCGATGCGTACGCGGCGTTCGAAGAAGCCGCGCAGACCGGCGAAGGCAGCGTGCTCGACGCGGCGACGGGCACGCGCTACCGGCGCGAAATCCTCGAAGTGGGCGGCAGCCGCCCGGCGATGGAATCGTTCAAGGCGTTCCGCGGGCGCGAGCCGAGCATCGATGCGCTGCTGCGCCACAACGGCATGGCCCAGCCGCCCGCCGCCCGCCAAGTTCCCTGACCAAGCGGACGCCGTCGCCGCGCGGCCGGGTCCGCCTCACCGATGCAGGCGGAAGTCCACCTCGGCGGGGCGGCCCTCCAGCGAGAGCGTCGCCCGCGCGGCCGGCGAACGGCTCACCACCTTCCCGCGCCGCACGACCGCGAGACGCGCCGCGCGCAGGCGGATCGCCTCGACCGGATCGCGCGCGTCGAGCACGACGCAGTTCGCCTCGCATCCGGGCGCAAGCCCATACCCCTCGAGACCCAGAATCCGCGCCGGATTCACGGTCACGGCATCGAAGCAGGCGCGCGTCGCCGCAAGCCCCGTCATCTGCGCGACGTGCAGCCCCATGTGCGCGACTTCCAGCATGTCGGCCGAGCCGAAGCTGTACCACGGGTCCATCACACAGTCGTGCCCGAATGCCACGTCGATGCCCGCCGCCATCAGCTCCGGCACGCGCGTCATGCCGCGCCGTTTCGGGTAGGTGTCCGAGCGCCCCTGCAGCGTGATGTTGACGAGCGGGTTCGCGATCGCCGCGACGCCCGCCTCGCGCATCAGCGGCAGCAGCTTGCTCACGTAGTCGTTGTCCATCGAGTGCATCGACGTGAGATGCGAGCCCGCCACGCGCCCGTGCAGGCCGAGCCGGTGCGTCTGCGCGGCGAGCGTTTCGATGTGGCGCGACTGCGGATCGTCGGACTCGTCGCAGTGCATGTCGACGCGCAGGCCCTTCCGCGCCGCGAATTCGCAGAGCAGTCGCACCGATTCCGCGCCGTCGGCCATGGTGCGCTCGAAATGCGGAATGCCGCCGACCACGTCCACGCCCATCGCGATCGCGCGCTTGAGATTGTCGAACGCGCCGGGGCTTCGCAGCAGCCCGTCCTGCGGGAACGCCACCAGTTGCAGGTCGAGATAGGGCGCTACCCTGCGCCGGACTTCGAGCAGTGCCTCGACGGCGAGCAGCCGGTCGTCGCAGACGTCCACGTGCGAGCGGATCGCGAGCAGGCCACGCGCCACGGCCCAGTCGCAATACGCGAGCGCGCGGGCGACGAGCGCCTCCTGCGTCAGATGCGGCTTGAGCTCGCCCCAGAGCGCGATACCTTCGAGCAGCGTGCCCGACTCGTTCACGCGCGGCAAACCATACGAAAGCGTCGCGTCCAGGTGGAAGTGCGCGTCAACGAACGGCGGCGTGACGAGCGAGCCGGCGGCGTCGATCTCCTGCGGGGCGCTCGCGTCGAGCCGCGCCTCGACGGCGACGATGCGGCCGCCCTCGATGCCGATGTCGACTTCGGGATGCCCCGCGGGATGCGCGTGGGCCAGCACGGCGCGGCGAATGATCAGATCCATGGGCAGCTCTCCCCTTCCCGTTTTGCGTCGATTCTAGAGGGTCCAAAAAGCGGGCGGCGGATGGCGAACCGACGACGGCAAAGGCAGACAGCTATCGCGTGTCTTCGGCCGGATCGTCTCCGCCGTCGTGCCCGTCGTCGCTTTCGTCTCCCGCTTCGTCGTCGGCCTCGTCGTCGAACAGCGCGAACTGTCCGCGCGGCGCTTCGTGCGCCTCTTCGAGCCGCACGCCGACGCCGAGCAGCCGCACCGGCCGGTCGCGCCGCGCGAGGCCCTTTTCGAGCAGACCCAGCAACGTCGGCAGATGGGGCGCGTCGCCGACGCATTCGACCGTCGTGCGCTGGAAATCGGCAAAGCGGATCTTCACGAACAGCTTGCGGATCGAGGCTGCCGCGCCGGCGCGCTCGATCCGCGCGTCGAGCAGGCCGGCGAGCCGCACGAGTTCCTCGCTGCAAGCCTCGAGCGTGAGCAGATCGGTGACGTAAGTCGTCTCCACGCTCACCGACTTGCGTGCCCGGTCCGCGCAGACCGGCCGCTCGTCGATGCCGCGCGCGAGCTCGTAAAGCCGCTTGCCGAACACGCCGAAGCGCCGGTGCAGATCGACGAGCGGCCAGTTCCGCAGTTGCGCGCAGGTCTCGAGCCCGAGGCGGTCGAGCTTCGACGCCGTCACCTTGCCGACGCCGTGAATCTTGCGCACCGGCAGCGCGGCCACGAACGCGTCCACCTCGTGCGGACGCACGACGAAGAGGCCGTCGGGCTTGTTCCAGTCCGACGCGATCTTCGCGATGAACTTGTTCGGCGCCACGCCGGCCGACACGGTCACGCCCACGGTTTCGCGCACGCGTTCGCGAATTTCGGCGGCGATCAGCGTGGCGCTGCCCTTGCAACGGTCGGTATGGGTGACGTCGAGATAGGCCTCGTCGAGCGACAGCGGCT
Source organism: Burkholderia sp. WAC0059 (assembly GCF_002870125.1). Classification (GTDB taxonomy): domain Bacteria; phylum Pseudomonadota; class Gammaproteobacteria; order Burkholderiales; family Burkholderiaceae; genus Paraburkholderia. The sequence goes on from NZ_PNEO01000007.1 coordinate 214,204, forward strand.
CGACGTCCGGCGTGTAGTCGCGATAGATGGCCATGATCTGCCGCGACGCGACGCGATATTTCTCCATCGCGCTCGGCAGGATCAGCAGTTCGGGGCACTTGCGCATCGCCAGCGCCGACGACATGGCCGAGTGAACGCCGAAGCGCCGCGCCTCGTAATTGCAGGTCGCGATCACCCCGCGCTGGTCCGGCCGTCCGCCGACGGCCAGCGGACGACCACGCAACGACGGGTCGTCGCGCATTTCGACCGACGCGTAGAAACAGTCGCAATCGCAATGGATGATCTTGCGTGCGAGCGGCGCGGCGGCGGTCGCCAGGGCGGGAAATGACGCGTTCAAGATTCCGATACTGTACAAAAACACAGTGTCTTTATCAAGATGCCCGATCCGTTTTTCGCCTTTTCCCTATCCGGCGTTTCGGCCATGAAAACCATCGGCAAATAAACCGCTGCGCGCCTACACGCCGAAGCGAAATCGAATGATTCACAAATCCGGGTAGATATGCGAGCATCCTGGACATGGAACCCCGTAACGTTTCGAACCTATCTCACCATCATCACGGCGGTCGTAGCTCACGGCGCCGTGGATCGTTACGTCCATAGCAAGGCATACGGGCAATCGCTACCGTACTCCATGCACCAACGACCAGGGCGCCTTTCAAGGCGCCCTTTTTATTTTCCACGTGGATGAGCCAAAGATGATCGAGCCGATCCAGTATCGCCGGGCGACCGGCAACGATATCCTGACCCTATGTGAATTGGGCCAAATCCTGAATGCGGTTCATCACGAGGCTCGTCCCGACATCTTTGCGGACGCAACGCCGCAATTCGCGCGCGACGAAGCGCACTGGCTTCCCAGTCTCCGCGAGGAAAATCGGGCCGCCTTTCTCGCGGAGCAGGGACGTGCAGCGGTCGGATTTATTACCGTTCAGGTCATACCGCTGGCCAGCCCGCTGCTACAGCCTTTAGTGGTCGGGCGAATCGGTTCGATAGGTGTCGTGCAGCGCCTTCAGGGACAAGGGATCGGGCGGGCGCTGATAGCGCTTGCGGAAAACTGGGCGCGGGAGAATGAGGCCACCGACATGCGGTTGAACGTCTGGGCATTCAACGAACGAGCGACCAATCTATATAAGGAATTCGGCTATGAGATTCGCGCGTTCGAAATGGGAAAGCCCATTTCTTCGATGACGCACGATCTGCAGAAGCCGTCGACGGGGAATGACCGACGCTGAATCAGCGACGAGGCATTGGCACGCCGTTGCCGAGACAACCGATCGAGCAGACCCACGCCACGGGAAAGCCGATCCGCCTGCGCGTGCTCCGGGTCAATCCGGCGAGACGGTTTTACGAACAAAACGGCTTCAGGATAGAACACTCGAGCGACGAGCGGTATTTCATGTCTTATGAGCTGAGCTGCCGTATTGGGAATCGGCGAGCAAATCGAGCAAATCGGAGCCGCGAAAACAACCAGGCGGCGAATAGAAATGCAAAAAGCCTGCATGGCTTCCACCATGCAGGCTTTTCAAAATCGAGGTACTGGTTGCGGGGGTAGGATTTGAACCTACGACCTTCGGGTTATGAGCCCGACGAGCTGCCAGACTGCTCCACCCCGCGTCCGTTGAGAAAGTAATTATAAGGAGAAACGCCTCGCCGGTCAATCATCTTTCCGTCCCGCAAACAAAACACCGGCGTTCGCTGCGCTCAAGACACCTTCAGCGCATCGTCGAACTGTCCGACGGGGCATCGCCACCTGGCACTCCCGCCCTTCATTTCCCAAACTTTTGCCGGTCCTCTTCCGCTCGTTTTCGCGCCCCAGCCAATTAATTCGCATCCCGTAACGATTAATCGGGGAATATTTTGACGGGTAGACAGCCTCGACGAGGCTTTATATACTCCGCACATCGAAAGCTACCGATCGATGCAATTTCAGCACCGTTAGCCGGGGTTCGGCGAGCGTTTGCAGCACCCGGCATCAACCCTGCACGCCGCTACCCCTCTCTTCGTTCATCGGGGTTCTCACCCCCTCGAAGAACGCATCACCGAAACCGCGTTTTCTTTTCCTACTGTCGTCCGCGCGGCGCAGTTGCGCTTGCGCCCGCGGACTAACGATGACGGATGCGACGCGGGCCCGAACGGGCATGCGTCATCGGGGCCAGGTCCGTACCGCTTCGCACCGGCTCGTCCGGTTCCAGTCGGTTAGTCGCGGCTCCGCCGCGGTCAGTCGAACTCCCTTTCGCGACGTCGCAAGACGTCCGCGCGGCAGGCCTTGCGCGTGTCGCCCCGAACCAGGAGGCGCCTTGATCTCTCGACCTACCGTACGTTTCGTATCCGGCAGCGTCGCCGTCGCCATCGTCGCGGCTTTACTGCTTCGCGCCATCGGCATCGACGCGCTGAAACGCTACGCGCCCGATCTCGCCTACTACACGGAGCGTCACCTGCTGCTCGTCGGCTATTCGATGAGCGCGGCGCTCGCGGTCGGCATTCCCGCCGGCGTGCTGCTGAGCCGTCCCGCCGTCGTGCGTCAGGCCGAACGCATCATGCAGATCTTCAACGTCGGCAACACGGTGCCCTCGCTCGCCGTGCTCGCCATCGCGCTCGGCATCTTCGGCATCGGCGACGTGCCGGCGATCATCGCGCTTTTTCTCGCCTCGCTGCTGCCGATCACGCGCAACACTTACGAAGGCCTCCGGCAGGTGCCCCAGGCGTTGCTCGAAGCCGCGCGCGGCATCGGCATGACCGGCTGGCAGTCGCTGCTGCGCGTCGAGTTGCCCGGCGCGTTGCCGATCGTCCTCGGCGGCGTCCGCACGGCGCTCACGATCAACGTCGGCAGCGCGCCGCTCGCGTTTCTCATCGGCGCCGACAGCCTCGGTTCGCTGATCTTTCCCGGCATCTATCTCGACAACGAAAAGATGCTGCTGCTCGGCGCCGCCGCCACCGCGCTGCTGGCGCTGCTGCTCGACGGCGCGCTATCGGCCGGCGGTCGCTGGATGCTCGCGCGGCGGGGGATGACGCCATGACCGTCAATCCGTCGCGCGCCGGCCGCCTGCGCCGCTTCGCCTCGAAGGCCGTCGCATACGCGTTCGCGCTCGTTGCGCTCGGCGTCTTTTGCCTCGACGCGCGCGCGGAAACGCTCGTGCTCGGCGGCAAGAACTTCACCGAGCAATACGTGCTCGACGAAATCACGGCGCAGTATCTGCGCTCGAAGGGCTATCGCCTCGACGTGCGCACGGGCCTCGGCAGCACGCTGCTGCGCAGCGCCCAGGTCGACGGTCAGGTCGACATCGTCTGGGAATACACGGGCACGGCCGCGCTCGTCTACGACAAGATCACCGAGAAGCTCGATCCGCGCGACACCTATCTGCGCGTGAAGGCACTCGATGCGAACCGCGGCATCGTCTGGCTCGACGCCTCGCCGCTCAACAACACCTATGCGCTGGCTCTGCCGCGCCAGGTCGCGCAGGCCACCGGCATCCGCACGATCTCGCAGTTGGCCGCGAAGCTGGCCGGCGATCCGAAAAGCACGCGCCACCTGTTCGCCATGGACATCGAGTTCGCCAATCGCCCCGACGGGCTCGTGCCGCTCGAAGCGGCGTACGGCATGCATTTCAGCCGCGCGGACACGCGCCAGATGGACCCCGGTCTCGTCTACACGGCGTTGCACAACGACCAGGTGATGATCGGCCTCGTCTACACGACCGACGGCCGCGTGAAGGGCTTCGGCATCGTGCCGCTCGAAGACGATCGCCATTTCTTTCCCGCCTACAACGCGACGCCCGTCGTGCGCGCCGTCGTGCTGCAACGCCATCCTCAACTCGCCGCGCAGCTCGACGCGCTATCCGCCGCGTTGAACAACGACGTCATGCTCGACATGAACAAGCGGGTGGACGTCGACGGCCAGTCCGTCGAATCGGTGGCCGCGCAGTTCCTGCGCACGCACCGGCTGCCCTGAACGGAGACGAACGCGTGAACGTGATCGATTACCTCGCGTCGAGCTGGCCCGAGCTGCTGCGCCTGACTCTCCAGCATCTTTATCTGGTCGGCATCGCCGTGGGCTGCGCCATCGCCGTCGGCGTGCCGCTCGGCATCCTGATCGACCGCCACGCGTGGCTCGCGCCGCCGCTCATCGGGCTCGCGACCGTCATCCTCACGCTGCCGTCGATCGCACTCTTCGGCCTGATGATCCCCGTGTTCTCGCGCTTCGGCGAGGGAATCGGCGCCGTGCCCGCCATCACGACCGTGTTTCTCTACGCGCTGCTGCCGATCATGCGCAACACGTTCCTCGCGCTGCGCAGCGTCGACGCCGGCATCAAGGAAGCCGGCGCCGGCATCGGCATGACGGACTGGCAGCGGCTGCGGCTCGTCGAACTGCCGCTCGCCGTGCCCGTCATTCTCGGCGGCGTGCGCACGGCCGTCGTCATGAACATCGGCGTGATGACGATCGCCGCCGTGATCGGCGCGGGCGGCCTCGGCGTGCTGATCCTGCGCGCCATCGGCCAGAGCAGCATGATGAAGCTGCTGGTCGGCGCGGTGCTCGTGAGCCTCGTCGCCATCGCCGCCGACCTGCTGCTGCAGGCGCTGCAGCGCCTTCTGACGCCACGGGGAATCCAGAAGCCATGATCGAACTCGACCGACTGACGAGAGACTTCGCGCGCAAGGACGGCCAGACCGTGCGCGCCGTCGACGCGGTGAGCCTGACCGTGCCGGAAGGCGAAATCTGCGTGTTTCTCGGTCCGTCCGGCTGCGGCAAGACCACGACGCTCAAGATGATCAACCGCCTGATCGAGCCGACTTCGGGCCGCGTGCTGATCGGCGGCGAAGACACAACGACGCTCGACGAAGTGGACCTGCGCCGCCACATCGGCTACGTGATCCAGCAGGTCGGCCTGTTCCCGAACATGACCATCGAGGAGAACGTCACGGCCGTGCCGCGCCTGCTCGGCTGGAACAGGAAGCGCTGCCGCGAGCGCGCGGCCGAACTCATGTCGATGGTCGCGCTCGATCCGAAGCTTTATTCGAAGCGTTATCCGCGCGAGCTGTCGGGCGGCCAGCAGCAGCGCATCGGCGTGATCCGCGCGCTCGCGGCCGACCCGCCCGTGCTGCTGATGGACGAGCCGTTCGGCGCGGTCGACCCGATCAACCGCGAGGCGATCCAGAACGAGTTCCTGCACATGCAGCGGCAACTGAAAAAGACCGTCATCATGGTGAGCCACGACATCGACGAGGCGATCAAGCTCGGCGATCGCATCGCCGTGTTCCGGCGCGGCCGGCTCGTCCAGTACGATCGCCCGGACACGCTGCTCGCGCATCCGCGCGACGAGTTCGTCTCGCAGTTCATCGGCCAGGACAGCACGCTCAAGCGCCTTTTGCTCGTCACCGCCGGCGACGCCGCCACGCGGCCGCCCTTTGCCGCGCCCGGCACGACGCTCGCCGAAGCGTTCGACGTCATGGACCAGCAGGATTGCCGCGCGCTCACGGTGGTGGATGCCGGACGCCGCGTGCTCGGCTACGTGACGCGCCGCGCAGCGCGCAGCAGCACGGGCCTGTGCGGCGAACATCTGACGGACTTCGCGGCAACAGTCCACGTGGGCGACAACCTGCGCGTCGTGCTCTCGAAGATGTATCAGTTCGGCACGTCGTGGATGCCGGTGCTCGACGCGGACGGCGGCTACGTCGGCGAGATCACGCAGGACTCGATCGCGGCCTGGCTCGGTTCCGCGCGCACGCCCGGGCAAGCGGACGACGCCGCGCCGGCAGCCTTCGTCGCGCCGCCCGGCGACGCGGGCACGCAAACGACGAACGGCCGCTGACGCGCACGCAAATCCCTTCTCGCCCGCCGTTGCCGCTGTGGCCCGAACGGCAACCCGATCGGCGCTGGTACACTCCGTTCGGCGAGAATCGGCGCGCCTCGGCCTGTCGCCGCCGCGAACGCCATCGGACATAGAGAAGAGGTCTCATTTGAAAATCGCCACCTGGAACGTCAACTCCCTGAAGGTCCGCCAGCAGCACGTGATCGACTGGCTCGAACAGAGCCAGGTGGATGTGCTGTGCCTCCAGGAGCTCAAGCTCACCGACGACAAGTTTCCGCGTGCCGAAATCGAGGCGCACGGCTACCGGAGCTGGTACGCGGGCCAGAAGACCTACAACGGCGTCGGCATTCTCGTGCGCGAGGGCCTCGCGGTCGACGAGGCGAGCGTCGTGCGCAACATGCCGACGTTCGAGGACCCGCAGCAGCGCGTGATCGCGCTGAGCGTCGGCGGCGTGCGGATCGTCAGCGCGTATTTTCCGAACGGCCAGGCGCCCGGCACCGAGAAGTTCGATTACAAGCTGCGCTGGCTGAACGCGCTGCACGACTGGCTCGCCGGCGAACTCGCGCACCATCCGAAGCTCGCGCTGCTCGGCGACTACAACATCGCGCCCGAGGATCGCGACGTCCACGATCCGAAGGCCTGGGAGGGGCAGAATCTCGTCTCGCCCGAAGAGCGCGCGCAATTCGCGCGGCTCGTCGGGCTCGGGTTCGTCGACGCGTTCCGTCTTTTCGAGCAGCCCGACAAGACCTACACGTGGTGGGACTACCGGATGTTCGCGTTCCGCCGCAACGCCGGGCTGCGCATCGACCACATCCTGCTCTCGCCCGCGCTCGCGAAACGATGCGTGTCGTGCGAGGTGGACAAGGCCCCGCGCAAGTGGGAGCAGCCCTCCGACCACACGCCCGTCGTCGCGCAGCTCGACGAAAACGCGTCCTGAGCGACGCGTCCGGCGCATCCGTCACGCGTCGGCGTCTTTGCCGTCCTTTCCGCCGAGACAGGTCCACAGAAAACCGAACACGAGCGCGTCGTACTGCGCGCGCTCCAGCTCGTCGCTGCCGGGCCCGTGCCCGCCGTCCGTGTTCTCGAGATACCAGACCTGCGTGTGGCCCTGCTGCTGCATGCGCGCCGCCATCTTGCGCGCGTGGCCCGGATGCACGCGGTCGTCGCTCGTGGAAGTCGTCAACAACAGCGGCGGATAAGCGACGCCCGCCGCCACGCGGTGATACGGCGACCAGGCGGCGAGCGCGCGCGCCTCGCGCGCCGACTCGGGACCGTCGTCGCCATCGGGATCGCCGTATTCGTCGAGCCACGAGGCGCCCGCGTGCAGCAGCGGATAGCGCCGCATGTCGAGCAGCGGCGCCTCGCAGACCACGGCGCCGAACAGCGCCGGCGCCTGCACCATGCAGGCGGCCACGAGCAGCCCGCCGTTGCTGCCGCCCTTGATGCCGAGTTGACCCGGGCTCGTCACGCCGTCGGCGATCAGTTGCCGCGCGACCGCGATGAAATCGTCGAACGAGCGCTGCCGGTGCTCGCGCTGCGCGCTCGCATGCCACTCGCTGCCGTATTCGCCGCCGCCGCGGATGTGGGCGATCGCCACGACGCCGCCCTGCTCGAGCCAGCCGATTCCGGCGTCGACGAGATACTGAGGCGTAAGCGGAATCGCGAAGCCGCCGTATCCGGTCAGCAGGCACGGTCCCGGCTTGCGCGCGCGGCCTTCACCTTCGAGCGCCTCGCGCGGGCCGATCACCGTGCAGGGCACGCGCGTGCCGTCGCGCGAACGCGCGTGCGTGCGCATCACCATGAACGGCGACGCGTCGAACTGCGTCGGCCAGCGGTCGATCAACTCCCAATCGTCGAGATTCGAGGCGACCAGATCGGCGAGCCAGTACTCGGGCGGTTGCAGATAATCGTCGACGTCGACGTAGACCTCGTCGTCGAGCGTCTCCTCGACCGGCGACACCTCCACCTGCGAGGACGCGTGCACCGGAAACGGGCGCGCCTGCCAGTCCCAGGCGCCCGGCGCCGTCTCGCGCGGCTGCCAGAGCATCGTGCGGCTCTGCACGTCGTCGAGCCAGGAGACGATCAGATAGTGCCGCGTGCTCGTCCAGTCGCAGGCCGAGGTGACGGGCGTCGGCGTGAAGAGCGGCGTCATCGCGCGGGCGCCCGCGAGAAACACGTCCTCGCGAATCGCGAGCAGCGCACCGCCGGGCCAGGTCGCGCCGCCGCAGGTCCAGTCGAGCCTCGGCTCGAGCAGCAGCCAGCCGTGCCAGGCGCCTACCGCGACGTGGGCCGGCAGGTCGTAGCGCACCCACTCGCCCTGCCCGTCGAGCCGGAACGTATACGAATCGAAGAAGTCGATGCTGCGCACCACCTCGTGACGCCGCTCGACCGGATCGTAGTCGGCCTCCACGCTGACGTCGCCGGCCTTGCCGCGAAACACCACGGGCGCGTCGGCGAGCCGCGTGCCGCGTGTCCAGCGCCGCACTTCGCGCGGATAGCCCGAGCGCGTCAGCGTCGCGGGCCCGTTGTCCCAGCCCACGTAGACGGTGTCCCGGTCGATCCACGATACGGTGTGCTTGCCTTCGGTCGCGATCCCGAAGCCGCCCTCGACGAACGCGCGGCGCTCGATGTCGAACTCGCGAACCACGGTGGCGTCGGCGCCGCCGGCCGACAGCGCGATCAGCGCCCGGTCGCCGTCCGGGTAGAGGATGTCGATGCCGGCGCAGACCCACGGACGGTCTTCCGCCGCGCCGAGCGCATCGAAGTCGATGAGCAACTGCCAGTGCGGCGAGCGGGCCCGCCAGTCTGCCCAGAGCGTGCGCCGCCACAGACCCTTGGGATTGTCCTCGTCGTCCCAGAGATCGTAGGCCCATTGTCCCCAGCGACTGGGAATCACGGGCCGCTCGCGCGGCAAATAGGCCTGCGCGAGACGCTTCGCGAGCGCGTCGAGGCGCGCGCCGCCTTGCCAGGCCGCACGCGTGCGCGCGTTCTGCGCCTCGACCCACGCCGTCGCGTCGGCGTCGTCGAGCGATTCGAGAAACTGGAACGGATCGGCCTCGTCGGGCCAGGGAGAACGAAAAGAAGAAACGGGCATGGTCGACTGCTGCGTGGAAACAGCGTCGATTATGCCCGCTTGCCGGCACGGCGGAGCGGCCGGCCGTGCCGCGCGCCGCGATGCGTCGCGAGAAAAACGCAGCGCGGCAGGCTCGTTCCCGCATCGTCTTTCGCGCAAAGCGCAACCGGCCGGCGTTCGCGCCCGAGGCACGGGCATATCGTGCCCATCGCGCGAGCCGCGCGCGTCACTCCAGATTCAGCTCCTGGATCTTGCGCGTGATGGTGTTGCGTCCGATGCCGAGCCGCTCGGCGGCCTCGACCTTGCGGCCGCGCGTGAAGTCGAGCGCCTCGCGGATGACGGCCGCCTCGAAGCGTCGCGACAGCTCGTCCATCACGTCGGCGCTGTTTTCGCGCAGGAGCCGCGCCACCTCGGTGCGCAGCCCGCTTTCCCAGACGCTCACGGGCGTCGCCACGGCCGCGCCCGACGCAGCCGGCGCGGCCACGGCGCCCGCCAGCCCGGCGGCGGCACCGCCCATCGTCGCCGCCTCGGCCAGCGGCGCGCCGGCGGCCGACGATTCGGCCACGCCGCCGCTGCCCTGCGCCGGCACGAGGTCGGGCGGCAAGTCCTTGATCTCGATGGTCTGCGCGGGCGCCATCACGGTCAGCCAGTTCGCGAGGTTTTCGAGCTGCCGCACGTTGCCCGGAAACGGCAGCGACGAGAGCCAGACCAGCGCCTCGTCGGACACGCGCTTGGGCTCGACGCCGAGCTCGCGCGCGCTCTTCTGCAGAAAGTGCCGCGTCAAAAGCGGAATGTCCTCGCTGCGCTCGCGCAGCGCCGGCAGGCGCAGGCGAATCACGTTGAGCCGGTGGTAAAGGTCCTCGCGGAAAAGCCCCTGGCGCACGCGCGTCTCGAGGTTCTGGTGCGTGGCCGCGATCACGCGCACGTTCGCGCGCAGCGGGTTGTGGCCGCCGACGCGGTAGAACTGGCCGTCCGAGAGCACGCGCAACAGGCGCGTCTGCAGGTCGAACGGCATGTCGCCGATTTCGTCGAGGAAGAGCGTACCGTTCTCGGCCTGCTCGAAGCGCCCCTGGCGCATGGCCTGCGCGCCCGTGAACGCGCCGCGCTCATGGCCGAACAGCTCGGACTCGAGCAGATCCTTCGGAATCGCCGCCGTGTTCAGGGCGATGAACGGGCCGTTCGCGCGCGGGCTATGCCGGTGCAGCGCACGCGCGACGAGCTCCTTGCCGGTGCCCGATTCGCCCGTGATCAGCACGGTCGCCGCCGAATGCGAGAGCCGGCCGATCGCGCGAAACATGTCCTGCATGGCCGGCGCCTGGCCGAGCATCTCGGGCGCCTCGGCAACGCGCTCCTCCCACGGATGCTCGCCGCGCACGCTCTCGTCGACGGCGCGGCGGATCAGCTCGACCGCCTTGTCGACGTCGAACGGCTTGGCGAGATATTCGAACGCGCCGCCCTGGAACGCGGCCACGGCGCTATCGAGGTCGGAGAACGCCGTCATGATGATGACGGGCAGCCCCGGCACGCGCTCGCGCACCGTCTGCAGCAGCTCGAGCCCGGAGCCGCCCGGCATCCGGATGTCGGACACGAGCACCTGCGGGCTGTCGTGGTCCAGCGCGCCCGCGGCCTCGCGCACGTTCGCGAAGCTGCGGGTGGCGAAGTTCTCGCGTGCGAGGGCCTTTTCGAGCACCCAGCGGATCGATTGGTCGTCGTCTACTATCCAGATCGGCTTCATAAAGATCGGTCAGAAATCGTGGGGGCGTTGCGGTCCTGGTTGTCGAGCGGCAGCCGGATCCGAAACTCCGTATGGCCGGGCCGGCTTTCCACCTCGATCAAACCGTCGTGCTGCTGGACGAACGTCTGCGCGAGCGTCAAGCCGAGACCGCTGCCATCCTCGCGTCCGGAGACGAGCGGATAGAAGATGCGGTCGCGAATCTCTTCCGGAATGCCGGGCCCGTTGTCGACGATACGCAAGTCCAGTGCCAGCTTGCACAGACGCTTCGCGATCGTGATCTTGCGCGCGATCCGCGTGCGTATCTCGATGCGCGCGTCGCCCTGCGCGATGCGCTCGCGCAGCGCCTGGGCCGCGTTGCGCATAATGTTGAGCACGGCCTGGATTAGTTGCTCCTTGTCGCCGCGCAGGTCCGGCACGCTCACGTCGTAGTCGCGCTCGACCGTGAGCCCGCGCGGAAACTCGGCGAGGATCACGGCCCGCACGCGCTCGCAGACCTCGTGGATGTTCACGTCGCCGACGATGTGCGGGTGCCGGTGCGGTTCGAGCAGCCGGTCGACGAGCGTCTGCAGCCGGTCGGACTCCTTGATGACGACCTGGGTGTACTCGCGCAGTTCGTCGCGCCGCAGCGCGCCGAGCTCGAATTCGAGCAGTTGCGCCGCACCGCGGATGCCGCCGAGCGGGTTCTTGATCTCGTGCGCGAGGTTGCGGATCAGTTGCTTGTTCACGGCCGTCAGGTCGTGGATGCGCTCCTCGCGGTCGCTGCGCACGTACCGCTCGTTCTCGAACAGCTCGAGCAGCACGTAGTCGGGCGTCGCCTCGAGAAAGCCGACGATGACGTGCACGTGCATCGGCTCGCGCGCCATGCGCTCGAGCACGGCGTCGAGCCGCGTCGCGTGGAAACGGTGCGCGGCGATCGACGCGATCGTCGCGATCAGTTCGTCGGGGTTCGAGAACAGGTCGTGCCACACCATCTGCGCGAGCTGCCGGCGCGACAGCTCGAGCATCGCTTCCGCGGACGGATTGGCGAACGCCACCCGCAGCGTGCGCTTGTCGAGCACGAGCACGGCCGTCGGCAGCGCCTCGAAACCCGGCAGCAGCCCCGAGCCGACTAGCTGGGCGTCGTCCGACAGGGGCTCCGCATGCCCCCTTCTTGCCTTGATCAGATTCTTGAGCACCATGTTCCAGACCGGCTGCCGCAAGGCGCGCCGGAAATGACGTCCAGGTTCGCGCGCGACCGGCGTGCGCCGCGAGCAGACGTTGCGCTGCGCGCGAGACGGCCCAACGAAAAAGGGACGGCGCCGCCGTCCCTTGGTGACCGATCGCGAACGTCGGGCAGGCGCTTCGCCGCCGGGGCGAGAAGCGCCATCGCTGCAATTACAGCGAGTAGTACAGTTCGAACTCGACCGGATGCGTGGTCATGCGCACGCGCTGCAGCTCGGCTTCCTTGAGCGCGAGGTACGCATCGATCATGCCGTCCGTGAACACGCCGCCGCGCGTAAGGAACTCGCGATCCTTGTCGAGCGACTCCAGCGCCTGGTCGAGGCCCGCGCAGACGGTCGGGATCTTCGCATCCTCTTCCGGCGGCAGGTCGTACAGGTTCTTGTCGGCGGCTTCGCCCGGGTGGATCTTGTTCTGCACGCCGTCGAGACCCGCCATCATCAGGGCCGAGAAGCACAGGTACGGATTCGCCATCGGGTCCGGGAAGCGCGTTTCGATGCGGCGGCCCTTCGGGTTGCTCACGTGCGGAATGCGGATCGAGGCCGAGCGGTTGCGCGCCGAGTAGGCGAGCTTCACCGGCGCTTCGAAGTGCGGCACGAGACGCTTGTACGAGTTCGTCGTCGGGTTCGTGATCGCGTTCAGCGCGCGGGCGTGCTTGATGATGCCGCCGATGTAGAACAGCGCGAATTCCGACAGGCCGGCGTAGCCATTGCCCGCGAACAGGTTCTGGCCGTCCTTCCAGATCGACTGGTGGACGTGCATGCCCGAGCCGTTGTCGCCGACGACGGGCTTCGGCATGAAGGTCGCCGTCTTGCCGTACGTATGCGCGACGTTATGGACGATGTACTTCAGTTGCTGCGTCCAGTCGGCGCGTTGCAACAGCGTCGAAAACTTGGTGCCGATTTCGTTCTGGCCCTGGCCCGCCACTTCGTGGTGGTGCACTTCGACCGGAATGCCGATCTGCTCGAGCAGCAGGCACATTTCCGAGCGGATGTCCTGGAACGAATCGACCGGCGCGACCGGGAAGTAGCCGCCCTTCACGCCCGGGCGGTGACCCGGGTTGCCGCCTTCGAATTCCTTGCCCGACGACCACGGGGCTTCGTCCGAACCGATCTTCACGAAGCAGCCCGACATGTCCGTGTTCCACTGGACCGAGTCGAAAATGAAGAATTCCGGCTCCGGGCCGAAGTAGGCGGTGTCGCCGAGGCCCGAGCTCTTCAGGTACGCTTCGGCGCGCCGCGCGAGCGAGCGCGGGTCGCGCTCGTAGCCCTTGCCGTCCGACGGCTCGATCACGTCGCAGGTCAGCACGAGCGTCGATTCTTCGTAGAACGGGTCGATGAATGCGGTGTCCGGATCCGGCGAGAGCAGCATGTCCGAGGCTTCGATGCCCTTCCAGCCGGCAATGGACGAACCGTCGAACGCATGGCCGCTTTCGAATTTGTCTTCGCCGAAGGCCGACACCGGCACCGAAACGTGTTGCTCCTTGCCGCGCGTGTCGGTGAAACGGAAATCGACAAACTTGACGTCCTCGTCCTTGACGAGCTTCATGACGTCGGCCACGGATTTACTCATAACCTTTTCTCCTGATTAATGTACTCGGCGGACCTTGCCGCCGACCCAACCCTGTTGACCTGCTCCGGCCCATCTGCTGCCACTGCATGGCGCGGCACGCCGCAGCCGAATTGATCGCGCATAGATAAGCAGAATTCATGCCATCCATGCGCCGCTTTGGCGCAAACCCGCTCCGCTCACGTGCCTGCGGATACGGCCCTCCGCACCGCAAGCATCCTGAAAAAGTCGGAACCGCCCGTCGCGCACCATCGACGTGCAAATCCAGCGGTCGCACCGCTAGAAAACCGCATTATGGTGCATGTCCATAAATTTGCACCATAGACGCGCATCCGGCCTTGGACAGGCGTCCGGCGGCGGCATGCCCCGGCCGCCGCGCCCGGCGCCCGGGGCGAGTCCGGCGCGCTAGAATGGTCGTTTGGTCCAACGTCGATGGAGATTCGCTGTCATGAGCACGCTCGAGCAGTTGTACGGGGAAGCCGAAAAGCGTCGCAACGAAAACCAGTTGCCCTATGCGGGCGCGGTACTGCCCGCCGAGGCGTTCGAGCTGCTGCAGCTCGATCCGCAGGCGCGGCTCATCGACGTGCGCACGCGCGCCGAACTCGACTGGATCGGCCGCCCCGTGGTCGGCGACGGCCAGTATGCGCACGTGGAATGGACCCGCTATCCGGGCGGCGTGCCGAACCCCGCGTTCCTCGACGAGCTGCGCGCGGCGGCGCCCGCCGACGCGCCCGTGCTGTTCCTGTGCCGCAGCGCCGCGCGTTCGAAGCTGGCAGCCGTCGAGGCCGCGAAAGCTGGCTACGCGCGCGCGTTCGACCTGCTCGAAGGATTCGAAGGCGAGAAGGACAGTCGGGGACATCGCAAGACGGTATCGGGCTGGTGTTTTCGCGGCCTGCCGTGGATCGGGGCCTGATTTCCGGCCCTTGCGCGAACGCCGTCGACCGGACCCGCGCAAGGGGCCGCTCCGTGCTTCGCCACGGTAGGCGCGCGATGTGACAGGCCGATGATGGCGTGCCGGGCGCCCGATGCGTCGGTGCGTCCCGTCAACCCCCGTCAAAAACCGCTACGGCCGCCGCTGCGCCGCTCGCGCTCCGAGGGGGCCGCCGGCTCCTCGGGCAGTTCGACGATCTCGCCGCCGAGCAGATGCACGCCCTCGCGCAGCCTCACGAACGCCGTGGCCACGGCCTCGGGTTCGCCCTTCACGCCGAGGTCGATGTGGCGCCGCGCGTAGATGCCGCCGCGCTCCGTATCGCCGACGCTCGGCAGACTGAAGACGCGCACGCCGGGGAAATCGTGCTCGATGCGCTCCATGAGCGGCGTGAGCGTCGATTCGGGCAGCTCGAACACGAGCAGCGACTTTTCCGCGTGCGGGACGCTGTGGTGCAGATGCGCGTACCTCGTGTCGAGCACCCACTCGATCATCGGCCAGGCCATGACGGGAAAGCCCGGCACGAAGTGGTGATCGCGCACTGAGAAGCCCGGAATCTTGTTGTAGCCGTTCGGGATGATCGACGCGCCCGCGGGAAACGTGCCCATGTTCAGGCGGTGCAGGTTCTCGGCCGACTCGTAGTCGACCGGCTCCGGTCCCGTGTGCATCTCGCGGATGCGCTCGCGAATCAGTGCCTCCGCCTCGGGATGCAGCGCGAGCGGCACGCCGAGCGCCGCCGCCGCGCACTGGCGCGTGTGATCGTCCGGCGTCGCGCCGATGCCGCCCGTCGAGAACACGATGTCGTCCGAGGCGAACGTGCGCGCAAGCGTCGCCGTGATGCGCGCCGGATCGTCGCCGACGTATTCCGCCCAGGCGAGCGACAGGCCGCGCGCGTCGAGCAGTTCGATAACCTTCGCCAGATGCTTGTCGCTGCGGCGACCCGACAGAATCTCGTCGCCGATGATGATGACGCCCAGTGCCATTGCCGGCCTCGCTCGATAGTCAGAAAAAGAAGGGGTTCAGGACGACGCCGCGATGCCGCGGCCGCCGCCCGGCTCCTGCGCGCGCATGCGCTGCAGCGCCCGCAGGCAATAGTGGCCGAACCACAGCGCCGTGAACACCAGAATGAACGCGTAAATCCAGATGGTAAGCGCAGTCACCACCGGGAAGAACAATACCAGCCAGGCCGACGACACCCAGATCGCCGTCGGCAGCGACCCGAGCAACCCGCTCGCGATGCCGATGGCGAGGAGCGGCAGCCGGTGTCCGCGCACGAGCGCGCGCCGTTCGTCGGCGCTCGCGTGGAGCGCCAGCGCGTCGTAGGTCATCACGCGGTAGGTCAGCCAGCCCCAGAGCAGCGGCGGAATCAGCGCGAAAAACGGCGGCACGAGCCAGAGCGGCAGCGTGAGCGTCAGCAGCGCGAGGCAGACGAGCGCCGTCCAGAGCGCGTACGCGAGGCTGCCGTACCAGCTACCGCCGCGGCGCTTCTCCAGCGCGGCGAACTGCTTCGTCGACAGATGGCGGATCACGCGCGGCATCGAGAGCATGACGATGAAGAGCAGCACCGTCATGACGATGAGCGGAATCGCCAGCGCGATCACGACGAACGGCGCCACCACGGCGCGCAGCGAGCCGAACCCGAGCCAGTCGAACAACCGGTAGAGCATGACGGTCCAGGACCAGTGCTCGAGCCAGACGCGCGTCACGTTGACGAGCGGCTGCCAGAACACGTAGAGCAATCCGCCCCAGATCAGCGTCGCCGCGAAGAACGGCACGAAGGTCAGAAGCAGCATGACGGGGTGGAACACGCCGGAGAGCGCGCGTCCAAACGAACGCAGCAGATCGTTCATGCAGACAGGTCGAAAACGGAAGACGGCAAACGGGAGCGGCCGGGCCGGATAGATGGAACCGCAAGCATAAACCACGGCGCCGAAGGGCAACGGAACGGCCGGCGCAAGTCAGGGCGGCGGCCGCGAGCGCCGGCCCCTGCCGCCGGCCCCTACCGCTGCATCGACTCCCAGACCTTGTGCAGCCGCTTGACCGAGACCGGCATCGGCGTACGCAATTCCTGGGCGAAGAGCGAGATGCGCAGCTCCTCGAGCAGCCAGCGGAATTCGCCGAGCCGCGGATCGGCCACGCCGCCGCGCTGCGAAAGCACGCGCTGATACGGCTGCGCGAGCGGCTGGAATTCCGCGAACTGCCGCGCGTCGCGCGCCGGGTCCGCGCGCAACTTGTCGATGCGCAGTGCGATCCCCTTCAGGTAACGCGGAAAGTGCGTGAGCTGCGCGTAAGGCGTCTCGACGACGAAACGCTTGCCGAGCAGCGCGTCGAGCTGGGCCTGCATGTCCGACGCCGCCGGCGCGAACGACTTCGCCTGCGCCAGCTTCTTCGTCACCGCCGCGTATTCGGCCAGGATCTGCCCGACGAGCCGCGCGATTTCCTGCGCAAGCAGCGCGAGACGGCCGCGGCCCTCGTCGCGCCGCGCGTGGAAGCTCGCGTCGTCGTCGGGCAGCGGGTCCTGCAGGCACGCGCGGTCGAGGGCAAGGTCGATCAGTTGATCGCGCAGTTCCTCCTGGGTCGCGCGGGCCATGAACTGCATCGCCATCTCGCGCAGGCCCGGCAGATTCTTCTCCAGATAGCGGATCGGCTCGCGCAACTGCAGCGCGAACAGGCGGCGCAGCCCGATGCGATGGATGCGCGCGGCCTCCTCGGGCGCGTCGAAAACCTCGACGTCGCAATGCGACGTCCGGTCGACGAGCGCCGGATAACCGAACAGCGTCTGGCCGCCGCGACGGATTTCGAGCAATTCGGGCAGCTTGCCGAAATTCCAGGTCGTCAGGTTCTCGTAAAGCGCTGTGGCCGGCGCGGCCCCGGGCGTCGGCGTGTCCGGCTGCGCAGGCCGGGGCGCGCCGCCCCGGCGGGTATCGCGCGATGAACCGCGCCCGTCGTCGGCGCCGTCGCCGGCCGTCGTGGCACTTGTTGTACCGCTCGCCCTGCCGGCCATCCCGGCCACGCCCATGCCCGCGGCCGGCTCCGCGCCGCCCGGCGCCATCGTCGCGCTCGCGGCCAGCCGCTGGAACTGCTGCTGCGCCTGCGCGCCCAGCTCGGCGCGCAATTGCGCGAGGTTGCGCCCCATCGCGAGCTGCCGCCCGTGCTCGTCGATCACCTTGAAGTTCATGAACAGGTGCGCGGGCAGCGTCTCGAGCTTGAAGTCCGACGTCTTCAGCGCGACCTGCGTTTCTGCGCGCACGTCGGCGATCAGCGCGTCCAGCAGCGCGAGCGCGCCGAAACGCTCGCCGCTCATGCGCTCGACGAAGCCGGCCGCGTATTCGGGCAGCGGCACGCAGTGGCGGCGAAGCTTCTGCGGCAGCGACTTCAGCAGCAACTGCGCCTTTTCCTTCACCATGCCCGGCACGAGCCATTCGCACCGGCGCGCGTCGATCTGGTTCAGCGCATAGAGCGGCACCGCGAGCGTGACGCCGTCGCGCGGCGCGCCCGGCTCGAAGTGGTAGGCGAGCGTCATCGGCACGCCGGCCATCGTCATGCGCTTCGGAAACAGGTCCGTCGTCACGCCGGCGGCCTCGTGGCGCATCAGGTCGTCGCGAGAGAGATAGAGCAGGCGCAGCCGGTCCTCGGGCTGGCCGCTCTTCTTCACCTCGTCGCGATACCAGCGCTCGAACGCGGCGCCGGTGTGGATGCCCTGCGGCACCGCCCCGTCGTAGAACGCGTAGATCAGCTCGTCGTCCACCAGCACGTCCTGGCGGCGCGACTTGTGCTCGAGCTGCCCGATCTCGGCAAGCAGCTTGCGGTTATGCGCGAAGAACGCGAGCTTCGTGTCGAATTCGCCTTCCACGAGCGCGCCGCGAATGAAGAGTTCGCGCGCGCGCGCCGGGTCCTGGCGGCCGAAGCTCACGCGCCGGCGCTGGTAAACCGTCAGGCCGTACAGCACGGCCCGCTCGTACGCGCTGACCTGCGCGGTACGCTTCTCCCAGTGCGGCTCGGAAATCGACTTCCGGAGCAGGTGCGCGCCGACCTTCTCGAGCCACTCGGGCTCGATCTTCGCGATGCAGCGCGCGTAGAGGCGGCTCGTCTCGACGAGTTCGGCCGCGACCACCCAGCGCCCCGCCTTCTTCACGAGCGCCGAGCCCGGCCACAGGTGGAACTTGATGCCGCGCGCGCCGAGATAGTGCGGCTCGTCGGCGGCTTTCAGGCCGATGTTGCCGAGCAGGCCGGTCAGGAGCGCGTGATGGATCTGCTCGTAGGTGGCGTCGGACTCGTTGATGCGCCAGCCGTGCTCGCGCACGACGGTGAGCAGTTGCGAGTGGACGTCGCGCCATTCGCGCAGCCGCACGTGCGAGAGAAAGTTCGCGCGGCACGCGTCGGCGAGCTGCCGGTTCGACTTCTTGTGCTCGACGGCCTCCTCGAACCACGCCCAGATCTTCGGCCACTGCAGGAATTCCGAGCGCTCGTCGGCGAAGCGCCGGTGCGCCTGGTCGGCCTGCTCCTGGGCTTCGAGCGGCCGCTCGCGCGGGTCCTGCACCGACAACGCGCTCGCGATGACGAGCACCTCGCGCAGCGCCTGCTCGTCGCGCGCGCCGAGAATCATCCGGCCGACCCGCGGATCGAGCGGCAGCCGCGCCAGCTCGCGGCCGAGCGGCGTGAGCGCGTTGTCGTCGTCGACGGCGCCAAGCTCGTTGAGCAACTGGTAGCCGTCCGCAACGGCGCGGCCCGGCGGCGGCTCGATGAACGGGAACGTCTCGATCGCGGACAGATGCAGCGACTTCATCCGCAGGATCACGGCCGCCAGCGACGAGCGCAGGATTTCCGGATCGGAGAAGCGCGGCCTGGCCGCGAAATCCGACTCCTCGTAAAGACGGATGCAGATACCGTCGGCCACGCGGCCGCACCGGCCCGCGCGCTGGTTCGCCGCCGCCTGCGAGATCGCCTCGATCTGCAGTTGCTCGACCTTGTTGCGGTACGAGTAGCGCTTCACGCGCGCGAGCCCCGTATCGACCACGTAGCGGATGCCGGGCACCGTCAGCGAGGTCTCCGCGACGTTGGTCGCGAGCACGATGCGCCGCGCGTTCGACGCCCGGAACACGCGCTCCTGCTCCTGCGCCGAGAGCCGCGCGAAGAGCGGCAGGATCTCGGTGTGCGGCGGATGGTGCTTGCGCAGCGCCTCGGCCGCGTCGCGAATCTCGCGCTCGCCGGGCAGGAACACGAGCACGTCGCCCGGACCCGCGCGGCACAGCTCGTCGACCGCGTCGACGATCGCGTCCATCAGGTCGCGGTCGCGGCCCGCGTCCCGGCCCGGCCGGCCGCGCTCGCGCCCGGTCGTGCCCTGCGCCGCCTTCACGGCCGGGCTGTCCTCGGCCACGGGCCGGTAGCGGAGCTCCACGGGGTAGAGCCGCCCGCTGACCTCGATGACGGGCGCGGGCTT
The DNA here is from genome assembly GCF_002870125.1 of Burkholderia sp. WAC0059. GTDB lineage: Bacteria > Pseudomonadota > Gammaproteobacteria > Burkholderiales > Burkholderiaceae > Paraburkholderia. The sequence continues at coordinate 233,971 of NZ_PNEO01000007.1, forward strand.
CGCCTCGCTGCCGAAGTGGCGCGCGAAGCGCTCCGCGTCGATGGTCGCCGACGTGACGATCAGCTTGAGGTCGGGACGCTTGCGCAGGATCTCCTTCAGGTAGCCGAGCAGGAAGTCGATGTTCAGGCTGCGCTCGTGGGCCTCGTCGATGATGAGCGTGTCGTAGGCCGTCAGGAGCGGGTCGGTCTGCGTTTCGGCAAGCAGAATGCCGTCCGTCATCAGCTTGACCGAAGCGCCCGGCGAAAGGTTGTCGGTGAAGCGCACCTTGTAGCCGACCACCTCGCCGAACGGCGTGCCGAGTTCCTCGGCGATGCGCCGCGCGGTCGCCGACGCGGCGATCCGGCGCGGCTGCGTATGGCCGATCAGGCCGCCGCCGCCCGCGCCGAGACCGCGGCCGAGCGAGAGACAGATTTTCGGCAGTTGGGTCGTCTTGCCCGAGCCCGTTTCGCCGCTGACGATGACGACCTGGTGGTCGCGAATCGCGCGCGCGATCTCGTCGCGCCGGCCCGAGACGGGCAGCGCTTCGGGGAAGGTGACGGGCGGAACGGGATTGGGTTCGACGGGGCGTCGCCCGGACGGCTGCTGCGCGCCGCGCGGCGAGGCCGGACGCGCCGCGGGCTGCGGCCCGGCGCCGGCGCTTTCGCGCGCCGTCCGGGCGTCCGGCGCGCCGGCGCGGCGAGGCCCGG
>NZ_PNEO01000008.1 GCF_002870125.1 Burkholderia sp. WAC0059
GTCAAACAACTGATCAAGCGTATCGATCAATTCGTTTCTCACTACAACGAAAACTGCAAGCCATTCGTCTGGACCGCATCCGCCGACTCCATCCTTGAAAAGCTACACAGGCTTTGTTCGCGAATCAGCGGAACGGGACACTAGCGGCATCGTTGGACTCACGCCATGCTGGAGGGCATGAATGCGCTCCAGCATGGCGGCAGTATGTCTGGTGATATTTCATTCGCTGTAGTCACTATCCCTTCCTGTCGGTATCCGCCGAGCCGTTGCAACCGGCTCGGATTAAGTGGTGGGTCTGTCGAGTGAAATCGATGACACGCTGATATGTCTCGCTCTGGGGAAACAGAAGCCGAGGTGACGCAAGTCCATTACGGCGCAGGCGCGAGCGCCGACGTTCACAGGTGAGAAATCGCGGGAGAGCAGGTATCATGGTCCCGTCATGGCATCCCGCCTCGATGCGCCGCCTCGATGCGCGCCGCGGACCAAGCGCCGGTTAACGGCGTCAGCGAAATCCGCCGGCGCTCATGCGAAATGTTCGATTTGTTGAACAGGCGAAGGCTATCGCGCTGTTCGCCTGTGTACGCAAATATGGAACTGTCTTATCTGAGAGCGCTCCTCGCGGTTATCGAAACGGGTACCCTGAGCAAGGCAGCAGACCGGCTGGGGCTCACCCAGCCTGCCGTGAGCCGGCAGATCCGGCTGCTGGAAGAACAACTCGGGGTCGTCCTGTTCGCCCGTCACGGCAGGGGCATGACGCCAAATGACATTGCGCGGCGTATTGCGTCGCGAGCCGCTGCCGGCTTCCGGGAGTTGGATGCCATTGCAAGGGACGTGTCTGAGACTCGTCAGGATCCGGGCGGGACCGTGATTCTGGGCCTGACGCCGTTGGTGGCGGACATGGCAATTGTCCCACTCATTAACCTGATTTCAAGGAAATTTCCTAATATTCGGCTGAAGTTTGCAATTGGCTTTAGCGGATATCTGCTGGACTGGCTACATCGTGAGGAAGTCGAAGTGGCGCTGCTTTTCGATCCGATTCATCACCATAGCCTCAGCGTCCAGCCGTTGCTCAAGGATGAACTCGTTCTGGTTGGCGCGGGGTATAGGCGATTTTCTATGGAAATACCGTTTGAATTCGCCAGACTGGCAGGTGAGCGCCTGGTTTTGCCGAGTCTTCGTCACGGAATCCGCATGATGGTCGACCGGCAGGCTGATGCTCGGGGGGCGGTGCTTGATGTCGCGATCGAGGCGGATTCTTTCCCGGTCTTGCGCGATCTCGTGATTGCGGGACATGGTTCGACTATCCTGCCGTTGAACAGTGTGCGGTCGGAAATAGAAGCGGGGAAGGTTTCGGTGACTCGCCTGGTTCCGGACATGTTTCGGAAGCTGGCGCTGGCAAGATCGACGACCACTCATCAGTCGACGGCTTCGAAGGCGGTATGCGTCGCTTTGGCGGAGTTTCTGATCGGGGAGGTGGAAAGTGGGCGGCTTGCGGCGGACATCCTCGTCAACCCGAAACATTTTGACGGGCGAGTCTGAGTCTCGACCGTACCGATTGGTGCCTTGCCGTGGTGCATTGAGGATCGATCATGTCGCTGCGGCCGCCGACGCACGCAGCGTAATCCCTGTCCATGCGCCGCTTGCGCTGAGTTCCCTAATCAACTCGCAGATCGCCTTGCGTACCGCGAGCGTAGCTGAACTGACGGGCAGGGCGTTTGGCCAGCATAGGCTCGCAGGGCGGTTAATGGTGGGGCCGACAATCCGGCGCGTCTTTGGTCGATTTGTGACTTCCCGCGACGCCAAGGACGACGGCGGGAGAATTGTGCATGCTGCTCCCGACTGGGCGATAGACAGCAGCATGGGCAACGAATCGATATCGGCAACGATATGCAACGGCACCTGTTCTCGGGCGAAGCTGCGTTCCAGCAGCAGGCGCAATCCATTCGATACACCAGGCGCCACCATCGGAACGCCTGCCAGGGCCGCAAATTCACAGGTGCGAGCACGGGCGGACACGCCGGTGCCCGGGTCTCCCATCAGATACAGTTCTTCGTCGAACAGGGGCATTGCAGAAATGCCAGGCGTATTCGAATCGCGGAACAGGATTGCCAGATCGAGGCGACCGTTGGCAAGCAACTCGTTGAGATAGCCACTCATGCTTTCGAAGAACTGCAGCCGGATGCCGGGGTAGCTTGCTCTTATTCGCTCGAACAGTGGCATGGCGAGAATTGACGTCATTGTCGTCGGCAGACCTACTGCCACGGTTCCGGATTCCGCTCCCACACCTTCGCAAACCTCTTGTCGCAGCTGTTCCATCTGGTGCAGGACCTGCCGCGCGTGACGATACATCGCTTGCCCAGCTGCTGTCGGTTTGACGCCCTGCGAGCTTCTTACGAGCAGGGCCACACCCAGATCACCTTCGAGTTTTGAAATCTGCTGGCTCAGGGACGGCTGGGCTACATACAATTTTTCGGCTGCCTTTCCGAGACTGCCGTAATCGACGATATTGACGAAATAGCGAAGCTGCCGAATGTCCATGATGCTGTCGGTCCGGGGTTGGTGAGACGGCTATAGGATATCTCTATGACGGGCAAATTCAATTGGTATTTCCCGTCTGCCGCCTGTTCAAATAGAGTCGCTGCATTCCTATTCGAATTCACTGGTTGCCCCAGTCTAGGAGACAGCGATGAGTTCCGCACCGACCGATCAACCACGTCAGCTGATCCAGACCGTCACCGATGTCATTGCCGCTGCGCCAGCGGTGGCACTTGCAGCAATGCTTGATCGCAGCGATACGCTGCGCATTGGCGACGCGCTTCCCCCGATCTGGCATTGGCTATACTTCTGGTCGGTCGCTCCCCAAGCGGAACTTGGTGCCGATGGTCATCCGAAAAGAGGAGACTTCCTGCCCGATCTCGGCTTGCCGCGCCGCATGGCGGCAGGTGGTCGGCTGTCCTTCAACGCGCCGTTGCTTATCGGGAGGACGGCCAGTCGTGTCTCGCAGGTATTGTCCGTCGAACGCAAGTCGGGTCGCAGCGGCCGGCTCGCTTTCGTGACGGTCGAGCATCGGATCGAGACCGCGGGCGTGGTGGTAATTCGGGAAGAGCAGGACATCGTCTATCGAGAGCCCGCCCAGCCAAGCTCGCCGCAACCTGTTCCCGCGCGCGCGCCGGAAGGTGCTCAATGGCGACGCGAAATCACGCCTGATGAAGTTCTGTTGTTTCGCTACTCGGCGTTGACCTTTAACGGGCATCGCATCCATTACGATCGCAGCTATGCCCGCGATGTAGAAGGCTATCCCGACCTGGTCGTGCACGGCCCGCTGATCTCCACCTTGCTGGTGGATCTGATTCCGCGCTTTCTGCCGTCCGCCGTCGTCCGCGAATATGCGTACAAGGCAATACGCCCAACCTTCCTCGGTCGTCCGTTCATTGTCTCAGGGCGGCTCGCAGAAGACGGTCGCTTTGTCGATCTGTGGGCTAGCGATCATGAGGGATGGCTCACGATGTCGGCTCGCGCGACGCTCGCGTGAGCCACGCAAGTGGCCTTTCCAAGTCCTAATTCTTTCCAGACCGGAATTGATTCGATGAATACCGTAGCGAACGAAGCCGCCGATCCGTATCAGGATATCCGCGAAGCGGTGCGAGACCTCTGCAGTCAGTTTTCCGCCGAATATTTCCGCAAGGTCGACGAGGAGCGCGGCTATCCCGAAGCATTTGTCGATGCGCTGACCAAAGCGGGCTGGCTTGCCGCGCTGATTCCGCAAGAGTACGGTGGCTCGGGGCTTGGGCTCACTGAAGCGTCGGTGATCATGGAGGAGATCAATCGCAGTGGCGGCAACTCGGGGGCTTGCCATGGCCAGATGTACAACATGGGCACACTGCTGCGTCACGGCTCGCAGGAACAGAAGACGCGCTATTTGCCGAAAATTGCGTCGGGCGAACTCCGTCTTCAGTCGATGGGGGTGACGGAACCGACGACGGGTACGGACACCACGAAAATCAAGACAACGGCTGAACGTAAAGGCGATCGCTACGTGGTGAACGGCCAGAAGGTGTGGATCTCGCGCGTGCAGCACTCTGATCTTATGATCCTGCTCGCCCGCACCACGCCGCTTGCTGACGTGAAGAAGAAAAGCGAAGGCATGTCGATCTTTATCGTTGATCTTCATGAGGCGATTGGCAATGGCATGATCGTGCGTCCGATTCCGAACATGGTCAATCACGAGACCAACGAACTCTTCTTTGACAACCTCGAAATTCCGGTAGAAAACCTGATCGGCGAAGAAGGTAAGGGATTCAAGTACATCCTCGATGGCCTCAATGCCGAGCGTACGTTGATCGCTGCCGAATGCATCGGCGATGGGTACTGGTTTATCGAAAAGGTTGCGCAGTATGTGAAGGATCGCGTCGTTTTCGGTCGACCGATAGGCCAGAATCAGGGGGTGCAGTTCCCGATCGCGGGCGCGTATATCAACATCGAGGCAGCCAGTCTTATGCGCTTTGAGGCGGCCCGCCGGTTTGACGCACACCAGCCGTGCGGTGCACAGGCGAACATGGCGAAGCTGCTTGCGGCCGATGCGTCGTGGGAAGCCGCGAATGCATGCCTGCAGTTTCACGGTGGCTTCGGCTTTGCCTGCGAGTATGACGTCGAGAGAAAGTTTCGGGAGACACGCCTTTATCAGGTTGCCCCCATTTCGACGAATCTGATCCTGTCGTACGTGGCCGAGCACATCCTCGGCCTGCCACGTTCGTTCTGAGAGGAGAGTCGATCATGCGCCCGCTTGACGGAATCAAAGTCGTCACGTTTGAACACGCAATCGCTGCCCCTTTTTGCACGCGCCAGCTTGCCGATCTGGGCGCACGGGTCATCAAGGTGGAGCGGCCGGGCACCGGCGACTTCGCGCGCAACTATGACGAACGCGTCTCGGGGCTCGCTTCCCACTTTGTCTGGACTAATCGCTCCAAGGAAAGCATCACACTCGATGTCAAGCAGCCCGCTGCGCTTGAGATCGTGCACAGGCTGCTCGCCGATGCCGACGTATTCGTACAGAATCTCGCACCAGGCGCCACGCAGCGGCTCGGGCTCGACTATCAGACGTTGCACGGACGCCATCCGAAGCTGATTGTCTGTGACATATCCGGTTATGGTCTCGACGGTCCTTTCCGCGACAAGAAGGCTTACGACCTGTTGATCCAGAGCGAGTCCGGTTTTCTTTCTATCACGGGTTCCGAGAGTGAGCCGGCCAAGGCGGGCTGTTCTATCGCTGATATCGCGGCGGGGGTGTACGGCTACTCGAACATTCTTGCGGCGCTTATCGAGCGAGGGCGTACCGGACTCGGCCGTCGCATCGACATCTCGATGCTGGAAAGCATGGTCGAGTGGATGAGCTATCCGCTGTACTATGCGATCGATGGGCAGGCGCCGCCAAAGCGTGCCGGCGCTGCACACGCGACGATCTATCCCTACGGACCGTTCAAGATTGGCGACGGAAAGACGGTGATGCTCGGCCTGCAGAACGAGCGTGAGTGGAAGATTTTCTGTGAAGCTGTGATTTGCCGGCCCGAATTGGCCGATGACGAGCGGTTCAATTCGAACAGCCGGCGAGTCGAGCACCGGGAGGAGCTTGCGCAACTGATTACCGGAACGTTTTCGTCTCTCACGACGGGTGACGTCATAGGCCGGATAGACGAGGCTGGCATTGCGAACGCCCGTATGAATGACATGCAGGCGGTGTGGGCGCACGAACAACTTGCCGCTCGCAGCAGGTGGACCAGGGTGGCTACGTCGGCGGGTGAGATTCCGGCGCTGTATCCTCCTGGACTCACACCCGAGGACAAGCCGCGTATGGATCCCGTGCCCGCGCTCGGCGAGCACACCGACTCGATCCTGTGCGAACTGGGCTATGACGACGGCCAGATTCGCGCGATGCGCGACGCTGGCGCGGTTTGAATGGCAGACTTCGCGGGGAAGCACCGGCCCAGCTTCCTTCTGCGAGGCATGCCGTGGCCGCAGCAGGAGGTATATTGTCAACCCGGAATCAGATTTATTTCAACGGCCCGGCAGGACCCGTCGAGATAATACGAGAGCTACCGGACGGCCGCGTACGAGGTGTGGCGATCGTGACGCACCCTCATCCGCTGCTCGGCGGCACGGCGGAGCATAAAGTCCCTTATACAATTGCTCAGGTCTGCCTCGCTCACGGTCTGGTAGCGTTACGTCCGAATTTCCGTGGTGTGGGGGGAACAGCGGGCCTGCATGATGGTGGGCGCGGAGAAGCTGACGACATTCAGGCGATAGCGCGGCAGGCGATGGCGGATTACGATGGCTTGCCATTGATTCTCGCGGGCTTTTCATTCGGAGCGTTCGTTCAGACGATGGTTGGCCGTCGCCTTCTGGAAGAAGGCGGGCAGCCAGTGCAGATGATTCTTGCAGGGTTGCCATATGGAAAAATACCGGCGGGCCGGCAATACGAGACACCGGGAGTTCCGGAGAGTGCACTCGTAATCCACGGTGAGCGCGACGAGGTCGTGCCGCTTGCAAATGTCTTTGAATGGCTTCGGCCACAGGAGATACCTGTTGTCGTCGTTCCCGGTGCCGGCCATTTTTTTACCGGGAAGCTGCAACTTTTGCGAAACGTGCTGGATGATCATTTACGGGCGTGGTTCCCCCCGGGATATGGAGAATGCCGAGTTGGCGGCCGGACGTAGCTGGCTTCATGCATTGGAGGTATCACATGATCGGCAGCCACGAAAGCGGATCCGGGCCATATCGGGAAAAAGCGTTCGACGACAAGGACCGTCCGCTCTTCGAGGACATCCGCTTCCTGGGCCGCCTGCTCGGCGACGTGGTGCGCGAGCAGGAAGGCGACGCGGTGTTCGAGGTCGTCGAGACGATCCGGCAGACTGCCGTGCGCTTTCGCCGCGAAGAGGACAACACCGCGGCGCTCGCGCTGGAGAAGCGGTTGCGCGCGCTGTCGCCGGACCAGACGGTGAGCGTCGTGCGCGCGTTCAGCTACTTCTCGCATCTGGCGAACATCGCCGAAGACCGCCACCGCAACCGCCGCCACCGGATTCACGATCTGGCGGGCTCGGCTCCGCAGCCGGGCACCATCGCGCATTCGCTCGAACGGCTCGTCGAAGCCGGCGCGGCCGCGACGCCGGTGCTCCAGCAGTTTTTCAACGACGCGCTGATCGTGCCGGTACTGACCGCGCACCCGACCGAGGTGCAGCGAAAGAGCATCCTGGACGCGCAGCACGACATCGCGCGGCTCCTTGCCGAGCGCGACCAGCCGCTCACGCAACGCGAACGCGAGCGCAACGAGGCGCTGCTGCGCGCGCGCGTCACGTCGCTGTGGCAGACGCGGATGCTGCGCGACGCGCGCCTCACCGTCGCCGACGAGATCGAGAACGCGCTGTCGTTCTACCACGCGACGTTCCTCACCGAGATTCCCGCGCTGTACGGCGAGATCGAGACCGCGCTGAAGGAGCACGGCCTTGCCGCGCGACTGCCGGCATTCCTGCAAATGGGCAGCTGGATCGGCGGCGACCGCGACGGCAATCCGAACGTGACCGCCGAAACGCTCGAGCACGCCAGCGAGCGTCAGGCGACGGTGATCTTCGAGCATTACCTCGAAGACGTGCACCGGCTCGGCGCCGAGCTGTCGGTATCGAACCTGCTGGCGGGCGCGAGCGACGAGCTGAAGGCGCTCGCGGCGGCGTCGCCGGACCCGTCGCCGCATCGCGTCGACGAGCCGTACCGCCGCGCGCTGATCGGCATGTATACGCGGCTCGCGGCGAGCGCGCGCGTGCGCCTCGGCGAAGGCGTCGTCCGCGTGCGCAGCGCCGGACGCGGCGCGCAGCCGGTGCGCGCGCAGCCCTATGCGGACGCGTCCGAATTCTCGCGCGACCTGCACGTGCTGATGGACTCGCTCGCCGCGCACTACGGCGCATCGCTCGCGATACCGCGTCTGGCGCCGCTGTTGCGCGCGGTCGACGTATTCGGCTTCCATCTGGCGAGCATCGACCTGCGCCAGAGCTCGGACGTCCACGAGGCGGTGGTCGCCGAACTCTTCGCGCGCGCGGGCGTCGAGGCCGATTACGCGGCGCTCTCCGAGGACGACAAGCTGATCGCGCTGCTCGCGCAGCTGGCCGAACCGCGCCTGTTGCGTTCCCCGTACCTCGACTACTCGGCGCTCGTGCAAAGCGAGCTCGGCGTGCTCGAAATGGCGCGCGCGACACGCGAGAAATTCGGCGACCGCTCGGTGCGCAACTACATCATCTCGCATACCGAAACAGTGTCCGACCTGCTCGAGGTCATGCTGCTGCAAAAGGAAACGGGCCTGCTCACGGGCCGCCTCGGCCACGCGGACGACCCGGCGAAGGCCGGCCTGATGGTGATTCCGCTCTTCGAGACGATTCCCGACCTGCGCAACGCGCCGCACATCATGCGCGACCTGCTCGCGCTGCCCGGCATCGACTCATTGATCGAGCACCAGGGCAACGAGCAGGAAGTGATGCTCGGCTACTCGGACAGCAACAAGGACGGCGGCTTCCTCACGTCGAACTGGGAGCTGTACCGCGCCGAACTCGCGCTCGTGTCGCTCTTCAACGAGCGCGGCATCACGCTGCGGCTCTTTCACGGCCGCGGCGGCACGGTCGGCCGCGGCGGCGGCCCGACCTACCAGGCGATCCTGTCGCAGCCGCCCGGCACCGTCGACGGCCAGATCCGGCTCACCGAGCAGGGCGAGGTGATCGCGAGCAAGTTCGGCAACCCGGAGATCGGCCGCCGCAACCTCGAAACCGTGATCGCGGCGACGCTCGAAGCGTCGTTGCTGCCGCACCGCAACGCGCCGGCGCAACTATCGGCATTCGAGGAGACGATGCAGCATCTGTCCGACACGGCGCTCGCCGCGTACCGGTCGCTCGTCTACGAAACACCCGGTTTCACCGAGTACTTCTTCACGTCGACGCCGATCACCGAGATCGCCGAGCTCAACATCGGCAGCCGGCCGGCGTCGCGCAAGCTGCATGACCCGAAGCACCGGAAGATCGAGGATCTGCGCGCGATTCCGTGGGGCTTCTCGTGGGGCCAGTGCCGGCTGCTGCTCACGGGCTGGTACGGTTTCGGCAGCGCGGTCACCGCGTATCTGGACGAAGCGGGCAGCGCGGCCGAGCGCGCGCGGCGCGTCACGCTGCTGAAGAAGATGCACAAGACCTGGCCGTTCTTCTCGAACCTGCTGTCGAACATGGACATGACGCTCGCGAAGACCGATCTCGCGGTCGCGTCGCGCTACGCGCAGCTCGTGTCGGACAAGAAGCTGCGCAAGCACGTGTTCGAGCGGATCGTCGCCGAGTGGGAGCGCACGACACGCGTGCTCGACGAGATCACCGGCCACGCGGGGCGCCTCGCGGACAACCCGCTGCTCGCGCGCTCGATCAAGAACCGCTTCCCGTACCTCGATCCGCTCAATCACCTGCAGGTCGAACTGATTCGCCGTTACCGGTTGGGAGACGAAAGCGAGCGCGTGCGACGGGGAAATCATTTGACGATCAATGGCATATCTGCTGGCCTGAGAAATACCGGATGAGCCTCGTTCCCACATAGCACGGTGAGCGTTGGGGAAACTGACCGATGAACTGTGCGAAGGGGTATAAACGGACGTGCTGCCGTTTATCCTTCGATCTGTATCGCGGCGCCTTATGCCTGAAGCGAAGGATGGTCGCTTCAACGGTAAAATGATCGAAACCGTTTGGTATTAAAAATTCCTGAATAGGGAATAGAAAGGGCGTCGGTTGTTCCTGGATGTATGCGGTGGACTGTGCCGCGGAGAGGTAGAAGGCAATGCGCAAGAAGTCGGTGAGCGGTGACCTCGATCTTTTCGTGAATTGACAGGCCTGCGAGCTTGTACGGGTCGAATGCGTTGTCCATCAGATCGGACGCGCTGGCGATACGCAGGGCCATCCGCGAGCTAATGGCGGAACTGAGTGCGAGCAGGGTATGGGTGGGTATCCCGTTGCACACGCCGGCTTCCTCGGATGTATGACTACCCGACGTGGTCAGTCTCGGGGCCAGCGTGCCGACGCCCATTCGCACATGATTCGCCGGGTGCGGCCGACGATGGGATCAGAAACCGAACTGCCACGAGAAACGGTGGCCGTCAGTTTTCACACGGCCTGCAGAACTTCCTGCGAAGTGTGGCGTGAAGACTGATATGCCAGTTCGTGCAGCGTATTCGAGCACCCAGCGGCGCGAACGGGTGGCCTCACCCGGATCGGCGCAAAACACCGAACTCCAGTCCGGACGGTACGCCTGGACAGGGTGGTGCCAGACATCGCCGGTAAAGAGCGCACGTTCGCCGGCCGACTCGATTTCAATCGACATGTGCCCCGCGCTATGGCCGGGCGTAGGCTGAAAACGGATTCCGGGTAGGTATTCTCCGCCTGCGGGACCGATTTCGTCAGTCAGCCCGGCCTGGATCACGGGAAGGACGCTGTCCTCGAACACCATGCGGCGCTTATTTCCAGCAGGCGTATCGAAGAACTCCCGCTCGACCGTAGGTAGCACATAGCGCGCATTGGGAAACGTCGGAACCCATTTATCATTCTGCAGATGGGTATTCCAGCCTACGTGATCGACGTGCAGGTGTGTGAGCAGGACCAGATCGACCTCCTCGGGTTTCACCCCAGAGTCTGCCAGGCGTTTAAGATAGGGCGTGTTTAACTGGTGAAAGATCGGGCTGAATGGACGGACTTTGCCGTTTCCGCTCGCCGTGTCGACGAGGATGGTTCGGCCGCCTTGACGCATCACCCAGGTATGGATGCTCAGGATGAAATTTTCTTCGCCTGCGTCGAGGTGATCACTGACAAGCCATGCTCGCTGCTCGTCGATCACGGCGGGATCGAACTCAGGAAAAAGTACTGTGGTCTTCAGCGAAAACTGTTGTTCAGTGACCTTCGTGACTGTTGCATCGCCGACGCGATAGATGGGAGATGTTTCGTTCATGATCTGACGCGGAGGAACGGTTTGCCGGGCGGTCTGGAACACGGCTCGCGCGGTGCATGGCGCCCGCTGGCTGACGATTGGGGTAGCTGTCGCAGGGAACCTGTACTGCCTGTCGTCACCAGTACGACTTATACTATTGCAGACGTTGCCGGAATATGCCAATACTGTCTAGCCAGGCGGGTAATGCCTTGTAAGCGCGTGTGCTACGGCAATACAGGCGTTTTATGCAGCTTCGTATCTGTCGATTACCCGTCAAGGATGGGGCAGTCGATTGGCAAGCATGACGATGGCTCCAATGACGAGCAGTACCACCATCACGATCATGCCGGCCTGCATACTCCCTGTCGCCGATTTCACGGTCCCGATGATGACCGGACTGAAGAAGCCGCCGAGCACGCCGACTACATTGATGAATGCGATCCCGCCCGGCGCAGAGGCTCCCTTCAGGTAGTCTCCTGGTATGGCCCACAGCACAGTGTATGACGCCCACATCATTGCCGTCGCGACGGTAATCGAGCCGAGCAAGAGCGCAAGACTGCTGGAGTGCGTCGTGGCGGCCAATAACGTAACGGCACCGACGACACTGCATGCTGCACTGTGCATACGTCGTTCCCCCCATCGATCCGAACTGCGGGAGATTACGTACATGGCGACGAGGGATGCGATGTACGGGACCGCCGACCACATGCCGATTTCTGGCGTGCTGGAGATACCTGCAGCCCTGATGATCGTTGGCAGCCAGAAGCTTACGGTGTAGATGCCACAGATTACGCAGAAGTTGCTGCAAGCAATGCCGAGCACACGCAGATCGACCACAGCCTTGAGCAAGGCGCGATGTGCGTCAGGCGCATCGGGCGAGGCAATCAGTTCCCGGTTGAGCGCTGCTTTCTCCGCGGAGGACAGCCATTTAGCTTCATCGATCCGGTCAGAAAGAAAATACCACGACACTACGCCCAGGACCGAACAGGGCACGCCCTCCACAACGAACATCCATTGCCAGCCTGAGAGACCATGTATGCCGGCGAGTGCGGTTATCGCCCAACTCGACAGCGGGCCGCCGACAAGACCGCCGATTGGGCCAGCAGCCATCACGATAGCCATGGTTCGGGCCATTCGAGCCGGAGGATACCAATACGTGAGGTACAGGATCATGCCGGGAGCGAACCCGGCCTCAAATACGCCGAGCAGGAAGCGCAGTGCATAGAACGATCGGGCGTCGTGGACGAACATCATGGCCGTGGATATGAGGCCCCAGAGCACCATGATCCTCGCGATGGTTCGCCGGGCCCCCACACGGGGTAGGAGCAGGTTGCTGGGAATCTCGAACAATATGTAGCCAATGAAGAAGATGCCTGCGCCAATCCCGTAGACCGCATCGGACAATCCGAGGTCGCTCTGCATCTGGAGCTTGGCAAAGCCGATGTTGATGCGGTCCAGAAACGCCAACATGTAGCACAATGTGAGGAATGGCAGTAGCCGCAACGACACCTTGTGGTATACGTCGCCCAGGCATTGCTGCGAACTCGATGAGATTGGGGCTAACATCGCTTTTTCCTGGTTCAGTCGAGCGCCGTATCGGACGCTAGGAGTACCACGCAGTCGCCGGGTTCAACGCCTGCGAACGAACGGATACACACAGCAATACCGTCGCCAGTAAAATTCAGTTCGAGCGGTGCAGCCCATGGCGTGTGCGGGTTGAATACCCGACCGGCAAGCTGGCCCTTTGTGACACGATCGCCGAGCTTGATCGTGGGTTCGAATACTCCAGTCACTGGTGAGAAGACGTAGTGCTTTTGTCCTTCTACCTGCAGATACCGGGTGTCGAAGCGGGGATCTGGTGCTGCTTCATCGGGAACGATGCGTAGCGTCCTGAGCAGTCGGGCAAGCCCTTCCTCGACGATCGCCAGACCGTCCGGGTTGCAGGTGCCATAGCCGCCGAACTCACCGCACAGGAAAAGCTTGCCCCGGCGTTCTACGGCAGCACCATAGGTACGGTCTTCTCCCAGCAGATCCATCACCATGGCATGTGGTGCTGCGAACGATCTGACGAGGCGCAGGTAGTCAGCGCGCTTAACCACGTCGCGCGGCGGGTAGATCAACAGCGTCGGGATATGGTTAAATGACTGCCCGCCCGAGTGGATGTCGAAGATGATGTCGGCGCGCGGAAACAGTTCCGTGTCAACGTAGTGGGCGATGAGTTCTGTGATCGTGCCATCACGCTTGCCAGGAAAGACACGGTTCATGTTTGCATGGTCGATCGGCGACGTGCGCTTGCCCGCGAGAAACGCCGGGAAGTTCAACCCCGGAACGACGATGATGCGTCCGTTGATTGTGGTTTGCGGCAGATGTTGCAGCAGTTTCATCAATGCGACCGGCCCCTCATACTCGTCGCCATGGTTGCCGCCGGTCAGCAGCAGGGTAGGGCCGTCACCGTTTTTTACCACTGCGATTGGTATGGGGATATGGCCGTAGGCCGAGCGGTCCACCGAATGCGGCACGCGAAGTGTGCCGGTCTGGAAGCCATCCTGGTCAAACTGGATGTCCGTCGTGATGCGGGATTTTTGCGCGTCCATGCAGGATTGCCCTGATCGTTGAATGGAAGATGGTGAGCGGTGTTGTGCCCGTGTCGCCAAAATGATGGCGAGTCGAAATAATCCGTTCCAATGCCGTTTGCTGTGCGAGGCGATGCTTATGAAGCATCGCCACAGCCGGTAGGCGGTTACGGGCGATCGTCGGGCTCATGGGGCAGATCGGGCGCGAGTAAGTGCTGATGCTCAGGGCACGGGGATGCAGGGGGAGTTGATCGCGATCGAAGTGATCGGGACGTTGCCGCGACGCGCTCTGAAGCCATTGAGAGACTAGGGTGCGGACATGGTGGAACTGGATCAGTCAATCATTTCTGCATGCAGGGATTTCAGCATCAGAATGAAACGCGCTAGAGCCGGGTTCTGATTTTGCCTGGGGTAAGCGAACGCGAGCGGAATCACAAGAGGCAGATCGGACAGTTCCAGAAGCTGCACACGCACCGGCTGACGTCCAAGATTGCCGGCATTAACGATGGCGGCGCCGATCCCGGCCGATACGAGCGACAGGATCGCTGCTTCGGTGGTGACTTCCTGGACGACGTTAAGTGTGAGCCCGGCCTCGCGGCAAGCCTGGATCAGATAGTCGTGGTAAGCAGGGTATGTGTAGCGGGGAAAGGCAATGACCGGTTTGTCGTTCAGTTCGTTTGCACACACGGTTCGATTGTCCGGCCAGCCCCATTGCCTGGGGACGGCAAGGAGAACGCTCCTGTGCATGAGAGGGATCGTACTGATTTCGGTGGGGAGTTCGTCGAAAGTGTAGATGAATCCTCCATCCAGGCGACCTGCTGCGAGCGATTCGACCTGCTCGGGCGAATTCATCGGCAGCAACTCCAGGTGGATGTCTTGTGCCTGTGCCTGATAACGCGCGAACACGTCGGGCACAAGACCTTCCCAACCGCTATTTTCGACAAAACCGATGCGCAGGCTGCCTTCGAGGCCGGCGGCGACCCGCTTGGCCGAGCGGGTCGCGGCGGTGAGAACCGAAAGTGCCACCCGTACCTCGCGCAGGAACAGTTCACCAGCTGGCGTTAACACGACGCCAGCCGTCGTACGCTGAAACAGCAGAACCCCTACTTCAGCCTCGAGGTCCTGAATCTGGCGCGTGATAGCTGGCTGTGTTACGTGAATTCGTTCGGATGCCACGCGGAAGCTTTGACTTTCGGCCACGGCAATGAAGTAGCGCAGGTGACGCAGTTCCATTTTTGCATCCGTGATGATGAAGTTGGCGGAACAACTTTACATATTATCGCGAGCCCCTCATCGTATACGAGGATCTTCCGCACTCTAAGGCCCATTGATATGCCCATGGCTCCCGGGGCGACAGTATATGGCCCGGCGCACCACATACGACGTTCTGCGCCAGTACATCGGCGTTTGCCAGAAATGCGTTGATGATCTTGTGGTTTTCCGGGTCCTTTGTATCTGGTATGAGACTGTTCACCGGATCGGGTCAAAACCATCAGCGATTGTTATTGTCCGACGAAGATAGAGCTTGCTTGGGGTAGCGATTCTTGGTGGCGGCGGGAAAGCGAAATGATAGGGCAGCGATCGCTATGGATGAAAAGATGGCGGGCGACCCAGTCATCGTTCAGGCGCAACATATCGCTGCTACTGCCTAGCAGGCTGTTGAAAAGTTCAGCGCCTTGACGACCCGGGCACTGAGTAAAGGAAATCCGCATGCAATCGGCAACTGATTTTCGGAAAGGCTTGTCCGAATGCCGGCTCCGTGAACGGACCGACTGGTCCGTTGCGCTACGGGTTGCATGCGTGCGCCCTTCATCGCGCGGCTCCTTGAGGAACCACCGTCATTATTCGGGCCATCCGGCTCAGGTTGCTCGCCAGCATCGTCAACTTGAAGTGTTGGTCGACCCGTTTGACACCGCGATAAACGGTCTGCCGAATCTTTCCGACCGTCTTTCCCCAGCCGAAGTGCTCTTCGATGCGCTTGCGTTTGACCTGGCTGACGCCGTAGCCGGCGTGCCGCGAGGTACGCCCGTCAATTGCACTGCCGCCCCAGCGATCATCACAGCGCGCCACATGCGGTGTGACTCGGCGTGCCCGGCAATCGCGAATGAAATCACGCGTGTCATAGGCCTTGTCAGCCCCCACCGTTTTAGCATGGCGACCCGGCACACAATCGAGCAGTCGCAAGGCGCTCGCCCGTTCTGCAAAACCATCCGCATGGCTGACGACTGCACCGACCACCAGACCCGAGCGGTTCTCCATCAGCACGTGTCCGTGGTAGCACAGGATCGCCGGCGTTCCGCTGCTCTTCCTGTACAGCCGGGCATCGGGATCGGTGCTGGACTCGTGCGTGTCGTTACTGCGCCGCCGGCCTTTCCAGTCCGTATCAGCATTGCGCCCCCCACCCGCCGGCGGATCGTCTGGACCGTCCTTCGGCCTGAAGCTCTTGTGACTGGCCCACGCCTGGATCAGCGTACCGTCCACCGAAAAGTGTTCCCGCGACAGCAAGCCCTGACGGTCGGCCAGACTCATGACCTCGGTAAAGAACGTCTCGACCACTTCGTGTTCAAGCAGCCGGTCCCGGTTCTTCGAGAACACCGAGTGGTCCCACACCGCGTCTTCGATGGCCAGTCCGACGAACCAGCGAAACAGCAGGTTGTAACGCATCTGTTCCATCAGCATGCGTTCGCTGCGCACCGAGTACAGCACCTGCAGCAGCAGTGCGCGCATGAGCTTCTCCGGCGCAATCGACGCACGCCCACGATCCGCATAGATTGTGCCGAACAAGCCATTGAGCCGTCTCAGCGCCTGATTGACCAGCAGTTGGACCGGGCGCAGCGGATGATCGGCAGGCACAAAGTCCTCCAGTCTTACCGTCGTGAACAGCGGCTCCTGCATCTCGTCCATTCCGCGCATCGCTCCCACCCGCTCAAGGTCATGAACACGATATACCTAACGCATCGCCCGCAATGCCCGTTTACACCGTTCCAAAGTTCAACAGCCTGCTAGAGCGTGTTAGGCACTTTCGTTCAAACCTGGTAACCTGGCGGAATGCCAGAACGCAAGCCATACCCCACGGACGTTTCGGACGAGGAATGGAGCTTCGCCGCTCCCTATCTGCGAGCACTTGCGCCGGATCGAGCAGCACGACCAGATGCTGCGCAATGTAGCCGAGCGCGTTCACCCCGTATTCGCGTTCGCTGAGCCACGCCGAACCGCTCTCCACCACGTCGAAGCGCGCGAACGACGCCGACGTCCACGTCTTCGAGCGACGCGGGCGGTGGTCGGCGGCAAGCGTGCGCGTGCCGACCACCTCCGGCGTCGCCGAGCTTTGCGAGCGATTCCGCAAAACACGCGTGCAGATCCCAGGGCGGCGTATCGGGCAGCGGCACGTCGGGCAACCCGGTAACCGGTGGCTGCGCGGCGCGCACCTTCGCGAGAAAGGTTTCGCAACTGGCCATGTTCGCCCACGCTCAGGTTCTTCCTGTACCACGTGTGAAAGATCATGCCGGGCGCGGACGGCAGGTCGCGCTGACGGCTCCGGATGATCATCGGGTTGTACAGCACGAAGTTCGGCAGCGTGCGCAGTGCGCCGGATGCTCTCAGAGGCGGCCATCTGATACTCAGTAACCTTTTTCAAGGCGACAAGTAGACATCAGTCTGCCGGGCACGGAACGTAGTTGGCGGGGTTCCAACTACCTGTGTGAAGCGTCGGGAAAAATAATCGGCGTCCTTGAACCCTACAGCATCGGCGATCTGCGAGATCCTCATGCTGGTATAGGCCAACAGGTCCGAGGCCATTGCGATGCGTCGCTGGGTTACGAGTTCAACGAAACTGTTGCCGGTTTGACGCCGTAACAAGGTCGCAAGATAGTTGGGCGTTACCGCAACCGCGCGGGCCGCCTCCGACAACGTTACCCTGCGCGACAGGTTGCGGTCTATATACCCGATTACTGCCTCTACGTAGCGGGCCGTCTGACCGACGACATGCTGCGCCTGCAGAGCACCTACTAGCTCTGTGCGATAACGTTCAGTGACCTCCGCCAATAGAAGCGTGAGCAGGGAGCGACCGATCGTATCGCCACACAGATTCTTGCGATCGGTGCAATTGAGCATCCGCTCGAACACGGATTCCGTAATACCGATCTGGGACTCGGGAATTGAAAACTGCAGCTCGTCCTGAAACGCAAATGGCATCAGCTCGGGCGCCCTTCGCAGGAGTTCGACGTCGGGCATCGCTTTTTCCTGCATTTCGGGGTGCAGGGACTCGAGATCGAAGTAGACGACGTAACAATGGTCGTCTGGCTCGATCAGAACCTCGTGGGATGTCATCGGGGCGACAAAGATGAGACTACCAGGACGCGTGGAGAATCGATGAGACGCCACGCGCTGTGGCGAGCCGTTTTCTGAAAAAAACAGCAGCTCATAGTAAGGGTGTCGATGGGGTGCGAACGTGCCGATCCTGTCGCGCGATTTTTTAACCCCGAAACGCGGAACTGATGCGCGAGGAGCGATAAACGATTGAACGGGAACAACTGAGCTAACGGTATGCATGAGCGTCTCCTGTTCCCCATTCTTGCCGACCGTCAGAATGGGCGCTCGAACGACACCACGAAGCCTCGCTCGCCATGACGCCATGGCATGGCAAGGGCGCGCGGGTTCGCGTTTTGATTGGTATCTACATATTGCAGCAGTGTAATCCACTAACACGACAGATGTGCAAATGGTTGGGGCTGGACTGTCATCGCCGGCTGCGTCGCATCGCATTTCGCATGTGCCGTCGGTTGCTGCGCGGCACAATTGACATTGTGCCGCGTTAGCGGATCACGATCGTCACCCTGGAATCATGATTCTGCGGTCCGCGCAGGGCCTGGAGTAGAAAAGTCCAGAAAGCGGAGAGAAGAACCACGATTGAAAGGGGGGGGGTGCCGTAAATTAATGAAGAGCGATAGTTCTGAGGGCCGCATGTTTTGGCCATCGGTGCAGTGTCACGTTTTAACCAACTTTCTACGGAGACGACGCGATGTCGATTCAAAAGTTTATTTCCACACCCGATATCAACGAATACCGCGAAACCTTCAAGGATTTCTACAAGATCGATCGTCGGGAAGATGGGGTCATTCTCGTCCAGGCGCATACGAACGGAGGACCGATTCAATTGAGCGTCGAGAACCATCGTTCGTTGGGGCAGCTTCTGAAGACAATCGGCGCGGATCCGAAAAACGAAATCCTGATCTTCTCGGGATCTGGAGACGACTTCATGATGGACGCCGACCCGAACGGTTTCGAACTGGAAAAGCAGGATCTGGCGTATTGGGCCTACGAATACGGTTTCAAGGACGGACGTATTAACGTCAATGCAATGGTCAACGATCTGGAGATTCCGACAATCGGCATTCTCAACGGTCCTGGCTTCCATACGGAGATCGTCCTGATGTGCGACATTTCGCTGTGCAGCGAGGAAGCTACCCTGTTCGATCTTCACTACGATATCGGTTCGGTTCCCGGAGACGGTATCCATTGTTGCTTTCAGGAGTTGCTCGGCGTGAAGCGTGCCGCCTATGCGTTGCTGACTGGACAGGCGATCGATGCAAAGACGGCGCTGGAATATGGGATGGTCAACGAGGTGCTGCCGAAGAAGGATCTGATCGAGCGGGCCTTCAAGATCGCCGATCACATCCTGACGCAGCCCCGTACAACGCGGCGCTTGACGGCACAGGTGGTACGTCGTCCATGGAAGCAACGCCTGACGAGCGACCTGGATGTCGGATTCGGTATCCAGATGTTTGGTGCGGTCGCGAAGAAGTCGGCGACGCACGGACAGAAGCATATTTCGGAGACCGTCGAGTACGTTCGCTCAGGCCGGAAAAACAACTTCGACAAGTAACGTTAGGCGGGCTGTGGGTACGGACCTACCGTACCCACAGATGAACGGGCGACACTTTATCCACGGAACGGACGTTCTGTGTGGATAGTCAGCCGCTATTCGTGAAACTCACCGTACACGGAACTGACGTGACCGAAAGCTCGAACCTGATTGTCTACGAAAATTTCATTGGTGGAGTCGATCGGGCACCGGTCGATGACACACGGTTCATTTCCGTCAATCCGACGACTGGTCGCGACTGGGGCAGCTTCGCCGAATCGGAGCGGGTCGACGTCGACCTTGCCGTTGACGCCGCACATCACGCTTTTGTCGGTGAATGGGGCGGATTGTCGCCAACGCGGCGCGGCAGGCTGTTGCTGAAGTGGGCCGACCGGATTCTGGAGCATGCTGATCGAATTGCTCGGCTGGAGACGCAGCAAAACGGCAAGCTTTTTGCTGAAATGCATACCCAGGCACGAGCCGCGCAAGACTGGCTGTATTACTTCGGTGGCCTTGCCGACAAGATAGAAGGAGCGGTTGTTCCGCTGGACCGCACCAGCGTTTTCAATTACACCCTGCGTGAGCCGCTCGGCGTGGTTGCGGTGATCGTGCCGTGGAACTCGCCGACATTCCTGACGATGATGTCTGTTGCACCAGCGCTTGCCGCTGGTAATACGATCGTCATCAAGCCATCTGAAGTGACGTCGGCTTCGGCAATTGAGCTGGTAAAGCTGGCCGACGAAGTTGGTATCCCGTCCGGCGTGCTTAATGTGATTACCGGCACACGGGGTGCAGGTGAGGCGCTTGTAGACCATCCAGGGATCAGCAAGATCGCGTTCACCGGCAGCGATGCGGCTGGCCGTTCAATCGCTGCGAAGGCGGGGGAGCGTCTGATCGGATGTACGCTCGAACTCGGCGGTAAGAGTCCAAATATCGTCTTCGACGACGCGGACCTGGATCTTGCCGAGGCTGGGGTGCTGTCGGGCATTTTTGCTGCCGCAGGGCAATCCTGTGTCGCAGGCAGCCGGGCGTATATCCATGCGTCGATCTACGACAAGTTCGTCGAACGACTCGTGGCGCGTACACGTGCCATTGTTGTTGGTGATCCTATGGATTCTCGCACGCAGATGGGGCCGATTGCGACAAGGCAGCAGTTGCGTAAGGACGAAGACATGGTTCAGCGCGCGATCGATCAAGGTGCGCAAGTGCTATGTGGCGGGCGCCGGACGACACTTGCGGACTTCCCTGAGGGATTCTTTTTTGAGCCGACAATCATTCATAACGCGCAGGCACATAGCGACCTGATGTGCAACGAGGTGTTCGGGCCGGTCCTTACAGTCACGCCCTTTCGCGAAGAGAACGAGGTCGTGGAACTGGCCAACGAATCACGTTTTGGCCTTGCGGCCGGCGTCTGGACTCGCGACTTGCGACGGTCGCAGATGATGGCGCGGCGTTTGCAGGCTGGGACCGTGTGGCTGAATACTTACCGTGCGCTGGCCTTCAATTCTCCTTTCGGAGGATACAAGGCAAGTGGCCTCGGCCGTCAGAACGGCATCGAATCAATTTACCAGTTTCTGCAGACCAAGAGCGTGTGGTGTGAGCTTGGAACCGAGTTGCAGGATCCTTTTGTGATCAAGACATAGTAGACCCGATGCACTCAGCAATATGTCACGCTCCCGTAGTGGCTGAGCTGTTGCGAAGAATCGAGAATTCTATCATAACCGGCAGAGAATTATTGATGAATCATCCAAAAAATAGCGACGAACGCGCCGTACGGCGGCTCGCAACCCGCATTCGTCTGAATGCCACCAACATGGTCGCGATTCAGGGGTTTGGCTATCTTGGTCAGGCACTGTCCTCGGCGGAAATTTTCGCGACGCTTTTTTCTCCGGATGGCCCACTCCGCCCCGGTGTCGACCGGTTCGTGTTGTCTCCCGGACATTACGCGATTGCCTTTTACGCGGTCGCTGCAGAGATTGGGCTGATCGATCGCGAGGAGTTGTTGGCGTATGGCAATGACGGTGCACTCCTGGAAGCGATCAGTACGGAGCGCACACCGGTGCTCGACATAACTTGCGGCTCGCTGGGCCAGGGATTGTCGGGTGCGATCGGTCTGGCCTTGGCCGCAGTCTATGCGGGCGACGGTCGGAACGTCTTCGCCTTTGTCAGCGACGGGGAAATGGAAGAAGGGCAGTTATGGGAGGCGGCGATGTTTGCTGCACATCACCGCATCGGCAACCTGACTGTTGTGATCGATGCCAATGACTCACAGGTAGATGGTGCGATCACGTCGGTAACGACCATCGAGCCGGTCAAGGACAAATGGCGCGCATTCGGATGGCGGGTCGCCGAGGTGGACGGGCACAACGTCAGTGCCCTACGCGAAGCGTTCAATACGCCGGAAGAAGACGGAAAGCCTCTGGTCGTGATAGCTCGTACCCATATTCTCGGAAACATGGAATCAATTCCCTCAACTGCGGACGGGCACTTTCTGAAACTCGACCCGGACTTGACTTCCCGAGTTCTTTCCGAGTTGGAGGCAACGCTCGATTGAATCGACGTTGGAATCTGGTTGCTGAGTATCTCTGAAAAAGATGGGTATGTTTAATAATCTGGAGCGGACTGTGGCTATAGCATCCTATGATGTCGTTCTTAAACCCTATGGCAAGGCGTTGGTCGAACTGGCGCGCGAGCGGCCGGACATAATCTGTCTGGGGGCTGATCTTACGCGGCAGACTGAAACGGATCTGTTCCGTGACACGCTCGGTGAACGCTTCATTAACGTAGGTATGGCTGAAGCCAACATGATGGGTATCGCGGGCGGTCTCGCGCGTGCAGGGCATACGGTGTTTGTCAATAGTTTCGGTGTCTTCAGCACGCGGCGCTGCTACGACCAGATCGCGATGGCGGTGGCTTATCCGGCACTGAACGTCAAGATTGTCGGGTTCATGCCTGGACTTTCCAGCCCGGGCGGTCCGAGTCATCAGGCGATCGACGACGTTGCGTTGATGCGCGCGCTTCCGAACATGGTCGTACTGGATCTGGCCGACGCCAACGAGATAGCACAGGCGGTACAGATTGCCGCTGACCATCGCGGTCCTGTGTACCTGCGTCTGAAACGCGGCGAGATTCCGGTTATCTTTGACGAAAGTCACAAACTGTCGCTAGATCGCGCTCATGTGCTCAGCACCGGTGACGACGTGTGTCTCGTGGCGTCCGGAATGATGGTACCCGCAGCAATTGCCGCCGCTCGGGCGCTTGACGAGAATGGTGTTGCCGCCTCCGTGGTGAGTACTCCCGTAATCAAGCCGCTTGATGCCTCGACCATTGTTAATGCGGCGAGAGGTACCCGGCTTATCGTGACGGTCGAGAACCACTCGGTTATTGGTGGGTTGGGCTCGGCGGTTTCTGAAGCGGTCGCCGAAGCCGGCCTCGGTATTCCCTTGATTCGCGTCGGAATTGGCGATGTGTTTGCAGAATCCGGTAGCCGCGAATATCTGTTTCGTCGATATGGACTGTCCGTGCAGGACATCGTCGATAAGGTATGGACCAGACTTCGTCCGGGCGTCGCTGTACCAACAGCACTGGAAGTCAGTCAAGTGGAAGGGGGATATGCTCCAGTTTGATCCGTTGGCTGGCAGGAAATTATCATGTACAGGATAGCGTCAAGTTAATCACACTCTATATATTGTGATGGAAAGGAATTTATAAAAAAAATAATTAGGAGACGGAATGAAAAAAATTATGGGAGTGATGCCATTGGCAATTTTAGCTGCTGGTGTCCACGCTCAGAATAGCATCACCTTGTATGGAATTATCGACAATGACATTGCGTACTCGGCAGGATTGCCAGGTGGATCTAGGTTGGGGATGGGATCGGGCGACTTTTGGGAATCGCGGCTTGGGCTGAAGGGAGCCGAAGATCTAGGTGCCGGCCTTGAGGCTGTCTTTCAGCTGGAAATGGGGTTGAACACGCAGGCAGGGGGATATGAAAGCAATAGTCTCTTTGCGAGACACGCGACCGTGGGCTTGCAAAGCGCGTCGTGGGGTACCATCAAGCTGGGCAATCTGGGCGCGGGCGAGGTTGTTCAGAACAGCTTCGACGTAGATCCGCAACTTATGCACGCATATGCGATTCAGACGCTGGTGCGCGGACGGAATTGGGCGTATGCGGGAAACGGATTTGAATATACGTCACCAGCCGTTGCAGGTTTGACGGTGATTGGGCAATACGATTTCAGCAACGGTCCAGCCTGGAACCAGGGGAGCAGCCAGCCGACACAATTGTCCAATTCACCAGGGTCAGGGCTTCCCGGAAGCGGCCAAGGGCGATCGGATGGCCTTCAGGTAACCTACCAGAGGGCAGGTCTCGAGCTAATGGTTATCTACGACGAAATTCGAGATGGAAATGGGCAGTTCGACAGCGTGTATGTTAATTCCCGATCGATCCTTGCAGGTGGTGCATATCAGATCGGCCTCTTCAAAATTTCCGCTGGTTACCAGCATCTCAATGCTCCACAAGCCTCGAATATTGGCGTCTATGGATCTGTCAAGACACCACCAGCATTGCCGGCAGACGTTTTGTTACCTACGGCAGTTGATCATGAATGGATCGGTGCACAATGGATGATCGCTCCGGTGGCTACTGTTACAGCTGCCGTTTATCACGCGAATGCGAATCACGGTAACGGTAACGCAACACTATGCACGTTGGGTGCAACTTACCAACTATCTAAACGTACTCAGCTATATTCCGAATTGTCATATCTGAGAAACAGTAAAACCTCAAACATAGGTCTGGGTAACGGCTACACAGATCCATATGGGGCGAACGCGAATGACGATCCGGTCAATGGTGCTGGCTCCGCCCCGGGTTATGGACATAGTCAGAAAGGTGCGTTTGTTGGCGTAATGGTAATCTTTTGAATCGAATCGGCAGCTAATAAAGCTAATTCGGTTAGCTGATGGTTGGGTACCATCTGCACGCCCGGCTCATCCGTGAAGGCAATGTAATCGTGCTTCAACGCTTTGGCGAAGAGTGTCTTCTTGCCCGGTATCCGTTGCAAGGCCCGAATATCCTTTATCTCCGTCGCGAGTTGCGATGCACGAACGCCTCCTCTGGGCTTTACCGTTATCAGGTTACCTTCTTGGTATTGCTTGTGCCGCGCAAAGACCTGGTTAGCGTTCACCACGGGCACGTGCTGATGGAGTGAGGTTCCCCCGGTTTTTCGCCTTCCAGAGGCCCCGGGTTATGCAGCCGCATCCCTTGCCCGCTGAGCCACAAGCCAGTCTTGCATGAACTGGGTTGGCGACATGAAGCCAAGCGATGAATGACGACGACTGCGGTTATAAAACACTTCGATGTATTCGAACAAGTCCGCGACGGCTTCGCGATGCGTGCAGTACCTCGTGCCATGCACGCGCTCGTTCTTCAGGCTGTTGAAGAAGCTTTCCGTCGGCGCGTTGACGCTCCTATGTCAAGCAGCGGCCGTCGAATCGGCGAGATCGGCCAGAATGAGCGGATACAACTCACGGACGATATAGCGTTTCAGGCAGCGGTGGATTTCCTTGTTCGACATGCCTTCCTTGGTTCGACGATCGACGTAGGCCCGAGTGCGTGGATCGCTGCGCATCCGAACCATCGCAATGGTCCATAAGGTGTGCGATTCACAGACATAAGGCGTTGTTCGCGGACCGGTCATCGCCTCTGTTCAACCGATGCCGGACCGTCTTGCCGGACGACGCCTGCAATGGACCTGTGCCGCAGAGTGCCGCCAGCGCCGCTTCACTTTTCAGGCGTTCGGGATTGTCGCCCGCCACTGCAACCAGTACTGCGGCGGTCTGTGGGCCGACGCCGAATCGTTCGCGAAGTCGCCTGGCGTGCTGGCTGGTCAGGCTGTCAAGCATGGTGTCGAGCGCTTTGAGCTCCTCTGCCAACGTCAGCCAGCGCTTCGCCAGCAAACGCAGTGTGGTCGTGAGCGTTTGCAACATTGGCGTCTTGCCCAACGAGCGAAGACGGGCACAACCCTCAACGCATTCCGCCGTCTTCGCTTTCAGAAGACGCTCACGGATTTCTTGGGGAGCGCTCACGAGCAAAGCCCGTAGCTGATTGATAGCCTGCGTCCTGGCCTTGACTGCACTGCGTCTGGCAACGGAGACGGCGCGCATCGCCTCGGCGGCGCCAGACTGTTCCTTTGGAATAGCGGTGGCCCTTCCGGCGAGGACCGCACGGGCGGCGTTTTCGGCGTCAGTAGGATCGGACTTTCCTTTAGATCGGCGCATGGCGCGGTCAGGACGATTGACTTCAAGCACCTCGATCTCGTGATCGCGTAGCACGCGAGCCAAGCCTGCTCCGTAGGTGCCGGTCCCTTCAACCCCAGCGCGGTGTAACTGGCCAAACGAGTTCGCCCATGTCAGCAGGTCGAGATATCCCGCCGTGTCGGTCGCTACCGATAGCGTTCCTAGAAGCCTGCCCGTGTCGCTGATCACAGCCCCAACATGTGTATCCAGATGCGTATCAACGCCCAGAATCACTTCGCTTTGTTCCATGCCTTGGGCGCATCGCCAACCCCACTCGCAGGACAGGACACTCACGGTGCAGAACAAAGCTCCTATCAGGTCACAAACGGTGAGCCCGGCAACGCTCGGGGAACGTCGGAACCTGATCGACAGGTCAATGCCAAGGCAGCTCGGCCAATCCCAGCACGGGTCAGATCGGGCCGACGTTCGAGGCGTATTTTGGACTGAGTGTCCCAACAATTTCCCTTCCGGCTCATCGAGCAGTGCATGCCGTAGTCGGCGCAGCTTGCGCTGGAATTCATGGCTCGCGTACTGGGCGGATTCAACCGGTCGTCGCAACACCTTAATCCAGGAGGTGTTTCATGGGTCGTCCATCGAAGTGGATACAACAGTTGACGGGGCGAGGAGCGATGCGCTCGCCAGGTGCTCCATCGCTTCGGCATGAGGTTGAGCGCCAGTTTTGGGAGCAGGTTGCGCCCGGAATCACAAGCGAGAAGGCTGCTGCGGCAGTTGGCGTATCCCAGGCGGCAGGTACACGCTGGTTTCGCCAGCGTGGCGGTATGCCGTTGTTCATGGCAAGTCCAATATCCGGTAGGTACTTGTCGTTTGCTGAGCGTGAAGAGATAGGATTACTCTCAGCCGAAGGCGTCGGAGTGCGTGAGATCGCTCGCCGTATTGGCCGCAGCGCGTCAACGATCTCACGAGAGCTCACGCGTAATGCTGCAACCCGTGGCGGCCGCCTCGATTATCGGGCATCAGTCGCACAGTGGAAGGCAGAACTGTTTGCCAGGCGACCTAAACCGGCAAAGCTTGCAACAAACCCGAGGCTGCACCGCTATGTGCAAGAGCGCCTGGAGGGCCAGGTTCATGACGCTAAAGGACGTAAGGTTGCTGGGCCTCGTCAAGCTGCGTTCATTGGGCGGAATAAGCCAGAACGCAGTGATCGCAAATGGGTCAATGGCTGGTCACCAGAGCAGATTGCCAATCGCTTAAAAGTCGACTTCCCAGATGACGAAACCATGCGTATCTCTCACGAAGCCATCTACCAGGCGCTTTACATTCAAGGGCGTGGTGCGCTCAAGCGCGAGCTGGTGACCTATCTGCGCACCGGACGAGCCCTGAGAGTGCCAAGGGTCAGGGCGCAAGCCAAGGCGTGGGCGCATGTCAGCGAAGACGTGATGATCTCCGAACGTCCGGCGGAAGCTCAAGATCGTGCTGTACCGGGACATTGGGAAGGCGACCTGATCATCGGCTTGAACCAGTCTGCGATCGGAACGCTGGTCGAGCGATCAAGCCGATTCACCATGCTCATCCACCTGCCTCGCGAGGAAGGCTACGGGCTGATTCCCAGGACGAAGAATGGTCCCGCGCTGGCCGGCTATGGGCTGTCACGATGGCCAATGCCCTCAAGAAAACCGTGACGAGCATGCCTGCCCAGTTGTGGCGATCATTGACCTGGGATCGAGGAAAGGAACTGTCCGATCATGCACGCTTTACCATTGAGTCTGGCGTGAAGGTCTTCTTCGCCGACCCGAACAGCCCATGGCAGCGTGGCACGAACGAAAACACGAACGGCCTTCTACGACAATACTTTCCAAAGGGCACAGACCTGTCCCGGTGGAGCGCTCGAGAGATTCAGGCCGTTGCTAATACGTTGAACACTAGGCCCCGGAAAACACTCGGCTGGAAGACTCCTGCTGAAGCTCTGGACGAGTATCTCAGATCTGTTCAACAATCTACTGTTGCGACGACCGGTTGAATCCGCCCTGGCTGCCCCTATCCGAATGGCACAGCACCCCCGGTGCGGGACGACGACGGAACCAAGCCATCGTCAGCGCATCTGTCACGAGGTCCGCCGTCATGCGTGGTTTGATCGACCAGCCCACCACTTCCCGGTTGAACAAGTCGAGCACCACGGCCAGATACAGCCAGCCTTCGTCGGTCCAGATGTACGTGATGTCCGAGGCGAACACCTGATTGGGCTCGGCCTGCGTGAAGTTGCGGTTCAACACGTTCGGTGCGACCGGCAGTTTGTGCCGGGAATCGGTTGTCACGCGGTAACGGCGCTTGTGGCGGGCGCGAATACCGTTGGCGCTCATCAACCGCTCTACCCGCGCTTTGCTGGCTGGGAAGCCGCGAGAGCGAATCTCTTCGGTCATGCGCGGCGAGCCGTAAGCGCCTTTGACCTCGGCGTGAATCGTCCGAATCAACGTGAGCAACTGCGCATCGGTCAGCCGCTGACGCTCGGGCGCGCCGCCGCGCTTCCACGCACGATAGCCGTTGACGCTCACGCAAAGGACCCCGCACAGCGCCGCAAGCGGGTATTGCCGGCACTGTGTGTCAATCCAGGCGAACTTCACAGGAGGTCCTTCGCGAAGAACGCCGCCGCTTTTTTTGCGATTTCCAGCTCCATCTGCAAGCGCTTGTTCTCCGCTCGCAGGTGCGACAGCTCCATCTGTTCCGCCGTGACGGCCTTCGCCCCGGGCCCATTCAGCTTGCCGGCCTCGAAAGCCTTCATCCAGTTGCGCAGGGTCTGCGTCGACATACCCAATTCGCGGGCCACGGCGCTCACGCCTTGCCCGTCCTTGATTCGCTGCACAGCGGCTTCCTTGAACTCCGCCGTGTACACCTGATGCGGTACCTTGAACATCTCTGCTTTCCTTCGTTTGGGTCGAGTTTATACGCGACCTGCTGGAAGGCGAAATTTCAGGGGAAGCTCACCCCCTGAAGTACCGATGTTTTGCTCGGGCGACTGCTCAGCATCCCGGAAACGAGTATTAGTGAGCCGGTATGTTTGATCTTCGCGTAGCGGGCAATGTGGTATGCACCCCAGAACTTGCTGTCCATTGCGGCATGAGCATCAGCCAACGGCAATTCGCGGAGAGGTCCTGACGGCGTTTGCGCCGTAGAGACGACGACGTGGTCGAACGCGCTTCGGTTCGCAAAGAACGCTTCGACGGCGGTGGCGTCGCCGGTATCCAGCACCGCGACGGTCGCCCGGGTACGGTGGAGGCAGCCTTGTCCAGCTTCGCGCGATTGCGCGAAGCAATCGTGACGTCGGCTCCCCGCGCCGCAAATGCCTGCGCGGCAGCTTCGCCGATGCCCGAGCTACCGCCAACTACCAGTACGGACTGCGATTTGAAGGTATTCATAATGTCTTTCATTCCTGACCGGAGATCCGGGTGACATATCACACGCGATCCCCGGCGCTAATGGCGTGTCGCGGGTGCTGTATGTTGGTGAAGCTGCACTGTAGCTTTTCAGATCGGATTGAAATAGGATCTTGTGAAAATGGACTCTTTATTTTTCGTTAAATATTCAGGCCATGATCGATAGCCTGCAAAACTTGGTTACGTTCGGTCGTATCGTGGCGGCAGGCAGCTTGTCTGCGGCAGCGCGCGAGTTGGGTAGTGGAATCGACCTGGCAATCAGGTTCGGTACGCTCGCCGACTCGTCGATGATTGCCCAGGAGCTGGCACCAAACTTTCGGGTCTTGTGCGCTTCTCCGGGCTATATCGGGAAATATGGCGTGCCGGCACATCCGGGCGAGCTTTCCGGGCATCGGTGCATCGTGATCGGACGGCATTCTCACGCGGAATGGCGATTCGAAGGCATGAACGCAGCTGCAGTACGGGTTCGAGGAACGCTGATGACGAACGACGGTGATGCGGCGCACGCGTGGGCGCTGGAAGGTGTCGGC
Organism: Burkholderia sp. WAC0059; assembly: GCF_002870125.1. Lineage (GTDB taxonomy): Bacteria > Pseudomonadota > Gammaproteobacteria > Burkholderiales > Burkholderiaceae > Paraburkholderia. Next base: position 29,639 of record NZ_PNEO01000008.1, read on the forward strand.
ATCGCGCTCAAATCGATCTGGGATGTGGGGGGATGACATCGAATCGGGGCGTCTTCAACGGGTTTTACCCCAATACTCGATACAGGCAGCTCCGTTGCATGCGGTTTATGCCAATCGCCAGCATCTCGCCACGTGGGTACGGGTCTTTGTCGATTTTGTCCGCGCACGTCTTGCCGAGCGTTGGCGCTGGCACCAGAATTTGGCAGAGAACGCCGGTTCCGGAACGGGTTAGCCGAATGTTTCTATCACGTAAACGCGGCGTGGCTGAAAGCGGGCTGCGGGATGACATTCGACGGCATGCCTCATGGCTACGGTTGGCTGCCGGATTCCCGCTTTACGGTGGGCGAATCGGTCGTCGGTGCACGCAGAACAGCTGCGAACGGTCGTCGGACCAGAACGTCATCTGCAACTCGGCGTGATGGAGTGTGTGCAGCCCGCACCACCAACCGAACCGGTAGAGAGCCGGTGGCGCCGGTAATCGACACAGTCGAATGTTACGAATCCGTCCAGGAGTCCGGCGAGCTGCGCTCCAGCAACGTGACGGATCGCTGGCATGCGGATAGCGGGTTTGTCAGAGACGGCAATCAGCTTTTCATGCGCGATCGGGCGCGCAACGTTTTGGATTGTTCTCTCGTAGCTGTTCCCGATCACCGCTAGCGCTGGACCGTCGTTGCAGTCAACGTGTCGAGGAACGTCGACACGATTTTGCTGTGCTCGCCCACGGCCGTCACCGCGACGACTCGCGCGGCAGCATGGATGTCCGCGACGCTGATGAAGCGGATGTCCGTGCGATTGCAGTCTCCGGCCGATTTTCCCACCAGCGAGTAGCCCAGACCGGAGGCGATCATGCCCAGCGCGGTGTGGATGTCGTTCGCGTCGTACGTCGCGACGATATTCGTACCGCAGGCATTCGTCAGTAGTTGTCGCGTGTGCTCAGCAAAATGGCTTTGCGGGTCCCGTGGATATGCAATGAAAGCGTCGTCAGCCAGTTCCGCGGCACGAATCGACTTGCGACGGGATAGCCGGTGGCTGGTGGAAAGTGCCGCCACGAACGGATCGTCAATGAGATGCGAGAACGTGATTCCGTCGACGGCTTCGACAGCGCCGAGATAACGCGAGATGCCAACCTGGATTCGGCCGTTCAGCAACTGCTCGTTTTGATGTTCCGACAGAAGCGTAATCAGCTCGATCTTGACGTTGGGATGGGTGGTGCTGAACGCGCGAATGGCTCGCGGCAGGATGGTGAAGATCGAGGAGCGAGTATAGCCGATGCTCAGAACGCCACTTCGACCTGACGCGACGCTTCGTGTTTCTTCCTCGAGCCCCCTAGCCTCGGCGAGTAGGGCCTTGGCGCGAGGGTGAAAGTAGTGCCCTAGCGCAGTGAGGCCCATCGGGCGTCGTGACCGGTCGAACAGTTCGCCTCCCAGATCCGATTCGAGCAACGACAACTGCATGCTGATGGCCGTCGGCGCCACATGCAAACGTTCCGCGGCGGCGGCGGCACTCCCGCATGCCACGATCTCGCAGAAGTACCTGAGCTGCTTCAAGTTCATAAATACTGATCTTTTGATCGAAAATCGATGTTTGATATCGAGTTTAATGGCTTTGATAATGTAGTCAAGACCTGCCCGGACATGGAGACGCACTTTGAAAGTCATGGATGAACTCGCAGCACTGTTGCCATCTGCTTCAAAACTAAGCACTGCTGAGATATCAGATGCGCTCGATGCGCTACGCCTGCCTGGTAGCGCGCACGGGATCGGCCATATCGCCGGGGGCAAGCGAATTTTCGGGCCCGCCTACACGGTGCGCTATGGCCCCGTGAATTCGGCTAGTCCCGGAACGGTCGGGGATTACCTTGATGACACGCCGACAGGCGCAGTCGTGGTGCTCGACAACGCTGGCCGCACGGATTGCACAGTGTGGGGCGGCATCCTGAGCCGGCTCGGCGTGCATCGCGGCATCGCCGGAACGGTCATCAACGGTGTCTGTCGCGATACAGCGGAAGCGGACGAGGTCGGTTATCCGCTCTATGCCGTCGGCCGGTTCATGCGTACCGGCAAGGACCGGGTGCAGGTGGAAACCGTGAACGAAGCCGTCAGCCTTGGGGACGTACGCGTTGAGCCCGGCGATGTCGTCGTTGGAGATCAGGACGGAATCGTGGTTGTGCCGGCGATCCGAGCCACGGAAGTGTTCGTGCGGGCACTGAGTCTGCATGACGCGGAAGAATCGATTGTACGGGCCACACTGGGCGGCGCGACGCTGGCCGAGGCCAGGAAGCAGGCTCGGTATTACACACTTCAGCGGCCCGAAGCGGTCGATGCATGAGTGCCAACGTGGAGACTGCTTTGACCTATGCGAATGATAGGAGTGCTGTGATTGCCGCGCTGCGCGATTTGGGAGCCGCAACCGTCCATGAAGCCCAGGGTGGACGCGGCGCGTTGTGCTCGGCCATCAAGCCCGTCGACGTGAATAGTCGACTCGGGGGCCGGGCACTCACGGTCGATGCCGAGCCCGGAGACAACCTGATTCTCCATCACGCGCTGTTGAAGGCGAATCCGGGGGATGTCCTCGTGGTCGACGCGAAAGGGTATGTCGAGGCGGGGCCGTGGGGGGACGTCCTTTCGGAAGCTGCACAGCTACGCGGGCTCGCCGGATTGGTGATCGACGGCGCGGTGCGTGATGCCGCAGCGATCGAGGAAATGCGATTTCCCGTGTTTTGTCGCGGTCTGTCGATCAAGGGAACCGGCAAGAATCAGCCCGGGAAGGTTGGCGTACCGATTGTCATCGGCGGAACCCTCGTGCATACGGGCGACGTGATCATCGGCGATCGCGATGGCGTTGTCGTGATCACGGCCAATGAGGCGGAGACGGTTCTGGAGCAGGCGAGACGACGTGCGGAGAAGGAGGACAGCTTTCGCAGATCCCTCAGGGCAGGGCGAACCACGGTCGAACTGTTGGGGCTCGAAGCGGCTATTGAGCGGCTCGGTCTGGAGTGACACAACGGCCAGGCAGTCCCGCAGCCCGTCGGGTTGCGGCGACATAGCCCGCCATACTTTGCGCAGGCTGCCAGTCGGTGGCCGACGAATACACATGATACCGGAGACATTGATGCGCGAATTGAATGTCGAGCGCCCAGCGCGTTTCGCGCGCCTGATTCCATTTCGATGGGTGGGCGGCATGCTCGTCCTGATGCTGTGCTTTACCGCATACCTGGATCGCGTTGCCATGTCTGTGACAGTGTTGCCGCTGATGGAGACACTGGGAATTTCGTCGGTACAGCTTGGTATGGTGACGACGCTGTTCTCGGTCGGCTATTTCATGTCCCAGATGCCGGCTGCGGCTCTGCTCCAGCGCTTCGGGTCACGCTCAGTCTTGGCTGTTTCGCTAGCCTTATGGTCCGTCTTTACCGCATTGACCGGGTTGGTCGGCGGACTGGCCAGTTTCGCGGTCGTCCGTGGGCTGTTTGGCATGGCGGAGTCGCCGATGTTCACGGGCGGCAATCAGTTCTTTAGCAATTGGTTCAAGGAGGCGGAACGGGGGCGCGCAACCTCGCTCATGAATGCGGGGGCATTCGCGGCGAGTATCTTCGGCCCGCCACTGGTCGTCGCGATTGTCTCGGCGTTCGGCTGGCGTTCCGTCTACTTCGTATTCAGTGTGGTTGGGATTGTGCTCGCGATCGTGTGGTATGTCGTCATTCGTACCCGGCCGTCTGAGCATCCCTGGATCAGACGTGAAGAACTGGATGAGCTTGTCGTCGACTCCGCGTCGACCCTTGGCCCGGCGAATGACACGAAATCGAGCTGGCGGGTGCTGATGTCGCAGCGATCTTTCTGGGCACTGGCGCTAGGCTATTTTGCCTCGTTGTGGTGTGTCCAGTTCTTTATCTACTGGTTGCCGTACTTCCTTCAGGTGACGCGACACGTGAGCTTCCATTCGCTGGGAGTCTATGCCAGCGTGCCCTGGATTGCCATCGTTGTCGCTGTGATTGCCGCTGGCGTGGTGTCTGATTTCCTGCTGGGTCGCGGTTGTTCCCGGTTCGTCGCGCGCAACATCCTGTGTGCGTCCGGGCTCGCGATTGCGGTCGTATCGCTGGTGGCCAGCACGACTACGTCGACTGTTGTTGGGAATATTCTCTGGATTAGTCTGGCACTCGGTATGGCGGGGGTGGCTCAGACTTTATCGTGGACCATCGTGGGCGACATAGGCGGGCGCGCCACGTCGATTGTCGGGGGCTGGATGAACATGTGGGGCTTCATCGCCGCGAGCATCGTTCCGACTCTGGCTCCGCTAATCGGCAGGTTCTACGGATGGAATGCGGCCATCCTTGTTAATGCGTTTGTCGTCCTGATTGGCGTAGCTGCCTATCTTCTCATCTCGACTGACCGCGATCTCCGGAGCGCTCCCAACGGAGAGAAGGAAGTCATGAAGAAGAGCCGGTTCACAGAAGAACAGATGGTCACGATCCTGCGCGAGGCGGACAAGATTCCGGTCGCGGAGGTGGCGAAGAAGCACGGAATCAGCGAGCAGACGATCTACAACTGGCGGCAGCATTTCGGTGGACTGGAAGCGTCCGACGTAAAACGGCTGAAGCAGCTTGAGCAGGAGAATGCACGGCTCAAGAAGATGCTGGCCGAGCGTGATCTCGAACTGGACGTCATGAAGGAGATCAACGCAAAAAAATGGTGAGCGTGCCCGCGCGGCGCAAGCAGGTTGCCTACGCGCAAGCGCGGGGCCTGTCGGAGCGACGTGCGTGCGCGCTGATGTCAGTGGCGAGATCAGCGCTGCACCATGAATCGAAGCTTGCATTGCGGGACGCTCCGGTGCTTGCGGCGATGAGCATCCTGTCGGCGCAGTATCCACGTTATGGCTACCGCCGTATCCAGATTTTTCTGGAACGGCAGGGCCATCCGATGAGCGCAGACCGGGCATAGCGGTTGTGGCGACTGGCGGGCTTGCAGGTGCCGCGCAAGCGCCCGCGTCGGCGCGTGTCGGTGCATCGTCCCCGGCCGCAACCGGCAACAGCAGCACGGCACGTCTGGGCCTACGACTTCGTGTTCGATGCGTGCGCCAATGGCCAGCAGTTGAAGTGCCTGACGGTGATCGACGAATACACACGCGAGTGCCTGGCCATCGACGTGGCAGGATCGATCCGGTCTGGACGAGTCGTTGAGGTGCTGTCGCAGCTGGTCAGCCTGCACGGTGCGCCGCGTTACCTGCGTTCGGATAACGGGCCGGAGTTCGTGTCATGGGCGATTCTGAAGTGGGCAGCAGACAACGGCATGGACATGGCGTTGAGCGATCCCGGCAAGCCCTGGCAGAACGGCGCAGACGAGAGCTTCAACGGCAAGTTCCGTGACGAATGCCTGAGCCTGGAATGGTTCAGGACCCGGCCGGAAGCGAAGGTCGTGATCGAGCAGTGGCGGCGTCACTACAATGCGATCCGGCCACATTCAAGCCTGAATTACCTGACGCCCAATGAGTTCAGGCAGCGGTATTGTTCAACTGAAACAATCGAGGCCGTTCTCCAGGATTGAAATGGTCCGGAGAAATCAGGCAGGTCAGTGTGGCACGAACTGCTTGGATTTTCGTAGCCTCGACAACGGTGGTGACATGGTTGTGTTCAATGGCGCGATAGACGTCGAGCATGACTCATGCCCATACGCCCTTTTTAATATCGATCGGGAAGTTTTGACGGGATAGCAGATTCGCTGGTTTGGCCGGCTTTCACCGTAATACGTTCTCTCATCCGTTTTTTCGACATACAACGGACCGCTTGATCATCGGCAGTGAGCACCTCCACTGTGCTTTCACGCGACCACCAGAGCTGGTGCGAGGTCGGAAATGGTGCTTGGCGGCATAACCCTGCACAGAGAATACAACCGGATCGGCACTGGTCTGGGAAACGCTTACGCGACTATCTCACCGTCGCAACGAAGCGTCTCAAGGAATGGAGTTGCCGGGCAACCGTATTCCTTCATAATTTACGTATCTGAACGTTAAATCTATCCCCCTTCACAGGGCAAGGAGCAATCATGCCATACACGACGAAGACTGAAGCCGTCCTCAAACGCAAGGTCAACGGTATATTCCGGGGTGCCAGTTTTAACTGGATCGGGGACGGTTTTCGTGTCTCCAATTATTTTCCGTCGGGCCACAACTTTGCGCATCGGATCAGTCCGTTTCTTCTGTTCGACTACCATGCCCCCTACGTGCATGCTCCAACGAGCCAGTCGGATCGTGGGGTAGGCTCACATCCTCACCGTGGGTTCGAAACGGTGACTCTAGCTTGGCAGGGGAGCATTGCGCACCACGACAGCGCAGGAAATTCAGGCGTGATTGGTCCGGGCGATGTCCAATGGATGACCGCTGGATCGGGGATTCTGCATAAGGAATATCACGAAGTTGGTTACGCCCGGACCGGTGGTCCGATGCATATGGCACAGATCTGGGTCAATCTCCCAAGCTGGGCAAAAATGACTGCTCCGAAGTATCAGGGGGTTGTCGACGCGGATATCACTCGGGTTGTGCTACCGGACGATGCAGGTTTCGTACGTGTCATTGCCGGGGAATTCGACGGCGTTAAGGGCCCGGTGCAGACGTTCACCCCGCTCAATATGTTTGATATCCGCCTGAATGCCTGCGGGCGCGCTGAATTCGCGTTTCCAGCTGGACAGAATACCGGGCTGATGGTGATCGACGGCAAGGTTGTGATCAATGGCGAGACCGCTGCACAAGCGCTCGATTTCGCTTTGTTCGATAACGAAGGTGAGCGAATACTTGTCGAAGCATCGGCTGACGCGCATCTGCTATTGCTTAATGGTGAGCCGATCAACGAACCCGTCGTGCAGCACGGACCATTTGTTATGAACACTGAGCAGGAGATTCGCCAGGCAATCGCCGATTTCAACAGCGGAAAATTCGGAGATATGGGCGACTGATGGTGCGGCAGAACGAGGTGGAAGATGTTGATCCCGGACGCTGTTTGTTGACGATGCGGACGGTCTGATGAACAGGTTATATGCCGGATAGCGACATTAACACACAGAGTAGACGTTCTTCTGTTTGGAAAAAACGTCACTGGTAGACTTCCGGAAAGCTTGATAAAGCGACGCGAAGGTCAGTCGGGATCTTTGAAACCGACCGCCGCCGAGATATCTGATGCTCTGGCCGATTGTCGGTTTCCCTGCACCTTTCAGTGCCCTCAGGCTTCGACCGATGGATAGTCGACGTATCCATTTTCCCCGCCGACGTAGAAAGTCTCAGGCTGCGGTTGATTAAGCGGTAGGTTAAGCTTGAAACGTTGGGGCAAGTCCGGGTTTGCGATAAACAGTTTCCCCCACGCGGCTGCGTCAGCTTCGTCGGCGTCAAGTAACTGTTGAGCTGTCTCGGGGGTCAGCTTTTCGTTAACGATGTAGGTTCCACCGAAAGCTTCCTTCAGTTGCGGCCCAAGTCGGTCGTCCGCAACAAATTCGCGTGCGAAAATGAACGCCAGCTTGCGTTTGCCGAGTTCACGTGCCACGTAATGGAACGTCGCCACCGGGTTGGAATCTCCCATGCCGTGCGTGTCACCGCGCGGCGCAAGATGCATCCCAACGCGTCCGGCGCCCCACACCGAAATGCAAGCATCGGCGACTTCCAGCATTAGTCGGGCACGGTTTTCGATAGACCCGCCGTATGCGTCGTCCCGATGGTTCGAGCTGTCCTGCAAGAACTGATCAAGCAGATAGCCATTAGCACCATGTATTTCGATGCCATCGAATCCTGCGGCAAGAGCACGTTCCGCTCCCTGCCGGTAGGCAGCGACGATCCCGGGAATCTCTTCAAGTTCCAGCGCACGGGGTGTCGCGAATGGCCGTTGTGGCCGCAAGAGACTTACATTGCCATGCGCAGCAATTGCGGTTGGTGCGACGGGGAGCTCGCCGTTCAGGAAGACTGGATCGGAGATGCGACCAACATGCCACAGCTGCGAGAAAATCCGTCCACCTGCCGAATGTACCGCTTCGGTCACCGCCTTCCAGCCTGCTGTCTGCTCGTCGGACCATATGCCGGGTGTATTCGCATAACCGACGCCCATGGGTGTTACGGATGTTGCTTCACTGATGATCAGGCCAGCGGATGCCCGCGAGGCATAATAGGTCGCCATTAATGCATTCGGAACACGCGTGTCGTCAGCGCGCGCGCGGGTCATCGGTGCCATGACAATGCGATTGGGCAAGGTCAGATCGCCGACACAAAGTGGATCAAACAGAGTTGGCATAATGTGTTCACCTCATTTGCGGGCTCCAGCCCGGCCGAAAAATCGTGATGAGAGACAGTACAACGGGTTGGGAGGGCACTGCAGCTCACATGCGCGGCAGCTTGAATTAGGCGGGCGGCTCGCTGTCTTTGGGACGATTTTCGTCTGCGAGTTTGAGCCCTGACGATTGAGCCTGGAGTAGTAGCAAAGCAGAAAAATCGCAGTCTATGTGCCCATGATTGATCAGCGTTTGCACGAAGTGTCGAGTGGTCGAAGCTAGTTGCATGGGAACGTCAAGGTTATCCGCGAGGTCGAGACCGAGATCCATGTCCTTACGCATCAATGGTGCGGTGAACGTCGTCGAGAAGTCGAGACCGATCCAGGATGGCGTCTTTGCCCGCGTATAGGTCGAACCCAAAGCGCTATGGTTCAGGAACTCAAGGAATGCCGGTCTCGCAAGCCCCGCCTTCTCGGCGAGAACGACTACTTCGGCCAGAGACTGAGTTAAGACACCTAACCATACGTTGTGGCAGATCTTCGCGATTCTCGCGAGCTCGCCGGTACCAACATAGGTGGCCTGCCTGGCGATGTTCAGAAGGGCCGGACGTTGGAGATCAAAATCAGACTTCAGCCCCGAGACCACGAAGCTGGCATTACCCGCTTCGACAACACCTGGATTGCCGCTGATCGGTGAGGCTAACATGCTGATGTTATGCTGATGAAGTACCTCCCGGAGCTTGGCGGAGGCATCGACGGAAATGCTCGAGCACTCGATAACTGTTCGGACAGATAGATCCGGTCCGGCAAGCAGTCCACCGCCCCCAGTGAACACATCCATGACGGCGTCGTCGGTCGAAAGCATAGTAAAGACGAGGTCACACGACGCCAGCTCAGATAGACTTTCGACTACTCTTGCGCCATATTCGGCAAGTGGCTCCGCCTTTTCCCGCGAGCGGTTATATACGCTCAGGTTTGAGCCGGCCATGATCAGTCTTTTTGCCATCGCGTACCCCATTCGCCCGGTGCCGACCCATCCGATGTGAGGAGATTTTTGACTGGGTTGTGATGTCATATCTGCCACGTTATCCTCGCACGAAGACGCCGCGCCGTTCGGGGGACTTGCCGATGCTGCGGCGAACCCCACTCTCCCATGATGGCGGTACGGCGATAAATCAGATTTCCAACTTTTGCCTGTCGCGTCCTTTGCCTCTCTGGTGGATGATGGCGACCGGCCTAGCGGATCGCTGGATTGTGTTGTGTTCGATAAGCACAATGGGAGTGTGTAATCTTGACCATAAGTGCGTTGTCAACCGCGCAATTCGCATCTGGCCGATTATGGAGAAAGGTGACCTTTCCATAAGGAAAACGGCGCGCATGCCCCGAAAACACGACGGTTCCAAAACTCGATTCGCCCGAGTCACTCCGGATGGTTTGGCATACATAGGAATGTGCGTAGGTCGTACCGTCAGTTGCTGTTGTCAGAACAGTCGTTGCTGCCGGTAGATAAATCCTTCGCATATTCATGCTGTGTCTCCTATGTCTTGCCGTAGATTTCTATCTGCGTGCAGTACAGTCGATTGAGAATTGATGCTGGAACTGGTCAGCGATTTGGGGCTGATTGGGCATAGCAGCAGGCAGGTCTCAAACTTAGTGTTGTACTGTTTCCCGTGAGCAAGATAGGGTGGCTGCCGGAATGACAACAGTATGAGCATCGAGGCGGACCTGGATACAGTGAGAGCCTACGCAGATTCTGGATTTTCTTTAACAAAAACTGTCGGACATATGGATTTCTAACACCACCTGGACTAGAGCGTAAGCAATGTATTGTCGACGGGCGGTGCGATAGCTTGTGGCTTGAGGTTCTCCCAGTTTTTCGCCTTCCAGATGCTTCGGGTTATGCAGCCGCATCCCTTGTCCATTGAGCCACAGGCCAGTCTTGCATGAACTGGGATGCTTATCTCGTGTCCTTGATCGTGGCCCGAACGTCTCAGGAGGATCTTCTTCACCATCTGGCGTCGTTACCGGGTCTCAACGGAGAGGATGGAGGCGACGCCCAGAACGTCGCCTACCGGGCGGACGATCCGGAGGCAAACAGGATTTACCAGGAATTGAAGCGTGCCCGCGGAGAGGCTTGAAGCGGCGTGGCATGCCGGGCAGCCGTCGGTTAGCAGGTGATTCTGCTCTGATGGTGGACTCTGGATTCTGGGATGGGTAGCTGACCGGTCAGGCAGGTCGACTCGCTTTTCCCGATGCCGCTTACCGATGGTGAGTCGGGATTCGAACCGTCTTTCGGCGGGTTGGAATCGGGAATCTGGCCGTCCCGGACAGTGGAAAAACGGGTCTTTTTTGATATGGGTAGAAGTATGGGTAGTGGAAATGTGTTTTACCAGAGCCTTACTGGTAAAGGGTTTCCGGGCGATTTGGCGTCCTCCGTCTCAGATGATGTCGTCGATCACGCCGCCATCCACCCGTAGTGCGGCGCCGGAGGTGGCGGATGCCTGTGGCGAACAGACGTAGACGACCATGCTGGCGACCTCGTCGACGTTGGCGGTACGCTGGATGACGGAACTGGGCCGGTTGGCCATCACGAATTCTCGTGCCAGTTCCTCGAGCGGTTTGCCGGTGCGCGCGACTTCGTCTTTCATCATGTCGGCGAAGCCATCCGAGAGGGTCGGGCCGGGCAACACCGCGTTGACCGTGACCCCGCTGCCGGCGACGCGTTTGGCGAGGCCGCGCGAGAGCGCCAGCTGTGAGGTCTTGGAGACGCCATAGTGGATCATGTCGGCAGGGATGTTGCGCGCCGATTCCGACGAAATGAACACCACCCGGCCCCAGCCGCGCGACACCATCCCCGGCAGCAGCGCGCGCGACAGGCGTACGCCCGACATCACGTTGGTCTGCCAGTAACGCTCCCACGTGGCGTCGTCGGTGTCGAAGAAGTCCTGGGGGCCGTAGATGCCGGCGTTGTTCACCAGAATGTCCACTGCTACAGGCGCGGCGTCCAGTATGGCTTGCACACCCGCGGCATCGCCCAGATCCGCGACGATACCGTCGAGTTGCGCATGCGGCAGCGTACCCAGCAGCTTCTCCTTCGCTTTCGTAACCGAGACCTCGCTGCGGCCGTTCAGTATGACGCGGGCGCCGGCGCTGGCGAGGCCGGCGGCAATCGCGTAGCCGATGCCACCGGTGGATGCGGTGACCAGGGCAGTTTTGCCGGAAAGATCGATCTTCATGGGGTATTCCGTGATGGCGATGTGTTGGGATCAGGCAATGGCGCCGCCACCGTCGACCAGCACGGTCGACCCGGTGGCGTAGGGCGTGGTCGCAAGGAACAGCACGGCATTCGCGATGTCCCGTGGCTGCCCAGTTACACGGGCGGGCAGCGTGCTGGCGGCGTTGTCGTACATGGCCTGGCGCGCGGTATCGTCGAGGCCATCCCATAGCGGGGTGGCAATCATGCCGGGCGACACGGTGTTGACGCGGACCTTCGATGGGGCGAGTTCGAGCGCGAGGCCACGACCGAGCGATTCCAGTGCGGCGTTGATCGCGCCCTGCAGGACCCACTTACCCGGCCGCACACTCAGAAATCCCGAGACGAAGGTCAGGGTACCGCGCTCGTTGATCCGGACGGCGCGTGCCACTCGGTAGGCCCCCCAGAACTTGCTGTCCATCGCGGCATAGGCGGCTTCCAGTGGCAGTTCGCGAACCGGTCCGCCTGCGGTTTGCGCAGCGCTCACGACAGCGTGGTCGTAGCTGGAGGCACCCGCAAAAAACGTTTCTACCGCTTTGCCATCCGTCGTGTCGAGTACGGCAGTGGCGACGCCATGGCCGATCCGGGCGGCCGCGGCGTCAAGCTTCGCTTGGTTGCGTGACGCAATAGTGACGTGCGCACCGGCTTCGGCAAAGGCCAGGGCCGTGGCTTCACCAATGCCGGAGCTGCCGCCGACGATCAGCACCTGTGTTCCTTTGAGTTGCGACATGGCGAATTCCTCCAGATTGAAACGAATCATTGTCATGCCAGGGCAGATTTGATGAAATGGAAATGTTACGAAATCACTCTTTCCACGGCGTTGACAATGAACGGCATCGACGATCTGCCCGGACTCCGGGTTTTCGAGCGGGTGGTGGCACTGGGCAGCCTGACAGCGGCGGCGGCTGAACTGGGGTTATCGCTGGCGGTGGTCAGCAAGCGTCTGGCCGGCTTCGAGCAGCGGCTCGGCGTGCGGCTGGTCAACCGCAGTACACGGCGGCTGGCCGTCACCGATGAGGGAAAGCAGCTGTACCCACACGCGCTGCGAATCGTCAATGAGCTGGAGCAGGCTACCGACACATTGTCGCGTCAGCGCGAGGAAATTTCCGGTGTGCTCAGGGTGACCGCACCGAACAGCTTCGGTCGTCGTCGCCTGGTGCCGCTGCTGGCCGATTTCGTGGTCTTGTATCCGCAACTGCGGATACAGCTGCATTTGAGCGACGATGTTGTCGATCTGATGACCGGTGGTTTTGATCTCGCCATCCGTTACGGCGAACTGCGCGATTCGCGGATGGTCGCACGGGTGCTGGCACAGAACCGGCGGATACTGTGCGCTTCACCCGACTATCTCGAACGGCGCGGGCAACCGCAGCATCTGTCAGACCTCGAACATCACGACTGCATCCTGATCGGATCCGCACCAATGACCGAGTGGCGCTTTGGTGGCGAAGGCAGAACCCGACCGGTGAGGGTCACTGCCCGCATTGCGTGCAACGATGGCGAGGCTGTTCACGCGATGGCGCTGCAAGGCATGGGCATTGTATTGAAGTCGATCTGGGATGTGGCGGAGGATCTCGAGAGTGGACGTCTGCTTCAGGTATTGCCGCGGCATGCGGTGTCGGCCGCGCCATTGAATGCCGTCTACCTGAACGGACATCACCTGGCCCCTCGGGTGCGCGCGTTCATCGATTTTCTGGTCGTGCGTTTGAAGCTCTCCCACGCGGCAGGTTTAGCTGATGTAGCGGCGTAGCCACGCGGATCATGGGCCATTACGAACCAAAAGGATAGAACGTTAGTTCTCCAATGGACGCTGTCGGTCACTACTTCACTCGAATTGGCATACACCCATTGGGCCTTATAACCTACCGAGGTTGAAGGGAGCGGGGCGATTCCCGCGCAGACCATGCGCAACGCCCGGACGTGGGCGGTGTCGTTCGCTTGTCAGCGACCCTCGGGCTGCTGGTTTATCCGCTAATCGAGGGGCGCGAGGCGGGTTGGCCTGCGTGGACGCTACTCATGCTGGCGGCCTCGCCGCTAGCCCTGCTGGCCTTTGTGCGCTACGAGCGCCGACTGGCGCATCGCGGCGGCGCGCCTCTCGTCGATCTAAGCCTGTTCCGTGAGCTGGGGTTGTCCATCGGTGTGGGGATGGCGCTGCTGTACTACATGTTGTCTTCCTTCTACTTGACCTTCTCGGTCTATCTGCAAGACGGCTTGCATCTGACACCGCTTGATGCGGGGCTGCGCACGCTGCCCTTTGCGATTGGCTACTTCGTGGCGTCGTTTGCCGCGGCGCACTTCATGCATTGGCTGGGGCCGCGTGCCTTGACACTGGGTTTTGCCGTGCGGGTGCTTGGATTCGGAAGCGTGATTGGGGCGATGATGGCCGCGCGTCCGACGTTTGTTGGAATGGGCTTGCTCGTCGCTGGTGTGGGCTACGGCATTGTGATGCCATCGGTAATCAAGGCCGTGATCGGCGGCATCGAACCGCGCCATGCAGGACTGGCTTCGGGCATTGTCATTTCGACTTTTCAGATCGGAGCGACTCTTGGCGTTGCGATTATTGGGGGAGTCTTCTACGGCAACCTCGGCGCAGGTCATGATGTAGTTGCTTATACACGCGCCTTTGTCGTTGCATTGAGCTGTACCGTAGCTCTTTTGACCGTTGGCGGAATACTGTCATTCAGGCTACCACGCGTTCACTGAATCTGAGTTGGCACCGTAACCTGACACGATGGATCTACGCCATCTGCGGTGTTTCTTGCCCGAGGTCGAATGACGGCAGTCGTCGCGCCGCGCGCGAAGCCATGTGCGTTCGCTTCGTCGTCGCCTGAGCGGAGGCGGCAATGGCGTGATTTTGCATTGGACGTTGGAACCGCACAGGTGCATTTGCGCGCATGGCGCCCAAAACCGGCGGTAGCCTATCCTGCCATCCCATGTTTTCGGTGTGTTTTTTGTCGCCCGGAGTAAACGTCGCGCGCAGGGGTTTCCGCGCTGGCGTAAACATCTGGTCAGGCCCTGTCGTACCGCGTGCGTTACCCGTGCGAACGCCGCGCGTCATGGTCCCCCGTCCGGAGTAAACCGGCTGCGTACACCCGTGCGTCAAAACTGCGTACCCGCGTGCGTCAAGTGTGCGTACCCGTTGACCTGTTGTGTGCGTTAACGCTGCGTCTCACGAAGCGCATCGTCTGCCGCAAACAGTACGAACGATATGCGTTGATCGGGCGTACCGGAATGCGTGGTGATGCGCAGCCACGGGAGAATGCCGTGTGCAACAGAAGCGCGTCGCGGTGAGAAGTGCTGCGCCTGCACGGCGTATCTGCTGTTCAGGTCAGTGTGCTGTCCGGTGCGCAGGCGATGCGAATCCGGTGCGTTATGCCGGTGAACCTGGATGTGCCATCGGGAAAGCGTCGCGTGCGTACCACATGCACAAAAAAATGCGTTGTTCTCCCGGGTACCCCTGAGTTCCATGCTGTTCTCACGGGCGTCCATCACGCGCAAAAGTGGTGTTGACGAGCGTGTTTCGCGTGCGCACGATAGGGCTATGGCGGTGCGTACCGAATGCGCGGGAGGATGACGATGCCTGTTGCGAAGGTCTACACGAAATCGCAATGGGATGCGTTTGCCCGCGCACTGGATGCGCTGCCGGAGAAACCAGATGAGGAACGCTGTGTCACGGTGCGCGATGCGATGCGCGATGTGCGTGCGCATGTTCGCGCGGCTCAGGTCAAGGGCTATACGCTGGAGCAGATTGCCGAGCAGGCACAGCAACACGGACTCGATCTCACGGCAGGGACGATCCGGTACGCCCTGCGAGGAACTGGCAAGGGCAGCGGTGCCGGGGCGGGCACACGCACATCAGGCGCGCGAGCGGCAGGGCAGGCAGGCGGCCCGGCGGCCCGCCCGCCCGACGCACCGCCGCGCACGAATCAGGTCCGCAAGGATGGGGGAAAGACGGTAACCAGACAACCCGCGCCGGTGCAGGGCACGCTTGGCTTTGCCATCCGGCCCGACACCGACGATCTGTAGGGAGTCGCCATGAACGCGACAGTGGACACGACAGTCAATCCCATCTATCTCGTCGCCGGCGGCAAGGGCGGTGTTGGCAAGAGCGTGATCGCTCTCGCGCTCGTGGATAACCTCCAGCGCCGGGGCATGAAGACCGTGCTGGTGGAAACCGACACGTCGAACCCGGACGTGATGCGGGCGGTCCACGACGAGATAGGGTGTGCATCGTTCGATCTGGACACGGCGGGTGGCTGGATCGATATGGTGAACTACTGCGATGCAAACCGTGATGCGGTTGTGGTGGTCAGCACGGCGGCGCGCAATCAGGAAGGGGTTGCGCGATACGGCGCGACCCTGAGCAGTACGCTCGATGAACTGGGGCGGCGGCTCGTTGTGTTCTGGGTCATCAACCGGCAGCGCGACAGTCTCGAACTGCTGCGGCAGTTCAGCGAGACCTTCCCGGATGCGACCACGCATGTGGTGCGCAACGGCTACTACGGTGCGCCTGAACGCTTCGTGCTGTATCAGGATTCGAAGCTGCGCAGGAGCATTGAGGCGAAGGGGAAGTCGCTGGATTTTCCCGAACTGGCTGACCGTGTTGCGGATGACCTGCGCAGCCAGCGGCTGTCGGTACGCAAGGCGGTTGAGACGATGCCCATCGGCCAGCGCGCGGAGCTGCTGCGCTGGCGGACGTGCTACGACGCGATGTTCGTGCAGGTGACGGGCGATGGCTGAGCGGCGTTCGCGGCGTGGCCGCCCGGCCGATCCGCTTGCGCGGCTCTTTCGCGAAGTGAGCGGCGAACAGCCGGACGATGCGAGCCTGCTGCGCATGCGCCGGGTGTCGGCCGCGCTCAACCTGCGTGACAACGATGCGCTGTGGTCGGTACTGGCAGTGCTCGAATACTACGTGCGCCTCTACGAAGCGATGCCGGAGCGCATCCGGCAGGCGGGTGTGGGCGGCATTGACGCGGCACGGGCCGAAGCGCACGCGGCGACCCAGGCACTGATGGCGCAGCACCGCGAGGCTCTGGCACGCTGCAAGGAAACGATCACCATCGCAGAGAAGATGACTGCCGAACATCAGGCGCGCTACCGGGCGGCGCTCGCGGCGCTGAACGAGGAGGCGCTGGCGGTGCTCACGCAGCGCGCGGCGGACCGGATCGCGCGGGCTGCCGGAAACCGGCTTGTCGGGGTAACGGCTATTGCGGCACGTGAGCAGCGGCAACGGCTTGACACAGCGCTGGCGTCATTTGAGCGGATCGCCATGCGGCGGTTCGTGCGGGCGTGCTATGGGCTGGTGGCGGGTGGGCTGGTCGTAATGCTGCTGGCGGCAGGCGCGGGCGGGCTGGCAGGGTGGTGGGCAGGCACTCATTGGGAGCGGGCAGACGGTGCGTCGTCTGCCCTGACGGGTTACCTCTCGTCGGTGCAGTCTTCCACCAAGCCGAAATGAATCCCGGCGCGCACCACGCAGGGTGGGCCGTGCGGGATCGCGGTCAAGCTCGACCGGCCTTCGCGTCGGCGACTCCTGCCAGCCAGGCCGCTTCGAGTGCCTCCCTGATTGACCAGACCGCTAGATCGTAGAAGTCGAGCCGGTCGGAGTTGCGCGTTTCGAGGGTTTCCAGGCCGAATATCCGGGCGGCGATTTCAGCGATCTGCTGTCTTGCATGATCGGGTACGTCAGGCGTTTTCATGGTCGTCTCCCTGTCGGGTTGCGATGACATCATTCACGCGCTGTTCTGCGCGAACATCAAGCGTTTTCGTTGACGCGGCGATCCGCAGGATCGAAGTGCGTCATGGGTGAGTTATCTCCAGAATGGGCGGATACCCGGCTGACACGGGCGAACGGTGTGCCGTCCGCCCGCGCGGGTTACGTGTGCTTGACGTCGAGGTAGGCGACCACCTCATGGAGCCTGCGCGCTGCGGCGTCGTTGGGATCGAAGGCGATCATCGGTCTTTCATAGCCTTCATCCTCGGCACGGGCGAGCGCCATGTCGTAGTGCAAGCCGTGCATGTACTGCGTGTCGGTGACGTCCGCGAAAGTCAGGAAAAAGTCGGGCGATCCTTCGGCGTTGGTGGCGAGGACGACCATGCGGATATGGTTGAACATGGTGGATTCTCCGGAAAGTGAGAGCAGGCGACGGCCTGTCGGGCGGGGCCGCCACCTGCCTCGCCCCGTTGCCGGGGCGAGGGTTGGGGTTACGCCGCGAGCGGGCCGGATTGCGCGCTGTTCATGCCATCCGCCGTCGGGAAGGGCCACGGCGTCAACGGGTTGCCGGTCACAGGTGTCGCTGCCGCATCGACTGGCGTGTCGTTGATATGCCCGGAGCCGTTACCGGCATCGGGTTCCGTGTCGGTGTCCCCGTCGTCCGGTGCTTCGGTCGCACCGTTTCCGGTATCCATGCCGTCGCTCTCGTCCTCATCCTCGTCGTCGTGGTTTGCCCACGAGGGCGTGGCCGGGATGTCGCGATCGGTGAGAATTTCCGGGAGCCATGTCACCTTCGCGAGCCGCAGTTCGGCGGCGGCTGCCGCGTCGGCCTTCTTCATCTTGGCGAGGTCGGCAGCGGCTTTGGGCGACACAGCGGCGGAGACCACTTCTCCCATGCGTGCCTTGCTGACATGATCGAAATACGTGGTGCGCGTCGGCGTCCAGTACCGGGCCATGTCGAGGTTCAGCACGCCCGCGAGCGCGTTGATCGCATGCGGCTTTTCCTCGCCCGCGATGCCGTCGAGCAGGGTGCCCGTGCAGAATGCGAGCAGGTCGAGTAGCGTCGTACCGGGGTCCTGCTCGGTCAGCCACGGCAGCAGGTCGGCCCGCTTCGTCGGCAATGTGGCGATCCAGCGTGCGCGTTGCGTCTCGATGGCGTTCCACGCGGAGCTGGCAGGCAGATCGTCGGCGGCGCGCAGCAGAGTGTCATGGTTGTTCTCGCCGGACAGGGCCAGATACTGGCGGGAGGACATATGCCCGTAGTGCTCGGGCAGCGCCTTCGGGATCAGGGAGTGCAGCACGGCGGCGAGGGCGACGGCGGGCTGCGCGACCAGTTCCGCATGGATGGCGGCGGTGCGGTGCGCGGTGAGGCGCTGGCAGAGCTTCGCGCTGTGAACTGGCTTGACCTTCGGGGCTTTGGCGGACCGCGTGTCCGGGCTTTCGGCTTCGGGTGTCCCGGCGACGGTTGCACCTGCTGCTTCCAGTGCCGCACTGTTCTCGCGCCGCACGAGGCCGCGTTCGATAACCAGTTCACCCTGCTGGCCGACGATCACGAATGCCCCGGCTTCGGCCATCTGCTGCGCTGGCCACATGACCGCCCGGCTTTCCAGTTGCTCGATTGCCGAGTTGATGCGCGCCATCTCTGCATTGATCTGTTCCGCTTCCTCATAAGCGTTCTCGTCGTCTTCCGACAGCGCTTCGAGCTTGTCGTAAAGCTCGTTATGCTGTGCGGTGAGTGCCTCATCCTCACGCTGCTCTTCATCCGTATACGGTCGGATGACAGGCCGCAGCCTGCCATAGCGGTTCAGTTCCAGCATGTCGCGTTCGACGCGGGTTTCCGTCCAGCCCCATCCTTCGGCGCGCACTTCTTCGGCGGCGGCGTCGAGCTTCTGCGCGACGAGACGTTGCAGCAGTTCGGCGTCCCCGATGTACCCCGCGTTCTGGTCGTCGCTGAACAGATCACGGCGCACATACCCGCCTGCTGTCTCGTAGGTATCGAGGCCGACGAAACGCACGAGGCGGCTGCGGCTCGCGTCGATTTCCGTCCGCGTGATGGCCTGCCGCAGGTAGTTGGGCTGGCGTTGCCACTCGTTCGCTTCCGACCAGATCAGTTCCTGCGTGTCGTGGTCGTCTGCGAGGGCGAGGGCAGCAAGCTGGTCGAGCGTGATCGTGTCCTCCCGCAGCAGCGCGAGCAGTTTCGGCGACACGTTGGCGAGCTTCATGCGCCGTTTGACCGTGAGCGGCGAAGCGGAGAACAGCGTGGCGATGTAGTCGACGCTGCGCCCTTCTTCAGCCAGCATCCGGTAGGAGCGCAGCACGTCGAACGGGTCGAGTCCTTCGCGCTCGCTGTTCTCGATCAGCGAAATGGCGAGGGCTTCGCCTTCGCTGACGATGCGTACCGGCACGGCGTAATCAGCGGTGATGTGCTTCTGCTCGAACAGCAGGTCGAGTGCAGCCTCGCGGCGCTGCCCCGCGCAGACACCGTACTTGCGCTGCTTGCCGCGTGCCGCCTTCATTTCGTGGACGACAAGGTTTTGCAGCAGGCCCTTGGCGCGGATATTGGCGGCAAGGGCAGGAATGCCCGACAGCGGTTTCGTGCGTGCATTGAGGGGGGAACGCCGCAGGCTGGAATACGGCACGGTCACGATGGGCTGCTCGTTGCCGAAGCTGGTTTCGAGCACCGATGCGGTTTCGGGCGCGCTGGCGACGGGGGTGGTTTCGACTTCATGGGCTTGCATGGTTGACTCCAGACAGTTAAGGGAAAGATTCCGGGTCAGCGTGCTGCGACAACCCGTCAGGACTTGACCCGGATAGGAGTCCTGACAGAATCGAATAAGAGGGCGGCGGAAGCGCCGCCCTGCAAGGTCAGGATTTCAATTGGCGCATCGCCTCGGCGAGCATCCACAAGGACCGGTTGAGCTTGATGTTCTGGTCGATGCCAGTAATCGGGCGGGTGGACATGGCGCGACCATTGCGCGAGCGTCCTTGCAGGCCGCCTTTCGTGAGGTTTTCCTGCGCTCTTTGGAACACGGTCCAGAGGTCGTCCCGGCGGTCCTCGAAGCGACGCGGGACGAGCAACTGGCTTTCGGTGATCGGTGCGGGGGCTTCGGCGTTGGTCGGGTCGTAGCGCAGCGCGAGGGCGGAGCGCGCGAACGCGTGCTGTTCGTCGCGATCGAGCGTGAGGGCTTTCATGCCTTCCTTCTGTTCGCGGATCAGGTCGAAGCCGTCGAGCACGTCGAACGCGCCATTGATGACGTTCTGGACGATGTTGCCCTTGTGGGGGACGCGGATATCACGGACGCTATCGCCTGCGACCATGCCGTTCTGGCAGACAAATCTCAGCACGCCTGCGATCATCTGGTAGCTGCTTGTGCCATCGTGTGAATTCAGCATCACGATTTCGTTGGCTTCGTCGCCGTTGATCTGATCGGCATGGCGAAAGCGCAGCATGTGTTTCGTGTACTCGCGCTTGCCCTGATCGCGCACGCGCGTCTGGCAGACCATGAACGGCTGAAACCCTTCGTTGCGCAGGCCGCGCAGGACGTCGATGGTGGGAATGTAGGTGTAGCGGTCCGAGCGGCTTTCGTGCTTGCCATCGGCGAAGATGGACGGCGCGACATGGCGGATCTGGTCGTCCGACAGCGGTGAGTCGGAACGAAGCATCGGGGAGCCGTAACGGAAAGAGGAAGCGAGTTGCATGGTGTTCTCCACAGCAAAAACGTTGAGGGGTGTTGCGCTGAACGGGGCGGAGGGTTTCGCCTTCCCGAAGGCGGTGGGGGACCCTCCCGGTGGAACCCGGGGTTTGGCAGTGCTGCCGCCGGTCGCCTGGGTTCCTGCCCGTGCGGCCAAAGGAGCCGATGCCGGCCCGGCGTCAAGGAAAAAGGCGAGGGAGGGGTGCGGGCAACACGGTCCCTCGCCCCTTGACGCCGGGCCGGCATCGGCTACGGTCGCGGGTTCGGGCAGGAACTCAGGGGACTGGCGGCTGCGAAGCGCCGGGTTTGACCGGGATGGGCCGCTGCGCGGCGATCGTGGAGGCCGCCTGTGCGGCCTCCACCTGGACAGGTCTTTCAGGGGTTGAGGGGTTGTGTCAGGGATTGACGCCCGTGAGGGCCGAGACGCGGTACGCGGCTCGGTGCGGAAGCACGAAAGCCCGGCCCGGAACGTGAGTGGAGGGAGACACCCGGACGCTCCTGGAGGGCATCGTTTTTTCTGGTCGCCGGCCGGCAATGGTGTGGCGTGGCCGGATGTCTGCCGGGTACGCCTGCCTGCCGGTGAGGCGCGGGTCTTGTCTGGCGAGGCCGTTATACTTTCGGATCAGGAACTTGGAGGACGAGGTATGGCGCTTCAGTGGATCGGCTACCTGAAACAGAGCGGCTGGATGGACCTGCTGAAGATCGGCGGCGTGGCGGGGTTCGTCAGCTCGGTCGTCACACTCGGCTGGAATGCGGTGCGCGATGGCAGGATGCGCCGACGGGAATCAAGGCATACGGCGTTGACGATGGCCATTGCACTCGAGTGCTACGCGCGCGAGGCCATGATGATGATGCATCGCGTTGACTGGGCCAGGAAGGAAGCAGGACGTATGCAGCATTCCGATCCGCTCAGAGGGATTGGCCTGCCCGATTTTGAGTTTCCGGAGGCGGTCGGCTGGACGTGGCTGAGGCACAAGGTGGCCGCGCAACTGCGCGAGTTCCCGGCCCGGCTCCATACGGCTCGCCAGTCGCTGTTGCAGGAATGGGAGTGTGCCGAACCCCCTGAGTACGGCGATGCCGTCGCGTTCGAGTGTGCGGGGGCAGCAAAACGGGCACTTGAGCTGGCCAGCCTTGTACGTACGCAACACGGCGTTGCGCCACGGAATCCGGATGCCCGGGATGTCGGGCTTGAGGCGGATCTGACCGGATTCCTCGCTGGCGAAGCGACAAGGCGTGAGACGTTGCGCGCGCAACAGCACCAGGTGGTTGCAGAGAGGGCAGGGAGGCTCCAGGCAGATTGAGTATCCCGCGATCGGCTGTGAGGGGCACCGTCCTGTCGCCCTGTGCCGCGTCCTGCAGACCGGTGCCCGCGCGACGTACACCCTTCTGCCACAATGAAAATTGCCGGTTCACGCTGGCAACGGCCGCAGACCGTCTTCTCTCGCGTTCAGCAATATCCGCCGCGCAGCAGGGCGAGCATGGCCAGCGAAGCGTGCGGTGCCTGGGTCGTGATGTCCGCTTCAGAGGGCTGGCGCAGTTCGGGCAGCCCCTCGTCATGGAGGGCCGCCTTCAGCAGTCCCGCGAATGAGCGGGCTGCGTCGTGACCGTCGCGCATTGCCCATTTTTCCTGTTTCGCCCAGCGCTTGAGAGAGCCGGCGAAACGCGCATTGTGCGGGCTGGCGGTCTGTTCCAGATAGCGTCGACCCAGTGCCGGGAAGTGCTGGGCGTTGCGCGTGACCACGCGATAAAGCGCGAGCTGGTCTGCGGTCAGGATAAGGCGCAGATAGTCCGCGCCGGCGCAGCGCGTCAGCGGGCGTACTGACGTACCTCATGACTGTGGGTTGCCAGGTCGGATGCGGCCTGCAGATGTGCCGTTGCATCGTCAGGGAGTCCGCCGGTCAGGCGAAGCAGATAAAGCGCCGCCCGGCTGGGCGGCGCATGGATTGGTTGCGATGCGCAATCAATCCTTCGTCGGCGCAATCATCGACTGTAGGTGTTCGATTACACCGGGTTCGACGAATACGCAGGGTTGGTTTTCTTCAGGGGCGATGTTGAACACCCTGGCGAACACCTCGCGTTTCAGATGGGCCAGCCGGCCCGTCCGGTACACCTGCTCGGGTTTCATGCGATCAGCGCTTGTGGGTGAGCCACTGCGTTGCGGATCGCATTCGATGAGTGCGACGTAGCCTTCGTCGGCCAGCTTCTGGTGCTCGGGGCAGAGCCCCCAGCCCGTCGTTGTATGCCGTTTCAGGCTTGCGCGCAGTCGCCGGTCCAGCAGGATGCTGCCGGTATCGAAGGTTGTGCCGCACACTACGCAGATATGTTGTTCCATTGAGACATGCGATTTCTCGTCCATGACGATCTCCGGTTGCTCGGGCGGAATTGCCCGAAACCGTCGTCAGCACGGCGCAGCGCAAGCTGTCAGGGGGCGAAGCCGGCCGAGGCCGCAAGCGCCGCAGGCGCGCAGCCCTTGATAGCGAGCACGCCGTGATACTCTGAAGGGACCAGCAAGACCGCCCCCCCGATGTCGCTTGCGGACCACCGCTGTTGGCAAGTGCGCAGCACGCGCAGGCCCGTCAGGGCCGGAGATGCAGAAACTATTTTCCTGAATCCAGTGCGCGACTCAGGAAGGTGCGCCGCCCGGCTGGGCGGCACATGGGTTGATTGCGGGATGCAATCAACCTTTCGTTGGCGCAATCACTGACTGAAGCAGTTCGATGATGTCGGGTTCGATGAATACACAGAGTTGGGCTTCTTCAAGTGCTACTCTGAAATCTTGGCGAACGCTTCTCGTTTCAGGTTTGCCACCCAGCCTATCCGGTGTGCCTGCTCGGGCTTCACGTGCCCGGCATCTGCAGGTGAGCTGTTGCGTTGCGGATCGCATTCGATGAGGACTACATAGTTTTTATCAAGAAGGTCGCGATGGTCGTCGGCGCCCACAAACTCGTGCGTATCCTCAATGCCATGCCGCAGTCAGGCCAGCCCTGGAGCCAGGTTACTCATGCAGTTTCTGACTTACGACCAGATACAGTTGCTTGTTGGTAAAGGGCAACTAGCCGGCCGTGCGTGCGGGTCGGGCGACGGATGCCATATCGTCGGAGGTCGTGAAGGCCGGCAGGATTCTCGCTTCGGCCAGGATCCATGCCCGGAATGCCACGGCATCCGGCCTTTCGGATACCGTGCGCGGATAGACGAGCCAGTAGCTATAGTCGTTCGGGACTGCGATATCAAAGGGCTGCACGAGGCGTCCAGCCTGCAGGTCGTTGGCCGCCAGGGTAAGCCTGCCCAGGGCGATTCCCTGGCCATCCAGGGCGGCTTGCAGGACAAGCGAGGCGTCGTCAAATTTCAGCCCCGAGTCGAGATCCGCGCCGTCAACCCCGGCATGCTCGAGCCATACCCGCCAGGCGGCTTTCGGAGCATCGTGCAGAAGACGGACACCGAGCAGATCGGACGGATGTCTCAGAGCATGGTCGCCCTGGGCGAGTGCTGGGCTGCAGAGCGGGCTGAGCATTTCCCGTGCAATCAGGTCCGATTTGAGCCCGTGCCAGCGTCCCAGCCCGGACCGGATGCCCATATCGAAGTTATCGCTCGATCCATCCCATAGCGACGCTGAACTGGTCAGCCGCAAATCGATTTCCGGGTGAAGGGTCTGGAAGCGTCCCAGTCTCGGCACCAGCCAGCGCGAGGCGAACGACGGGAGAGCGGTGATCCGGAGTGGACCGTCTGTACGCCGGCGTACACGTGCGGTGGCTCCCGACATAAGGTCCAGCGCGCTGCCGAGGTCGCGCACATAGGCCTGTGCCTGCGCGGTCAGTTTCAGGGCATGACCTTTCCGTTCGAATAGCTGAATACCGAGCCACTGCTCCAGTTGACGGACCTGGTGGCTGATGGCTGCCTGTGTCACGCATAGCTCTTCAGCAGCGTGAGTGAAGCTCAGATGACGTGCAGCTGCTTCGAAGGCTCGCAGCGCACCGAGAGGAGGAAGGCGGCGCATGGCTCGATTATCTCAACTTATCGAGTCCATGAGAACACTTTGCATTGCACCACGATGGAATTCGATTTAATAACCACGAGGAAAGGGAGCGTTTATATCCAGCATGAATTTCAATTCAAGCAATTGGAATTTGGAGGTTTACGTGGCTGCTATTTCGAATATTCTGAACGATCACAATTTTGTAAAAATTGAGCACTTCGGATTTGATGCGCTGTTCATGAAGCTGGAGGCATTTAACGCGGCAGGATCAATCAAGATGAAAACCGCGCTCGGGATGATCGAGGATCTCGAGGCTCGGGGTCGCATCGGGCAGCGGACTATGCTCATTGAATCGTCCTCGGGCAGTCTGGGCGTGGCATTGAGCATCATCTGCGCGGAGCGCGGCTACCGGTTCACCTGCGTCGTGGACCCGAATGCCTCACCGAGTAATGTCAAGGTCATGAAAGCGCTGGGAACGGAAGTGGTCACCGTTGACCAGCGTGATGCCAATGGCGGATTTCTCGGTACCCGAATTGCATATATTCACGATGCGGTGTCACAGGATTGTAATTACCTGTGGCTGAATCAATATGCCAATCCCCAGAATCCCCGCGCGCATTATCGCGCGACTGCCCGTGCGATCGCGGAGAGTTTTGAAGCCATCGATTATCTGTTTGTTGGAGCGGGGACGACCGGCACGCTGATGGGCTGTGTGCAGTATTTCGCTCAGTACCGGCCCGACACCCGGATTATTGCCGTGGATGCGGTCGGATCGGTGACCTTTGGAGGCAGCCCGGGTCCGCGGCACATTCCCGGGCTGGGGACCAGTCGCCGCCCCGAGATCTTTTCCCCGGAGGGCATTCACGCGTTTGAAATGGTGCCCGAGGTCGACACGATCGCAATGTGCCGGTTCCTGGCCCGCTCGAACGGCATTCTCGCCGGCGGATCCACCGGCACGGTACTCGCGGGCGTGAAGGCCTGGCAGGAGCGTATTCCCGCCGACGCAGTCATTGTCCTGATCTCGCCGGATCTGGGTGAACGGTATCTCGATACGGTCTACGACGACGACTGGGTGATAGGCCGCTTCGGCGCCATTCCCCAGTGGCCGCTACCGCTCGACCTGGGCGCTGCCAGTCAGGTGGCGGCGTGAGTTCCTCCAGGCAAACCTTACATTGAGGCGGGGTCATCATGTTCGACTTCAAGGTCATTCCGGGAACTGCGGTGAAGTCGGTGCTGGCGGAGCGGGCCGCATCGGCGATCGCCGACGTGCAGGCAGCCTACCTGGCGCATCACGATCATCTGACGGTCAATCCGGACAGCTACTTCCTGCGATTTCCGGATGCACCACGTGATCGCATCATCGCGCTGCCGGCATCGATCGGCGGGGATATCCGGGTCGCCGGGATCAAGTGGATTGCGAGCTTTCCGCAGAATGTGGACAGGGGGCTGCCGCGGGCTTCTGCCGTACTGCTGCTGAACGATCCGGCAACGGGATACCCCTTTGCCTGCCTGGAGGGCGCGCTGATCAGCGCAGCGCGCACGGCGGCGTCTGCCGTGCTGGGCGCGTACTGGCTCAATGGTCGTCGGCGCGCGGCCAGCACCATCGCTTTCGTCGGGGCCGGCGTGATTGCGCGCAACATCGTGGAGATGTTTGTGGCCGATGGCTGGGAGTTCGGCGAAGCTCTCGTCCACGATACTGACGCGACGTCGGCAGCGGCGCTGTGGGCGCACGCGCAGTCCCGCTTCGGGACTGCGAAGGTTGTTATTGCGGATGGGCTGGATGCGGCCCTGGCAGCGGATCTGGTCGTGTTTGCGACGAACGCGTCATCGCCCTATGTACGGCCAGTGCATGGCTTTCTGCCACGCCAGACGATCCTCAACATTTCGCTTCGAGACCTCGCTCCGGAAGCGATTCTCTCGGCCTTCAATCTATTCGATGATGTCGATCATTGCCTGAAGGCAGACACGTCCCCCCATCTCGCGGAAAAGCTGTGCGGTGACCGCCATTTCGTGGGCGGAACGCTTGCCGGACTGATCCGTGGCGAGATTGTGCGCGACGAGACCCGCCCGGCAGTATTTTCGCCGTTTGGGATGGGAATTCTCGATCTCGCGCTGGGCCGTCGTGTGTACGACGAGGCCTGTGCGCGCGGTCTTGCCGTTGACGTTCCGGGCTTTTTTGGGGAGACCTCGCGATGGTAACCGGGGCTGCTTTTGATCAGAGGATGCCGCGGCTGAACGTGGGCATTGTCGGTCTCGGATCGCGCGGCCTGAGCGTGCTGGAGCGCCTGGTCACGCTGTCCCGTCATCTGCACGGGCACGAGGTCCGGGTCTGCATTTTCGAGCCTGGCGAGCCGGGCACTGGCGCTCACGGGCCAGCCCAGCCGGATTATCTGCTGCTCAATACGATTGCTGGTCAGCTCAGCATGTTTCCCGATCGCGCCGCAATCAACGCGGTCGAGGAGCGGACAGGTCCGAACCTCTACGAATGGTGTCGCGAACGGGGCATCGAGATCGGTGTGGACGGGCTGCCCTGCAAGGGCGGCGGCCGTCCGGTCGAGCCGACCGATTTTCTGCCACGGCGCATCCTCGGCGAGTATCTGGGCTGGTTTTACGGGGTCGTGGCGAGGAATCTACCGCCGAACCTGAAGCTGGTCTTCTATCGTCAGAAGGTGGTGAGTCTCGTGCGTGACGTTGTGCGCGCGCGCTTTGTGCTACGTACCTCGACCGGTGTGACCGAGGAGATGGATCGGGTATTCCTGACCGTCGGTCATGCCGGATGTCCCCGGAATGATGCGGCGGGCACACGGAAGATCGCCAGTCCTTATCCGATGCCGGCTGTCCTCGATGGCATTACGCCGTACGAGAAGGTTGGGGTCGAAGGTCTCGGGCTTGCGGCCATGGACGTCGTCGCAGCGCTTACCTGGGGGCGGGGCGGGAGATTTGAGCGAACCGGGCATCACGTCCGCTACCACCCTTCGGGCCGTGAACCGCATGTTGTCCTCTTCTCGAGAAGCGGTCTGCCGTTCCGGGTGCGGCCTGTGTCGGCGGCCGGCACGCGCCGGCATCAGCCGATATTTCTCAATCTGGAAACAGTGTCTGCGCTTCGCGCCCGGGTACTCGGTGGCCAGCTCGACTTTGAGCGGGACCTGCTTCCGCTGATGCGTGACGAGATGCGGGCGG
The DNA here is from genome assembly GCF_002870125.1 of Burkholderia sp. WAC0059. Classification (GTDB taxonomy): domain Bacteria; phylum Pseudomonadota; class Gammaproteobacteria; order Burkholderiales; family Burkholderiaceae; genus Paraburkholderia. The sequence goes on from NZ_PNEO01000008.1 coordinate 57,683, forward strand.
CGTTTTACATCGCTTGCGCGAGGCGGGAGGGCGAGCAACAGGCGCATGCCGTCGCCGCTGAACTGGCCGGGGCGTTTCCACTCGGTGCGGCTGGGGACGTGTTTGCCGCACTTGCGGCGTGCTATGGCGCGTTCGAGCCGAACGATTATCTGATCGCGGAAGTTCCCGGGTCACTGGACGGAGCGGACTATGCCCGGTGGGTTCGCGGGTACATCGAGGCGGATCTCGCGGAGGGACGGCTCGGCGTGCCGGCGAGTCCGGTGAAGGTCGCGCTGGAAGTATGGCGGGATTTGCGTGATGTGCTTCGCGCTGCCGTCGACCATTCGGGTCTCACGCCCGTATCGAGGCGGGTCTTTTACCGTCAGTATGCGGCGCTCATCAACCGTCTGGTGGCGGGGCCGCAGAAAGAGCGCCATGAGGATCTGCTGGCGCTGATGGATGCGGGGATTGTGGAGATCGCGCCGGCCGGCGGCCAGTGCGTGTGGCGCGAGGCGGCTGGCCGCTTCGAGCTGGCATCCGACCGGCCGGACTGGACGCCGGTCTGGCTGGACTGGCTTGTCGTTGCACGCGTTGGCGGAAGCGGCCTGGATGGCCCGGACCGGGAACCTCTCGCTTCAATGGCCGGGGCGGGGCTGCTGCAGGCGGTTGACCGTGCAGCCGGGCTGTACGGCGTCGCGATCGACACATGCGGTCATCCGGTGGATGCCAGTGGCGTACCCGTGCCAGGTATCTGGGTTTTGGGGCCGGCCGTTGAAGGCGCGACCTACTACAACCACTATGTGCCATCCGGCGGAGCCTATTCACGCGCACTGTCGGACGCTCACCTGGCGGTATCGGAATGTCTCGGCCTGGATATCAAGCAGGTCACTGTATGCGGAGAAGCAGCATGAACTTCATTTGTCTTGATGTGGAGGGGGTGCTGCTGCCGGAGATTTGGATCCGCATTGCCTCGGTGACGGACATTGCGGGTCTGTCGCTGACGACGCGTGACGAACCGGATTTCAATGCCCTGATGCTGCGCCGGTGTGAGTTGCTGCGCCAGCACGATGTGTCATACACGGACATCCTGCGCATCGTGCGCGAGGTCGAGCCGCTGCCCGGTGCAGTGGCGTTTCTCTCGGAAGTTCGAAGAAGGTGGCCTTGCGCACTTATTTCGGATTCCTTCTATGAATTTCTTCTGCCGCTGGCGCCGAAACTCGGTTTGCCCACAGTCTTCTGTCACAACCTGATCATCGGAGACGATGGGCGGCTGACAGGATGGCGTCCGCGTCTGGTTGACCAGAAGCCCCAGGTGGTCAGGTCGCTGCAGGCGCTGGGTTTCACGGTGATTGCCGCCGGCGATTCGTACAACGACCTCGGCATGCTCCGTCAGGCCGAGCATGGATTCCTGGTGAACGCACCACCCGCCATACGGGAGGCGGCCGGAATCGGGACTTGCTGTGCGGGGCTGGAGGAACTGCTTGACGAAATCCAAAAAGTGGCGCGCTGAGGCTTCTGCCTTCCGACCAGGCGGGACTCTGGCGCGACGAAACCTGTTACCTGTAGAAGAGGAATATCGAACATGCTGATTCTTTCATTCAAGGGCGGTCACGATGGCACGCTCGCAGCGATCGACAACGGCAAGCTCCTGTTTTCGCTGGAAGCGGAGAAGGACTCGTTTCCACGATATGACCGCATCACGCCGGAGCTCGTGACGCTGGCTGCAAAACGGCTCGACCGGATACCGGACGCGATTGCGATCAGCGGCTGGGTGAAGGGTTTTCACTCTGTCGAGCGGCAGACCGAGGCCGGTTACTACGGATGGGAAGAGTCGGGCATTCGGCACCGGAGTCAGAACTTCATGGGCAAGGAGGTCAAGGTGTTTTCCTCGACCCATGAGCGTTCCCACATCCTCGGCGCATACGGGATGTCGCCATACCCGCAGGGGCAGCCGGTGTACTGCCTCGTATGGGAAGGCAACATCGGCGACTTCTACGAGATCGACAGCAACGTTGTCGTTCATCATGTCGGCCGGGTGCTGACGGATCCGGGCAACAAGTATTCGTCGCTGTTCATGATCGGCGATCCGGGCTTTCCGCCCATCAAGGGCCACTTCCGGTACGAGGATGCCGGGAAGCTGATGGCACTGGCCGCCTATTCCGACAGGGCGCCGGCAACGGAAGACGAGCAGAAGCTGATCGACACGATTCTCGGCTCGGACGGATTGCTGCTGGGGCGTCCGAAGGAGTCGTACGACTGGACGCCGTTCTACGACATTGGCGTGGCATCGACGGAATTCAAGAACCTGGCGGGCAAGTTCAGTGACGCACTGTTCGAGCGGTTTCATGCCTTTGCCCGGCAGCACCTGACAAAAGGATATCCGCTGCTGATTGCGGGCGGTTGCGGGCTGAACTGCGACTGGAATACGAACTGGGAGGACTCGGGGCTGTTCGAGAGCGTATTCATTCCGCCGTGTCCGAACGATTCGGGTTCCGCCATCGGGACGGGAATCGACGCGCAGCATTTCCTCAGCGGCAACGCGAAGATCGAATGGAGCGTCTATGCCGGCGACGAATTCCAGGACGATGTCGAGGGTGTGCCGGACGGTTTCTCCGTCCATCCGCTCGACATCGATACGGTTGCGCAGTTCCTCGAGGCTGGCAACGTGATTGCCTGGGTCCAGGGGCGCTACGAAATCGGCCCGCGGGCGCTGGGGCACCGGTCGATTCTCGCTGCGCCGTTCAGTGCGGATACGACCACGCGCCTGAACCGGATCAAGAATCGCGAAGGATATCGTCCGATCGCGCCGTTGTGCCTGGAGGAAGACGCGAGCGCGCTGTTTGGCCGTGAGCGTCCGTCTCCCTACATGCTGCATTTTAGCCGCGTCCGCGACGCGTCGCTGAAGGCGATTACCCATGTGGACGGGAGCGCACGCGTGCAGACCGTGTCGCGTGGATCGACGCCGGCGCTGTACGACCTCCTCAGTGCCTTTAAACAGCGGACGGGCTATGGCGTGCTCTGCAACACATCCCTGAACTTCAATGGACGGGGATTCATCAACCGGACGAGCGACCTTGCAGAGTATTGCCGGGATCGGGAACTGGATGGGTTCGTGGTGGGCAACCGGTTCTATCTCGGACAGGGCCGTGCGTCCGGCAAGCCGGAGAGCGCGCCACATGATGCGAAGGCGGGCAGTACGATCGCGGTGTAGGTCGGGCTGGAGGGGATCGGGTACCACGGCGCATGAGCGCTGCGGTACCCGACGCATGTTCAAACAGGTCTGAGAGCAGGGGAAACAATGATATCGCTTGAAGTGTGGTTGCTCATTCTGGGCTTTTCGATACCGATGATTATCAGCCCGGGCCCGGGCAACACCATACTCGCGACCGCAGGTGGAAAATTCGGTGTGCGCGGCACGCTGCCGTTCCTTGCCGGGTTCGAGGCAGCCAATCTGGTCTGGTGCTTCGTGTATGGCTTCGGGCTGAGCCGTGTGCTGATCGAATATCCGCATCTGCGCATGATTCTCAAGTGGGCCGGCATCCTTTACACGCTGTACCTTGCCTATGGTTTCTTCAAGTCTTCATCGCTGGGTGCGCAGCAGGACATCAAGAAGCTGAACGCTGTGGACGGTTTCATGTCGGTGTCGCTGAATCCGAAGATTCATACGATGATCTTTGTGCTGTTCTCCCAGTTCCTGACGACGATCGTGCCGCTTTATGTGCAGGTCGTGCAGATATCCATCGTCTTCACGATCCTGTGCGTGCTGTGCCACCTGCCGTGGATTTACGGAGGTCAACTGATCTTCGAGCGAGTCAAGAGTGCTCAGTCGATGAAGATACAGGGCTATGTGTTCGGGGTGTGCATGGTGCTCGTGGCTGTGTTTCTTGCCATTTCAGAGTAGTGATCCAGGCATGACGGCACGCGGTCATGCTCAGTCGTACTGCACGGACGGGTGTCGGATGGTGGGGAGGCGATTGTGGAATCCAGAAGCTTGCATCAGGCGTGGGTTATCCAGAATACCCTCTACTACGATTCGTCGAGGGGGTGTCTGGTGGCCGGCGACATCGAGATTGAAGGCGGCCGGATCGCCCGTATTGCACCGCCGCGCCGCTCGCGCCTGAAAGACCGTTTTGATGGGGAGCCATTCGTCTGCTTGCCGGGACGGGTCGGCACGGCGTTGACGCGGCGGCAGACGGGAGGCGGGTATGCGGCGGCGGAAGATCATCCCTGGCCTCTTCCGGTCGATGACGGTATGTCAGGTATTTCCGGGTCGGCCACCGAGGCCCGCGAACTTTTCAGGGTGCTGGTCTCCGCTGTCTTGCGCGGATATACGACGCTTTGCGTGTTTGCGGCCGATGTACCGTCCACTACGCACCTTGCCCAGGCGGCTGGATTGCGGGTGGCATTGCACATGACGTGCTCGGACCGGTGGTTAGGCGAAGGAAGCGGGCCGGTCCAGCAGCCGTGGGATATCTTTCAGCGCAGTTACTCGCATCATCTCGACGGACGGGAGAGCGATACGCTGCGTCTGGGCCTCGGAATTGGTTCACAGCTATGCGTTTCCCCGACATTGACGGTCAGATTGCACCGGCTCGCGCGCGAAAGCGGCCGTCGTCTCCTTGTCCGGGTTGATGATGGCCGCCCGTATTTCCGCAACTTCCAGGATGCGTACGCATGCAGCGGAATTCAGCTGCTCGACAATCTCGGTGTGCTCGACGTCTTTACTACCCTTGTGCTTGATCGACTCCCTGGCGGCACGGATGGCCGCATAGTCGGGCGTAGCGGTGCAAGTGTGATTGTCGACGGACATATTGACGGAACGGTCAGCCACATGGCGTGCTGGCACAGCGGCGCTGACCAGGACGAAACTCTGTCGAACGTTGCGCAGGAGACGGTCGACGGACTGGCATGGAATCGGGCTCAGGCCATTGGCCTGGATGGCGTAGGAAGAATTGAGGCTAATGCTTGCGCTGACATCCGCTTTCACGCCCGCGGATCTATTGCTGACCGTACACGAACGGCGGGTGGCGGGTTTTCAAGGGTGCTCGGGGACCTACCCATACACGTACTGGTCAACGGGTGCTGGGCAGTAAAAGCACGGCGGTGTCGTAATATTGTCCCTCGTAATTTCGGCATACAGGCGGTCGCTACTACCTGAAAACATCTTTCTGGTGGGCGCAGTCAGGTGTTGTCTTCGCGCTCTACGACGATCCTGCGCGGAACCTGATGCCCCGCGGATCTATTCGACCAGGCATCGCCTGATCGCCGCCGAAAAGGTGGCGGGATCGTCGAGCATCATCAGATGGCCGCTGCCGGCGAGCATCTGATGTCCTGCACATTTTTCCCATGCCCGGCGGGGTACGTTCCAGCTTTTGTGGGAGCGCTCGCCTGAAAGCAGGTACACCGGATGCCGGTTGAAGACCTGTTCGAGCAGCCCCGGGTAGTCGGCGCTGCCCGTTATCGTGACAACCGACTGCCCCATTGCGCGAAGCGTGGACGCTGGCTGGTGAGCCAGCCAGCGGGCGGCGATACCCTCCAGATGCGGTGCGGGTTCGGTAACGGCGCCATTTATCCACGCTGACGGATCCGAGCGGAACCCGTTCAGCATGGCGGCGGCTTCGCCCGGACTCATCCGTCCTACCGAGGCCGACCAGAACGCATCGTCCAATGTGAAGTTTCCTTCGACATTGACGACCCTGCGGACGTACTCGGGGTATGTGTGGGCGAACAGCATGGCGATCGCACCACCAACGGAATGGCCGACCAGGTCGACGGGCTTGCTCCCGAAGTGAGAGTCAACAAACCGGCGGAGATGCTCGACCTGACCGGATAGCGTTATGGTGTCAAACGGAGCGGCCTGGTGCTCGCCGTAACCGAGCAGGTCGGGCATGGCGTGTGGAAACGCGTAGTCGGCAATGTCGAGTGTGCCGATGAAGCCATGAATGAAGACGACGGGAGTGGGATTGCGCATGCTGGTCAGGCCGGCACCGGTTCGGTGGTGAGGCCGGTGATGTGGACGGGGTTCGGTGCTCGGTTCGAACTCATTTCACGCCAGGGTTCGGACCGTGCCGGAAATCCGGATGCTTGCCCCGGCGTCGGGAGAGATTTCAGCATGCAGGCGGCTGGGCATACCCATCTCTACGCCCTGGATGATGTCGATGGCACCTTGATGCGGCCATCGGATATCCCTGAGGTAGCCAGCCAGGGCCGCGGCTGCGGCACCGGTCGCGGGATCCTCGTATACGCCTCCTGCGGCGAAGGGATTGCGGGCATGAAACAGGCGTGAGTCGGCGGCGTGTACGAGTGCAATGGTGGCGAAGCCGTGTGCGAGCATCAATGTCCGGCCGTGTGCCAGGTCGTAGTGCATGCTGGACAGACGGCTACGCTTCGCGAGCGCCAGAATGAGGTGCCTGGCTCCGCCCTCGGCGACGGCGGGCGGCAGTCGCGGATCGAGATCGTCCAGGGTGTAGCCGAAAAGCGCCAGGCTCTGCTGCACGAGGTCGGCCGGAGCGGGCTCGCTGCGCGTCGGCGGCGACTGAAGGGTGGCGGTCAGTCTTGAGCCTGACCGATATCCCTCGACCGTGATCCGGGCCTCGTTGAGATGCAGTTGGAACAGCCCGTCGCCCTGACGTAGCGCGAGGGCCGCGCCCAGGGCAATGGTTGCGTGCCCGCAGAAGGGCACCTCGATTTCCGGTGCGAAGTAGCGTACCCGCCAGCCTTCATCGACAGGCGAGGCAAACGCGGTCTCGGAATAGTCGACCTCTGCGGCAATCGACTGCATCGCCGTGGCATCTGGCAATACCGCGCAGATGACGACGCCCGCGGGATTGCCCCCGGTATCGCCTTCGGAAAATGCGGCCAGCCGCTCGACGACCCATGTGGGTGCCGGTACAGCGGCGTCTTCCTTGTCGGGCATATGCAGGTTTCCATGGATAGGGGATCAGGCGATCATACTGTGCGATCCGCACGTTTTCTACCTTCAGGCACGCCGGTGTGCCTGTCTGGCCCGGACAGCCGACCCGCAGGCAGCGGACCGGCATGGCCAGACTATGCCCGGCTCAGGGTGGCCTTGATCACATGGCCCGCGATGCGCGGATTTTCCTTGATGCGGCGAATACTGTAACCGTACCAGTCCTCGCCATAGGGCACATAGATGCAGACCCTGAATCCCATGCTGAGTAACTTGTTCCGCAAGGGCTCGCACACGCCGAGGAGCATCTGGAATTCGAAGCGGGTGCGGTCTACCTCATCGTGATGTACCAGGGCGACAATCGCATCGATTAATGCAGCATCATGCGTCGCGATACTGACGAAGGCATTTGCCCTGAAACAGCGCGATACGTAACGAATGAATGGCGCGTTGATTCTGCTGCGATCTTCACACGCCCCCTCTATGAGATGCGACGGATGTTCCGCGTAAATGCCCTTGCAGATGCGTAGCGTGTGCTTTGCGTTCAACAGGGAGACGATGTCCCGGTCGCTGCGTTTCAGATAGGCCTGCAAGGCAAGGCCGACGTTTGCACGGGTAGCGGCTACCCTGACGAAAAGGTCGATTTCCTTCTGTGTGCAGTCTGCATCTTCCATGTCGATGCAGACGAAGATGCCCTGGGCCGCAGCGGTGTCCACGATCTGTTCGACGAGGCGCTCGCATGTGTCCGGGGCGATCAGCAATCCGAGTGCGGACGGCTTGATCGAGATCCCGGCCTCGAGGCCTTGTGTCTGGATCACATCGATCACACGCAGATATTCTGCCGCCGTCGCTTCGGCTTCACTGGACGACGAAACGGTTTCTCCCAGCACATCAAGCGTGGCGGTGAAACCCTGGGCATTGAGGTTACGGACGCGCTCGACGGCATCGGCCAGCGAGTCGCCGGCAATGTAGCGGCGTGAGATTTTGCGGATCAGCGCGCGGGGGATAAACGGGATGGCGTGCGCCGCCATCGTATTGAAGATACGCATATTGTCCATCCATGACGAAGTACCGTTCGCCCGGTGCCTGTCGTCAGGCGCAGGGGCGAAACAAAACTGCCCGCCTTGAATATTTCACGGGGGGGCATGTCGGTTCGCACGGATCGCCGGCTGTGCGGCGGCCCGTGCAGAACGCGTTCAGTACATCGTCAGGGGAGGCCAGGCTGCTGCGTACATGCTGCGAAACCGGGAGATTTGCCATGCTGCCTGATGGCGGCAGAGCATTCATGGATGTTACGGGAGCCTATAGATGATACACGCGGTTGGCGCGAACATTTACGCAGGGAATGCTTTTGTGTCTGGACAGATGAGTGACGGGGATATCTCGATTCAGGATCCGGTGAGATCGGCAAATATCCGGAAGAGTGCAGATATCGATGCTGAGTGGCAGGCGCATGAACGGAACGCAGGCCAGACAAACCGGCCGCGACAGATGGAAATTCGGGGCAATCATGGCATAGTGTCGTTGCAAGTTAACTCATAGAGGTCATCATGCCGACACTCGAAGCCATCCACATGAAAATCAAGAAACTGCAGGCTCAGGCAGAGGCAATTGCCATTCGGGAAGCCACTCATGCACTTGACCGTATTCGCGATATCGTCGAAAAACATGGTCTGAGTATTGCGGATATCGAAGCGCACCTCAATGGCCGAAAGGGCCGGGTGAAGTCGGTAAAGGGCACGGGGAACAAGAGCGTGAAAGTCAATGGCTCCAAGGGCAAGTTGCCACCGAAGTATCGTGATCCGAAAACGGGTGCGACATGGAGTGGCCGTGCCCGTCCGCCGGCATGGATCGCCAACGTCAGGGATCGCAGCAAATTCCTGATTGCCGATGTGGCAGAGGATGCTGTTGTGGCAGCCCAATCGAAATCGGCAGGCAGGAAGCCGGTAGCCAAAACGGTGAAGGCCCGCAAGACGGTCGCTGCGAAGAAGGTCGCTGCGAAGAAGGCTACCGTAAAGAAGACCGCCGCCAGGAAAACGTCTGGCGCAAAGACTGCAGTGAAGGGCGCTTCAGCCAGGAAAGTGGCGGCCAAAACGGCGGCGTCGGGCAAGACGATCACTGCACCGGGCAAGCGGACGGTTGCCGTTAAAAAGGCATCGGTAAAGGCCGCCGAGGTGCCGAAAGCGGAAATTGCAGAGGCAACGGCGTGAAGGGCAAGGTAAGCGTATTGAATAGCGGTGCCGGTTGACTGGTACATGCAACGGAAATCAGACGGGATTTTGAACCATGACACTGGAATCCCGTGTGAGACCTGTCGTGAATGATCTGGATCGGGTCGCCGAGTTTTGCGCGAGCGTGCGCGGGATATTCATACGGGTTCTGGCAGTCAGCAAGATAGGTGACGTCTCGGGAACCTGTCTGTGGGCATCGATTCTGCTGCAGCAGTCGCTGGAGAAATTCGGGGAGTGCGAGGCGGTTGTTCGCGGGGGAGAGGGGTATCTTGATGGAGGTGCCATTGACCCTTCGGGTGTCTGGCATGGGCATTACTGGGTTGAGGGCGTGTCCAGCGGCGGTGCGGCGTTCGTCGTGGACATTGCCGCAGATCAGTTTGGCTGGCCGCCTGTCGTCGTCATGTCCATTGAGCGGGCTCGCGAGCGCTATCGCCCCGGTGAAGATCGTCGGACCCAGGAGACGGTTGACGATGAACTCGGGATGATGAAAGAACGTTTTGCCGTGAGTTGAGCGAGGTGGAAATCGTATGGCTCATGGAGAGAAAGCGACAGTGAATCCCTCCAAACAGGTCGAGGCGCCTGCACCGCACTGACTTTCCTGCCCGCGGTGTCTCGACCGGGACCCCCGGGATATTCCGGACTGCAGCCTCGATTGGGCGGCGCCTGTTCCCATGTACGTCTGATACCCGGCAATGAGCGGGGCGTGATGCGTGGCGGGCGGTGATCGTGACGAGGAAGAAAGGACTTGAATGAGCAGGCGACTCGATTTATAAGTTAAGGAATACATATCATATTGCCGGGGGAATGGAGGAAAGAAAATGGATACCGGCGATCAGCGTTATTACATTCACCTGCGGCGGGCTTGGTATGGCGATGCGACCTTGCGCGAGGTGCCTTATCTGGATGAAGTCAATTTCGGTCTGCGACGTCGTGCCGAAGCGGGAACCCTGGGCGAAATGGCAGTCCGCTGGTTCCAGCTTGACCGGGTCATCGCACCCAGGCTGGAGGTGTTCGATGATGCCTGGCAAGTACTCTCGACATTCAGCGATGTGCTCGCCCAGCCGGGCCAGGTGCGTATCGGTGCGCACCGAAGTCTTACGCCCGAAGGTTTTTGCGCGGTATTGCAGAACTGTGGCTTTGCGGATCTGACGCCGCTCGAGCCCGGGCATGCACAGCGGCGAAAGCGTGAGCGTGCGCATCCCGACGGCATGCCATGGCGCCAGGCCGGCCTGGGCGTTACGGAGGAGCATGATCCATCCCGGGGCGGATATCAGCGTTGCGGCCGTGAGCTGTAGTCGAATTCCTTCTCCAGGCAGCGCTTGCGCAGCAGTTCGAGATTGACGAGGCTGTACTTGCCGATCGACACGGTCGGAATGTAACCCCGGTTGACAAAGCCGATGACGACCCCGATCGGCAGGCCAACCAGCTCGGCGAATCGTTCGCGGGTGACGAGCGGCGAGGCGTAGGCCGGCGACGGCACGGCAGTGAGACTGGAAGACTGGTCCATAATACTCTCCAGAGTACATCAGTCCCCCATAGGTTATTTGTCCTTTAAAAGTACAAATGTCTTGTTTGGGATGTTATACTGGAGATATCGCAATCGTGTCAACAACCATGGAAGACCGCGTGATTCTGCTGCTGCGCGAGCAGGCGGGGGATCGCGCTCCCGGCGGGCAGCCGGAATCGGATGGCACGCCAGTACTGGGCGGGCATGGGTTCTGGGAGCGGCTTGCCGAGCGCACGGGGGTGCTGTCGCGTCGCTGGCGCAAGGTATACGCGCGTGAGCAGAAGGTGACGTCGGACATGCTCCAGGCGCTGGCGAGACTGTTCCCGTCTTACGCGTTCTGGCTGGCGACGGGCATCACCGATGCCGTCAATGGCCATGTGGCGCCGATGACCGCGCAGACGTTTCCCGAGCGGCTGTACCAGGGGTCGGCGGCTTCTGAAGAATATTTCCGGGTTTCGTTGGCCCTGGAGACGCAGCTTGCAGCGGAGGGTCATGTCAACGGTGAGGATGATCGGGAGAGGCTGTACGCGGTTGAGCGTACCCGGCCGCTGGCACATTGGCATGAGAGTCCGCTGGCGGACGCTGCTTACCGGATGGCGGGCACGTCGGACTACGAACAGCTCCAGGCATTGTGGCATCAGCGTGAGGCGGAGCGTATCGTGCGATGCCGTCACATTCGGGGAAAGGACCGGCCGTCTGTAGGCCGGCGGGAGAGCAAGGGCGAAACAGGTGGATCGCCGGTGCTCGGCAAGGATGCTCGATCGGCTCACCAGGATCCGTGGGATCTCTTTTACGTGCAGGCGATACGGAAAGCAGGGGGCGGGACCGGCCAGTGAATGATGACACGCTGCGCTGATCCGGTCATGTTGAAGAGGACATGAGATGACGATCAAGCAGGTGCTGTCAGGGTGGCAGGTCGACATTCAGCCGGGTGGCCGCGGGGCCCGGCGGCTGAAAAAGACTTTTCCGACGAAGGCTGAAGCCGAGGGCTGGAAGCGTTATGTCCTCGGGAAAGTTCAGGAGGCACCCGAATGGATGCCGGCACGCAAGGATCCGCGACGGCTGTCGGAACTGGTCGAGCTGTGGTTTGTCCTGCATGGGTCAGGCTTGAATGCAGGCGAGGATACGAAAAGCCGGTTGCTCCAGATATGCAGGGCGTTGGGGGATCCAAGGGCTGATCTCTTCACGACAGACATGTTTGCGGAGTATCGCTCGAAGCGGCTGGCCGAAGGGATCACCCAGAACAACATGAATCGTGAGCACGCTTACATGAGGGCGATGTTCAACGAACTGAAGCGCCTCAAGAAATGGAAGCTTGGCAATCCACTCAGTGAATTGCGCGCCTTCAAGATTCAGGATACCGAATTAAGCTATCTGACGCTTGAGCAGATCCGGATCTTGCTGGAAGAACTTCAGAAAAGCAAGAATGTGCATGTCATGCTGATCTCGAAAGTTTGTCTTGCGACAGGCGCCCGATGGGGCGAAGCTGAGAGGTTGCGCATGTCCCAGGTACGCTCGGGGGTGATCCAGTTCGTCAAGACAAAATCGAGCAAGGCGCGTGGTGTGCCGGTTACCCGTGAACTGGAGAGGATGTTGCGGGCACACCGTAAGAGCCATGGCGAGGGTGATCGCATTTTTGGGTCGGCGTGGTCGGCGTTCCGCGAGGCAGTGGAGCGTGCGAAGATCGTACTGCCGAAGGGTCAGCTGACGCACGTGCTGCGGCATACCTTTGCGAGCCATTTCATGATGAACGGCGGCAATATCCTTTCCCTGCAGCGCGCGCTGGGTCACCACAGCCTCGCGATGACGATGCGCTATGCACACCTGTCGCCGGAGCACCTGGCCGAGACACGACATCTCAATCCCCTTGCCAGGCTTGATGCCAATGCGGAAGAGCGGCGGTCGCGACAAGGCAGGACGCGAAGGCTGGAGCGAGGTCGCCGTACACCAGCGGCGTTCGCAGAGCGACTGGCGGCGAGCCGGGAGGTTCGCACTGGGCGGGCGCGGCTGCCGCTGCGCGCGGTCATGCCGGGGATCGCATTCGGCCCTGCGAATCTGCCAGCTCGTACATAGCACCTCGTCGATTCCCGGAGTCGGGTGCGGGGTTGGCACGCAGAAAAGAGAACCGTTACCGTTTTCATTCCGGACGTGGCCATGGGCATGTCCTATGCTTGGATTCAATCAGGCCGCCGGGGTCTGTGTTTTCCATGCTCGGGAGCGTTGATGCGGGGCGATCCGAAAGTCATTGAATACCTGAATGCACAACTGAAAAACGAGTTGACCGCCATCAACCAGTATTTCCTGCATGCGCGCATGTACAAGCACTGGGGCCTGGATGAGTTTGGCAAACACGAATACGACGAGTCGATTGGCGAAATGCGGCATGCAGACCGGCTCATCCAGCGAGTTTTCATGCTGGACGGACTGCCGAATCTTCAGGACCTGCACAAGCTGCTGATTGGCGAGACGACCCAGGAGATCCTGGGATGTGATCTGAAGCTCGAGCAGATTTCTCAGGCCACCTGCAAGGAGGCCATCGCTTACTGCGAATCCGTGAGTGATTTCGTATCCAGGGAGATCTTTGTGAAGATCCTGGACGACACCGAGGAACATATCGACTGGCTGGAAACGCAGATCAGCCTGGTCGACAAGGTCGGTATCCAGAACTATCAGCAGTCGGGAATGGATTCTCCCGACTGACGGGGACGCCGACCTGCATTCGTCTCATGGCGGGCAGTCTCAGTGGCAGGATGGACACTGTCGGTTGCCTGCCGGTTCATCGGCAGGGGACAAGGGCCGATGTAGATTGTTTTCAGACGCTTCCTTCCCGTTCGATGACCAGAATACGGGCCTGTCCTTTCGGGTGAGCTACATGCTCGCAGCCGATACCTGCAAAGAAAATGTCGCCGGCATGCAGGACCGTGATGTGTTCGATGCCCGACTCGCGGTAGTGCATGTCGACGATGCCGTCGAGCACGGCAAAGACTTCCTCGCCGTCATTGACATGCCACCTGTACGGCTGGTCGGTCCAGTGCAGGCGGACAGTTGTTCCGTTCATGCTGGCGATATCCAGTGCGCCCCAGGGACGCTCTGCCGTGAATTCGCGGCTTCGGATTATCTTCATCGATCTTTCTCCTGGTATGTGCCGGCCCTGGATTCATCCGCCCGGCGCCGGGATATTGGCATCGGCTTGGGGGATGGGCGACGGCTCGTTGCCTGTCGCATAGCGCAATACGGTTGCACGTGCTGCGTCGTGAGCGTGAGTCGGCACGGACGCGAGTTGCCGGTCGTGGACGGCAAGGATCAGCATCAGATCATGGATGTCTGCTTCGGGAAGCAGCCATACGCCGTCATCTGCCGCCCGCCGGGTGCAGCGGTACAGGGCCGCCTCGGCATTCCGGAATGTCTCGATGCCACAGCAGTCCTTCACGCGATCGCGCAGGAGATACGTCAGGAAAACCGCCCGGAACAGGAATGAAACCTGGGTGCTTGCACCATAGCCATGCCGGAGCGTCTCGAGCGCCAGGTGGTTCTGCAGTGATGCGGTCTGCGCTACCGCGGCCGGTAGGGGGAGCAGCATGGCGCGCGTGAGCGGCCGGCGGCTCGATGGACTTGCCTTGGTGGACGGGCGGGCCATGTATTTATCAAGCCGGCATGGCCGGTAGTGGCGAAGGACTGTCGCCGTCGATGAAGCGCATCAGTTCATCTTCGGCACTGACAATGGCGTGTGCGGGAGCCGCGGAGAGCTGCTGGTCATGCAGCGTCAGAAGGCACTCGAAACTCGGGTAACCTTCGTTGTCGAGCAACCATGTACCCTTTTCGGCGCCACGCCGGTTGGCCAGTTCCATGTACTGCTCCGCCTCGTGGAATTGCGCGAGCGGCAGGTCGCCGTACCCGGCGCGCTGCAGAAACCACGTGATGTACATCAGGCTTGCCAGCTCGACCAGGTGTTGAGGCTGGCCGAAGCCCCTGCGAACGGTTTCAAGACACGCATGGAATTTCAGCGAGCGGTTGCGCACGGCTGCGGCAGGGAGCGGCAGCAACATGGCCCGGGTCAGGCGCGGTTTGCGATGGACGGAGCGGGATGGACGGGACATACGGCAAAGCAGCTTGCGGCGGCTGTGATACGTGATGGACACAGCCGTGATTCTACGATACGGCCTACTTTGCTGGAGGGAGATGGCATCGGATCAACTCGCGCGCATAGGTTGCGAACTTACTTAAGTGAAGCCCGCAGCTTGGCCAGCACTTCGCCGTATGTCTGATGAAGCTCTGGGCCGTCCGCGGGCGCCTCAAGCGCCCGACGATTGAGGCGTCCCTCCATGATGGCGATACGCACCCGCGGGTGTGCGTGACCGACCATGGAGAGCCAGCCGGCGCAGGGAATTTCGTGTCCTTCTGGCGATTGGTGACAGGCAAACCAGGAGGCGCTGAAAGACGGTCCCATGCCGCGTTCGTCGGGGCAGGTTGCCGCAAGACTTTCCGCTTTTTCGAGGCTGAAGTTCGGAATATCCCGGGCGTCCTGATCCCGTCGCCACGGGCAGGACGGGCACGGAACAGTCGGAGCCTTGATTTTTCGGGGCGCATCCACAGCATGGCTCCTTCAGAAGAGATGGAAGGATTCAGGTAGGTGGTGGTAGTACGGAGAGCAGCAGGTCGATGGCGGGCAAAGCAATCAAAGGCCGAAGTCATCCCGGAAACGATCGATCTGATGCATCCGCTCGTGCAGGATTGTCACAATACCAATGTCGCCTTTCGAGAGCCGGCGCCAGTAGACGAAGTGCCGCTCATACCGGAAGAAGTAGCCTTCGATGCCGAATTCGGCGGGGATGGGCTTCGATGGTATTTTGTGGTTCTCGATCCCGTCGAAGGCTTCGAACATGCCGGTGATATAGCGTTCAGCCTGCTGCTCCCCCCAACGATCACGAGTGTAACGGTAGATCTCGTCGATTCGGTAGGACGCGGCCTCCTGGACCCGGACATGCACTCTGGACATGCTGTCAGGTCCGATTGCGTGCAATCACCTCGGCCGCCGTCAACGGCTTGTACGAGGACTCGGGCGCCGCATAGGCATGCGTCAGTTCCGCTTTCAGCCTGTCAAGCGCTTCCTGTTCGACGCGTTCCATGTCGCGGCGGATCAGATCCCGCATGTACTCACTGACGTTTTCATAGGAGCCATGCTCACCCACGTTTGCCGCGACGAAGTCGCTGAGGGTTCCACTGAGGCGGACCGTCATGGTGGTAGTGGTTGTCCGGGGCATGGCATGCTCCTGATGTGATTGGCGTATTCAATATAATCAAAAATGAATACAAAGACAAGCCGTTTGCCACGCAGCATTGCGCTGTAATTACTGCCTAGGACAGGCCGGAGCCTCTTCCGGCATAGATGTAAAGATTGGGAGGGCGCTTGGCGACGCCGTTGAGCCACCCGACGCTGGCTCGACGAGACTCGGGTGGTCTGTGTTATTTCGCGAGAGGGTGACGGTATAGACGATCACCGACCAGGTCGTCGGAGCCCCAGTTATAAAAGGCATCGAGCCGTTGAGCGAGCGGATGCGAGGCAATCGCTGTTTGTCGATTGAGGGGGGCGTATAGCTCAACGGCATCGCGATTCTTGAACAGGTACAGCAGGCTGTTCGCGAGCACATCTGCGGCTAGGACCAATCCATCGCTATCCGGGACGGTTTCGATGCTCAAGCCCTTCACAACCGGGGATATTTTCAGTTCGTCAGGCCACTGGACGGATGTCGTGATCGAGCCCTTCACAACCTGTTTCGTCAGGGTGTCAAAACCCTTGGTCTTGATGACTTCCGGATCGTCATTCAGCAGTTCCTTCGCCACCTGTTCGAATTGTTTCACGATAGGTGTGTCGACTTGATCCGTGCGGATTTCCACATCCACCCGGTTCTGCTTTCGTTCGAGAAGAAAGGCGACCAGGTGCGAATACAGGCCGGAGAAAAGCGCCACATGCATAGAGGGAACGTCGACCCGCGGACTGCCACGCTTGACCCTTGGCTCTGCGTCGCCACGTGCGGCCTTTATTGCGGCCGCGCTTTGTTGCAGTGCTAGCTGTTGATCCATGTGGAATTGGTGAAACCCCTCGACGTGTATCGCATACCAGAAGCACGGCAACCAATATTGACGGATGGCTGCGTAGAGTTCTTCGCGTAGGGCCTGCTGTTGGTCGGTATCCAGATCGGCAATATGCAGCTTGCCCGAAGACGGGGCATATTTTTGCGCAATGGAATCGAAGGCGGGTTTGACCTTTCCAATTTCGGATTCGGGAACCAGAATACCGGCAAAGACGCCAACCTCACCAGGATATGCCTCTCCGCGATCGGCATAACCCTTCGAACCTGACTCATCACTATAAAGAAATACTTTGGCCATCTTGTTTTCTCATATGTGGTCGTGCACAGCACATGGCGTGAACTTTTGATTCACGCTGGCATCGCGGAAAAAGATCTGTGCACCGTAGTTCGCGTCTTTGCCTCATGCTCGGAGCACTGCCCGAGTAATGTAAAGCAAATGTTACTTATCGAGTGTGGTAGAGGGGGTGGGCAATGGGTCCGTGCCTTCACTGAGTATGGCGAGGTAGCGGCGATAGCCGAAGACACGACCGCGCTTGCGGCCCGTTACTTCCTCGACGACCTGGAGTCGCTCGAGGTCGGCGAGCGCAGAATTGATCGTAGGAGCGCTCAGGCCGGTACGTTCAACAAGTACGTTGGCAGTGAGGAACGGATTCTGCTGTAGCAACTCGTGGATGCGTAGGGCAGAACTGGCGCGCTCGCTTTCAGCCGTGATGCGTTCGCGATCTTCCTTGAAGAGGGCGACGATGCGCGTGGCAGCATCGAAGGCCTGATTTGCCGTCTCGGCGACCCCATCGAGGAAAAACTCGAGCCACGGCTCCCAAGCGCCGCGCTCGCGTACTTCCTGCAGTAGTCGGTAGTAGTCCGCCCGATGCGTTTTCAGGTAAAGGCTCAGATAAAGCAGCGGCGAGCGCAATACCCCGTGTACGTTCAAGAACAGGGTAACCAGAAGCCGTCCGATACGACCATTGCCGTCGAGGAACGGGTGAATGCTCTCGAACTGGACATGGAGCAGGCCAGCTTTGATGATTGTCGGCAGGCGTGAACGGTCTTCGTGCATGAATCGCTCAAGCGCATCGAGGCAAGTATCGAGTTCGTTGACCGGGGGCGGCACATACAAGGCATTGCCCGGTCGCGTGCCGCCGATCCAGTTTTGCGAGCGGCGAAATTCGCCGGGGCTTTTCGAGCCACCTCTGCCGTTCTGCAGCAGGCGGGCATGCATTTCGCGGATCAGTCGTAAGGACAGCGGCAGGGTTTGGAGTCGATCCAACCCGTACATCATGGCATCGACATAGTTCGACACCTCGCGAATGTCGTCGATGGGCTGACCCGCCTGCGCTTCGGTTTCGAAGCGAAGGAGATCCGTCAGCGTTGATTGAGTACCTTCGATCTGGGACGAGAGGACGGCTTCCTTTCGTACATACATGTAGAGGAAGAGCTCTTGGCGGGGAAGGAGCATGGTGATGCCATCCAACCGCCCGAGCGCTCGCTCGGCGAGGCTCAGCCGTTCGAGTAGGCCCAAGATGTCGATCGGCGGCTCCGGTGGCAAAGCGGGTGGCACAAAGGTGCGCACGGTCTCTCCGCCCACAGCGGTTTCGACGAAGCGGCCAAGCCGGGTATTCGTTGAGTTCTGGTCAGTCATGCGGAAATTATGGCCGCCGACTCTTATTTAAACAAGGTGCCGTTTATTTAAATAACGGTGAGGCTTAGGTAAGCTGGCTTAAATAAGAACCTGCTGGCTAACTTGGGCGCTCTGAGTCTTCGTCCGCCGGTTTCGTGATTGCTAAACCAGAGGCAGTCCGTCGCGGAAATGCAACGTTCGTCGAAATGGAGGGGAGATGTGGGTGGCGCCGTGGCGGGTTCAACGGGCGTTGAACCTTGGACTGTTTTTTCTGCGTTGAACCTTCGTTGAACCTTTGCAAAAGAAAAGGGGTTGCGTCTACACGCAACCCCTTGATTTCTTTGGCTCCCCGACCTGGGCTCGAACCAGGGACCTACGGATTAACAGTCCGGCGCTCTACCGACTGAGCTATCGGGGAACAGCGATACGGCAACTTTTCGGCGACATGAAAAAGCCCGTCGCGTGAACGGGCTCTTGCGTATTTCTTTGGCTCCCCGACCTGGGCTCGAACCAGGGACCTACGGATTAACAGTCCGGCGCTCTACCAACTGAGCTATCGGGGAACAACAAAAGCCAAGAACGAGATTCTATGGTGCGGGCGAAGGCCTGTCAACAGGCCGGCGGCGGCGCGCGGCCTGGGCCGCGCCCGGCACGGCCGGGAACAATCAGCGCGCGAGCAGCGCGAGCTTGTCCTTCACGTCCTTGAATTCGTCGGCTTCGGGCAGCGCGGTCTTGGTCTTCGTGATGCTGGGCCAGCCCTTCGCAAGTTCGGCGTTCAGCGCGATGAACGTCTGCTGGTCGCCCGGCACGTCTTCTTCCGCGTAGATGGCGTTCACCGGGCATTCGGCGACGCACACGGCGCAGTCGATGCACTCGTCCGGATCGATCGCGAGGAAGTTGGGACCTTCGCGAAAGCAGTCCACCGGGCACACATCGACGCAGTCGGTATAGCGGCACTTGATGCAGCTTTCGGTCACAACGTGGGTCATTCAGGCAACTCCTGCATGCAGTATCGGGGAGATATTTGGGGGCGGCGAAACGCCAGGACCGATATTGTAACGTAACGGGAAATGTCCCATCCAGACGCGCACGCGCGCGCTTAGATCGTTTCGTGATTAGTTTATGGGCGCCGGCGGGCCGCGCAGGCCCCCGTTCCGCCGCCCGCCGTGCCGGAGTGTCCGATGAGCCCGGACGCATTCGGGTAACATGGGGGCACACCAGAAGGCGCGTCCCGACACCGCACCGCCGCGGCCCGGCGCCCGTTTCGTCCGATCGCAGTCCGGCCCGTCCATCATGACCATTACCTCGCTGCTCGACACCGACCTGTACAAGTTCACGATGATGCAGGTGGTCCTGCATCATTTCCCGGCCGCGCACGTCGAATACCGCTTTCGCTGCCGCACGCCCGGCGTCGACCTCGTGCCCTACGTCGACGAGATCCGCGCCGAGGTGGCCTCGCTCTGCACGCTGCGCTTCACCGACGCGGAGCTCGACTATCTGCGCCAGTTGCGCTTCCTGAAAAGCGACTTCGTCGATTTTCTCGCGCTTTTCCATCTGAACGAAAAGTGCATTTCGATCCGGCCGTCGGAGAAGGGCAACGGCGAAATCGACATCGAGATCAAGGGACCGTGGCTGCACACCATTCTCTTCGAGATTCCGGTGCTCGCCGTCGTCAACGAGGTCTATTTCCGCAACACGCAGCAGCAGCCGCAGTACGGGGAAGGGCGCGAGCGGCTGGACCGCAAGATCGGGCTGCTCGGCGCGAAGCCCGAGTTCGCCGACTGCAAGATCGCCGACTACGGCACGCGGCGGCGCTTCTCGAAGGACTGGCACGAGGAGGTGATTCTCACGCTGAAGTCCGATCTCGGGCCGCAGTTCGCCGGCACGAGCAACGTGTTTTACGCGATGAAGCACGGCCTCACGCCGCTCGGCACGATGGCGCACGAGTACCTGCAGGCCTGCCAGTCGCTCGGCCCGCGCCTGCGCGATTCGCAGATCTTCGGTTTCGAAATGTGGGCCAAGGAGTACCGGGGCGACCTCGGCATCGCGCTGTCGGACGTCTACGGCATGCGGGCGTTCCTGCGCGACTTCGACATGTATTTCTGCAAGCTGTTCGACGGCGCGCGCCACGACTCGGGCGATCCGTTCGAGTGGGGCGAGCGGCTCATCCGGCACTACGAGGAGAACCGCTGCGATCCGCGCACCAAGGTGCTCGTGTTCTCCGACGCGCTCGACATCCCGAAGGTGATCGAGCTCTACGAGCGTTTTCGCGGACGCTGCAAGCTCGCGTTCGGCGTCGGCACGAACCTGACCAACGACCTCGGCTACCGGCCCCTGCAGATCGTCATCAAGATGGTTCGCTGCAACGGGCAGCCGGTCGCCAAGCTGACCGACTCGCCGGGCAAAAACATGTGCGAAGACAAGGCCTATCTCGCCTATCTGCGCCAGGTGTTCGGCATCGAGACGCCGGTCGAGGAAGAACTTTCCTCGAAATGAGGCCCGCGACTGGCTGCCGGCCAGCACGGCGACGGGCTGGAAGCATCGGGCTCGCGCTTGCCGCCGCCGGCGCCGGCTGGCCGTCTCTCGCGAGCGCGGCGCCGGTCGACGGCGCCGCGCTCTGCGCGTTCTGGGGGTTGCCGTTCGCCGGCATGCTGCTTTCGATCGCGATCGGCCCGATGCTCGCGCCCGTGCTCTGGCATCGCCATTTCGGCAAGGTTGCCGCCGCCTGGGCGCTCGCGTTCCTGCTGCCGTTCGCGGCCGCGCACGGCGCGCCGGCCGCGCTCGCGCTGTTCGCCCATGCGCTCGTCGACGAATACGTGCCGTTCATCGCGCTCATCGGCGCGCTCTACACGGTGGCGGGCGGCATTTGCGTGCGCGGCAACCTGCACGGCTCGCCGCGTACGAACACGGCGATACTCGCGCTCGGCACGGCGCTCGCGAGCATCATGGGCACGACGGGCGCGGCGATGCTGCTGATCCGGCCGCTGCTGCGGGCCAACGACAACCGCCGGCACGTCGTGCACGTGGTCGTGTTCTTCGTCTTCCTCGTGGCGAACGCGGGCGGGTTGCTCTCGCCGCTCGGCGATCCGCCGCTCTTTCTCGGCTTCCTGAACGGCGTGGGCTTTTTCTGGACCACGCGGCATCTCCTCGTGCCGATGCTGTTCGTCTGCGGCGTGCTGCTCGCGCTGTTCTACGCGCTCGACGCCTGGTACTTCCGCCGCGCGGACGAGGCCGGACCGCCCGCGCGCGACCCGACGCCGGACACGCACGGGCCGCGGCACGGGCTGCGCATCGAAGGCAAGGTCAATTTCGCGCTGCTCGCGGGCGTGGTCGGTCTCGTGCTGATGAGCGGTCTCTGGAAGCCGGGCGTTACGTTCGCGCCGCTCGGCGTGCCGCTCGCGCTGCAGAACGCGGTGCGCGACGCCGGACTGGTCGCGCTGGCGCTGGCTTCGCTCGCGCTCACGCCGAAGCGCGCGCGCTCGGGCAACGACTTCGACTGGGCGCCGATCGCCGAGGTCGCGAAGCTGTTCGCCGGCATCTTCACGACGATCGCGCCCGTCATCCTGATGCTGCGCGCCGGCGCCGCCGGTCCGTTCGCGGGCCTCGCGCACCTCGTGAACGACGCGTCGGGCGGCCCCGACAACGTCATGTACTTCTGGGCGACGGGTCTCCTCTCGTCGTTCCTCGACAACGCGCCCACCTACCTCGTGTTCTTCAACCTGGCCGGCGGCGACGCGCCGACGCTGATGACGTCGGGCGCCCCGACGCTCGCGGCGATCTCGGCCGGCGCCGTGCTGATGGGCGCGAACACCTACATCGGCAACGCGCCGAATTTCATGGTGAAAGCCATCGCCGAATCGCGGGGCATTCGCATGCCGGGTTTCTTCGGCTATCTTCTCTGGTCGGGCGCCGTGCTGGTTCCGGTGTTCGCCGTGGCGACCCGGCTGTTTTTCCTGCGCGCGTAGCAGGAGGGCGTGGACGAACGTCTACGCGTTCGAGGTTCAAAACACATGGAGAGTGGAGCAATGCAAAAAATTCTGGTGGCCTGTCCGATTTTTCCCGACGTGATCGAGCGGCTCAAGCAATACTTCGAAGTCGACTGGAACAACGGCGAGACGCTGCCGCCCGACGTGTTCAGGCAGCGGATCGCCGACAAGGACGGCGCGCTGACCGCGGGCGAGCGCGTCGACGCCGCGGTGCTCGCCGCCGCGCCGAAGCTCAGGGCCGTGGCCAACCTGGCCGTCGGCTACAACAACTTCGACATGGCCGCTTTCAACGCGTCCAACGTGGTCGGCACCAATACGCCCGACGTGCTCAACGAAACCACGGCCGACTTCGGCTGGGCGCTGATGATGGCGACCGCGCGCCGGATCGCGGAATCCGAGCACTGGCTGCGCGCGGGCCACTGGCGCAAGTGGTCCTACGACGGCTTTCTGGGCGGGGACATTTACGGCGCGACGCTCGGCGTCATCGGCATGGGCCGCATCGGCCAGGCGCTCGCGCGGCGCGCGCGCGGCTTCGACATGCAGGTGATCTATCACAACCGCTCGCGCGTCGCGCCGCAGATCGAGGCCGAGCTGAACGCACGGTATGTTTCGAAAGAGGAGCTGCTGCGCCGCGCGGACCACGTCGTGCTCGTGTTGCCGTACACGCCCGAGAGCCATCACACGATCGGTGCCGCCGAGCTCGCGCTGATGAAGCCCTCGGCGACGCTGACCAACATCGCGCGCGGCGGCATCGTGGACGACGCGGCGCTGGCCGACGCGCTGCGCGAGCGGCGCATCGCGGCGGCGGGGCTCGACGTGTTCGAAGGCGAGCCGGCCGTGAATCCGGCGCTGCTCACCGTGCCCAACGTCGTCCTGACGCCGCACATCGCGAGCGCGAGCGGGGCGACGCGTCGCGCCATGGCGAATCTCGCCGCGGACAACCTGATCGCCGCGCTGGGCGAGGGCCCTAACGCCGGCCAGCCGCCGACGCCGATCAACCCCGGCGTGCTCGGGAAGGCGCGTTCATGAGCCCGTTGCTGTCGATGTCCGTCGCGACGCTCGTCGTCGCGCTCGCGTTGCTCGTCTCGCTTTTCGCGCTCGCGCGCGGACGTCGAGACGAAACGGGCGCGCGCGCGCTCGAAGAACTCGGCCGGCGCGTGGCCGGCGCGGCGGATGTCCAGGCGCAGGCCGCCGAGCGCATCGAGCGCGAATTGCGCAACGAGATCGCGCGTACGGCGCAGGCTTCGCGCAGCGAGTTCGGCAGCGGCTTTGCGCAGTTCCAGCAGGCGCTCGCGGCCCAGTTGACGAGCATCGCCACGGTGCAGAACAACCAGATCGAGGGCTTTGCGCAGCAACTCGTCAAGCTGACCGAAACGAACGCGCAGCAGCTCGAGGCGGTGCGCCAGAGCCTGCAGCAGCAGGCCCAGCAGGCGCGCGAGGAACAGGGCACGGCGCTGCGGCATTTCGGCAATCAGCTCGTTCAGCAGCTCGCGCAGCTAACCGAGGCGAACGACCGGCGCCTTGTCGAGGTGCGCGCGACGCTCGAGCAGCGTCTGAAGGACATCGAGGCCAACAACGCGGCCAAGCTCGAGGAAATGCGCCGCACCGTCGACGAGAAGTTGCACGCGACGCTCGAACAGCGCCTCGGCGAATCGTTCAAGCTCGTGTCGGACCGGCTCGAACAGGTGCATCGCGGGCTCGGCGAGATGCAGACGCTGGCCGCGGGCGTCGGCGACCTGAAGAAGGTGCTGACCAACGTGAAGACGCGCGGCACCTGGGGCGAAGTGCAGCTCGAGGCGCTGCTCGAGCAGATACTGACGCCCGATCAGTACGCGAAGAACGTCGCGACGGTGCCGAAGAGCAACGAGCGCGTCGAGTTCGCGATCCGGCTGCCGGGCCGCGCCGACGCGGGCGACGCGGCCACGCCGGTGTGGCTGCCGATCGACGCGAAATTCCCGCGCGAGGACTACGAGCGCCTGATCGACGCGCAGGAGCGCGCCGACACGGCGGCCATCGACGAGGCGGGCCGGGCGCTCGAGACGCGGGTGCGGGCCGAGGCGCGCACCATCGCCGAGAAATACGTGGCGCCGCCGCACACGACCGATTTCGCGCTGCTGTTCCTGCCGACCGAGGGGCTCTACGCGGAGATCCTGCGGCGTCCGGGCCTGACCGACCTGCTGCAGCGCGACTATCGCGTCACGGTGGCGGGGCCGACCACGCTGACGGCGCTGCTCAACAGCCTGCAGATGGGCTTCCGCACGCTCGCGATCGAGCGGCGTTCGAGCGAGGTGTGGCAGGTGCTCGGCGCAGTGAAGACGGAGTTCGGCAAGTTCGGCGACGTGCTCGCGAAGACGAAATCGCAACTGGAGACGGTCGCGCGTTCGATCGAGGCGGCCGAGGTGCGCACGCGCGCGATGAGCCGCAAGCTGCGCGACGTCGAGGCGTTGCCCGGAGACGAGGCGGGGACGCTGCTCGGCGACGATACGGCCGGCAACGGCGACGACGCTTGAGGCAGGGCATCGCGACGGACGGGGAAAACGCGATGTTTTCCCCGTCGTGCCGTCAGCGCTCGATCCCGCCGGCCGTCGTCTGTGGCGCGGGGCCGGCGCCGGCCAGCCGCGCGAGCGCGTCGTCGGTCACGCGCACGACGCGCCAGTCGGGCAACACGGTCGCGCCCATTTTCTCGTAGAAGTCGATGGCCGGCTGGTTCCAGTCGAGCACCGTCCATTCGAAGCGACCGCACTGGCGCTCGACGGCGAGCGCCGCGAGCCGGCGCAGCATCGCCGTGCCGAGGCCGCCGCCGCGCTGCGCCGGCTGCACGTAGAGGTCTTCGAGATACAGCCCGCGACGGCCGAGAAAGGTCGAATAGTTGTGAAAGTAGAGCGCGTAGCCGACGATCCGGCCGTGCACCTCGGCGACGAGCGCCTCGGCCGGCGCGCGCGGACCGAACAGCGCGTCGCGCACGCCATCCTCGGTGGCGACGAACAGGTGCGTGAGCTTTTCGAATTCGGCCAGCTCGCGCATCAGCGCGAAGAGCGCACCGACGTCGGCGGGCGCGGCCGCGCGGAGGGTGGGGGGCGTCATCACGCTTCTTCCGGCGCGTCGGAGAGCTGGATCTCGATGCCGCCGAAGCGCGACGCGACCCAGTTGTAGGCGTGGCACGCGATCCACAGCAGGACGAAGCCGAGAATCGCGTTGAGCAGCAGCGCGCTGAAGATCGTACTGAAGATCGTGCCCAGCTCGATCGAGCCGTTGCGCACGAACGCCACCAGGATGCCGAGGACCACGATGGGCACGCTGAAGGTCAGGTACACGAGGATGAGCGCCTTGGCGGTCTGTCCCGGCGCGATGTACGAGATTTGTTTTTTCATCTGGGTCGATCCGTGGGGCACGGCGGGTCCGTTGCGATGGATAAGCGGGAAGTGAGGGACGCGACGGCCTAGACGAGCCCGTCGAACAACATGATGTCGACGGGCTCGCCGGCATCGAGGTCGGATTGGTCGTGCGCGAGCACGATGAAGCAGTTGGCCGCGCTCATCGTGCTGAGCGCGCCCGAGCTTTGCGAGCCCGTCGGCGCGACGTGCCAGCGGCCGGCAGCGTCGCGCGCGGCGAGTCCGCGCTGGAATTCGGTGCGGCCCGCGCGCTTGCGGATCGCCGTGTCGCAGACCGCCGCGACGAGCGGCACGGGCTGCGGCTCGGCGCCGGAGAGCGCGATGAGCGCCGGGCGCACGATCTGGTAGAACGTGACCATCGTCGCGACCGGATTGCCGGGCAGGCCGAAGAACAGCGCGCCGCGGCCTTCGCCGGGCCGCGCGCCGGACCAGATCCGGCCGAACGCGAGCGGCCGGCCGGGCCGCATGGCGAGGCTCCAGAACGCGACGTCGCCGTGCTCCTGCAACCGGGCGCGCGTGAAGTCGGCCTCGCCGACCGAGACGCCGCCCGAGGTGATCACGACGTCGGCGCTTTCGGCCGCGCTGCGCAATGCGGCGTCGAGCGCGGCCGGCTCGTCGCGCACGATGCCGAGGTCGAGCGTATCGACGTTGAGCCGACGCAGCATCGCGTGCAGCGTGTGGCGGTTGCTGTCGTAGATGGCGCCCGCTTCGAGCGGCTGGCCCGGCGAGCGCAGTTCGTCGCCCGTCGAGAAGAACGCGACGCGCGGCCGGCGCCGCACGCCGACTTCGCCGATGCCGAGCGAGGCGACGAGCCCGATGTCGGGCGCGCGCAGCAAACGTCCCGCGCGCAATGCCGCATGGCCGGCCGCGAGATCCTCGCCCGCGCGGCGACGGTTCGCGCCGCGCGCGACGGCCGAGGCGGGGAACGACACCGTGTCGCCCGCGCGTTCGGCCAGTTCCTGGGGCACCACGGTGTCGCAACCTGCGGGCATCGGCGCGCCCGTCATGATTCGCACGCAGGCGCCGGCCGCCACGTCGTCGCGGAACGGATGGCCGGCGAAGGCTTTGCCCGCCACGGCCAGTTTCACCGTGTCGCCTGTCGCGACGAGCGCGGTGCCGTCGAACGCATAGCCGTCCATGGCCGAGTTGTCGTGCGCGGGCACGTCGATGGGCGAGACGATGTCGCGCGCGAGCACGCGGTCGAGCGCATCGACCAGCGGGACGCGCTCGCTGGCCGAAAGCGGGCTCACCCATTGGAGCACGATGGCCTGGGCGGCACTGACGGGCAAGGCGTGAGGGTCGTACTGGGCGATGCAGCCGGACAAGTTGTTGAGCGTGGTCATGGGATGGAGGGGCGTCGCATCCGTGCGCGGCGGGCTTTCGCGCCTCGCGGAACTGCGATGTCCGGCAGCCGCCGGCAGGCGGAACGGGCGTCAGGCGCGTTCGAAGCCGGCAAGCTCCTGCAAAGAGTTGATATTGTAAAACGCGCGTTCGTCGGCAAAGTCGACTTCGGTGGCCCTGTGGCGCGCGTACCACGCGCGGACCTTGCGCTCGCCGGCCGCGAGCGAGGCGGCGAGATCGGCCGCGAGCGAGGTGCGCAGCAGGGCGAACACCGGATGCAGCGACGGCTGTCCGTCGGCGGCGCGGGTGCGTACCGTCGCGATGTCGGCCGGTTGGTCGTCGAGCGCCGCGGCGAGGCGCGCGGCGAGGTCGGCGGGTAACCACGGCGAGTCGCAGGGCGCGGTGAGCAGCCAGTCCGTGCGGGCTGCCTGCAGTCCCGCGAGCAGGCCGGCAAGCGGGCCCGGATAGTCGGGTAGCGAATCGCCGACCACCGTGGCGCGCCACGGCGTGCCGAGCGTCGCGTATTCGTCGCGATGACGGTTCGCGCTGATCAGGAGCGCGCCGACCTGCGGCGCGAGCCGTTCGACGACATGGACCGCGAGCGGCTTGCCGCGCAGCGTCTGCAGGCCCTTGTCGAGGCCGCCCATGCGCTGGCCGCGGCCGCCGGCCAGCACGAGCCCGGTGATGGAAGACGCGGGGATGGGCATGGGGCGCGTTGTCAGCCGCCGATGTAGGACATCTCGATGCGGCGCGCGCTGCCGGTCTCTTGCGCGGTCCGGCTGCCGCGCAATTGCGAGTAGCGGTCGGCGCGCGCTTCCCAGACGTGTGCGAGCGTCGCGCCGATGAGGGCGTCGTCGGTGCCGTTACGCAGCAGCGCGCGCAGATCGTAGCCGGCCGACGCGAAGAGGCACAGATAGAGCTTGCCCTCGGTCGAGAGCCGCGCGCGCGTGCAGTTCGTGCAAAAGGCACGCGTGACGCTCGAAATCACGCCGATTTCGCCCGCGCCGTCCGCATAGCCCCAGCGCTGGGCGGTTTCGGCGGCGCTGTGCGGCTCGAGCGGCACGAGCGGGTAGTGGGCGTCGATTTTCTCGATCACGTCCGCCGACGACAGCACTTCGGCCATGTTCCAGCCGTTCGACGTGCCGACGTCCATGTACTCGATGAAGCGCAGCACCGCGCCGGAGCGGCGGAAGTGCCGGGCCATCGGCACGATCTCGCTGTCGTTGGTGCCGCGCTTGACGACCATGTTGACCTTCAGCGGCGCGAGGCCGGCCGCCTGCGCCGCCTCGATGCCGTCGAGCACGTCGCTTACCGAAAAGTCGGCGTCGTTCATGCGACGAAATAGCGCATCGTCGAGCGCGTCGAGACTGACGGTCACGCGCGCGAGGCCGGCGTCCTTCAGCGAGCGCGCCTTGCGGCCGAGCAGCGCGCCGTTGGTGGTCAGCGTCAGGTCGAGCGGCTGCCCGTCGGGCGTTTCGAGCAGGGCGAGCCGTTCGATCAGGAATTCGATGTTTTTGCGCAGCAGCGGCTCGCCGCCGGTCAGGCGGATCTTGGTTACGCCGTGCGCGACGAAGATGCGGGCGAGGCGTTCGATTTCCTCGAACGTGAGCAGCGCGGCATGGGGCAGGAACGGGTAGTCCTTGTCGAACACGGCGCGCGGCATGCAATAGACGCAGCGGAAGTTGCAGCGATCCGTGACGGAGATGCGCAGATCGCGCAGCGGTCGCGCGAGCGTATCGCGCACGACGCCTCCCGGCATCCGGAGGGAGCCGGCCACGAGGGGCGGCGCGAGCGTGCTCGCGTCGGCAACCGGGATGATGCGTCGGGACATGATGAGTGGAGTCGGATTATTCATCTATTTTAGCCGAACGGCCGCGGCCGCCCATTGCCATTGCGAGGTGGCATGTGGCCGTTTCCCGGAGCCGGCATGAAAAAGCCCGCCTCGAAGGGCGGGCTTTGAGCCGGATTAGCCCACCGTCCCGGATTTTGCGATCCAGTCCGGCGGGTCCGGAATCAATGGCGGGTCGTTTCGACCTGCTGCATCGGCGCGCTGTCGACCGGCGGCAGCGGCTTGCGTTCGCGGGGCGCGCGCGTCGGCTTGACCGTCTGGGCCGCGGCTTCCTGGGCGAGACGCAGTTTTTCCGCGTCGGTGTTCACCCAGACGAGGCCGGCCGTTTCGAGCATCGGCTGCAGGGCTTCCTGCGAGAGGCCGTTGGCGCGGGCAGCCGGCTCGGCCGTGACGCGCGGCGCGGCCGCTTCGATCCCGGCGACGGACGACGGCTCGACGGCCGGTGCGATCGGTTGGGCCGATTGTGCTGGTTGGGCCGATTGTGCCGGTTGTGCCGGTTGCCAGGCCGCGGGGGCGGCCGTAGCCGATTGCTGCGTCGTGACGGCGACTTCGGCTTCGGGCACGACCGGGGCTTCATGGACGGGCGCCGGGGCTGCCGCCGGAAGGGCCGGTGCTTCGGGCGCCGTCGTCGTTGCGACCGGGGCCGGCGGCACGACCGCTTCGATGGCCGGGTTCGCTTCGATTTGGGGCGCGGGCGTCGTCTCGACCGGCGTCGCCACTTGCGCTCCGTCTTCCGTGGCGACCGGCAGGGCGGTCACGACGGCGGGTGCCGCGGACGGCGCGCTGGCGGCTTCGCTTGCCGTGGCGTCGGACGTCGGCGCTTCGGGGGCCGTAGTCACGGATTCGGCTTCGCCGGCGACAGCGGTTTCCTGCGCGTCAGCAACGTCCGTATCGCTTTCGCCGGTAACCGACGTCGCGTCGACGCTTTCCGTCTCGCGATCACGACGGCCACCGCGGCGACCGCGACGGCGGCGACGGCGCTCTTCGCTCTCGCGCGGCGTGGCCGCGTCCTCGTCGGTCGGCGGCACGTTGTCGGCCGCGCCGGCCTGCTGGGCCGCGGCTTCGAGCGTTGCCACGTCGTTGCGCGTTTCGAGCGCGTCGGCCGCTTCCTGCTGCGGGCGACGGCTGCCGCGTTCGCCACGCTCGCGGCGCGGTTCCTGACGTTCGCCGCGCGCCGTGGCTTCGGTCGCCTCGGCGCGTTCCTGGCCCCGCTCGACGCGTTCGATGCGTTGCGGTTCGCGGCCGCCGCGCGTTTCGCGCTCGCCGCGACCTTCGCGCGGTTCACGGTTGCCGCGCGGCTCGC
Organism: Burkholderia sp. WAC0059; assembly: GCF_002870125.1. GTDB lineage: Bacteria > Pseudomonadota > Gammaproteobacteria > Burkholderiales > Burkholderiaceae > Paraburkholderia. The sequence continues at coordinate 87,891 of NZ_PNEO01000008.1, forward strand.
GGCCTTCCCGGCTTTCGCGTGCTTCGCGGGAGACGTCCCGACCTTCGCGCGGCTCGCGTTCCTGGCGCGGAGCCGACTGGCCCTGGCCCTGGCGCTGCCCGCCGGTCGATTCGCCGCGGCCGGCCGCGGCGTCGCGGTTGCCCCGACGGTTGCGGTTGTTGCGATCGCCGTTGCCGCTGCGTTCCGCTGGGCGCTCGCCACGGCTTTCGCGCGCGGTTTTCTCGGGTTGAGCGACCGGGGTCGGGGCGGGCGCGGGAGCGGTGGTATGGCCGCCGCCGAACAGGCCCTTGAGCCAGCCGACGAACCCGCCGCTTGCCGGCACGGCCGCCGGGACTGCCGGCGGCGCAATCGCGACGGCCGTTTCGGCGGCCTTGCTGGCCGACGGGGCTGGCGCCGGCCGCTCCGGCGTAATGCCCTTGACGGCCGCTTCCTGCTTCGGCTTCGTTTCGGCGGTGCGCTTGCTGTAGCCGGTTTCGGACTCCAGTTCGTGGGCCGCTTCCTCGGCCATCTTCCACGAGGCGCGCGGGTCGTCGAGGCGCGCGTCGTCGTGGCGCAGGCGCTCGAGCTTGTAGTGCGGCGTTTCGAGATGCTTGTTCGGGATCAGGACGACATTGACCTTGAAGCGCGATTCGATCTTGTTGATTTCCGAGCGCTTCTCGTTGAGCAGGAAGGCGGTCACTTCGACGGGCACCTGGCAGTGGATTGCCGCGGTGTTCTCCTTCATCGCTTCTTCCTGGATGATCCGCAGCACCTGGAGCGCGGACGATTCCGTGTCGCGGATGTGGCCGGTGCCGTTGCAGCGCGGGCAGGTGACGTGGCTGCCCTCGGAGAGCGCCGGGCGCAGCCGTTGGCGCGACAGCTCCATCAGGCCGAAGCGCGAGATCTTGCCCATCTGCACGCGTGCGCGGTCGTGGCGCAGCGCGTCCTTCAGGCGCTGCTCGACTTCGCGCTGGCTCCGCGCCGACTCCATGTCGATGAAGTCGATCACGATCAGGCCGCCCAGGTCGCGCAGGCGGAGCTGGCGGGCTACTTCGTCGGCGGCTTCGAGGTTGGTGCGCGCGGCGGTTTCCTCGATGTCGGCGCCCTTGGTCGCGCGCGCCGAGTTCACGTCGATCGCGACGAGCGCTTCCGTGTGGTCGATCACGATCGCGCCGCCCGAGGGCAGCGGCACCGTGCGCGAGTACGCGGTCTCGATCTGGTGCTCGATCTGGAAGCGCGAAAAGAGCGGGACGTCGTCGTGGTAGCGCTTCACCTTGCCGACGTTGTCCGGCATCACGATGTCCATGAAGGCGCGCGCCTGGTCATGGATTTCGGACGTGTCGATCAGGATTTCGCCGATGTCGGGCTGGAAATAGTCCCGGATCGCGCGGATCACGAGGCTCGACTCGAGGTAGATCAGCATCGGCTGGCCGGCCTGGCCGGCCACCGAGGCGGACTCGATGGCGCGCCACAACTGCATCAGATAGTTCAGGTCCCACTGGAGCTCTTCGGCGCTGCGGCCGATGCCGGCCGTGCGCGCGATGATGCTCATGCCCTCGGGCAGCTCTAACTGCCCCATGGTTTCGCGCAGTTCCTGACGGTCGTCGCCCTCGATGCGGCGCGAGACGCCGCCGCCGCGTGGGTTGTTCGGCATCAGCACGAGGTAGCGGCCGGCGAGCGAGATGAACGTGGTGAGCGCCGCGCCCTTGTTGCCGCGCTCCTCCTTCTCGACCTGGACGATCAGCTCCTGGCCTTCCCGAAGCGCGTCCTGGATGCGCGCGGAGCGCATGTCCACGCCGTCGCGGAAGTACTGGCGGGCGACTTCCTTGAACGGCAGGAAGCCGTGGCGGTCCTCGCCGTAGTTGACGAAACAGGCCTCGAGCGACGGCTCGATGCGCGTGACGATGCCCTTGTAGATATTGCCTTTGCGCTGCTCGCGCCCGGCGGTTTCGATGTCGATGTCAATCAGTTTCTGACCGTCGACGATGGCGACGCGCAGTTCTTCCTGCTGCGTCGCGTTGAACAGCATACGTTTCATTGAACGGCTCCAGAGCGGCAGGGGCCGGCCCGCGTCCACCCCGGCGAGGAAAGCCGGATCGGGGCGCAAGGGGCCGCGGCATGCCGCGCCTTATCGTGTTTAAACAGCACGCTGGAGCAGGAACGATGGCGGGGAGAATTGCCTTCAGAGTGCCCGGTCCTCACGACGTCTTGCCATGGACGGGGCCGCAGGGGCGCATGCGAATACGGCTTCAAACAGCGGCCAGACTTGACGCGGGAGCACGACGCCGGGGTCTCCCGCCTTGCGGCGCCTGGGTTTCCGCGGGCGCGAATGGCGCGCCGCCGGCAGGCTCGCAGGGCTTGCGCGCGACAGGGCCGCGCGCGGGAAACGCCCCGGAAACGTTCGTCTCTCCCCCTCAGGGTGTCTTGCCTCACTTGACGTCGCCATGTCCCGCACGTTGCCGCGGGACGCTTCGGGCGCACGCCGTATTTTCGCCACCGGCGGGTTCCGGCGCGCTCACTTCGAGCGCGCGGCGCAACTCGCCGGGTAAATTCTTTGTACCAACATTCCGTTACCGTCGGAACCGATCCCGGCCGAACGTGCCTGCGGGCGCCGTCCCTGCCGGATGCGGGATCCGTGCGTGCAACTCGTTGCATCTTGGTGTTGCGGGGCGAGCAACAGACCCCGGGCGCAAGTAAAATAACGGTTTATCGCTTGCTGCCTGCGCAGTTCGCGCGGCGTGACCGCCTTCCGGAAGTTTCCCGAAGGCCAGGCTGCCTGCCGCAGTGCGCTGGGCAAATTATATTCAGAATGAAAGGGTTAGGCAAAATTTCCCAGAATCAGGTCGCAAGCGATCAGGTTTCGTTCGTCGAAATCGACGACGGCGCCGCCGGGCAACGGATCGACAATTTCCTCGTGCGCGTCTGCAAGGGCGTGCCGAAAAGCCATATTTACCGGATTCTGCGTAGCGGCGAAGTCCGCGTGAACAAGGGTCGCGTCGACGCGCAGTACCGGCTCGCCAGCGGCGACGTGGTGCGCGTGCCGCCGGTGCGCACGGCGCAGGCGACCGATGTCCCGATGGCGGCGCCCGTGCCCGCCGCGCACTTTCCCTTACTGTACGAGGACGACGCGCTCCTCGTCATCGACAAGCCGGCCGGCGTCGCCGTCCACGGCGGCAGCGGAGTGGCGTTCGGGGTGATCGAGCAGATGCGCGCAACGCGTCCGCAGGCCCGTTTCCTCGAACTGGTGCATCGGCTGGACCGCGAGACCTCGGGCATCCTGATGCTCGCGAAGAAGCGTGCCGCGCTCGTCGGGTTGCACGAGCAGATCCGCGAAAACCGTATGGATAAGCGCTACTACGCCTGCGTGCACGGCGAGTGGGCGGCCGACTGGGGGCGTCGCCGCGCGGTCCGCGAGCCGCTCCACAAGTATCTGACCCCGGAGGGCGAGCGGCGCGTGCGCGTGCAGCCCGACGGGCTGGCTTCGCACACAGTGTTCAACCTCGTCGAGCGCTGGCCCGGCTACGCGCTCCTGGAGGCCGAACTCAAGACCGGCCGCACGCACCAGATCCGGGTTCATCTGGCTCACCTCGGCCTGCCGATCGTCGGCGACGCGAAATACGGCGATTTCCCGCTGAACAAGGCGCTCGCACGCGCGAGCGCGCGGCCCGGCATCAAGCGGATGTTCCTGCATGCCCACCGGCTCCGGCTTGCCCATCCGCTGACCGGCGAAGCCCTGCAATTCGAGGCGCCGCTGCCGGCGGAATGCCGGCGGTTCGTTGACGAACTGAAAGCGTTGTGCGACACCGGCCCGCCGGCCGGTATCGCGCAATCAGATTAAAGACCGTTTGGAGAGGGAGCCGCATGCCCCGACAGCAATTTGACCTGATCGTGTTCGACTGGGACGGCACGCTGATGGATTCGACTGCGCACATCACGCGCAGCATTCAGGCGGCCTGCCGCGACCTCAGCCTGCCGGTGCCGGACGACGCCGCCGCGAGTTACGTGATCGGGCTCGGCCTGCGCGAGGCGTTGCAGATCGCGGCGCCGACGCTCGATTCGGCCGACTATCCGCGCCTCGTCGAGCGCTACCGCGTGCACTATCTGCTCAAGGACCAGCAGATCGAGCTTTTCGACGGCGTGCGGGACATGCTCGTGGAGTTGCGCGAGGCAGGCTACCTGCTCGGCGTCGCGACGGGCAAGAGCCGCGTCGGGCTCAATCGGGCGCTCGACCAGGCGCATCTGACGAGCGTTTTCGACGGCACCCGCTGCGCCGACGAGACGTTCTCGAAGCCGCATCCGGCCATGCTCCAGGAACTGACCCGCGAGTTGGGACAGGACCCGTCGCGTACCGTGATGATCGGCGACACGACGCACGACCTGCAGATGGCGATCAACGCGGGCGTGGCCGGCATCGGCGTCACCTACGGCGCGCATCCGTCCGATTCGCTCGCGGCGCTTTCGCCTCGGTTCGTCGCGCCGAGCGTGAGCGCGCTGCTCGACTGGCTGAGGGCGCACGCGTGAGCGCCGACGGGCCCGAAGTCGTGCGCGTGTGCGCCGCCGCCGAACTCGTGGACGGCGGCGCGGGTCGCCGTCTGGCGGCGCGATATGGCGACGGCGATGCCGTGGTGTTCTTCGTGCGCTACGGCGGCGAACCTTACGGTTATCTGAACCGCTGCGCCCACGTGCCCATGGAACTCGACTGGGTCGAGGGGCAGTTTTTCGACGCCTCGGGCCTCTACCTCGTGTGTGCGACGCACGGCGCGACCTACGAGCCCGACACGGGCCGGTGCGTCGGCGGGCCGTGCCGCGGTGGCCGGCTGCGGCCGGTACGCGTGGAAGAGCGCGACACGCCCGAAGGGCGTGCGGTATTCTGGCTGCCGGCCGGCGATCTGCGTCCGCTCGTCCCCGGCTCCGACCTCCACTAACCTCCAATCCGCGCCGCATGCCCGAGAACCTGACACCCGAAAACAACGAACCGCCCGCCGGCCGTCCGCTTCCCGCGTCGGGGTATCCCGGCCAGCCCGCCGGATGGGAGCGCGAGGCGCTCGAGCGTATTGCGCTGGCCGCGATTCACGAACAGCGCGCGGCGCGGCGCTGGAAGATTTTTTTCCGCTTCGCGTTCCTGGCGGTGCTGCTGCTCCTCGTCTGGAGCGTGCTGGACGTTTCCGGCACCCACGTGTCGAGCGGCGGCCGCCATACGGCGGTGGTGTCGCTCGACGGCGAAATCTCGGCCGATTCGCCGGCCAATGCCGAGGACATCGATTCCGCGCTCGACAACGCGTTCTCGGACCCGGGCACGGCCGGCGTCATCCTGCAGATCAACAGTCCCGGCGGCAGCCCGGTGCAGGCGGGAATCATGAACAGCGAAATCTGGCGCCTGCGCAAGAAATATCCGGCCATCCCGCTCTACGTGGTGGTCGGCGACATGTGCGCCTCGGGCGGCTACTACGTCGCAGCGGCGGCGGACCGGATCTACGTCGACAAGGCCAGCATCGTGGGCTCGATCGGCGTGCTGATGGACGGGTTCGGCTTCACCGGCCTGATGAACAAGCTCGGCATCGAGCGCCGGCTGCGCACTTCCGGGGAGAACAAGGGCTTTTACGATCCGTTCTCGCCCGATACGCCGAAAATGGATGCGCACGCGCAGGAGATGCTCGACCAGATCCACCAGCAGTTTATCGACGCGGTGCGCGCGGGGCGCGGCCAGCGCCTGCACGAAACGCCCGACATCTTCTCGGGCCTGTTCTGGACCGGGCAGGAGAGCGTCGCGCTGGGTCTGGCCGACGGCTTCGGCGATACCGATTACGTGGCCCGCGAAGTCATCAAGGCGCCCGATCTCGTCGACTACACGGTCAAGCAGAGCCTGACCGACCGTGTGGCGCGCCGCTTCGGCGCGTCCATCGGTTCGGCCGCCGTGCACTCGCTCGTTTCGGGCTTCAATCTCTCGCTGCACTAAGGGCGCGAGGGCGCGCTCAGTGGGCGAGCAGCAGGAAGATCGCCGGCCGCTTGTGCAGTTCGATGGCCGGCGCCTTTTTCCAGTCCGCCACCGTGCGGTTCGCGATCGTTTCGCCGGGCAGCGTCAAGTCGACTGCGACGCAAACGAGCGTCGACGGCGCGCAGGTCGAGAGTAGCGCGTCGAGCAGCGCCCGGTTGCGGTAGGGCGTCTCGATGAAGATCTGGGTCTGCCTCGCCTTGCGCGACTGTTGCTCGAGTTCGCGCAGGCGCTTCGTCCGCTCGCCTGCGTCGACGGGCAGGTATCCGTGAAAGGCGAAGCTCTGGCCGTTGAGCCCGGAGGCCATCAGCGCGAGCAGGATCGAGCTGGGGCCGACGAGCGGCACGACCCGGATGCCGCGTTCGTGTGCCCGGCGCACGAGCAACGCGCCGGGATCGGCCACGGCCGGGCAACCGGCCTCCGAAACGAGACCCGTATCGACGCCGGCGAGCAGCGGCGCGAGCAGCCGGTCGATCTCGCCTGCCGGCGTATTGACGTTCAGTTCATGAATGTCGATTTCCTGAATCGGCCGTTCGGTGCCGATTCGCTTCAGGAACGCGCGCGTCGTTTTCGCGTTTTCTCCGATATAGCTCGTGAGCGAGCCCGCGCGGGCGCGCACGGGGCCGGGCAGCACGGCGGCGAGCGCGGTCTCGTCGCCCTCGCCGAGGGTGTTCGGAATCAGGTAGAGCACGCCCCTCATGGCGCCTTCTCCCAGAGCGGATAGCCGGCCGCGAGCAGTATCCGCGTCAGCGCGATCAGCGGCAGGCCGACGAGCGCCGTCGGATCGTCGGATTCGATCGCCTCGAGCAGCGCGATGCCGAGCCCTTCGGATTTGGCGCTGCCGGCCACGTCGTAGGGGCGTTCGGCATGCAGATAGGCGTCCAGTTGCGCGTCGGAGAGCGAGCGGAAACGGACCTTCGTGACGACGTCGACGGTGTCGGCCCGGCCCGTCGCGCTGTCGAGGAGGCACAGCGCGCTATGGAACGACACCTCGCGGCCGCGCATGGCCTGCAGTTGCGCCAGCGCGCGCTCGTGGGTGCCGGGCTTGCCGATTTGCCGTCCGTCGAACGTGGCCACCTGGTCGGAACCGATCACGAGCGTGCGGCTGTCGCCGGCGGGCAACCCCTGGGCCACGGCGCGCGCCTTGGCTTCGGCGAGGCGCAGCGCGGTCGCCTCGGGCGTTTCGCCGGCGAGCGGTGTTTCGTCGAGCGCCGGCACGGCGACTTCGAACGGAATCCGCAGCCGTTCGAGCAGCTCGCGGCGGTATCGCGAGCTCGAAGCGAGTACCAGCGCGGGCTGGCGGGCGAGGGGCGGGTTGGGGGGCGAGTCCTGCATGGGGCGATCCGGAGGCAGCGAAAGGGGAGGGTAACCGGCCGGCGACGGCGGGTTGTCGCCGGCTTGCGGTTACAGTCTTAAGTGTTTGACTCGAAAAGACAAAAAGGATATGATTTTGGGCTTTTCATCGGTGCGGCGGCGCGGATTGCGTGAATTTTGCCCGGATGGATTATTGGCTACGCAGTTTAAACGCGTACTTAAACCGCGTACTGCGCGCGTCCCGTGGAGTCGAGCAGTGTTGCCGGTAATGCGTGTCGCGGGCAGACGGCGGGCATGCGATGAAAAATGGCCATCCCCGCCGATGCAGGAGTTTCACATGACCGAACACCCTGGCCACTCTGGTAAATCGTCGGCCGTCGATCCGCGCGATGTCGACCTGTTCGAGTTCGCGCGCGGCGGTCGGGACGCGGCGGGCGCGTTGCGCTTGCAGGAACTGCCGCGCATGTTAAACGAAGTCCCGGCCGACGCGCCAGATTCGGACGCCGTGTTCGAGTGGCGGGCGGAAGGGGCGACGCAGCCGGAACTGCAGGACAACGGCGTCGAGGGGCCGCAGCCGTATTTGCGGCTGGCGGTTCACGGCAAGGCCTGGCTCGGATGCCAGCGGTGCCTCGCGCCGTACGGGCAGGCGTTCGACGTCGATGCCGTCTACCGGATCGTCGCGACGGAAGCGGAGGCGGACGAGTTTCCGCTCGACGACGATGAAGTCGAAGTGATCGTGGGTTCGCGCCATTTCGATCTCGTCGACTTGATCGAAGAGGAGTTGTTGCTGTCGCTGCCGCTCGTGCCGAAGCACGACGTCTGCCCGCAGGTGCACGAGAGTCTCGTCTCGGGCGCGGACGGTGCCGACGGCGTCGATTCGGTCGACGAGGTGCCGGAGGACGGGAGCGAACCCGACGACGAGGAGCGGCCGAATCCGTTCGCGGCGCTCGAGTCGCTCAAGAAAGAAAGCGGGTCCGGCAGCGAGCATTGAGTTGCCGCAGGTTATCGAGGTTAAGGTTAGCGCGATGCGGCCCCAGGCGATTCGCCAGGTGGCGGAGGCCGCATCGGGCTGTGTTAGAATCCGGAAAATTTTCAGGAGTTATCATGGCAGTCCAACAAAACAAGAAGTCGCCGTCCAAGCGCGGCATGCACCGCTCGCACGATTTCCTCACGACCACGCCGCTGGCGGTGGAGCCGGGCACGGGCGAAGTGCATCTGCGTCACCACATCAGCCCGAATGGCTATTACCGCGGCAAGAAAGTCGTCAAGACCAAGAACGACTAATCGCTCCGCGGCGCGGCACCCCAGGGTGCCGTGCACGGCGATCCGTTCGCTTGACATTTTCCCGGCTCGGTAAAAAGGCGGCATTCAACTGCCGCTTTTTTATGCCTGAAATCCGTCGCACTCCATGACTGTAACGCTCACGATAGATTGCATGGGTGGCGACCACGGTCCGTCCGTGACGGTGCCTGCCGCAGTCCAATTCGTCCGTTCCCACCCCGACGCGCGTCTCCTGCTCGTCGGCGTCGAGGCGGCAATTCGCGCCCAGTTGAAAAAGCTCAAGGCGCTGGACGACCCCGCGCTTGCCGTCGTGTCCGCCACCGAAGTCGTCGCCATGGACGATCCGGTCGAAGTCGCGCTGCGCAAAAAGAAAGATTCGTCGATGCGCGTCGCGCTCAACCGCGTGAAGGACGGCGAGGCCCAGGCTTGCGTGTCCGCGGGCAACACCGGCGCGCTGATGGCCGTGTCGCGCTACGTGCTGAAAACGCTGCCGGGCATCGAGCGCCCGGCGATCGCGTTCGCGATGCCCAATTCGCGCAGCTATACGACGATGCTCGACCTCGGCGCCAACGTCGACTGCGAGCCGCAGCACCTGCTGCAGTTCGCGGAGATGGGGCACGCGCTCGTGTCCGCCCTCGAGGGCAAGGAGCGCCCGACCATCGGTCTCCTGAACATCGGCGAAGAGGTTATCAAGGGCAACGACACGATCAAGCGCGCCGGCGAACTGCTGCGCGCAAGCACGCTGAATTTCTACGGCAACGTGGAAGGCAACGACATCTACAAGGGCACCGTCGACGTGATCGTCTGCGACGGCTTCGTCGGCAACGTCGCGCTCAAAACTTCCGAGGGCCTCGCGCAGATGCTCTCCGACATCATCAAGGAAGAGTTCGGCCGTTCGCTGCTCACGAAGCTCATGGCGCTCGCCGCGATGCCCGTGCTGATGCGTTTCAGGAGGCGCGTCGACCCCCGCCAGTACAACGGCGCGGCGCTGCTGGGCCTACGCAGCCTCGTTATCAAGAGCCACGGTTCGGCCGATGCCTACGCGTTTGAGTGGGCGATCAAACGCGGGTATGATGCCGTCAAAAACGGCGTGCTGGATCGCCTTGCACGCGCCATGGAAGAGAACGCCGGTTCTCTCGAACAGGCGGTGCGCGAATCGGGCGGCGGCTATCCCGGCCCGTTCGCCGGCCAGCCGGCCGAGCCCCGCGCCGCACTATCTCCGAAGGCATGATGGCTCAATCAACTATTTATTCCCGCGTGCTGGGCACGGGCAGTTACCTGCCGCCGCAGCGAGTGACCAACGACGAGCTGGCGCAGCGTCTCGCGAGCAAAGGGGTCGAGACGAGCGACGAATGGATCGTGGCCCGCACCGGCATTCACGCGCGCCATTTCGCGGCGCCCGACGTGCCGACGAGCGAGCTCGCCCTGATCGCTTCGCAGCGCGCCATCGAGGCCGCCGACGTCGATCCGCAGTCCATCGATCTCATCATCGTCGCGACTTCCACGCCCGACTACGTGTTTCCGAGCACGGCCTGCCTGCTGCAAAGCAAGCTCGGCATCCGCAATCACGGCGCGGCGTTCGACGTGCAGGCCGTGTGCTCCGGCTTCGCCTACGCGCTCGCCACGGCCGACAGCTTCATTCGCAGCGGCCAGCATCGCACCGCGCTCGTCGTCGGCGCGGAGACGTTCTCGAGGCTGCTCGATTTCAACGACCGCACGACCTGCGTGCTGTTCGGCGACGGCGCGGGCGCGGTCGTCCTGTCCGCCTCCGACCGGCCGGGCGTGCTCGCGAGCGCGCTGCACGCGGACGGCAGCTATGCGCCCATCCTGTGCACGCCGGGGCACGTGAGCGGTGGCGCGATCGCGGGCAATGCTTTCCTGCACATGGACGGGCAGGCGGTGTTCAAGCTCGCCGTCAACGTGCTCGACAAGGTGGCGCACGAAGCGCTCGAAAAGGCGCAATTGGCGCCGGACCAGGTCGACTGGCTGATTCCCCATCAGGCCAACATCCGCATCATGCAGGGCACCTGCCGCAAGCTCGGGTTGCCGCCGGAACGGATGATCGTGACGGTCGGCGAGCACGGCAACACGTCGGCGGCCTCCATCCCGCTCGCGTTCGACGTCGCCGTGCGCGACGGCCGCATCAAGCGCGGCCAGATCGTGCTCATCGAAGGGGTCGGCGGCGGTTTCACCTGGGGCGCATCCGTCATCCGTTACTGACACCGACCGTCTGTCGTTTGCCGACTGGCGGGCAGGTCGCGTTTTCGTCGTGGCCGGGTCTCGCGCAGGTTTTCGCGAGCGCGGCAAGGCGCATTCGGGAATGAGAAGATCGAATTAGGGACGATATGAAATTCGCGTTTGTTTTCCCCGGACAGGGGTCGCAATCCGTCGGAATGCTCAACGCTTTTGCCGACAACGCCGTGGTGCGCGAGACGCTGGAAGAGGCGTCCGACGCGCTCGGCCAGGACATCGGCAAGCTCATCGCCGAAGGGCCGGCCGAGGAACTCAATCTCACGACCAACACGCAGCCGGTCATGCTCACGGCTGCATGGGCCGTCTACCGCGCGTGGCAGCAGGCGGGCGGCCCGGCGCCGGCGATCGTCGCCGGTCACAGCCTCGGCGAATACACGGCGCTCGTCGCGGCCGGCGTGCTCGCGTTTCGCGACGCGGTGCCGCTCGTGCGCTTCCGCGCGCAGGCCATGCAGGGCGCGGTGCCCGTCGGCGAAGGCGGCATGGCGGCGATTCTCGGTCTCGACGACGACACGGTGCGCGCCGTTTGCGTCGAGGCATCGTCGGCCGGCGTCGTCGAGGCCGTGAATTTCAATGCGCCATCGCAGGTCGTGATCGCGGGCCACAAGGCGGCCGTCGAAAAGGCTTGCGAAGTCGCGAAGGAGAAGGGGGCGAAGCGCGCGCTGTCGTTGCCGGTGTCGGCGCCGTTCCACTCGTCGCTGCTCAAGCCCGCTTCGGACCAGTTGCGCGACTACCTGGCCGGCGTGACGCTGCGCGAGCCGGTCATTCCGGTCGTGAACAACATCGACGTCGCGATCGTGCGCGAGCCGGCCGCGATTCGCGACGCGCTCGTGCGCCAGGCCGCCGGCCCCGTGCGCTGGGTCGAATGCGTGCAGGCGATCGCCGCGCAGGGCGTGACGCAGGTGCTCGAATGCGGCCCCGGCAAGGTGCTCGCGGGTTTGACGAAGCGCATCGACGGCAACCTCACGGGCCTGTCGGTCGCCGATCCGGCTTCGCTCGACGAAGCGCTGAAACGGGTTGCGGCCTGATCTGGCCCGCGGCTTTGCACCAGGAAATCCGAACGATGGACAAGATTCTCGATAAACAGACCGCGATCGTGACCGGCGCATCGCGCGGCATCGGTCGGGCGATCGCGCTCGAACTCGCGCGCCGTGGGGCCACCGTGATCGGCACGGCGACGAGCGGGCCGGGCGCCGAGGCGATCACGGCCGCGCTCGCCGCCGAGGGGCTCGCGGGCCGCGGGGCCGTGCTCGACGTCAACGACATCGCCGCGGCGGAAGCGCTGATCGACGCGACGGTCAAGGCGTTCGGCGGTCTCGCGATCCTCGTGAACAACGCGGGCATCACCCAGGACCAACTGGCGATGCGCATGAAGGACGACGAATGGGACGCGGTGATCGACACCAACCTGAAGTCGGTGTTCCGCCTCTCCCGCGCGGTGCTGCGTCCGATGATGAAGGCGCGCAGCGGACGGATTATCAACATCACGTCGGTGGTCGGCTCGGCGGGCAATCCGGGGCAGGCCAACTACGCGGCGGCGAAGGCTGGCGTGGCGGGCATGGCCCGTGCGCTCGCGCGTGAAATCGGCAGCCGCGGCATTACGGTGAACTGCGTCGCGCCCGGTTTCATCGATACCGACATGACGAAGGATCTGCCCGCCGAACAGCAGACTGCGCTGATGACGCAGATTCCGCTCGGCCGGCTGGGCAGCCCCGACGACATCGCGCACGCGGTCGCGTTTCTCGCTTCGCCGCAGGCGGGGTACATCACCGGCACGACGCTGCACGTGAACGGCGGCATGTATATGTCTTAACCGGATTCAGGTAGTATCCGCGCCTTGACGCGCCCTGCCGGGGCGTGCGCGGACCGCCGGTCTGGAACCTCGAGCGGCGCTTTTTTGCGGGGGCAAACCTGATAAAATGCGCGCACTCGTATTTATGAACTCACTTTCCCTGGAGGGGTAATGGACAACATCGAACAGCGCGTCAAGAAGATCGTGGCCGAACAACTGGGCGTCGCGGAAGCGGAAATCAAGAACGAAGCCTCGTTTGTGAACGATCTCGGCGCCGACTCGCTCGACACGGTCGAGCTGGTGATGGCCCTCGAAGACGAGTTCGGAATGGAAATTCCGGACGAAGAAGCCGAAAAGATCACGACGGTCCAGCAGGCCATCGACTACGCGCGCGCGAACGTCAAGGCCTGAGGCGCTTCGCGTCCTCGCCGGGCCGGCTTCGTCGGCCGGTTGCGTTCCGCGAACCTGCGAGCGCCTTGTACGCGCATCGGCCGGTTAACAGCCACAGGGCTCACAGGAGCATTTCCTGTGGCCGCTGTGGCTTTTGCTTTTGTCATTCTATGGAAAAGGGGTTACCGTGAGTCGCCGTCGTGTTGTTGTTACAGGCCTGGGGCTGATTTCGCCTGTTGGCAATAATGTTGCCGATGGCTGGGCCAATCTGGTGGCCGGCCGGTCCGGTATTGCCAGCATCACGAAGTTCGATGCGTCGAATTTCTCGACCCGCTTCGCCGGCGAGGTGAAGGGCTTCAATATCGAAGACTACATCCCGGGCAAGGAAGCCCGCCACATGGATACGTTCATCCATTATGGCGTGGCGGCCGGCATCCAGGCGATGCAGGACAGCGGCCTCGAAATCACCGAAGCGAATGCGGAGCGCGTGGGCGTGATCGTGGGTTCCGGCATCGGCGGGCTGCCGATGATCGAACAGACGCAGACCGAACTGTTGAACCGCGGTCCCCGGCGTATCTCGCCGTTCTTCGTGCCGGCCTCGATCATCAACATGATCTCGGGCCATCTGTCGATCAAGTACGGTTTCAAGGGCCCCAATCTCGCCATGGTGACGGCGTGCACGACGGGGCTGCATTGCATCGGCGAGGCGTCGCGGCTCATCGAATACGGCGACGCCGACGTGATGATCGCGGGCGGTGCCGAATCGACCGTCTCGCCGCTCGGCATCGGCGGGTTCGCCGCGGCGCGCGCGCTGTCGCAACGCAACGACGATCCGGCGACGGCGAGCCGCCCGTGGGACAAGGACCGCGACGGCTTCGTGCTCGGCGAGGGCGCGGGCGTGATGGTGCTCGAGGAGTACGAGTACGCGAAGGCGCGCGGTGCGAAGATCTACGCGGAAGTGGTCGGCTACGGCATGAGCGGCGACGCCTATCACATGACCGCTCCGGTCGAGGATGGCGACGGTGCGCGCCGCTGCATGGCGGCCGCGCTGCGCAACGCCGGCGTGAACGTAGGCGAGGTGAACTACCTGAATGCGCACGGCACGTCGACGCCGCTCGGCGATCTGGCCGAGACGACCGGCATCAAGCGCGCCTTCGGCGACCACGCGAAGAACATCGTCGTGAACTCGACGAAATCGATGACCGGGCACCTGCTCGGCGGCGCGGGCGGGCTCGAATCGGTGTTCACGGTGCTGGCCGTGCATCATCAGGTGTCGCCGCCGACCATCAACATCTTCAACCAGGACCCGGAGTGCGATCTCGATTACTGCGCCAATACCGCGCGGGACATGAAGATCGACGTCGCCCTGAAGAACTCGTTCGGGTTCGGCGGCACGAACGGCACGCTGGTTTTCAGGCGTCACGCTTGACCGCCTTTCGGCATGGCGCGGCCGGGCCGGACGATCCGGCCGGTCGCGTCGCGTATCCATTCCTCCTGCCGCGTTTTCCGGCGCGGCGCATCCCGCTGCGGCCCTCTGCGTGGCTGCTGGTTCTGCCGGCCATCGCGCTGCTCGTCGCCGTCGGCGCTTTTCATGCCGCGCTCGCGCCCCTGCCCGGCCATGGGGACGTGCTGCTCTCGCTCGCTTTCCTCGCCGCCGGCGCGCTCGCGCTGAAACATTGGCATCGCAGACCGCCGGCCCTGTTCGAAATCGGGCCGGATGGTATGGCCGCCTTCGCCCGGGACGGCTCGTGTCTCGTGCGCGGGCGCTTGGCCGGTCAGGCCCAGTGGGGTGGCTGGCTGCTCGTTATCGTCATCGACGCCGGGCGGAAGGCCGTAGCGTTGCCGATTGCGGCCGATGCCGCATCGGCCGACGATTTTCGCGAGTTGGCCGTGCGTGGCCGCCGCGCATCCGGGCGGCTGGCGTGAGGGCGGCGCGGTACCCTGTAACGACTGTAACCGCTGCTTCCGGTATGACGTCGGCCGGCGGGGGAACGCTACAATGGGGCCCCGCGTTGCATTCCCAGGCTAACGGATTTTCCAGGTGAGCGAAAAAGAAATCGACCAGGTGCTGGTCGAGCGCGTGCAGAAGGGCGACAAGGCCGCGTTCGAGCTGCTGGTTTCCAAATACCACCGCAAGATCCTCAGGCTGATCTCGCGCCTCGTGCGGGACCCCGCCGAAGTCGAGGACGTGGCCCAGGACGCCTTCATCAAGGCCTACCGGGCGTTGCCCCAGTTTCGCGGGGAATCGGCGTTTTACACGTGGTTGTACCGGATTGCGGTGAATACCGCGAAGAACTACCTTGCGACCCAGGGTCGGCGAGCGCCGACCTCGACTGAAGCGGACGCGGAGGAAGCGGAAACTTTCTCGGACGCCGATCAACTAAGGGATATCAATACGCCCGAATCGATGTTGATGAGCAAGCAGATCGCGGAGACGGTCAACGCTGCCATGGCGATTTTGCCGGAAGAGTTGCGCACCGCCATTACGCTTCGGGAAATTGAAGGGTTGAGCTACGAGGAAATCGCCGAGATGATGGGCTGTCCGATCGGCACCGTCAGGTCGCGTATTTTTCGGGCTCGCGAAGCCATTGCGGCAAAATTGCGTCCGCTGCTGGATACGCCGGAAGGCAAGCGCTGGTGAGCCGCGCCGGGTCCGGTGCGGATACGATGAATGGGGTTGGTTGGCGCCGTTACGGGCGTCCGTAAGGAAGGGGATCATCATGGGGTCGGTCTCGGTGCAATCGCAGGTAGCCTCGCGAGGCGAGCGTCTGTCCGCAATCGTCGACGGAGAGTTGGCGGACGACGGACATTTGAATGCGTTTTTTTCTGATTTGAATCAAGAAGATCGCGCTGCATGGTCGGACTATCACCTGATCGGCGACGTGCTGCGCTCCGACGAGCTGGCCGTCAGTCCGTCGGCCAGCAAGACGTTCCTCGCCGGCTTCGCGCAACGTCTCGGGGCCGAGCCGCACGTGCTCGCGCCCGCGGCAGCGTCTGTTTCGCGCCGCCTGCTCGAACTGCGCCGCCGCGTGGTGCCGACGCTCGCCGTGGCCGCCGCGGCGGCCACGCTCACGTGGATCGTCGTGCCGCAGATGCGCGGCGCGGGCGGCACGACGGGCATGCAGGTCGCATCGGTGCAGACGCCGCAATCGGGGGCCGTCCAGCAGGTCTCGATGCCGGCCGCCGCCGTTCAGGGCGGCAACATCATCCGCGACGCGCGCCTCGACGAATATCTCGAGGCCCACCAACAGTTCGCCCAGCAGCCGGTCATGCCCGTCATGCCGCTGATCCGGACTTCAGCCCTCACCACGCAAGGCCAATAAGTCTGATGCAGACGCAGCGGTTCGGTAGAACGACAACCTGGGGGCGGCTGCCGGCATTTCTGTGCTGCGCGGCCGTATTGTTGACCGCTCTGTCCGCGGCGAACCGCGCCCACGCCGAGGGCTCGCCGGCCGGCGATGCCGCCTCGGTCCGGCAGCAGACCGCGCATTGGCTCGACCGCATACGCGTCGCCGCGGAGGATCAGAACTACGAAGGCGCGTTCGTCTATCAGCGCGGCGCGTTCGTGCAGTCAACGAGCATCGTCCACTACGCGGCCGGCAAGGACGGCGAGTACGAGCAGCTCGAAAGTCTCGACGGCAAGCCGCGCAAGATGCTGCGTCACGACGACGACCTCTACACGTTCGTGCCCGAGCGGCATCTGTGCATCGTCGAGAAGCGCCAGAGCCGGGACACCTTCCCGGCGCTCTTCACGACGGGCGACGACGAGGTGCTCTCGGTCTACGAGCCGAAGCTGCTCGGCACCGACCGCGTGGCGGGTGTCGACAGCCAGGTGATCGAGCTCGATCCGAAAGACGCCTGGCGTTTTGCCTACAAGCTCTGGGCCGACGAAAAGACCGGTTTGCTGTTGCGCGCGCAGACGCTCGGTCCCGACGGCCAGGTTCTCGAGCAACTGGCGTTTTCGCAGATCAGCATCGGCGTGCCTGCCGACCTGGCGCCGATCGTCAACGGCATCCGCGATACCGCGGGCTGGACCGTCGTGCATCCGCCGCTCGATCCGGTCGACATGGAGGCGCAGGGCTGGCGCTTTCCGATCGCCGTGCCCGGTTTTCGCGAGATCCGCGAACTGCGCCGCCTGATGGCCGCGAGCAATCCGTCCGATCCGCCCATCCCCGTCGACCAGGCCGTTTTCTCCGACGGGTTGTCGGCCATTTCCATTTTCGTCGAGCCCGTCGAGCACAACAGCCGCAAGGAAGGCACCGGCAGCAGCGGCGCGACCCACGTGCTCGTCGAGCGGCGCGGCGACTACTGGATCACGCTGCTCGGCGAAGTTCCCGAGGCCACATTGCAGCAATTTGCGTCTGCCATAGAATACAAGGCTCCCAGGTAAATTCTTTTGGCTGACTACGACATGACGATTTTCCCGGTGCGCAAATTTTTAGCGGCCGTGGCGATGGCGGCTTGCCTGCCGTTTGCCTCGCTCGATGCGTCGGCGGCTCCCGCAGCCAATCTGCCTGACTTCACCGATCTCGTGGACAAGGTCGGCCCGGCGGTCGTCAACATCCGCACGACGACGCGCGTGTCGTCGGATCAGCCGGGCGGCCTGCCGTCGGGGTCCGACGACGGCGACATGTCGGAATTCTTTCGCCGCTTCTTCGGCATCCCGTTGCCGCAAGGGCAGCAGGGTCAAGGGCCGCAGGGCCAGCAGGATGTCCCGCCGCCCGACGATTCGTCTCCGGACAACGGCGGCGATAACGGTGACAACGGCGGTGGCGGCGAGCAGAGCAGCGGGGTCGGCTCGGGCTTCATCCTGTCCTCCGACGGCTACGTGATGACGAACGCGCACGTGGTCGACGGCGCGGACAACATCTACGTCACGCTGACCGACAAGCGCGAGTTCAAGGCGCGACTGATCGGCGTCGACGATCGCACCGACGTCGCCGTGGTCAAGATCGACGCCTCGAATCTGCCCGTCGTCACGATCGGCGATTCGAACAAGGTGCGCGTCGGCGAGTGGGTCGTGGCGATCGGCTCGCCGTTCGGGCTCGAGAACACCGTGACGGCCGGCATCGTCAGCGCCAAGGGGCGCGACACGGGCGACTACCTGCCGTTCATCCAGACCGACGTGGCCGTCAATCCCGGCAATTCGGGCGGTCCGCTCATCGACATGGACGGCGAGGTCATCGGCATCAACTCGCAGATCTACAGCCGCACGGGCGGCTTCATGGGCATTTCGTTCGCGATTCCGATCGACGAGGCGATGCGCGTGGCGGACCAGCTCGAAACGACGGGCCGGGTTATCCGCGGGCGTATTGCCGTGGCGGTCGGCGAGGTGACGAGCGACGTGGCCGACTCGCTGGGCCTGCCGAGGGCCGAGGGCGCGCTCGTGAGCAGCGTCGAGCCCGACGGCCCTGCCGGCCAGGCGGGCGTGCTGCCGGGCGACATCATCCTGAAGTTCAACGGCCAGACGGTTGATGCGGCGACGGATTTGCCCCGCATGGTCGGCGACACGAAGCCCGGCACGCAGGCGACCATCACCGTCTGGCGCAAGGGCCAGACGCGCGACCTGACGGTCACGGTGGCCGAAATTCAGTCGGGCAAGAGCGCGAAGACGGGGCAGAAGAAGCCGCCGGCGCCGGCGCCGCGCGCTTCGAACGCGCTGGGTCTCGCTGTGAGCGACCTGTCGGCCGATCAGCTCAAGGCGCTGAAGCTGCACGGCGGCGTGCAGGTCGTGGCGGTCGAGGGGCCGGCTGCGCGCGTTGGGCTGCAGAAAGGCGACGTCATCCTGCGCGTCGGCGACACCGACATCACGAGCGCGCGGCAGTTCGAGGCCGTGACCGCGCGGCTCGACCCGCAGAAGATGGTCGCCCTGCTCGTGCAGCGCGGGGGCAACGCGCAATTCGTGCCGTTGCGGCCGCGCGCATCGGAGCAGAAGAATTGACCATGGCCCGGCTTCCCGAAGGCGGCGCGGTGTGCTTCGAACGCTACGGCCGCCCGGGGCGCCACCTGTGCGACGAGATGCACGCGGCGCTCGAGCCCGTCCTGGCCGGGACCCACGCCCGCGTCGAGCGGATCGACGTGGACCGCGACCCGGCATGGCGGGCGCGTTACGGCGAGCGGGTGCCGGTGCTGGTTTGCGGCGGGGCCGAACTGTGCCACCACCGGCTCGACAAAGAGCGGGTTCGGACTGTACTGCTGTCCGGCCGGAACCCTTTTCGGCTAAAATAGCCCGGATTTTCATCTGCTTACAAGGCGTGCTCCGCTTTTTGTCTGGGCGCGCCTTTTTTGCTTGATCGGCATTGAATGGATCATATTCGTAACTTCTCGATCATTGCGCACATCGACCACGGCAAGTCGACGCTCGCCGATCGCATCATCCAGCTATGCGGTGGCTTGTCCGACCGCGAGATGGAATCCCAGGTGCTCGACTCGATGGACCTCGAGCGCGAGCGCGGCATCACGATCAAGGCCCAGACCGCGGCGCTGAGCTATCGCGCGCGCGACGGCCGGCTCTACAACCTGAACCTGATCGACACGCCGGGTCACGTCGACTTTTCCTACGAGGTGAGCCGCTCGCTGTCGGCCTGCGAGGGGGCGCTCCTCGTCGTCGACGCGAGCCAGGGCGTCGAGGCGCAGACCGTCGCGAACTGCTACACGGCGATCGAGCTCGGCGTCGAGGTCGTGCCGGTGCTCAACAAGATCGACCTGCCGGCGGCGAACCCCGAGAACGCGATTGCCGAGATCGAGGACGTGATCGGCATCGACGCCACCGACGCGACGCGCTGCAGCGCCAAGACGGGCGAGGGCGTCGGGGACGTGCTCGAGGCGCTGATCGCGAAGGTGCCGTCGCCGAAGGGCGAGCCCGACGCGCCGCTGCAGGCGCTCATCATCGACTCGTGGTTCGACAACTACGTCGGCGTCGTGATGCTCGTGCGCATCGTCAACGGCACGCTGCGTCCGAAGGACCGGATCCGGCTCATGGCGACGGGCGCGCAGTACCCGGTCGAGCACATCGGCGTATTCACGCCGAAGGCGAAGAATCTGGAGGCGCTGTCGGCGGGGCAGGTGGGTTTCATCATCGCCGGCATCAAGGAACTGGCGGCGACGAAGGTCGGCGACACGGTCACGCACGCGGCCGGTTCGTCGGGGGGCGTGCCCGCGGTCGAACCGCTGCCCGGCTTCAAGGAGGTCAAGCCGCAGGTGTTCGCGGGGCTCTACCCGGTCGAGGCGAACCAGTACGACGCGCTGCGCGAGTCGCTCGAAAAGCTCAAGCTCAACGACGCCTCGCTGCAGTACGAGCCGGAAGTCTCGCAGGCGCTCGGCTTCGGCTTCCGCTGCGGCTTCCTCGGCCTGTTGCACATGGAGATCGTCCAGGAGCGGCTCGAGCGCGAGTTCGACATGGACCTGATCACGACCGCGCCGACGGTCGTCTACGAGGTCGTGCAGGGCGACGGCACCATCCTGATGGTCGAGAATCCCGCGAAGATGCCCGACCCGTCGAAGGTCGAGGAAATCCGCGAGCCGATCGTCACGGTCAACCTGTACATGCCGCAGGACTACGTCGGCTCGGTCATCACGCTGTGCACGCAGAAGCGCGGCAACCAGGTCAACATGCAATACCACGGCCGCCAGGTGCAACTGACCTACGAAATTCCGATGGCCGAGATCGTGCTCGACTTCTTCGACAGGCTGAAGTCGGTGTCGCGCGGCTATGCGTCGATGGACTACGAGTTCAAGGAGTATCGGGCCTCGGACGTCGTGAAGGTCGACATGCTGATCAACGGCGACAAGGTCGACGCGCTCTCGGTCATCGTGCACCGCTCGCAGTCGCAGTATCGCGGGCGCGAGGTCGCCGCGAAGATGCGCGAGATCATCCCGCGCCAGATGTACGACGTGGCGATCCAGGCGGCGATCGGCGCGCACATCATCGCGCGTGAAAATATCAAGGCGTTGCGCAAGAATGTGCTCGCCAAGTGCTATGGCGGCGACATCACGCGCAAGAAGAAACTGCTCGAAAAGCAGAAGGAAGGCAAGAAGCGGATGAAGCAGGTCGGCTCCGTCGAAATTCCGCAGGAGGCTTTCCTCGCGATTCTTCGGGTCGAGGACAAATAAGACCGGATTGGACTTTTAAATGAACTTTGCGCTTATTCTTTTTACGCTCGTCGTCGTGACGGGCATTGCATGGGTTGCAGATCAACTGGTTTTCCTGCCGCAACGGCGCCGCGCCGCCGTTGCGGCGGTCGAGGAGTTCGACCGTCAGCAGGCGCGCGTCGGCGAGCGCTTCGCCGACGAGAACGCGCCGGTCACGCGCCAGAAGCTGCGCAACGACAAGCTGCGCCAACCGTGGTGGCTCGAGTATTCGGCCAGCTTTTTCCCCGTCATTCTCGTCGTCTTTCTCGTGCGTTCGTTCGTGGTCGAGCCGTTCAAGATTCCGTCGGGTTCGATGATGCCGACGCTGCTCGTCGGCGACTTCATTCTCGTCAACAAGTTCGATTACGGCATCCGCCTGCCGATCGTCAACACGAAGCTCACCCAGGGCGAGCCGGTGAAGCGCGGCGACGTAGTCGTGTTCCGCTATCCGAAGGATCCGTCCGTGGACTACATCAAGCGCGTGATCGGTCTGCCCGGCGACGTGGTCGCCTACGAGGACAAGCAGTTGACCATCAACGGCACGCCCGTGTCCGAGACGCCGTTGCCCGACTTCTACGACGACGAGCGCGGCGGCTACATGAAGCAGTTCGAGGAGGACCTCGGCGGCCGCAAGAACGAGATCCTCAACAATCCGGCGGTGCCGCCGTTCATCATCGGCGCCGACGACTTCCCCTATCGCGACAACTGCCAGTACAACGCGCAGGGCATCATCTGCAAGGTGCCTCCCGGCAACTACTTCGTGATGGGAGACAACCGCGACAACAGTGCCGACAGCCGCTACTGGGGATTCATGCCCGACGCGAATCTCGTCGGCCGCGCGTTCTTCGTCTGGATGAACTTCAGCAGCCTCAAGCGCATCGGCTTCTTCAGGTAATCGCGAATCGTCGTCGTCAGGTAGTCGTGCGGCTCTCGGCATGTTC
Source organism: Burkholderia sp. WAC0059 (assembly GCF_002870125.1). GTDB lineage: Bacteria > Pseudomonadota > Gammaproteobacteria > Burkholderiales > Burkholderiaceae > Paraburkholderia. The sequence continues at coordinate 109,960 of NZ_PNEO01000008.1, forward strand.
GCGCGCTACTTGAAGAATCCGCAGTAACGCCGCTTCGACACGTTCTTTCGCCGCCCGCCGCGCGTGTTCGCCGGGGCGGGCCGGCGCGTTATACTCTCCCCATGCCTTTATCCCCGCTGGAAAGCCGGCTGCGCTACGAATTTCGCAATGCGGAATTGTTGCGCCAGGCTTTGACCCACCGCAGTCACAGTGCCACGCATAACGAACGCCTCGAATTTCTCGGCGATTCGGTCCTGAATTGCGCGGTGGCGGCCCTATTGTTTCAACGTTTCGGCAAGCTCGACGAAGGCGACCTGTCGCGCGTGCGCGCGAACCTCGTGAAGCAGCAGTCGTTGTACGAAATAGCTCAGGCCCTCAATATTGCGGACAGCCTGCGGTTGGGCGAGGGCGAGTTGCGCAGCGGTGGTTTCCGGCGACCGTCCATCCTCGCGGACGCGCTGGAGGCGGTTTTCGGCGCGATTTTCGTCGATGGCGGCTTCGACGCGGCCCAGACGGTCATCAAGCGCCTGTACGTGCCGATTCTCGACCATATCGACCCGCGCACGCTCGGCAAGGATTCGAAAACGCTGCTGCAGGAGTACCTGCAGGGGCACAAGATCGCGCTGCCGACCTACACAGTGATCGCGACACATGGTGCGGCGCACAATCAGCAGTTCGAGGTCGAATGCACGGTGCCCAAGCTCGACGTCAAGGTGTCGGGCTCGGGCGCGAGCCGCCGGGCGGCCGAGCAGGCCGCCGCGAAGAAGGCGCTCGAGGAGGTGATGGCGGCGGCGCCCGCGCCCGTCGCGAAGCCGAAACGCTCGAAGGGCGCGCGCGCCGCGAAGGCCGAGCCGGAAGTCGTGCCGGGGGTCACGGGCATTCAGGGCGCGCTCGATCTGCGTTCGCCCGAGCGTCGCGAGCGCGCGTCGCGCTCCGGTGAACGGCCCGTCGTCGTGGTAGCGGAGGAATCTGCGCCTGCGGCCGGGGACGTCGAGCGCGCGATGGCCGCTGCCGTGCCGCTTGCGCTGATCCGGGCGGCGCATGTCGAATACAGCCAGGAGCGGGGCGGCGAGAAGGGCGAAGCCGGTGAGCGGCCGACCGCCGGGAAGACCGATGCGCCCGGGCATTCCGCGGCGGACCGGCCGGCGGAGAAATCCGCCGAGAAGGTTGCTGAGAAGGCCGCGCCGCTCGCCGACGGTGTGCCGGCCGTCACGGCCGTGCCGCGCGGCAACGCGGCGAAAGCGGAGTCCGCGGCGGCGCGCGGGGGCGAGCGCACCGCCGAGCGGCCGGCCAGGGTTCGCGATGCCGCGTCCGTCGCCGGCGCCACGGACGACGCGGGGCTCGACGCCGCCGGCGCGACGACAGCCCTCCCGGCCGTCCTGCCGGCACGCGCAGCCGATGCCGGCCATTGACGCCACCATTTCCGGCGCCGCCTCGCGCGAGGCGGCGCCGCTCTCCATCCTGAGCCGTCCGACCATGAACGCCACTCCTACCCCTTCTGCCGGTTTTCGCTGCGGCACGGTCGCGATCGTCGGCCGTCCCAACGTCGGCAAGTCGACGCTGATGAACGCGCTGGTCGGCCAGAAAATCAGCATCACGTCGCGCAAGGCGCAGACCACGCGGCACCGGATCACCGGCATCAACACGATCGAGGACGCGCAGTACGTCTTCGTCGATACGCCGGGCTTCCAGACTCAGCACAGCACCGCGCTGAACCGCTCGCTCAATCGCGCCGTCACCTCGACGCTGAGCTCGGTCGATGCCGTGCTGTTCGTGATCGAGGCCGGGCGCTTCGGTCCGGACGACCAGAAGGTGCTCGACCTGATTCCGCCGTCGGCGCCGACCATCCTGATCGCCAACAAGCTCGACCGCGTGTCGGACAAGGCGACGCTCTATCCGTTCATCGGGCAGGTGCAGGCGCTGCGCCCGTTCCGCGAGATCGTGCCGCTGTCGGCGAAGCATCCCGACGACATCCGGCGGTTGCTCGACACGCTCAAGCCGTATCTGCCCGAGGGCGAGCCGATTTACGGCGAGGACGACCTGACCGACCGCAGCGAGCGCTTCCTCGCGGCCGAAATCCTGAGGGAGAAAGTGTTCCGCTGGACCGGCGACGAGCTGCCCTACACGAGCACGGTGCTGATCGACAAGTTCGAGACGGAAGGGCGGCTGCGGCGCATCTTCGCGACGATCCTGGTCGAGCGCGACGGCCACAAGGCGATGGTGATTGGACAGAAGGGCGCGAAGCTCAAGCAGATCAGCACCGAGGCGCGGCTCGACATGGAGAAGCTGTTCGGCGGCCCGATCTATCTGGAGACTTTCGTCAAGGTGAGGAGCGGCTGGGCGGACAACGAGGCCGGACTGCGCGCCTATGGGTACGAATGACGGGACGAACGACGGCGTGACCGGCAACGCGGACGTCGCGTACGCGACCCCGGTCGGCGAAGCCGATGCGCCCGTCGCCGGGACGCCGCGCAAGTCCGCCGCCGCGCGCCGCGCGCCGCGCGCGCCGTCCGTTCCCGACTACCGGGTCGCGGAGCAGCCGGCCTTCGTCCTGCACAGCTATCCGTACCGCGAAACGAGCCTGATCGTCGACGTGCTTTCGCGCGATCATGGGCGCGTCGCGCTCGTCGCGAAAGGCGCGAAGCGTCCGCATTCCGCGTTGCGCGGCGTGCTGCAGACGTTCCAGCCGCTTGCGCTGTCGTGGACCGGCAAGGGCGAGGTGCGCACGCTGACGGGCGCCGAGTGGGTGGGCGGCATGCTGCCGCTCGCGGGCGACGCGCTGCTCTGCGGTTTCTACGTCAACGAGCTGCTCGTGAAGTTCTGTGCGCGCGAGGACCCGCATCCGGAGCTGTTCCGGCATTATGTCGTCACGCTCACGCGTCTCGCGCACGACGAGCCCGCCGTCCAGGTGCTGCGTTCGTTCGAGCGCGTGCTGCTACGCGAGACCGGCTACGCGCTCGCGCTGAACCGCACCGTCGCGCGCCAGGCGGTCCAGCCCGACGGCCGCTACGTGTTCGACCCGGAGCGCGGCGTGCGCGACGTCCGCGAGACGGACGGCGCGGCGCCGGAGTGGCCCGGCCACTGGCCGGTGCTCTCCGGGCAGACGTTGCTCGACATGGAAGAGGACGACTACCGCCGGCCCCAGACCGCCGCGCAGAGCAAGGCGCTCATGCGCTTCCTGCTCAACACTTACCTCGGCGGCGCGCCGCTTGCCACCCGCCAGATCCTGATCGACCTGCAGAATCTATGAGCTTCTTTCTGACTTCTCCCGACGCGATCGAACTGGGCGTCAACATCGATCACGTCGCCACGCTGCGCAACGCGCGCGGCACGGCCTATCCCGATCCGGTCCGCGCCGCGCTGCTGGCCGAGGAGGCGGGCGCGGACGCTATCACGCTGCATCTGCGCGAAGACCGCCGGCACATCGTCGACGCGGACGTGCGCACGCTGCGCACGCAACTGCGCACGCGCATGAACCTCGAATGCGCGGTGACGCGGGAGATGCTCGACATCGCCTGCGAAGTGAAGCCGCACGACGTCTGCCTCGTGCCCGAGAAGCGCGTCGAGCTGACGACCGAGGGCGGGCTCGACGTGGCCGGCCAGTTCGACGCCGTGAGCGCGGCGTGCCGGCAACTCGCGGACGCCGGCATTCGCGTGTCGCTCTTCATCGACCCGGACGAGACGCAGATACGCGCGGCGCAGGAAGCCGGCGCGCCCGTGGTCGAGCTGCACACAGGCCGTTATGCGGAGGCGCGCGACGCCGGCGAGCAGGCCCGCGAATACGAGCGCATCGTGCGCGGCGTGAACAGCGGCATCGGCCTCGGGCTCAAGGTCAACGCGGGGCACGGCCTGCATTACACGAACGTCCAGCAGATCGCGGCGATCGACGGCATCGCCGAGCTGAACATCGGCCATGCGATCGTCGCGCACGCGATCTTCGCGGGCTGGGAGAACGCCGTGCGCGAAATGAGGGCGATCATGGTCGCGGCGCGTCTCGGCGCGCGCGCGTAGCGAGTCGATCGAGGCCCCGGGCAACCCCGCCCGGCCCGGTTTCTCGCCGGCATCGGCCAGCGCAACGGCCGGGCGCGAAGGCGGGCGACGAGCCTCGGGACAACGGAAGAGGAGCGGCATGGCGATCTACGGCATCGGAACCGACATCATCCAGGTGAGCCGCGTCTCGGCGGTTATGGAGCGGACCGGCGGCCGCTTCGCGAAGCGCGTGCTCGGCCCCGACGAGCTGCGCGTTTACGAGGCGCGCGCGGCGCGTTCGGCGGCGCGCGGACTGGCGTTTCTCGCGACGCGCTTTTCCGCGAAGGAGGCGTTCTCGAAGGCGATCGGCCTCGGCATCCACTGGCCGATGACGTGGCGCGCGCTGCAGACGCTCAACGAGCCGAGCGGCAAGCCCGTGGCGGTCGCCTCGGGCGAGCTCGCGCAATGGCTCGACGAGCGGGGCATCCGCGCGCACGTGACGATTACCGACGAGCGCGACTATGCCGTCTCGTTCGTGATCGCCGAGGTCGACTGACCGGCTGCTTTTCCCGCTGCGCGGCCCAGGCACGGCCGCGCGATTCCTTTTTTTCCTCCTGCATTGCTTGGTATCCGATGAAAAACATTCCCGGACCCGTCATGCTCGACGTGGTCGGTACGACGCTGACCGACGACGACGTGCGACGGCTTTCCCATCCGATGACGGGCGGCGTGATCCTGTTCGCCCGCCACTACGAGAACCGCGCGCAGCTCGTCGCGCTGACCGACGCGATTCGCGCCGTGCGCGAGGACCTGCTCATCGCGGTCGATCACGAAGGCGGCCGCGTGCAGCGCTTTCGTTCCGACGGGTTCACGGTGCTGCCGCCGATGGGCCGGCTCGGCGAGCTGTGGGACAAGGACGTGCTGCTCGCCACCAAGGTCGCGACCGCGGTCGGCTACATCCTCGCGGGCGAATTGCGCGCATGCGGCATCGACCTGAGCTTCACGCCGGTGCTCGATCTCGGCTACGGGCACTCGAAGGTGGTCGGGGATCGCGCGTTCCATCGCGATCCGCGCGTCGTCACGCTGCTCGCGAAAAGCCTGAATCACGGGCTCGCGCTGGCCGGGATGGCGAACTGCGGCAAACATTTCCCGGGACACGGCTTCGCCGAGGCCGATTCGCACGTCGCCGTGCCCGTCGACGACCGGCCGCTCGCGCAGATCATGGGCGAGGACGCGATGCCCTACGACTGGCTCGGCCTTTCGCTTTCGGCCGTGATGCCGGCGCACGTGATCTACCCGCAGGTCGATGCGAAACCCGCCGGTTTCTCGCGCGTCTGGCTTCAGGAGATGCTGCGCGGCCGGCTGCGTTTCACCGGCGCGATTTTCAGCGACGATCTCTCGATGGAGGCCGCGCGGCAAGGCGGCACGCCGACCGACGCGGCACATGCCGCGCTCGCGGCCGGCTGCGACATGGTGCTGATCTGCAATCGGCCGGACGAGGCCGAACAGGTACTGAACGCGTTGCACTTCGGGCGGACCCGGGCGTCGAGCCGGCGCATTCGCCGGCTGAGGCCGCGCGGCAAGGCGCTGCGCTGGGAGCGGCTGATCGCCGAGCCGGCTTACCTCGCCGCCCAGGCGCTGCTGCGCAGCACGCTGCCGTGACGCGAACGGGCTCTCTCGGCCCGTTGCCGTTCATCAATTCAATCGCATCCGCTGGAGCTTGTTGTAGAGCGTCTTCGGGCTGATGCCGAGCAGCGACGCCGCCCGATGCCGGGTGCCGCCCACGGCGTCGAGCGTCGCACGGATCAGCATTTCCTCGACGTCGGCCAGCGGCGTGCCGACGGCCACCTGCACCCGTCCACCGTTCAGCTCGCGCGTGCCGGCCGTGCCGTTCTCGCCTGCGTGCAGCGACTCCAGCACTTCGTCCGAGGCATGCCAGGCGCGTTGCACGCGCTCCTGCAGCTCGCGCACGTTGCCGGGCCAGTCGTAGGTCAGGCATTCGCGGATGAACGCTGGCGAGACGCGTCGCGTCGTGCCCGTCAGCCCGCGCGCATGGGTGTCCTGATTCAGCTCGTCGACGAAGATTTCGGCCAGCAGCGCTGCGTCGTCGTCGCGCTCGCGCAGCGGCGGGAGCGCGACCGCCGCCGCGTCGAGACGCAGCCAGAGGTCCGCGTGCAGCAAGCCCTGCGCGACGGCCTCGCGCGGCGCGGCGCGCGTCGAAGCCACGAGCCGGAAGTCGGTGCCGACCTCGCTGCTGCCGCCGACCCGCATGAAGGTCTGCGAGTCGAGCGCGCGCAGCAGCGCGATCTGCCCGTCGAGCGGCAGGCTCGTCAGCTCGTCGACGAACAGCGTACCGCCGCTCGCCTGATCGACGAGCCCGGGTTCGCGCTGCTCGGCGCCGTTGAACGCGCCGGGCTCGTGGCCGAACAGCACGCTCGCGAACGGCCGGCCGGACGCCGCGCCGGTCGCGACGGCGCGGCCGTCGCAGACGACGAAGGGCCCCTTGCGGCGTCGGCTTAGCTGGTGCAGCGTGCGCGCGGCCACTTCCTTGCCCGTCCCGGCCTGGCCGTGAATCAGGACGGCGCTTTCGGTCGGCGCGAGCTGTTCGAGCGCGTCGTAGACGTGCTGGATGACGTTGCTGCGGCCGAGCATCGGTCCGAAGCGGCCGATGCGCCGCAGTGCCGTGCGCAGCGCCCGCACTTCCTCGGTCAGCTCGTAGGGGCGGGGAATGCGCGCGAGCAGGCTGCGCAGGCGCGGGATGTTGACGGGCTTGAGCAGATAGTCCCAGATGCCGTGCCGCAGTCCTTCGATGGCGCTCTCGACGGTGGCGTTGCCCGTCATCACGATGACCGGCAGCGATCCGCCCGGCGGCTGCGCGGGCAGGTGCTGGAGCAGTTCGAGGCCGCTGCCGTCGGGCAGGTTCAGGTCGACGAGCACGACGTCGGGAATGAAGCGGGCGAGCGCGGCGCGGGCGTCGGCGAAGGTGCCGGCGGTGTCGACCGAGAAGCCGTCGGCGGCGAGTATCGCGGACAGGCCGGACAGGCTGTTGGGGTCGTCTTCGACAATCAGTGCGTGTGGCATGGTAGACGCGGCATTACGGAGAATCGGGAACGGGCCGCGATCCCGCGCGCAGTCCGTACGCGCGCGCGGCGGTCGCGGCGCGCGCCGGCTGCGCACGGCGGCATGCGCGCTTCGCCGGGGCGGCTCGATGCGGTCTGGATAGCAGTCCTCGTCGTTGGGACATCGAAAGAAATCGGTCGGGCCGATCCCGTCTCATGCGATCAAGCAGGGAGCATGCCACGAGCGTGGAACGGTCCGGCAGCACGGCGTACCGGACCACGGCAGGGCGAGCGGACCGGCGCGGCACGAACGACCCGGTAAAGTTTTCCCACAAGAGTCTCAAACATACACGCTCGTGCCGAAAAGAAAAAGCGCCCGGCAGGGCGCTTTCTTTTTTTCGCGGCGGCGCAGCACGAAGCTGCGGCGATTATGCGCGGCTGCGGTACTCGTTGGTCCGCGTGTCGATTTCGATCTTGTCGCCGATGTTGCAGAAGAGCGGCACCTGGAGTTCGAAGCCCGTGTTCAGTTTCGCGTTCTTGAGCACCTTGCCCGAGGACGTGTCGCCCTTCACGGCCGGCTCCGTGTAGACGATCTCGCGCACGAGCGTCGTCGGGAGTTCGACCGAGATCGCCTTTTCGTTGTAGAACACGACTTCGCAGGCCATGCCGTCCTCGAGGTAGTGGAGCGCGTCGCCCATCATCTCGGCTTCGACTTCGTACTGGTTGTAGTCGGCGTCCATGAACACGTACATCGGGTCGGCGAAATACGAGTAGGTCACTTCCTTGCGGTCCAGCACGACGACGTCGAACTTGTCGTCGGCCTTGTAGACCGTTTCCATGCCCGCGCCCGTCAGCAGGTTCTTGAACTTCATCTTGACGACGGCGGCGTTGCGGCCCGATTTGTTGTACTCGGCCCGCTGCACGACCATCGCGTCGCTGCCGATCATCACGACGTTGCCGGTGCGGAGTTCCTGTGCAATCTTCATAAAAACAGTCCTGTCCAGAATGTAGGTAGTTCGGGTGTTGCTCAACGGCGAGCGTCGCAGGGCGGCGGCGCAAGGCAGTAAATGTTGCTCGACTGCGCTGCGGGTTCCTGATCCCTCTCCTGCGTCCCCTCTTTTCTTCCTTTCTAACACCGGCTGCCGTTGGATAACCGCTTATTTTAACTGATTTTTTGCGAATTTCGCCAGATTGCCGGCGAGGTCGCCGGCCTGCGCGAGTTCGACTGCCCAGGCGGCCGCGCGTTCGCGCAGTCCGGCCAGATGCCGGGCGAAATCGGCCCAGTCGGGCGTGCCGCCGCCGTTCCATGCGTGCCAGAAGCGGGCCAGCGCTTCGCGCGGCGCCGCCGGCAGCGCGCGCGCGTAGTGGTCGAGCGCGGCGTCGAGCTTCGGCAGATGCGCGTCGTCGGCCTGCGGGTAGATATGCCAGACGAAAGGCTTCGCCGCCCATTGCGCGCGCACAAACGAATCCTCGCCGCGCACGAAGTTGACGTCGCTGGCCCAGAGCAGCGAGTCGTAGCCGCGCTGGTCGGTGAAGGCGAGGCCGTGCGCACGCAGCGCGCCGCGCCGGGCATGGGCGAGCGCGCCGAACGACGGCAGCCCGAAGAAACGGGCCAGCGCCCCCGAAATACGGCCCTGCGGCACGAGCAGCACGACCGGCGCCGCGCCGTCGCGCCATTGGGCGAGCAGGCTGTCGACGGCCGGGTTTTCGTAGGAGAAGAGCGAGATCACTGTCGCCTCCGGCTCCGGCGGCGGCCCGCCCGTCGCGCGATGCCACCACGCGGCGCGCGCTTCGGGCGAGTTCTCGAAGGCCGCGCGCGCGGCGTCGAGGTCGCGCTCCTTGAGCACGCCGCCGGTGCCGGGTCCGAGGCCGGGAAAAAAGAACGTTTTCGTGAGCGCGTAGCGCGGATGGGGCGAGGGACGCAAATGGAAATCGGCCACCCAGTCCTCGGCGCTCAGGTATTCGAGGTTCAGCCAGACCGGCGGACGGGCCCGCCGGGCCATCGCGGCGACGTAGACGGCCGGCAACTCGCAGGCGAACGCCTCGATCACGACGTCGGCGATGCGCAACGTGTCGCCCGCGTGGGACGGTTCGCGCCAGTGCTCGACGGTGATGCCTTCGATCCCCTCGACTGTCTGCACGGCCTGCTCCGTCGACAACGTGGAGCACAGTTTCTGGAACGCGTGCAGGTCGTCGACGAAGAGGCGCACCTGCCAGCCGTGCTCCACCGCCAACTGCCGGGCGAGACGCCAGCACACGCCGATATCGCCGAAGTTGTCGATGACCGCGCAGAAGATGTCGCAGGCGAACGGCGGCGCGGTCGGTGCGGCAAGGCTGGATGGATTGGTGGCGTTGGACATGGGCGCATCGCGATGCCGTGCGCGGGCGCCGGCGGCACGACACGCGGCCCGCAGGGCGGGCCATTGCCGCGGACCGTGCGCCGGGCTCGGGCAGACGCGGAATGTTCTAAACTGACGATTCTAAAGCACGCCCGCGGCCACGTCCGGGCCGCGCGATCCGGCGCGGCATCCGTGGCCGCCCCCCGATTCTGGATGACCGATTCCGACGTTTTCGAACCCAAAAAGGCGCTCGCGCAACTGCCGCACCTGCCGGGCGTCTATCGCTACTACGATGCCCAGGGCACGGTGCTCTACGTGGGCAAGGCCCGCGATCTGAAGAAGCGCGTTTCGAGTTACTTCACGAAGACTCTGGCGTCGCCGCGCATCGCGCTGATGGTGACGCGGATCGCCCGCATCGAGACCACGGTGACGCGTTCCGAGGCCGAGGCGCTGCTGCTCGAAAACAATCTCATCAAGGCGCTCACGCCGCGCTACAACATCCTTTTTCGCGACGACAAGTCGTATCCGTACCTGAAGCTGACGGGCCACCGCTTTCCGCGCATGGCCTATTACCGCGGCGCCGTGGATCGCAGCAATCAATATTTCGGCCCGTTCCCGAGCGCCTCGGCCGTGCGCGAGAGCATCCAGATCCTGCAGCGCGTGTTCCAGTTGCGCACCTGCGAGGACTCGGTGTTCAACAACCGCACGCGGCCGTGCCTGCTGCATCAGATCGAGCGCTGCACGGCGCCGTGCGTCGGCGCGATCGGCGAGGAGGACTATGCGCGCGACGTGAGCAACGCGTCGCGTTTCCTGCTCGGCCGGCAGAGCGAGGTGATGAACGAGCTCGAGCAGAAGATGCACGCGTTCGCCGCCGAGCTGAAGTTCGAGCAGGCGGCGGCCGTGCGCAACCAGATGAGCTCGCTTGCCACGGTGCTCCATCAGCAGGCGATCGAGACGGGCGGCGACAGCGACGTCGACATTCTCGCCGTGGTGGCGCTGGGCGGCCGGGTCTGCGTGAATCTCGCGATGGTGCGCGGCGGCCGGCATCTGGGCGACAAGGCGTATTTCCCGGCGCACGTGGAAAGCGCGCTGACCGACGACGAGGGCGGCGTCGGGCTCGCGTTGCCGGGCGGCAGCGCGAGCGCGGGAATACCGCCGTCGTCCCTGGGCGCGGACGAGGCGGACGGCCGCGAAACGGGGCTGGACGATGAGGCGGCCGATGGGATGCTCGACGACGTGCGGCCCGACCCGCTCGGGATCGCCAACGATTTGCCGCCCGAGGCGGGGGCGGACGATGCCGGCGCGGCAAACCTGGCCGAATTCGCGGAGACGGACGAACCGGACCGCGAAACCGGAGCGCTCGCGCGCGGCGCCGGCATCGAGCCCGAGGTGCTCGACGCGTTCATCGCCCAGCATTACCTCGGCAATCGCGTGCCGCCGGTGCTCGTGGTCAGCCATCCGCCGGCGAATCGCGAGCTGATCGACGTGCTCGGCGAGCAGGCCGGGCATCGCGTGGCGCTGCTGCGTCAGCCGCAGGGCCAAAAGCGCGCCTGGCTGGCGATGGCCGAGCAGAACGCGCGGCTCGCGCTGGCCCGGCTGCTCTCGGAGCAGGGTTCGCAGCAGGCCCGCACGCGCACGCTCGCGCAGTTGCTCGGCCTCGAACCCGACGATCTCGCGCATCTGCGCATCGAATGCTTCGACATCAGCCACACGATGGGCGAGGCCACCCAGGCGTCGTGCGTCGTCTATCACCACCACAAGATGCAGTCGGGCGAGTACCGGCGCTACAACATCGCGGGCATCACGCCCGGCGACGACTACGCGGCCATGCGCCAGGTGCTCACGCGGCGCTACGAGAAGATGCTCGCGCAGTCGGCCCGCAACGAGGCCGACTGCGCGCTGACGGGCGAGGACGGGCCGGACGCTCCGTCCGGCGGCGCGGAGCCGGTCGCGGCCGGCGGCACGCTGCCGAACGTCGTGCTGATCGACGGCGGCAAGGGCCAGGTCGAGATCGCGCGCCAGGTGTTCACCGAGTTGGGCCTCGATCCGTCGATGCTGGTCGGCGTGGCGAAGGGCGAGGGACGCAAGGTCGGGCTCGAGACGCTCGTGTTCGCCGACGGCCGCGCGCCGCTCGAACTCGGCAAGGAAAGCGCGGCGCTGATGCTGGTCGCGCAGATTCGCGACGAGGCGCACCGCTTCGCGATCACGGGCATGCGCGCGAAGCGCGGCAAGACGCGCCAGACTTCGCGTCTCGAAGAGCTCGAAGGCGTCGGGGCGAAGCGCCGGCAACGTTTGCTCGCGCGGTTCGGCGGCCTGCGTGGCGTCATGGCGGCGAGCGTGGACGACCTCGCGAGCGTGGACGGCATTTCGCGCGCGCTGGCCGAGCAGATCTACCGGCAGCTACATTGATCCGGCGGCAACGGCGGCGATCCGCTCCGCGTCCGCTTACAGTTGCTTGTGACTGGTGCTGCGACACGGCACAATTGCAACTCCGTTGACTGACCGCACCCGCCGATGCCGTTCAATTTCCCGATTTTTCTGACGTGGCTGAGGATCGTCCTGATCCCGCTCGTGGTCGGCGTGTTCTACCTGCCCGACACCGTGCTGAGCCCGATGCATCGCAATGCATTGGCGATGGCGGTGTTCGTGCTCGCGGCGCTGACCGACTGGTTCGACGGCTTTCTCGCGCGCAAATGGAACCAGACCTCGTCGTTCGGCGCGTTTCTCGACCCCGTGGCCGACAAGCTCATGGTGACGGCCGCGCTGCTCGTGCTCGTGCAGCTCGCGCGCCTCGACGCGGCGATCGCGCTCGTCATCGTCGGCCGCGAGATTGCGATTTCGGCGCTGCGCGAGTGGATGGCGCAGATCGGCGCGTCGAAGAGCGTCGCGGTGAATTCGCTCGGCAAGTTCAAGACGGCCTGCCAGATGGTCGCGATTCCGATGCTGCTGTTCTACGCGCCGCTGCCGCTCGGCATCCTGACGCTCGACACGCGCGTCTGGGGCATGTGGCTCATCTACGTCGCGGCGTTCCTGACGATCTGGTCGATGCTCTACTACATGAAGCTCGCGTGGCCGCAGATTCGCGAGCGCGGCGACGGCGGGGCCTGAGCGCCGATGCGCCGGCGCGCGGAAGGGCTTGACACATTTTGGCGCCTTATCCATAATCTCGTTTCTCCGGTGCGGCGGATTTTTGTGCCGGATCGGCAGCAGGAAAGAAGGTGCAGGAAGGCGGTAATCATGCAATGCGCATGCAGTGCGGGAGTAGCTCAGTTGGTAGAGCGCAACCTTGCCAAGGTTGAGGTCGCGAGTTCGAGACTCGTCTCCCGCTCCAGATCCGGAATGCCCGTTTTTCCGCGTTTGCCGTGACGTCGTCGCATGCAGGACCATGCGGGAGTAGCTCAGTTGGTAGAGCGCAACCTTGCCAAGGTTGAGGTCGCGAGTTCGAGACTCGTCTCCCGCTCCAGATACCCGGGGAAGCAGCAGCGCTTCCCTTTTTGTTTGGCGGGCCGTAAGAAGGCCACGTATTCAACCTCTGTCGGGCCGTTGCGGGCACCCTGTTTCCGCGGCCAAGCCGGCAGTTCCGCTTCTGGCGCGATAGCAAAGCGGTTATGCAGCGGCCTGCAAAGCCGTGTAGGCCGGTTCGACTCCGGCTCGCGCCTCCAGATTCGAAGAAAGCCACCTGCGGGTGGCTTTTTCTTTTTTCGTCCTTTCCCTCGGCCCTCGTGCGCCGTTCGCGGTCCGCGTTGTCGCGTCATAATGCCGGCCTCATCCTTTGCCGCGCGAAGCCGTCATGATCCAGTCGAATCCCGCGTTGTCGTCCGCTCATCTCGAATGGCGCTGGAAAGCCTTCGAAACGCTCGACGCCGTCGAAGTCTACGAGATGCTGCGGGCCCGCGCCGAGGTCTTCGTGGTCGAGCAGAACTGCGTCTACGGCGACATCGACGGTCTCGACCCCGGGGCCTGGCATTTGCTCGCGTATGGCTCCGCGAACGGGCGTCGCGCGCTTGCGGGCTATCTGCGCGTGCTGTTGCCTGATGCGCCCGAGGCTTCCGGTGCGCGCGACGCGTCGGCGGCCGACGTCAGGGTCGGCCGCGTGCTGACGACAGCCGCGTTTCGCGGCATCGGACTTGGCAACGCGATGCTCGAACGCGCGCTCGGACATGTCGCACAGCAGTGGCCCGGCGTGCCGATTCGTCTGCACGCGCAGGCGCACCTGCAGAAATTCTATGGCGCGTTCGGCTTTACGCCGATTTCGGACGTGCACGACGAAGACGGCATTGCCCACGTCTGGATGCGTTCGACGTTCTGATCCTGGCCCGCATGCCGTCGCGCGCGGCCCGTTTCCGCCGATGGCACGCCGGATGCGGGCCGGTCGGCAAACCTTACTTTCTCGAAAATTTGGCCGATGCGCGGTAAGATTCGCAGGCTTTCCCGGGTATCTGTCACCACGATTCCGGCGCGGCGCCGGTCGACCGGCGTTCGTCGGGCACCCACCTGGCCGAGCGGGCCGAGGGCAAAGATCACGCAATGCAACAGGCACTTCCGGATGTCCTGCCGCCTGCCCAGACGGCATTCTTCTTCGACTTCGACGGCACGCTCGTCGAACTCGCCCCGACGCCCGACGGCGTTCAGGTTCGTCCCGAGACGCTGGCGCTGCTCGGCGAGCTGCGCCGCCTGACGCACGGCGCCGTGGCGATCGTGACGGGGCGCGGCATCGACAGCATCGATGCCTTCCTCGGCATGCCGGACCTGCCCGTGGCCGGCCTGCACGGCGCGGAGCGGCGCGACGCGAACGGCGACACGCAGCGCGTCGGCTTCGACGACGAACGGCTCCTGCGCATGGAGCGCGTGCTCGAGGACGTGGTGCGTGCCCATCCCGGCATGCTGCTCGAAGTCAAGGGCGCGGCGCTCGCGCTCCATTACCGCAACGCGCCCGAGCACGAGCCGGCTGCGCGCGCGGCGACCGGGCGTCTCGTCGCGGACTACGCGGACGCCTACGTGCTGCAGCCGGGCAAGATGGTCTACGAGATCAAGCCGAAGGACGTCGACAAGGGCCGCGCGCTGCGCGCGTTTCTCGACGAGCCGCCGTTCGCGGGCCGCCGTCCCGTGTTCGCGGGCGACGATCTGACCGACGAGAAGGGTTTTGCCGTCGCCAATGCGCAGGGCGGGCTGTCGATCAAGGTCGGCGACGGCGACACGATCGCGCAGGCGCGGGTCGAGTCCGTCGACGCGCTCGTCGCCTGGCTGGCCGCCGTCGTCGCGGCGGCGCGCCGGGCATGAGGGCGGGCGCGATCGTCGCGCGCGGCGGCCGGCTTTTCTTTTCTTCGCACGGAGCCCGCCTCTCATGAGCCGCCTGATCATCGTGTCGAACCGCGTCGCGCCGATCTCCGAAGGGGGGCCGGCGGCGGGCGGTCTCGCGGTGGGCGTCTACGACGCGCTCAAGGAAACCGGCGGCATGTGGTTCGGCTGGAGCGGCGACGTGCTCGGCGCGGGGCAGCCGCAGATCCAGCTCGAGGAGCGCGGCCCGGTGACGTTCGCCACGGTCCCGCTGCTGCGGCGCGATTACGACCAGTACTATCGCGGCTTCTCGAACGCGACGCTCTGGCCGGCGTTCCACTATCGTCCCGATCTCGTCCAGTACGACCGCAACGAATTCGGCGGCTACTGCCGCGTGAACGCGTGGCTCGCGCGGCAGCTCGTGCCGCTTCTGCGCGAGGACGACGTGATCTGGGTTCACGACTATCACCTGATCCCGTTCGCCGAGGCGTTGCGCACGGCCGGCGTGAAGAATCGCATCGGCTTCTTTCTGCACATTCCGTTTCCGGCCTCGCAGGTGCTGCTCGCGGTGCCGCCGCATCGCGAACTGGTCAAGGCGCTCTGCGCGTTCGACCTGCTCGGCTTCCAGACCCAGCCGGACCTGCGCGCGTTTTGCGACTACATCGTCAACGAGGCCGACGGCACGGCCGGCCCGGAAGCCGACGGACTGACGCGCGTGCGGGCGTTCGGCCGGTCGCTGCGCGCGTCGTCCTACCCGATCGGCGTCTATCCCGACGAAATCGCCGAGCTCGCCCGCGCCGGCGAGAGCGGCAAGCCCGTGCGTACGCTCAAGGCGACGCTGCACGGGCGCAAGGTCGTCATGAGCGTGGATCGGCTCGACTACTCGAAGGGGCTCGTCGAGCGTTTCCGCGCGTTCGAGCGGTTTCTCGACCAGCGGCCCGCCCAGCGCAACAAGGTGTCGTTCGTGCAGATCGCGCCGCCCACGCGCGCCGACCTGAACGCCTATCAGGACATCCGGCTGCGGCTCGAGACGGAGTCGGGGCGCATCAACGGACGTTTCGCGGAGCTCGACTGGACGCCGATCTGGTACATCCACCGGCAGTACGAGCGCGCCGTGCTCGCGGCGCTTTTCCGCGCCTCCAACGTGGGGTACGTGACGCCGCTGCGCGACGGCATGAACCTCGTCGCGAAGGAATACGTGTCCGCGCAGGACCCGGAGAACCCGGGCGTGCTGGTGCTTTCGTGTTTCGCCGGCGCGGCCCGGGAGCTGGGCGGCGCGCTGATCGTCAATCCGCTCGACATCGACGGCATGGCGGACGCGCTTGCCGCCGCGCTCGCGATGCCGCTTGCCGAGCGCGTGGCCCGGTATCGGGACATGATGGCGCAACTGCGCGAGAACAACGTGTCGGTCTGGCGCGACCGGTTCATGCGCGACCTCGCGGGGGCGGGCACGGCGCAAGCCGGGTCTTCGGAGGGGGAGGGCGCGCGCACGGAGCCGTCGGCGGCGGCAGGATAGGGCGTAGAGGTTTCGCCCTCATGCCCAGGTGACTCATGCGACGGACAAGGGCCCGCTTCGGTCGACGAAGCGGGCCCTGTCGTTTGTGCGTTTGTGCGGCCGATCAGGCCACGTGCTGCTTTTCGTCCGTTTTCTTGCCGCCGAGGTGCAGCGTCGCGCCCTTGCCGTGCTGCTTGGCGAGCAGGTCGCGATAGAGCCCGGGACGGTTGCGCAGCTCGTCGGGGTTGCCGTCGTCGATCACCTTGCCCGTGCTCATCACGATGATCCGGTCGAAGTTTTGCAGCGTGGAGAGGCGGTGCGCGATCGCGATGACGGTGCGGCCCACCATGAGCCGGTCGAGCGCCTGCTGGATCGCTTCCTCCGAGGCGCTGTCGAGCGCCGAGGTCGCCTCGTCGAGCAGCAGGATGGGCGCGTCCTTGAGGATCGCACGCGCGATGGCGACGCGCTGGCGCTGGCCGCCCGAGAGCTTCACGCCGCGATCGCCCACGATCGTCTCGTAGCCTTCGGGCATCGCCTCGATGAACTCGGCGCAGCGCGCCTCGCGCGCCGCCGCGAGCACGTCCTCGCGGCTCGCGTCGGGCCGGCCGTACGCGATGTTCTCGTAGATCGAGCGGTGAAAGAGCGAGATGTCCTGCGGCACGAGCGCGATGGTACGGCGCAGGCTTTCCTGGGTGACGGAGGCGATGTCCTGGCCGTCGATCCGGATCGCGCCGCCCTGCACCTCGTAGAAGCGCTGCAGCAGCGCGAGCACGGTCGTCTTGCCCGCGCCCGACTTGCCGATGAGGCCGACGCGCTGGCCCGGCGCGATGTTCAGGTCGAAATGGTCGAGGATCGGCTTGCGGCCCGGATAGGCGAACGTGACGCTCTCGAATGCGACGCGGCCGCCCTGCGGCACGAGCTCGGTCGCGTCGTCGCGGTCGGGCATGCCGTGCGGTTCGAGCAGCGTCTGCACGGCCTCGGCGAGCCGCGCGATGTGCTGGGTCACGTCGACGAGCGCCACCGCGAGGTCGCGCGTGCCGTGCAGGATCGTGAAGCCGAGCGAGCTGACGAGCACGATGTCGCCCGAGGTCGCGCGGCCCTGGTTCCAGAGCAGCAGCGCCCAGCCGAGCAGGCCCGCCGAGAGCAGCGCGGTGATGACCGCGTGCAGCAGGCGCAGCTTCTCGAGGTAGAGCAGGCTGCCCTCGCGCGCGTCGAGCTCGTCCTGGACCGTGGAGGCGAAGCGCTTCTGCTCGCGAAAGGTCATGCCGAACGCGCGCACGAGGGCCATGTTGCTGATGACGTCGACGAGCTCGCCGTCCACGGCCGCCGCCCGCGTCGCGTAGAAATGGTGCCGGGCGGAGCCGCGGCCGGCGAGCTTGTAGAGGATCACCGAGAGGATCGCCGAGCAGATCAGCAGGCCCGCGGCCATCAGCGGGTTCACGCTGATGATCATGACGATCGCACCCATCACGGCGATGCACGGCGGCAGCACGTTCCAGGCCGTCGTGTTCTCGACCGTGTAGATGGCGTTCGAGGTGGCCGTGATGCGGCTCGCGAGCGTGCCCGGCTGCTTTTCGGCGTAATAGGTCGGCGAATGTCCGCTCAGGTACTGGAACAGGTCGCGGCGCAGGTCGCCCGTCACGGCGACGAACGTATGCGAGGCGAACCAGCCGCCGATGCGCCAGAGCAGGTTGTCGGCGGCGATCAGGCCGACGAGGATCGCGAACGCGCTCCACAGCGGACCCGGATGATGGCGGCCCCCGCCCAGCACGTCGATGAGGTGCTTGATCGCGTATTGCGAGGCGAGCGCGCAGCCGACGGCCGCGAACACGCTGGCCAGCACGATGGCGTGCGCGAGCGGATGGCGGCGGATGAAACGGAAAAGAAACGCGAGCGGCCGCTGCGCGAAGCTCGAGAGCTTCGCGTTGTGGGCATTACGCTGGGCGATGGTGAGATGTTCCAATTGGGCGGATGGTCGTGGACGGGGCAACCCCGTGCAGGGTCATCGGGAAACAGCGGCGTTACGGCAGCCGTGGACGTTTCGGCATTGTAAACATCCATTGGGCAAGGCGCATCGCCTATGGCGTGCGGGACGCGCATCTTATCGCGATGCCGTTGCGATGTGTACGTTTGCCGGACACGTTGTTGCTACAGAGGTTCAACGCGATTGACGATCTTTTTGGAGATACAATGACCAATTTTCCGCGGAGCCGGCCTGCCCAGGTCGCGATTGCCGGAGCCGGCAGCCCGGATGCGGGGCGCCCAGGCTGCGCGCGAAGGGAATCCGAAACCGCCGGAACAGCTTGCCGCCTGCCGGGTCCACTCTGAAACTATCTTTTAAAACAGCGGGTTGCGAAGTGTTTCCCGCCTGTAACAACGTAAAGTTTCTGAAATGTTCGGGCCGCGGCGCCGGTTCGGCACGCATAATGCGCACGCGGACGCCCGGGGACTACTTTTCGATGGCCCGGACGGCCAGACACCCTGCGCATTTCGCGGCGCGTGCCGTTATCCAGTTGGCTGGGAACTCACGCGCTATGCGGGGCGCCGGCCCGAACCAGCAGTCACTTTGCCCGATTGATTACGAGGAAAGGAGTTCACCACTATGCGAATCGCTCAAATTGCTCCGTTGCACGAGGCGGTTCCTCCCAAGCTGTACGGCGGCACGGAACGGGTGGTCTCCTATCTGACCGAGGCGCTCGTCGAACAGGGGCACGACGTCACCCTGTTCGCGAGCGGCGATTCGCAGACCTCGGCGAAGCTCGAGGCATTCTGGCCGCAGGCGCTGCGCCTCGACCCGACGATTCGCGACACGGTGGCGCCGCACATGCTGCTGCTCGAGGAAGTGTTCCGCCGCGCCGACGAGTTCGACGTGCTGCACTTCCACATCGACTACTACCCGTTCTCGCTGTTTTCGCGCCAGCCGGTGCCTTTCCTGACGACGATGCACGGCCGCCTCGACCTGCCGGAGCTGCAGCCGGTATTCAGCTCGTTCAACGAGGCGCCCGTCGTGTCGATTTCCGACAACCAGCGCATTCCGCTGCCGCAGGCGAACTGGCTCGGCACCGTCTATCACGGTCTGCCGCTCGACCTCCTGACGCCGCGCACCGACGTCCAGCCCGGCTACCTCGCGTTCCTCGGCCGGATTTCGCCGGAGAAGGGGCTCGACCGCGCGATCCGCATCGCCGGGAAGGCCGGCCTGCCGCTGAAGGTCGCCGCGAAGCTCGACAAGGCCGACCGCGCGTACTACGACGAGGTGATCAAGCCGCTGATGGCGCTGCCGCACGTCGAGTACATCGGCGAGATCGGCGAGGCGCAGAAGGCCGAGTTCCTCGGCGGCGCGCACGCGCTCGTGTTCCCGATTGACTGGCCGGAGCCGTTCGGCCTCGTGATGATCGAGGCGATGGCGTGCGGCACGCCCGTCATCGCGTTCAACCGCG
This sequence comes from Burkholderia sp. WAC0059, assembly GCF_002870125.1. Lineage (GTDB taxonomy): Bacteria > Pseudomonadota > Gammaproteobacteria > Burkholderiales > Burkholderiaceae > Paraburkholderia. Next base: position 129,515 of record NZ_PNEO01000008.1, read on the forward strand.
GTTCGGTGCCGGAAGTGATCGAGAACGGCGTATCGGGCTTCGTCGTCGAGGACGAGATCAGCGCCGTGGCCGCGCTGAATCGCCTGTCGTCGCTGCCGCGCGAAAACGTGCGCAAGGCGTTCGAGGCGCGTTTCTCGTCGCGGGTGATGGCGCAGAACTACGTCGCCGTGTACGAGGAGCTGCTGCGCCAGAAGCGCCGCTCCATGCTGCGCGCGGCCGGCTGACGGTGTCCGCCCGGCCCGCGCCGATGCGGGTCGACGGCGGTCCCGGCCGACCGGCAGGACAACGCCCCGTGTGCCTTCGGCACCGGGGCGTTGTCGCGTCCGGCGCGACGCGTGAGGGCACGCGACAATGTCCCTATAATGGCCGTGCCGCGCGGGACGCGCGGCGCCGATGACGACAGGAGATTGCCTTGGCGGGAACGAAAGACACGCGCGCGGCCGCAGTAGCGGGGGCCGGGACGCTGTTCGCGTTGCGCGCGATCGGGCTCGTGATCCTCGCCCGCTGGCTGTTTTCGATGTCGCAGATGGATATCCTGGCCGCGTTGACCGGCATGGCGTCGTCGCCCTGGGCCTGCATCAATCTCGTCTTCCTGTTCCTGATCGTCTTTCTGCCCGGCGCCCGCGCCCGCGCGGAACGGCCGTTCCATCCGCTGCCGCAATGGCTGCGGCAGGCGCTGCGGCTCTTTGCGCTCCTCGGCTTCCTGTTCGCCGCGTGGTCGATCGGCGCGTTCGTCTGGACGGCCGGCTGGAAGCGCGTGCTGCATGCGATCGCGGAGACCAACGGCTGGCTCGTCGCCGCGCCCGTGCTCTACGTCGCCGTGGTCTGGATCTGCCGGCCGCGCGCGTTGTGGCGGACCAACGTGGCGGCGCGGCGCTTCGCGATCGGCCGCTACGCGATCTCGCTCGATTCGGCGACGCGGACCACCGTCGTCTGGGCGGAAAGCCGCAAGGTCGGCCAGTACGACGCGCGCGAGCTGTCGGTGCGCTGGCCCGAGGCCGCCTATGCGAGTCCGGGCGGTACGGTGGCCAGGGCGGAGCCGACCGGCGGTCGCGCCGACGACGGGAGCGACGGTAGGTGCGACGACGGGGCCGGTTCCGCCGGGGCTGGGGCCGGGGGCGAAACACGGTCCGCGCCCGTTTCCGGCGCCGCTTCGCGCAAGGCCGGCAAGCGCCTTGTCTGGCCGCGCCGGCCGAAGGTCGAATTGCTGTGGAATTCGCCGGCCGCGGCGGGCCACAACCGCCAGACGGTGTTTCGCGCGCCGCTCGTCAGCGACGGCGACCGGACGGCGGCGCGCGCGCTCGACGCGGCGCTCAGGCAGGCGTGATCCGACGGGCCGGCGCGGGCCTCTGACGGGCGGTCGAGTCTTCAGGGCACATTCCCCTGATTTTGGGCGTGTTCGTCGCGGGGCGGCCCGCCGGAAGGGCCTGTTATTGATTGGCGTGAACAGGCCCTGGCGGGTTCGACCCTGATGCCGCCGTCCGGCGCCTCTGCCCGGCTGGGCTTGCCGCCCCGGTTTCGAAAGAGGGGAGATACCTATGATCGTTAGCTGGTTGCTCGCCGCCGTTCATCTGCTTGCGTTCGGTTTCGCGCTCGCCTCGATTCTGCTGCGCTCACAGGGCCTGAGACGCTGCACGTCCACCGAAAACCTGCCGGCCGTCTTCGGCGCCGACAACGTCTGGGGCATCGCCGCGCTCGTGCTGATCGTGACGGGCGGCATGCGCGCGTTCGGCGGCTTCGAGAAGGGCGCGGCGTACTACCTGCACGAACCGCTCTTTCATCTCAAGATGGCCGCGCTGGTGCTGATCCTGCTGCTGGAAATCTCGCCGATGATGACGCTGATCCGCTGGCGCGCCGCGTATCGCCGCGGCGACGTGCCGGATTTTTCCGTCGCGCCGCGTTTCGCGCGGATCGGCACGATCCAGACCGTGCTGCTCGTCGTGATGGTCTTCGCCGCGTCCGGCATGGCGCGGGGCATCGCCGCCGGAGCGGGCGGTTAGCCGACGGGCGGGTTGCGGGTAGATTGCGGGCGGATCGCGGGTGGGTCGTGGTTGGATCGCGGACGATCGGCCCCGCCGCTGCGGCGGCGCAGCATTTGCGCGATACTCGTCGAACGGGCCTCGTCCGCCAGCCGTGCCAGCGCCGCGCAAAGCGCGCCGGCCGGCTGGTGCAGGTACAGGTTCTGCACGCGGCGTTGCTCCGGCGCGCTCCTTTTCCTCGACAGTGAACGGCAAGGCAAACACATCATGGCGGAATCGAATCCGGCGGCCGGATCGGCTGCGGCGCGGATGTCCGACGGCATCGCGCGCGTCGAGTCCCTGGGCTCGCGCGTCAGTTACCGGCTCGAATCGGGCGCGCAGATGCAATGGCGGCGCTTCGGCAGCGGCGCGCCGCTCGTGCTCGTGCACGGCGGGCACGGCAACTGGACTCACTGGATCCGCAACGTCGAGGCGCTGATGGACCGCCGCACGGTCTGGGTGCCCGACCTGCCGGGCTATGGCGACTCCGACGCGTTGCCGCCCGATGCCGGTATCGAGCCATTGCTCGCGGCGACGCTCGAATCGCTCGACGGGCTCGTCGGCGCGCGGACGAGCGTCGATCTGGCGGGCTTCTCGTTCGGCGGCATGGTGGCCGCCACGCTCGCCTGCCGGCGGCCCGTGAACCGGCTTGCGCTGGCCGGCAGCGCCGGCCACGGCGGTCCGCGGCGGCCGCATCCCGAATTGCTCAACTGGAAAAAGGCCGATTCGGCCGCCGAGCGCAGCCGCCGGCTGGCGGCGAACCTGCGGTCGTTCATGCTTTACGATCCGGCCCGGGCCGACGCCGTCGCGCTGGCCTCGTACGAGGACGCCTGTACGCATACGCGTTTTCATAGCCGGGGCATTTCGCTCACGAGCGACCTGGCCGCGCGGTTGCGCGAGAGCGGCGCCGAGGCGCTCTTGATCTGGGGCGCCGAGGACGTGACCGCCGCCGAGCCCGAGACGTTTTCCGCGGCCCTGAATGCGCAGGGCGTGAAGCACGTCTTTGCCAGGATTCCCGATGCGGGGCATTGGGTCCAGTACGAGCAGGCCGACGCCGTCAATGCCCTGCTGCGCGACTGGTTCTTCGGCGCGCGGGACGCGTAGCCGGGCGGCCGCTCGTCCTCGCGATATCGACGCTCGCCGCCCGCCGGACCGGTGTTGCCGGCCGGCCGCCGTCAGAAGCGGTGTCGCATGCCGGCCGCGACGATCACCTGCTGATCCGACGACGAGAGCCCCTGGCCGCTGATGTCGGCCGTCAGCCCGGAGCCGTCGCTCGCGATGTGCTGGTAGCTGGCCTGCAAATAGACGTCGGTGCGTTTCGAGAGGAAGTAGTCGGTCTGCAGCGAGACCTCGTTCCACGACGGATGGTGAGTGCCGCTGCCGTTCGAGAGGCTGGCCTGGGTGAACGTGTATTCGCCGTTCAGCACGAGCGCGGGCGTGAGCCGGTAGCTGCCGTTGATCTCGTAGTTGTCGAAGTCCGCGCCGCTGCCGTTCTCCGCGAGGCCGAGCCCGTTCGAGCCGTTGATCGTCGCGAGGCCGTCCAGTTGCGTGCGGGTCCAGACGAAGCCGAGCCGCGCGGCTCCCCAGTCGTAGTTGGCGCCGGCGCCGTAGATGCGCTGGAGCGCCGCGATGAAAGTCCGCTCCGTGAGCGTGATCGCGCCGCCGGCGTTGCTTGCGCTGCCTGGATTGTTCGCCTGCAGATAGGCGGCGGCGACGCGCAGCGGGCCGTGGTCCCACGAGGCGCCGAAGCTGTAGAGCCGGTTGTCGGCGAAGCCGCCGGCTTCGTCCGAGAAGCTGTAGAGGCCGCCGAACCGGATGCCGTTCCACGACGCGCTCGTGTACTTGACCGCGTTGTTCACGCGAAACGAGTTGTTCAGGTTGTCGTTGTCGAACGGATGCGCGCTCAGGTTGTTGCCGCCGGGCCGGATGCCCGTGAACGATAGCGGCGCCACGTAGTCGACGACCGAATCGTACTGGCGGCCGAACGTGACGGCCCCGTAGCGCGTGTTCGAGAGCCCCGCGTAGGACTGGAAGCCGAACTCGCGGCCGCCCTGGCGCAAGGTGCCGTTGGTCGCGCTGAAGCCGTTTTCGAGCTGGAAGATCGCGCTGTTGCCGCCGCCCAGGTTCTCGTGGCCGGCGATGCCCCAGTGGCTGCCGGTCACGTCGCCGCTCGCGAGTTGCCAGTTCGCCGCGCCGCCCTGGTTGTTCGTGTAGATGAGCCCCGAATCGATGATGCCGTACAGCGAGACGCTGCTTTGCGCGTAGGCCCCGCTCGCGCAGCCGGTCGCCAGCACGGCGATCGCAAAGGTTTTTTTCATGTGCCCTGAAAGTCGAAAAGATGAACCCCGGGACGACCCCGGAACCGATGCGACGCGTCGCCCGCCGCTCCGGCCGGCGGGGCTTGTGTGACGCATCGGGACGATTGGGCGGCTGGCTGGTGATTCGGAGTCCGGATCATGGCCGACGGAACGCGAGGGGCGTTCCGTCGGCCATGCTACGACTCTAGTGGCTGGCGATACCCGTCTGACCGGCGAGACCGTCGATCAGGATCTGGTGGTGTCCGCGCGAGCACGGCTCGATGCGGGCGCGGACGCCGAAAACGGCTTCGAGGCTCTGCGGCGTGACGACTTCGGCGGGACGGCCGAAGCCGACGATGCCGCCGCGATGCAGCAGCATGGCGCGGTCGCACAGCCGCATCGCGGCGTTGATGTCGTGCAGCACGATGACCGTGACCATGTTGCGGCGGCGCGTCTCGGCGCGCAGCAACTGCATCACGTGGAACTGGTGATTCAGGTCGAGCGCGCTCAGCGGCTCGTCGAGCAGCAGCACCTGCGGGTCGCGCACGAGCGCCTGCGCGATGCCGGCGAGCTGGCGCTGGCCGCCCGAAAGCTGGTCGAGCCGCTGCTGGGCGAGCGCGCCGATGCCGAGGCGTTCGAGAATGTCGTAGGCGTGGCCGAGGTCGGCCTCGTTCGCGGCGCCGCTCCAGCCGAGGCCCGGGTTGCGCGTCGCGCGGCAGGCCACCAGCACCGATTCGAGCACTTGCAGCCGCACGCCGGCCGGCAGCGCCTGCGGCAGATAGACGACGCTGTGCGAGCGCGCGCCGGAGACGGACAGCTCGAGCGGCTCGCCGTCGAGCGCGAGGCGGCCGCCGCTCGCGGGCGCGAGGCCAGCGAGCGCGCGCAGCAGCGTGGACTTGCCGCTGCCGTTCGGGCCGAGCAGCGCCGTGAGCTCGCCGCGCGGCAGCGCGTCGGCGGCGAGCGCATCGAGGACGAGCCGTCGGCCGTAGCGCACGCTCAAATCGCGAATCGCGAGGCCGCTCATCGCATGCCTCCCTGTGCGCGCAGCACGATGCCGAGAAAGAGCGGAATGCCGACCAGCGCCGTGACGATGCCCACGGGAATCAGCACGCCCGGGATCAGCGCTTTCGAGGCGATCGAGGCAAGCGAGAGCATCAGCGCGCCGATGAGCGCGCTGCCCGGCAGGTAGAAGCGATGGTCCTCGCCGAACAGCGTGCGTGCGATGTGCGGCGCGATCAGGCCGACGAAGCCGATCGTGCCGACGAACGAGACGGCGAGCCCGGAGAGCAGCGCGACGCGCAGCAACGTGCCGAGCCGCAGCCGCCGCACGTCGATGCCGAAGCTTGCCGCGCGGTCTTCGCCGAGGCGCAGCGCCGTCAGCCTCCAGGCGTTGCGCAGCGAGAACGGCAGCGCGAGGGCGAGCGCCAGCGCGAGCACGCCGATCTTCGGCCAGTCGGCGCGCGCGAGCGAGCCGAGCGTCCAGAATATGAGCCCCTGGAGCGCGTCGGCCGAGGCGACGAACTGCATGAGCGAGACGAGCGCGTGGAAGGCGAACACGAGCGCGATGCCCATCAGCACGACTCCGGAGGCGTTCATGCCGCGCCAGCGCGCGACGGCGTCGAGGATCGCGGCCGAGAGCAGCGCGAACACGAACGCGTTGGCCGACACGATCCAGGCCTGCGGAATGCCCGGAATCGTGACGTCGAGCACGATCGCGAGCGAGGCTCCGAACGCGGCGGCGGCCGACACGCCGAGCGTGTAGGGGCTCGCGAGCGGATTGTCGAGGATCGTCTGCATCTCGCCGCCCGCGAGCCCGAGGCAGGCGCCGACGAGCAACGCCATCACGGCGTAGGGCAGGCGGATCTGCCAGACGATCACGCGCGTGCCGAGGTCGACCGAGGTGTGATCGAACACGGTGCGCAGCAGCGTGCTCACGGGCAGCCCCGAGGGGCCGGTGTTGAAGTCGGCGAGCAGCGAGGCGACGATCAGCGCGAACGTGAGCACGAGCCAGCCGAAGCGGCGGCGCGTGAGGCGCCGGTAGTGGCGCACGCTCGCCGCGTCGCGGCTTGTGTCGAGCTGCGTGGCGCCGCGGCGCTCGGGGGCCGCCGCGCCGGCGTCGACGGGCGCGGCCGGCATCGGGGGAGTCGTCTTCACGTCAGTTCGCCGGTTTGTCGATCCAGTAGGTGCCCGTCGGCGGCACGGCGAGGAAGCGGCGATAGAGCTCGGCCTGCGTGGCGCTCACGTCGAGATTCTTGAACTGCTGCGGATAGAACCACTTCGCGAGCGCCTCGATGGCGACGATGTTGTAGGGCGAGTCGTAGTAGTTGTGCGACAGGCCGTGCGCGCGGCCGTCGTGGATCGCCTTGATCGCGTCGAAGCCGGGGCGCGAGACGAGTTGCCCGAGGCTGCGTTCGGCGTCGGCTTCGCTCGTCAGCGCGCCGACGCGCAGCGCGATCTGGCCGGGCTTCGAGTGGCTGCCGGTCGCGACGTAGACGTCCGGCTGGGCCGCGATGACTTCCTCCATGCTGACGTCGCCGAGCACGCCGGGCACGAGCGGCGCGGCGATGTTGCGCCCGCCCGCCGCCGTGACGAACTCGCCGAAGTTGCCGTTGCCGGCCGTGTGGCAGCAACCGCCTCCCCAGGCGCCCGCGAGCAGGTCGACGAAGACCTTCGGGCGCTGGTTCTCGGGGATGCGGTTCACGACCTGCTCGACGTGCTGCAGATGCGCGCTGTAGAACTGGCTGTAGGCGGCGGCCTCGGCGTTGCGGTGCAGGATCGCGCCGAGTACCTTGATGCTTTGCAGCGTGTCCTTGAGCGGATGCACGCGGAAGTCGACGAACACGACCGTGGTGCCGGCGGCCTCGAGCTGGTCGACGAGCGGATTGTGCTCGCCCGCGCCTTCGCCGACGATGCTGAGGATCGCGACGTCGGGCCTGAGCGCGAGGGCCTTCTCGGGACTCACGCTGGCTTCGCTGTCGCCGCCGATCAGCGGGATCTTCGTGATCTGCGGGAAACGCTGGGCGTAGGACTGCCAGGTCTGCGGGTCGAAGGCGGGCAGGTCGCCCTGCCAGCCGACGATGTGCGCGAGCGGGTGCTGGCCTTCAAGCAGCGCGACGGCCATCAGCAGCCGGCTTTCGCCCAGTAGAATGCGTTGCGGCGCGGCGGCCGGAATGCGCACGGTGCGGCCGGCCAGGTCGGTGATGGTCTGCGGCGCGGTCGCGGCAGCGGCCGGCGCGGCGGTGCCGGGCGCGTTCTGCGCCTGCGCGCCGTGCGGCGCCAGCATGAACAGGAAGACGGCGGCAAGCGCCGACGCGGCGGCGCGCACGGGCTGGCGCACGGCGGAGAGACGGAAAGGCGACATGGACGGGATATACTCGCTTAAACGAGAATGATTGCTATTCGTGGCCGCAAATGTAGCAGCCGGATGTAATGGCGGTGTGTTGGCGCAAGCCCGATTTGTAATGGAATGTGTTGGCGTGCCGACCGGCGACGGCAACGGACAACGACGCAAGAGAAACGAAAACGATGGATCACATACTCGTCGTCGACGACGAACCCCACATCCGCCAGTTGCTGCTCGACTATCTGCAGAGCATGGGCTACCGCGTCACGGCGGTGCCGGGCGGCGCGCAGATGTGGCAGGCGCTCGGCGCCGCGCGCGTCGACCTGATCGTGCTGGACCTGATGCTCGAGGGCGAGGACGGCCTCGACCTGTGCAGCGAACTGCGCCGGCGCCAGCACGTGCCCGTCATCATGCTGAGCGCGCGCGGCGGCCTGCTCGACCGCATCCTCGGCCTCGAGATGGGCGCCGACGACTATCTGCCCAAGCCGTTCGATCCGCGCGAGCTCGTCGCGAAGATCAAGGTCGTGCTGCGTCGCACGCGCCGCGATCCGGCGCCGAACGGCGCAGGCGGCACGAACGGGCCGGGGCCGCAGACCGACGAGGCGGCGACGATCGTCTTCGCCGGCTGGCGGCTCGACACGCGCATGAAGCAGATGCTCTCGCCCGACGGCGTCGTGATCACGCTCGGCGGATCGGACTACCGGACGCTGCGCACGCTGCTCGACCATCCGAACCGGCCGCTCTCGCGCGAGTACCTGCTCGAACGCGTGTTCGGCAAGGAGCGCACGCCGCTCGACCGCGCCATCGACGTCTGCGTGAGCCGCCTGCGTCAGCATCTGCACGACACGGCGCGCAACGCCACGCTCATCCGCACCGTGCGCAACGAAGGCTACATGCTGACGGCCAGCGTGTCCTACGACGAATGAAGTCGCGCACCGCCGCGGACGACGGGACGGGTTGGGCCGCCCGCGCGCGCGCCGTTGCGCGGGCATGCCGGTCGTACGCGTGGCCGCACACGCTCTTCGGCCGGCTCGTCATCATCCTCGTGGCCGGCATGTTCGCGGGCCAGTTGCTCACGAGCACGATCTGGTTCGAGACGCACGACAACCGCGCGCTCGAAATTCCCGTGCGGCTCTTCGCGAGCCGGCTCGCCGACAGCGTCCGGCTTCTCGACGCGACGACGGACCGCGAGGCGCGTCGCGCGCTCGCGAGCCGGCTCGGCGACGCGCATTACACGCTCACGCTGATCGACGGGCCCGCAGCCGAGCCGCCGCTCAACGTTGCCGGGCGGGCGACGCGCGATCTGCTCGCGAGCGTGATGCGCGAGCGGCTCGGCGCCGGCGTGCCGGTGCGTCTTGTCGAAGCGCGCCTGCGCGACGACCGGGGCCGGCCGCGCGGCATCCTCGCGCTGTTCGATTCGTGCATGCCGATGGGCGAGTTCCGCGTCGAGACGCAGCTTGCCGACGGCACCTGGCTCGACGCGCACGGCCTCGAGGGGCAGGCCGGCATGGTGTTCGAGCCGCACGCGCTCGTGCTCGACTATCTGCTGCGCATCTACTTCGTGCGGCTGCTCGCCGTGTTCGCGTTCGCGCTCGTCGCGGTGCGCTTCGCGGTGGGGCCGCTGCGCCAATTGGCCGACGCGGCCCGCGCGCTCGGCCGCGACATCCATCGGCCGCCGCTGCCCGAAACGGGGCCGCTCGAGGTGCGCAGCGCGGCCCGGTCGCTGAACTCGATGCAGCAGCAACTGATCGAGAGCATCGGCACGCGCACGCGCGTGCTCGCGGCCGTCTCGCACGACCTGCGCTCGCCGATCACGCGTCTGCGGCTGCGCGCCGAGATGCTCGGCGACGCCGAGGCGCGCGAGCGGTTCCGCACCGATCTCGCGGACATGGAGGCGATGGTGCAGGCGACGCTCGAATTCGTGCAGGGCGTCGAGGTCACGCAGGCGCGGCACAACGTCGACATCGATTCGCTGCTGCGCGCGCTCGGCGACGACTATGCCGAAGCCGGCGAGGCGGTGAGCGTGGAAGGGCGGGCCGCGCGCCCCGTGCCCGGCTATCCGCGCAATCTGAAGCGCTGCCTGCAGAACCTCATCGACAACGCGATCCGCTACGGCGGCGGCCGCGCGGCGGTGTGCGTCGAAGATAGCGTGCGCGAGCTGCGCATCGTCGTCAGCGACGACGGGCCGGGCATTCACGGCGAGGGAATGCTCGAGCGCGTGTTCGAGCCGTACTTCCGCGTCGCGGGTTCGCGCAACGCGGCGACGGGCGGCACGGGGCTCGGGCTCAGCATCGCGCGGACGATCGCGGTCGCGCACGGCGGCACGCTCGTGCTGCGCAACCGGGCGCAGGGCGGGCTCGACGCGATCCTGACGCTGCCGCGCGAGGCCGCGAGCGCGCAGCGCAACGACGGCGGGCCGGACGAAGGCGTATGACGGCCGCTGCGGCGAGACCCTCGCCAACCCGCGACTCGAAAACGAAAGGGCCGGCATGAAGCCGGCCCTCTTTCTTTACGGCAGCGCTCCGGTCTTCACCGCTCCGTGCGCCGGCGCGGCGAAGAGGACGCGCGGGATGCTCAGTTCACGCTGGCGTTGCTCGTCGCGGGCAGACGGGCCTTCGACGGGTGGCCGATGCCGCCTTCCTGGAGCCAGTAGCCGAGGCCCATGAAGATCGCGCCGCCGGCGAGGTTGCCGAGCGTCACGAAGATTTCGTTGTGCACGGCGCCGGCGAACGTTATGGTGGCCGGATGGTCGCCGATCAGCGCGAGCGCGAACACGAACATGTTCGCGACGCTGTGCTCGAAGCCGCTGGCCACGAACGCGAACACCGGCCAGAAGATCAGGCCGAGCTTGGCGCCGTCGTTGTTGGTGCGCGCGGCCATCCAGATCGCGAGGCAGACGAGCCAGTTGCAGAGCAGCCCGCGCGAGAACAGCGCGAGGCCCGAGGCGCTCATCTTCGCTTCGACGGCCTTGAAGAACGTGTCGGCACCGTCGGTCAGCAGCACGCCGCCGCCGGCCGCATGCAGGATCACGGCGAGGATGACCGCGCCGATCAGGTTGCCGATCCAGCAGACGACCCACACCAGCACCACGCCGCCGAGGCCCGTTTCGCCGCGGAAGAGCGCGAACGGCATATACATGGCCGTGCCGGTGAAGAGGTCCGAACCCGCGAACACGACGATCGTCAGCGCGCAGGCGAACACGGCGCCCATGATCAGGTGGGCGTAGGCCGGGCCGACGTGCGAGCCGACCGAGAACATCAGGATGTCGCCGAAGCCGATGTAGGCCCCGGCCATGGCGGCGCCGATCAGGAAGGCGATCGGCGAGCGCAGGATCGCCTCGGCTTTGTGGGCGCCTACCTTGGCGAATTTGTCGATGCTGTCTGCGTACATTACTGCTCCAGAAATAGGTTGAATCCTTCGACCGTCATATTGTGCGTCAAAGGGTCGCGCGGCTAATGATAAGTCGGCCGGCATCGCTTGCCTCCAACAAATCGCGGCTGGACCCGTCTGGTTCGGACTGTGCTCCTTTTTCTTTACGAATTCTGTAATCCTTTTATGCCGAAATGATGCGTAAGACCAACGCGGCGAGGCCCGGCCGGCGAGTCTGAAAGGGGCCGGAATGGGGCCGGAAATGCATCCGGCAGGCCGCCCGGAACATGCCGTTCGGGCCGGGTTCGGGTGGGCGATTCGCCGGCGGGGGCGGGAGAGCGCGGCATCGTGTCACAATCGTCCGGATCTCTTCGAACGATGGGGCTTCCATGAGCGCGAAAGACATCGAGAACCGCTTCAACTATCTGCTGGGCCGCATCACGGCGCTGGAGCTGTTGACGGCCGGCATGCTGGCTACGGCGGACGAGGAGCGTCGCAAGGTCGCCGCGGCGTATCTGGAAATGGCTTATGTCGGCGGGCTGAACTCGAACGTATCCGAGCACCTGCTGAAGGGCTTTCGTTCGACTAAGGAAAACCTGCTGAGCCGCCTGTCGGAGCCGCCCGACGGATCGTGAGCGAAGGGGGGCGGTTAGGGCCGCCTTGCGCCGCCGCGTGCCGGAGCGCACGGCGGCAACCGTGCCGGGCGGCATCGTTTACCGCTTTATAGCCTGTTTTTCTACCCGTTTCATTGCCATTCGCGCAGCCAGCCGAGTCCTTCCGAGGTCTTGCCCTTCGGAATGTATTCGCAGCCGACCCAGCCCGCGTAGCCGAGCTCGTCGATGAGCCCGAGCAGATAACGATAGTTGACCTCGCCCTCGTCGGGCTCGTGGCGGTCCGGCACGCCGGCGATCTGGATGTGGCCGACGTTGGGCATCGTCTGCCGCAGCTTCGCCGCGAGGTCGCCCTCGACGATCTGGCAGTGGTACAGGTCGAACTGCACCTTGAGGTTCGGCGCGCCCGCGTCGCGGCAAACCTGATGCGCGTCGTCCTGGCGGTTCAGGAAGTAGCCGGGCATGTCGCGCGTGTTGATCGGCTCGATCACGACAGTGAGGCCGTGCGCGGCCGCTTCCTTCGCGGCGTAGGCGAGATTGCCGACGTAGACGTCGCGGTGCCGCGCGCGGTCGTCGTTCGCCCCGAGGAGGCCGGCCATCACGTGGATCCGGTCGTTGCCGAGCGCCTGCGCGTAGGCGAGGGCCGTTTCGATGCCGCGCCGGAACTCGTCCTCGCGGCCCGGCAGCGAGGCGATGCCGCGCTCGCCCTTCGCCCAGTCGCCGGGCGGAGCGTTGAACAGCGCCTGCGTGAGGCCGTGCTCGTGCAGCCGCGCGGCGAGGTCCGCCGCGGCGTAGTCGTAGGGGAACAGGTACTCGACGCCCTTGAAGCCGTCGGCGGCTGCGGCGCCGAAACGTTCGAGGAAGTCGTGTTCGCGGTACATCATCGTCAGGTTGGCGGCAAAGCGTGGCATGGTCGTCGGTTTCCGTATGCGGTTGAAGGGCCGGGCGCGGCGGCGGGCGGTGTCCGCGCCGCTACCAGCGCGCGCCGAAGGTCGTGCGCAGCTCGTCGATCTGCGCGTCGGTGAGCGGGGCCGGGCGCGGCTCCGTCATGAGCCACAGGCTCGCGGTTTCCTCTAGTTCCTCGAGCGCCCAGGCGGCCTGCGAGACGCTCGTTCCCCAGACCACCGGACCGAGCCGCTCCAGCAGCACGCCGCGCACTTCGTTGGCGAGCGTGCGCACGCGCTCGGCGACGGCCGGATCGCCGGGACGGTGATACGGAATGAGCGGCAGATGGCCCACCTTCATCACGTAGTAGGGCGTAATGGGCGGCAGCACGTCGGTTTCGCGCCAGACGCCCGCGAGCGTCAGCGCGACGAGGTTCGTCGAGTGCGTATGCACGACGCCGTGCATGTCGGGATTGTGGTCGTAGACGCTGCGATGCAGCGCGAGCGTCTTGGACGGCTTGTCGCCGCTCACCCAGCGGCCGTCGCGATCGACCTTCGAGATGGCGGCCGGATCGAGATGGCCGAGGCAGGCGTCGGTCGGCGTGATGAGCCAGCCGTCGTCGAGCCGCGCGCTGATGTTGCCGGCCGAGCCGACCGTGTAGCGGCGCGAGTAGAGATCGGCACCGATGCGGGCGATCTCCTCGCGCAGCCGGTTTTCGGCCGTGACGCCGGAAGCGGGAGTGGACGGTGCGTTCATGAGTGGTGGTGAGCGAGCGAGTCGAATTGCGCCAGCGCCTTTTCGAAGAAAGCGGTGGTCCCGAAGTTGCCGGACTTCAGCGCGAGGGCGAGCGGCGTTTTGCCGGGCGCGACGGTCCAGGGCACGCCCGGATCGATTTGCGGCCCGATCTGCAGCGCCTTGACGTCGAGCGCCTGGACGGTGGCGCCCGAGGTCTCGCCGCCGGCGACGACGAAGCGGCGCACGCCCGCGTCGAAGAGGCCGCGCGCGACGCCGGCGAGCGCCGCCTCGACGAGCGCGCCCGAGGCGGCCACGCCGAGCTGCTGCTGCACGGCGCCCACCTCGTCGGGGGCGCTCGTCGCGTAGACCAGCACGGGCTCGCGTTGCAGATGCTGCGCGGCGAACGCGAGCGCCTCGTCGACGACGGGCTGGCCGTTCGCGAGCGCGAGCGGATCGACGCGAAAGGCCGGCCGGCCCGCGTTGCGCCAGTGCTCGACCTGGGCCTGCGTCGCGCGCGAGCAACTGCCCGAGAGCACGGCGGAAAGCCCGTCGACGGCCGGCAGCCGTTCGGCGTCGGCCGCCTTCGGCAGCAGGCCCGCGCGCGCGAAGTTGCCGGGCAGGCCGAGCGCGAGGCCCGAGCCGCCCGTGAGCAGCGCGTCGTCGGCGCAGGCTGCGCCGAGCGTGTACAGGTCGGCGTCCGAGATCGCGTCGGCGATCGCGAGACCCACGCCCTCGTCGAGGAGCGCCGCGCGCGCGGCCGCGACGGCCTGCGGACCCTGCTGCACCGCGTCGTAGCGCAGCAGGCCGACCTTCGTCGCGGTCTGCCGTTGCAGCACGCGCACGAGGTTCGCGTCGGTCATCGGCGTGAGCGGATGGTTCTGCATGCCCGATTCGTTGAGCAGCAAATCGCCGACGAACAGGTTGCCGCGATAGACGGTGCGGCCGTTCTCGGGAAACGCCGGGCAGGCGATGGCGAAGCGCGTGCCGAGCGCGTGCATCAGCGCCTCGGCGACGGGCCCGATGTTGCCTTCGTCGGTCGAATCGAAGGTCGAGCAATACTTGAAGTAGAACTGCCGGCAGCCGAGCTTCTGCAGCCAGGCGAGCGCGGCGAGCGATTCGGCGACGGCCTGTTCGCGCGGCGCGGTGCGCGACTTCAGCGCGACGACGACGGCCTCGGCCGGCACGTCGAGCGGCGCGTCGGGCACGCCGATGGTCTGCACGGTGCGCATGCCGCCGCGCACGAGCATGTTCGCGAGGTCGGTGGCGCCGGTGAAGTCGTCGGCGATGCAGCCGAGCAGGGCGGTGGACGGTTGGGTCATGATCGGCACTCGATTCGGCGGCTTACGCGGCGACGGCCGGATTTTCCGCGATGAACGCGCGGACCACGTCGTCGAAGCCCTCGTCGAAGACGAAGCCGAGCGCGCGCGCGTAGTCGGCCGAGAAGTTGCCGGGCCACGAGTTGACGATGCGCTCGACGGCCGGGTCGCGCTCGAACTTCACGCGCCGCGCGACGTCGTCGCCGGCCACGCGCCGCAGCGAGGCGAGCATCGCTTCGACCGAAATCGACAGGCCCGGCATGTTGATGACGCGCCCCTTCGCGAGGCGCTCGCCGGACAGGTCGTGCCCGTGAATCAGGTTGTCGATGGCGCGGTTCGGCGACATCAGCCACAGCACGGTGTCGGGCGCGACCGGGCAGACGGCGTCGACGCCGTTGACCGGCTCGCGGATGATGCCGCTCGCGAAGCTCGACGCCGCGCGGTTCGGCTTGCCGGGGCGCACGACGATGGTCGGCATGCGCAGGCTGCGGCCGTCGACGTAGCCGCGCCGGCTGTAGTCGGCGAGCAGCAGGTCGGCGAGGGCCTTTTCCGTGCCGTACGAGCTTTGCGGCGCCCAGACCTGGCTGTCCTCGACGGTGGCGGGCAGCGCGCCGCCGAACACGGCGACGGAGCTCGTCATCACGAAGCGCGCTTTCGTGCCGAGCGAGCGGATGCGTTCGAGCACGGCGCGCGTCGCGTCGAAGTTGATCTTCAGGCCGAGGTCGAAGTCCTGCTCGGCCTGGCCCGACACGATGGCGGCGAGGTGGAACACGCTCGCCGTCTCGGCGGTCACGAGCTTTTCGAGCTGGGCGGGGTCGGTGATGTCGCCCGCGACGGGGCGCACGCGCGGGTCGTCGATGCCGGCGAGCGGCACGACGTCGAACGCGGTGATCTGTTCGATGGGTTCGGCGCGTCCCGACGGACCCGCGAGTTCGCCGCGCGCGAGCAGTGCGCGAATCAGCCGTTGTCCGAGAAAGCCCGCTGCGCCTGTTACCACGATCTTCATGTCTGTCTCCATGGCCCGAGGCGGCGAGGAGCGCCGCCTTCAAAGTTGTATGATGATCTTATATGAGGCCGGCGCGCGAGGCAAACATGCCGGACGCGTCAGCCCGGTTTTTTCGTGCTGTGCCGCCGCATTTTTCAGTTGCGCGGCTTCTTCTTCGCCGTCGGTTTCTTCTCGTTGATTTCTTCGTTAAGGAGCGGTTGCGCGGCGGCCGTGCCGCCCGTCGCCCAGAACGACGGATCGGCCTCCTGGATGCGCCGGCCCGCGTTGTCGATGTGGGTGAGCGCGGCGCGGCGCGCCGCGAGCGGGTCTTGCGCCGCGATGGCCTCGAAGATCGCGCTGTGCTCGTCGCGCACCTGCGCCGAGAAGTCGTCGCGGCGTGCCTCGTTGGTCCGCGTCACGCGGATCGCCGCGTGAGTGAACTGGCTGATGAATTCGAGCAGCGACGGGTAGAGCGGATTGCCCGTCGCGCGCGAGATCGCGATGTGGAACGCGAGGTCTTCGTCCACGCCGTCGCGCTGCTTTTTCGCGGCGGCTTCGATGGCGGCGAGCGCGCGGCGGATGTCGGCGAGTTGCGCGCGCGTGCGCCGCTGCGCGGCAAGCGCCGCTGCTTCGGCCTCGATGCCGCGGCGCAATTCGGTGACGCGCAGCACGGCCTCGACGGAATCCTTCGGGTCGATGTCGAGCCGGAACGCCGTGGTGCGATTGGGTTCGCGCACCACGGTGCCGCTGCCCTGGCGGACTTCGACGAGGCCGTCCGACTTCAGGCGCGAGATCGCCTCGCGCACGACGGTGCGGCTCACGCCGAAGCGCTCGGAGATGACCTGCTCGGTCGGCATGCGCGCGCCGGCCGGAAATTCGCCGTTGCGAATCTTCTCGAGCAGCACGGCAGTCACGCGGTCGGCGAGCGTGCCGCCCGTCGTGATCTTCGGCGGGTCGAACGCGACGGACGGGTTGGACGGGGGAGGGGAAATACCCATGGCGGAGGCGGACTGGCGTTGATCCTGCGTTGATTCGATCGTTTTGACGGTGCGTTGACACGTTATCACTTTTTACCTATGATCGACCACGCATCACGTACTATGTATGCTCATCATACAAATATAGGCGTACATAGGGATAGACGTAGATAGCAGAATGCGGAACCGCAGAAGGTCGGTAGCGGACGCGACGCGACGGATTCGCGCGCTCCGCGACCGGGTCAGAGAAATAGACGGCGGCCTGCCGGGGCCGCCCAGGAGACAGGCAGTGCTGAACGATTCACTTCAAACCGCGGCGCCGGTCGGCCCGCAGGCGCTCGAGGCGCGAACCTATTCGAAAGTCACCTGGCGCATCGTGCCGTTCCTGATGCTCTGCTACCTCGTGGCGTATCTGGACCGCGTCAACGTCGGCTTTGCGAAGCTGCAGATGTCCGCCGACCTGCATTTTTCCGACGCGGTCTACGGTTTCGGCGCCGGCATTTTCTTCATCGCATACTTCATCCTCGAGATTCCGAGCAACGTGATCCTGCACCGGGTCGGCGCGCGGCTCTGGATGGCGCGCATCATGATCACGTGGGGCGTGATCTCGTCGGCCATGGTGTTCGTCACCACGCCGATGAGCTTCTACGTGATGCGTTTCCTGCTCGGCCTCGCCGAAGCGGGCTTCTATCCGGGCGTGATCCTCTATCTCTCGTACTGGTATCCGTCGCACCGGCGCGGCAAGATGTTCGCCGCGTTCGCGGTGGCCGTGCCGCTCTCGGGGCTCATCGGCGGCCCGCTCTCGGGCATCGTGCTGCACTCGTTCAGCGGCTGGCTCGGCCTCGCGGGCTGGAAGTGGCTGTTCTTCATCGAAGGGCTGCCCTCGATCGCGGTCGGCATCGCCGCCATCTTCGTGCTGACCGACGGCATCAGCAAGGCGAAGTGGCTCACGGACGACGAGCGCGGGCTGCTCG
Source organism: Burkholderia sp. WAC0059 (assembly GCF_002870125.1). Classification (GTDB taxonomy): domain Bacteria; phylum Pseudomonadota; class Gammaproteobacteria; order Burkholderiales; family Burkholderiaceae; genus Paraburkholderia. The sequence continues at coordinate 147,025 of NZ_PNEO01000008.1, forward strand.
AAGCCGAAATTCGCGCCGACTCGGCGCACAAGGGCGAGCACTCGCTGCTGCAGGTCTTCACGAACGCTCGCGTGTGGCTGCTCACGGTCATCTACTTCTGCATGATCTGCGGTTTCTATACGGTCGGTTTCTGGCTGCCGACGCTCATCAGTTCGACGGGCGTGAAGGACCCGCTCCAGATCGGCCTGCTCACCGTGATTCCTTACGGCGCGGCGGCGGTGGCGATGCTGCTCATCTCGCGCAGCGCGGACCGTCGGCGCGAGCGCCGCTGGCATCTCGCGCTCACGGCGGTGGTCGGCGGTGTGGGCCTGATTCTCTCGGCCGCGTTCGGCAACCAGCCGGCGCTCGCGATGGTGGGCCTCACGCTCGCGGCCATCGGCGGCCTGAGCACGCTGCCGCTGTTCTGGAGCCTGCCGACCTCGTTTCTCGGCGGTTCGGCCGCGGCCGCGGGCATCGCGCTCATCAACTCGTGGGGCAATCTGGCCGGCTTCGTCAGCCCCTATGTGATCGGTTTCATCAAGGACGTGACGAACAGCACAAATCTCGGGCTCTACGTCATGGCCGGGGCGCTCTTCGTCGGTGCGCTGCTGACGTTCGCCGTGCCGGCTCGCGTGGTGAACCGCTGATCATGACAAAGCCGGATGCGCGCAACGGCGCGTATCCGGTCCGATTCCGAAAAGCCCTGTTTTCAGGGCTTTTTCGTTTTTCCCGGGCAGTTTTCCTGCGCTTCTTCCTCTGCTTTTTCCTTTCTCGCCGAGCGCCGATATCCGGCGGTCGGCTGCCACATCTTGCTCGCGTAAGTCGCGCGTAAGTCGTTCGTTACCCGCCATCGATCGAGCGGCGCGGTGGGCACATGATCCCGTGCCGGGTCGTGGCCGGGCCATAGCCGGGTCATAGCCGACTCATGGTCGATTCATGCCCGGGGGCGGCCAGCGGTTGTCGTGACCCCGCCTAGTCCAGTTCCGCTCATATCCATATCAGCATGTATTCGTTCGCCGGCCGTGCTGCCATTGCTACGATCTGCGTTCTCGAACGCCGGGGGCGCCTCGACGCTTCCGGCAACGCGTCCATCGACCGCCAGCTTGTCCTGACGGCCCCACACAGGAAAATTCGCAGATGTCCGGCTTGACCCGACGAGAATTCATGCTTGCTTCCGGCGCCGCGCTCGCGGCGACGGGGCTGCCGTCCGTTGCCCATGCGCAGGGCGCCGCCGCGCTCACGCCGCGCCGCGGCGGCACGCTCAACGTTCTCATCAATCCCGAGCCGCCGGTCCTCGTGTCGATTTTCCAGACCACGGGTCCGGCGCTCGCGGTCAGCTCCAAGGTGCTCGAAGGGCTGCTCGAATACGACTTCGACATGAGCCCGCGGCCGCAACTCGCCACGGCCTGGAACGTGAGTCCCGATGGCCTGAAGTACACGTTCACGCTACGCCGCAACGTCCGCTGGCACGACGGTCAGCCGTTCACGTCCGCCGACGTGGCATTCTCGATCGGGCTTCTGAAGACCATCCATCCGCGCGGGCGCAGCACCTTCGCGAACGTGACGCACGTGACGACGCCCGATGCGCAGACCGTCGTGATCGAGCTCTCGAAGCCCGCGCCGTATCTGATCAAGGCGTTCGCGGCCGGCGAATCGCCGATCGTGGCGCGTCACCTCTACGACACCGGCGATCCGCTGACGAACCCGCACAACAACGCGCCCATCGGCACCGGGCCGTACCGCTTCGTTTCGTGGACGCGCGGCGCGAGCATCGTCTACGAGCGCAATCCCGACTACTGGGCGCCGGGCAGGCCCTACATCGACCAGCTCGTCTACAAGGTGATTCCCGACGGCGCGGCGCGTTCGGCCGCGTTCGAGACGGGCGCGCTCGATCTGGGCAGCGAGGACCCGGTCCCGCTCAGCGACTTGCCGCGTCTCGTCCAGTTGCCGCAGTTGAGCGTCGAGACGCGCGGTTACCGCTTCCTCGAGCCGCTCTTCGAGATCGATTTCAACCTCCAGCATCCGGTGCTCAAGGACCTGCGCGTGCGCCAGGCGATCGCGCACGCCATTGATCCGCGCGTGATCCAGCGCACCGTCGCCTACGGCTACGCCGACATCTCGCCGACGCCGATCACGCCGTCCTCGCCCTATCACGACCCGACGCTGCCGCCCTACGGCTTCGATCCGGCGCAGGCCGAAAAGCTGCTCGACGCGGCCGGCTATCCGCGCAAGGACGGCGGCGTGCGCCTGAGCCTCACGCACGACTATCTGCCCTACGGCGACATGCTTCCGCGCCAGGCCGAGTACGTGAAGTCGGCGCTCGAGCGCGTCGGCATCGACGTGACCGTGCGCGCGCAGGACCTGCCCGCGTTCCTCAAGCGCGTTTATACGGACCGCGCGTTCGACTTCGCCAGCAACGGCGTGAACACGCTGTTCGATCCGGCCGTCGGCGTGCAGCGCCTGTACTGGTCGCAGAACATCCGCATCGGCGTGCCGTTCTCGAACGCGCCGCATTACAGCAACCCGCAGGTCGACCAGTTGCTGGAGCAGGCCTCGGTCGAGACCGACGAGCAAAAGCGCGTCGCGCTCTACCGGCAGTTCCAGCAGATCGTCTACCGCGACCTGCCGATCCTGAACCTCGTGGCGCCGCGCATGGTCACGCTCGCGAACCGCCGCGTGCACGACCACACGGTGTCGGCGCAGGGGCTCGAGGGCAATCTCTCGGGCGTCTGGCTGTCGGCTTGAGCCCCGGACCGAGACCCGGCCCGAACCGCGCTCGACCGACGCCCGCGACACGAAAGGACGAGGACACACGATGAGCCGCTCATCCCGCTTCGGCGCCACGCTGCGACGTACCGTCTGGCAGGCGGTGCCGACGGTGCTCGGTATCGTTGTGCTGAACTTCTTCCTGCTCAAGCTGATGCCCGGCGACGCCGCCGACGTGATCGCCGGCGAGTCGGGCTCGGCGACGGCCGAAACCATGCGCGCGCTGCGCGCGAAGTTCGGCCTCGACCAGTCGCTGCTGCACCAGCTCGGCCACTACCTCGACAATCTCGCGCATCTGAGCCTCGGCTATTCGCCGCGCTTCGACGCGCCCGTCATGCAGCTCATCATGGAGCGGCTGCCCAACACGCTGCTGCTGATGGGCGTGGCGCTCGGCTTCGCGATCGTCGTCGGCGTGACGCTCGGCGCCGTGATGGCGCACTGGGCCGGCAAGTGGCCCGACCGCGTGCTCTCGGTGCTCGCGCTCGTCTTCTACTCGACGCCGGGCTTCTGGATCGGGCTGCTTGCCATCGTGTTCTTCTCGGTGCGGCTTGGCTGGCTGCCGAGCGGCGGCAACGTCACGATCGGCGCGTCGCTGCACGGTTCCGCGCGCTTCGCCGACATGGCAAAGCACGTCGTGCTGCCGGCGCTCACGCTCTCGACGTTCTTCATCGCCATCTACGCGCGGCTCACGCGCGCGGCGATGCTCGAAGTGCAGCGTCAGGACTTCGTGCGTACGGCGCAGGCCAAGGGGCTGCATCCGTGGCGCGTCACCGTGCGCCACGTGCTGCGCAACGCGCTCGTGCCGCTCACCACGCTGGCCGGCCTGCATTTCGGCACGCTGCTCGGCGGCGCGGCCGTCACCGAGACCGTCTTCAGTTGGCCCGGGCTCGGGCGGCTCGCGCTCGACGCCGTGATGGCGCGCGACTTCGGCGTGCTGCTCGGCGTGCTGTTGCTCTCGTCGCTGCTCGTGATCGTCGCGAACGCGGCGGTCGATCTGCTGCAGGCGTGGCTCGATCCGCGCATCGGCTGAGCCCGACGCCATCGAGCCCGCACATTCCGTATTTCCGAAAGGAGCGGCCATGCCTCCCGATTCTCCCGATCTGCTTTCCCGGGGCGAGGACGCGCCCGCCGGCCTGTCCTGGCGGTTGCAACTGCTCGGCGCCGTGCTCGGCAGCCGGTTCGTCGCGCGCCTCGGTGCGCGTGAGGCGCAGGCCGCCGCGGCCGGATCGCTGCGCGCCTCGCGCGGCGTCTGGCACGCGCTCTTGCGCAATCCGTCGGCGCTCGCCGGGCTGATCCTGCTCGCCGTCATCGTGTTCGTCGCCGCGACCGCGGGACATTTTTTCCCCGGCGATCCGCTCGACATGGTGGCCGCGCCGTTCGAATGGCCGGGCACCGATCCGCAGTACTGGCTCGGCACCGACTCGATGGGTCGCGACGTCGCGGCCGGCATCGCGCACGGCGCGCGCGTCTCGCTCGCGATCGGCGTGTCGGCGGCCGTGATCGGGCTCGTCATCGGCACGCTCGTCGGCGCGCTCGGCGGCTTCTTCGGCGGTCTCGTCGACAACGTGCTGGTGCGCCTGACCGAGCTGTTCCAGACCATCCCGACGTTCCTGCTCGTCATCGTGATCGTCGCGATCGGGCATCCGGTCGTGACGATCATCACGCCGGCCATCGGCATCGCGTCGTGGCCGACGGTCGCGCGGATCGTGCGCGCCGAGTTCCGCACGCTGCGCGAGGCCGATTTCGTGCTCGCCGCGCGCAGCCAGGGGTTCGGCAACGCGCGGATCATTTTCGGCGAGATCCTGCCGAACGCGCTGCCGCCCATCATCGTCACGGCGTCGGTGATGGTGGCGAGCGCGATCCTGATCGAGTCGTCGCTGTCGTTTCTCGGCATGGGCGACCCGAACGTCGTGACCTGGGGCTCGATGATCGGCGACGGCCGCGACTCGCTGCGCACGGCGTGGTATCTGACCGCGATTCCGGGCGGGGCCATCGTCGTGGCCGTGCTCGCGCTGAATCTGCTCGGCGACGGGCTCAACGACGCGCTCAATCCGCGTCTGCGCCGGCGCGCCTGACGGAGGAAAGTCAATCATGAAGCTGCTTGAAGTGCACGATCTGCGGGTGCGTTTCGGCGATCACCTCGCGGTGCGCGGCGTCGATTTCGACATCGCCGAGGGCGAGACGCTGGCGCTCGTCGGCGAATCGGGCTCGGGCAAGTCGGCGAGCGCACTCTCGCTGCTTCAGCTCGTGCCCGAACCGGGCCGGGTGAGCGGCAGCGTACGCTTCGCGGGCCGCGAGCTGCTCGGGCTGGCGCCGCGCGAAGTGCGCGCGCTGCGCGGCCGCGAAATCTCGATGATCTTCCAGGAGCCGATGACCTCGCTCAATCCCGTGCTGACGGTCGGCGCGCAGATCGTCGAGGTGCTGCGCCAGCACGAGCCGCTTTCGAAGGCCGCCGCCTGGGCGCGCGCGGTGGAACTGCTCGATCTCGTGCGCGTGCCGCAGCCGCAGCAGCGCGTGCACAGCTACGCGCACGAGCTGTCGGGCGGCCAGCGCCAGCGCGTGATGATCGCGATGGCCGTGGCCTGCCGCCCGCGACTGCTGATCGCCGACGAGCCGACCACGGCGCTCGACGCGACCATCCAGGCGCGCGTGCTGGAACTGCTCGACACGCTCAAGCGCGAGCTGTCGATGGCGCTGCTGCTGATCACGCACGATCTCGGGCTCGTCGCGGCCCACGCGGATCGCGTCGCCGTGATGCTGGCCGGCCGCAAGGTCGAGGAGGCCAGCGTCGGGCAGCTCTTCGGCTCGCCGCAACATCCGTATACGCGCGCGCTGCTCGACGCGTCGCTCAATCTCGACGACGAACTGCACTATCGCTCGGCAACGCTGCCCGAGATTCGGCATCACGCGGGCCAGACGGGCGACGAGCCCGCGTTTACCGTGGTGCCGCGCCGGCCTCGCGAGGGGGCGCTTGCGCAGGCAGAGGACCGGCCGGCCGGGACGGGGCCGGCGATCGGGCTGGTGCCGGCAGCGGAAGCGCCGGACGGCGTGGCGTACGCGGCGCCGGCTTCGGCGGACACCGCATCTGCCAACGGCCCGGCGAACCCGGGCGGCGCGGCGGACCTCGCGCATGGTCCCGTTGCCGTGCCGTCGCCCGTGCCTGTGCTCGACGTCCAGCACCTGCGCGTGACCTATCCGCAGCGCGGCGGCGGCGCGCCTCTGCACGCCGTCGACGACGTCTCGCTGCAGATCGGCCGCGGCGAGACGCTCGGCCTCGTCGGCGAGTCGGGTTGCGGCAAGTCCTCGCTCTCGCGCGCGATCCTGCGGCTCGTGGCGCCGTCGGGCGGACGCATCCTGCTGCACGGCACCGATCTCGTGCCGCTCGCCGAGCGCGAGCTGAGGCCGTTGCGCCGGCACGTGCAGATGGTGTTCCAGGACCCTTACGCGTCGCTGAACCCGCGCCGCACGATCGGCCAGATTCTCGATACGGTGCTCGTCGTCAACGGCGTGTCGGACCGCGCGCAGCGGACCCGCCGCATCGCGACGATGCTCGATCGCGTGGGGCTGCCGCAGGCGGCGGCGCGGCGCTTCCCGCACGAGTTCTCGGGCGGTCAGCGTCAGCGCATCGGCATCGCGCGCGCGCTGATTCTCGAACCTGATCTCGTGATCTGCGACGAGCCCGTGTCGGCGCTCGACGTCTCGATCCAGGCGCAGATCCTGAACCTGCTCGTCGAGCTGAAGGAAGCGCTCGGGCTTTCGTATCTGTTCATTTCGCACGACCTCTCGGTGGTCCGCTACATCGCCGACCGAGTGCAGGTCATGCAGCGCGGGCGCATCGTCGAGACCGGCGCGTTCCCCGACCTCTGGCGCGCGCCGCAGCATCCCTATACGCGCATGCTGCTCGACGCGATTCCGGGACGCGGAGCGTCGGCCCGCGCGGCCTGACCATCCTCTGCCCCCTCCGGTTTCTTCCGTAACGAAACGGGCCGCCTGCCGCAAAGACCTTGCGGCAGGCGGCCCGTTTTCGCCGTCAGTCACTGACCGGTTAAATCGCTGTCATGCCGCGCGGGCCGTGCCGGAAGGCACGACGTTGAAGCGCTCGTCGTGGCCTTCCCCGTTCAGATAGAAGTTGCCGATGACGGCCTCGCGCAGCGTCGCCGGGTTGTGCGAGGCGAGCACGCGCGCGTTGCGCCAGTAGCGGTCGAAGCGGCGCGTTTCGCTCGTCGCCGAGGCGCCGCCGATCTCGAACAGCAGCGTGCTGGCCTGCAGCGCCTGCTCGATGACGATCTGCTGCGCTTCGAACGCCTGGATGTCGAGGCGCACGTAGGCGCCGGTGTCGGCCCGGCCCGCCGCGCGCGCGGCCGAGATTTCGTCGAGGGCGCGCGCGAGCGTCGAGACGACGGCTTCGGTCGAGTACGCGAGGCTTGCGAGGCGGCCGATCACGCGCTGCACGAGCGGGTTCTCGCGCGGGCTCGACTCGCCCGGCACGCCGAACGTGCGCGTCTTCGTCCGCGTGAAGTCGACCGCGTCGCGCAGCACCGCGCGCGTGATGCCCGCGAGGTTGGCCAGATGCACGATCTGGTAGTACGGCGTGAGCAGCGTGTTGCGGCGCGGCGCGGAGGCGTCGAAGCGGCGGTAGAGCTGCCCGGCGGGCACCACCACGCCGTGAAAGCGCGTCGTGCCGCTGCCCGTCAGGCGCTGGCCGAAGCCGTCCCAGTCGTCGACGAGTTCGAGGCCGGGCGTGCCGGCCTGCACGAGGATGCGCACGTCGGTCTGCCCGTCGTGCGCCGCGACGTCGATCCAGTCGGCATAGATCGAGCCCGTCGTGTAGTACTTTTCGCCGTCGAGCCGCACCGTTCCGTCGCCGTGGGTGACGCGCACGCTGTTGCTGGTGACGGCCGTGCGCTCGGCCACCGCGCCGCCGACGATCTCGCCGCGCGCGATGCGCGAGAACCAGGCTTCGCGCAACGTCTCGTCGTCGCTCTCGATCAGCGCCTCGACGAAGCCGCCGTGAACGCGCAGGATCTGCGGCAGATTCGAATCGGCCTCGCCGAGGCGCACCACGAGCGCGAAGTAGTCGGCGATTCCGACGCCTTCGCCGCCGTATTGCTTCGGCACGCGCAGCCGCGTGAAGCCGGCCTCGCGCAGCCATTGCACGGCCTCGCGGGCCAGTTCGCGCTTGCGTTCGCGCTCGACCGCGCCGGCGGCGATGCGTTCGAAAACCGGCGCGAAGCGCCGGACCAGTTCGTTGTCGCCGAAGAGGCTTGCGGCGTCGGCGACGTCCGGAACGTCGGCATGATACGAGGCGGCGTGCGTGCGGGGGGAGGCGGTAGCGGTCATGGCTCGATCGATTGGGCAAGGTCCGAAACCGATAGCGTGGGCGCTCGCGCGCCGTGCGGCAACGAAGCATTTGTCCGATCGATATCACGCGTTCGCCATGCGGTCGCGCCGTCGCGACAGGGTCATGCCGCGGCCGAGACCCGGCTGCCTGCGAGGAAAAAATGGTCTGGCTAGAATTGCGCTGGCCTCGGGTTTGTCCTGGGGCCCCCGGCATGCGCGAGGTCAGGCCGCGCTGACATCATTCATGTCGGTAACGATGCGTTGTGACTTTGAAGCTTTATCTGCCGCGATGGACCCGCTACGCTTACGGCCGTCCGCCGTCGGGCAGGCGAGGAAAGGGTACAGGAATCGCGTCGGGCAGGCGGCGAACGGTTGGTCGAGGTACGGCGTATCGGCTCGCATCAGGGGCGCCGGGGCGCAGACGGTTCTGGCACATGGGGTGTGGTGCGCCGGCCGCCGGCCTTTTTGCGCACGGGCCGGCGCGCTGCGGGCTATGACTATGTATCGGGGATACTCATGACAGAAAAGAAGTCGGCATGGCGGACAGGGGTAGTGCGCGGCGCGGCCGTGGCGCTGTTCTCGCTTGCTCCTGCGCTCGCCCATGCGGATCAGTTCGGCCTGCAACTGGCCGCCGGCACGGCCGATCACGACGTGAAGAAGCTGGACATCGGCGGCGTGTGGGATCCGGGCCTTAGCTGGTGGCACTTTCTCGGCTTCCACTTCACGGTGGTCGGCGAGGCCCACGTGGCGTACTGGGATCTGGAAGAACGGGGATCGGTCCATCCCGACATCTGGGAGTTCGGGGCGACGCCGGTCTTCCGCATCATCAAGGACGCCGGGTGGATCCGGCCTTACTTCGAAGCGGGCGTGGGCCTGCGCCTGCTCTCGCACGTGCGCGAGACCACGGACCGGACGATGTCGAGCTCGTTCCAGTTCGCGGACATGGTGGGTGTCGGCGCGCAGTTCGGCGATCACCAGAACTACGCGGCCGGCTTCCGCTTCCAGCACCTCTCGAACGCGGGCCTCGAGCGTCCGAATCCCGGCATCAACTTCAGCGAGATCTACCTGCAGTACAACTTCTGATGCTTCTCGCGGGTTGCCGCGCAGGCCCCGCCGGGCCGGCGGCAATTCGCCGGGCCGCGCGGGTTATGGTCCGGCTGCGGTCCGGTAAACGGCCCGCGCGGTTCGCGCCTGCCCGCCCCGCGTCTTCCATCCTCCTTCTCCTGAAAATTGCCTGGCCATAGGCGGCCTTTATCCCGACAATAGCGCTCGTCAACGTTGCGCCGGGGAGGCCCGCTTGTCCAGACAGATCTACGTGAACGGCCGTTTCGTATCCGAAGCCGAGGCGGTGGTGTCCGTGTTCGACCGCGGTTTCCTGTTCGCGGACGGCATCTACGAGGTGAGCGCCGTCGTCGCGCGCCGGCTCGTCGACAATGCGCTCCATCTCGCGCGGCTCGAGCGCTCGCTGGCCGAGGTCGGCATTCCGATGCCGCTCGGGCGCGATGACGTCGCCGGGGTGCAGGCCGAGCTCGTGCGGCGCAACCGTCTCGAGGAAGGGGTGGTCTATCTGCAGGTGACGCGCGGGGCCGCCGAGCGCGACTTCGGCTTCGCGCCCGATCTGAAGCCGAGCTTCGTCGCCTTCACGCAGCAAAAGCCGATTCTCGGGACCGCGTCCGTGCGCGAGGGCATCGCCGTCGGCGTGGAGCCGGACCTGCGCTGGGCGCGGCGCGACATCAAGACCGTGATGCTGCTCACGCAGGTGCTCGCCAAGCAGGCCGTGAAGGCGCGCGGCTTCGGCGAAGCCTGGCTCGTCGAGGACGGCTACGTGACGGAGGGCGCGTCGTCGACGGGATTCGTCGTCACGGCCGACGGCGCGCTGGTGTCGCGCCCGGACTCGCATGCGGTGCTGCCCGGCTGCACGAAGGCGGTGGTGCTCGACCTCGCGCGCGCGGCCGGCCTGCGCGTCGAGGCGCGGCGCTTCACGGTGGAGGAAGCGCAGCAGGCCCGCGAGGCGTTCCTCACGAGCGCGTCGAGCACGATCACGCCGGTCGTGCGCATCGAGGACCGCGTGATCGGCGACGGCCGTCCGGGTCCGCTGACGCTGAGGCTCCAGCAGGCCTATGTCGAGTCGGCCCTGCGCGGTCCCGCGCTTTTCTAGTTTTTTCCGCGGTTCCGGGGCGACTGGCCCGCTCGCCGGGGCAGGGCGGCCGGGTCCGGCGACATGTCGGTCCGCCGCGACCCGTAGGCTACAATTGCGGCTGCTCCGGAACGGACTCCAATGAAGAAAACACGGAATTCATGCGCCGTCGGCCTCGCGGCCATCGTCGCGTTGCTTGCAGGGTGCGCGCAGTACCGCAATCCCGGCGTATGTGAACAGATGATGCGCAGCCAGCTCGCGAAGGTGTCGCAGGACCGGCTGTCCATCACGCACACGGCGACGGCGTGGCAGGGTCAGCGCGTCGTGGTCGAAGGTCAGACCGAGGCGCACGGACAGACCGCGACGCGGACCGGGAGCCAGCCGGCGGCGAGCGCCGCGTCGGCGCCGGTTCCGGCTTCCGCGCCTGCCGCTCCGGCGTCCGCTGCCAGTGCCGCGGGCGCTGCTCAGGACGCCAGCGGGGCGGCGGCAGCGCCGGCGGCCTCGGCCGCTTCAGCCGCTTCAGCCGCTTCGGCGGCGCGGGGGACGAAGCGGGCCGCCCGTGCGCGCCAACCGGTTCGTACGCCCACCGCCGCTGAATGCACGTTCAGCGAGGCCGGCATGACGTCGTTCCGCTGGCTCGCGCCGCCCGCGCTGGCGAAGGCCGCGCCGGTTCATCCGCAGGATGCAGGCGCGCCGGCCGCGCGTTGACCGGCGCAGGCGAGAGGCCGGATCGCTGCGAGCCGACCGGCCGGTCAGGGCACAGGATAACGGCGGGGTAGGGGCAGGATGGCCGCGAGCGGGCAACGTCGTAACGGCAAGCGGATGAAAGCGGGGCCGAATGCGTCGAGATCGGTCGCGAAATGGTGCCGCAGCCGGTTTTTGTACTTTGCGGCATGGGGCCGGTAAAATAGCAGGTTAATCCACGGGAACAGACCGTGGCGTAGCGAGGGATGACCCGAAATGAGTAATTTGCATCAACGCCTTGCCACGCGGGCGGCCGTATTTCTGATGGCAGGCGGGTTGGTCGCGGGCTGCAGCACGCCGTCGACGACGGGCCAAGTCGATTACCGCAGCGATTCGAAGGTCCAGCAGGCCTCGCTGACGGCTCCGCCGAACATGCTCGACGAAAATGCCGACCAGCGCTCGTTGCCGCCGCAGGGCGGCGCGACTTCGCTCTCCGCGCTGCAGCAGGTCCAGGCCACGGCGCCGGCCCCGGACGAAAATACCGTCTTGCCGTCGGTTCCCGGCATGCACATCCAGCGCGACGGCACCGAAAGCTGGCTCGTCATCGACGGTCGCGCGCCGGCCCAGGTCTGGCCGGCGGTTCGCCGCTTCTGGATCGAGCAGGGCTTTCTGCTCGTGGTCGACCAGCGCAACGACGGCGTGATGGAAACGGACTGGAACGAGACGCACCCGCAGATCAACGACGGCATCATCCGCAACACGCTGACCTGGGCGACGGGCAATTCCTACATGACCGCCGAGCGCAACAAGTACCGCACGCGTCTCGAGTCGGCGCCGAACGGCGGCACCTACGTGTTCATCAGCCAGAAGGGGCTGCGCCAGCAGTTGACCGGCCTGAATAACGAGTCTACGACGTGGGTTGCGAAGCCCAACGATCCGGGCCTCGAAATGGAATACCTGAAGCGGCTCATGACCACGCTCGCGAACGCGAAGCCCGGCGTGCCCGACGTGCAGATCGCTGACGCGGCCGTGGCGGCGTCGGCCGCGAAGGCGACGCCGGGCGACGATCCGGCCCGCGCCGCCGAGGCGGCCCAGAACGCCGCGCTCTCGGCGCAGCAGACGGCCGCGGCGGCGCCGGCTCCGGCGGATCCGACGGGCGCGTCGGGAGACGACTACTCGTCAACCGAGATGACGCTCGGCGCGTCCTACGACGACGTCTGGCAGCGCGTCGGAACCGCGCTCAACAATGCGAACTTCACTGTCGACAATAGCGATCACGCGCGCGGGATCTATTACATTCGCTATGTCGATCCGAAGGACATGAGTTCGGACACGCAGGGTTTCTGGAGCCAGGTGGTCCACGGTCACAAGGACAAGGTCGCGAAGCAGTACCGGCTCAACGTGCGCGCGCTGACCGAAACCCAGACGCGCGTGGCCGTGGTCGACGAGAGCGGCAAGGTCGACACCTCGCGGCCGGCCCAGGAAATCATGGCGCTCGTGGAGGGCCAATTGCAGCAATAGGGCCATCGGGGCGCACGGTCTCGCGACGGGGCCGCGACACTTCGCCGGAAACGAAAAACCCGCCTGCGCAAACCGCAGGCGGGTTTTTTTATGTCCCGCTATTTCCCCGTTCCGGGAACTTCGCGTACCCGCCATCGGGGCATGCGCTTCACGACGCCTACGGCGAGGCCGGTGCCGATCAGGATGACGGCGCATCCGGCCAGCATGGCCGGCGCGACCGGTTCGTGCAGGAACAGCGCGCCCCAGAGGATGCCGAACACGGGGATCACGAACGTCACGGTCATCGCGCGAGCCGGGCCGGCCGTCGCGAGCAGATGAAAGTACAGGATGTACGCGACGCCCGTGCAGGCGATGCCGAGCCCCGCGACGGCGCCCCACGCGGACGGGGGCACGGGCGTGGCGGGCCAGGACGCGACGGCGAACGGCAGCAGCACGACGGTGGCGCCCGTCATCGTGCCCGCCGCGACGGTCAGCGCGTCGACGCCCGCCAGATGCCGCTTCGTGTAGTTCGCGGCGATGCCGTAGAGCAGGGTCGCGCCGAGCGCGGCCGCGGCGGCCAGCAGGCCGGCCTCGGGCGGCGCGCTGGCGGAGGCGGGCGGCGCGGCGATCTGTTCCCACACCAGCATCAGCACGCCGGCGAAGCCGATCACGAGCCCGAGGGCGCGCTGTGCGCCGAGCCGGTCCCGGAACCAGACGAACGCGACGAGCGCGCCCCATAGCGGCGTGGTCGCGTTGATGACCGAGGTGACGCCGGCCGGGAGCGTGAGTTCCGCATACGCGAACAGGCAGAACGGCGCGGCCGAGTTCAGGATGCCGACCACGACGAGCGGGAATGCGCGCGCGCGCAGCGTGCGGAGCGTCTCGCGCGCCGGGCGGCGCGCGAACAACACGGCGAGCATGAACAACGCGCCTATGCCGACGCGCAGCGCCATCAGCGGCGCCACGCCGAAAACGCCCGCGCCGACGCGGATGAACAGGAACGAGGCGCCCCACAGGGCGGCGAGAACGAGTAACTGGACCAGATTGGCGGGACGCATCGGAAGACACCGTGAAGGAAGCGCAGGGCGACGACGGCCGGGTACGCCCTGCCGCCGCTTCACGACGCAATCAGGCGGCGGACAACGGGAGCGGGAGCACGCGGCACGATCGTCGTGGCATCCCTATGGTAGACAGTGCGCCCGAGCGCGTAAAACGAGCGATTTTCACGGCTATGTGAGCTGGATTGCCAACGGGCCGGCGCGGCCCGCTGGCGCTTCCCGAGCGTTTCCCGCGCGGGGGTTCCGCCCGGTCAGTGCGGAATCATCCAGGTGAGCACGTGCTGCTGGAACCAGACGAGAATGCCGAGCAGCACGGTAAGCAGGACCGAATGCTTGAAGGTCTTCGCGAACACGTGGCCTTCCTTGCCCTTGTATTCCGTGGTCGCGACGCCGGTCGAGATGTTCTGCGGCGAGATCATCTTGCCCATCACGCCGCCCGACGAGTTCGTCGCGGCCATCAGCACCGGGTTCAGGTTCAGTTGCTGCGCGGCGACCACCTGCAGGTTGCCGAAGAGCGCGTTGCCCGAGGTGTCGCTGCCCGAGAGGAACACGGCCACCCAGCCGAGGAAGGCCGAGACGAGCGGGAAGAACGCGCCGACCGACGCGACGCCGAGCCCGAGCGTGTAGGTGAGCCCCGCGTAGTTCATCAGGAACGCGAGGCCGACGATGGTCGCGACCGTCAGGATGGCGATGCGCGTCTGTACCCAGGTGTCGACGATGGCGGCGCCGAATTCCGACGGCTTCAGGCGCACGACGAACGCGGTGATGATCGCGGCGACGAGGATCGAGGTGCCCGTCGTGAACGGCTGGAAGTCCCACACCGCAGCGTACGGCAGCTTGTAGAGCGTGACGTACACGGCCTTGTCGAGGCCCGGCCACGGCACTTTCACGTCGCCGATCATGTAGACCTTCGCGATGGTCCAGAGGATCACGACCACCGACACGATGAGCCACGGATACCAGCCCTGGACGCCGCTCACTTCGCCGCGCACCTCGTTCGCGCGATCGACCTTGATCTCGAAGCGCGGATCGGGCGCGGGTTTCCAGACGCGCAGGAACGCGACGGTCAGGATCAGCGAGACGAGCGAGGAGAGCACGTCGGTCAGGCTGTAGTTGATGAAGTTGGCCGTGAGGAACTGCGTGAGCGAGAAGCTGCCGCCCGCGACGAGCAGCACGGGCCAGATGCGCAGCATGCCGCGCACGCCGGCGTAGATGCCGATCACGTAGAACGGCAGCAGCAGCGAGAAGAACGGCAACTGTCGGCCGACCATCTGGGCGAGCGATTCGGCCGGCAGGTGGGTGACCGCGCCGAGCACGGTGATCGGCACGCCGAGCGCGCCGAACGCCACGGGCGCGGTGTCGAAGATCAGCGTGAGCGTGAGCGCCTCGAGCGTCGGGAAGCCCAGCATGATGAGCAGCGAACTCGCGATCGCGATCGGCGTGCCGAAGCCCGAGATGCCCTCGAGCAGCGCGCCGAACGAGAAGCCGATCACGACGAGGACGATGCGCCGGTCGTTGGGCAGATTGTCGAGCAGCCACGTGCGGAACGCCTCGAAGCGCCCCGAGCGCAGCGCGATGTTGTAGAGCAGGATGGCCGCGACGACGATCCACATGATCGGCCACAGCGCGAACACGGCGCCCGAGAGGACCGAATCGAAAGCGAGGCCGACCGGAAACTGCCAGACGAAGATCGAGACGATCAGGCCGACCACGAGGCCGGCGAGCGAGGCCTGCCACGCGGGCCGTCTCGCCCAGCCCAGCAGCACGAGGACGGTGACGATGGGCAGCGCTGCCACGATGAACGATGGGAATAGCGAATTGCCGATGGGAGTCAGCAGCTGGTGGAACATCACGTCTCCTTGGTCTTGGTTTGAATCGGCGCGCCGATGGTGCCGGGCGCCGGGGTAGCGTGGTGCTTCGGACGACGGTAACGCGTGCCCGCGCGGCGCGCGTCGACCGGCTTTCGGAATGGCTTTCAACGCCAATTGAATAGGATAGGAAACCGGGTCGTAACGTCAAGCAGGGAAACTACGGGCAAACCGGGAAAACGTGAGCCAAAAAAAGGGGGCCTCTCGGCCCCCGACACAACCTGTCGGCGCTGTCAGCGGCGCCAGCCGCCGCCTCCCCATCTGCCACCCCCCCATCTGCCGCCGCCCCAGCCACGCTCGCCCCAGTAGCCGCCGAAGCCCAGCGAAATAGCGGGTCCGCCCCAGCCGTAGTAGCCGCCATAGCCGTACGGATAGTAGGCCGGGTAGGCCGGATAATAGGCAGGATAGGCCGGGTAGTAGGCCGGCGCGATCGGCGGGGCGGTGTAGATCGACCCGGGGTACTGGCCGTCGTCCGGCGACGGTCCGCCCGGCACCGCGGGCATGGGGGCGGTGGCCGCGCTCGTGCCCGAGCCCGCCGTCGCGGGCGCGGCGGCGTACTGCCCGGTGGCGGCGGTCGGCACGCCGGCGGGGTAGGCCGGATAGTACGGAGGATAGTAGTAGCAGCCGGACAGCGCGAGCAGCGCGGCGATGCTGGCGGCGCCGGTGACGGCGCGCAGCATGCTGCCGCCGTTCGTCGGCAGGGACAGTGACGTGGTCAGGCGAGACATGGCGTAACTCCAGGGTTCCGGCGAGCGGCAGGGCGCACAAAAGCCCTCGCCCGGGCGGCCGGGGATGGATATGAGGATACGCTGTCCGGTGTGCCGTTTGCGTTGTTGCCCAACAACCGTATATTTCGGTTGATTGCAAACGCGGCTTCCGACTGCTTCCGGACCCGGCGTGCCCGAAGAGGCGTTCGATGCATTCCGCGCCTCCAATGGGAACGCGGCGCACTTCGTGGGCGAAGCGCGCCGCGCGGTTCTCTCTCTCGTTGCTGCTTCGGGCGGCCCGTGCGCGTTCGCGGTACGTGGCCGCGTTCGTCGCCGTGGCGCGCCGTGGGGACTGCCCGTTACCGGCGTCCGGCCTGGTTGCCGATGAGGCCGCCGACCGCCGCGCCGCCGAGCGTGGCGAGCGCGCCGCCGCCGATCACCGCGCCGGCCACGCCGCCCACGCCCGCGCCGATGGCCGTGTCGCGTTCGCGCCGGTTCATGTGGGCACAGCCGGAGAGACTGGTGGTGGCAAACGCGATGGCCGCGATGGACAGCACGGCGCCTGCCTGCCGGAACGTTTTCATGGTGCTCGATTTCCTTCGTGACGAAACGACAGGGTGGGCCTGTTATGCCCGCCCGATCGTCTGCCACGATGGTATCGACGCAACCCGTATCCGGTTGTGTGCGCTTGTCAGCGAATCGACTGGTTCGTAAGAAAGTATTTCCGCGCTTGCGTCGGGCGCGGCGCGGGAGCCGCGCCCGACGAAGCCGTCATCGCCGCCTTTACTGGCGTTGATAGATCTCGGCGCCCTGCCTGACGAATTCGACGGCCTTCACTTCCATGCCTTTCTTCAGGGCCTCGTCGTCGCTGACGCCCTGTTTGGCCGCGAACTCGCGCACGTCCTGGGTGATCTTCATCGAACAGAAGTGCGGGCCGCACATCGAGCAGAAGTGCGCGACCTTCGCCGAGTCCTTCGGCAGCGTCTCGTCGTGGAACTCGCGCGCCTTGTCGGGATCGAGGCCGAGGTTGAACTGGTCCTCCCAGCGGAACTCGAAGCGCGCCTTGGAGAGCGCGTTGTCGCGCACCTGCGCGCCCGGGTGCCCCTTGGCCAGGTCGGCCGCGTGCGCCGCGAGCTTGTAGGTGATGATGCCTTCCTTCACGTCGTCCTTGTTCGGCAGGCCGAGGTGCTCCTTCGGCGTCACGTAGCAGAGCATCGCGGTGCCGAACCAGCCGATCATCGCGGCGCCGATGCCCGAGGTGATGTGGTCGTAGCCCGGCGCGATGTCGGTCGTGAGCGGCCCGAGCGTGTAGAACGGCGCTTCCTCGCACCAGTCGAGCTGCAGGTCCATGTTCTCCTTGATGAGCTGCATCGGCACGTGGCCCGGACCTTCGATCATGGTCTGCACGTCGTGCTTCCAGGCGATCTGCGTGAGCTCGCCGAGCGTCTTCAGCTCGCCCAGTTGCGCCTCGTCGTTGGCGTCGTAGATCGAGCCCGGACGCAGGCCGTCGCCGAGCGAGAAGCTCACGTCGTAGGCCTTCATGATTTCGCAGATTTCCTCGAAGCGCTCGTAGAGGAAGCTTTCCTTGTGATGCGCGAGGCACCACTTCGCCATGATCGAGCCGCCGCGCGAGACGATGCCCGTCATCCGGTTCGCGGTGAGCGGCACGTACTGCAGGCGCACGCCGGCGTGGATCGTGAAGTAGTCGACGCCCTGTTCGGCCTGTTCGATGAGCGTATCGCGGAAGATTTCCCAGGTCAGGTCCTCGGCCTTGCCGTTGACCTTCTCGAGCGCCTGGTAGATCGGCACCGTGCCGATCGGCACCGGGCTGTTGCGGATGATCCACTCGCGCGTCTCGTGGATGTGTTTGCCGGTCGAGAGGTCCATGACCGTGTCGCCGCCCCAGCGGATGGCCCAGGTCATCTTGTCGACTTCCTCGCCGATCGAGGACGTCACGGCCGAGTTGCCGATGTTCGCGTTGACCTTCACGAGGAAGTTGCGGCCGATGATCATCGGCTCGCTTTCCGGGTGGTTGATGTTGGCCGGGATGATCGCGCGGCCGCGCGCCACTTCCTCGCGCACGAACTCGGGCGTGATCTCCCTCGCCGCGTTCGCGCCGAACGCGGCGGCGCCGAAGGCCTGGCCCGGATGCTGGCGGCCCATCATCTGCGCGAGCTTCTCGCCGTTCGGACCGCTCGCCTTCAGGCTTTCGAGGTATTCGGCGCGGCGCTGGTTCTCGCGGATCGCGATGAACTCCATCTCGGGCGTGACGATGCCCTGGCGCGCGTAGTGCATCTGCGTGACGTTCCGGCCGGCTTTCGCGCTGCGCGGGTTGCGGTGCAGGCCCGGAAAGCGCAGCTCGGCCGTGGCCGGGTCGGCCGCGCGCTCGCGACCGAAGGCGCTCGTGAGGCCCGACAGCACCTCGCTGTCGCCGCGCGCCTCGATCCAGCGCTGGCGCAGCGCGGGCAGGCCCGCGCGGATGTCGATTTTCGCCTCGGGGTCGCTGTAGGGGCCCGAGGTGTCGTAGACGTAGACGGGCGGGTTCTTCTCGCCGCCGAAGCCGGTCGGCGTGTCCGCCTGGGAGATCTCGCGCATCGGCACACGGATGTCGGGCTGCGAGCCCGTCACGTAGATTTTGCGCGAGTTCGGCAGCGGGGCGACGGCGGCGGCGTCGACGTGGGCGTCGGCGGAAATGAATTTCGGATTGGCGTTCATGTATCTCTCCTGTGTCGACCGGAGTCGGCGCTCCGGCGCCTGACTCCGATCCCATGCAAGGCAAAGTGGGGCGGCGGCTTAGCAGGAGACTTGATGAAGAACGTGAACGAATTTCGCGCTGAAGATGGGGTCTGGCGATGCGGCGAAATCCGGACGCTTCCCTGCGCTGGCATTATCCAGATCAGGTTCAAAGGGTATTTCTCACCCGTGCGGTACGCAACCCGGGAATGAACCGGAGCGGCGCGCCACGCAGGACCCCCGCGTAAGCAGGGCACACGATACACCCCGACGGCCGGGCTTGGCAACCATCGCCCGGCGGCGCCCCTGCAACGTCCCGTTGGCGCTGGACGCTGCGCACGGACCGTGCCGGAGGGAATCCGGGCCTGTCCGTGCGCGCCGGCTTTGCTGCATAATGCGCTGCGCGTCCGGCGGGCGCGGTTTTTCCCGCGCTGCGCGGTATGCGCGAGGGCGCGAAAAATCGTTCGCCGCCCCTGCATTTTTTGCGTGCCGCCCCGGTTTTCCCGGCGATCGCACGCCGGGGCGGCCGGCCGGTTACGGGGACTCCGTGGGGTTCTGGTCCATCCCGGCTGCCGGATGCGCACTGGCCCCATCCTTTCTTTTCCGTCGATTTCGTCCGCCATGCCGCTCTGTCTCGCGCGTCCCGCTTCCTGTCCGCCGGGCCGCCGTCGGCGCGCGCTTGCATCCGCGCTTCGGCCGGACCGGGTGCGCTGATGGCGCCGCCGCGTCTGCCGGGCGGGGCGGCCGCGAGGCTGCTGGACCGGCTTCTCTCGGTACGCCTGCCGCGCTCGCGCGGCGCTCGCGTCGCGCTGGCCCTCGCCGTGGTCTATCTCGTCTGGGGCTCGACTTATCTGGGCGTGCATCTGGCGCTCGGCTCGTTTCCGCCGCTGCTGCTTTCGGGCCTGCGCAATCTGTTGGGCGGCATCGGCCTCTTCGCGTTCGCGATGCGCCGCCGTCCGGTGCTGCCGTCGCCGGTCGAGGTGCGCAACGCGGCCGTCGTCGGCACGATGCTGGTGGGGCTGTCGAGCGGGCTCCTGGCTTTCGGCATGCGGACCGTCGGCACCGGCACGGCGGCCGTGATGATCGCGACCGTGCCGCTTTTCGCGACCGCCATCGCCGCCGCGACCGGGCGGCGGATCGCGAAGGCCGAGTGGTTCGCCGTGGCGCTCGGGCTCGCGGGCATGGCGATCCTGAGTCTCGGCGGCGGCGCGGTCGGCTCGGCGGGCGGTTGCCTCGCGATTCTTTTCAGCGCGATTTTCTGGGCGGGCGGCGCGCACCTGGCCACGCGCCTGAAACAGCCCGCCGATCTCTTTCTCGCGACGGCGCTGCAGATCGGGCTCGGCGGCGCGCTCTCGACCACCGTCGCCTGGTTTGCCGGCGAGCGCGTGTCGACGCTGCACGTCCTGCCCGCCGTCGCGTTCCTGTATCTCATGCTGATCGGCACGATGGCCGCCTATGTCGCGTACGGCTATCTGATCCGGCATACGAGTCCGGCCGTCGCGAGCAGTTGCATGTACGTGAATCCGGTCGTCGCCATCGCGCTGGGCGCGCTGCTGCTCGGCGAGCCCGTGACGCGCCCGACGCTGCTCGCGACCGCGCTGATTCTCGCGAGCGTGGGCATCTCGTTCGCATCCGGGCGCCGGCGCGCATAGCGCCTGTCGCGCTCGCTGCTACCTTTGCTACTTCGCCTGCTCGGCGCCGTTCGTCACGGCGTGGCCGCCCGCGGAGACGTCCTCGCCTGCGCCGGCCATGGTGTTGCAGCCGGCGATCGTCGCCACCGCGGCAACGAGGGTGAACAATGCGATGAGCTGTTTCATGAGTCGGTCCTCCGTCCAATGGGAAACGCTGGGTACGGACTGTCGAGCATGCTGCGTGCCCATGGCGGGTTTCTTCTCTTTTTATCGCGACGAACGCCTCGGGCTCGTGCCTTGCGACAGGTTGACGGCCATTCCGTTCAACCCGTTCAAGGAGAATTCGATGCCGAAGTCAGCCGCTTCGTTCGAGATCGATCTGCAGCGCGTGCGCGAAGACGCGCGCCGCCATCCGGAGCTTGGTCCGATTACGCCGGGCTACGGCGCCGATCGCGAGACCGTGCTGAAACTGCTCAACGACGCGCTCGCCACCGAGCTCGTCTGCACGCTGCGCTACAGGCGCCATTACTTCATGGCGAGGGGCATCGAGTCCGAAGCCGTGGCCGCCGAGTTTGCCGAGCATGCGGCCGAGGAGCAGCAGCACGCGGACAAGCTCGCGGCGCGCATCGTGCAGTTGGGCGGCGCGCCCGATTTCGCGCCCGAGAGCCTCGCGCGGCGCGCGCATTCCGAGTATCGCGAAGGCACCGATCTCGCGGACATGATCCGCGAGAACCTCGTGGCCGAGCGCATCGCGATCGAGACGTATCGCGAGATTATCCGCTACCTCGGCGACGGCGACACGACCACGCGGCGCATTTTCGAGGAGATTCTCGCCGTCGAGGAGGAGCATGCCGACGACATGACCGATCTGCTGGACGACGGCAAATAGGGGTTGCCGGCCGGTCCGGCCGGGCGACCGCTCGCGCTCCGGAACGAGTCGGGGCGCGGGCGGCGATGCAAGCCGGGATGCAAGCGGGGGGGCGGCGAGCAAAGACGCGGGCGCGCCTCAGGCCGTTTCCGCCGACGCGGGGCGCTTCGAGCTGGCGTGTACCCAGGCCGCGAGCGCCGAGAACGCGAGCCCCGCCACGCACACGCCGGTCCAGCCGAACGCGTGCCACGCGCTGACGCCGACGGCCGAGCCGGCCGCGCCGCCGATGAAGTAGCAGACCATGTAGACCGTGTTCACGCGGCTGCGCGCGTCGGGCCGCAGCGCGTAGATGCGCGACTGGTTCGAGATTTGCGCGGACTGCACGCCGACATCGAGCAGGATCACGCCGATTGCGAGCCCGACGAGGCTCGAGCCCGAGGCGGCGAAGATGACGAACGACAGCGCGAGGAGGCCGATGGCCATCGTGATGACCATGCGCGGCCCGCGCCGGTCCGCCGAGCGGCCCGCGTAAGGCGCGGCGAGCGCGCCGGCCGCGCCGACGATGCCGAAGAGACCCGCCACCTGCGGCCCGAGGTGGAACGGCGCGTCCGCGAGCAGCAGCGTGAGCACGGGCCAGAACAGGCTGAACGCGCCGAACAGTGCCGCGCCCGTCGCCGACGCCTCGCGCAGCCCGCGCAGCTCGACGGCCAGATGCCACATCGAGCCGAGCAGTTTTCCGTAGCTTAGCGTCGAGGTCGGCGTGCTGCGGGGCAGCTTCGCTACGATGACGGCGGCGAGCACGAGCAACACGACGATCGACGCGCCGAACACGGCGCGCCAGCCGAAGTATTCGCCGATGAAGCCCGACGCCGTGCGCGCGAGCAGGATGCCGAGCAGCAGCCCGCTCATGACGGTGCCTACCGCCTGGCCGCGCGCCTCGGGCGGCGCGAGCTCGGCGCCGAACGGCACGGCCTGCTGGGCGATGGTGGCGAGGATGCCGATGGCGAGGCTCGCGCCGATCAGCACGCCGATGTTCGGTGCGAGGGCCGCGACGAGCAGGGCCACGCACAGGCCGGCGATCTGCATGAGGATCAGCCGGCGGCGGTCGATGCGGTCGCCGAGCGGCGCGAGCAGCAGCATGCCGGCGGCGTAGCCGAGCTGGGTCGAGGCCGGCACGGCGCCGATCCAGGCGGCGCCCGACGGGAACGACTTGCGGAAGTCGTCGAGCAGCGGCTGGTTGAAATAGATGTTCGCGACCGAGATGCCCGCGATGGTCGCGAGCAGGAGCAGCAGGCCGCGCAGGGACCGGTCGGCGTCGGCGGAGGCGGAGTCAGGACTGGACATGGATAGTGAACGATGACGCCCGGCAGCGGCACGGGCGGATTGCGGGCGAGCCGATCATACCGGAGCGCGCCGGATCGTGCTGGGGGCGCCCGGCGTTCTGGATATGCCCGACATTCACCGCAATCGCCGGGCCGGGCTCAGGCGATGAGCTCGCCCGTGTCGTCGTGAAACGGATAGGGGCCGGCCGCGCCGTCCACGTAGGCGTGGTGCGTCACGAGCGGGCCGTGCCCGTCGTAGCGGTGCAGCGCGAACGCGGGCGGTTCCATCGAGAACGACGAGTCGCCGTCGCGGCTCAGGTCGAGCGTGACCTGGTGCGCCGTCGAGGGCACGGCCGACGCGAGGGTTCCGCCGAAGCGCGTGAATATCGAGCGGTGCACGTGTCCGCAGAGCACGCGCTCCACGTTCGGGTGACGCGCGATCAGCGCCTCGAGCCGCGCGGCGGCGGCGGGGGCGAGCCGCAGGTCGTCCATGTGGGCGATGCCGCAGACGAACGGCGGATGATGCAGCGCGACGACGACGGGCCGGCGGCGGGCGGCATCGAGCTCCCCGGCGAGCCAGCGAAGGCGCGCGTCGCAGAGGTCGCCGGCGCTCTGGCCCGGCACGATCGAATCGAGCGCGAGCACGCGCAGCGGGCCGACGTCGAACGCGTAGTGGACGAACTCGTCGCCCGTGCGCAGCTCGGGCCGGTCCGCGAACACTTCGCGCAGCGCCTCGCGCGCGTCGTGGTTGCCGACCATCAGGTAGTAGGGAATCTCGAGCGTGTCGAGCAGCGTCCGGAGATAGCGATATTCCTCGGGCGTGCCGCGATCCACGAGGTCGCCCGTCGCGAGCACCGCGTCGGGGCGCGGCGCGAGCGCGTTGAGGCGCGCGATGCAGCGCGCGAGCGCCGTGGCGGTGTCGACGCGCCCGTAGGCGAGCGCGCCGGGCGGCTTGATGTGCAGGTCACTGATCTGGGCGAGCAGCATGGACATCTCCCGGTGAAAAGAAGCGGTAGGGACGTAGGTTGCGGATAGTCGGGGTCGGGGTCAGGCGAGCGCGATCAGGGCCTCGGGCGCGAGCGAGACGCCGACGGCCGTGCCGCGCGCCAGCTCGACGCGGCCCGCCACGTCGATCAACAGCGGGTCGGGCGCCGCGCCGCGGATCGTGAGCCGCGTGCGTTCGCCGAGAAACGCCGCGTGTTCGACCGTGCCGCGCAGATGCGCGGCTTGCGGATCGACGAGCGCGGCGTCTTCGGGCCGGAAGAACAGCTCGCCGCTGAGGGCGGCTTCCTCCGCCCGCGCCGCGACGACGGGCACGGCGCCGCCGGTCGTGCAGAACCGGCCCTCGCGCCATTGTCCCGCAAGGCGGTTGAGCGTGCCGACGAATTGCGCGACCGCGCGGTTGGCGGGCCGGTAGTAGATCTCGCGCGGCGTGCCGATCTGCTCGATGCGGCCCGCGCTCATGACGACGATGCGGTCGCCGAGCGCCATCGCCTCGGCCTGGTCGTGGGTCACGTAGACGGTCGTCACGCCGAGCTCGCGCAAGAGCGCGTTCATCTCGCCGCGCAGCGCGTCGCGCAACCGCGCGTCGAGCGCCGTGAGCGGCTCGTCGAGCAGCAGCACGCGCGGGCGCGGCGCCAGTGCTCGCGCGAGCGCCACGCGCTGGCGCTGGCCGCCCGAGAGCTGGCCGACGGGTTTGTCCGCGTGCGCGTCGAGCCGCATCATCGCGAGCAGTTCGTCCACGCGCGCGCGCGCAATTGCGGCCGGCACGCGCTGGATCTTCAGCCCGTAGCCGATGTTGCCGCGCACGGTCAGGTTCGGAAAGAGCGCGTAGTTCTGGAACACCATGCCGACCTTGCGCCGCTCGATCGGCAGCGCGGTCACGTCGTCGTCGCCGAACGCGACGCGCCCGCCCGCGTCGGGCGTTTCGAGCCCGGCGATGAGGCGCAGCGTCGTGGTCTTGCCGCAGCCCGACGGGCCGAGCAGCACGAGCGTTTCACCCGCGCCGACGGCGAGGTCGAGCGGCTCCAGCACGCGCGTGCCGCGAAAGGTCTTGGCGCAGCGCGCAAGCGTGATCGGGACGGAATCGAGTTTCATCGGGCCTCCTTCTTGCGGCCGGGGCGGTCGTAGCGGTCGTAGCGTGTGCCGGCCGCGTCGATGCCGAGCCACTGCATCGCGACGAGCAGCGGCATCGTCATGACGAAGAACAGGATCGTGTAGGCGCTGCCGACCTCGATGCGCATCGACGCGTAGGCGTCGGCGAGGCCGACCGGCAGCGTCTGCGTCTCGGGCGTGTGGAGCATCCAGGTCAGGTTGAACTCGCCCATCGAGAGCGTCAGCACGGCGAGCGCGCCCGCGACGATGCCGGGCCGCGCGTTCGGCAGCACGACCGTGAAGAAGCGCTGCGCGAAGCTCGCGCCGAGGCTGGCCGCGCCTTCCTCGAGCGTGACGAGATCGGCCGAGGCGCAGACGGCCGCGACGGTGCGAACCATGAACGGCAGCGTGAACACGACGTGGCCGACGACGATGAACGCGACGCTCGTGCGAAACGCCGTGACGCCGCCGTAGACCACGAGCAGCGCGAGCGCCGAGGCGAGCCCGGGCAGGGCGACGGGCAGCACGAGCAGCTCCTCGACGATGCGCGAGCCGCGCGTGCGGCTGCGCGCGAGCGCGTAGCCGGCCGGCACGCCGGTGACGAGCGTGACGGCGAGCGTAGCGGCGGCGATTTCAAGCGAGAGGAACAGCGAGTCGTGGTACTGCGTCCAGACCTCGCCGAGCCAGCGCAGCGTGAGCCCGCTCGCGACGCCGCGAAAGTAGTTGACGGTGAGCCCGGCCATGATCGACATGACGACGGGCACGATCAGGAACGCGCAGGTCAGGAGCAGGACGCTCCACTGCGCGAGCGCGAGCCAGCCGCGCGCCGCGGGCAGCGCAAAGCCGCACCGCCGCGCGCCGGGCGGCAGCGCGGGCGCGGGGGAACCGGCGAACGAGTCGGGGCGCAGGCTCATGCCGTCACCGCGACGGCGGAACCGGCGACGCTGCGCGCCACGTTCAGCACGGCCCAGGTGACGAAGCCGAGCACGATCGAGAGGCCCGCGGCCGTCGCCATGTTGGCGTTCAGCGTGAACTCGGTGTAGATCGTCATCGGCAGTACGTCGATGTCGGTCGCGAGCGTGAACGCGGTGCCGAACGCGCCCATCGCGGTGGCGAAGCAGATCGCGCCCGAGGCGACGAGGCCCGGCGCGAGCGCGGGCAGGATCACGTCGCGCATGATGCGCCACGGCGATGCGCCGAGCGAGCGCGCGGCCTCCTCGAGCGAGGCGTCGAGCTGGGTTGCGCTGGCCATCACCGTGACGATCACGCGCGGAATCGAGAAGTAGAGGTAGCCGAGAAAGAGCCCGGCCATCGAGTAGGCGAACACCCAGCGCTCGCCGGTCAGGCGCAGCGCGAGCGCGCCGATGAGCCCCTGGCGGCCGGCGAGCATGATGACCATGAAGCCGACCACGACGCCCGGAAACGCGAGCGGGAACGTGAGCAGCGCGACGAGCGTGCGCCGCCCCGGAAAATGCCGCCGCGCGAGCAGCAGCCCGCAGATTACCGAGAGGACGAGCGTGGCCGCCGTCACCGCCGCCGACAGCGCGACCGTGGCCGCGAGGCTTCGCATGTAGCGCGCGTCGGTGAGCAGCGCGCGATAGGCGGCGACGAGGTGCCCGTTCGCGCTGACCTGCACGAGCGCGACCATCGGCAACAGCCAGAACGCGAGGAACACGGCGAGCGCCGGCGCGAGGAGCGCGATGCGCCAGCGCAGCGGGAACGTGAGATCGTGCATGGTGGTCGGGCGGGCGGTGCGGTTCGTCGGGGCTTGGGCTTCAGTGCATGACTTCGAGATAGCGCTCGCCGAACGCTTCCTGCTGCGCGGCCATCTTCGCGAAGTCGACCGTTTTCGCGCGCGCGTAGTCGCTCGCGGGCAGGAACTTCGCGGCGAGCTGCGGCGACATCGCGCTCGCGCGCACCGGGCGCAGATACGCTTGCGCCCAGAGCCGCTGGCCTTCGTCGGAGAGCACGAAGTCGAGCACTTTCTTGCCGTTCGCCTCGTGCGGCGCGCCTGCGACGAGGCTCATCACGTAGGGCACCGAGATCGTGCCTTCCTTCGGAATCACGAACGCGACGTTGGCGTGGTCCTTGTACTCGGCGCGGTACGCGTCGAAGTCGTAGTCGAGCAGAATCGGAATCTCGCCCGAGAGCACGCGCGCGTAGGCGGTCTGCTTCGGCACGATCGGGCCGTTGGCCTTGAGCTTGCGGAACCAGTCGAGCCCGGGCTGGAAGTTGTCGAGCGTGCCGCCGAGCGCCACGTTGACGGCCACGGCGCCCGCATAGCCGACGAACGCGCTCGACGGGTCGAGGTAGCCGATCATGCCTTTGTATTCCGGCTTGAGCAGGTCGGCCCACGACTGCGGAACGGGCTTGCCGTCGAGCGCGTCCTTGTTGACGAAGAAGCCGAGCGTGCCCGAGTGGATCGCGAACCAGTAGCCCTGCGGATCCTTGAGGCCGGCGGGAATGTCGTCCCAGTGCGCAGGGCGGTACGGCTGGACGACGCCTTTTTCCTTCGCCTGGAACGCCGAGGACACGCCCAGATAGACCACGTCGGCCACCGGGCTCTTGCGCTCCGCCATCAGTTGCGCGATGGCCTGGCCGGAGTTCTTGTCGTCGAACGGCACGTGGATGCCCGTTGCTTTCTGGATCGCCGCGATTTGGCTCGCCCAGTCGGCCCACTCCGGCGGGCAGTTGTAGCAGATCGCCGTGGACTGCGCGTGCGCCGCGCCCGGCAGGGCGAAGGCGAGCGCCGCCGCGAGCGCGGCGGCCGCGCCGGGCAGGCCCGCGCGCAGCGGGCGCAGCAGGGCGCGCAACGGCAGGAGCCGGCGCAGCGAAAGAAGGGACGCGCGGCGGGGAAGCAGGCTGGCGGGGGCGAAACGGCGAATCACGGCGAATCTCCTCGTGGGACGGTCGTAGTCGGCTAATGGGCGGGGACGGGCGGGCTGCATGGTCGCTCGCGTGGGTTTCAGGTCCGGTCGGTCAGGGGGGCGCGTCGTGCGTGCTCGATATCGCGGCGACGCTCGCGCCTTCGCGCAGCGTGTGCGGCAGCGTCAGCGAGAGTGAGGCGTCGCCGTAATCGCCCTCGATGCGCGCCATCAGCCGCGCCCAGGCCGCGCAGCCGATCTCGCGATTCGGCGAGCAGATGCTCGAGAGCGCCGGCGCGAGCAGCTCGCCCATCGCGAGGCCGTCGAAGCCGAGGATCGACATGTCGCGAGGCGTCTGTACTTGCGCGCGGAGCAGTCCGCGCATCACGACCATCGCGAGCAGGTCGTTGCTGCAGAAGAGCGCGGTGGGACGCCCGGCGCCGGCGGTCAGATGCGCGAGCACCGAGGGCGAGAGTTCGTTGGCGTTGAAGTCGACTTCGAGCGCCGGCGCGGGCGTGAGTCCGGCCTGCATCATGGCCTGGGTGTAGCCCGCGTGGCGCAGCCGCGCGCGGTCCGAGGCCGCGAGCGTGCCGGCCAGCATCAGAATGCGGCGGTGGCCGTGCGCGATCAGCATGCGGATGCCGTCGTAGGCGGCCTGGCGGTTGTCGACGGAAACCGACGGACGCCGCACCGTGTCGTTGTGCGTCAGCACGTAGAGCGGCCCGTCGCGGTCGAGCTCGTCGAGCAGCGGGTGCGTGTCGGCGTCGGCAACCGTGAGGATCAGGCCTTCGACGCGCTGCGCGCGCAGCGTTTCGATCGCGTGCCGCTCGCGGGTCGAGTCGTACTGGGTCGTCATCAGCATGAGCCGGTAGCCCTGGGCGGCGGCCAGTTCGTCGATGCCCTGCAGGCATTCGGCGAACACCGGGTTGGCGATGGTCGGCAGCACGACGCCGATGAGCCGCGTGCGCTCGCCGCGCAACTGGCGCCCGAGCGGGCTCGGCCGGAAATTGAGCGCGTCGATCGCTTCGCGCACTTTCGCGAGCGTCATCGGGTTGACCGTGTGCGGGGCGTTGATCGCGCGCGAAACCGTGGCGATCGAGAAGCCGGCGTGGGCCGCGACGTCCTTGATCGTGTGGGTCATTGCCTTGCGTCCTCGGCGGAAATGTAAACGTTTACGGTCCAGATTATCGGTAGCCTGTATGACGGCTGGATGACGCAAGGTCTGCAAACCTCGGCGGCCCGGAAGGGGGGATGGTAGAATCGCGTCCGCCCTGCCGGGGTGATGAAATTGGTAAACATAGCGGACTTGAAAAATTGAGTGCCCGACTGGAAACGGCCGGTGCAGAACCCCTCAAATTCGGCGAACCCCCTGGCGCCGCGCGATGCGTTCGCGCTTCGCCGCCGAGGCAACGCCGAGCCAAGCCGGGCCACTTGTCGCGACCGCGACGACGGCACGGAAGGTGTAGAGACTAGACGGGGGGCGCCTAAGGCGGCGCGCGGCATGCGATGCGGCGCGCGGCGAAGGCGAAGGCATAGTCCAGCGCACGAACGCGCGCGCATGGCGCGCGTGGCGTCGAAAGACGTGGTGTGACGAAAATCCGCCGCCTCACGGCTTGCCGGTTCGAGTCCGGTCCCCGGCACCACAGGACAGTCTCAGATTCTCTCGGTAAGTCTAGAAACCCCGCTCTGATCCCTGACCTAGCGGGGTTTTTCGTTTTCATGCGTCTTTATTTGTCTCTAGTCATCCGGTGGTATTGGGTGGTATTGTTGGTGGCATCGAGGGTGTTTTAGATACCGCCGCTCAGGAGATACCACCGTGGCGCTCACGGACGTCAAGATCAAGAACGCGAAGTACAACCCGGATGGCAAGGGCAACCGGCTGACGGACGGCGATCGCATGTACCTTCAGCTCGAGAAATCCGGGGCGAAGTACTGGCGCATGAACTACCGCTTTGCCGGTAAGGACAAGACGCTGGCGCTGGGCGTCTATCCGGATGTGCCGCTGGCGAAGGCGCGCGAGAAGCGAGATGACGCACGCAGACTGCTGGCGGACGGCCTGGACCCGGGCGCCGAGAAGCAGGCGCGCAAGCGCGCCGAGAAGACGGCTGCGCTCAATACTTTCGAAGCCGTCGCCCTCGATTGGCTCGGTACGTGGGGCAAAGGTGTCACAGCCGCCAGCCTCACGAAGAAGACCAATCTGTTCGAAAACGACGTGTTTCCGAGGCTCGGCCGACGCCCTGTCGACAAGATTGAGGCGCCCGAGATCATCGAGGTGCTGCAGGCAGTCGATGCGCGCGGCGTCCGTTACACGGCCAACCGGCTCGGCGGCGACATCGCCCGCGTGTTCAAGCGCGCGGTGCAACTCGGGCTGCGCAAGGACAACCCGGCGCGTGAACTGCAGGGCGTCATCCCGCCCGCCGAACAGAAGCATCACGCTGCGATTACCGATCCAGTACAGGTCGGCGCGCTGCTGCGTACCTTCGACGGCTTTACCGGCACGTTTCCCGTGCAGTGCGCGCTCAAGCTGGCGCCGATGCTATTCGTGCGGCCCGGCGAGTTGCGTAAGGCAGAGTGGTCGCAATTCGACCTGGACCGCACGGAGTGGCGCTACGTCGCGACGAAGACGAAGACCGATCATATCGTTCCGCTTCCGCGCCAGGCGGTCGCCATCCTGCGCGAGCTGTTCGGGCTGACCGGTCACTACCGCTACCTGTTCCCGGGCGCCCAGGACCGGCAGCGCCCCATGTCCGAAAACACGATCAACGCGGCGCTTCGCCGGCTCGGGTTCGACACGCAGAACGAGATTACCGGCCACGGCTTCCGGGCCATGGCGCGCACGATCCTCAGCGAAGACGAGGCGCTGCTGTTCGATCCGGAGTACATCGAACGCCAATTGGCCCACAAGACGAAGACGGCCAACGGCGAAGCGTATGACCGGGCAAAGTACCTCAAACAGCGTCGGGAGATGATGCAGAAGTGGGCGGATTACCTCGACCAGCTCAAGGCCGGCGCACAGGTGATTCCGCTCGGGAAGGCTGGCTAGACGATTGCATGACCGCCGCCTGACGGTATCGGGCAAAGCGGCAGGAACGATGCTCCAACATCGAACCCGCCTGACCACAACACGGCCTTTGATGGAGGTCCGTACCATGGCTGTCGTCCATTTTACCGGGCAGCAATGCCCGCCCCTTGAAATCATTCGTGCGGCACTGCGAGCCGCAGCACATGCGCCGTCCGACCGCGATGCGCTCGACGTGGCAGGCGAAGCACTCCGGCAGCTTGCCGAGCTAGTCCGCGTGGAGGTGCGCCATGGCTCATAAAGAAGCTGACGCATCAGCACTGCTGGAATTCTTCCTTGGGCGGTTCGACCTGAAGAAGGCAACGAACGCCGAGTTGTCGTTTCTGGCGACTGCGTCCGAGCAAGCTTCCCACGCTGCCTCCCGACTCGGAGAGCTGGTGCGCGGCCTCGGGGGTCTCATCGATGATGATCAGAACCGCAATTCGGGCGCCTCGCTTCCAAGCAACGAAGTGTCCGGTTTGCTGCGGAGTATCGCCGGCGAGCTGGAAACTATTGCGCAGATGGCCTTTATCGGTAGCGAGACCTCCTTCGTACTCGGTGAACGTCGTAACGGAATGCTCCACGAGGGAGAGAGTCATGCGTAGCATCAACCCGAAATCAAAGCCGGACTATCACGCTCCCAATTTCCGAGGGAAGTTGATGCAGGACGGCTGGACTATGCCGGACAGCCCCGAACATGCCATGGTTGAATCCAGAAGCCTCGCGGAGGTCCAGCGTGCCGCCAGCGCGATTACCACCATCTCGATGTTGCTGAGAAACTCACTGGGCGAGCCTGAGGGAACTGGGACGGGGCCGCTTGGCCGTGACGCGCACTACGGGTTGCTCGACGCCCTGCAGATCATCGGCAAATACCTCCACGAAGTCGGCGAGCAGATGAGCGAAATATCGGGTCTTTTTCGCGAGTGCGAAAGACCCCGTGCCGCACCGGCGCCCAAAAGTGACCAAGCTGCCTAACCCACCAACCGCGGCCGCCGGAAAAGCGGCCGCTTCCTATTTGGGGCGCGTCATGAGAACCGAGCGCTATGAAACACGGGATCGTGCATACGGCGCCTGGCATCGTGCGCAGTCGATCGGCCGTTACCTCTGCCGCGATCAGGCAGAATCCCTAACGATGGTCGACCTCGACGCGGTGCTGTTCACCGAGTACGACCACCACGAGAAGTTGCCGCTGGCGCTGATCGAAGTCGCACGTGATATCGGTCAGGAGAAGCCTGCCGGCGTCATGCAGCATCTCGCGCGGCTCGCGGGCGTTCCCGCCTACGTGGCGCTCTACACCGCGGCGCCGGCCGCCAATCCAGCCAATCCAAACTGGCCCGACATCGAGCGCTTCCGCGTCCGGCGCATGTGGCCTCGGCCGGAAGCCGGCTGGCGTGTACTGACGCCCGGGCAATGGGCCCGCGCGCTGGTCCAGATTCGTGGGTGGCAGTTGAAGCGGTTTGAGGTGCAAGCCGCGGCAAACGACGATCGATTCTAGCCCGCGTGCCCGGCTATTCGGTGCGATCATGCAGTTTGCTCCCGCCTACGTCGACGGGCGGAAAAGCCGGACACCTTCACCGGCCCGGCGGGGGCTCCTGACCGAGGGTTTGCGCACGAAGGGCGCGACATGCATAAACAAGAAAATCCGCAAGGAAAATATGTCACCTTTTCCAGCGCTCTGGAATTGGTGGCTTCCATGTCGGGGCAATCACTGATCGAAGCTGATCTTCTGTGTGCCTTCGAAAATCGCCACTGGCCTGTTTATTGGCAAGTGCTCCAAGGCGTCAAGGCATGGCGTGCGCCCGGCCTTGATGATATGAGTGCAGGGTTGAAGTTAGTCCCATTGGACGAAGGGTTATATGAGCTAACTCCTCCTGGCGTCGTAGCTGCCCAGATCGAAGATCCGGTGATCTTGCCGGCAGTTGAAGATCCGTTGAGTGATGAAACGGTTGTTGACGAGGACGATTCTCTTTTGTTTGTGGACTCGGGAGTGTTTTTGCATCCAGTAGACCAGGATGAGAATGGTTTATTTTGGGTTGTCGATTTCGACTATTGGCCACGCATAGAGGATTTACGCCTCCGAGACGAGGATCTGAAGTCTATCGTTAACGAGATGCGTGATCTCGCATTGGTCGACTGCTCGGTTGCCCAATGGGACAAGCTGGATGCCGCCAAGCGCAAGCATATCAGCTCGAATATCTCAGCTACCAAGCGCATGATTGCATCTATTGCCCCCCAGAAATCCGAACGGCGCGCTCAAGGGTTTTACACCATCAATGAGGCCGCAGAGACGATCTGGGGCAATGACCAAGGGAAGGTCCGGGAGTTGGAGGGGAGGCTTTCTGCGTCGGCTAAAGCAGGTGATCTGCCGATGTTCTGGCCCGATAGCAGCTCTGCCGGTCGTCTCCGTTACGGGTATACCAACAAGAGGCCTGTACGAACCTTCTACGAAGTGGCCCGCTGGTGTGACCTGAATGACTGGCTGACGAAGAATGAGCCGGAAATCAGATATGTATTTCCGCGACCCGAGGAGCTCGATGTGTCCCCACAGCCGGCCTTATCGTCTGGAAAGGTGGCGGGCGATGTCTATCCGGAGCCCCCGGCCGCTAAGCAGTCTGCGGTTCGGACCGCGCACCGTCGCGATAGCCCGATGCGCGCCTTGGTCCGTAAAGCCAAAACTGAGGCCGACGAGCCGGAAAACGCCCAGTCGGCATGGAATGCATTTGTTGAAATGGCAAAAAAATCGTCTCCTCCAAATCCGATGATGGGTTATGTGGAGGGCGAAGGCGTCAAATGGCAGGCAGAGAATGGCACCGTCAAAATCATGGAAAATAGGGTATTTGTTCGGCGATTCAATAATCTCTAACAGGCGTGCCGCAGGTTAGCGCGAGTTAAGAACCACTAATACACGTTAGCGCACATTTCCTAGCCTTCGCACTGACGAAGTACCACCATCCGACAAACAAAGATGCGTTCGCATCTTTGGAGACTTCCTAATTGGAGAAAGTCAATGTCCGTGGTGAAAAATAAAGGGCTTCGCCCCGCCCAAGCTGCCGAGAAACTCGGGATCGGCCTTTCAACCTTGTGGGCCCGCGCCAAACACGAAGCTGACTTCCCTCGCCCAGTCAAGCTCGGTAGCCGGACGACTGTGTTCCTCGAAAGCGAGCTTGACGCATGGTTGAGCAAGCGTGCCGCGCAGTCTCGCGGCACGGTCACGGCATAAGGCTCGACATGCTTGCCAATTGCAGCGAACTCGCTGGTGACGCACTCGTGAGTGTGCGAGGCGATATCCTTATCGTGAGCACCCTGGCAGTCGCACGAGTATTTGACCGTAACCACCGCGACGTTCTTCGTACGATCGATGGTCTGCTGGCGGACGGAACTCTCAACGCGCGCAACGTTGCGCGCGTTGATTACGTCGACGCCAAGGGCGAGAAGCGCCGCATGTTCGAGTTGGACGAGCGAGCAGCGTGGATCGCCGCACCGTTCATCGGTGGCCGCGAGTCCCGCGCCGCACAGGTGCGTCTGGTAGATGCGTTTCTCGCGCTGCGCGGGCAGCGAGACGAGTCGCCGCAACATGCCGCACTTCCTTCTCCGTCACCCGAGCTGATGCAAACGATGATCGAGCTCGCGAAATCGAATGCGCAGTTGGCTAGCGCTGTGCAGGCTCAGGCCCAAAAGGCTGAAGCTTTCGACCAGTTCGCGGCAGCCGACGGCTCGATGTCGATGACTCAAGCGGCGAAGTCGCTTGGCATAGCCCCGCATACCCTGATCGACTGGCTGCAGCGCAACGCGTGGATTTACCGCCCGAACGGGAAGCGCCTCGCCGCCTACGAGATCAAGATCATGGATGGCCTGCTGGTGCATTGCACGTATATGGCCGAGCTTCGCGATGGCTCGCGCCGGCTCGTTTCCAATGTCCACGTCACGGCGCGCGGGCTGACTGTGCTGGCCGCGCATGTTGCTGCTGGTGCGATTCCGACGCGACAGGGTTTGGGGAGGTAACCATGGCGGTTCACCTTTTCGATACCGACGATGTGCCGGAACATGGCCTGATCGGCGCGATCCTGCTGTACAACCTGCGGTTCTGGATATTCAACAATCAGGCCAACGGCAAAAATTTCATCGATGGCCGCACGTGGACGTTCAACAGCGCGCAAGCCTACAAAAAGCAGTTTCCCTACCTCAGCGAGGACCAGATTCAGCGCAACCTCCGCAAGCTGATCGACAGCGGGGTATTGCTCCGCCGCAGCAATCCGGACGATGGGCGCGATCGCACAGGCTGGTATGCGCTCGTCGATGAGGCTCGGCAATTGGCAGCGATGCCCCAGGCCTCCGAGTTGCATTCCGCAAAATCGCGGGATGACTATATAAGTACAGATGTAAACACAGATATTTTTTCTCCTGCGCGCGCTTCGCGCTTGCCCGAAGACTGGGCTTTGCCGAGAGCATGGGGCGAATGGGCGCTCACCGAAACGCAACAGTTCGCCAGCACGTTGAAAAACTGGGCTGGCGGTGCCTGGACGCCCGAGCACATGCGCTTCGAGGCGGACAAATTTCGCGATTACTGGCACGGGAAGTCCGGCAAGGACGCAGCGAAAACCGACTGGCTCGCGACATGGCGCAACTGGGTACGAAACGCTGGGCCGCTGCGTGCTGCAGCCGCAGGCAAGACTGGCGGTGCATGGCGCGCATCCGATGATGCGGCGCTGGCGAAGGCGAACGAGCTCGGCGTGGGCACGGCATGGCCGAACGAGAGCCGTGACGCATGGCACGCGCGCATCCAGACAGCGATCGACAACGGTGGTTCACCTTCCGCCTCGCTCGCACCGGCCGTACCAGCGCCTGTCGAGCGGCCGGACGATGGGCCGCGCAAACCAATGCCCGATGACATGCGGCAGGCGCTGCGTAATGCATTGAAGCCCCGGGATGGATCTCAGTCGCTGGAGGGCGCCGCCGCATGTGCATAGAGCCTGCTTTCCGGCACACGATTTTCGCTATCCTTGCCGAAGAGAAAATTGCCGCGAAGCGGCGCGCATGGGGAGCGAGAGCATGAGGATCATTCACGAACCGTCCGATGATGCGATTCTCCGCGGTTGGGTCTATTTCCGTGAGTGGCGTGGCAGCCGCAATGCGCTGCTGCTTCTTGACGCACTGGACAGTCTTGCGGCGGCCGAGCGGTTGTG
This sequence comes from Burkholderia sp. WAC0059, assembly GCF_002870125.1. Classification (GTDB taxonomy): domain Bacteria; phylum Pseudomonadota; class Gammaproteobacteria; order Burkholderiales; family Burkholderiaceae; genus Paraburkholderia. Next base: position 182,817 of record NZ_PNEO01000008.1, read on the forward strand.
GATAACCGATCGAGGCAGGCGGCCTGGCATGCGCAGGGAGTGGCAGGTGCTGCGCCGGTGTGTAACGCTCGGTATCTTAAGAGTTCGAGAAAAGTTGCTCGAAGCGCAGACTCCTGCGGCAACCGAGCGCGCGCTGCATTCGCGTGGTAGGCGAGCGACATTGGCGCGGAAGGATCTGTTGACCAGCCGTGCTGTCGCCGTCGCGCTGTCGGGTTCGTCGATCGAAGGTGCAGCAAAGATACTCGAGGAATGGGGGATGCCTCGTAGCCGGGCTTATCTGAAGAAAAAGGCATCGGAGCTCGGTTTCACGAAACGGAAGACTGCTGCCAAAAAGACAGCGAGGGCTCGGCGGCAACTGCCCTCTGGGGCTCGGTGGAAAATCGCAGAAACCGGAGCCAGCAGGCGGCGCGTGAGCGGCGGTAATTACTGAATCTCACGGAGTTCAGGTAACTTCAGATTCGCGCGATGATTGGTCAGTTTGATCAATTGGAGCGATCGTGCAGCCTTTCGCAGTTGCCCTCGGCGCTGAGCTCGCGGAGCATTTCAGTCACCAGTCGGCCAATTCCCGGGTCGGCATCAATGCCGTTGCTGACCTTCTCAAGGTCAGCCCCGTAACCGTCAGACGGCGAGTCCGGGCAGGCATTCTTCCTCTACCTCTGCGTGAAGGCTGCGCTCTCAAGTGGCGCATTGCTGATCTGCAGCAATTCCTCAAAAAGGGTGAGTCGTGAACGATTCGATTCGCGCGGCGATCGCGCGTGAGCGTGAGCGCATCGCCCAAATTCTTGCTTGTGGCATACGCGTTGGCCATATCGTCCAGGCCGCCTCATTGGCGTGCGACACCGACTTGGATGTAGTCGCTGCACGTCGCGTTCTGATCAAGTCCGGCGAGTACGGGTCAACGGAGAGTGATGCCGCGGAAAACGACGAGCGAAATGCGGACAAATTCGACGGCGAAAATCGAAAGACCGTCGACTGGATCGACAAGACCGACGAAGAACGGAAGTCGCTGGCAGACAAAATCATCGAGATCGGCGAGGCGACTTTCGGTGCGCGCGCCGGCACGTTCCAGCCGGGCGCGAGCACGCAACAATCCTCTTCGGGACGCGTGATTAGGTTCGATGGGACCCGAGCGCGAGGCAGATCATGAAATCTCTCATCGCGAAAAACGTTTCGTCGAGGTTCTGGGGTTTTCTCGGCATCGAGCCGAAAAACGTCACGCCCGCACGGCACGCCGGTTCCGGCGGCACGACATCTTCTACCATTGTGAGAAGACCGTTTGCGCAATCGATCCCGAGTCGGTCGTCTCCTGCAGTCGCCGCGATGGAAGCGCCGGCGCCGAAGCCTACTGCCCGTGCGACGGCACCTGTGCTTGCTGTGGAGCCCATTCGGACACCATGTCCCGATCACAGCGAGACCGAGGCAGCAGTCAAACGCGAACGGATGCGAATCTCCTCCATCGTTGCTGAAGGTGCCGCGTTTGGAGCGCCCAGGTTAGCTGCGGCACTGGCACGAACTTCGGTCGATGCCGCAGCCGCGATTAACGTCATACGCGCTGCTGCGTGTGACGCGACCGAGGAAATGCAGCCCAGTCTGATGCCCGAGAGCCCGCGCGAATCACGTTTCGTCAGCACCATCGTTTCCAACCCCGGCGCGCTTGCCGATCGCATCGTCGCGGCTGGTGAATACGCCGCAACCGGCAAAGGTGGTCCATCAGTTGGTCCCGCTGTGCGTCGCAACGCTCAATAAACCACCTGAGGATCTCATGAAAAAAGTCGCGCAACTAACCAAACAGATCGCCGCTCAACAACAAATTATCACGGGCTTGACAGCCGATCGCGAACTCGCTGAGAGAGCTATTGCGATCGTTGAAGAGCGGACGGCGATTATCGATTCGCTCCGGGAGCAGCGTCACACACTGCAGGCCGAAACCCTCGCATCGGGAAAGACCGCCGATACGTCGAATTTCGACACGCAAATTAGTAACGCTGAAGCGCAGCACGCGGCCGCAGTGGCTGCGGCGCGCGCAGCGGCTGAATCGATCGTCCCGCTTGATGCCGCCGTCGAACTGGCGAAAAACGCACTCGCAGATCTTGAAGGCCAGCGTGCAGCCGCGCTTGAAGCGGCCATCATGACCGAACACGAGATACACCAGGGCCGCTACTGCGAAGCTGTAGCGGCTCTGCAGGCATGCGTGGAGGGCATGGCCGGCGCTGAACGCGCTTGGCGACTACTATTGAACAAGTTGCCGGGCGACCATTTTCCGGGTCGTGGCTTGGATGTTATCGAAGACATTCGCGCTCGTGGGGTGCGCGTCCCGTGGGAATTTTCCCGGCTCAAGGATCCCGCCGTCGCAGCCGGCTACACCGACGATTTCCGGAACTACTGGTTCGTACCGGTATGGGCCGCTGCTGAGCGGCAAGATATCGGCATGAAAGACGCCGACGACATCGTCAATGCGGCGCGGCGTGCCGGCTTCCCCGGCGATGACCTCGTGACAGCACCGACCGAGCCGGAAGTGCCGAAGATGGTCAAGGTGCGCGTGAAGCGCGGAATCATCCGGGCTGACTCTTTGATCAAGCGGCATCCCGCTACCGGCGCGGTCGTCTCAAAGATCACTCGCAGTTATGAGGTCGGTGACGACCTCGAACTCGAGGAAGCTACTGCGCGCCAGCTTCACATTCTGGGTCATGTTGTTATCCGCGGCGAAGGCGAACTGCCATCACGCACTGGCATTCCGCGAGACGCTGAAAAAGCCATGCGGCCGCGGCTTGCCGGTGCCGAACACAACGAACTTCACCGGGTTGGCTTTAGCTCGGAGATGGAAGCGCTGATGCAGACTGACGGGAACCGATAATGGGCGATGTCACGATGAAACAGGTAATCGTCTCACGCTGTCGCACGGTTTATAGGCACCGGCGTCTCCCCCGAATTCCGCGGAAAGGAACTTGACGTGGCGAGCAATCTTTCCATTACCATCACAGCGATCGACAAGGCTACCGCCGTCGCGCAGAAGGTCAACAAGTCGATCGCGCAGGTCACGAAGCCGATTGCTGACGTACGGCAGTCGGTGGCGGCGTTCTCCAAGGAAACGGGCCTCGACAAGCTCGGGCGCTCGGTCGAGAAGGTCGGGACTGCGTCGACGGAAACCGCACGCCGGATCGCGTCGCTCGCCCCGCCGATCGCGGCTTTGACCGGCGCCGGCACCCTCGCGGGTATCGGTGCGATCGCGCAACGCTTCGGCCGCAGTGCGGTGCAAATCAAGAACACTGCGTACAACCTCGGCATGGGCACGACCGAGCTGCAGAATTGGCAAGGTGCAGCACGTCTTGCCGGCCTATCGAGCGAGTCGATGACGAACGGCCTGATGTCCGTCGGCAACGCGCTCGAGCTCGCCCAGCTGGGTTTGAAGCCCGAGGCGCTCGCCGCCATGACGCAATACGGCATCGGCGTGCACCGGCTGAAAAACGGCTCCATCGATACAGCGCGCGCGATGCGCGACGTCGCCCGCGTTGCCTCGACGATGACGAATGCGCAGGCCCGCAATCGCTTCCTCGATGCTTTCGGGCTTCAGGGACTCGCGCCAATGCTCGCGGAACTGGACACCTATCTCGCAAAGTTCCAGCAGTTGAACGCCGCCATGGGACCGGACCAGATCGCGAAAGGCCAGCAATACACCGAGTCGATGGTCGCACTCGGCGCCAGCATCGACAAGCTGACGAACTCGGCCGGTGCGGCGCTCGCGCCGGCGCTCGGCCAGGTGGCGAACGAGCTGATCCCGATCGCGGACAAGTACGGGCCGCAGATCGCGAACTGGATCGAGAGCACGGACTGGAAGGGCGGCGCGCAGCGAGTCGGCAGTTTCGTCGACGCGGTCGGCGGCGTGGGCCCGATCGCGGCGGGTATTGCGCTGATCACTTTCGCGGGCCCGATCGCTGGCGCACTGACGCTCGCCGGCATGCTTAAGGATATCGCCGCGATCGCAGGCGGACTGGCAGCGAACCCCGTCATTGCATCGACGCTGGCGCTGGTGGGTGGCGGCTACGCCGCGGAGAACGCGCGCCGAAAGGCATTCGATAGCGCCATCCACCGACAGGCCGGCGAGTCGGAATCGAGTCGCGAGCAGCGCGTCGCCGACGCGATGGCGGGCGGCATCGTGACGCCGGACGTCGACACGAGTGCGGGATCACGTGCGGGTGCGTGGACGGACTGGGACAACTGGTGGAATCGACATTTTGGGCAAGACTCGAAACGCGTGACGGCATCGCCGCCGGCGGTGGCCGCGTCAACACCGCCCGTCGCGGCGACGGCGCCTGTCGCACCGGTCGCGGCTGTGGCTCCCACGGCACCTGTCGCGCGGGCAGCCGCGCCGTCGCCCGTATCGCAATTCCGTTCGAACGAGGATACGCGGACGCTATTCTCCGGCCTCGAGGCGCAATACAGTTTGCCGCCCGGGCTGCTCGACAGCGTCTATACGGCCGAGTCCGGTCGCGGTCGCACGCTGGTATCGCCGAAAGGCGCGCTGGGACCATTCCAGTTCATGCCGGAAACGGCGCGCGAGTACGGCGTGACCGATCCGATGGATCTGCGACAGTCCGCGACCGGCGCGGCCCGGATGTATTCGGACCTGCTGCGCGCGAATGGCAACAATCTGCCGGCGGCGATCGCTGCGTACAACTGGGGGCAGGGCAACCTTAACAGGTACGGCTTTTCGGCTCGCCCTGCGGAAACGCGAGAGTACGTCGACAGGGTGCTCGACGGCATGGACCCGTCGGGCAGCATCGCAGGCGCCCCGGCGCAACAGGATGTCGGTGCCGGCAGCGGCATGGCGGCCGATGGCCATGTAAAGGTCGACGTGCAGTTCGCGAATGCGCCGAAGGGCATGACCGCGAGCGTGAAGACGCGGGGCGACATCGTCGCGTCGACCAGAATCTCATATTCGTCGGACATGGTCGGAGGGAACGTGTGATGGACGATGGCGACCTGTCCTTGATTGTCGGCGGCCGGACCATATCCGGCTGGACGGACATCCGGCTGACGAGAGGTGTCGAGCGCTGCCCGAGCGACTTCGAACTCGGACTGACCGATTCCGCTCCGGATTCGGTGTCGGAGGTAACGGTGCAGCCGGGCGACGCCTGCGAGATCCGGCTGGGCAATGACCTCGTGCTGACCGGCTACGTGGATCGCTTCGTGCCCTCCTATAGCCCCGGCTCACACCAGATTCGGGTAAGCGGCCGCGGCAAGTGCCAGGACCTCGTCGACTGCTCGGCCGTGTGGCCGAACAGCCAGATGAACGGCACGTCAGCGCTCGACATCGCCACGAAACTGGCCGCGCATTATGGGATCACGGTGAGCTGCGACGTCCCGAACCTCGTCGCGATCCCGCTATTCAACGTCCTGGTCGGCGAGACACCGCTCGAAGTCATCGAGCGCGTGAGCCGGTTCAGCCAGCTGCTTGTGTACGACGGACCGGACGGCAACCTGATCCTCGCACAGGCGACGCAGCAGGCGCAGGCCGTCGGCGGCGTGTTCGAGGGCGTGAACGTGCAGTCGGCGTCGGTGGCCTACTCGGCCGACGAACGGTATAGGGACTACGTCTGCTTCGCACAGTCGGTTGCCACGCTGAGCGATGCTGGCGTTGGGCCTATCTGGACCGGGAGTGCGCAGGACGAGAACGTAAAACGCCCACGGGAACACTACGTCGTATGCGAGGCTCCGCAAGGCTACTCTGACCTCGCGCAACGTCGCGCGACTTGGGAAATGAACCGGCGCGCCGGCCGCTCTGCGATTGTGAGCGCGGTCGTCGACAGTTGGCGCGACGGCGCCGGCGCGCTGTGGACGCCGAACACGCTCGTCACTGTGTCATTGCCACATCTGAAGCTCCAGCCCGTGAACTGGCTGATTAGCGAGGTGACGTACCAACGCTCGCTCGAGGGCGGCACGACGGCACAGCTCGCGATCATGGACCCGCGCGCGTTTCTTCCGGAACCGATCGTACTGCTGCCGCTGTTCGTCGATCTGAGCGTCTACGGGAGTCAATGATGACCTTTGAGCGCAGAGCGATCAATCGCGTCGCGCGGCGCATTTTCACATTGCTCGATCGCGCGCGGATCAAGCTTGTGAACGATGGCGGCGCGGTGCAGAAGCTTCAAGTGCAGGTGAATGCGCTGGAAACGATCAGCGAGCTGCAGCGCCTCGCCGAATTCGGTTTCACCTCGTCGCCACCGGCGGACTCCGACGTCGCGATTGTGTTCCTCGCCGGCGATCGAGCCAATGGAATCGCAATAGCGACCGGGCACCAGCGTAGTCGGCCGACCGGGCTGCAGGCCGGCGAGACGATGCTCTATTCGCTCGACGGCAAGCAGATCTACCTGACGGCCGGCGGCGGAATCAAGGTCAACGCGAACGGGCAGACGGTGGAGATCGACAACGCGACGACGGTAACGATCAACGCGGCCACGAGGATCCGCGCAGTCACGCCGGTCTTCGAGTGCACCGGAGACATCGTCGACAACTGCGACACGCAAAGTAGCACGCTCGCCGAGCTGCGCGCTGCACATGACGAGCACGATCACGACGTCGAGAACGTGCAACCCGGCAGCAGCACGATCACGACCTCGACGCCGAACAAGACCGTATGAACGTTCGGCCCCCAGCCGGCGGTGGGAAAAAACACCGGCAGCTCCGCGACGCGGTACTGTCACATCAGTCTACTCTTGGTCTCCTCGGACTGACTTGGCGGCGGGCGTGGAGCACCTTACCAGCATGAAGCTCTTTCGAGTTAAACGAATCTGGCATTACCGCTTCCAGCTCGACGGAAAGCGAGTCCAGCGGTCGACTCACGAAACGAACCAGCGGCGCGCCGAGGTAGTTGCGAACAAGGCATGGCGCGCAGTATGCGAAAGCACGCGGCCAAGCGGCGCGAAAACGCTGAAAGAGTTGGGCAAGGAATGGATGACGCATCACGAGCTCATCGTCAGCCATGCTTATTTGCGTTCCATGGACCAGTTGTTACGCCTTCATCTGTACGGCTTGGCGCCCCTGCGGCTCGACGAGCTCACGACACCTCGCGTCGAGGCAGCGATGCTGATGCACCGTTCGACCCATGCACAGTCGAGTACGAACGGCTGGCTACGCCTGCTCAAGGTGCTGGCTCGATGGGCCGTACGCCGGCATCTCATCGCAGGCGTTCCGTGGGAAATCCGTACGGTCCGGATCCAGAAGAAGCCGCGGCCCATTCTTCCGCTTTCAGTCACCACGGCGTGGCTTGATGCGGTCGACGTCTATTCGATCCGGTCTCGTGCAGCGGCGGTCGCTGTTCGCCTGATGTTCGGGCTTGGATTGCGCGAGTCGGAAACAATCACTGCGCGCTGGGAGTGGATCGACTGGGAACGCTGCACTTACACGCCCGGCTGCACCAAAGGCCGTGAGGCAGTCGCTCTTCCGATGCCCGCATGGCTCGTCAGTTATCTCGCACCGCTGCGAAAAACGGGCGGCTTGATTGTGACGAACCGGCGTGGCTGCGCATGCTGCCCCGGCTTCACACGCCGGGCCATGCGATCAGCCAACGTTCGGTGCGACGTGCAGGGTCTCACGGCGCATCGACTGCGCGGCACCTTCGGGACCCTCCTCAGTGAAGCCGGCATTCCCGTCCAGACAGTGCAGCGGCTCATGCGCCACAAAGATCCGCTCACGACCATCGGCTATCTCGAAGTCAATGTGGACCTCGCCGTCCAAGCTCAGCAGACAATCGCGCGACGTACGGGGCTCGCGCCGACCACAGATTAATTACTCAGATTTGAAATTCGTGACGATTGTAGAGTAACGGACGTTTCGTTCCTCTTACATACCCGGATTCTGGGTATTTGATTCAACGGCAGCCCGGCCGGGGCGGTGGTACATGGCTGTACCCTAAATTGGCGGTTGCATTTGCCCGCCGGTGCAGTCCTGAATTCCAAAGGGGGTCAGTTTGGCCACCCCCTTTGCCATAGAGCGCGATCTCTCGGAGTTTGGCCCACTCGCGTTTGAAACGCGGTTGGCAAAAACGGGCGTCCGGCTGACGGCGCAGGAAATCGCAGCTCGTCTCGGCTTCAGCGACCGCCATGTGGCTGATCTCCTTGCCGAACGGGGTCAGTTTGGCCACCCCCTTTGCCATAGAGCGCTTTCGCGATCTCCAGATCGATGCTCTGATCCGTGGCAGCTACACGCGCGCATCCGTGGTCGAGTGCCTTAGGCTGGCGGAGGTACAGCGGCAGGAAAGTGGCAAATGCTCGCAACAAACCGTTGCCACGCAAGGCCAGTACGATTATCCGGAGTTATCAGCACAAGCCCACCCGGCGGAGCGCCATCGCGGTCAACATTGGCCCTGATTAAGTCCGGTGCGGCGCCAGATTGGAGCACCTCTCGGGAGTCTGGCGGCCGCGTGGGTCCCTCCTGGGGCGAGAATCCCTACGGGCATTGCCCGCCGCGTTTTGTGACCAGCTATAGGGGCCAAAAGGTGTTCGCACTTTCCGGGATCGCAAGGGCGTCGACAGATGGCTGAAGGCATCTCGATTCGCGAGTTCGCGCGCCGCGAGTGCGTTTCGGACACGCCGGTTCGAAGGGCGCTCAAACAGGCGCGGGTCAAGGCTTTCGACGATGGAACGCTCGACCCGTCGCTCATCGGCACTGCCTGGCGTGAAGGCAATGCGAAGGGCGCTGCGCCGGCTGTGAGCAGCAGTGCGAACAAGGGATGCGAACACGAGTGCGAACAGGGCGAACAGTTCGCAGGGTTCGCATGGTGTTTGCACTGGTGCTGGCACCCCACCGCAGCCGAGTGACTTCCCGATCAGAAATCAGGATCTGAAAACTGCCACGCGCGTGCGTCGACATGCGGAAGGCGAATGAGGCTGCGCCAATTTTGGCGAGTGTTGTTTTCGCGCAACCCGCCAGCAACTGCGGTATGCGGGTAGGGTGGACTGCCCAAATTCACCGAGCCGCTGACCATAGCGGTCATCCTCTGGTGGTATTTTCGGTGGTACTTCTCTAGCCTGATATTGCCAGATTGTTGACAGTAAAGGATCAACCTGATTTGTTCGAGTCCGGTCCCCGCACCAACTCTCCATCCGGATAGATCCGGGAAAATCTCAAAGCCCGTGCCGTAACGCTACGCCTCGCGATATTTCTGCATCGCTTATCCGGATCGGCCGACCGACGCCGGTAACGCGTAGACGCGGACCCAATTGATATCGAACGTGGAACCGTCGACCACTTTGTCTACGGGCCAACCGCCGCCCAGCGCGTAGTCGAGCATCATGTAATAAGGCCCCGTCATATAGTCTGCGGCATCTGAAGTCGGGATCTGATTGGTCTGGATGCCGTCGATATACCAGGTGATGTGCACAGGGTCAATCTGGCAGCCATAGATATGGTAGCGCCTCCAGGGCTTCGCTCCGTCCGGCATCGGCGTGGCGGGCGAGTAGAACTGCGCCCCTTCGCTACGCGTGCCGCCTGAAGCCCAGTTGTGCGTCGCTTCCTGAATGACGGCGCGATTATCCGTGTAGGTGTTGCCGTACCACTCGAAGATATCGATCTCCGAAAATTTTTTCCCCGACGTGTTGTTGATGGACGTCGAACTCAGCAGCCAGAATGCCGGCCAGGAACCCGTACCGGACGCCGGCATTCTGGCGCGGACTTCGAAGTATCCGTAGCGTTGCGCAAATCCCTGGCCGGTTTCGTCCATCGAGGAGAGATTGCCGGAACGCCAGGTGCCGGCCGGGTCCACGTATGCCTTGATGGACAAAACGCCCCCCGAAACACTGAGTGCGCGGCTATCCCACCTTGAAGCGGAGTAGTTTGAGGCCGGTCCGTAGGGCGGAATGTGAAGCCAGGTTGCACTGCCTTTGGGCGAGCGGGTAGCGACGCTCAGACGATCGAAGTTGTCTTCGAAGGTCAGTGTGTATCCTGTCAGATCGATGTCGCCGGCATGTGGAGCATGGCTCGGGGCTGGCGCCGGTGCCGACACCGAAACGGCGGTCGATGCAGGTTTTGCCGCGGCAATCAGCATTGACAGAACCGATATCGAAACCACGGTTAGCACCCGGCTTATACGACTCATCGCTTGCCTCTCCACTTCGTACGCGTTTGCCCTGTCAATTTCGCAAAAGGCTTCGCGGCGTTCCGTGCGACGGCGCACAGGTGGTGTCGAGTCGAGGCGTACAGATTTCCGGGAAAATCCTGAAACCCGCGATGGCGCAGCGCTTCGCGGGTTCTTTATGCCGGCGATGTCCGCGTGAGTCCGGGGCATGGACGGCCCGCACGCGGAAGCGCGAACGGTCGTCGATGGTCCGGTAATCGAGTCGCCGGCTCGCGCTTCATCGCACCGTTTCAGTTGAGGGCTGCGGGCCGCAGCACTTCCACCGTGATATGCGACAGGCCCTTGAGGCGCTGCAGGATTGCGTGATAGAAACGCGAGTCCCGATTCGACCGGTCAGTGGCGACGGACACCACGGCGCTCATATGGCCGGGGCCGAGCCGCCAGACGTGCAGATCGACGACCCGGTCGCCGTCCGCCTCGATCGCCCGGCGAACGCTGTCGGCAAGACGCCGGTCCGGGTTCACGTCGAGCAGGATTCCCCCGGTATCGCGCATCAGCCCGTAGGACCAGTTTGCGATGACCAGTGCGCCGATGATGCCGGCAAGCGGGTCCATCCAGAGCCATCCGAACAGTCGCGCCAGGACGAGCCCGACAATGGCGAGTACGGATACGGCCGTATCGGCCATGACGTGCAGGTAGGCCGACCGGATGTTGTGGTCCCGCGTGGCGGCATCGTGCGGGCCATGGTGCTCGTGCTCCTCGAATTCGAATTCGTGCTCGTTGCCGTCGAGCAGGACGATCGCCTTGAATTCGTGCGGCTCCGGAATTTCTTCCCCCGATTCCAGGTATCCGCCCCGGTCCAGCATGGCGAATATCTGGCGCGTGCCGTCCGGACGGACCGTGGTCACCGAAACGGGCGTGCCAGGCAACGACCCCGCGGTGGCGGGGGCGAGCCGGAATACCGGCGGCACGCCGTTCTCGAAGATCGATACGTCGAGCATGCCGGACTGGGAGAGAATTTTCCTGGGCTCTTCGTCGTGACCGTGCCCGTCATGATCGTGACCGTGATGATGGCCGTGGCTGTGCCCGTGATGATCTCCGCCCAGAAGCCATACGCTGGCGAGGTTGACCAGCAGACCGAGCACGGCGATGGGAATGGCCTCTCCGAAACGGATCGGCACCGGCGACAGGAAGCGCGCGACGGCTTCGTATCCGATCAGCAGCGCAATCATCGCGAGCACGATGGCGCTCGAAAATCCCGCCAGGTCGCCGAGCTTGCCCGTCCCGAACACGAAGCGGGCATCGTTTGCGTGCCTGCGTGCGTAGGTGTAGGCCAGCGCGGCAATCAGCATCGCTCCCGCATGGGTGGACATGTGCAGGCCGTCGGCCACCAGTGCCAGCGAACCGAACGCGCTTCCGCCAACGATTTCCGCGACCATCATCGCGCTGCACAGCGCGATGACCGCCCATGTGCGGCGTTCGTTTTCCTTGTGGGCGGCACCGAGGAAAACGTGGTCGTGCCCCGCGCCGAATGCGGCATCGCTGAAGTCGCTCATGCCGGTCTCTTATTTGAAGTAGCTATGCACGACCTCGACCAGCAGTTCGGTCGCGCTGCCGCCGTCATGATCCTTGCCGCTCTCCGCATCGACCAGATGCGTGCGAATGTGGTCCTCGAGCACCACGGCCAGCAGACCATTCATCGCGCCCCTGCAACTGGCGATTCGTTGCATGACCTCGTCGCAACCGCTTTCGTCTTCCAGCGCGCGCTCGATAGCCTCGACCTGCCCCTTGATGCGGCGAACCCGGTTCAGCAACTTCTGTTTCTCTCGAACGGTATGACTCACGGCGTCTCCTATATACCCATAGGGGGTATACTATAATCGATTTCGGGTTGCGGGATAACCGGGAGGCGGGGCGGTCCGATGGTCGGGCAGCCGATGACCGTCGTTTCGCTGCACCCGGTCAAGAAAGCCGCTTCCCGTGCGAAGCGCGCCCGCATGACGGGCGCTTCGCGCCAGATCCTATTTTTATCGAGCGAGCGACCATTCATGGCGGATATGTCCGACGGCCCCTCCACCCACACCATCGACGGTCCGGATAACCGGGTGCTGTTGCGTCAGGGGCTGTTACTCGAATACGTCACGCTTGGCTGGAATGTGGTCGGCGTCGTCGTGGTGGGTATGGCCGCATTGGCCGCGCGATCGGTGGCGCTTGCCGGTTTCGGGCTGGATTCCCTGATCGAGATTTTCGCGTCGATGGTCGTCGTGTGGCACCTGACAGGTGCCGGCGGGCGCAAGGAGAAGCTTGCGCTGCGGTTGATCGGGGCGGCGTTTCTGGCGCTGGCTGCGTATGTCGTGATCGGGACGGCGTACGTGTTTGCCGTGGGCGGGCGTCCCGCGCCTTCGCCGGTCGGCGCGGCGTGGCTCGCCGCAACCGTGATGGCGATGCTGCTGCTCGCAAGGGGAAAGCGCGTGGTCGGGCGTCGCCTCGGCAATGCCGTGCTGATCGCCGAATCGCGGGTGACGGTGATCGATGCGCTGCTGGCGGCGGCCGTGCTGGCCGGCGTTGCGTTGAATGCGCTTGCCGGCTGGTGGTGGGCCGATCCGCTGGCCGGCCTCGTCATCGTCTACTACGCGGTGACCGAGGGCATCGGGCATTGGAAGGAAGGCCGCGAAGCGGCATGAAGCGGCATGAAACGGGATTGGGTCAGGCATCGGCGAGGTGGTCATGGATCGTTGGCGGGTTGCCGGTGGCGAGCGTCAATTCAGCCCGACGTGCCTGACCATGTCCGGCAATTCAATCGTGAGTGGTCGCCGTCATGGCGAGACGCGTATGCCGTGACGGCGGCTGACCGGCTTTGGCTTGACCGGACGCGGCTTCAATTCATGGTCGAGGCGGTCGTCGAACAAGCGTCACGGTTCGTCGACGCCGGTATCCCGCCGGTCACCCGGTAGCGTTGCTCACAGGACCTTCGACTGCCCGTAATCGCGTCACCTGCTGCGCGACGGGTCGAAGCGCTCACGGCTGACGCTGATGTGGCACAGGATGCTCTCGATCTCGCCAGTCGACACATCGGAAAAGTGCGCCTGATTCTTGAATCCGTCGTCTGGATTCAGTGTCCGCTGATCGTTTTCAATGATGTCGGGCTTGACGACGTGCAGGAATTATAAGTAATCCTTCAGATGTCAAAATGGGGACTTGATATAGTCGGCGTCGATGTCGATTTGTAGGCTCCCGTTCCACCCTTATTCATGGGCAAATCGTGAACGGGAATAGCGACCCAAAAACATTCGACGACATCCTGCATTGCTTCAAACCCGACAATGGCCTTGGACCAGCGGATAACGTCATTTGGCACGACAACGGCGATGTCTACTTCAATGGAAATTTCGTCGCGAACTTCCACGATTGGGCCAATTAACAGGACCAAGGATCAGGATTGCCGATGACAGACCGTCAACTCGCGCACGCAACGTTTCATGTCATGGGTGACTCGGTGGTGCCTGCGTTCTGGACCGACTACTTTGACGTCAAACCGGATACGGCCATTACGAAGGGTGAGCCCTTTATTACGCCATCCGGCAGGATCAGCCGCACGCCAGGTAGGGTCAGGTTGTGGGGCTTCGGCAGCAAACCATTCGTTCACAGCGACGCACTCGAACCGCACCTGCGCTATCTGACAGACCGACTGAACCTCACGCGGCCGGGCCTTCGCGAACTGCTGGAGCGCGAAGGGGTCAAGGCGCGGTTTTGGTGCTACTGGGACAACGCGACCGGCGACCGCGTGCCCGACGTGCCTGACGACATCCGCGCGATGATGGAATTCCTGGGCGGCGTAGTCGAAATTGACGAGTATCGGTGGTAGTTCGGTCTGCCGGGGGGGGACGCAGTCGTTAGCCCGGCCCTGTGTTGCGTGCAGGCTTGTCAGGGGGAAGCCCAGTCTTGACGCTCCCCCCGTTCTGCGCCACTATCTCATTTTTATAATAGTTCTTATTCTCACTGTTCCCGATGAGTTTACCCCTACCTGCCCGGCCGTCGCGCTGGTGGCTCAGGGCGCTCGCTGTCGTAGGCCCGGGGGTGGTCGTGATGCTGGCCGACACGGATGCCGGCAGCGTCATCACCGCGGCGCAAAGCGGTGCCCAATGGGGGTACCGGCTGCTGCTGCCGCAACTGCTCCTCATTCCCGTCCTGTTCATCATTCAGGAACTGACCGTTCGCCTCGGCGTCGTCACCGGCAAGGGTCACGGCGATCTGATCAAACATCATTTCGGTTTGCGCTGGGCGTGGCTGTCGGTGGGCACGCTGATGCTCGCCTGCCTCGGTGCGCTGCTATCGGAAATGAGCGGGCTGGCCGGCGTCGGCCTGATGTACGGCATTCCCTCCTGGCTGACGTTGACGGTCGTGGTCGTCGGGTTGTCCTGGATGGTTTACACCGGGTCGTACCTGTCGGTAGAGCGGGTCGCCCTTCTGCTCGGCGCTTTCGAACTGGTGTTCCTCGTGGTGGCCTGGCGCGCCCATCCCGACGTTGCGACCGTGCGCGCCCAGCTCGTCGACATGCCGCTCGGCAACCACGACTATCTGTTCCTGCTGTCGGCCAACATCGGCGCGGTCATCATGCCGTGGATGGTGTTTTATCAGCAGTCGGCCGTGGTGGAGAAGAGGCTCGGCCCCGGAGATTTGCGCGCCGCCCGGTGGGACACCGCGATCGGCGCGGTGTTGACCCAACTGATCATGTCGGCGGTGCTGATCGTCACGGGGGCGACGCTCGCGCGTTCCGGCTCGAACAGGCCGCTCGACACCGTGCAGCAGATCGGCGACGCCATCACGCCGTTCCTCGGCGTGCAGAGCGGCAAGCTGCTGTTCGGCATGGGCATGGGCATGGTCGGCGCGGCGCTCGTGGCCGCGATCGTCGTGACGCTGACCGCGGCGCGCGCACTGGGCGAAATATTGGGGTATCGGCACACGCTCGAGCACAAGCCGCGCGAGGCGCCGTGGTTTTACGCCACCTATACGCTGGTGCTGATCGCCGCTGCGTTCATCACGGGCTCCGGTGCGAACCTGGTCTCGCTGGGCGTCGGCGTGCAGGTGATGAACGCGCTGCTGCTGCCGATCGTCCTCGGTTTCCTGTATCTGCTCGCCCGGCGTCTGCCCGAGTCGTATCGACTGGGGAAGGGTTACGGGTGGGTGGCTTGCATGCTGATCGTCGTGACGGTCGGCCTTGGCTTGTACTCCGGGATTGCGGGTATGTTTTCCTGAGGGCGGCACAAGAAGCTGATCGGCCGCGCCGCCTCGTGTAGCACGACGTTCCGCATGCCCGACGGGTTCGTGTCGGGCATGCCCCGCAAGACAAAGAAAAAGACGGAGGAAGGAGATGGCGGAGAGCCACATGAAAAACGGCCGCGTGGCCGCGAGAATATTCGCCCTCATTCGATGCACCAGTCTGGCGGCACTGCTGGCCGTCACCGGCACGGCTCACGCCGGCCAGCCGTCTCCCGACGAATCCCAATTGCAGGAGCACGGCCATTACGTGAACCGCGAGGGGCATGTGGTGCACTCGCCGGCGCATTCGCGCAACGGCAAGGTGCCCGTCGGCGCGACGGCGAAGTGCGGGGACGGCACGTACAGTTTCAGCCAGCATCACGCCGGGACCTGCTCGCATCACCACGGTGTGGCGGAGTGGGAGTAGCGCCCAGGCAACGCGAACGGTACCGGGCGGCGAGACCCGGCCGCGAAATCATTCGGTTCGCCTACCGCGCCGCCTCTACTCCCCGAAGCCGCTCCGCGAAGTGCACCAAATCGGGGGCCAGCGTCGACGCCGGCTGACGGCTCGCGACGGACAGCACGCGCTCGCGCGTCTCGTCCCGCCATCCTTCGGCGGCCGCCAGCGCCTTGATCAACCGGATCAGTTCGGCGCGCGCTCTTCGCGCTTTACCCAGCTCTCCGGCAGGCGGTCCGGAGCGCACCGGACGACATGGCGCATTCCGCAGGTAATCGATGATCTCGTACTGGTGCTCGGCCACGAGCGCGCGCAGCGCGTCGCGCGAACCGGCGGGCCCGACCATCTCCAGCGTGTCGCCGCGGGGATGCAGTGCGAGACCCGCCGCGCTCGCGAGATCGATCACCTGTTGAGCATCCATGTCCGACTCCTTCCGCTCGTTCCAGACGCCGGGTGCGGGCAGATTCGCGTCCGGAATCCTCCGGTCACCCGAAAAGTCATGCTACACGAGAAATAAAAACCCTCGCAGGCCTGCCGGTTTTGTCTCCTCGTCCTGCCGGAGCGGTTGTGCCGGGCGCGCGGCTCATGAACCTATGAACGATAGGCGGCGTCACGCACGTCGAGCGTGAACCGGCCGGACATGCCCTCGAACGCGGTGTTGGTCAGTGCGACGACGCTCAGCGCCTGCCGCGGATCGACGAACCAGCTATGTCCGTACGCGCCGCCCCACGCGAACGTACCCGGCGATTGGGGCGTCGCGGCGGCGGCCGGATCGACGAGCACCGACGCACCGTAGCCGAAGCCCCATCCGGGGCCGATCGTCTCGGGCTGGACGCCGACCTGGTCGGTCGTCATCTGCGCGACGGTCTGCGTTTCGAGCAGTCCGTCGCCGCCCTTGCGCAGGCATTCGAGCAGCCGCAGGAAATCGCTCGCCGTACCGACCATGCCCGCGCCGCCGGACGGCCAGGCCGACGGGTTCAGCGCGCGGCCCGGAGCGAACGAAAGGATGCCGCCCGACGACGGATGCGCGAGTTCGGCGTGCGCGGGCATGCGGGTGGGCTCGGGGACGGCGTCGCCGTAAGGCGCGGCGAGGCGTGCCGATTGGCCGGCCGGCACGACGAAGCCGGTATCGGTCATGCCGAGCGGTTCGGCGATCAGTTCGTCGATCATCTGCGGTAGCGGGCGGCCACCGGCCGCCGCGACGACCGCGCCGAGCACGTCGATCGCGAGCGAATAGCGCCACGCACTGCCGGGCGCGTAAGACAGCGGCGCGGTGGCAAGCCGGCGCAGGTTTTCGTCGAGGTCGACGTCCGCGTCGTCGAGCCCGTCCGACACGCCGTGGGCGTGCCACGCGGACGTCTCCGGTTCGAGGAAGCCGTAGGTGAGCCCCGCCGTATGCGTGAGCAGATGGCGGATCGTGATGACGGGCTCGCTGCCGTCGGCGAGCCGGGGCCGGAAGGCGGGCAGCCATTGCGTGACCGGCGCGTCGAGTCGAAGTACGCGCCGCTCGACGAGCCGCAGCGCGGCGGTCGAGACGATCGGTTTGGTCAGCGACGCCAGCCGGAAGATCGCATCCTCGCGCATCGGCGTGCCGGCCTCGCGGTCTGCGAAACCGGCTGCGCGGCGGTAGACGGGTTCGCCGTCTCGCGCGACGAGCACGACGGCGCCGACAAGGCGCCGCCCGGCAAGCGCGCTGTCGATGGCGGCGTCGAGCGCGGCGGAGCGCGCGGGTGAAGCGGGGGAGCCAGACACGGGGAATCTCCTATAATCACAATGACCGTTCCGGAAATCTACGCGGATGCCGGATTAATTTCAAGAGTGATCGTTATGAAAAATAGTCCGATGCCGGCGCGTTCCCGCGGCCGGCCGCGCGGTTTCGACCGCGATGCCGCGCTGGCCGATGCGATGCGGACGTTCTGGAAGTACGGCTACGAAGGGGCGTCCATCGCCGACCTGACCGGGGCGATGGGCATCACGCCGCAAAGCCTCTATGCGGCGTTTCGCTCGAAGGCTGATCTGTATCGCGAGGCGCTGGACCGTTATCGGACCAGTGTCGGCGGCGCGATATTCGAATCGTTCCAGGCGGAGCCGGAGGCCGTAGCGGCGTTCGGCAATCTGCTGCGCGAGTCGGCGAGGGCGTTTTGCCGGCGCGGCCGGCCGCGCGGCTGCATGGTGTCGACGGGCGTGCTGACGTGCGCGGCCGAGCACGCGGAGATTGCCGCGCACGTCGCGGGGTTGCGCGGCGCCACGATCGCCGCGTTCGAGGCGAGGGTCCGGCGCGCGATCGGGGCGGGCGAGCTGCGCTCCGACACCGACGCGGCGGCGCTTGCCCGCTACGTCGGCGCGGTGGTTCAGGGGATGTCGGTGCAGGCGCGCGACGGCGCGAAGGAGGCCGAACTCGCGGCCGTCGCGGAGATGGCGGCCGCGACCGTGGCGGGCTACGGCGTCGTGCGGCGCGTGGCCGTGTAGGCGCGGAATCCGGCGGGTCGCGAGCGGAGTGCGACCATGCGTCCGCGCGCGGCCCGCCTGTCTCGTCAGCCGAAGTAGGCGTTCTGGTCGAGATCGGCCAGCAGGCCGGGCTGTGTGGGCTGCCATCCGAGTTGCTCGCGCGTCCAGCGGCTCGACGTCGGGTTGTCGATCGCGGCGAAATGCGCGAACCAGCCGAAGTGTTCGGCGGCTTCCTCCGGCGTCTTGCTGACCACCGGCACGCCGAGGCGCCGGCCGATTACGGCGGCGATGTCTTTGAACGGCACGCCTTCTTCGGCATTACCGTGATACCGGGCGCCCGCCACGCCTTTTTCGAGCGCGAGCCGGTAGAGCCGGGCCGCGTCGACCCGGTGCACGGCGGGCCAGCGGTTGAGCCCTTCGCCGATGTAGGCCGAGAGACCCTTCTCGCGCGCGGTGCCGACGAGCGTGGGCACGAAGCCGTGGTCGCCCGTGCCGTGGACCGACGGCGGCAGGCGCAGGACCGAGACGCGTACGCCGCGCGCCGCCAGCGCCGCCGCGGCTTCGTCCGACGCCACGCGCGGGAACGAGTTGGACGGCGCCGTCGTCTGCTCCTCGGCGAGTTGGCTCGAGGCGAGGAGCGCGGTCCCGGACGTGACGACGAACGGACGGCCGGAGCCGGCGAGCGGGGCGCCGAGCGCCTCGATCGCGCGGCGGTCGATTTCGCAGTTGGCCTTGAAGTTCGAGAAGTCGTGGATGAAGGCCGTGTGGATCACGCCGTCCGCGGCGGCGGCGCCCCGACGCAGGCTGTCGAGATCCTCGAGCGAGCCGCGATGGACGTCCACGCCTTCGGCGGCGAGCGAGGCGGCGGCCGCGTCGGAGCGGGCGAGGCCGAGCACCGAGTGTCCTGCGGCCTTCAATTCGCGGACGATGGCCGAGCCGATGAATCCGGTGGCGCCGGTTAGAAAGATGCGCATTGTGAAACCCTCCGAACGTTGAGAACGGAAGTGACTTTCCGCTCACGGCTTATCCGGGTAAAGTAGTGACGTTATAGAGGTATAAGGAATAACAGGATGAGCGTGGCACCCACGAACGACAACCCGCTTGGCAGTTATCTGAAGGATCGCCGCATGAAGCTCGACCCGGCGGCGCTCGGCTTCCCGATGGCGCGGCGCCGCACGCCGGGGCTGCGGCGCGAGGAGGTCGCGCAGCGCGCCAACGTCAGCGCGACCTGGTACACGTGGCTCGAGCAGGGGCGCGGCGGCGCGCCGTCGGCCGACGTGCTCGAGCGGATCGCCCGCGCGCTGATGCTGACGGGCGTCGAGCGCGAGCACCTGTTTCTGCTCGCGCTGGGCCGCGCGCCGGAGGCGCGCTACGAAGCGGCCTCGGGCATTTCGCCGAGGCTGCAGCATCTGCTCGACGTGCTCGAGTTCAGTCCCGCCTTCGTGAAGACGTTCACCTGGGACCTCGTCACCTGGAACCGGGCCGCCGCCGCGGTGTTCGGCTACGACACGTTCGCGTCCGACCAGCGCAACATCCTGCGCCGGATCTTTCTCGACCCTCACACGCGATCCGTGCAACTCGACTGGGAGAGCGTCGCGCGATTCGCGGTGGCGGCGTTTCGCGCGGATTCCGCGCGCGCCGGGGCCTCGAAGACCGTCGAGGCGCTCGTCGAGGAACTCTGCGGCAAGAGCCCCGAGTTCGACGCGATATGGCGCGACAACGACGTGCGAGCTTACGGCGAGGGGACGAAGCATCTGCGGCATCCGCAGGTCGGGCTGCTCGCGATGGAGTATTCGGCCTTTGCCGTCGACGGCCGGCCCGATCTCAGCATGGTGGTCTACAACCCGGCGACGCCGGCCGACGTGGACAAGGTGCGCGGGTTGATCGCGGCCCGGTCGGCCGCGCCCGCGTCCACGTCGGCATGAGCGGCGCGCTTTTTATTCTGCACGACTCGCTATATCCGGCGGTGCCCGCGCAACGCGCGTCGCGCAGGCACCGCCTCGCCGGCCGGCCGCATCGGCACGATGCGTCGGTCAGGGCGACGCGAAGTCGATGTGCTTGACGAAGACGATCTTGCCGTTGTCGTTCTTGACGATGTTGTAGCCGTGCAGGCCGTCGCCGTTCGCGTCGAACGAGTAGGTCCCCTCGACGCCCCGGTAGCCCTTGATCGCATGCAGCGCCCGCGCGATGTCCGCCGGCTGCGCGCTGTTGGCGTTGCGGATCGCGAGCGCGAGCAGCTTTACCGCGTCGTAGGCCCAGGCCGAATAGAAGTCCGGGTCCATCTTGTAGGCGGCGCGGTACTTGTCCGCGTAGGCCTGCGCCTCGGGGCTCGCGCCCGGCGAGAAGTCCGAAACCGAATAGGTGCCGTAGAGCGCGTTGCCGGCCAGTTCCATGGCCGTCGCCGTCGCGACCGAAGGCGAGCCGACCCAAGCGGTCTTCACGCCTAGCTGCCGCAGTTGCTTGCCGAAGATCGCGACGTCGGTCGAGTTGGCGATGTAGGTCGAGATGACGTCGGCGCCCGAGTTCTTGATGGCGAGCACGATCGGCGTGAAGTCCTGCGAGTTGCTCGCGAAGCCCTCGGTGACGACGGGCGTGACGCCGGCGGCCTTGAGCGCGGCGCTCAGGTTGTCCCGTCCGCCGTTGCCGAACGCGTCGGTCGAGTAGACGATCGCCCACTTCCTGAGCTTGAGCGTGTTGAGCCCGTAGTCAGCGATGACCCGCGCGGAGTAGCCGTCGTTGGGCCGCGCGCGGAAGATCCACGGGTTGTGCGTGTGCGTGAGGCTCACGTCGGTGCCGCCCATGATGAGCGGCAGGCGCGCGCGCAGGATGGTCGGCGAGATGGCCTGGATCTGCGTGCTGCGCACGGTGCCGATCAGCGCGGAGAGATTGCCCGAACTCGTGAGTCGGGAGATGGCGAGGACGGAGCCCGGGTTCGTGCTCTGGTTGTCCTCGTCGCTCAACTGGATCTGGCGGCCGAGCACGCCGCCGGCACGGTTGATCTCGTCGATGGCAAGCTTTGCGCCGTTTTGCTGGTAGGCGCCCGATTCGGAGTTCGGGCCGGTGTTTTCGGTCACCATGCCGAAGCGGATCGGATCGGCGGCGAACGCGTGGAACGAGGCGAGACCCAGGGCGGCCGAGGCCGCGAGGGTCAACCAGGACAGTCTTTTGTTCATTGCTTGTCTCCTTGTGGTGTTGTCGGACTGCTCGTGATGCTGCGACGCGCGCGAAGCCGGCCGGCGCGTCGCTTCACTTCACCTGGCGCGCGCGTCGCGCTTGTGGGCGACGAGCGCCATCAGGCGTTCGTCGCGCCAGGCCTGGCGCGCCTGGCGCTCGCCGGGCGGCAGCTCGGCCTGGCGTTCCTGCTCGAGCTTGCCGACGAGCGCGTCGTTCCAGACGCGCGGCACGGCCTGCTTCGCGATGTCGTGGTAGAGCGGGCCGTAGCGGCCGCAATAGTCGCGGATGCCGCCGGGCGCGTTCAGGTCGATGGTCTCCAGCGGTCCCATGAAGGCCCAGCGCAGGCCGAGCCCGTCCTTGATGGCCTTGTCGACGTCGGCGCCGCTCACGTAGCCGTCCTCGACGAGCCGGAACGCCTCGGCCAGCAGCGCGCCCTGCAGACGGTTGACGATGAACCCCTGTATCTCGCGTTGCACGACGATGGGCACCTGGCCCGCGCGCGCATAGAGGTCGCGCGCGCGCTCGATGACGGCGGCGTCGGTCCACGGTGCCGGCACGAGTTCGACGAGCGGCACGACCGAGGGCGGATTGATCGGGTGGCCGACGAAGCAGCGGTGCCGGCCCTTGAGGTCGGCCGTGAAGCTCGAGGCCGGGATGCCCGAGGTGGAACTGGCGAGCAGCGTGTCGGGGCCGGCCAGCGCGTCGAGTCTCGCGTAGATCGCCTGCTTCGCGTCGACGGTCTCGCGCACGTTTTCCTGCACGAAGTCCGCGCCGCGCATCGCTTCTTCGAGCGAGGGCGTGACGCTCACGCGCCCGACGATGGCAGCGGGCTCCTCAGCGACGAGCCCGAACGCGCGCTGCTTCGCGAGACCCGCCTCGATAGCGGCGCGCGCGTTCGCGAGCGCATGGGCATCGACGTCGTACAGCGTCACCGCGTGGCCGGCCCGCGCGAACACCGAGGCCCATGCGCAGCCGATGAGCCCGGCGCCGACGATTGCGATCTTTTCCATCTTCGACTTCTCCTGTGCGTGATGTGTGCGGATGTCCGCGTATGCGTTCGTTGCGTCGACCTCGCGCGACTGTCCGCCTTCGCCGTGCCGGGTCGGCGCCGCTCGACGCGGGTCGGCCGGGCGCGTATCGCCTGGTTCAGCCGGGCACCGCGTGCGCGCCGCCCAGATAGGCGGCGCGCACGTCTTCGTTGCCGAGCAGTTCGGCGGGCGCGCCCTCGACGAGCACGCGGCCGGTCGAGAGCACGTAGCCGCGGTCGGCGACCGAGAGCGCCATGTTCGCGTTCTGCTCGACGAGCAGTACCGTCGTGCCGTTCGCGCGGATCGTGCGGATGGCCGCGAACAGTTGCTGGACGATGATCGGCGCGAGCCCGAGCGAGGGCTCGTCGAGCAGCAGCACCTTCGGCTTCGACATGAGGCCGCGCGCGACGGCGAGCATCTGCTGCTGGCCGCCCGAGAGGCTCCAGCCGAGCGCGTGTTCGAGCCGCTTCAGGTCGGGGAAGACGTCGAACATCGCGTCGGCCTCGGCGTTCAGCCCGCGCCGGCCGAGGCTGCTGCGCGCCGACGCGCCGATCATGATGTTTTCGCGCACGGTCAGGCCCGGAAAGATCCGCCGGCCCTCGGGCACGTGCGCGAGCCCCATGCGCACGATCTTCTCGGGCGCGAGGCCGGCGATCGGCCGGCCTTCGAAGCGGATCTCGCCGCGCGTCGGCGCGATGAGCCCGGAGATCGTGCGCAGCGTCGTGCTCTTGCCCGCGCCGTTGGCGCCGAGCAGCGTGACGATCTCGCCGGCCTCGACGTGCAGCGACACGCCGTCGAGCGCCTGCACGTGGCCGTAGTGGCTCGCGACGTTCTCGAGCTCAAGCAGGGGCATGGGTGCTCTCCCCGAGGTAGGCGGCCACGACGTCGGGGTGGCGCAGCACGTAGCCGGGCTCGCCCTCGGCGATCTTGCGGCCGAAGTTCAGGACCGTGATGGTGTCCGACACCTGCTCGATGAGGCTGATGTCGTGCTCGATCAGGAACACGGTGAGGCCGTGGCCCTTGAGCCGCTTGAGCAGTTCGCCGAGGTTCTTCTTTTCCGTCAGGTTCAGGCCGGCGGCCGGCTCGTCGAGCAGCAGGAAGCTCGGGTGGCCGGCGAGCGCGCGTGCGATCTCGACGAGGCGCTGGTGGCCGTAGGGCAGGCTGCGCACGATCCGGTGCGCGTGCTCGGCCATGTTGACGAACTTCAGCGCCGAGAGCGCGCGCTCGTAGAGCGCCGCGCGGCTCGTGCCGACGGGGTTGTTCGCGCGCTGCGCGCCGACCATCACGTTCTCGACCACCGACATCGACGCGAACAGGCGGATGTTCTGGAACGTGCGCCCGATGCCGAGCCCCGCGCGCTGGTGCGGCGTCATCGCCGTGATGTCGGTGCCGTCGAACACGATCGTGCCGCTGCTGCTGCGGTAGATGCCGTTGAGCACGTTCAGCGTCGTCGTCTTGCCCGAGCCGTTCGGGCCGATCAGCGTATGGACCGTGCCGCGCGCGACTTCGAGCGAAATGCCGTCCACGGCCTTCACGCCGCCGAAGTGCTTGCGCACGTCGTCGAGCTTCAGGATCGGCGAGGCATCGGCGTTCGGCACCGCGAGTTCGAGCGGCGCGATGCGCGCCACGTCGACCGCGGGTTCCTTGCCGAACAGCGCGCCGAGCCGGCTGCGCACGAGGCCCCAGATGCCGGCCGGCAAAAACACCATGATGAGGATGACCGCGAGCCCGTAGACCGCGAGGTAGAGGTCCTTGAGAAAGCGCAGCCACTCGGGCAGCACGATCAGCAGGCCGGTGCCGAACACGGCGCCGAAGGCCGAGTCCGCGCCGCCCAGCAGCACCATCGTCAGGAATTCCACCGAGCGCGAGAAATCGAAGTTGTCCGGGCTGATGTAGGCGAAGCCCGCCGCGTAGAACGCGCCGCCCACGCCGGCAAGCGCCGCGCCGAGCGTGAACGCGACGACCTTCACGAGCAGCGTGTGGACGCCCGTCACCTCGGCGGCCAGCTCGTTCTCGCGCACGGCCCGCATCGCGCGGCCGAGCCGCGTGCGCGGCAGCCACCAGACGAGCGCGATGGCCGCGTAGAGGAACGCGAGGCACAGCAGCAGGTAGCAGCGGTCGTCGTCGAGCGGCAAGCCGAAGAACGAGGGGCGCGCGATGCCGGCCACGCCGTCCGGGCCTTGCGTCACGCTGGCCCAGTTGACGAGCACGAGATTGAAGATCTGCTGGAAGCTGATCGTGATCATCGCGAGATAGTGGCCGCCGAGCCGCAGCGTCGTGAGGCCGAGCACGAAGCCGGCCAGCGTGGCGACGGCGATGCCGAGCAGCAGCGAGACCCAGAAGTTCAGGCCGAGCACCACGGTGCCGAGCCCGATCGCGTAGGCGCCGATGCCGAAGAACGTGGCCTGGGCGAGGTTGATCTGGCCGGTATAGCCGAGCACGATGGTCATGCCGAGCACGGCGATCGCGTAGGTCGCCGCCTGCATGAAGATGTTGAGCACGTAGGGGCTCAGCGTGAGGACGAACGGCGCGGCTGCGACCGCGAGCGCGGCGAGGCAGGGCAGGACGAGACGCGCGGGAACGCGGCCCGCGTTCGATGCCGGTGCGGCGGAAGCGGACGGGCGGTTCATGCCTTCTCCGAAATTTTTTCGCCGAAGATGCCTTGCGGCCTGAACAGCAGGAAGAGGAACAGCAGCAGGAACGCGAACGCGTCCTTGTAGGCGACCGAGATGTACTGCGCGCCGAAGCTCTCGACCACGCCGAGCAGCAGGCCGCCGATGATGGCGCCCGTGATGTCGCCGAACCCGCCGATGATGGCGGCGGCGAACGCCTTGAGCGCGATGATCGAGCCCATGCCGATCGAGACGAACAGGATCGGCGAGACGAGCGCGCCGGCGAGGCCGCCGAGCACGGCGCTGTAGAAGAACGTGAACGCGATCATGCCGGCGACGGGAATGCCGACGAGGCGCGCCATGTCCTTGTCCTGCGAGGTGGCCTGCAGCTTCTTGCCGAGCAGCGTGCGCTCGAACAGCACGTACTGGAACGCGACGGCGAGCGCCGTGAAACCGAGGATGGAGAGGTACTGCGTGTCCATGAACACGCCGCCGACGTTGATGCCGGGCGTGTCGAAGAGCCGGCCCATCGCGCGCGGCTGCGGCCCGAACACGTAGAGCGCGGCGTTCTGCATGAAGATCGACGCGCCGAGCGTGCTGATGATGACGGGCAGAAACGAGCGGTGGCGCAGCGGGTAATAGACGCCGAGCGCGAACAGGATGCCGAACAGGCCGAGCGCGAGCAGCGTGAGCAGAAAGCAGAGCCAGTAGGGCAGGCCGCTGCCGAGGAACGCGACCATCGCGAAGCCGCCGAGCATTGCGAAGTCGCCCTGGGCGAAGTTGACGACGTTGGTCGCCCGCACGATCAGCACGAAGCCGAGCGCGACGAGCGCGTAGATCGACCCCAGCGCGAGCCCGGCGAACAGTACCTGGACGTTGTTGACCACGAAGCTCATCGCTTCCTCCTCTGCGGCCCGGCGCGCGTTCGCGCGAAACGTCCGCCGGCGGGGCCGCGGCTCGCGAGAGCGGCGGCGCCCGTGTCTCCTGTCGGGCGACTCGGCCTGTCCCGTGCGCCGGTCGCGGCGGGGGGGGGGACGAGGTACGGTCGGCAACCTGTCTAGAATCTGTTATCGATGGTATGAAGTTGTTCTAATGCTGTCAACGGGGGTTTTTATTTACGTACAATGAACGCACGGGACATGCATTTCAGAGGACTTTATCGATGAACGCTTCGACGCCGCCGGTCGCAACGGACGCGGACGAAGAGACCGGCGCGTTTCGCTCCGGCACGCTGGGCGAGCGCGTGGCCGACCGGCTGCTGACGAAGATTCGCGACGAGCGCCTGACGCCGGGCACGCGGCTGCCGTCCGAGCACGCGATGGCGCAGCACTTCGGCGTGAGCCGCACGGTGATGCGCGAGGCCATCGCGCTCCTGAAGGCGGACGGCCTGCTGACGACGCGCAAGGGCAGCGGCGCGTTCGTCAGCAAGACGGGGCTGCCCGACGCGGCGCTCGGCGATCCGCTGACCGAGCAGTCGGTGCAGTCGCTGCTGAACCTGACCGAGGTGCGGCGCGGGCTCGAATCGGAAACGGCGGCGCTCGCGGCCGTGCGGCGCACGCCGGGCCAGCTCGCCGAGATCGAGCACGCGCTGCTGCGCATCGAGGAGGTCGTGTCGGCGGGCGGCGACGGCGTGGAGGAGGACGTGCAGTTCCATCTGCGCATCGCCGCCGCGACGGGCAACCCGTACTGGGTCCGCTTCGTCGAGATGTTCGCGCAGCAGATTCGTCTCGCGATCAAGGTGACGCGCGCCAACGAGGCGCGGCGCATGGACTTCGTCCATCAGGTGCGCGACGAGCACGAGAAGATTTTCGCGGCGATCGTGGCCGGCGATGCGGAGCGCGCGCGCGCCGCGGCCGGCGATCACATGCTCTGCGTGGCCGCGCGCGTGCGCCTTGCCGACCGGGATTTCTGGATCGGCCGCGGCGGCGCGCTGGCGCGCGATTTCGTGCGCCATTTCGCCGACGAAGGAGCGGAGCCGCCGGCGGGCGAGAAGGTAGCCGGGAAGGCGGCCGCCTCGCGCGCGCGGCGGCGGGCCTGACGCGAAACCGGCCCGGGTCGTCGCGGGCCCGGGCGGCGCAGCCTCGAGCGATCAGAATTATCAGAACTGATGCCGCAGGCCGATTTCGACGGCCACCTGCGTTTGCGTCGACGACGGCGACAGCGTGTTGATCATCGCGTCGTCGAGCACGGAATCGGCCGGGCCGCCGTGCACGTGCTGATAGACGCCTTCGAGATAGACGTCGGTGCGCTTGCTGAACGTGTAGTCCGTCTGCAGCGTGAACTGATTCCAGTCCGGCGAGGCGCTGGCGGCGCCGTCGCCGTAGGCGCCGTCGGTGAACGTATAGGCGCCCGCGATGCTCAGCGCCGGCGTGAGTGCATAGCGCGCGTTCAGCTCGTAGTTGTCGAGCCGCAGGTTGCCGCCGAGCCCCGCGTAACCGAGGCCGCCCGCGTACACGTCGGCCATGTCGCCGATTTGCGAGTGTGTCCAGAGGAGACCGACGGTCGCCTTGCCGAACGTGTAGTTGCCGCCCGCGCCCCAGATGCGCTGGCGTTGCGCGACGAAGTCCGCGCTGCCGTCGTCGCGCGCGACTGCGCCGTCGGGGTTGGCGTCGTCGGCGCCGCCGCCGGGGCCGCCCAGTTCGAGATAGCCGGCCGCGAGATTGACCGGACCGTTCGAATACGCGGCGCTGAAGCCCCAGGCGCGGTTGTCCGCGAAGTTTCCGGCCTTGTTGCCGAACGCGTACATGCCCTCGAAGCTGACGCCGTCGTAGGCGTTGCTCGTGTACTTGACGACGTCGTTGACGCTCATCGAATCTGCGGCGAGGTTGTCGTTGTCGAACGGGTGAGCGGCGAGGCTGCCGCCGTAGCTGCCGCCGGCGGCGGCGAGCGGCCCCATCATGTCGTTGAAGGTGTCGAACTGCCGGCCGATCAGCAGCGTGCCGTACGTGTTGTCCTGAAGTCCCGCATAGGCCTGTTCGCCGAACGCATCGCCGGCGTTGTAGAGGCTGCCGCTGTTCGCATTGAAGCCGTTTTCCAGCTTGAAGACGGCGTGCAGCCCGCCGCCCAGGTCTTCCGAACCCCTGAGGCCGAACACCGTGTTTTCGGTCGAGGCGCTGACCTGCTGCCAGCTACCGTGGCCGCCCTGGTTGCTGGCGTAGGCGAGGCCCGTATCGATGACGCCGTATAGCGTCACGCTGCTTTGCGCGTGGGCGGACAGGGCGAAGGCGCCCGGCAGGGCAGCGAAGGCCAGGAGGGACTTTTTCATGCTTCTGAACTCCAGGTTTGTAGCGGGGATGAGAGGCCGCGGCATGGCGTGTCGCGGCCGATCCGGTCGGGAGACAAGGCTACGGGATCGGATATAAAAAGGTTGTATAAAGTCGCGGAGTAAGGCGGGGCCCGGTTGCGAGCCGTTGCGGCGAGTCGATGGCCGGCGGCGACGAATAATTCATTCGTCATCCGGAATATGGATCGGGCGATCGTCTGGAAGAAGCGCGTGGAGATGAGGGCGGCCGATTCCTCGGCTTGCCGGGGACGGCCGAAAAAAATGGGTCGGAGACGCACATTACGTTGTCCGACAACCTGGCGTCGTGCATTGGTCGCCCGATCGGGCATCCTCTTTCCACCACGAGAAAGCACGAAGAAAAAAGCGGAACGCAGAGAAAAAACCGCGCTTTCCCGCGATTCGTGGTCTACGATATGTCTACGATATAGGACGTCTGATAATAAAAAGCGGGTTCTGCCAGCGATGCCGGGTCGAACGGGCTGCGCACGGACGGAACCGGGGCCGCCAGAGCCCGCCAGGTCTGAACGGACTGAACGAAGGAGACACAGATGGTGGAAGACAGTGCTGTCGCATCGGGAGGGCTGGCCGCCGCGGCCGGCGAGGTCGGCGGTCGGCGTTCGCGCGGCGCCCTGCTGCCGGTCGTTCAGGTCGTGGCCGGCAACGGCCTCGAGATCTACGACTTCATGATCTACGGGTACTACGCACGCTACATCGCGCAGACCTACTTCCCGAGCAACAACGAGTACCTCTCGTTGATGATGTCGCTGATGACCTTCGCCTTCGGCTTCCTCGCGCGTCCGATCGGCGCGATCGTCATCGGCGCGTACACCGACCGTCACGGCCGCCGCAAGGGGCTGATCCTCTCGCTCGCGCTGATGTCCGCCGGCATCCTCTGCGTGGCCTGCACGCCGTCCTATGCGGGCATCGGCGTCGCCGCGCCGCTCATCGTGCTCTGCGGACGCCTGCTGCAGGGCTTTTCGGCCGGCGCGGAGCTGGGCGGCTCGGTCGTCTATCTCGCGGAAATCGCGCCGCCGAACCGGCGCGCGTTCTACACCTGCTGGCAGGCCGGCAGCCAGCAGCTCTCGGTCATGCTCGCCTCGCTGGCCGGTTTTTTCCTGCTGCTTCTGCTCGCGCCGGGCGAGCTGAGCGCGTGGGGCTGGCGCGTGCCGCTATTGCTCGGCTGCGCCGTCGTGCCGGCGCTGTTCTGGCTGCGATCGAGCCTTGCGGAAACCGCCGTGTTCGCGCGCAAGCAGAAAATGCCGACGGCCGCCGAAATCGGCACGAACCTCGTCTCCGGCTGGCGCACCCTCGTGCTGTGCATGGGCATGGTCGCGATGGCGACCGTGACGTCGCAGACCATCACGACCTACGCGCCGACCTTCATCAAGAGCCTGAACCTCGGCGAAGCCGCCGGCTTCGTCGTGCTCTTCTTCGGCGGTCTCGTGGTGTTCGCGTTCCTGCCGATCATGGCGGCCGTGGCCGATCGCGTGAACCGGCGCACGATGCTCGTCGTCGTGACGCTGCTCGCGGCCGCGACGGCCTGGCCGCTGCTCGCGTGGCTGGCTCACGGGCCTACCGTGTTCAAGTTCGCCGTCGTCGAGATCTGGTTCTCGTTCATCTACGCGAGCTACAGTTCCGTGCAGGTCGCGGCGATGGTCGAACTGGTTCCGCCCGATGCGCGCACCTCGGGCTATGCGTTCTCGCAGGCCGTCGCCGCGGCCGTGCTCGGCGGCTTCACGCCCGCCATCCTGACCTGGCTCACGCACACGTTCCGCAGCAATGCGATGGTCGGCGTCTGGCTGGCGCTCAACGCGCTCATCAGCCTCGCGGCGGCGCTGGCGCTGAACGGTCGCAAGACGGCTGAACGACAGACGGCCGGATTGCACTGAGGCGGTTTCAGGCCGTTTTCCGGCGAGGCATGAAACGCGAAAGGCAGGGCGCTGCTGGGCCGACGCGACGCATCGGGGCGCTGTAGCCGCTCCCGGCTGTTCGAGAGAGGCATCCGCATGACGGCGGGCGCCGTCGGTGTCGCGACGATGCGCGACGGCCTCGCAGAGGCTTGCGTGCTCGGCGTGCTCGCGGTTCGCGAGCACGGCATGGATCGCGGACCCGGCTCGCTCGATGCCGGCCGGGTCCATGCGGCTGCGCGGGCTGACGCCCGACGCGCTCGCGCCGTCGTCCCGGCGCCGGCGACCTGATCCGCCGGCAGGCTTTCGCCGCGGGCAAGCGTTACGGTCGTTTGCCCGTGGCGAAGCTTTCTGCCGTCCAGCCCGCGACGCGCTCGCTCAGCGAGAGGCCGAGCCCCGGGCGCGTCGGCACGAGCATGCGGCCGTCGCGTATCTCGAGCTTCTCGTTGAAGAGCGGCTCCAGCCATTCGAAGTGCTCGACCCACGGCTCGCGCGGATAGCAGGCGGCCAGATGCACGTGCAATTCCATCGCGAAGTGCGGCGCGAGCATCAGGCCCGCGTGGTCGGCGAGCGTGGCGATCTTGAGGAACGGCGTGATGCCGCCCACGCGCGGCGCGTCGGGCATCAGGTAGTCCGCCGCGCGCAGCCGGACGAACTCCCAGTGCTCGGGCACGCTCGTCAGCATCTCGCCGGTGGCGATCGGCGTGTCGAACTGCGCGGCGAGCGCCGCGTGACCCTCGGCGTCGTAGCAGTCGAGCGGCTCCTCGATCCAGACGAGATTGAACGGCTCGAAGACGCGGCACATGCGCTGCGCCGTCGGCCGGTCCCATTGCTGGTTCGCGTCGACCATGAGCGGGAACGTGTCGCCGAGATGTTTGCGCACCGTCTCTACGCGGTGGATGTCGAGCGCGCGGTCCGGCTGGCCGACCTTGAGCTTGATGCCGCCGATGCCCTTCTCGCGCGAGGCGTCCGTGTTGACCAGCAACTGGTCGAGCGGCGTGTGCAGAAAGCCGCCCGACGTGTTGTAGCAGCGCACCGAATCGCGATGCGCGCCGAGCAGCTTGGCGAGCGAAAGGTTCGCGCGCTTTGCCTTCAGGTCCCAGAGCGCGACGTCGAAGGCGCCGATCGCCTGGGTCGCCATGCCGCTGCGGCCCATCGAGGCGCCGGCCCAGCAGAGCTTGTCCCAGAGGCGCGCGATGTCGTTCGGGTCCTCGCCGATCAGCGCGGGGGCGATCTCCTTCGCGTGCGCGAACTGCCCGGGGCCGCCGGCGCGCTTCGAATAGCTGAAGCCGAGGCCGCGATGCCCGTCGGCGGTTTCGAGTTCGACGAACAGGATGGCGACTTCCGTCATCGGTTTTTGCCGGCCGGTCAGCACTTTCGCGTCGCTGATGGGCGTGGCGAGCGGCAGGAACACGGACGCGACGCGTAGCCAGTTGATCCTGTCGCCGGATGCGTCGGGCGGAGTGTGCGGAATGCGGGAAGCGGGAGCCGGGGGAGCGTTCATGGGGGTCCTCGAATGGCAGATGTGAGTCGGGTTCGGGCCGACGGTCTCCTCGATGTCTGCGGCGCGTCGCGAGCGGCGGAAGCTTCGAGTTCCGCACTGGCGGAACGGCCAAACGGGACGAACGAACGGGACGAACAAACGGGACGAACAAACGGAGCCCATCCGTCGCGCGGGCGCAGCGCATGGACCGATCATACAATGATTGCGCAACCATCGCGGTGCCGTCGTCCATCGCGGACGAGGCTGGCGGCAGCGGGGCGGCGTGGGGACGGCACAGGCTTTGCGCCGCAGGAAGAGGCAAGGACGGATGCCAGAATGAAAGCGTCACTGATGGGGAGCCGAAATGAACGAAACGCGTGGCCGCAAGCCGGTCGGCAAGGCGGGCGGCGCGGCACAGAGCGTCACTCTGATCGACGTCGCGCGCGCGGCGGGCGTCGCGCCGATGACGGTCTCGCGCGCGCTGCACCGCCCCGAGCTGGTTCGCGGCGAAACGCAGCAGAAAGTCCTCGAAGCGGTGCGCGCCACCGGCTACGTGCCGAACCTGCTGGCGGGCGGGCTCGCCGGCAGCCGGAGCCGCCTCGTCGCCGTGCTGTTGCCGACCATTGCGAACTCGATCTTCGCGGACACCGTGCAGTCCCTGATGGACGGATTGGCGGCCGCGGGCTACCAGACGCTGCTCGGCCTGACCGGCTACGCCGCCGGGCGCGAGGAGGCGCTCGTCGAGGCCGTGCTGGGCCGCCGGCCCGACGGGGTCGTGCTGGCCGGCACCCAGCACACCGACGCCACGGTCGAACGCCTCGCGCGGGCGGGGATTCCGGTCGTCGAGATCTGGGACCTGACGGATACGCCGATCGACATGGTGATCGGCTTCTCGCACGAGCAGGTCGGCACGGCGCTCGCGCGTCATCTCGCGGGCAAGAAGGGCTATCGGCGTTTCGGCGTGCTGTCGGTCGACGATCCGCGCGGGCTGCGCCGCGCGCGCAGCCTGATCGGCGAGCTGAACAGCCTCGGCATGACGGACGTGCCGTTCGTGACGCTTCCGGCTCCCGCCACGCTGCAGACGGGCCGGGAGGGGCTGGCGAAACTGCTCGCGGGGAAGGGGGCGGCGCCCAGGGTCGTCGTCTGCAGCTCGGACACGCTCGCGCAGGGCGTGCTGGCCGAGGCGGCCAGCCGGGGCATGAAGGTGCCGCGGGATCTCGCCGTCATGGGGTTCGGCGACCTCAACACGGCAGCCTACGTTCATCCGCCGCTCTCGACGGTGCGCGTGGACGGCGCCGCCATCGGCCGGCGCGCCGCCGCGGCGCTGTTGGCGCGCCTTTCGGGCGGCGACGTCGAGCCGATGCCCGTCTACGTCGATACGGGCTTCACGATCGTCGATCGGGAAAGTGCCTGATGCGGGAGGCGGCTCGGGAGGATTGAAACGTTGTCCTGAAGACGGCAGGTCTTCGCGGCGAGCGAGGCGCGGCTGCCGCGCACCGTGCCGTCGGGGGATCAGCGGCGGCTGGAGAAGTGGCCGGTACGGGGATCGATCAGCCTGGCAAAGCCGAACAGCGCGGCGATGCCGAACGGGCAGACGATGAGGAAGGTCGTCAACATGATGCAGGGCGTAACAAAATGTGACGGTCAGTGTACCTTGCCGGGCGCGCGCGGATATATGGCCAAAGCGCAAGAAACTGTTTCGCAAATGGTTGCGTTCGATTGCGTTCGGAGAGCGAAAGACGGGGACGTAACGAAAAAGCAGGCGGAGAAAAGCAGGGCCGCAACGAGGCGGTGCGAAGCGGAAAAACAGCAGAAGAAAGGGGATGGGCCGGGGGGCGCTGCGACCCCGATATCAGATGCAGTCGAAGACGATCTCGACGGTTTCGGCGGTGAGGCCTCTCAGGCCCTGGCTGTGGATCGCGACCGTATGCATGTCCTTGCGGCTGCGGTGGCAATACGAGTCGGCGCGCTTGAGCCCGGCGTTTCTCACGTGGTTCCACGAGACGAGTTCCCAGCGCGCGTGGCTCGTCACCGTGAAGTGGCCGTCCTGCCCGGCATTGACGTCCGATACCGCCGTGCAGGCCGTCAGCATGCCGACTCCGGCCAACAGGATGCATCCTTTCATGGTTCCCCCCGGGTTCGCGGGCATTGTCGCCGCCGGGCCGCCGGCGTGCAAGAGAAAAGAAAGGGCAGGAGGACGGGGATTGTCGCCCCGCCCCGGGCGTTTCCGGCGAGGCGGGAGCGTGTCCCGTTCCCGACGGGAGCGGGCTCGCGACGTTGGCGTCAGGCCGCGTCCCTGATCGCGTGGAACGCCGCCGTTTCGTAGGGCACGGTCACGACGGGCCGGCCGCTCAACTCGGGCTCGGACGCGATCAGCGCGCGGACTTCGTCGTCGATGCGGGCCTGCTCGTCGGGCGGGAGCGCCGCGATGAAGCTCGTCGATTTCACGCGCGCGACGATCACGTCCTCGGGCGAGCCGGTGTGGCCGATCGAAAAATGCTGCTCGTGCAGCGGACCGAATCCGTCGAACGGGAAGGCGCGCCGCCAGGCGCCGCTGTAATAGCGCGGCGTGTCGCCTTCGCGGCTGTTCACGATGGCGTCGAGCCGCGCGACCCAGCCGATGCGCGCGTCGCGCAGGTTCCAGACGAGACCGAGGCGGCCGCCCGGTTTCAGCACGCGACGGATGCCGGCGAGGGCCTCGGCGTTCGCGAACCAGTGGAACGATTGCGCGCAGACCACGACGTCGACGCTGGCGTCGGGCAGCGGCATCGTCTGCGCCGTGCCTTCGAGCGCTTCGACTTCGGGCAGCGTGCCACGCAGCCGTTCGCGCATGGCCGCGACGGGTTCGACGGCGATCGCGCGCGCGCCCGTGTCGAGGAGGCGGCGCGTGAACTTGCCGGTGCCGGCGCCGAGATCGACCACGGTCTGGCCCGCGCGCAGCCCCAGCGTGTCGCGCAGCCAGCCGTCGATTTCGGGAGGATAGTCGGGACGTCCGCGCACGTAGTGTCCGGCGGCGGTCGGGGTGTAGCCTTCGGCCGCCGCGTGGTGGACGGCGGCTGGGGAATGCTTCATGGCGGAGCTCCTTCCTGCGGGGTTGCGAAACGATGCGGAACGCGAACCCTGCGCGGAAGAACGGCGCAGCCTCTCCACTTTTCCCGGTCGGCGTTCCGGGCGGACGACGGCGAGGGCCGTGTCGCGCCGGCGCTGATTGTGCCCGATTCCGGGCTCAATCGTGAGCGACGACCCCGCCTATCTGGCCGCTGCCGGTCACGAGACAGGCCGACAGGAAGTTTTCGCCCTGGCTGCGCGCGCCGATTTCGGTGAAGCCCTTGACGAGGGCTTCGATCCTGACGAGCTCAGAGCCCTGCGCGCACGAAATGGAGCCGGTCTCGTGCGCCTGCACATGCACGATCGCGCGATTGGCGACGAGCAGGACAAGGACGATGACGACGGTGATGTTGAAGGCGGGTCTCATGATTTCGTCTCCTTGTGTCTTGAGACTAGGTCGCAAAAACGTTATGGAAAGCCAGGTATTTCCCGGCGATGCGGCGCAGCATCGGCGGCGGTCGCGCGGCTTCCGGCGTCTGGCCTTTGTTTTGTCTCGTTCGGTCTCGTTCGGTCTCGTCGGGCCGGTACGTTGCGTACGTCCCGATCCGACGATTCCAGGCGGAATCCGGTTCACGTGGGCGGGCGACGCATCGGCGCGTCCCGGGTCGAGCGCGTCCGGAGCCGGCAAGGGCAGCCTTGAAATACATCGACGATTGCGGCACCATTTCCGGCCCGCATTCCCTTTTCCCGAGGTCCGGTATGCAACTGATCGGCATGATGGATTCCCCGTACGTTCGCCGCGTGGCCATTGCGATGCATCTGCTCGGGCTGCCGTTCGAGCATCGTCCGCTGTCGGTGTTCAGGCACTTCGACGCGTTCGCGCAGCTCAACCCGGTCGTGAAGGCGCCGACGTTCGTCGACGACGACGGCACGCTGCTGATCGATTCGACCTTGATTCTCGATTACCTCGACCGCAAGGTCGAACCGGCGCGCCGGCTTTTGCCCGAGCAGCCGGCCGGGCGCGCGCGGGCGCTGCACCTGATCGGCTTCGCGCTCGCGGCGATGGAGAAGACCGTCCAGATGGTCTACGAGAGCCAGTTGCGTCCGGCCGAGCGGCAACACGCGCCCTGGTTCGAGCGCGTGCGGGCGCAGATGCTCACGGCCTACGACGTCGTCGACCGGCAACTGGCCGGCTGCGAGGGCTGGCTTTGCGAAGGCCGGGTCACGCATGCCGACATTGCCGCCGCGGTGGCCTGGCGGTTCACGCAGTACGCCTTGCCCGACGCCGTGGAGGCCGGCCGCTATCCGGCGCTCGCGGCGCTTGCGGCGCGCGCCGAGGCATTGCCGGCCTTCGTCGCGACGCCGCTCGAATGACGCTGCGTCGTCGTCCGGAGCCGGCTGTGCGGCCGGTCGGCGGGAACCTGTACGCGGACGCGGCGGGCAGCCCCGGCGCGGAGCGTTTCGACCGGCTCGCGGCCGGGGGCGGCGTCGAGATCGAGCGTATCGTGTCGCAGGGACAGGCGAGCCCCGAGGGCTTCTGGTACGACGACGCGCGCGAGGAATGGGTGGTGCTGCTTGCCGGCGCCGCGGAGCTCGAGTTCGAAGGCGAGCCGCAACGGCGCCGGCTTTTTCCCGGCGATTACGTGCGCATTCCCGCGCATTGCCGGCATCGGGTGGCCTGGACCGACGGGGGGGCGCCGACGGTCTGGCTCGCGGTCTACTACGGCGGGTCCGGCGGCGCGGCACCGTGATCTCCGCCGCGACTTCATGAACCGCCGCGATTGTCCATCGTCACGGAATCCGTCCTCATGTCCCAGCGGAATGCCCGCCGGATCACCGGCCCCGGCCCTTTGCGCATCGCGCTCGTCTCCGATACGCACAACCTCGTG
Source organism: Burkholderia sp. WAC0059 (assembly GCF_002870125.1). Classification (GTDB taxonomy): domain Bacteria; phylum Pseudomonadota; class Gammaproteobacteria; order Burkholderiales; family Burkholderiaceae; genus Paraburkholderia. The sequence continues at coordinate 219,477 of NZ_PNEO01000008.1, forward strand.
CGTCCCGAACTGCTGCGCTTCGTCGAGGGCAGCGACGCGATCGTGCATGCCGGCGACGTCTGCGAGCCGGCCGTGCTCGACGCGCTCGCGCACATCGCGCCCGTGACCGCGGTACGGGGCAACAACGATCGCGGGACGTGGGCCGACGCGCTGCCCGTGCAGACGACGCTCGATGCGGGCGGCGTCCGGATCGCGGTCGTGCACGCGCTGTCCGACCTGCGTCCCGATCTGCTCGGACCGGGCGTCGCGGTCGTCGTGAGCGGGCATTCGCACCGTCCGTCGCTCGACACGCGCGACGGCGTGCTCTACGTGAACCCGGGCAGCGCCGGCCCGCGCCGCTTCAGGCTGCCGATCTCGGCGGCCCTGCTGACGGTCGGCGACGGCGTGCCCCGCGCGGAGCAGGTGCGGCTCGTCGAATGAAACGAGAATGAGATAGGCGGGCGGTGTCCGCAGCGCGAGCGTTTCGCGGCGCGCCAATGAAAAAGTCCACGCACGAGCGTGGACTTTTCGTTCTGCCGGCGAGCGGGCCCCGCGTCGCGCGGCTGGCCCGGGCGCTTGCCTTTACCCTGCCGCCGGCGGCACGTATCCCGACGCCTGGTCGGCACCCTCGCCGAAGAAGAACTTCTCGGTCTGCTTCATCAGATACTGGCGCGCGCGCGGGTCGGCCATGTTCAGGCGGTTCTCGTTGATGAGCATCGTCTGCTGCTTGAGCCACATCTGCCAGGCCTCCTTCGAGACGCTTTCATAGATGCGCTTGCCGAGCTCGCCCGGCAGCGGCGGGAAATCGAGAGCTTCGGCTTCCTTGCCGAGCTTCGCGCATTGAATCAGACGGGCCATGCTGTGCTTCTCCTGTATTCGTCGGGGTGTGGGGCGGCCGCGCGGCTCAGAGCTGCTTCATCAGCACGAGCGACTTGCGCTGCCAGTTGTAGAGGCGGCGGCGGTCTTCGGGCAGGTCGTCGACGCTGGCCTTCACGAAGCCGCGCTTGAGGAACCAGTGCTCGGTGCGCGTCGTCAGCACGAAGATGCGCGTGAGGCCGCGCGCCCGCGCGCGCTGCTCGATGCGGCGCAGGAGCCGTTCGCCGTCGCCCGCGCCCTGCGCTTCGGGCGCGACCGTCAGGCACGCCATCTCGCCGATGCGCTCCTGCGGGTAGGGGTGGAGCGCCGCGCAGCCGAACAGCACGCCGTCGTGCTCGATGACCGAGAAGTGGTCGATGTCGCGCTCGATCTGGTGCCGGCCGCGCCGCACGAGCGTGCCGTCGGTCTCGAGCGGCTCGATCAGCGTGAGGATGCCGCCGACGTCGTCGGGCGTCGCCTCGCGCAGGCTCTCGAGGTTCTCGTAGGAGATCATGGTGCCGACGCCGTCGTGCAGGAACAGCTCGAGCAGGATGCCGCCGTCGAGCGCGTACGGGATGATGTGCGCGCGCGCGACGCCGCCGCGGCAGGCGCGGATCGAGTGCTTCAGGTAGAAGCCCGCGTCGCCGAGCAGGGTGCCGTTTTCCTGGAGCCGGTAGGCGTCGTCGAGCGACATTTCGCGGATCAGCTCGCCGTTCTCGTCCATAAGGCCGGCCGTCTCGGTGAGGAACACGATCTTGTCGGCGCGCAGCGCGATGGCGGCGGCCGACGCGACGTCCTCCATCGCGAGGTTGAACGCCTCGCCCGTCGGCGAGAAGCCGAGCGGCGAGAGCAGCACGAGCTTGCGGCTCGCGAGCGAATGGCGGATCGAGTCGGCGTCGATCTTGCGCACGATGCCCGTGTGCTGGAAGTCGACGCCGTCGAGAATGCCGACCGGCCGCGCCGTCACGAAGTTGCCCGAGACGACGCTGATGTGCGCGTGCGCCATCGGCGTGTTCGGCAGGCCCTGGCTGATGGCGGCCTCGATGTCGAGCCGCACTTCGCCGGCCGCCTCCTTCGCCGATTCGAGCGCGCGGGCATTGGTGATGCGCATGCCGTGCGAGAACTCGGACTCGACGCCGTGCAGGCTCATCTGCTCCTCGACCTGCGGGCGCGAGCCGTGCACGAGCACGATCTGGATGCCCATCGCCTGCAGCAGCGCGATGTCGGAGGCGAGCGCGTTGAGCAGGTTCTGGTGCACGACCTCGCCGCCGAATCCGACGACGAACGTCTTGTTGTTGAACGCGTGGATGTAGGGCGCGACCGACCGCATCCAGTCGACGAACTGGGCGTGCTGCAGGCCGGAATCCGCAGCGCCGGCAGCGGCCGGCGCGCTTGCGGGCGAGGGGACGAGGTCGGTTTGGGAATTCATGCCCGGGATTATAATGCGCCCCCATGTCGAATGTACCCAAAAGACCTGCGCGATCGGGAGATCGGCAGGCCGGCGGCGCCGGCGAGGCCGGGCCTCGCCGCGCCGGCGCGCCGGACGCCCGGACGGCGCGCGAAAGCGCCGGCGCCGGGCCGCAGCCCGCGGCGCGTCCGGCCTCG
>NZ_PNEO01000009.1 GCF_002870125.1 Burkholderia sp. WAC0059
GGGGGGGGGGAAACGCGCGTCGGGCCGAGGCCGCGCGCGTCCGGTCGATCATACCGCGCGCGCCGGCCGCGAGGCGCGCCGACCGGCCCGGCGCGCCGACGCGCAAGCCGCGCGCGGCATCGGGCGGGAGGATCACGCCAAGGGGAATCTATTCCACGATGGGCGGTCCACCCGAAAAGCCGGCCGGCATGCAGCATGCGCCCCGTCCGGGAATGCGGACCGAATGCGAACGAAGCGCGCATGCCGCGGCACGGAAAGCAGAAAGCGCTTGCGGCATAATCCAGCGCAGCGCGGCCGGCCGCCCGAAGAACGCTCACGATCCGCATCGACACGCCCCCATGTCATCGTCCACCGCCGCCCATCGCCCTGCGCGCGCGCCGTCCGGTCCGCCGCGGCGGGCGCCCGTCTCGCGCTGGATCGGCGTGTTCCTCGCCGTGACGGCCTGCCACTGGCTCGCCGCGCTGTGGATCGACCATCGTCCCGGCCTCGCACCGCCGATCCCGCCCGCGCGCGTGCCGGTGCAGGTCGCGCTGCTCAAACCCGAACGCATCGAGCAGGCTCCGTCGAAACCGGCCGCGGCGGCGCGTCCCCGCCCGGCGGCTCGCGCTGCTGCCCCTGCGCCGCGTCCGCCTACGCTCAGCGCCGTTGCCCCCGCGCGCCGGCCCGTCGTGCCGGCACAAACGGCATCGAGCCCGCCCGCGCCCGCCCGCGCAAGCGCGGCCGGTCCGGCCAGCAGCCCCGCCAGCGCGCCGGCGGCGACGACGACGGGAGCATCGGCCGGCGCCGCCGGCAAAGCGAACGGCGCCGGTTCGGGCAACGCCGCCACGGCCTCTCACGGCGTGAAGTTTTCCGTTCCGCCGTCCGGCGACATGCAATACGACACGTTCTACAACGGCATGCAGAATCAGCCGGGAACGATCCACTGGCGCAGCGACGGCCAACACTACGAGATGGTGGTGTCGGTGCCGCTGCCGTTCGTCGGCACCTTTAGCTGGACGAGCCGCGGGCACGTCGACGCGTTCGGCCTCGCGCCGGACCAGTACATCGAGAAGCGCGGACACCGCCCCGCCGACGTCACCATCTTCAACCGCGCGACGAAGCAGATCGCGTTCACGCGCACGCCGAATTCGCTGCCGCTGCCCGACGGCGCACAGGACCGCTTCAGCATGGTGATGCAGCTCGCCAGCCTCGTGCGCGGCGCGCCGGACACCTACAAGCCGGGCGTGACGCGCGAGTTCTACGTGGCCGACAACGACAGCGGCGAAGTCTGGCCGATCACGACGATCGGCGACGAGACGGTCAGCACGGCGCAGGGCGTCGTCGGCGCCCGCCACTTCATGCGCCTGCCGCGTCACGACGGCGACCGGCGCCACATCGACGTGTGGCTCGCGCCGTCGCTCGGCTGGCTGCCGGTGCGCGTGCTGCAGACCGAACCGAACGGCACGCAGTTCGATCTCGTCTGGCGCGGGCCGCTCACGCTGCCGGCAACGGATACGCAGACGAACGGCGACACGACGCACCCCCAAAACCCGGCGAACGGCGGAGCGACGGGCAGCGGCGCGACCGGCACGGGCACGGGCACGGGCACGGGCACGGGAGCCGGAGCCGGAGCCGGTACGATAAACAACGACGACAACGGCGCGACCGGAGCGGGAACCGGGGCCGGCAACGACACGAAAGGCAGCGGCGTTACGGCCGGAGCGGGAGCAGAGGCCGGCAACGGACCGGCCGTCCAGAACGGCACCGAAGGCACCGCGCAGCGCGCCGGCGAATCGAATCCGCCGCCGTCCGCGCCAGGCACAGCCCCGGCCGGGACCGCAACCGGGTCGCCGCAATCGGCCCCTCAATCCCCTCAATCGATCCAGCAACCGGCCCCGACATCGCCCTCGATGCCGTCGCCTCCATCCGGCGACAGCACGGCTCCCAATCCGGCTGCCCCGTCTCAGGCAAGCGGCGGCATCGCTCCGGCCCGGCAATAAGCGGCGGCCAACAGCGGACGGCAGCGGACGGCGCCGGACCGAAGCCCCGTCGTCCTGGGCGCGCGGCTTGCGCGCCCAGGACGACGGGCTCGCCGCGACGAGTCCCTCCCAACCCGCTGCTATGAAGGAGGCAACCCATGCAAGTGACTGTCAACGGCATCTCCACCCGCTATGTGCTCGACGACGAAGGCGGCGGCCCATGGCTCACCTTCGTGCATCAGCTCGGCGGCGACCTGTCCGTCTGGGACCAGCTCGCCGGCCATTTCCGTCACAGCCACACGGTGCTGCGCTACGACGTGCGCGGTCACGGCCATAGCGACGTGTCGCCGAAGCCGTTCGATTTCGCCGACCTGGCCGCCGATCTCGACGCGCTGCTCGACGCCGTCGGCGCGCCGCGCACGCATCTCGTCGGCGTCTCGATGGGGGGCATGATCGCCCAGCAGTTCGTGCTCGACGCCCCTGCGCGGGTCGCCTCGCTCACGCTCGCCGACACCGCGAGCCGCACGCCCACCGATGCCCGCGCGATGTGGGACCAGCGCGCCGCCACGGTGCGCCGCGAAGGCATGGACGCGCTCGCCTCCGCCACGCTCGAGCGCTGGCTGACCGGGGACTTCCGGCGCGCGCATCCGGAAGCCGTCGAGCAGATACGCGAAGTGCTGTTGCGCACGCGCCCCGAAGGTTATGCGATGGCCTGCGAGGCCCTGCGTGATTTTGACGCACATGAGAGTCTCGCCGAGTTGCACGTGCGCACGCTCGCCGTGGCCGGCCGGCACGACACCAGCACGCCGCCGGCGGCCACGCGCGCGATCGCCGACGCTATCGAAGGCGCCCACTTCGAGTTGCTCGACGCCGCCCATCTGGCCCCGGTCGAGGCGGCCCACCGATTCGCGGCCCTGCTTGAAACGTTTCTGCCCGTGCCTGTCTAACCTGCAGGTTCTGGGCGCTCCTCTCTCCTTGCACTGCGGGCGCAAAGGCGCGTTCACCAGCCCGTTATTAGCGTGAACAGATCTTGGGCCACCCCTTGAATTTCGCAACGGGCGCGCCATCTACAAGCCGAAGCAGTGATCCGAGCACAGGAAAAAGGAGTGTCGCCATGCAGATGATCTACAACAGTCCGAATTACTGCGTCGTCGAGTTTCCCCCGCAGGCCGGCCATCTGGCCATGCTCTCGGGCGGCTACGAAATCGTCGACAAGAACGCGCGCCGCGAAATCTTCATCGACGGCATGATGGCGGCGCGCTTCCGCGAAAGCGTGCAGAAGCTGATGGAAGAAGACCAGTCGCTCGACGAGGTCGACGAGTTTCTCGGTCAGTTCGACAGCCTGATGCAGCACCCGGTCATCATGCACTGACGCGGTCGCCCCAGCGGCGACGTCCTGCTTCGGGACCCCATCCGGCCTGCGCCGGATGGGGTTTTTCTTTGGCCGCGCTTATCGGGCCGCTCATTTGGCCGCTTTTCCCCGGCCGCTCATTTGCCCTCCTGATCGCGCGCGCGAACGCCCCGCCCGCCCCGCGCGCGACCCCGGCGCCCCGGGACGCCTGCGGCTACAATGACGGATTATCAATCCGTCGGTGCCCAGCCCGGCCCGACATCCGACCCGCGCCCAGACCCGGCATCCAGATCCGAGCCCTGTTCCATGAACCAGCCTGCCGCTTCAGCCTCTCCCGCCAGCCATGACGCGTACACGCGCGGCGCCGCGCTGCCCGCGTTGCTCGCCTCGCGCATCCTGATCCTCGACGGCGCGATGGGCACGATGATCCAGCGCTACAAGCTCGACGAAGCCGCCTATCGGGGCGAGCGTTTCAGGGACTATGGGCGCGACATCAAGGGCAACAACGAGCTGCTCTCGATCACGCAGCCGCAGATCATCGGCGAAATTCACGAGCAGTACCTCGCCGCCGGCGCCGACATCATCGAGACCAACACGTTCGGCGCCACCACGGTCGCGCAGGCCGACTACGGCATGGAAAGTCTCGTCGACGAGATGAACCTCGCCTCGGCGAAACTCGCGCGCGCCGCGTGCGAACGCCATTCGACGCCCGACAAGCCGCGCTTCGTGGCCGGCGCGATCGGACCGACGCCGAAGACGGCCAGCATCTCGCCGGACGTCAACGATCCGGGCGCGCGCAACGTCACGTTCGAGGAACTGCGCGCCGCCTATTACCAGCAGGCGAAGGGGCTGCTCGACGGCGGCGTCGACCTCTTCCTCGTCGAGACGATCTTCGACACGCTGAACGCCAAGGCCGCCCTCTTCGCGCTCGACCAACTGTTCGAGGACACCGGCGAGCGTCTGCCCATCATGATCTCGGGCACCGTCACCGACGCGTCGGGCCGCATCCTCTCGGGCCAGACCGTCGAGGCGTTCTGGAACTCGCTGCGCCACGCGAAGCCTCTCACGTTCGGCCTGAACTGCGCGCTCGGCGCGGCGCTGATGCGTCCGTACATCGCCGAGCTCTCGAAGCTCTGCGACACCTACGTGTCGTGCTATCCGAACGCCGGCCTGCCGAACCCGATGAGCGACACGGGCTTCGACGAGTTGCCCGCCGACACGTCGGGCCTGTTGCGCGAATTCGCGCAGGCGGGCCTCGTCAACCTCGCGGGCGGCTGCTGCGGCACGACGCCCGAGCACATCGCCGCCATCGCGAAGGCGCTCGCCGACGTGAAGCCGCGCCGCTGGCCCGGCCAGTACCGCGACGATCGCGACGCCGCCTGAGCGACGGCGCGGCGCCGGCGGCCCGACGATCCGGATCGCCCGCGAGCCCCGCCCGCAAGGCAAAAGAAGAACGCATTGCCCGTCCCGAAAGACGAATCCACGACATTGCCCACGCCATGACCGACCACACCCTGCGACTCTCCGGCCTCGAGCCGTTCAACGTCACGTCCGGCACGCTCTTCATCAACGTCGGCGAGCGCACCAACGTGACGGGCTCGAAGGCGTTCGCCCGGATGATCCTGAACGGCCAGTTCGACGAGGCGCTCGTCGTCGCGCGGCAGCAGGTCGAGAACGGCGCCCAGGTCATCGACATCAACATGGACGAGGCGATGCTCGATTCGAAGGCGGCGATGGTGCGCTTCCTGAACCTGATTGCCTCCGAGCCCGACATCGCGCGCGTGCCGATCATGATCGACTCGTCGAAGTGGGAGGTGATCGAGGCGGGCCTGCAATGCGTGCAGGGCAAGGCGATCGTCAACTCGATCTCGCTGAAGGAAGGCAAGGACGCGTTCGTGCACCACGCGAAGCTGATCCGCCGCTACGGCGCGGCGGCGGTCGTGATGGCGTTCGACGAAACGGGCCAGGCCGACACGTTCGCGCGCAAGACCGGAATCTGCCAGCGCTCCTACGACGTGCTCGTGAACGAGGCCGGCTTCCCCCCCGAGGACATCGTCTTCGACCCGAACATCTTCGCGGTCGCGACCGGCATCGAGGAGCACAACAACTACGCGGTCGACTTCATCGAGGCGACGCGCTGGATCAAGCAGCACCTGCCCTACGCGAAGGTGAGCGGCGGCGTGTCGAACGTGTCGTTCTCGTTCCGCGGCAACGACCCGGTGCGCGAGGCGATCCACACCGTGTTCCTCTATCACGCGATCCAGGCCGGCATGGACATGGGCATCGTCAACGCAGGGCAGCTCGGCGTCTACGCGGACCTCGACCCCGAGCTGCGCGAGCGCGTCGAGGACGTGGTGCTGAACCGCCAGCCGCCAGGCGACATGAGCGCGACCGACCGCCTGCTCGAAATCGCCGACAAGTTCAAGACCGGCGCCGCGAAGAAGGAAGAGAACCTCGAGTGGCGCAACCAGGGCGTCGAGCAGCGCCTCGCGCACGCGCTCGTGCACGGCATCACGACGTTCATCGTCGAGGATACGGAAGAGGCCCGCGCGAAGATCGACGCGGCGGGCGGGCGGCCGATCAACGTGATCGAAGGACCGCTGATGGACGGCATGAACGTCGTCGGCGACCTGTTCGGGCAGGGCAAGATGTTCCTGCCGCAGGTGGTGAAGTCGGCGCGCGTGATGAAGCAGGCCGTCGCGCACCTGATCCCGTTCATCGAGGAGGAAAAGCGCCGGCTCGCGGAAGCGGGCGGCGACGTGCGAGCGAAGGGCAAGATCGTCATCGCGACCGTGAAGGGCGACGTGCACGACATCGGCAAGAACATCGTGTCGGTCGTGCTCCAGTGCAACAACTTCGAAGTGGTCAACATGGGCGTGATGGTGCCCTGCAACGAGATCCTCGCGAAGGCGAAGGTCGAGGGCGCGGACATCATCGGCCTCTCGGGCCTCATCACGCCGAGCCTCGAGGAGATGGCCTACGTGGCCGCCGAGATGCAGCGCGACGACTACTTCCGCGTGAAGAAGATTCCGCTCTTGATCGGCGGCGCGACGACCTCGCGCGTGCACACCGCCGTGAAGATCGCGCCGCACTACGAAGGCCCCGTCGTCTACGTGCCCGACGCGTCGCGCTCGGTGTCGGTCGCCTCGAGCCTCCTGTCCGACGAAGGCGCGGCGAAGTACATCGACGAGCTGAAGTCCGACTACTCGCGCATCCGCGACCAGCACGCGAACAAAAAGGCGACGCCGCTCGTGACGCTCGCCGAGGCCCGCGCGAACAAGACGAAGATCGACTGGACGCGCTACCGCCCGGTCAAGCCGAAGTTCGTCGGCCGGCGCGAGTTCCGCAACTACGATCTGAACGAGCTCGCGAACTACATCGACTGGGGCCCGTTCTTCCAGACCTGGGACCTCGCCGGGTCGTACCCGGCGATTCTCAACGACGAGATCGTCGGCGAATCGGCGCGCAAGGTGTTCTCGGACGCGAAGTCGATGCTCGCACGGCTCGTCCAGGGCCGCTGGCTCACGGCGAACGGCGTGATCGCGCTGTTGCCCGCGAATACGGTGGGCGACGACGACATCGAGATCTACACCGACGAGTCGCGCAGCGAAGTCGCGCTCACGTGGCGCAACCTGCGCCAGCAGAGCGTGCGTCCCGTCGTGGACGGCGTGATGCGGCCGAACCGCTCGCTGGCCGACTTCATCGCGCCGAAGGACTCGGGCGTCGCGGACTATATCGGCCTGTTCGCCGTGACGACCGGCCTCGGCGTGGACGCGAAGGAAGCCCAGTTCGCGAAGGATCACGACGACTACAGCGCGATCATGCTCAAGGCGCTGGCCGACCGCTTCGCGGAAGCGTTCGCCGAGGCGATGCACGCGCGCGTGCGCCGCGATCTCTGGGGCTACGCGGCCGACGAGACGCTCGCCAACGACGCGCTGATCGCCGAGCAATACCGGGGCATCCGGCCCGCGCCCGGCTATCCGGCCTGCCCGGACCACCTCGTCAAGCAGGCCATGTTCGACTGCCTGCAGGCGAATTCGATCGGCATGAGCGTCACCGAATCGCTCGCGATGCTGCCGGCCGCGAGCGTGTCGGGCTTCTATCTCGCGCATCCGGAGAGCACCTACTTCTCGGTCGGCAAGATCGGCGAAGACCAGCTCGAGGACTACGCGCGCCGCATGGCGCTCTCGCGGGACGACGCGCGGCGCGCGCTCGCGCCGCTGCTTTAGTCAGGGAATCGGGGTAAAAAAACAGGGGAGCCCGCGACGAGCAGGCTCCCCTGTTTCGGGCCGAAGCCGTGGCCGGCCCGATTGCGCGGCCCCCGCGGATCGCGCGGTCCGCGTCAGACGCCCCAGAGAATGTCGCCGCCCTCGCCGCGCGCGGCCTTCAACATGTCGAGGAACGGAAACGCGCGCTGCGCGAGCCCGAGCGGCACCTCGTGGGAATGGCGGCCGTCCTCGCCTTCGTGGAAATGTCCTTCGTGCTCCGCACGTTCGCGGCGGTCGGTGGCGATGGCGGCTTCGAGCTTCGCGATCGCCGTCTCCAGCTCGTCATGGGCGATCACGCCGCGCGGACCGAGCCGTTTGCCGATGATGCCGAGCAGGTATTGCGCGAGATTGTCCAGCATCATGACATCCGGCGCCGCGTGGCATTTGAAAGTGACCAGCATGGCTTGCTCCCTTTTCTTTATGTGTTGATTGCGTCTCCCGACGGTCAGCCTCCGCTGCCGGACGGGATCGCCGCGTGCAGGTCGCCATGCAGGTCGCGTGCCTTGCGTGCGGTCCCCGACGGGCTTTCCATGGGAGATATTAGCACCTGCTAAAATCCGTCTGGACGGAACCCCCGCGCCGGCAAGCCAGCGCGCGGGACACGGCCGGCGCCCGAAACCGGCGCCGCAAAATGCCGTGAGGACCGGCCCCGCCGCGCTGCGCCGCCGGCGCGAACGCCCAGCCTTCCACGATTCGACGACGCCGGCCACGCCATGCCGGCGTCGCATCCGATTACCCGCACAGGATCTGCAACAAGCATGCTGCCCGCACAGAAACTCACCCTGGAAACCCTGCTCGCCGACGCCGTGAAGCAGGTAGCCAAGGCAACCGGGGGCGCGGACGAAGCCGCGTTCGTCGCGCCGGCCATCGCGCTCGAACGGCCCAAGGTCGCCGCGCACGGCGACCTCGCCTGCAACGTCGCCATGCAGCTCGCCAAGCCGTTGCGCGCCAACCCGCGCCAGCTCGCGCAGCAGATCGTCGACGCCGCGCTCGCGCATCCTTCGGCCGCCGGCCTCGTCGAGTCGGCCGAAGTCGCGGGGCCCGGCTTCATCAACCTGCGCCTCACGGCCGCGGCCAAGCGCGCCGCGATCGGCGCGGTGTTCGCCGAGCGCGAAGCGTTCGGCCGCTCGCCGCGCGAGGCCGGCAAGCGCGTGCTGATCGAGTTCGTCTCGGCGAACCCGACCGGGCCGCTGCACCTCGGCCACGGCCGCCAGGCCGCGCTCGGCGACGCGCTCTCGAACGTGCTCGCCTCGCAGGGCTACGCGGTGCATCGCGAGTTCTATTACAACGACGCGGGCGTGCAGATCCACAACCTCGCGCGCTCCACCCAGGCGCGCGCGCGCGGCCTGCAGCCCGGCGACGCCGACTGGCCCGACGCCGCCTACAACGGCGAATACATCGCCGACATCGCGCGCGACTACCTCGCCGGCGCGACCGTCGCCGCGAAGGACGGCGAGCCCGTGAAGGGCGCGGGCGACATCGAAAACCTCGAGGCGATCCGCCGCTTCGCGGTCGCCTATCTGCGCCACGAGCAGGACATGGACCTGCAGGCGTTCGGCGTGAAGTTCGACCAGTACTATCTGGAGTCGTCGCTGTACGCCGAGGGCCGCGTCGAGAAGGCTGTCGCCGCGCTCGTCGCCGCGGGCAAGACCTACGAGCAGGACGGCGCGCTGTGGCTGCGCACGACCGACGACGGCGACGACAAGGACCGCGTGATGCGCAAGTCCGACGGCACCTACACCTACTTCGTGCCCGACGTCGCCTATCACGTCACCAAGTGGGAACGCGGCTTCACGAAGGTCATCAACGTGCAGGGCTCGGACCACCACGGCACGATCGCGCGCGTGCGCGCCGGCCTGCAGGGCCTCGGCGTCGGCATTCCGAAGGGCTATCCCGACTACGTGCTGCACAAGATGGTCACCGTGATGCGCGACGGCGCGGAAGTGAAGATCTCCAAGCGCGCGGGCAGCTATGTGACCGTGCGCGACCTGATCGAGTGGTCGGGCGGCGCCGCGCCGGGCACGGAGACCTCGCCCGAGCTCGTCGACGAGGCCACGCTGCGCCGCGGCCGCGACGCCGTGCGCTTCTTCCTCATCTCGCGCAAGGCCGACACTGAATTCGTGTTCGACATCGATCTCGCGCTCAAGCAGAACGACGAGAACCCGGTCTACTACGTGCAGTACGCCCACGCGCGCATCTCGTCGATCCTCGCCGAGTGGAAGTCGCGCTACGGCGGCGACGCGGCGGCGCTGCCGCGCGTCGACCTCGCACCGCTCTCGGGCGAACGCGCGCTCGCGCTCGTCGCAAAGCTCGCCGAGTTCCCCGACGTGCTGGCTCACGCGGCCGACGAGCTCGCGCCGCACGCGGTCGCGTTCTATCTGCGGGAACTCGCGGCCGAGTTTCACTCGTTCTACAATGCCGAACGCGTTCTCGTCGACGACGCGACCGAGCGCGACGCCCGCGTCGCGCTGCTCGCGGCGACGCGCCAGGTGCTCGCGAACGGCCTCGCCGTCGTCGGCGTGTCGGCACCCGAGAGAATGTAAAGCGCCGTCAGGCGACGGACGGCACATGGGGCCGGCCGGGCGCGGGCGGTCGATCCAGGACTTTCTTGTTTGCAGGTGATTCAGACGATGGCACAACCGCGACGCACTTCAAAACAGTCGAAACAGTCCGGGGGAACCTTTCTCGGCATCGTGCTGGGCCTGATCGTCGGCCTTGCGATCGCGGTAGTGGTAGCGCTCTACATCACGCGCGCGCCGACGCCCTTCGTCTCGAAGGTCGCGCCGCCGTCCGCGTCCGACACCGCAGCAAGCAACGCCCCGTACGATCCGAACCGCGTGCTGCAGGGCTCCTCGCCCGGCCAGGCGGTCGCGCCGCCGCAGGCCGGAGAACAGACCGCGCCGCCCAACACGGCGCCGGGACAGACGGGCCCGGCGCAGCAGCCCGGCCTGCTCGACGAACCGCAGATCGTCGAGGTGCCGGCCAGCGGCGCGAGCGGCACGGCCGCCACTTCCGGCAACGGAAACGGCGTGGCCGTCGCCCCGTCGCCCGCGACCGGCAACGGCACGGCCGCGCAGCAGCCGCAAACGGGCAGCGCGCCCACGAACAACGTCCCGCCGAAGGTCGCCTCCGGCGCCGCGCAGCCGGCCTCCGGCGCCGACGCGAACACCGGCTACTTCCTGCAGGTCGGCGCATACAAGACCGCGGCCGACGCCGAGCAGCAGCGCGCGCGCCTCGCCTTCCAGGGCTTCGAATCGAAAGTCACGGAACGCGACGCCGGCGGCATCACCTACTTCCGCGTGCGCATCGGCCCGTTCTCGAAGTTCGACGACATGAACAATGCCCGTCAACGACTCTCCGACGCCGGCATCGACACCGCCGTCATCCGCTTCTCGAAACAATGATGCGTTTCCCGTGCCCGCCCGGCTGAACCATCGGCGCGCGGCACGGGTCTAATGCGGCGCCATGCCGCATCCCGGTCGACGGAAACTGCAAGCTTCCCGTCACCCGCCGGCATGCAAACCGAAATCGACGCGCGCTCACGCGCGTCGAAGCACGCTAACCTGGATCACACGACATGAAAAAACTGCTTGGTACCCTGTTGCTTTCGTTTTCCGTCATGGCGGGTTCGGCCTGGGCCTCGCCCGCCGCCCCCGTGTCCGGCAAGGACTACACGGTACTGCCGGCGGCCCAGCCCGTCGACGCGCCGGCCGGCAAGATCGTCGTCACCGAGTTCTTCTGGTACGGCTGCCCGCACTGCAACGCCTTCGATCCGTATCTCGAAACCTGGCTCCAGCGCCAGGGCCCCGACGTCGTGTTCCGCCGCGTGCCGGTGGCCTTCCGCGACGACTTCGTCCCGCATTCGAAGCTCTATTACGCGCTTGAAGCGCTCGGCCTCGCCCAGAAGCTGACGCCGGCCGTCTTCCACGAGATCCACGTGAACAAGGACTACCTGCTCACGCCGCAGGATCAGGCGAAGTTCCTTGCGACCCAGGGCGTCGATCCGCAGAAGTTCCTTGCCGCCTACAACTCGTTCTCGACGCAAAGCGCGCTGCAGCGCGACAAGGAAGTCATCAACAACTACCAGATCGACGCCGTGCCGACGCTCGCCGTGCAGGGCAAGTACGAAACCGGCCCCGGCGACACCGACAGCCTGCCGGGCACGATCCAGGTGCTCGACTACCTCGTCGCCCAGGTTCGCGCGAAGAAGATGTAACGACGGTACGGCGCCGGCATGAGCGAACCGCTGAAGGTTTTCATCACCGGCGCCTCGAGCGGCATCGGGCTCGCGCTCGCCGCCGGGTACGCGCGACGCGGCGCAACGCTCGGCCTCGTCGCGCGGCGCGCCGAGGCGCTCGCCGAGTTTGCGCGGGCGCATCCCGGCCATCCCGTCTCGATCTATCCCGCCGACGTGCGCGACGCGACCGCGCTCGCCGACGCGGCCCGGCAGTTCGTGGCCGCGCACGGCCTGCCCGACGTCGTGATCGCAAATGCCGGCATCAGCCGCGGCGCGCTGACCGGCGAGGGCGAGCTCGACACGTTCCGCGACGTGATGGACACCAACTACTTCGGCATGGTCGCGACGTTCGAGCCGTTCGTCGCGGCGATGACCGCCGCTCGCCGCGGCACGCTCGCGGGCATCGCGAGCGTCGCCGGCGTGCGCGGGCTGCCGGGGTCCGGCGCCTACAGCGCGTCCAAGGCCGCGGCCCTCACCTATCTCGAATCGCTGCGCGTCGAGATGCGCCCGTTCGACGTCGCGGTCGTCACGATCGCGCCCGGCTACATCCGCACGCCGATGACCGGGCACAATCCGTATACCATGCCGTTCCTGATGGACGTGGAACGGTTCGCCGCGAAGAGCATCGACGCGATCGCACGCGGAACCGCCTACGCGACCTTCCCTTGGCAGATGCGCATCGTGGGCATGCTGCTGCGCGCGCTGCCGCGCTGGCTCTACGACCGCGCGTTCGAGAAGGCCCCGCGCAAGCCGCGCGCGGCCCGGCCGCAATAAGTCCGCGACGGGTCGGCGGGTCGGGCGACGATGGGTCGCGCGATAAATTGCGCGACGGGTTGCCGCGGTTCCCGGCAAGTCGCGCCGGGAACCGCCGGCGCGTCCATCCGGTTATGCGGATGAATTTGTCTCAGGCCGCGCGCGCCGGCCGCCGGAATCACACGGAGATCCTATGCGCTTCAAACTGCCCCTCCACGTTCTTGCCGCCTTCGCCCTCGTCGTGCCCGCGCTCGCGTTCGCGAAGCCGCTGACGGTCTGCACCGAGGCGAGCCCGGACGGCTTCGACGTAGTCCAGTTCAACTCGCTCGTCACGACCAACGCCTCGGCCGACGTGATCTTCAACTCGCTCGTCGCCTACGACGAGACGGCGAAGAAAGTCGTGCCGTCGCTGGCCACGAGCTGGGACGTCAGCGCGAACGGCCTCGTCTACACGTTCCATCTGCGCCCGAACGTCCAGTTCCAGACGACGCCCTGGTTCAAGCCGACCCGGCCGCTCGACGCCGACGACGTGGTGTTCACGTTCGAGCGCATGCTCGACGCGAACAACCCGTGGCACAAGGTGTCGGGCGCGGGCGGCTTTCCGCACGCGCAGTCGATGGGGCTCACGAAGCTCGTCAAGTCCGTGACGAAGGTCGACGACCATACCGTGCGGTTCGAGCTGAACCAGCCGAACGCCACGTTCCTCCCGGTCCTGACGATGGGCTTCGCGTCGATCTATTCGGCCGAGTACGCGAACCAGTTGCTCAAGGCCGGCCGGACCGCGAACCTGAACGCGCAGCCGGTCGGCACGGGGCCGTTCATGCTGCACAGCTACACGCGCGACGCCGTGATCCGCTACGACGCGAATCCGTCGTACTGGGGCCCGAAACCGAAGGTCGACCGGCTCATCTACGAGATCACGCCCGACGCGGCCGTGCGCGCGCAGAAGGTCAGGACCGGCGAGTGCGAGATCGCGCTTTCGCCGGAACCCGACGACGTCGCCGCCGCGAAGACCAACCCGAAGCTGAAGGTCGTGCAGACGCCGGCGTTCATGACGGCGTTCGTCGCGCTCAACACGCAGAAGAAGCCGCTCGACAACCCGAAGGTCCGCCAGGCGCTCAATCTCGCGTTCGACCGCGTCACCTATCTGAAGGCCGTGTTCGACAATACGGCGACGCCGGCCGTCAACCCGTGGCCGCCCACCACCTGGGGCTACGACACGGCCATCCAGCCCTACCCCTACGACGTCGCGAAGGCGAAGCAACTGCTCGCCCAGGCCGGTTTTCCGAACGGCTTCTCGACGACGATCTGGGTGCGCCCGGGCGGCAGTGTGCTCAACCCGAATCCGCGCGCCGGCGCCGAACTGCTGCAGGCCGACTTCGCGAAGATCGGCGTGAAGGCCGACATCAAGGTGGTCGAGTGGGGCGAGCTCATCCGCGACGCGAAGGCGGGCCAGCACGACACGCTCTTCATGGGCTGGGCCGGCGACAACGGCGACCCCGACAACTACCTCACGCCGCTCTTTAGCTGCAACGGCGTGAGCTCGGGCATCAACTTCTCGCGCTACTGCGATCCGAAGCTCGACCGGCTCATCGCTGCGGGCCTCGCCACACCGGACCAGGCCCAACGCGCGAAGGCCTACGACGCCGCCCAGCAGATCATCCACGACGAAGCGCTGTGGATTCCGCTCGGCTATCCGATTGCCTCCGTCATCACGCGCGCGAACGTCGGCGGCTACCAGGTGAGCCCGTTCGGACGGCAGAACTTCCTGAACGTGTCGGTGCAATAACCGCACGCGCGGATCGTCCGCATCATGAGAAAGGGGCGCCGTTCACACACGAAGGCGCCCCTTTCTCGTTGCGTCCGGCCGACGACGTTCGTCGCCCCTAGCGCAGACGCGCCGCCACCTGATCGTAAGTGCCGCCGTCCGCGAAGTGCGTGCGCTGCGCGTTTTCCCAACTGCCGAACATCTGCTCGACGGTGAAGGTCTTCAGCGGCGGAAACTCGCGCGCGTGCCTCGCGAGCACGCCGGAATCGCGCGGACGCAGATGGTGCTCCGCGATGATCTCCTGCGCGGCCGGCGTGTACAGGTAGTGCAGATACGCGTCGGCAACGCGGCGCGTGCCGCGCGCGTCGACGACCTTGTCGACGCGCGTCACGGGCGGCTCGGCGAGCAGGCTCACCGACGGATAGACGGCCTCGAAATTCTTCGCGCCGGGACCGCTCTCGATCAGCCCCACCTCGTTCTCGAACGTCACGAGCACGTCGCCGATGCCCCGCTGCGTGAACGACGTGGTGGCGCCGCGCCCGCCCGCGTCGAGCACGGGCACGTTGCCGAGCAGCGCGCGCTCGAAGTCGAGCGCCTGCGCATCGGTCGCGCCCTGCAGCTTGCGATACCCCCAGGCGGCGAGATAGGCGTAGCGGCCGTTGCCCGAAGTCTTCGGATTCGCGATCACGACCTGGACGCCGGGCCTCACGAGGTCGCCCCAGTCGCGGATGTGCTTCGGATTGCCCTTGCGCACGAGGAACACCATCGTCGTCGTGTAGGGCGCGCTGTCGTCGGGCAGGCGCGTGCGCCAGTTCGCCGGCACCAGATGGCCGCCGACGAGCAGGTCGATGTCGTTCGGCTGGTTCATCGTCACGACGTCGGCGGGCAGGCCCTGCAGCACCGACAGCGCCTGTGCGCTCGACGCGCCGTTCGACTGGCGGATCGAGACCGTCTCGCCCGTCTGCTGGCGCCAGGCGGCGGCGAAGCTCGCGTCGATGTCGCGATAGAGCTCGCGCGTCACGTCGTAGGACACGTTGAGCAGCGACGTGTCCGCGTGGGCGGCAGGCAGGCCCGCCATCGTTGTCGTCAGGGCGATGAAGAGCGCGCGAAACCAGCGCGATGCGCGTGCCGAACCGGCCATGGAGTCCCCCCGTGTGCGTTAGAAGATCGTGCGGGCCAGCCGCGATGCGCGGCGGCCGAGGCACGATTCTAGCGGAAGGCGGACGAAGGAAAGCCGGAACGGCAGGCAACGCGCCGGGCGTCGCCGCTTACGCCATGACGTGCGCGCCGCCGTCGATGTAGACGGTGTTGCCGCTCATGCGCCGCGCGTAGCGCGTCGCGAGATAGGCGGTGGCGAAGCCGACGTCCATGATGTCCACCGCCTCGCCGAGCGGCGCGCGGTCGACCGAATCGGCCAGCAGGCGGTCGAAGTCCGGGATGCCGGACGCCGCGCGCGTGCGCAGCGGGCCCGGCGAGATCGCGTGCACGCGAATGCCGAGCGGCCCGAGCTCGCAGGCCAGATAGCGGCACGACGCCTCGAGCGCGGCCTTGACCGGCCCCATCAGGCTGTAATTCGGCACGACGCGGTTCGCGCCGTCGTAGCTCATCGCGAACAGCGTGCCGCCGCGCGGCATCAGCGGCGCCGCGCGCTTCGCCATGCGGATGAACGAGTGGCACGAAACGTCCATCGCCTCGGCGAACCCCTGCGCCGACGAATCGAGCAGGCCGCCCCGCAGATCGGCTTTCGGCGCGTGGGCGATCGAATGCAGCACGATGTCGAGCGAGCCCCATTGCGAGCGGATCGCCTCGAACACGGCATCCATCTGCGCGTCGTCGGCCACGTCGAGCGGCAGCAGCAAGGCCGAGCCGAGCTCGCCGGCAAGCGGCTCCACATAGGGCTTCGCCTTCTCGTTCAGATAGGTGACGGCAAGTTGCGCCCCCAGCTCGCGAAACGCGCAGGCGCATCCATAGGCAATCGAATCGGCGTTCGCGATGCCGGCCACGAGTGCGCGCATGCCGGCGAGCGGAAGATGAGGGGATGGCGTCTGCATGGCCCGTCGCTCCTTTTGCGTTCTTTCGTTCTGCTTCGTCGTCTTGCGCCCGGCGCGTCAGGACTGGCGCGCCGGGCGGGCGGCACGCTTGCGCGCGGTCGCCGGCGTACCCGCCGCGCGGACCGGGGCGGCCGGCAGCGATGCCGCGTGGGCCGGCGAAGCTTTCGCGCCGGCCGCCGGTTTCGACCGCGCGCGCGGCGCGGCCGCCGATGCGGTCTTCGCGCCCGCCGCCGCTTTCGCGGCCTTGGCCGCCGCCGCGTGTTTCGTCGCGCCGGAAGCGGAAAGATGCGGCCGGGCCGCATGACCGTTGCCCGAGGCCTTGCCGTTCCGGGCCCGCGTGCCCTGCCGCGCGGTCGCGCGAAGCGCCGCCGTCTCTCCGGTCGAGCCCGCCGCGGCACGCCCGGCGCCCGATCCAGGCGGCGGCAACGGCGCCTTCTCGCTGCCCGGCTCGATGCCGAAGGCCCGCTCGACGTCGCGATAGCGTTCGAGCCGCTCGCCCTCGAGCGGCCGCGACGCGGTAACGACGTGGTACACCGCGGCCATCAGCGCGCGCCGCGTTTCCCGATCCGGCACGAGCGACGGCAACGCGTCGATGGCGGCCCGCGCATCGAGGTGAACGATGAACCCCTGCCGGCGCGCCGCCGCCTTGAGCTCGGCGAGCGTCGGCTGCCGGTCGCCCAGATAGTCGCGCGCCAGCTCGCGCATGCGCTGGAACGGACGGTATTCCACGCTGTGCATCTCGTCGGCGAGATAGGCGACGATGCGCACGAACGCATCGACGAGACCGCCCCGCCCGATGTCCCCGCGCGCCGCCTCGAGCCGCAGCGCGGCCAGCTCCCTGCGCAGCGCCAGCAGCGGCGGCGCGGTCGGGTTGAGCGCCTTGCCGGGCGAGACGCCGACGAGCGCCTGCATCCACGGTGCGCCGTAGACGTTGAAAAAGACGCTCTCGGTCAGCGCGTCCCGGGCATCGCGATAGCCGTCCCAGGCCGCGTCGATGCCGTCCGACACCTGCCGCTCGAACTGCACGAGCGGATTGTCCGGCGCCGCGGGCTGGCGTTGCGCGCGCACGGCGTCGGCCGCCGCGGGCAGCCAGGCGAGCGCCGGGTTCGCGTCGCTGAGCAGGCTGCGCTCGATGCGCGACGGATGCAGCTCGCGCAGCACGTGCGCGCTGAACGGATTGCTCGACGCCTGCACGAACGGCGAGACGAACAGGTCGTAGAGCCGCTGGTTGTTCTCCGCGAAACGCCGGACCACCTCGAACGGCTGCTCGTCGTCGCGGCCGTCGTCGAGCGCCAGGATGTCGTCGATCGTGCGGCGCTCGAAATGAATCTCGTAGCGGCCCTCGAGCGGTTCGAGCCGGCCCGCCTCGGGCGCCGTGTCGGTAATCTTCGCCTCGTAGAGGCCGGGCGGCAGCACGTCGATGAGGTCGAGTGCCGAAAACAGTTCGGTATGCTCGCGATTGGCGACGCTCGACGAAACGAAGATGCCGAGATGCCCCACCTTGTCGTGCAGGCAGTACACGATCACCTGCTGGTTGGCTACGATCTCGTCGACGCTCTCGTAGAGATCGGGGATCCAGTCGAGCGCCTGCTGCGGCGGCGTGATGTTGTCGCCCCACGAGGCGAGCACGACGATCGGCGTGCGGATGTTGCGCAGGTCGATCGGCGCGCGCCGGTCCTCGCCGTGGGCCTCGCCGCGCGTCAGATGGTTGCCGACGAAAAGGTTCTGCACGATCCAGTCGATCTCGGCGCGATTGAGCTGGAAGTGGCCGCCCCACCAGCGCTCGAACGAGAGGAAGCGCTCGCGCTCGGCGTCGACGTTCGCGTAGAGATGATAGAGCTTGTCCCACCAGGTGTTGGCCGGGTTCAACTGCTCGAAGTTCTGCACGAGCCAGGCGCCGTCGAAGCGGCCGTCGCCGAGATCGGCCAGGTACGACACCGGCCACGATCCGCCGAGCATGCCGCCCGAATAGCGCATCGGATTCTTGCCGCGCAGGCCGGCCCAATAAGAGAGCGGCGAGCCGGCCAGCATCAGCGGCCCGACGAGTTCCGGCGCCGACGCGGCGAGCAGCGCCGCGGCCCAGCCGCCCTGGCAGTTGCCGATCACGAACGGCAGGCCGTCCGCGTCGGGATGAAGCTCGCGCACTTTCTTCAGGAACACGGCCTCGGCGCGCGAGACGGACTCGATGGTCTGCGTTTCGCACGGCACCGGGAAGAACGTGACGCAATAGCACGGATGCCCCTTGCGCAGCGCGATGCCCACTTCGCTGTCCATCTTGAAGCCGGCGATGCCGGGGCCGTGGCCCGCGCGCGGGTCGATGACGACGAACGGACGCGCGCGCGGATCGGCCGGCAAGTCCGCGCCAGGCACGATGCGCAGCAGCGCGTAGTTGGCGGGATCGTCGAGCTCGCGTCCGTCCACGACGACCTCGTAGTCGAACGCGAGCACGGGCGGCATGCCGGCCTTCTCGTGCAGATACGTCTGGTTGCCGCGCTCGCGCAGCACGTCGAGAAACAGCACGCCGCGCTGCCATGCATCGACGAGGTAAGCGTAAAGCGGCTCGGCCGCGGCGGTTGCCGAGGCGACGTCGGGAAGAATGGGAGAGGCGGAAACGGCCACGGCACGGTTCTCCTCGATGACTGGGAGCGCGAAGCGCAGACCGGCACGGCTTACGCATGAGAACCCGCGGAGAACCGGCTGAAGCGAGCCGGCGCCGAGCCCGCGCGACGCACGATGGACCCGGGATGGACCCGGGATGGACCCGGGATGGACCCAGGATGGACCCACGATGGACCCACGATGGACCCACGATGGACCCACGATGGACCGTCTCATGCTGCAATGCAGAGTCCCAATTTAGGCAGCGCCTCCGTCAAAGTCAAGACGCGTCACAAAGGGCTGGATCGGGCTCGTCCGCGACAATGCCGTGACGATGCGGTGAACGAATCGCGAAGGCACGAACCGCATCGAATCGACACGGCGGCGTCCGCTTGCGTCCCGCGATCGACGGCCTGATTTACACTGTCTTCGCCTCGCGCAATGCGGCATCTCCATGCCGCCCCTCGCCCGGTTCGGCATGGAGATGCCCATGACTTCGTCGCCCGACAAGTACGCCATCCTGCTGCAACGCTGTTCGGGATTCCCGCCGATTCCGACGGCCGTCGCGCATCCGTGCGATGCGTCGTCGCTGACGGGCGCGCTCGACGCCGCGCGGCTCGGCCTCATCGCGCCGCTGCTTGTCGGTCCCGAGGCGAAGATTCGCGCGGTAGCGCAGGAACAGAACCTCGCTCTCGACGGCATCGCCATCGTCGACGCGCCGCACAGCCACGCGGCCGCTGCGCGCGCCGTGCAGGCCGTGCGCGAAGGCGAGGCCGAGCTGCTGATGAAGGGCAGCCTGCACACCGACGAGCTGCTCCACGAAGTCGCGGCCGCGACGAGCGGGCTGCGCACCGAACGGCGGCTCTCGCACGTGTTCGCGATGGACGTGCCTTCGTATCACAAGCCGCTCTTCATCACCGACGCGGCGGTCAACATCTTTCCGAAGCTCGCCGACAAGGCCGACATCGTGCGCAACGCGATCGAACTCGTGCAGGCGCTCGGCATCGGACGGCCCAAGGTCGCGATCCTCTCGGCCGTCGAAACGGTTTCGGAAAAGATTCCGTCGACGCTCGACGCGGCCGCGCTCTGCAAGATGAGCGACCGCGGCCAGATCACGGGCGCGCTGCTCGACGGCCCGCTCGCGTTCGACAACGCCATCAGCCGCGAGGCGGCGCAGACCAAGGGCATCCGCTCGGAGGTGGCCGGCGACCCCGACATCCTCGTCGTGCCCGACCTCGAAGCCGGCAACATGCTCGCCAAGCAGTTGACGTTTCTCGCCGGCGCGCAGGCGGCCGGCGTCGTGCTCGGCGCGCGCGTGCCGATCGTCCTGACGAGCCGGGCCGACTCGGTGCGCGCCCGCATCGGCAGTTGCGCGATCGCGGTCCTGCTCGCGCACGCGCGGCGCGCGCGCAAGACGGCGCAGACGCTATGAACACGACGAGCGCCGCGCGCCCGGCCGGCGAAGGCCACGTCGTGCTCGTCGTCAACGCGGGCTCGTCGAGCATCAAGTGCTCGGTGTACCGCGTGATCGACGACCCGCAGGCCGAGGAAGGCGCCCGCGCGCTGTTCGGCGCGGGCGGACAGATCGAGGGCATCGGCGTCGCGCCGCGCGTCGTCGCGCACATGGCCGACGGCCGGCTCATCGTGGACGAAACGTTCCCCGTCTCCCAGGTCGACGATCACGACGCGGCGTTCCGGCTGCTGCGGCTCGTGCTCGCAGTCGGCCTGCGCGACACGCCGCCCGTCGCGATCGGCCATCGCGTAGTGCACGGCGGCGCGCGCTACGCCGACGCCGTGCTGATCGACGACGCCGTTCTCGCGGAACTCGAGTCGCTCACCCCGCTCGCTCCGCTGCACCAGCCGCACAACCTCGCGGCCATTCGCGCGGTGCGCGCCGCTGCGCCCGGGCTCGTGCAGGTGGCCTGCTTCGACACCGCGTTCCATGCGGGCAACGGCATCCTCGCGCAGCTTTTCGCGCTGCCCTACGGCTATTACGGCGACGGTATCCGCCGCTACGGCTTTCACGGGCTTTCGTACGAATACATCGCGCGCAAGCTGTCGTCGGTCGCGCCCGAGCTCGCGCGCGGCCGCGTGATCGTCGCGCATCTCGGCAACGGCGCGAGCCTGTGCGCGATGCACGCGGGCAAGAGCGTCGAGACGACGATGGGCCTCACCGCGCTCGACGGCCTGCCGATGGGCACGCGCTGCGGCATGCTCGACGCCGGCGCCGTGCTCTGGATGATGGCGCGCGGCATGAACCGCGAAGAGATCGAGCACCTGCTCTACCAGGAATCGGGGCTCAAGGGGCTGTCGGGCATCAGCAGCGACATGCGCGAACTGCTCGCGAGCGAAAGCGAACAGGCGAAGCTCGCCGTGGAATTCTTCTGCTACCGGATCGCGCAGGACGTCGGCAAGCTCGCCGTATCGCTCGGCGGACTCGATGCGCTCGTGTTCACGGGCGGCATCGGCGAGCACGCGGCGCCGGTCCGCGCGGCGGTCTGCGCACGGCTCGGGCCGCTCGTCGGCATCGAGATCGACGACGGGGCGAACGACGCGAACCGCCAGCGCCTCGACGCGCACGGCAGCCGCGTGCCGGTGTTCGCCATTCCGACGGACGAGGAAGCGATGATCGCGCTGCACACGGCGCGCATCCTGCGCGCAACGCAGCGGGCCTGACGCGCTTTCAGGCGGCGGGTACGGAATAATCGGGACTCGGGATACCGCGGAATCGAACCGCGAACGCGACGGACCGCCTTCAGGCGATGGCGGCGCGAAGCTCGCCGCCGTCCGTGTCCGTCCGCGGGTCGTCGTCGCGCAGACGGCGCGGAGCCTCGCAATGCACGAGCGTATCGACGAAATATTTCGCGCGCGGCCAGGGACCGAAACCGGCCGCCGTGTTGACGTGCCCGGCGTCGCCGAGATTCACGAAGGCGCTGCCGAGCCGCCGCGCCAACTCGCGCGCCTCGGCAAGCGGCATCCACGGGTCCGTCTCGCTGCCGATCAGGATGGACGGCACGCCAAGCCGGCGCGCTTCGAACGCGCCGGCGAACTGGAATTTCCGGGGGCTGGCCGGCGCGACGAACAGCACGCCGGCCACGTCGGCGCCCGTCGTGCCGTGCAGCAGCGCGTGCGCGGCGACGAGACAGCCGAAGCTGTGCGCGGCGAGCAGGAACGGGCCGCGCTCGCGCGCGAGCAAATCGGCGAGCGCACGGCCCCAGACCGCGAGACTGGGCGCGTCCCAGTCCTCCTGCTCGACCCGCAGCGAGCGCGGGAACTGACGTTCGAGCCAGGTCTGCCAATGAGCGCCGTCACTGCCGTGCAGACCCGGCACGGTGACGAGCCGAGGCGGCCAGCGCGATTGAGCACATGAAAACATGATTCCCCCTCCCCACGACCGCGATCCTGAAGCCGATTGTGGCGCGGGCCGCGAACGCGTCGAACCAATTTATTTTGCTTTGCTTTTTCCACCTTTCGGCCCGCCGCCCGCGGCGCGACACCCGCCCGCGGAAAGCGCGACGCGCTCGCAGCCGAAAAAGTAGAATGATGCCGATCCATCCGCTCCGGCATCGTCCTGCCACGCGAGTCGCCCTGCCGGACCCGCAGGCCACCCGAACCGAACCCCATGAAAATCCTGTTCTATCTGCCGCAAGCCGATGCCAGCGCCTGGCGGGACGGCTTCGCGCGCGCGTTGCCTCATGCCGAATTGCGCGAATGGCAGCCCGGCGATCGGGCGCCCGCCGACTACGCCGTCGTCTGGAAACCGCCGCGCGAGCTGTTCGCCGAACGCGCCGGCCTGCGCGCGATCTTCAATCTCGGCGCGGGCGTGGACGCCATCCTCGCGCTGGAGAGCGAGGCGCCCGGCACGCTGCCGCCGGCGACGCCGCTCGTGCGCCTCGAAGATTCCGGCATGGCGCAGCAGATGAACGAATACGTGACGCACGCGGTGCTCCACTACCAGCGCCGCTTCGACGAATACGCGCGACAACAGGCACAGGGCCGATGGCAACCGCTCGAAGCGCATCCGCGCGCGACGTTCACGGTCGGCGTGCTCGGGCTCGGCGTGCTCGGCAGCAGCGTGGCGCGCTCGATCGCGTCGCTCGGCGTGCCGGTGCGCAGCTTCAGCCGGCACGCGAAGATGCTCGACGGCATCGCCACGGCGTCGGGCGAGCTGCACGGTCCGCAGTTTGACGCGTTCCTCGACGGCGTGAAGGTGCTCGTCAACCTGCTGCCTTCGACGCCGGACACCGAAAACGTGCTGAACGCGCGCACGTTCTCGAAGCTCGCGCGCGGCGCGTATCTCGTCAACATCGCGCGCGGCGCCCATCTCGTCGAACAGGATCTGCTCGACGCGCTCGCGCAAGGCACGCTCGCGGCGGCCACGCTCGACGTGTTCCGCGACGAGCCGCTGCCGGCCGACCACCCGTTCTGGCGCGAGCCGCGCATCGCGATCACGCCGCACGTCTCGGCGCTGACGCTGCGCGAGGAAAGCATCGCGCAGATCGCGCGCAAGATCGAGGCGCTCGCGCGCGGCGAGGCAATAAGCGGCATCGTGGAGCGCGAACGCGGTTATTGACCGGGGCACGTCGGCCGCGAACCGGGACGCATCAAGCGGATCGCCGGCAGCGCGCCGACAACAAATACGGCGCCGTCCTCCGGACAACACGCCGGACAACCGCGCCGGTACACGAAAGGAGACACGCATGACCTTGCCCACAGCAGTCAGGATCGTCGAAGTCGGGCCGCGCGACGGTCTGCAGAACGAAAAGGCCTTCGTTCCCACGGCGCTCAAGATCGAACTCGTCGACCGGCTTTCGTCCGCCGGCTTTCCGAACATCGAGACGACCTCGTTCGTGTCGCCCAGGTGGGTGCCGCAGATGGCCGACGGTGCCGACGTGATGGCCGGCATCGGGCGCCGCGCCGGCACGGTCTACTCCGCGCTCACGCCGAACCTGCGCGGCTTCGAGGGCGCGCTCGCCGCGCGGGCCGATGAGATCGTGATTTTCGGCGCGGCGAGCGAGGCGTTCTCGCGGAAGAACATCAATTGCGGCATCGCCGAGAGCATCGCGCGCTTCGCGGACGTGGCCGAAGCCGCGAAGACGCACGGCCTGCGGCTGCGCGGCAGCGTCTCGTGCGCGCTCGGCTGCCCCTACCAGGGCGAGGTGCCGGTCGCGGCCGTCGTCGACGTGGTCGAGCGGCTCGCCGCGCTCGGCTGCGACGAGATCGACATCGCCGACACGATCGGCGTCGGCACGGCGAAGCGCACGCGCGAGGTCTACGAGGCCGTGACGCGCGTGTTTCCGCGCGAGCGCCTGTCGGGCCACTTCCACGACACCTACGGGCAGGCGCTCGCGAACATCTACGCGGCGCTCCTCGAAGGCATCGGCATCTTTCACGCTTCGGTGGCCGGGCTCGGCGGCTGCCCGTACGCGAAGGGTGCCACCGGCAACGTCGCGACCGAGGACGTGCTCTACCTGATGGACGGGCTCGGCATTCGCACCGGCATCGACCTCGGCCAGGTCGTCGCGGCCGGCGACTTCATTTCGCGCGCCATCGGCAAACCGAACGCGTCGCGCGCCGGCCGGGCGCTACTCGCGAAGGCCGGCCACGCCGCAGCGGATGCCTGAGGCACGGCCGACACGCCCTTTACTTTCCGACGAACGCAAGGAAGAACCTTCATGACGGACACCACGCTCCCGCCCGCCGGCGCCCCGCACGACCTCGACGCCCTGCCCGATGCCGCGAAACGCATCGCGCGACTGCTGCACGAGCGCGGCCATACGAAACCGGTCGTCATGCTGCCCGAAAGCGGCCGGACCTCGGCCGAAGCCGCGGCGGGGCTCGGCTGCTCGGTCGCGCAGATCGCGAAGTCGATCCTGTTCCGCCGCCTCGCGGACGACGCGCCTGTGCTCGTGATCGCGAGCGGCGCCAACCGCGTCGACGAAAAGAAGGTCGCGGTGCACGCGGGCGAGGTCGGCCGCGCCGACGCGAAGTTCGTCCGCGAAAAAACGGGCTATGCGATCGGCGGCGTCTGTCCCATCGGCCATCTCGTCGCGCCCGTCACGCTGATCGACGCGGACCTGTTCGAGCTCGACAGCCTCTGGGCCGCCGCCGGCCATCCGCACGCGGTGTTCAACCTCTCGCCGCGAGAACTGGTTTCGCTGACGGGCGCGCCCGTCGTCGACGTCGCGCTGCGCGAAGCATGAACGCAGCGAACGGGGAGCCCGCGCCCGACGGCGACTTCGGCACGGCGGCGCGGCCGCCGCGGTCGCCGTGCATCAACGTGTGCCGGATGAATCCGGCTACCGGCTGGTGCGACGGCTGCCTGCGCACGATCGACGAGATCGCCGGATGGTCGTCGTTCGACGAGGCCGCGAGGCGAGCCGTCTGGCTGGCCATCGAGGATCGTCACGGGCAACTCATGCGCGCGCCGGCACCTCGCCCTGGCGCTCCGGAATAGCGAAAGCCTCAAAGAAAAAAGCTCGCAACCGGGCGGTCGCGAGCTTCAGTGTTCTTCTAACGTGATCATATTATGGAGCGCATCATACCTGCGCCGATCCGGCCGACGCATTGGTGGTTTCCCTACGCGTTGCGGATTCGACATACGGGCCTCGCACCGCACGATCCGTCCTGCCGGATACATCGGATTCCCAGGCGGTTCCCGGCCCGCGGATAGCATCCAGGTTCGGCGCATCGTCGAGACCGGGTACTTCCTCTAACCCCGTGCGGCCGCCGCGGCCGGCACGCCCGCCTATAATCGGCCGAACCGTTCCCGACCGCCTGCAAAGAGACCCAGGAGCCCCGGATCATGGCGTTGCCCGCCGTCCTGCAAAACCTGTCGCTGCCCGTCGTCGCTGCGCCGATGTTCATCGTCAGCTACCCCGAGCTCGTGCTCGCGCAATGCAAGGCCGGCATCGTCGGCTCGTTCCCGGCGCTCAACGCGCGCCCCGCGGCGCAGCTCGACGACTGGCTCGCGCAGATCCGCGAGACGCTCGACGCCCATCGGGCCGCGCATCCCGACGCGACGGTCGGCCCGCTCGCGGTCAACCAGATCGTCCATCAGTCGAACGCGCGGCTCGAACGCGACGTGCGCGTCTGCGTCGAGCACGAGGTGCCGATCTTCATCACGAGCCTGCGCGCGCCCGCCACGGAGATCGTCGACGCCGTCCATCATTACGGCGGCATCGTGCTGCACGACGTCGTCAGCCTGCGACACGCGCACAAGGCACTCGAAGCAGGCGTCGACGGGCTGATCCTCGTCGCGGCCGGCGCGGGCGGCCACGCCGGCACGCTTTCGCCGTTCGCGCTGGTCGGCGAGATACGGCGCATCTTCGACGGACCGCTCGTGCTATCCGGCGCCATCGCGAACGGCGGCTCGATTCTGGCCGCGCAGGCAATGGGCGCAGACCTCGCCTACATGGGCACGCGCTTCATCGCGACGCGCGAGGCGCACGCCGTCGACGACTACAAGCGCGCGATCGTCGAAGCCGAGGCCGCCGACATCGTCTACACGAACCTCTTCACGGGCGTGCACGGCAACTACATCCGCCGGAGCATCGCCGACGCGGGCCTCGATCCCGACGCGCTGCCGACGGCCGACAAATCGAAGATGGACTTCGGCGGCAATCAGGATAAAGACCCGGCGAAGGCGTGGAAGGACATCTGGGGCGCGGGCCAGGGCGCGGGGCTTGTGGACGACGTGCCCGGCGTCGCGGACCTGGTGGAACGCCTCGGGCGCGAGTACGAGGCGGCGAAGGCGCGGCTCGGGATCGTCGCGCCGGCAGGCCCCGGCGGCACGACGGGGCGCTGATCCCGCCGCAGGACCGCAGCACGCGCGCGGCCGCTCACCGCATCGCGGCCGCGCGGATCTGCTCGGGCGTCGGCCAGAGCACGCGCCTGTCGAAGTGGGTCGCCAGAAAATCGACGAACGAACGGACCTTGGCCGACAGATGCCGACGGCTGGCATAGAGCGCGTAGATCGGCAGCTCGCGCGGCGGCAGCGCGTCGACGAGCAGCGGCACGAGCCGGCCGGCCGCGATATCGTCGCCGATCACCTCGGTGCCGAGCATCGACAGGCCGGCGCCCTGCAGCACGACGACGCGCAGCGCCTCCAGATGATTGACGACGAGGTTGCCCGCCAGCCGCACGCGGCCGCCGCCGGCCTCGGCGAACGGCGTGAGCTCCTGCGCGGACACGCTCGAATAGTGGATGAAGTTGTGGCCGGCGAGATCCTCGATGCGGCGCGGCACGCCGTGCCGGCGCAGATAGTCGGGCGAGGCGCACAGCACGATGTGCGCCGTCGCAAGCTGCCTCGCGATCAGCGACGACGACTTGAGCCCGGACGGCGAGGCGCGGATCGCCACGTCGAACCCCTCGTCGATCAGCTCCACGACGCGATCCGACAGCGTGATGTCGACCGTCACCTGCGGATGTCCGGCCGCATAGCCGGCCACCGCCCCCATCACGTGGCGCAGGCCGAACGCGGTCAGCGACGAGACCCTGAGCCGGCCCTGCGGCACGACACTCGCCGCGCCCACGGCCTGCCCGGCCTCGTCGAGTTCGGTAAGCGCCTGCGAGAGCCGCTCGTAGTATTCGCGGCCCGCCTCGGTCGGCGCGACGCGCCGGGTCGTGCGGTTGAGCAGTCGCGCGCCGAGCTGCTGCTCGAGATGCATCACGTGCTTGCTCGCCATCGCCGCCGACATGCCCATCCGGGCGGCCGCGCCGACGAAGCTTCCCGCCTCGACGACATGCCGGAACACTTTCATGCTGACGAGGGTGTCCATCGCAATCGCTCTCGTTGAGAATCAATCGGCGATATTGTGCCCGCTTTGCCAATGGGCAGTCGTCAAACACAAAAAGGGGAAACGGGCCGAGGCGCGACGAACCGGGACAACCGGAGGAGCGGAAAAAGATGGGAGCGCCAGGCGCCGCAGGCAGGACGAAGCCGCTAATTCCGGTAAGGAGACGGCGGCATCGGCGCGCGGGACCCGTCGTTGCCGGTGGGCGCGAACGACCGCCAGCCGCTGTGTTCCGCGCTGAAGCGGGCGACGTCCTCGCGAATCGATCCGGCGCGCAGCGGGGAATCGACGGGCAGATGTTCGTCGGGCCGCGCCTCGGCGCTCACGGGCCGGATGCCGTCGTAGCCGGCGGCCATGCCGCTATCGCGAATGGCGCGGCGGCCGGCGTCGTCGCCATAGGCGCCGCGCGCGCCCGCATGCCTTGCGCCGTACCAGCGCGCCGCCGCGCTGCCGTGCGGAAGGGCCGGACGGCCCATCTCGCGCGCTTCGCTGCGGACCTGCACGCGCTCGAAGCCGGCGTGAGACGAAACCGGCGACGAATGGGCATGAGCGAGCGCGACCGCGGCCGCCAGACCGGCACCCAGAACCCACTGCCCCATTCTCGACAACCCTGCGTGCATTTGCGCGTTTCACCTGCCCGACGATCGGCCCCCACGGCCATCATTCCGTCCGTCATTCGGGCTGTGACAGGGCGGGTCCGGAAAACGGGGGCAGACAGCACGGCACGCCACCTGCGCGCACCTGTCGTCCCGATCACCGGTCGTCCTAATTTATTGACAGCCGCTGTAAGTGTCGAGTTTAAAAGTGTTATGTCTTCGGAAGGGTTGTAACGTCGTGTAACTACGCGATTTTCCTCATATTTTTCGCGAATCGTCCGCCGGCTACCACATCCTCCGGCAGCAACGGATGCAAAACGTGGGGCGACTCATGCGCCGCGCACATTAATCAATTACTCAAATGAATTTGCTTTTTTTATCGCTTTTCACGGACAATAGCAACTTAATCCGTGACTACCCGCGACCTGTCGTCGCACAGAGTGCGGCATGGCGCCCCAAAGGCGCATTCCGAGATCCTGAGATGGCCCGCCCCAAGTTTCTTCCCGACAACTTCACGCTGTGCCTCGTGGGCACGGTGATTTTCGCCAGCCTGCTGCCCGCGCGCGGCACGGCCGCCGTCGCGGTCGACGGCATCACCAACATCGCGATCGGCCTGCTGTTCTTCCTGCACGGCGCGAAGCTCTCGCGCGAGGCCATCGTCGCCGGCGCGACGCACTGGCGCCTGCACCTCGTCGTGCTCGCGAGCACGTTCGTGCTGTTCCCGGCGCTCGGCTTCGCGCTGAAGCCGGTGCTCTCGCCGCTCGTCACGCCGACGCTCTACATGGGCGTCCTGTTCCTCTGCACGCTGCCCTCGACGGTCCAGTCCTCGATCGCGTTCACGTCGATGGCGAAGGGCAACGTGCCGGCCGCCGTCTGCAGCGCCTCGGCCTCGAGCCTGATCGGCATCTTCGTCACGCCCGCGCTCGTCAGCCTCGTGATCTCGAATCAATCCTCGGGCGGCGGCTCGCCCTGGCACACCGTCTGGGACATCGTGCTCCAGCTTCTCGTGCCGTTCGTGGCCGGCCAGTTGCTGCGCCCCGTCATCGGCGGCTGGATCGACCGCAACCGCGCCGTGCTGAAGTACGTCGACCAGGGCTCGATTCTCTGCGTCGTCTACAGCGCGTTCAGCGAAGCCGTCAACGAAGGGCTCTGGCATCACATTCCGCTCAGCGCGCTCGGCGGCATCGTGGTCGTGAACGCGGTGCTGCTCGCGCTCGCGCTCGTCGTCACGATGTTCGTGAGCAAGCGGCTCGGCTTCTCGCGCGCCGACCAGATCACCATCACGTTCTGCGGTTCGAAGAAGAGCCTCGCGGCCGGCGTGCCGATGGCCAAGGTGATCTTCGCCTCGAACGCGGTGGGCGCCGTCGTCTTGCCGCTGATGCTGTTCCACCAGATCCAGCTCATGGTGTGCGCGGCTCTCGCGCAACGCTGGGGCGCGCGCGACACGAGCGGCGAGACGGACGCGGCAACGGGCGACGGATCGCGCGCGGGCCAGCGTCCGGCGACGGCGGCGCGCCGCTAAAGAGGCGCAAACGTTAAACACGAATTGCGCCGGTATCCTTGCGATCCGGCGCGCGCGGCGTCGCCGCTCCCCAATAAGTCGTGTCATCCAAAGTTCATTTAACTCCGGCGCGCGAACGCCGTTAAATGATGGACTATCCTGTCCTTATGGCTAGTCCATGTCCGCCGCTTCGTCGCCGTCGTCCCCTTCGTCCCAGATCGCCAACCTGATTGCGCAACGCACGTTGCGAGCGGTATTCCAGCCGATCGTCGATTTCGACGACGGCGCGATCCTCGGCTATGAAGGCTTGATCCGGGGACCGGCGGGCACGCCGCTCGAAACGCCGGCCGCCCTCTTCGCGCAGGCATCGGCGGAACGGTGCACAACCGAACTCGAATGCGCCGCGGCCGAGGCCTGCATCGAGGCGTTCGCCAGGCTCGGCTACGAAGGCAAGCTGTTCCTCAATTTCAGCGCCGACGCGCTGCGCGAGCTGACCGACTCCGGCAACGGCGCGTTCGCACTGTTCGGCTCGCGCGTCGACGCGCAGCGCATCGTCGTGGAGCTGACCGAGCAGAGCGCGATCGCCGACCTGCGCGGCTTCGCGCCCGTCATCGCGGCGCTGCGCACGGCCGGCGCGCAATTCGCGCTCGACGACTACGGCACGGCGAACGCCAGCATGAACCTCTGGGTGCAGTTGCAGCCCGACCTCGTGAAGATCGACCGCTTCTTCGTCCACGACATCGCCAACGACGCGCTCAAGTTCGAGGCCGTGCGCGCGATGCAGCATTTCGCGCAGGCGAGCGGCGCGCGGCTCGTGGCCGAAGGCATCGAGAACGAGGCCGACATGATCGTGCTGCGCGACATGGGCATCGGCAGCGGCCAGGGCTATTTCTTCGGCCGGCCCGACGCGCAACCGCCGCGCACGCTCGGGCAGGACGTGCGCGAGGCGATCCGGGCCGGGCACATCGCCGTCTTCCCCGAAGCGACGCGCGCCGCCAACTCGTCCTCGGGCAGCGCGGCCACGGCCAAGATGATGATGCGCGCGCCCGCGCTGCCGCGCCAGGCGACCAACAACGACGTGCTCGAGCTGTTCAACCGGATGCCCGAGCTGCACGCGGTCGCCATCGTCGAGAGCGACCGGCCCATCGCGCTCATCAACCGCCGCGCGTTCATGGACCGCTACGCGCTGCCGTATCACCGCGAGCTGTTCGGCAAGAAGCCGTGCCTGCAGTTCGCCAACGCCTCGCCCGTCGTCATCGAGCAGTCGATGAGCGTCGAGCAGATGGCCGAGCTGCTTGCAAGCGACGACCAGCGCTATCTCGCGGACGGCTTCGTGATCGCCGACGGCGGCCGCTACGCGGGCCTCGGCACGGGCGAGAGCCTCGTGCGCGCGGTCACGGAAGTGCGCATCCAGGCCGCGCGCTACGCGAACCCGCTCACGTTCCTGCCCGGCAACATTCCGATCAGCTCACACATCACGCGGCTGCTCGAGCACGACGCGGGCTTCCACGCGTGCTATGTCGACCTCAACCACTTCAAGCCGTTCAACGACCAGTACGGCTACTGGCAGGGCGACGAGGTGCTGAAGTTCGCGGCGGCCGTGCTCGCCGACGTCTGCGATCCGACGCGCGACTTCCTCGGCCACGTCGGCGGCGACGACTTCCTGATCCTGTTCCAGAGCGAGAACTGGCGCGAACGCGTGCTGCAGGCCATCGAGGCGTTCAACACGGGCGCGCTGCGCTTCTATGCGCCGGCCGACCGGCTCGCGGGCGGCATCCACGGCGAAGACCGCCGCGGCAACCCGACCTTCTTCACGTTCGTGACGATGGCCATCGGCTGCGTGCATATCGCGCCGGGCAGCGGCATGCCGCGCAGCAGCGAATCGATCGCCTCGCTCGCGGCGCTCGCGAAGCGGCGCGCCAAGCACGAGCCGTCGGGCTTCGTCGTCATCGACGGCCGCGACAGCGAGCAGTTGCTGCCTCACGACGAGCAGGAAGCGGCGCTGCCGCGCGAAGCCGGCTGACGGCACGACGCCGCTCGCCCGGTTTCCCCGCTGTTTGTTTAGCCGTTTTTACTAAACGGCATCGCACGCATCGACAGCCCGCAACCACGGGTATCTACGCATGCCAACGGCCCGTAACGGACGATTCCGCGCCGGATTTTTACTATACAATCCCCGGCACCTGACAACATCCGGAACGGCGCGCCGCGCCGTCGTCCGTAGCTCATCATGGGGACAACCATTCGCGACGTGGCGCGCGCGGCCGGCGTGTCGATCGGCACCGTCTCGCGCGCATTGAAGCACCAGCCGGGGCTCTCCGAGCCTACGCGGCAGCGCATCGTCGAACTCGCCCGCGCGCTCGGCTACGACCCGGCGCAACTGCGCCCGCGCATCCGCCGCCTCACCTTCCTGCTGCACCGGCAGCACAACAATTTCGCCGCGAGCCCGTTCTTCTCGCACGTCCTGCACGGCGTCGAGGACGCCTGCCGCGAGCGCGAAATCGTGCCCTCGCTCCTCACGGCCGGCCCCGTCGACGACATCGTGCCGCAACTGCGCCTGCACGCTCCCGACGCAATCGCCGTGGCGGGCTTCGTCGAGCCCGAAACGCTGGCCGCGCTCGCGGCGCTGCAACAGCCGCTCGTGCTGATCGACCTCTGGGCGCCGGGCCTGCGCTCGGTGAACGTCGACAACGCGACGGGCGCGGCGCTCGCCATGCGGCACCTGTTCGAGCGCGGACGGCGGCGCGTCGCCTTCATCGGCGGCTCGCTCGCCCACTTCAGCATCGCGCAGCGCGCGCTCGGCTATCGGCGCGCGTTCTTCGAAGCCGGACTGCTGTTCGATCCGTCGCTCGAAGTCGCGACCGAAGCCGGCCTCGACCCCGACGCCGGCGCGGCACGCGCCATGCTGCAACTGCTCGACGGCGCGCGCGGCGCGCCGCGTCCCGAGGCCGTGTTCGCCTACAACGACGCGGCCGCGCTCGCGGCCATGCGCGTGTGCCTCGCGGCCGGGCTGCGCGTGCCGGAAGACATCGCGATCGTCGGCTTCGACGACATTCCGGCGGCGCGGCAGGCGCATCCGCCGCTCACGACGATCGCCGTCGACAAGGAAGCGCTCGGCCGGCGCGGCATCGAACTGCTGCTCGACGACGCGCCCGCGGCAACCGAGGTCAGCCTGCCCGTGCGCCTCGTCGCTCGCGCGAGCACCGCCCCGCCGCCTCCCGAACGGACCGCGGAGCCGATCTCCGCCGGCCCGGCCGATCACCCCGCCGACGCGTCGCCGACGCCACGATGAGCCCGTCATGACGAACCGCCCCGCCCGATCCAACGCCGCCATCCCCGCCGCCGCCCGGCCCGACCCGCACGCGCGGCCGGACCACGCGCCCGACGTCGCCTCGTTCCGCGACCGCGCGTTCCTGCTCGCGCACGTGCGGGACACGCTGCGCTTCTACGCGCCGAACGTGCTCGACCCCAGCGGCGGCTTCTATCACTTCTTCCGCGACGACGGCTCGGTCTACGACGCAACCACCCGACACCTCGTCAGCAGTTGCCGGTTCGTCTTCAATTACGCGACGGCGTACCGGCAGTTCGGCGACCCGCTCCACCTCGAATACGCACGCCACGGCCTGCGATTCCTGCGCGAAGCGCACTGGGACGCGCGACACGAAGGCTACGACTGGGAGATCGAATGGCGGGCCGGCGCGAAGCGCGCGCTCGACGCCACCCGCCACTGCTACGGCCTCGCCTTCGTGCTGCTCGCCTGCGCGCACGCCGCGATGGCCGGCATCGAAGAAGCGCGCCCGCTCGTCGCCGCGACGTTCGAGCTGATGGAGCGCCGCTTCTGGGACGGCGCGGCCGGCCTCTACGCCGACGAGGCGAGCGCGAACTGGACCCTGTCGAGCTATCGCGGCCAGAACGCGAACATGCACGCGACCGAGGCCCTGCTGGCCGCCTACGAGGCGACGGGCCACCTCGTCTATCTGGACCGCGCCGAGCGCGTCGCGTCGAACATCACGCTGCGCGAGGCGAAGCGCTCGCACGGGCTCGTCTGGGAGCATTTTCACGCGGACTGGTCGGTGGACTGGCATTACAACGAGGACGACAGCTCGAACATCTTCCGCCCGTGGGGCTTCCAGCCCGGCCATCAGACCGAGTGGGCCAAGCTGCTGCTGATCCTCGAGCGCCATCGGCCGCTGCCGTGGCTGATGCCGCGCGCGGTCGAGCTGTTCGACGCCGCGCTCGCCCATGCCTGGGACGACGACCATGGCGGCGTCTATTACGGCTTCGGCCCGGACGGCACCGTCTGCGACCACGACAAGTACTTCTGGGTGCAGGCCGAGACGCTCGCCGCCGCCGCGCTGCTCGCGAAGCGCACCGGCAGCGAACGCTTCTGGGACTGGTACGACGAAATCTGGCGCTATAGCTGGACCCACTTCGTCGATCACCGCTACGGCGCGTGGTATCGCATCCTCACCTGCGACAACCGCAAGTACGGCGACGAGAAGAGCCCGGCGGGCAAAACCGACTATCACACGATGGGCGCGTGCTACGAGGTACTCAACGCGCTGCCCGGCGAAGGCGCCGCCCCGCCGCGCGCGCGCGCCGGCGAAACCGCGCGCGCCTGACTCGCGTCCGCTCCACGATTTCCGCACCAAACGCGCGCCACAAACGACGATGAGCCTCTGCCGCCCCGACTCCCCGTTCCTTTCCGGCTTTCCGGCCTTCGTGTCGGCCGGCGACGTCCTGACCGACCTCGTGCGCACGCCGCTCCCCGGCGCGGCAGCCGGCGAAGCCTGGCTCGCGCATCCGGGCGGCGCCGGCTGGAACGTCGCGCGCGCGGTGGCGCGGCTCGGCCTGCCAAGCGCCTGCGCCGGCGCGATCGGCACCGACTGCTTCTCCGACGCCATCTGGCAGGCGAGCGCCGCCGCCGGCCTCGATCTGCGCTTCATGCAGCGCGTCGAGCGGCCGCCGCTCCTCGCCGTCGTCCACGAGACGCATCCGCCCGCCTACTTCTTCATGGGCGAGCACGGCGCCGACCTCGCGTTCGATCCCGCGCGGCTGCCCGAGGGCTGGCGCGACCACGTGAAGTGGGCGCACTTCGGCTGCATCAGCCTCGTGCGCCAGCCGCTCGGCGAGACGCTCGCGACGCTCGCCGCGCAATTGCGCGAGCACGGCGTGAAAATCAGCTTCGATCCGAACTGCCGCAACCTGATGGCGCACGGCTACGCGCCGACGCTGCGCCGCATGGCCGCGCTCGCGGACCTCGTCAAGGTGTCCGACGAAGACCTCCGGATGCTGTTCGCGGGTCTCGACGAAGACGCCGCCATCGCGGCGCTGCGCGCGCTCAATCCGGCCGCGACCGTGCTGGTCACGCGCGGCCCGCAGCGCGCCACGCTCATCGCCGGCGATACCGTCCACGAGGCGCGCCCGCCGCGCGTCGAAGTCGCCGATACGGTCGGTGCCGGCGACGCGTCGATCGGCGCGCTGCTGTTCAGTCTCATCGGCGCGCCGCAGCGCGGCTGGGCGCAGCATCTCGCGTTCGCGCTGGCCGCGGGCGCCGCCGCGTGCCGCCGCGCGGGCGCGCATTCGCCGACGCTCGACGAGGTGGTTGCGCTGCTCGAAAGCTGACGCGCCGGCGCGCCGCCAGGGCGCCGGAACGCGGCGGGCCGCACGTCACGAAATCGTCTTCGGCGCGCGGGACTCGCCGCGAGGGCGTCGTGCTACGATGGGTCTTCCTGCCATCAGGAGTGCCATCATGGAAGACGTCAGCTACACCAAGGGGATCTACACGGCCGTCGCCGCCGTGCGCGCCGTGGACGACGGGCACTATCAGGGCGTGGTCTCTCTCGCGCGCGACAATGGAGAAGCGCTCGAAAATTCGGTGTACGAAGTCGATGCCGTGTCGGGCACGCCCGAGGAAGCCCTGGAAGAAGCCAGGGCGCTCGCTCACCGGATTCTCGGCGAACTCGAACTGTAGCGATCCGCGCCGCGGCGGCAGCCGTCGTCGGCCGTCAGTTCTCCGTCCAGTCGATGTCGCCGCACAGCACGCACAGGCGACCGTCGATCTGCACCGCGATCGACAGCGTCACGCAGGGCAGCGCCTCGTTGATCGAGAGATAGGGCGCCGTCGCGTGCACGCGGTCGGGCGCGGCCAGCGCCGCGCGGAAGTACGGCCGGCGCAGCCAGTTCGCGCCCTGGGCGTCCTCGAGCGGCAAAAAGCGCGCCTCGCGCGGCGCGCGGTCGACGCGCAGCGCCACGTTGCGCCCCATCTGCCGACCGCTCGCGTCGAGCAGGAAACAGCGCGCCGCCTCGTCGAGACCGAGGAAATTCCAGCACACTTCGCCGAGCGGCTCGCCGGCCGCGAGGCGCTCGGCCGCGCGTTCTAGCGCGCGCGAATACGGCGCGAGCCGGCTCGCCATGCTCCGCTCGTGCGCCTCGGTCTGCTCGCGGTAGCGTTCGGTCGCCTCGCCGATCACCGCCTTCACGTGGACGGCGTCCGCCAGCCCCGGCAGCGGCCGGCCGAAGAAGAAGCCCTGCACGAAATCGGCATTGCACGCGAGCGCGAGCTGCGCCTCGTGCTCGGTCTCGACGCCCTCGACCAGCACGAGCTTGCCGGCCTCGTGCAGCAGCGACACGAGCGCCGGCAGCGCGGCGGCCATGTCGGCGCGATGCGAGGCGTGCAGCAGCATGTTGCGGTCGAGCTTCACGATGTCGGGATTCAACTGCCAGACGCGGCCGATGTCGACGTGGCCCGCGCCGAAGTCGTCGAGCGCGATCAGGAACCCGCGCTCGCGAAACGACGTGATGGCGGCCGCGAGCTGCTCGAGATCGACGGGCCCTTCCTCGAGCACTTCGAGCACGACGCGGCGCGGCGGCAGCCCGATGCGCGCCAGGCTCGCGAGCAGCGCGGCCGCGTGATACGGCTCGGTCAGCGTGCCGGGATGCACGTTCAGGAACAGCCATTCGGACTCCGCGCCGAGCAGCCGGAAATTCTCCAGATGCAGCGACTGCGCGAGCCGGTCCACCTGGAGCAGGTCGCCGAAGCGGGCCGCCTCGCCGAACACGTCGAGCGGCGAGACGGGCCGGTCGAACGCGTCGTGCGCGCGCAGCAACCCCTCGTAGCCGACCGCCCGCATGTGCGAGAGGCTGAAGACGGGCTGAAATACGGTGGTCAGCGTCAGGTCCGCGTGCTGCGCGCTGTAGCGCTGCAGTCCCGACGTGACGCTGAGGTTGAAGCCGTGCGGCGTCGCGGTGATTCTGTCCTGCTGCTCTGTCGTCATGCATTCCTCTCGCGCGAGCGGGGGTCCGGGGTGCGCGCATATGCCGCGCGACGCTACCCCGCCCGCTCCAACTCCCGAAATGGGTACTCATGGAACGACTCAAGCAAACTCCGTGCGCACTCGCGCGCACGCTGCCGGGAAGGCCGTCCGCGGCCGCGCACCGCGCGCAGGGACAATGCGTCGCCAGCGGGCATGCGCGCACCACGACCGTGCATCGGCCCGCGTCGGGCGGCCGTGCGTTCCGTGCCGTTGCCGCACCGTGTCGGGCTACACTGCGCGCTGACCTGATTTATCGCGCCGCCGCATGGATGCGCAAGCGTATCGAAAACCCGCATCGATGGAAATCGTTTTCACCGTTCTCCTCCTACTGCTCGCAGTCGCACTTTCGGGCGCGATCGTCCGGCTGCTGCCCGTCAACGTGCCGCTGCCGCTCATGCAGATCGGCATCGGCGCCGTGCTCACGTTTCCGGGCCTGAACCCGCACGTCACGTTCGACCCCGACCTCTTCATGCTGCTCTTCGTCCCGCCGCTGCTGTTCGTGGACGGCTGGCGCATTCCCAAGCGCGAGTTCTACATGCAGCGCCGCGCGATCCTGATGCTGGCGCTCGGGCTCGTGCTGATCACCGTCGTGGCGCTCGGCTACTTCGTGCATCTGCTCGTGCCGCACATTCCGCTCGCGGTCGCCTTCGCGCTCGCGGCGGTGCTCTCGCCGACCGACGCCGTCGCGCTCTCGGCCATCGCGGGCAAGGACCGCCTGCCGCCGAACCTCATGCACATCCTCGAGGGCGAGGCGCTCATGAACGACGCCTCCGGCCTCGTCGCGCTCAAGTTCGCCGTCGCCGCCGCGCTGACCGGCGTGTTCTCGCTGCGCGCGGCGACGTTCAGCTTCGTCGTGATCGCCGCGGGCGGACTCGCCTTCGGCGCCGCGCTCGGCTGGCTCTTCAGCCTGCTCTCGTCGCGCTTCCTGAACCTCGGCG
The DNA here is from genome assembly GCF_002870125.1 of Burkholderia sp. WAC0059. Taxonomy (GTDB): domain Bacteria; phylum Pseudomonadota; class Gammaproteobacteria; order Burkholderiales; family Burkholderiaceae; genus Paraburkholderia. The sequence goes on from NZ_PNEO01000009.1 coordinate 38,131, forward strand.
ACGGCGACGACCCGGCGCCCGCCGTCGTAATGACGCTGCTGCTGCCGTTCGCCTCCTACCTGCTCGCCGAGCATTTCGAATGCTCGGGCATCCTCGCCGCCGTCGCCGCGGGCATGACGATGAACTACCGCAGCGTCGCCCATCTGAACCCGGTGGCGTGGCGCGTGCGCGCGGCCAGCACGTGGACGATGATCGAGTTCGTCTTCAACGGCATGGTATTCACGCTGCTCGGGCTGCAGTTCCCCGGCATTCTCGGCAAGGCGCTCGTCGACGCGCATCGCGCGGGCGACGGGCAATTCGCCGTGCTGCTCGGCTACGTCGCGGCCGTGCTGCTCGCGCTCTACGCGATGCGTTTCTCGTGGGTGTGGCTGCTGCGCTGGTTCGCGAGCCGCGGCGCGGCGCGCCAGGGCGTCGCCAACGCGGTGCCGGGGCTGCGCATGGTCGCCATCACGACGGTCGCCGGCGTGCGCGGCGCGATCACGCTGGCCGGCGTGCTGGCGCTGCCTGTCGCGCTCGCCGACGGCAGTCCGCTGCCGGGCCGCGACACGGCGATCTTCATCGCGTCGGGCGTCATCCTCACGTCGCTGCTCGTCGCGATCGTCGGGCTGCCGCTGCTGCTGCGCGACACGCGGCTGCGCGCCGCCCATGCGCCGCATGCGGCCGAGGAACGGCGCGCGCGCGTTTCCGCCGCGCAGGCCGCCATTCGGGCGGTCGACGCGCTGCACGAGAAGACGAGCGGCGATCTCGACGAATCGTCGGCCGCCTACGCCGCCGACGTGACCGCGCGCGTGATGGACCTCTACCGCCGCCGGCTCGCCGCGCTCGATGACGACGACGACCTGGGCGGCCACGCGCGCCGCGCCGAAGCGCTCGAACTGAAGATGCGGCTCGCGGCCATGCGCGCCGAGCGCGCGGCGCTGCTCTCGCTGCGCCGCGCCCAGAAGATCAACGACGAGACGATGAACAAACTCATGCGCGAGGTCGATCTGGCCGAAACGGCGCTCGCGATGCGCGGGCGCAACCGGAATACGTAGAAATACGCGGACGCGTCCGGCCCCGCGCCGATTTCGGATTGTTTCTATGTCCGACGAGCGGGCGGCTGGATAGACTCCAAATGCTGTGTGCTCCGTGGTAGTTCCACATGCAGCATGTTGTAACTTTGTAACTCTCCGACTTGCCGCTCATGCACCCGCATGAGCGGTTTTTTTTGCCCGCTTTTTTTACCCTCCGTTTTTACCCGCTGCTATCTTCTCCGCCTGCCTCGCCTCCCCGGCCGATCCCCCGCCTCACGGCAGATCGTCACGGCAAGCCAACCAGCCCGACGATCGCCGCTGCGTCGATCCACGCGCGCCACTGACGGGCGAAATCGAATTCGGGGTCGAGCGCGAACGCCTCGTCCAACGCGGTATCGAGCGTGTCGCCGCGCTGCAGGGCGACGAACGCCGCGTGCGCGGCCGCCGACTGGATCAACACGCCGGGCCGCCACCGCGGACGCACGACGAGCGCCCACGACGGCGTGTCGATTCGCGGCGGCCACGCGCCGCCCGGCCGATGCGCCTGCCAGAGGTCGGCGCAGGCATAGGGCGAAGCCAGCGCGACGCAGGCCGGATGCACGACGAGGCGCGCGCCCGACAGCCGCGCCGGGCCGAGATCGACCCACTGCCCAGGCGTGAGCGGCACGACGTCCGCGGCGAACGCGGCCGCATGCAACGCCCATTCGAGGCGCGCGACGTCGGCAAAATAGCGGTAGCGCGGATCGGGCTCGTAGTCGCCGAGAAAACCGGGTAGCGACGCGCCGAATCGGTTGAGGTCGCCGTCGGGCGTCGGATGCGCGCGAGCATAGGCGATCGAGAGCGCGTCGAACCAGGCGTCGCCCGCGAGCGCGAGCAGAACCGGATAGGCGCTCGCCAGCGCCCGGCGGCGCGCGGCGCGCACGCCGCCGCGATAGAGCCCGATACGCGCGCGCAGCAGCGAGGCGTCGTCGCTCGCGCGGCCGGAAGATGCCGCGTGCCCTGGCGATCCGGCCGGACGCAGGCATTCGGCAAGCGCCGCATCGTGCGCGGGATCGTCGAGCGCCTCGGCAAAGAGGCGCTGCGTCGCATCGAATGCGTGGGCCGGCGGGCGCGTCGTCGTCATACCGGCCTCCCGGCGGCGAGCCGCTCGCGCGCGAGTCGCGCCTCGTCGAGCAGAATGTCGAGCGGCGGCACGTCGGTGTCCCATTCGATCAGCGTCGGCACGTCGCCGAAGCGGCGCAGCGCCGCTTCGTAGAGCGCCCAGACGGGCGGCGCGACGCGCGAGCCGTGATCGTCGATCACGGCCGCGCCGGTCACGCGATGGCCGGCGAGATGCACCTCGCCTACCGCCTCGCGCGGCAGGGCGTCCATCGCGGCAAGCGCATCCTCGCCGTGATTGCACTGATTCACGTACAGATTGTTGACGTCGAGCAGCACGCCGCAGCCGGTCCGTCGCGCCAATTCGGCGAGGAACGCGGTCTCGCCGAACGCGTCGTCGCGAAAGCGGACGTAGGTCGAGACGTTTTCGAGCAGGATCGGCCGGCGCAACACGTCCTGAATCTGCGCCACGCGCGCGCCCAGGTGATCGAGCGTCGCGCGCGTAAGCGGCATCGGCAGCAGTTCGTGCAGATGGCCCGCCGCCGTCGCGCCCCAGCACAGATGCTCGGAGACGACCGCGGGCTCGATACGCTCGACGAGACGGCGAAGCCGCTCCAGATGCGCCGGCTCGAGCGGCGCCGCCGAGCCGGGCCCGAGGCCGACGCCGTGCAGGCTCACGGGCAGATCGCGACGCACGGTTTCGAGCACGTGCAGATCGTAGCCGCCGTCGCCGAAGTAGTTTTCGCTGTGGACCTCAACCCAGTCGAGTGCGGGCGGAGCGTCGAGAAACGCCTCGTAATGGGCATGGCGCAGCCCGATGCCGACGCCCGCCGGCGCGCGCGCCCCGCTCACGGCCGGCGCCCGGCTCGCGCCCGAACGCGGCGAGACGGACGACGACACGGCTTCACGCCCGCCTCACTCGCCGACCACGCCGCCGAGCTTCGTGCAGGTCCCTTTCGGTACGGTCCGGAAGTCGCCCTTGTCGCCGTCGACCTTCGCCTGGCCCGCGCAATCGTGCGCGCCGGTCGTGCTCGCGCAGTCGTTCTGGCCAGCCTTCGCGATGCCGTAGCACTTCACGTTCTCGTCGGCGGCGTGCGCGGCGCCCGCGCCCGCGAGGCCGGCCAGCGCCACCGCGATCAGCGCCTGACGGCTAAGGTTCGTCTTCATCGTTCGCTCTCCCGTTTCGAAGATACGGCCCGCGTTGCCGGCGGCATGCAAAGCCCTCTGCTGAACGTCATTCTGCCCGAGCGGGCGGCGGACCGTGGGCCGACCTCGCCGATGCCGATGCCGATGCCGATGCCGATGCCGACAACGATCCGACCCGCCCGCTCGCCCGGTGCATTTTTGACGCGTCGCCTGCCGTCGCCCGATTACGGGTAGACTCCCCTACGGTTCCGGCCGTGCGACGCGCGGCCGGAAGCATGACGACGACCCGCAGACGAACGACTTGCGCGACGTGCGCGACGCCTCCCGGCCGACGCCCAGCGGCAGCGCGCCCGACCCGCCGTTCAGACGCCGCCACCCCAGCCCGCCATGACTCATCCTTCGCTTGCCCCGACGCTCGACCTGCTCGAGCATCTCGTCGCGTTCGATACGCGAAGCTCCGAATCGAACCTGCCCCTCATCGCGTTCGTGCAGGACTATCTGCGCGGACACGGCGTGAGCTCGACGCTCGTCCACGACTCGACGCTCACCAAGGCCAATCTGTTCGCGACGATCGGCCCCGCCGACCGGCCGGGCCTGTGTCTCTCGGGCCATACCGACGTCGTGCCCGCCGCGGGCCAGCCGTGGACCGTGCCGCCGTTCGCGCTCACGCGCGCCGAAGACCGCGTCTACGGACGCGGCACCGCCGACATGAAGGGCTTCCTCGCCGCGGTGCTCGCGGCCGTCCCGCACTTCGTGCGCACCTGCGACGCCACGCCGATCCATCTCGCCTTCAGCTACGACGAGGAAGTCGGCTGCCTCGGCGTGCGCGGCCTGCTCGCGCAGCTCGCGAACGCGAGCGTCAAACCGCTCGCCTGCGTCATCGGCGAACCGACCGGCATGCAGGTGGCCGTCGCGCACAAGGGCAAGCGCGCGTACCGCTGCTGCGTGAAGGGCCTCGCCGGCCATTCGGCGCTCACGCACCTCGGCGTGAACGCCGCCGACTTCGCGGCCGAGCTCGTCACGTTCCTGCGCCGCACCGCGCGCGACATCAAGCTGCGCGGCCACCACGACGACGAGTTCGATCCGCCGTACACGACCGTGCATACGGGCAGGATCAACGGCGGCATCGCGCTGAACGTGATTCCCGACCGCGCCGAAGTGGAGTTCGAGATCCGCAACCTGCCCGCCGAGCATCCACAGGCCATCGTCGATGCCGCGCAGGCCTACACGCAGGGCGAGCTGCTCGGCGAAATGCGTGCCACCTACGAGGGCAGCGCAATCGAATGGCAAGAACTGATCGACTATCCGGCGCTCGCCGACGAACCGGCCGCGGCCTGGCTGAAGGAACTCGCCTGCGCCGCGACCGGCAACCCGCGCGTGCGCACGCTGGCGTTCGGCACCGAAGGCGGCCTGTTCCAGGCGATCGGCATTCCGACCGTCGTATGCGGCCCGGGCTCGATCGAGCAGGGGCACAAGGCCGACGAGTTCGTGACGCTCGACCAGCTCTCGCAATGCCTCGACTTCATGGATGCGATTTCGGCGCGCGTGGCGCGGGGGCTGACGGCCGGAGCGGCCTGACGCCCGACGAACCGGACGGCAGGCGCGCGGCAAACGGCGCAGGACGGCCGGCGCCGTGCGTCAATCCTGAATCCCGACGCCGGGCCCGTTCAGATCTGGCGCATGTACGACCAGGCCGGCGCGTCGAGCCCGGCCGGCGGCGGACATAGCGGCCCCGAGCCGCCCTCCGGAGCGGCGCCGCTCCATTGGGTCCGCCCGACGTCGAGCACGCCGACGAAGCCCCTGGTCCAGTGCCCGTCGAGAAAATCGCGGTAGGCGACGTAGCCGTATCCCCAAAGCCGCGTCGTGCCGGCGCGCAGCGCCTCCAGCTCTTCGGGCGGGATCGGGATGGCCAGCGAGCGCAGGTCGAGCGACTCGCCGGGCCGGACCACCTCGCCGAAGTCCGCGAAATGCCCGCCGTCCGGATAACGGGGAGACGCGCCGAGCTCGTTCGCGACGCCGCCCGCGAACACCGCGCCCGTGATCTCGGCCGGCGTGCGGCCGTGATTCGTCAGCGTCGCCTCGACCCGGCATTCGATGCCGCCCGCTTCGGTCGGCCCGAGGATCTGCATCCGCATCGACGCGACGATCCAGCGCGGCCGCTCGGCCAGCGAAGCCGTCTCCGCGCCCACGAGCGCGGTGCGGGCGCTGTCGGCCGCGGCTCGCGAGGCCGCCTCCGCCACGGCGCGATTGGTCTTCGTCTCTTTCCACAAGGCGCGCGTCGACCACCAGAGCAGCCCGGCGAACAGCGCCAGCAGCGCCGCGAAGACGGTCAGCAGCAACCCCGGGAATAGCGGGAGACGGGCGGACGGCTCGATGGCCGGTTGTCCGCCGGACTGCGCGGGCGTCGATTCGGCGGTCTGGACCAGCGGCACGGTGCTGCCGGCCGATTCCGTGGCGGCCGGCGCGGGCGCCATCGATATCGCGCCGGTCTGGACCGCGCCGCTCGCGCCACTCGGCCCGGCCGACACCGTCTCCGTCGATTCGCCGCCGGACGGACCGGTCGCCTGCGCCGCCGTCCCTGACGTCGCGCCCGGCCCTGCCGGCACCCCGGGCGCCGACTCTCTCTGCTCGACCGCCACCGCGGTGCCGACCGCGGGCGCCCCCGTCACGGCGGCCGCTACGGAGGGCGGCGGCGCCGAATAAAGGCCGCCCTGCGGGGCCGGCGTGGCCGTGGGCGTCGAATAGAGGCCCCGCGCGAGCGTCATGGAGGCGGCCGGCGTGTCCTGCGCCGCGGCGGCACAGGAGAACGTCGCGGCGAGCGCGAAGGCGAACGGCGCGAGCCGGCGCGGCGTCGGGCCGGAGAACGCCCGGCCCGGGCGCGCGGACAGTACGGCACGGGCGCGAGGCGCATCGGTGAAGGTCGGCATGCGGTTCATCCGGTCGTTCCCGTCTGAGGATGGCCGGCCGATTGTACGGGCCGCGCGCGCATCGCCAAGCCGGGATTACCGGGCAAAAAGCGCCCCGTTTCGAGGCGATACGACGATGCGCGCGCAACGCGACCAGGCGGCGAAATCGGGGTACGCCAGCGTCGAAGAGGCCGCGCCGGCGCCGAGCACGCGGGAAAGCCCGGCCCGCTTACGACTGCCGCTGCGCCGCCCGCTCGACGAGCCGTGCCGCGAGAAACCGGTGCTCGGGCGAGAACAGGCGCCGGTACGCGAGCAGCACGGCGCCGACCGTGCCGAGCGCCGACGACGCCGCGACGAAGAACATGATCACGATCTGGTAGCGCACGGCCTCGAGCGGCGACTGGCCCGCGAGCACCTGGCCCGTCATCATGCCGGGCAGGCTCACGACGCCGACCACGGCCATCTGGTTCAGCGTCGGCGTCATGCCCGCGCGCACCGCCTTGCGCGCCGCCTCCTGCGCGGCTTCCCAACGCGTCGCGCCGAGCGCGAGCGCCATCTCGACGCGATCGCGCCGCGCCGTCAGCTCCTCGGTCATGCGCTCGATGCCGAGCGATACGCCCGTCAGCGTGTTGCCGAGAATCATCCCGAGAATCGGGATCGCGTACTGCGGCTCGTACCACGGCCGGATGCGGATCACGACGAAGAGCGCCACCGCCGCGATCAGCCACGAACTGGCCCAGATCGACGCGATGCTGTCCACGCGCTGCCCGACGTACGTGCGCACGCCGCGCTGCGAGCCCGCGACGCCGGCGATCACCGTCATCAGCGCCATGAGCGGCAGCACGACGTACCAGCGGTCCCAAGAGAACACCCAGCCGAGCACGTAGCCGATCGCGAGTAGCTGGACGACCGTGCGCAGCGCGGCCCACGCGAGCTTGCGTTCGAGATCGAGCTTGAGCAGCACCGACACCGCGCCGTTCACGAACACGAGCAGCGCGGCGACGGCCACGTCGCCGAGGCCGAGATTCTGTAACCCCTGGCTCATCGAATGGACTCCTGATGATCGGACGTACCCCGCACGGCGGGCGCTTCGCCCAGCACGCCCGCCTGCATCGTCAACTGGCGTTCGCCCACGCGCCGTGCCTGCGCCGGGTCGTGCGAAATCCAGATCGTCGCGCGCGCCTCGCGGCGCGCCTCGAACCAGCCGAGCACGAGCGCCTCGATCGCGCGCGCGGCGTCCGGATCGAGCGAGGCCGTCGGCTCGTCGAGCAGCAGCGCCTGCGGATCGAGCTGCAGAACGCGGATCAGCGCGACGATCTGCGCCTCGCCACCCGAGAGCTCGGCGGCCGGCCTCGACAGGAGCTGCGCATCGCGGCCGGCTTCGCCCAGCAACGCCCGCACGCGCTCCGCGTCGAACGTCAGGTCGCCATAGACGCGCAGCGAATACGGGTAGCGCAGGTTGTCCTCGACGGTGCCGTCGAGCAGCGCCGGCCGCTGCCGCAGATACGCGATGCTGCGGCGAAAGACGGGAATCCGCGCGCGGGCGACGGGCTCGCCCTGCCAGTCGATGCGACCGCCGTCGAGCGGATCGAGCAACGCGAGCGCGCGCAGAAAGACGCTCTTGCCGGAGCCCGATGAGCCGGTCAGCGCCGCGCGCTCGCCGGCGCGCAGCGCGAAGTCGGTGCCGTGCAGCAGGATTCGGCCGTGCAGCGGATCGCGCCGCGCGATTTGATGCGCTTCGATGAGAGGCGGAACGGTCATGGAATGGGTGGGAACGGGTATCGGTTCGCCGAGTCGGACGACCGGCAAAGCCCGGAAGCGGCCAAAGACGTTACCCTGGCTTGCCGTGCATGACAACCGGCGTGCCTCGCGCGACGCCCGCGCACAACAGGCGATACCCGGCGCCGAAAGCGGCGAAAGCGGCGAAACCCGCGCCGGCACGTAAAGGTTCGCGAATGGCGCGCCGGCGAGGCAGCGGTTCGGACGCGGCGGGCCGCCGTTTTCCCGGTCCGCTCGCGCATGAATTTTTCTTACATTCGGTAAAAGCTTGTCATTGAAGCCGCGCCTATCCTGAGCCGGTCCGGAAAACGCCGCCGCCCTCGCTCGCCGGCCCGCCCGTCAAATCACAGGAATCACGGCCGCCATGAAAAACCTGCGTCTGCCCCGCCCGTCCGCCGCCACGCGCGTCCTGCTCGCCGTGCTGGCCGCAACCGCCGCCGCTCAGGCCGCGCACGCCCAGATCATGGTGCTCACGCCGCCGCCCGCCGTCTACGTCGCGCCGCCCGTGCCGCGCGCCGGCCTCGCCTGGCAGCCCGGCTACTGGGGCTGGCAATACGGCGGCTACGTCTGGGTGCCCGGCCACTGGGTCGCCGTGGGTCCGGTGGGCATGCCGCCGCCCCCGCCGCCCGTCGCCCAGGTGCTACGGCTCTCGGCCGACGCGCTGTTCGCCTTCGATCGCGGCAGCGCCCCGGACATCCTGCCCGGCGGCCGCGCCGAGATCGCCGATGCCGCCGCGCGTCTGCGCAGCAGCCGCTTCTCGCGCATCGAGGTGCGCGGCTATACGGACCGGCTCGGCTCGCCCGGGTACAACCTGCAGTTGTCGAGGCGCCGCGCCGCGGCGGTGAAGGCCCTGCTCGTCGCGGACGGCCTGCCCGCCGACCGCATCGACGCCGTGGGACGCGGCGCCGCCGATCCGGTCAGCCAATGCGGCAACGCCCTGCCGCGCCCGTCGCTCATCGACTGCCTGCAGCCGGATCGGCGCGTGGAGATCGTGGTTTACGCGGACAGAACCGCGGGATAGCGTCGCCGCGACGGCGTCCTGCCCGGCGACGATCGCCCGGTTTCCCCGGTCGCCTCAGGGCGCGCCGCCGGCTCCGGTCCAGCGCAGTTCGCTCAGGTAATCGTGCGCGTCGGTCGCCATCCACGAGCGCCGGTATTCGACCGGCACGCCCTGCAGGTCGTAGGCCGTCCGCACCGACAGCAGCACCGGATGACCGGCCGGCAGCGCAAAGCCGGCCGCGATGTCGTCGGGCAGCGCGCAGGCGCTCAGCCGATCCTCGACGCGGCTCACCGACACGCCGCACTGCTGCTCGAGAAACGAATAGACGAGGTGCGCCGCCTCGTCGCCGATCCCCCATTCGTTCGCGCCGACGCGCTCGTACGGAAACGCGATCGTCTCGAACACGATCGGCTCGCCGTCGAGCGTGCGGCGCCGGCGCAGGCGGTACACGAGTTCGCCCGGCGCCAGCTTCAGCGCATCGCATTCGGCCGGATCGGCGGATGCGCGCTCGCGCAGCAGGATCGTGTCGGCCGGCAGCCGGCGGGCGCCGTCCGCGCGGTCGACGAGCCGGAAGAAGCTCGTGAACGCGCGCTCGTTGGTCGCGCGGGCGACGAACGTGCCGCGCCCGCGATGCCGCGTGACCAGCCCCTGGCCGCTCAGCACGTCCAGCGCCTTGCGGACCGTGCCGACGCTGACCTTCATTTCCTTCGCAAACGCCTCTTCGCCGGGCAGCAACTGCCCCGGCAACCACTCGCCGCCAATGATGCGCTCGCGGATGTGCCGGGCGAGACGCACGAACGCGGGACTCAGATCGATCGAATTCATTTCTACATTCTATATAGAACATAGAATAAACACTATAGAAATTGATTCCCAACCGACCGGCATCTTCCTAGAGTTCAAGCTCGTACGGCGAGCGCCATGCCGCCTCGTTCGTGAGTTCAATGACAAAAATCCATCCCGGTTCGCCATGACCCAATCGATCCATCGCATCAGTTCCGTCGAAGCGCTGCACGTCGGCCAATTCCTCTACGCGCGCATCCGCACCGAAGCCGGCCTGACCGGGTACGGCGAAGCCGGCTCGTGGGGGCACATCGAAGCGGCGAAGGCGGCGCTCGAAAAATTCGGCCAGTATCTCGTCGGCCAGGACGCGAACCAGATCGAGCTGCACTGGAACGTGATGCAGCGCTTCTCGCACTTCCGCGGCACGGCGGTCAACGCCGCCGTGTCGGCGATCGACATCGCGCTCTGGGACCTGCTCGGCAAGCGCCTGCAGGTGCCGGTATGGCAGTTGCTCGGCGGCAGCTACCGCAGCAAGCTGCGCGTCTACGGCCACGTGTACGCGGAAACGCTCGACGAGGTGCTCGCGGACTGCCGCCGGCTGCGCTCGGAAGGCTTCACGGCGGTCGGCCACATCAACCCGTTCCTCGACGAGCCGGAGGGCGAAAGCTATTTCCGCTCGCACGCCGGCAAGGTGCGCGACGCGAAGGAGCGCGTGATGGCGTTCCGCGAGGCGGTGGGCCCCGACGTCGATCTGCTGATCGAGATGCACCGGCGCCTGAGCCCGGCCGAGGCGATCGCGATCGGCCAGGTGCTGGAGCCGCTGACGCCGATGTGGCTCGAAGACCCGCTGCGGCCCGAGTTCTATCCGCAGATGACGACGGTCGGCCAGGCGATCCGCGTGCCGATCGCGACGGGCGAACGCTTCTGCTCGCCGGCCGAGTTCCAGTTGCAGCTCGCGGGCGGCGCGGTGCGGTTCGCGCGCACGTCGGTGTGCGTCTGCGGCGGGATTACGGGCGCGAAGAAGATCGCCGCGCTCGCCGAGTCGCAAAACGTCGACATCGCGCCGCACAACCCGCTCTCACCGATCAGCCTCGCCGCGTGCATGCAGGTCGCGGCCGCCGTGCCGAACTTCGCGATCCAGGAATACCCGACCGGCTTCGAGAACCTCGTGCTGAAGTCCGGCCAGAAGCTGCTCGGCTCGGACCTCGTGAAAAGCCATCCGGTGCCCGTCGCCGGCTTCGTCACGGTGCCCGACGCGCCCGGGATCGGCGTCGAGCTTTACGACGACGTCGAGCATCGCCGCGCGCCGCTGCACCGGCCGGTGTCGATGCGCCGCACGATCGACGGCGCGCCGCTCGACCAGTAAGCACGACCGGCAGCCCGGGCGCGACGGCCCTGGGCGCCGCGCCGTTCGCGCGAATCCCTCGCGCAACCGATAACAACGATGTGGAGACCCATGCCGAACACCCCGTCCACCCATGCCGCCGCCATCGGCAAAAACCGCTGGCTGATCGTGCTGCCGATCGTCTTCGCGGTCTACATGCTGTCGTACTTCGACCGCGTGAACATCGCGATGGCGCTGCCGCGCATGTCGGCCGAATTGCACCTGAGCCCGGTGCAGGCCGGCTGGATCGGCGGCGCGTTCGCGTGGGGCTACGCGCTCACGCAACTGCTCGCCGGCTACCTCTCCCTGAAGTTCGGCGCGCGGCGCCTCGTCGCGGTCTGCCTGCTGCTGTTCGGCGCGGCCGCGGTGCTGACGGGCGTCGCGACGTCGTTCGGGCAGGTGCTCGCCGTGCGCGTCCTGCTCGGCGTCGCCGAAGGGCCCGTGTACGCGGCGACCTCGATGCTGCTCGCGCAATGGTTCATGAAACCCGAGCGCGGCCGCGCCTTCGGCATCTGGAATCTCGGCGCGCCGCTCGGCGGCTTTCTCGCCGGGCCGATCTCCGGCCTGCTGATCGCGCATTTCGACTGGCGCGTCATGCTGATCGCGGAAGGATTTCCCGCCTGGCTTTTCTGCGCGATCTGGTTCCGCGCGATTCCGCAGAGTCTCGACGTCGCGCGCTGGCTCTCCGACGCCGACCGCGCCGCGATCCAGCAAACGCTGGCGGCCGAGCAGGCCACCTACCGGAAACCGGAAGCCGACCCGTGGTGGACGATCTTCAACGAACCGGCGGTCTGGCTGATGACGCTCGGCTTCGGGCTCAACACGATCCTGCTCTACGGCACCACGCTGTGGTTGCCGACCGTCATGAAGTCCTACGGCCAGCTCAGCGAAACCGCGATCGGCTTTCTCGCCGGCGCGCCGTTCGTGATGTCGATGCTCGGCATCTACTACATCAGTTGGCGCTCGGACCGGCACGGCCAGGAGCGCCGCTGGCACGCGGCCATCCCGACGATGATCACGGGCGTGCTGATGATCGCCGCCGCGTTCGTGCCGGCGCCGCTGTATTACCTGCAGATCGCGCTCTTCATCGCCCTCGGCTTCACGCTGAAAATGCTGATGCCGCTCGTGTTCGCACGGCTCACCGAAATGCTGCCGATGGCGAAGGCGATGCCGGCGGTCGCGTTCGTGAGCGGCGTCGGCAATCTGATCGGGCAGTTCCTGGGGCCGCTGCTGGTCGGCTACGTGCGCTCGATTTCGCGCGACTACGCGCCGTCTCTGCTGATGCTCGGCATCTCGGCGCTGATCGGCGGCGTCGCCATCGCGCTGTCGCGCGCGCGGCCGAACCTCGAGGCCGGGGTCGACGACCGGCTCGTGAAACACCCCGGAATCTCGAAGTAACGGCTTCGTTTTCCGGGCGGCGGCGCCATGCGGCCGCCGCCCGCTTCTCTCAGGCTCCGCTCAAGTCCCGATCGCGGGATCGAGCGAAAGCGGCGGCGCGGCAATCCGGCTGGCCAGCTCGACGAGGCTCAGGTCGCTGCCGTGCGGCCCCATCAGCGAAATGCCGAGCGGCGCGCCGTCGCGGCACGCGAACGGCAGCGACAGTTGCGGGAAGCCGCAGAGCGGCGACAGCCCGAGCAGATGCGTCGCGCGGTTCCGGTAGATTTCGAACGCCTCGGCGTCGGTATCGAGCAGCGGCGCGATGTCGGGCATCGACGGCGCGATCAGCACGCCGTCGTCGCCGAGCAGCGCCTTCAGCGCGGCGGTGAACGCCGTCCGCACGGCGTCGGCCGCTTCGGCCTCGGCCGCGCTTACCTGCTTCGCGAACGCGAAGCGCTGGGCAACGTCGGCGCCCAGGCGCAAGCCGTGGCGCTCGATCAGCTCGCCGGCGCCCTGCCATGCCTCCCATCCCTGCAGCACGCGATACGCGGTGTAAAGCTCGCCGATCCGGCCGCCGGCCGCCGCGACCGGCTGCGCCGGCCCATACGCCGCTTCGATCGCTTCGACCGCCGGCTGCAACGCGGCGGCGACCGGCGCTTCCACGAGCGCGAACAGGTCGGTTGCGAGCAGCAGGCGCGGACGCGCCGGCAGCGGCGTGCGATCGGCGCCCAGCAGCACGGCGGCCACGCGCGCGAAAACCGACGGATCGCGCGCGAGGAAGCCGCACGTGTCGAAGGTCCGGCACAGCGGGAAGCATCCGTCGAGCGAGAGCCTGTCCTGCGTCGGCCGGATGCCGTAGAGCCCGCAGTGATTGGCCGGGCCGCGCACCGAGCCGCCGGTATCGCTGCCGAGCGCGAAATCCGCCAGCCCCGTGGACACCGCCGACGCCGACCCCGACGACGATCCGCCCGTGATCCGCGCCGGCGCGGCGCCGTTCAGCGGCGCGCCGAAATGGGCGTTGTTGCCGCGCGCGGAAAACGCGAGTTCGTCGGTGACCGTCTTGCCGACGAACGCGGCGCCCGCGTCGAGCAATGCGGCCACGACCGGCGCGTGCCGCGTCTTGATGCCCGACATCGCCAGCACGTGCGGATTGCCGGCGCTCGTCGGATAGCCGGCGACGTCGTAGAGATCCTTGACGGCGAAGTGCAGGCCGGCGAGCGGACCGGTCGCGGCATGTGCGACGGCCACGTCCGGATAAGGAATGAACGCCTGCGAAGCGGGGGCGGGTGAGCGCATCGGACATCTCCCGTTGATCTGGGTTGGCGAAGGCGAAGGGCGAGAAAGAAGTCAGTCCGCCCCTTGCAGCGAGACAGCCGGTTCGACGAGCACGCAGCGCACGTGATGATCGTGCTGCACGCCGACGAGCGCGGGCATGCGCGCGGTACACGCCGGCTTCGCGTACGGGCAGCGCGGCGCGAACGCGCAACCGTCGCCGAGCGTGGCGAGGTCGGGCGGCGAGCCGCCGATCGTCTGAAGACGCTGCCCGCGCACCATGCCGCCTTCGCGCCGGCTGTTCAGCAGCGCCCGCGTGTACGGATGCTGCGCGTCGCGGATCAGGCTGCGCACCGGCCCGTCCTCGACGATCATGCCGCCGTACATCACGGCCACGCGATCGGCGATCTCGACCGCCGCGGCGATGTCGTGCGTGACGAACACGATCGCGACGCCGAGCTCGCGCTGCAACTCGCGCAGCAGGATCAGCACCTGGATCTGCACGGTCGCGTCGAGCGCCGTGGTCGGCTCGTCGGCCAGCAGCACGGACGGCTCGCCCGCCAGCGCGAGCGCGATCATCGCGCGCTGGCGCATGCCGCCCGACATCTCGTGCGGATACGCGTCGAGCCGGCGCGCGGCGCTCGGAATGCGGACCGACTCCAGCAGCCGCAACGCCTCGGCCCGCGCGTCGCGCCGCGACATCGGCCGATGCGCGCGCACCGTCTCCGCGATCTGCTGGCCGATCGTGTAGACCGGGTCGAGCGCGAGCAGCGGTTCCTGGAACACCATCGCCACGCGGCCGCCGCGCAGCGCATTCAGTTGCGCGCCGTTCATCGCCAGCAGATCCTGGCCTTCGATGGCGATCGAGCCTTCGATCCGCGTCGTGCGCGGATCGTGCAGGCGCATCAGCGAACGCAGCGTGACGCTCTTGCCCGAGCCCGATTCGCCGAGCAGCGCGACGGCCTCGCCCGGCTGCACGTCGAGCGCAATGCCGTTGACCGCGCGCACCGTGCGGCCGCCGCGCGAAAAGCTCACGCGCAGATCGCGGATCGAGATGGCCGGCGTGCCGTCGTGACGGGAAAACGTGCTCATGCGGCCAGGCTCCCCGGCCTCGCGGCCGCCCCGGATACCGCGTGCGGCGCCGCGCTGTGCGTCGAGCCCGGTTCGTACATCAGGCAGGCCACCTCGCCGCCGCCCGCCTCGTCCGTTGTGCGCAGCGTCGGACGGCGCGTGGCGCAAACCGCCTCCGCGTGCGAGCAGCGCGGATGGAAATGGCATCCGGCCGGCGGATCGACAGGGTTCGGCGGATCGCCCGCGAGCGGCGCGGTCAGCGTGCGGCGGTCCGGGTCCATCGACGGCACCGACGAGAGCAGCGCACGCGTGTACGGATGCGCGGGCCGCGCGAAAATCTGCTCCGTGTCGCCGATCTCGACGACCTTGCCGAGATACATGACGAGCACGCGGTCGCACAGGTACTGCACCACGCTGAGATCGTGACTGATGAACAGATACGTGAGACCGAATTCCTCCTTCAGGTCGAGCAGCAGATTCAGCACCTGGGCCTCGACCGACTTGTCGAGCGCGGACACGGCCTCGTCGAGCACGACGAGGCGCGGCCGCAGCGCGAGCGCCCGCGCGATGTTGACGCGCTGGCGCTGGCCGCCCGAAAGCTCGTGCGGAAACCGCCCGGCGAAGCGCGCCGGATCGAGGCCGACGCGCATCAGCAGCCGGTGCGCGCGCTCGACCGCCTCGCGGCGGCTCACGCCGTGCACGCGCGGCGCGAACGCGATCGAGTCCTCGATGGTCATGCGCGGATTCAGCGACGAGTAGCTGTCCTGAAACACCATCTGCACCTGGCTGCGGTAGCGCCGCAGCGGCAGCGCATGCGAGCCGACCGTTTCCGCGTCGAACACGAACTCGCCCCGGTCCGGCTTCGCGAGCTGCGTCAGAAGCCGCGCGGTCGTCGACTTGCCGCAGCCGGACTCGCCGACGACGCCGAGCGTCTCGCCCTTGCGAATGTCGAAGCTGACCTCGTCGACGGCCTTGACCGATCCGCCCGGGCGCCCCGGCATCACGCCGCGCAGCGGGAAATGCCGGACGAGCCCGCGCACCGAGAGCAGCGGCTGGGCCGGCCCGCCCACGTCGTCGTCGGGAAGCGCCGTCTTCATGGCTTAGCCCCTGATTTCCATGGCCTGGCGAATCGCGTCGGCCAGCAGGTTGAACGAGATCGACGTGATGAAGATCATCACGCCCGGCAGCGCCGCGATCACGGGCTGCGTGTAGATCGCGTTGCGCAGCGCGTTCAGCATCAGCCCCCACTCCGCGCTCGGCGGCTCGACGCCGAGCCCGAGAAACGACAGTCCGGCCGCGAGGATCATCGACACCGAGATCAGGCTCGTCGAAAACACGAAGATCGGGCCCAGCACGTTGCCGAGCAGTTGCACCCGCACGATCGTGAACGCCGACGCGCCGGAGGCGCGCGCCGCGTCGATGAAGTCGCTGCTGCGCAGTTGCGTCGTCACGCTTTCGGCGACGCGGATCACCTGCGGCGTGAACACGATCGTCAGCGACAGCAGCGCGTTCCTCACGCCGGCGCCGATCGTGCCGGACAGCGCCACGGCGAGCAGCACCGACGGAAACGCGTAAAACACGTCGACCGTGCGCATCACGAGCGTGTTCACGAGGCCGCCCGCGTAGCCGGCCAGAATGCCGATCGCGCCGCCGATCACGAACGCGATGACGACGGGCGTGATGCCCATGAAGAGCGACAGGCGCGAGCCGAGGATCAGCCGCGAAAGCAGGTCGCGGCCGAGCTCGTCGGTGCCGAGCGGGTGGCCCGGCGTGCCGACCGGATCGAGCCGGTACAGCATCGACGATTCGTACGGATCGTGCGGCATGAGGAGCGGCGCGAAGATCGCCATCAACAGCAGCAGCGCGATCACGGCGCCCGAGCCGAGCGCGACCGGATCGCGCCGCAGGCGCCGCAGCGTGCCGAGCCAGTATCCCGGCGAGCGCTGCGCGGGCAGCGCCTCGTCGACGAGCGGTGGACTAGCGGACATGCGCAACGTGTACTCCCTTGTTTCGTTCAGGCGCGCGCGATGCGGGGGTCGATCAGCATCTGCAGCGCGTCGACCACCACGTTGACGACGACGAACAGCAGCGCGAGCACGAGGATCGTGCCCTGCAGCAGCGGATAGTCGCGCTGGAAGATCGCGGTGTTCAGCAGAAAGCCGGTGCCGGGCCACGAAAAGATCGTCTCGATCAGGATCGACCCGCCGAGCAGATAGCCGAGTTGCAGGCCCATCACCGACAGCGCGGTCGGCGCGACGTTCTTCGCGACGTGCAGCAGGATGGCGCGGCTGTCGAGCCCGCGCGCGGCGAGGCCGACGATGAACTCCTGGCCCAGGATGTCGGCGACGAGCGCGCGGATCGTGCGCGCGATGATCCCTGTCGGGATCACGGCCATCGCGACCGCCGGCAGCACCATGTACTGGACGTGCGACCAGTCCCAGTGCCAGCCCGGCGCGCCGTCGGGGCCGCCGCCCGTGGCCGGCAGCCAGGGCAGGAACACCGAGAAGATGATCACGAGGATGATCGCGAGCCAGTAGTGCGGCACGCTCACGCCGAGCACCGACACGACGGACGACACGCGCTCGAGCGCCGAGCCGCGAAAGTAGCCGCCGACGAAGCCGAACAGCAGGCCGAAGACGAAGCCGAGCAGCGTCGCGACGAGCGCGAGCCGCAGCGAGTTGGCGACGGCGCCGAACACGTCGCGCGAGACCTGATCGCCCGTCGAGATCGACATGCCGAGGTCGCCGTGCAGCGCCCGCCAGAGCCAGCTCACGTACTGCACCGGCAGCGGCCGGTCGAAGCCGTACAGCGCCATCATCTGGTTGCGCAGCGCCTGCGACGCGTCGGCCGGCAGCACCGACGACAGCGGGTCGCCGGGCGCGAGATGCAAGAGCGCGAAGCACAGCAGTGTCACGCCGAACATCGTCGGAATCGCGTAGAGCACGCGCTGCAGCAGATAACGCACCATCTCAACCGTCTCCCGTCGAAACTCGCCCGGACGTCGTCACTGGATGGACATCGTGGCGATGTCGATCAGCCAGTTGTGCGGCTCGACCACGCCGTGCACCCTCGGCGACATCGCGCGCGGACCCACGTCGTGCGCCACGAAGACGAACGGCAGTTGCTGCACGATGTACGCATGCAGTTGCCCGAGCAGCGCGTCGCGCTGGGCCGGATCGAACGTGTTGCGGGCCTCCTGCACGAGCTTTTCGGTGGTCGCGTCGCTGAAGTAGCCCCAGTTGTTCGACACCGGCGGGAACGCGCCCTTGCTCGAGAAGCGCACCATGCCGAAGAACGGGTCCATCGTGCTCGCGCTCACGTTGATGGCGTTCGCGCCATGCGCGGCGGGGTCGAGCGCGCCGAGACGCCAGTTCGAGAGCAGCGTGTTCCAGTCGAGCACCTCGAGCTTCACGTCGAAGAAGCACTGCTTGAGGTTCTCCTGCATGAACTCGTTCATCTCCTCGGGCTGCATCTGCCCCGAGCCGGCCGACGAGATCTGCACCTTCACTTCCATCGGCTTCGCGGCCGAGTAGCCCGCCGCCGTCATCAACTGGCGCGCGGCGGCCGGGTCGTAGCGGATGTGGTAAGTCGGGTTGCCCCACCACGGGTCGCCCGGCGAGTAGACCCCGAGGGCGGGCGTCATGTAGCCGCCGAGCAGCGTCTTCATGCCGTCGCGGTCGATACACATGTTCGCGGCCTGCCGCACGCGCAGATCACGCCACGGCGAGCCCGGCGCGAGCGACAGCTGCCACGGCCACAGGTGCGGCTGGGTATTCGCGTAGATCGTGAAGCCGGCGCGCTTGATCTGGCTGATCGCGTCGGGCGCGGGCGCCTCGATCCAGTCGACCTGGTGGCCGAGCAGCGCGGCCGTGCGCGCGCTCGCTTCCGGCATCGGCAGCAGCACCACGCGGTCGATCTTCGGCCGGCGCGCCGGGTCCCAGTAGTCGGGGTTGCGCACCATTTCGAAGCGCTGATGCGGCACGAGCAGCACGCCCTTGAACGGCCCCGTTCCCGACGGATGCGCGGCGAACGTCGCCCACGCGAGCTGCGAGCGCTTCGCCGGGTCGGTGACGGAAGCCGGCACCGCGTCGTAATCCTTTTGCCATTGAGTCGGCGACGCGAAATACAGATTCGTCGCGTTGTACGGAAAGAACGAATCGGGAATCGACGTGGTCAGCTCGACCGTGAGGTCGTCGATCTTGCGCGCGGACACAAGCGTCGGCATCCGCGAAATGGTCAGGCCCGCCTGGCGCGGATCGAACTGCGGCGCGCTCTTGTCGGCGATCTTGCGCACGTTCCAGACGACCGCGTCCGCGTTGAACGGCGAACCGTCATGGAATTTGACGCCGGGGCGCAGCTTGAAGATCCACTTCGTCTTGTCGGTGCTCGACACCGACCAGCTCGTGGCCAGATCCGGAATCAACCCGGAAGGCGCGTTGGCCTTCGACAGATCGAACTGGATCAGCGAATCGTACAGGGTGATGCCGGTGAAACGATTGCCTTCGTAGCCCTGGTCCGGCTGCCCCGCGGTGTAGGGAATGTCGGCGGCCGTCATCGCGATGCGCAGGACCGATTCGGCATGCGAGGCGCCCGACCAGAAGAGCGCGGCGCTGCCCAACACGGCCGCGGCAAACCGCAGGCCGGCCCGATATGCGTTTTTCGAAATCATGAAGATTTACTGCCCCCTTCGTTGGTTCAGACAAGAAAGAGATCACAGTCAAAAACGGCTGACAGGCGCTGCCCCGATGCCCGTCGTCGATACCGGCCGGCCCCGGGGTTCTGCCCTCCCGGAACGCGCCACAATTTTCGACTCTGCCCGCACCAATAAAAAATGTCGACATTCAAAAAAATTTCCCGTGCCGGATCGCCGGGAGTCCGTCTCCCGGCCGCCGTTCCGTCCGGAAACGGCGGCCCGGCAGCGGCACCGAATTTTTTGGCGCGCTTTGGCGGCCCGGCGGGTTTGCCTCTAAAATTGTCGACACTTTTATCCTGCCGGAGGAACCGCTCCATGACCGATCCCCTGCTCCGCGCGCCTTTTCGCACGGTGCTGACGCAGTTTCGCGACGGAACGCTCTCGCCCGTCGAGTACATGGAGCGCTTTCTGGAACGCATTGCCGAACGCGAACCCGTCGTCGGGGCGTTCAAGTTTCTCGACACGCAGCGCCTGCGCGAGGCCGCCGCCGCATCGGCCGCGCGCTATCGCGACGGCGCGAGCGCCGGCCCGCTGGACGGCATTCCGGTCGGCATCAAGGACATCATCGAGACAGCCGACATGCCGACGGGCTTCGGCAGCCCCGCGTTCGACGGCACGCGCACCGGGCGCGATGCGGCCTGCGTCGCGGCGCTGCGCCGGGCAGGCGCGATCATTGCCGGCAAGACCGTGACGACCGAATTCGCGTTCGGCTTCTCCGGCGCGACGCGCAATCCGCACGATCCCGAGCGCTCGCCGGGCGGCTCGTCGAGCGGCTCCGCGGCGGCGCTCGGCGCGTGCATGCTGCCGCTCGCGCTCGGCACGCAGACCCAGGGGTCGATGCTCCGGCCCGCGTCGTTCAACGGCGTCGTCGGGTTCAAGCCGAGCTTCGGCACCGTGACGCTCGGCGGCGTCCACCCGGTATCGTCGTCGCACGATCACCTCGGCTTCTTCGGCCATCACATGGAAGACGCCTGGCAACTCGCGGCCATCGTGTCGGCCGGCGCCGGCGCGGCGGGCGGCCATGCCGGCCTGCCCGACTACGCGCCGGACTGGACCGCCGCCGCGCTGGCGCCGCGACGCCTGATCCGGCTGCATCTGCGCGCGTGGGACGAGGTGGCCGACGCGGATCGCGCGACGATGAACGGGCTCGTCGACGCGCTGCGCGAACGCGGCGTCGAGATCGTCGACCGTCATAACGACAAACGCGTCGCCGAAGTGGAGGCGCTGCTCGATCGCGAGATCGACGGCTCGCTGGAAATGCTGGCATACGAAATGCGCTTTCCGTACACGGACTACGTCGCGCGCCACGGCGAGCTGATCGGCGAACGGGTCCGGGGCATGGTCGAGAAATCGCCGTCGATCACGAACGAGGCCTATCGAAGCCTGCTGGCCGCGCGCGCCGACGCGCAGCGGCGCGTCACCGCGCTCCTCGACGACGCCCGCGCCGACGGCTTCGTGATGCCTGCCGCCGCCGGCGCCGCGCCGCGCGGACTCGCCTACACCGGCAGCCGGATGCACCTCGCCTACTGGTCGTGGCTCGGCTTCCCGGCCGTCAGCCTGCCGCTGATGCGAGCCGAAGGTCTGCCCTGGGGGCTGCAGGTGATGCACTGCATGCAGCGCGACGCTCAACTGTGCACACTCGCACGATGGTTCGAACAATGCTTTCCGATACTTCGTTAAACGCCCTGCTGTGGATCGTCGCGACGGGCTTCTTCATGCAGTCGACCGACACGACGATCATCAACACCGCGCTGCCGGCCATGGCCGCGAGCCTCGGCAAGCATGCGCTCGACCTGCGGCCCGTCGTGGTCGCCTATTCGCTGACCATGGCGATGCTCACGCCCGCGTCGGGCTGGCTCGCCGACCGGTTCGGCACGCGGCGCGTCTACTTCACCTCGATCCTCGTCTTCGTGCTGGGCTCCGCGGCCTGCGCGACGTCGCACACGCTATGGGCGCTCGTGACGGCCCGCATCGTGCAGGGCATCGGCGGGTCGATGCTGCTGCCGGTCGGCCGGCTCGCGGTATTGCGGACGTTCCCGGCCGAGCGCTATATCTCCGGCCTCGCGTTCGTCGCGGTCGCGGGCCAGGTCGGCCCGCTCGTCGGCCCCGTGCTCGGCGGCTGGCTGGTGCAGGTCGCGTCGTGGCACTGGATCTTCCTCATCAACGTGCCGCTCGGCGCGCTCGGATGCGTGGCCGTGCTGCGCTTCCTGCCGCACAGCGTCGACGACCAGCCGGCGCCGCCCTTCGACTGGCCCGGCTTCGCGCTGATCGCGGCCGCGATGGCCACGTTCTCGCTCGGCCTCGACGCGCCGTCCCACCGCCAGCAGGGCAACGGCGCCATCTGGGCCGCGATCCTGATCGCCGCCGCCGCACTCTGCGTGCTCGGCTACGTGCTGCACGCGCGCCGGCGCAAGCAGCCGCTCTTCCCGCTGTCGATCATGAAACAGCCGGGTTTCGCGCTGGGGCTGCTCGGCAACCTGCTCGCGCGCATCGGCTGCGCGGCCGTGCCGTTCCTGCTGCCGCTGCTGCTGCAGCTACAACTCGGCTACACGCCGCTGCACTCGGGGCTCATGATGCTGCCCGTCGCCGTCGCCGGCATCTTCTCGAAACGCGCCGTCGCGCCGCTCGTGCGCCGCTTCGGCTTCGTGCCGTTCCTCGTCGCGAACACGGTGCTGGTCGGTCTGTCCATCGCCAGTTTCGCGACCATTTCCCGCAGCCTGCCGCTCCCGCTGCAGATCGTCGAGCTGGCCGTCTTCGGCATGGCCAATTCGCTGCAGTTCGCCGCGATGAACGGCGTCACGCTCAAGGACCTGGGACGCGAATATTCGGGCACCGGCAACAGCCTGTTCTCGATGGTGCAGATGCTCGCGATCAGCCTCGGCGTGACGGTCGGCGGCGGCCTCGTCGACGCGCTCTCTGCGCACGGGTCGAGCGCGGCGCTCGCGTACCGGATCACCTTCGTGTTCATGGGCGTCGTCGCGCTGCTGTCGACCTGGGTGTTCGTCGCCATGGGCAGCGCCGGCGGTCGCGCGGCCGCGGCAAAGACGGACGCGGCGCGCCAGGCGTCGTGAATCGCGAGCGCTACGACGCGTAGCGCTCGCGGCCCGTCAGGATGTGGTGGCGCATGGCGTCGCGCGCGCGTTGCGCATCGCCCGCGACGATCGCCGACGCGATCTCGCGATGCTGCTGGTTCGATTCGAGCCGATGCCGGAGTTCGGTGAGCCGCGGCAGGCGATAGATATGCAGCCTCATCACCGCGTTCCGGTAGATGTCGAGCATCTGCCGGTTGTCGCAATGCTCGGCGATGTAGCGGTGAAATTGCACGTTCAGCGCATAGTACGCGGCGCCCTTCTCCGACTCCGCGACCTTGTCCATCCGCTCGACGAACGACATCAGTTGGGTCTGCTGCGCGCGGGTGATCTGCGTGGCGAATTTCGCCGCCATCTCGCCCTCGATCAGCGAGCGGATTTCGTAGAGATCCCGGATTTCCCGCGCGTTGACTTCCCGCACGAACATGCCGCGATTGCGCACCGAGACGAGCAACCCGGCCTGCACGAGCGCGCGGCAGGCTTCCCGGACCGGCGCTCGGCTCAGCCCGAGCCGAGCGGCAAGCGGCGCCTCGGCGATCCGCTGTCCGGGGCCGATGTCGCCGCGCACGAGCATCGCCTCCAGCTCAAGGATCACGCGATCGGTCAGCGAGGATGAACCGGCATCGTCGGAATCGGTGGGCATCGGCAAGGCAGGGGCGTTGACGGGTACGGTGGATCGATCGGGACCAGCGAATGATACCGGAGAGCGTATCGTCGTTATCGCGCCTTTATCGCGCCGTCATCGCGGCACGCTGTCCGCCCGCTCGTCGATGCAGGTATGCACGACCGACGCGAAGTCGATCAGCGCGGCGTCCGAACCGGGCCGGCCGACCAGTTGCACGCCGAGCGGCAGCCCGCTGTCGTCGTGCGCGCTCGGCAAATGGATGCACGGCCAGCCGAGCACCGACCAGCCCTTGTTGAACGCCGACGGTCCCGTCGATGCGAGCCCTTGCGGCGCCGGACCGATCGCGCTCGAGGTCAGCACGAAATCGGCATCGCCGAATATCACGTCGTACTGCGTGCGTTGCGCGGCCTGAAGGGACTTCATCTCCAGGTAAAGCCCGGCCGGCATCGCCAGCCCGGTCTTGACCGCCTCCATCAGGCGCGGGCTCAGCAGCCGCGCGTGGCCGGACGCGACCGGCAGCATGCTGCGCGAAAACTCGTAATGCATGATCACGTCGTGCGCGGCGAGCAACTCCGATGCGATCGCGAAGTCCCCGATCGTCTGCACCGACGCGCCCTGCCGGGCCAGCGCCGCCTTCGCGCGGTTGAGCACGGCGTCGGCCCCGGCTTCGATCTCGTGGGCCGGATGGCCCGGCAAAAACGCGATGCGCAGCGACGCCAGCTCGCGCGGCGCGCCCGGACGCGCGGACGGCTTCGGAAGCAGCACGTCGCCGACCGCGGCGACGTCGGCGACGTTCGTGCCGTACCAGCCGATCACGTCGAGCGATTCGCAGAGCACCTTCGCGCCGAGCCGGCCGATTGCGCCGTGCGTCGGCTTGAATCCGACCACGCCGCAATATGCGGCGGGGCGGATCATCGAGCCGCCCGTCTGCGTGCCCAGCGCGATCGGCACCATGCCGGCGGCGACGGCCGCCGCCGAGCCGCTCGACGAGCCGCCCGGCGTGTGCTCCGGATTGACGGGATTGCGCGTCGGCCCGGGCGTCATGAACGCGAACTCCGCGGTGACCGTCTTGCCGACCGGCACCGCGCCCGCCGCGCGCAGCAGGCTGACGATCGAGGCGTCGAACTGGACCGGCCGGTCGTCGCAGGCGGGCGACTGGCAACGCGTCGGCATGCCGGCCACGTCGATGATGTCTTTCACGCCGAGCGGCACGCCCGCGAGCGGGCCGGCGAGCGCATCGCCTTCGGGCGCGCTCAGCACGTCCGCCGCGCTGACGTGGGCCCACGCATGGAGTTCGGCGTCGCGCGCGGCAATTTCGGCAAGCGCGGCGTGGGCCGCCGCGAGGGGCTCATCCTCGCGCTCACGGGTGCGTCGGGCGATTTCGACGGCTGACGGACGGGACGAAGCAGGAATCATCGGAAGGGGCCTTCTGGTAGGACGACGACGTGCGGGGGGCGCCCGTCGATCGGTCGGGTTCTGGAATGGATGCCTTCTTGCGTGACTATCATCGGCCACCCGAGGAGGGCGATGACGGGCGCTCCCGTCCATTATCGGGCTTCAAAAAATCGGGGGCTGCGTCGGCCGCGGATGTGGGCCGACGCGGGAAGAAAGCAAAAACCCCGCGCGCCTTACGGCGCGCGGGGTTTGCGAATACTGCGAAACTGCCTGGAATGTCTGTTGGTGGAGCGGATGAGGATCGAACTCACGACCTTCGCATTGCGAACGCGACGCTCTCCCAGCTGAGCTACCGCCCCAACGAAGCGAAGATTCTAGCACACTTTATTCCGCTATTGCCAACCCGCCCGGCAAGCAACCGGAGAAACGCCGCTTACTTCGACGGCGCGCCGGCCAGCACCCACGCCACCACGGTATGAATATCGGCGTCGCTCATCTGCGGATGGGCCGGCATCGGAATCACGCCCCACACGCCGGAACTGCCGTTCCTCACCTTCTGCGCAAGATAGGCCGGCGCGCCGGGGTTGCTCTTGTAGCGCGCCGCGATCTGCTGGAACGACGGGCCGACCAGCTTGCGATCCACTGCATGGCACCCCATGCACGCGTTGGTTCGCGCAATCGCCAGTCCCGCCGCGGCATCGTCGGCGGCGTGCGCCCCGGTCGCGAACCATGGCGCGACAAACATCGCCGCGGCCAGCGTCAGGGCACGCAGTCGTCCGGCCCTCCGGTTGATCCCCCTCATTGCACGACTCCCGCGCTACCCGGCTGTACGGGCGACGAATTGGTCACCGGCGCCGGCGGCTGTTGATCGAGCGGACGCGAACTGACCGACGAGTCCGGCACCGCACCGACCACCGGCCCGGCCGACGCGGCGTCGGCGGGCGCCGGCGCCGCAACCGGAGCGCTGCTGGCTGCGGGTGCGTTCGCGACGGCATCGGGGCTGATGTACTGGAACACCTTGACGACCTGCACGACGCCCGGCACGCGACTCGCCGCATCCGCGCCGAGGTTGCCCTCGTTGACGGTCACGAGCCCCATCAGATAAACGACGCCGCGCTCGCTGACCACCTTGAAGTTGTTCGCCGAAATGCCTTTCTGGGCGATCAGCGAGGTCTTCACGCGGCCTTCCAGATAGGCGTCGTTGCTGCGCGACCCGAACGAGCTCGCCGGTTGCACGGCCAACTCGTTGACGATCGAATGGACGTTCGGGATATTGCGCACGATCGACTCGGCCTTCTGCTTCGATGCGATGTCGGGCACTTCGCCCGTAATCAGGACGCGCTGGTTGAATACGGCCACGTTGGTATGCGAGCCGTCAGGCAGGTTGTTGCCCAGGTCGGAGAGCGCCTTCACCTGGATCTCGCGATCCTCGGTCTGCGCGCCCACCGTGCGGCGATCGGTGGCGACGAGCGCGGTGCCGCCGGCAGCCCCCGCCAGCGCGAGCACGCACCCCTGCAGCGTGGCCGCGAGTCCCGTCGCGAGGCCGATGGCCAGCGTGGTTCTGGTCAGCACGTTCCTGATGCCGTATCTGCTCATCAAATTCCCTCTCCGTAGTTCTGGGTGTCAGTCGTCGCCGAGCAGCATCGCGTCGATGCCGTCGCACAGGCAATGGATTGTCAGCAAATGCACTTCGTAGACGCGCGCCGCCCGCGTCGACGGCACGCCGATGTGAATGTCGGTGTCGGCCAGCGCCGCGCCCGTTTCGTCCTCGCTGCCGGTCAGCGCGACGACGATCATCTCGCGCTCGTGCGCGGCGTCGATCGCAGCGATCAGGCTGGCCGGATTGCCGGAGGCGGTGATCGCAAACAGGACGTCGCCGGGCTGGCCGAGCGCGCGGACCTGTTTCGCGAAAACCTGATCGGGGAAATCGTCGGCGGTCGCGGGTAGCGCAAGCGCGGGCAGGCCCGGGCGCTCGCGCTCGAACCCGCCGACGAGCCCCTGCGCGAAGCGTTGGGCCTCCACGGCGGACCCGCCGTTACCGCATGCCAGAATCTTGCCGCCGTTCGCGAGCGCGGCGAACATCGCGTCGATTGCCGCGGCGATCGGCATGGCCAGGGCGTCCAGCGCCTCGAGCCCGACTGCCGCGCTATCGCGGAAGTGTTGTTGGATGCGTTCGACTGACATCGAGTCTCTATTTTTACGGCGGGGTATCGCAGAAAGCCGCTCGCGCGGCGTGCCGCAAGTGTAGCGCACTCGGCGTGCGCGCAAGACACGTCAGCGGTCGTCCGCGCGAAACGCGTCGCGCAGCCACACGGGACGCCAGCCTTCGAATGCGACCACGTCGAAGCGGCACGGCGGCATCGCGGCATCGACGCGGGCGGCGAGAAAATGTCGCGCCGCGCACAGGAGCCGGTTGCGCTTGCGCCACCCGACGCTCGCCGCCGCGCCGCCATAATCGCGCCCGGCGCGCGCCCGGACCTCCACGAACACGAGCGTGCCGTCGGGCTCGCGCATCACGAGATCGAGTTCGCCGCCGCGACAGCGGACGTTGCGCGCGACGAGGCTCAGCCCCCGGTCGACCAGAAAATCCAGCGCCCGCGTTTCGAACGCGGCCCCGACGGCATGAGACCCGCGCCGCGCGCCGGAGTTGCGCGGGTCGGTACGGGCCTTTCCCGATGCTTTCGTCCGGGGCGCCTCGTGCGAAGCATCGGCAACGTACCGGACATCCGCCGTCGGCGCGCCGGACACCGCTGGGTCGCGCGTAGCCGCCAGGCCGCCGCCGTTGTCCGGCGACGCGCCATCCGGCTTGCGCCGATCCGCGCGAAGCCGCCGGCCCGCCGTGCCGCCGGACTCCCTATCCCCGTTCTGCGCCCGCGGCCCGTCGTACCCCGCGTGGCACAATGTCGGCCTCGTTCCTTCCGCTCGCGCGTTCCGCCTCATGACGCCCCTCTTCGAACTCGCACAGGCCCAGCACTACCCCGAGGCCACGCTGTACGTCGTGGCCACGCCGATCGGCAATACGGCCGACGTCACGTTGCGCGCGCTCCATGTGCTCGGTCTCGTCGACCGCGTCGCCGCCGAGGACACGCGCAACACCGGCCAGCTACTCACGCGCTACGGCATCGCGAAGCCGCTCGTCGCCGTGCACGAGCACAACGAGCGCGAAGCGGCGCAACGCATCGTCGAACACCTGCGGGCCGGCGAGCGCGTCGCCTACGTGTCGGACGCCGGCACGCCCGGCATCTCCGACCCGGGCGCGAAGCTCGTCGAGACCGTGCGCGAGGCGGGCCTGCGAGTCGTGCCGCTGCCGGGCGCGAGCGCGCTCGCCGCGGCAGTGAGCGCGGCCGGCGACTGGGTGACGACGTTCACGTTCCTCGGCTTTCTGCCGCCGAAAGCGAAGCAGCGCGCCGCCGCGCTGCAACCGCTCGCCGCGCACGTCCACGCGATGGTGTTCTACGAAGCGCCGCATCGCATCGTCGAAACCGTGCAGGCGCTGGCCGACGCGTTCGGCCCCGCGCGCCGTCTGCTGATCGCGCGAGAACTGACGAAGCTACACGAGGCCCTCTACGTCTGCACCCTGGCCGACGGGCCGGCATGGCTCGCCGCCGACGCCAACCGGCAGCGCGGCGAATTCGTGCTGGTGGTCGAGGGCGCGGGCGAATGCCCGGCGGCGGGGCAGGATCACGACGCGCTCCTGCGCGTCCTGCTGGAGGAGCTGCCGGTCAAGGGCGCCGCACGAATCGCGGCAACGTTGACGGGCGCATCGCGCAACGCGCTCTATGCGCGCGCGCTCGAACTGAAGGGCGGTTGAAGCCGCCGGCAGGCGGAAAAGCAAAAGGGCCGCCCGCAGGCGACCCTCTCTGAAGCCGGCCAACCCGCGCCGACCGAAACGAAACAAGCTCAGTGGTCGGAAACCGAATTTTCCGCCAGCATCTGCGCGCTCTGCTCCTTCGCTTCCTTGCTCGACAGTCCTTCGATCCGCACGCGCGCCGTGCCGACGTGCTGCAGCCCGAGGATGGAGGCGGCCGCATAAGACAGATCGATCACGCGGCCGCGCGCAAACGGGCCGCGATCGTTGATCCGCACGACCACCCACTTCGACGTGGCCGGCACGCTCACGCGCACGTACGAGCCGAGCGGCAACGTGCGATGCGCCGCCGTCAGCGCATGCATGTCGTAGCGCTCGCCGCTCGCCGTGCGGCGGCCGCGGAACGCCTGGCCGTACCACGAGGCCCGGCCGACCTGATGGAACGACGAGATGTCGGGCGCATCGCCGGAGATGGGTTCAGCCTTGGTCAACGGCGTATCGCCGCCGGCGCTATCCGTCGCGCTGGCGGTACTGACGGCGGCACTGGCCGGGGTGGCCGGCAATGCGGAGGCGGGACCGTCGTAACCCGACGGCGCAAGCATTGCCGTGGTATTGCTGTCGTGTGCGACCTTTGTGCGCAGCGCTTCGCTGTCGTCCGACTGGTTCTGGAGACCCGGTGGCACGGCACAGCCGGCCAGCGCCAAAAGAAGCGCGAGGCTACCGAACCGTCGTCGGGATAGTCGCCAATTCATAGATTCTTCGCCGTTTACAAGCCGTGTTGCGCAGCGATCAAACGCTTGGCACCCAGCTTGTGCGGACGGATATGGCCACGCTGTCCAGCCCGAAGGCAGACATCGGCCCAACCCGTATGCGGCCACTCGCGCCGCTACCGCCAGTTATTTTTCACGTCTGACCCAGCCTGTCCCAGCAGCCTGACCCAGACCCCACATGCCGCCATCGAACATGAAACCTGTTCTGGCGCACCGGATGCCCGGCACACACAGGAACGGCGGCGTAGGCCCCATCCAGCGTCACGGCAGCAAGGCCGTTGCAGGCGCGCGGCGCCTGGCTGGACAAGACGTGCGGCATCGAACCTTCTTCGATACCTGATTTGCCGTCGCGTCGGCGAACCTTCGACGACGGCACTTGCTTGACGGCGACGCCACGACCCGCGGTAAAACGGGTCCGCATCGCCCAGTGAAAGCACGAATTTCGTGCACGATCCGGCGCATTATACCCAAAAGGAATCCGCACCATGCCCCGCAAATTAAATTCCCGATCGTTTTTCTCTATCGCCCCCAATCGGGTGGTTGCCCAAACAGTGCCCGTCCCCGCCTGGCGATGCCCGATCCGCCAGCCCGGTACAATCGACGCTTTGGCGCCGCACCGCGCCGTCCCCGCCGATCCCGCATGAAAGTCACGCTGATACCCGTCACCCCGTTCCAGCAAAACAGCTCGCTGCTCGTCTGCGAGGCGACGGGACGCGCCGCGGTCGTCGATCCCGGCGGCGACCTCGAGCGAATCGAGAACGAAATCGGCCGACAGAACGTGCGGCTCGAAAAGGTGCTGCTCACGCACGGCCACATCGACCACTGCGCCGGCGCGAGAACGCTCGCGGACCGCTACGGCGTGCCGGTCGAGGGTCCGCACGAGGACGAGCGCTTCTGGCTGGAGCAGTTGCCCGAGCAGAGTCGGCGCTTCGGCTTTCCGGCCGCCGCAGCATTCGAACCCGACCGGTGGCTCATCGACGGCGACGCCGTGCGCTTCGGGGACGAAACGCTCGAGGTCTACCATTGCCCCGGCCACACGCCCGGGCACGTGGTGTTCTTCAGCCGCGCGCACCGGCTCGCGCTCGTCGGCGACGTGCTGTTCGCCGGCTCGATCGGCCGCACGGACTTTCCGCGCGGCAATCACGCCGACCTGATCCGCTCGATCCGCGAAAAACTCTGGCCGCTCGGCGACGACGTCGCGTTCGTGCCGGGTCACGGTCCGGCCTCGACGTTCGGCGCCGAGCGCCGGACCAACCCTTACGTCGCAGACGGAATGCCCGGATGAGCAACGAAGAAATCTACGTCAGTACCGACGTCGAGGCCGACGGCCCGATCCCCGGTCCGCACTCGATGCTGAGCTTCGCCTCGGCCGCCTACACGGCCGACAAGCGCCTCGTCTCCACCTTCTCCGCCAATCTCGAATTGCTCGAAGGCGCCGCCCCGCATCCGGTGCAGACGGCCTGGTGGCAGACCCAGCCCGAAGCCTGGGCCGCCTGCCGCCAGAACCTGCAAGCGCCGGCCGGGGCGCTCGTCGCCTACGTCGAATGGGTCGAGGCGCTGCCGGGCAAGCCGGTCTTCGTCGCCATGCCCGCCGGCTTCGATTTCACGTTCATGTTCTGGTACATGATGCGTTTCGCCGGCCGCTGCCCGTTTTCGTGGTCGGCGCTCGACATCAAGACGCTGGCCTTCGCGATGACGGGCCTGCCGTACCGCAAGTGCATCAAGCCGCGCCTGCCCGGGCGCTGGTTCGACGATCATCCGCACACGCACGTGGCGCTCGACGACGCCATCGAGCAGGGCGCGCTCTTTTGTAACATGCTCGCCGAGCTGCGCGCCGCGCAAGCCGGCGCCGGTTCCGCCGCCATTCGGCCTGATTGGGACGCCTCGGGGCAAAATTCCGCCATCAAACCGGCAAATTAGTTAAACTCCCTCGTCGAAGGCGCCTTACATTGCGTTTCGTTTCCGCGCCCTCTACCATCCGGTATACGGCGACGCAAACGGAGGCGCAGTTGACACTCGATACGTTCTCTCAAAAGATCCTGCGCCTGCTACAGCTCGACGCCCGCCGTTCGGTGCAGGAAATCTCCGACCAGGTGGGACTGTCCAGCACGCCATGCTGGCGGCGCATCAAGGACATGGAGCAGTCGGGCGTGATCCAGCGTTATACGGCGCTGCTCGATCGCGAAAAGCTCGGCCTGAACGTCTGTGCGCTCGCGCAGGTCCGTCTCGCCCGACACATCGAGGGTGGCGTCGCTCAGTTCGAACGCGAAATCGCCGCGCTGCCCGAAGTGACCGAGTGCTACAGCACGACGGGCGAGGCCGACTACGTCCTGAAGATCGTCGCGACCGACATCAAGGCCTACGACGCGTTCCTGCAGGCGCGCATTTTCCCGATTCCGGCCGTCACGCACGTCCACACGAGCGTCGTGCTCCGCGAAATCAAGTTCGATACGCAGTTGCCGCTCTAGCGCGCCGGGGCCCGCCAGGGCAGGGCACACAGGCGCCCCCGGCGCTACTTCAGCGCTCGTTCGGGTTCGGCGCCCCTGCGCGCGAAGTCCATGCTCAACACCTGCCGCACGTCGAGATGCCGTGCGCCGAGCCGTTGCCGGAGCGCCTCCAGGTCGATGCGTTCGAGCCGGGGAGCCACGTCGCCCGGCTGGTCGCAGGAAGCCGCCAGCGTCACCTCGATGTCGAGGCCGGTGCTCAGGTAATGCAGCATGACCTCGATGACGCGAATGCCGTGCCCGACGAACGACGCTTCCAGTTGCGCGATCACCTTGCCGCGCGGCGGCAGGTCGATCGGCGGGCGCGCCAGCATGTCGTTCTCGGGATCGACGTGAATGAGCGCGTCGAGCACGCGGGCGTCGCCGAGCAGCCGGGCCCGCGCCGATTCGGCGATGTAATGGCCTTCGGAGACCGAAATACGCGGCTCGACGAGAATGTGCGCGTCGACGAGGGCAAGGTCGCCGGTCTTGCGCGTGCGCATTTCGTGGACGTCCTTCACGCCGGGCGTGGAAAGCAGCAGCACGCGCAGGTCGGCCGCGGCCGATTCGTCGAGCGCGCGATCCGACAGATCCTGCAGCGCGTCCCAGCCGAACTCCCAGCCCATGCGCGCGACCATGAAGCCGACGATCGCCGCGGCGATCGGATCGAGCAGATGGATGCCCGCGAGGCTGCCGACGATGCCGAGCGCCACGACGAGCGACGAGGCGGCGTCCGAACGCGCGTGCCAGGCGTTGGCGATCAGCATGGCCGAGCGCACGCGCTGCGCCTCGCGCAGCATGTAGCGAAACAGGCTCTCTTTCGACGCCAGCACGACCAGCGCGACCACGAGCGCGCTCGCATGCACGGGCGGCACCGCGGTATGGCCCGCGAGCCGCACGCCGGCGCGCGAAAGCATGCCGACGCCGACGGCGATCAGCAATACGCCGAGGAAAAGCGACGCCACGGTTTCGTAGCGACTGTGTCCGTAATTGTGATCGGCGTCCGGCTTGGCGCCGCTATGCCGATTCGCGACGAGTACGACGAAATCGGAAACGAGATCGGCGAGCGAATGCACACCGTCGGCAATCAATGCCTGCGAATGGGCAAACAGGCCGACCACGATTTGCAGGACGACCAGCACCGAATTGAGGACGATGCTGACGAAAGTGGTCTTGCGCGCGACCTGGTGCTTTTCGGGGGACTGCTCCGCCGCGGATGAAGACATGCGAGAAATAAACCAGGATTTTGAATACCTGAATTGTACCGGCGTCTTCGTGAATTATCGGCAAAGCCCCCGAAAACCTCTTTTAAATCAGACGACTACAACAATACGACGCATTCGCATTCCACATCCGCACTCGCGCCGATGAAACGGGCAACAAAAAACCGCGCTCGTACGGCTGCGCGGTTTCTGTAATGAGAGGAGAGGCGAGAACGGCGCGTATCGGAAAAAAACGACCCGATACGTCCGTTCGGTTATTTCGCGATCAGGAATTTTTCCCGATCCTTGCCGACGATCCACCGCGGCGGCTTGCCCCGGCCCGACCACGTGCTGCCGCTATCCGGATCGCGATATTTGGGCGCGACGCTCGCGCGCGCGCGGCTGGCTTTTACGCCTTTGCCCCGACCGCCGCCGAGTTCGGCAAGCGTGATGCCGTAGTCGGCCATTTTCTGCTTGATTTCATTGAGCACTTCGGCGTATTCGCGAGCCTTCGCTTCTTCGATTTGTCTCTCGAGCTTTTCGCGCTGTGCCAGCAGTTCCTTGTAGGACGACATAGATTCCCTTGTGGTTTCGACGATTATTGGCCACCAGTCTATGCCGGCTTGCCACTTACCAGGTTGTCCTGCTTCTAAATTCGTGTGCGAGATTAACACAAAACTCGAATATGGGGAAAAGCCGCCGTGAAAGGCCCGATTAATTTATGTTTCAAATTACTACGATACTCAAACTGTCAACACAGCCTCTCATTCCATGCAAATAATTATTTTCATGGAAAGCCAAATTTATTCAATAATTCGGTCAGATCGAATCTCAATCCATGAGAATCCAATACCGAAAATCGCCGAAACATTTCATGCAATGACAACTTCAGCCTCGTTCATGCCTTAAACGCAAGGCTGCTATGCAATTCGATGTGCGGTACAGCACAAAATGCCACATGCAACGACGCGTAATCGTCCGGGTTCGTTAAAAACGAAACGGGCTCGAACGCCATCGTCCCGGCAGACCCGCCGGCGATCGGAACGACCGCCGTCCGGCGCGGCGGATATCCGATCCGCGACAGGCCCGCGCCCGCTTCGTTAAAATCCACGCTTTGCCGCGCGTTTTATCCGTCTCTCGCCCGGTCTCCGTTTGTCCGTCTCTTCTTCCCTACCGAACAACTTCGCTGTGCCAGACCATTCGACCGATTCCCTCGCCGCCGCGCCGCCCGTGTCCGGCCCCCATCAGACCCTGCCCGTCGCGAGGCTCAATCGCGCCCGCGTCGCGACGATGGCGATCTTCTTCATCGCGGGGTTCATGTACGCGTCGTGGGGCGTGCACGTCCCGACCGTGCGCGACCGCTTCCATCTGGATCCGGCCCTGCTCTCGTGCGCGCTGTTCGCCGTGGCCGGCGGCTCGATCGCGGCCATGACCCGCATCGGCCCGTGGATCGCGCGCGTCGGCACCCTGCGGGCCTGTCTCGCGGGCGGCCTGACCATGGCGGTGAGCAGCACGCTGATCCTCGTCGTGCCCGCCTACTGGATGCTGCTCGTCGTGCTGGCGGCGTTCGGCGCCGGCATGGCGACGCTCGACGTCGCGATGAACGCCGAGGCCAGCGCCGTCGAGGAAGCGCTCGAGCGGCCCATCATGTCGTCGCTGCACGGCATGTTCAGCGTCGGCGGCATGGCGGGCGCGGCGGCCGGCGGCGCGCTGCTCGCGCACGGCATGGCGCCCGCGCTGCACCTGCTGCTCGCCGGCGCGCTGAGCGCCGTCGTGGTGGTTCTCGCCTGCCCGGCCGTGCTGCCGCCTACCCCGCACGAGGAGCAGGCCGCATCCGCCTCCGGGCACGGCAACCGCTGGCGCACGCCGGCGCTCTGGGCACTCGGCGCGATCGCGCTGATCGCGTTGATCGCCGAAGGCGCGATGTACGACTGGGCGACGGTCTACATGCGCGACGTGGTGCGGGCCACGTCCGCCACGGCGAGCGCGGCCTATGCCGCGTTCTCGGCCGGCATGGCGGCCGGGCGTTTTTCCGGCGACGCCGTGCGCGCCCGTTTCGGCGCGCCGCAACTGGTGCTCGCGAGCGCGTCGCTCGCCTGCCTCGGCATGATCGGCGCGCTGCTTTTGCCCTACACGATTCCCGCCCTGGCCGGTTTCACGCTGATGGGCCTCGGCCTTGCCAACATGATGCCGGTGATGTTCGCGGCCGCCGCGCGCGTGAAGGGCGTCCACGCGGCCGAGGGCCTCGCGCACGTCGCGGGCCTCGCCTATTTCGGCCTGCTGCTCGGCCCGGTGGTGATCGGCGGCGTCACGCAGGCGACGAGCCTGCCCGTCGGCCTCTCGGTCGTCGCCCTGTGCGCCGCGCTCGTGGCGCTGGCGGGCCCGAAGGTGCTGCGGCGGCTCGGCGTCTGACGATCGCCGGATCGGCCGACCGCGCGGCGAATTCGCCGTCGCAACGCCGACGCGCCGCGCCGGCGCAGTTCCGCTAACGCAAGCCCCCAAGCGCAGTCCCAAAACCGCAGTCCCAAAAACAAAAGGCACGCGAGCCATCGGCCCGCGTGCCTTTTTCACATCGTCCGCAGGAACGCGCGGCCGAAGCCGCCGCGTCCCGCCGGAGCACCCGCTATTACATCGTCACGACGTCGAGCAGCGTCTTCTTGCCGGCCTTGTAGTCGTACAGCGAGATCACGCCGTGCTTCAGGTCGCCGTGCGAGTCGAACTGCGTCTCGCCGATCACGCCGTGGTAGTCGGTCGTCGGCATTTCGGCGAGGATCTTCGCCGGATCGGTCGAGTTCGCGCGCTTCATCGCGTCGACGATGATGTACACGGCGTCATAGGTGAACGGCGCGTAGATCTGGATCGGCTGGCCGAAGCGCTTTTCGTACTTCGCTTCGAACGCCTGGCCGCCCGGCATGCGCTCGAGCGCCATACCGGCTTCCGAGCACACGACGTTGTCGGTGGCGTCGCCGGCGAGCTGCGAGAGGCCGTCCGTGCAGACGCCGTCGCCCGCGAGCACCTTCGCGCGCAGGCCGAGCTGCTTCGCCTGCTTGGCGAACGGGCCGCCGGTCGCATCCATGCCGCCGTACATGATCGCGTCGGGGTTTTCGCCCTTGATCTTCGTGAGAATCGCGCGGAAGTCCACGGCCTTGTCGTTCGTCGCGTCGTGCGAGAGCACGTTCAGGCCGAGCGCCTTCGCCTGCTTCTCGAACTCGTCCGCGAGACCCTGACCGTAGGCGGTCGAGTCGTCGACGATCGCCACGCTCTTGATGTGCAGGCTCTTGGCCGCGTAGTTGGCGAGCGCCGGACCTTGCTGCGCGTCCGTCGCGACGACGCGATAGGCCGTCTTGAAGCCCTGTTGCGTGTAGGCCGGGTTGGTGGCCGACGGCGAGATCTGCACGATGCCTGCATCGCTGTAGATCTTCGAGGCCGGGATCGTCGTGCCCGAGTTCAAGTGGCCGACCACGGCCACGACGTGATCGTCGACGAGCTTCTGCGCAACCTGGGTAGCCGTGCGCGGGTCGGCCGCGTCGTCCACCGAGTCGAGCACCAGCGTGACCTTCTGGCCGCCGATCACGAGACCCTTCGCATTGATTTCTTCGATGGCGAGGCGCGCGCCGTTTTCGTTGTCCTTCCCGAGGTGGGCGATTTCACCCGTGAGCGGTGCGGCATGACCGATTTTCACGATCTCGTCAGCCGAAGCCGCCGTCGCGAACGACGCAAACATCACGACCGCCGCGCTGATCGGCAACAGCTTTTGAAGCTTGATATTCATGTAAGTCTCCAGTTTCGATCCCAAAAACATAACCTGCCCTGTGCCCCCGTGCCCCTTGCCTTCTCACCCACCTCAGCGGCGAACGGCGAATAGCGAGGTTGCCCCTGCAATGCACCTGGCCAGCATGACGGGCGGCCTGCTCTTCCTGTTCGAGACAGGCCACCCCTCCATACTTGCGCGCAAGTGTAGGCGATCAAATTAAATTGGGGGACTTTTTTCAGATATCGGGGTGAGTACCAATAGGCCGAATGGCCCATTGTCTGCAATGCCTGCGATATGGCACCTGCGGCGGATCCTTTTGCGCATCCGTAAAGCAGACCGAACGCGCGCCGCCCAAAGCGCCCGATTATTGTCGGGAAAAACCGGACGCTTCGGGCGAAGCCTGTGCGCCCCTATATATATTATGTCCGCGCCGGCGTCCGGAACCGCGAAGCGTGGCCGCTGGCGGGCACGCGCCGCGACGGCGACAAAACGGCGACGTCTCGAAAGCGACACGAACCCGGAAATGTCCGCGGCCGAAAAAAAGAAAGGAATCGCGACCAATACTTCATTTCCGGATACGGAAAAGCGCGAGAAAACTCGAAAACCTTCCGCAATTGCCGCTCGTAACGATCGCGCAATCGTTTTCGTTCATTTGTTTTCATCCATTCGTCAATCGACGCTTGCCGGTAATGCGAATAATTCCCGGCTGCGCGCGAACCCGGCATTCGGCAGGCCCCGCCCGCAGCCGCGCAACACCAGGCCGGCTGCAGCCGGGGCGGCTGATGTGGCAAACTGGCTCCCCATTTCGCTGCAAACGCTACTGAAGGAGAGCAACGTGAGCGTGACGTCCCGATGGATCGACATTCCCGCCGGCAACGACAGCTTCGGCGGATACCTGGCGCTGCCCAAGCGCGGCAAGGGCCCCGGCATCATCATCATTCAGGAAATCTTCGGCGTGAACGGACACATCCGCGACGTCGCCGACCAGTACGCGCTCGACGGCTACGTCGCGCTCGCCCCGGACATCTTCTGGCGCACCCAGCCTCGCGTCGAACTCGATTATGTGGGCGCGGACCGCGACAAGGGTATCGAGCTGCTGCAGAAAACCAACGTCGATCTCGCGGTTCAGGACATCGCCGCGACGGCCGCGGTGCTGCGCAAGCTGCCGGAAGCGAACGGCAAGGTGGCGGCGATCGGTTACTGCTTCGGCGGACGGCTCGCCTATCTCGCCGCGGCGCAAGGCTCGGTGGACGTGGCTGTCGCCTACTACGGCGGCGGCATCCAGAACGCGCTCGGCGAGGCCGACAAGATCAAGGCGCCGATCCAGTTCCATTACGCCGAGCTCGATCACGGCATTCCGCTCTCGGCCGTCGGCGAAGTGAAAGCGCGCTTCGCCGGACGCGACAACGCCGAATTCCATCTGTACCCGAGCGCCGACCACGGCTTCAACTGCTCGTCGCGCGACTCCTACAACCAGCACGCGTCCGCGCTCTCGCACGGCCGCACGCTGGCGTTCCTCGCCGAGCGCCTGTAAGCGTCGCGCAAGCGGCGCGGATCGCCCGGCCGCCCTCGCGAAATGGGGCCGCGATCCGCGCCGCCGTCTTTCCCGGGCGGGCCGGCATGGGCCGCCCGCCCCCTCGCCGGAGGCGCCCGCCGTGCAGTCCGACTATCTCGCCCACGACGCCGTCGGCCTCGCCGAACTGGTCCGAACCCGTGAAGTCGGCGCGCGCGAACTCGTCGACGCGGCCATTGCCCGCGCCGAAGCCGCCAACCCGGCGATCAACGCGATCGTCCTCAAGGATTACGAAGCTGCGCGCCGCCGCGCCTTGCGCGACGACGGCGACGGCACCGACGCGCTCGCGCACGGCCCGCTCGCCGGCGTGCCATTTCTCATGAAGGATCTGGGCGCCCCGGTCGCCGGCCTGCCGATGACGATGGGCAGCCGCCACTACCGCCATTTCGTGCCGATGGCCGATGCGCCCGTGGTGACGCGCTTTCGCCTCGCGGGCCTGAACCTGTTCGGCAAGACCAGCACGCCCGAGCTCGGCCAGATGCCCTGCACCGAGCCCGAGCTGTTCGGTCCCTGCCGCAATCCGTGGAATCTCGATCACACGCCGGGCGGCTCGAGCGGCGGCGCGGCCGCGGCCATCGCGGCGGGCATCGTGCCGTTCGCGCACGCGTCCGACGGCGGCGGCTCGATCCGCATCCCGGCGTCGTGCTGCGGCCTGTTCGGCCTCAAGCCGTCACGCTCGCGCCAGCCGCCCTCGAACGTCGCGCCGCCGCCCGGCGCGCTCGGCGTCGATCTCGCGTTGTCCCGCAGCGTGCGCGACAGCGCCCTCGCGCTCGACCTGATCGCGGGCGATCCGGCCGTGCCGCCCGGCGCGCCGGGTACGTTCGCCGCTGCCGTGCGCGAGCCGTGCCGGCCGCTGCGCGTCGCGTTCGCCACCGACCCGATGTTCGCCGTCTCGCTATCGGCCGACGTCAAGGCCGCGCTCGACGACGCGGGAAAGCTCGCCGAATCGCTGGGACACCACGTCGAGCCCGTCAGCCTCGGCATCGACTTCGCCGCCGTGCGCGAGGCGTTCCTGATGCTCTGGTCGGTCGTCGCCGAACAATACGTGCTCAACGCCGCCGACCTGTCGGGCCGGGCGCCGCGCCGGCGGGACTTCGAGACGGCCACCTGGGCGCTCGCCCACATCGGCCGCAAGCTCGGCGAGCGCGGGCTGCCCGCCGCGCTCGAAACGCAGCGGCGCATCACCGTCCAACTCGCGAGCCTGATGACGCGCTACGACGTGATGCTCTGCGCGACGCTGGCCAGCGCGCCGGTCAGGATCGGCGAACTGCGCCCGAGCGCGACCGAACGCCTGCGGATGCAGGCCGTCACGACCGTGCCGATGGAAACGCTGATGCGCCGGCTGCTGACCGAAGCGTCGAACAAGGCGTTCGCCTGGGCCGGCTGTACCGAGCTGTTCAATCTGACCGGCCAGCCGGCGATGTCGGTGCCGCTCTACTGGAACGCGCGCGGCCTGCCCGTCGGCGTGCAATTCGCCGCGCGCGAGGGCGACGATGCCACGCTGCTGCGCCTCGCCGCGCAACTCGAGGCGGCGCGCCCGTGGTTCGACCGGCGCCCGCCGCTGCTGCCGGCGCGGCGCTGACCGCTCAGGACTTCCGGATGTAAGCGCCGCACCAACCCTTGCCCGACACGCGCCGGCCGCCGAGCATCGGGCACGGCGCGAACGCGTCGGTGGGCTGGCCCTGATAGTAGGCACAGTTGCCGCACATCTGGCCGGCCGCGTATCGCGGATATTGGGTCTTGTCGACATGGGTCGCGTCGGACCGGTAGCCGAGCGCCTGCGCGGCGGGATCGGATTCCTGCACGACCGGCGGCGCGGCCAGCGCTTCGCGCGCGAACGCCAGCGCAGACGCGGCGCCGACGCTCGCGACGAGAAAAGTGCGGCGGGACAGCTTCATGAAGCGGGACTCCGTTTGCGGGGATGCGCTGCCCTGGCTACAGCAGCGAGTTCCGCAAGGATAGCAACGAAGCCTTTCGGCCTGCCGTCGAGATCCCAGGGGCGAGTCCGTTCATGCGAACCTCACGCGAACGGCAGCCTCGCGCCGGCCGCCGGAAAGGCCAGCGCAAGGATCGCGACGCAACGAAAACGCCGCTACGCCGCGAACCCCGAGCCGCCCAGCCGCTACGCCGGCGCCGCCATTTCGCTCACGCGCTGGGCGATCGCCAGCGAGGCCGTGAGTCCCGGCGACTCGATGCCGAACAGGTTCACGAGCCCGCGCACGCCGTGCGCGGCCGCCCCCTGGATCAGAAAGTCCGAAGCCGGCTCGCCCGGGCCGGAAAGCTTCGGGCGAATGCCCGAGTACGCCGGTTGCAGCGCGCCGTCCGGCAGCGACGGCCAGTAGCTGCGGATCTGCGTGTAGAAGCTGTCGGCGCGATGCGGATCGACGTCGTAATGAACCGATTCGACCCACTCGACGTCGGGCCCGAAACGCGCCTGGCCGCCGAGGTCGATGGTCAGATGCACGCCGAGCCCCGCCTCGTTGGGCATCGGATAAATGAGACGCGAGAACGGCGAGCGCCCCGACACGGCGAAGTAGTTGCCGCGCGCCAGAAAGAGCGGCGGCACGTGGCGCGCGTCGAGGCCGCGGATGCGCCGCGCCAGCGCGTTCGCGGCGAGCCCCGCGCTGTTGATCACGCAGGCCGCGCGAATCTCCGTCGGCGCCGGGCCGCCCACGCGCACGACGAACGCGCCGTCGCGCGCGTCGATCGATTCGACGCCCGCCTGCAGCGCCACCACGGCGCCGTCGCGCTCCGCGTCGCCCTGCAGCGCGAGCATGAGCTGATGGCTGTCGACGATGCCCGTCTGCGGCGAATAGACGGCCTCGACGCATTCGAGCGCGGGTTCGAGCGCCTGCGCCTCGGCCGCGTTGATGCGCGTGAGATCGAACACGCCG
Organism: Burkholderia sp. WAC0059; assembly: GCF_002870125.1. Classification (GTDB taxonomy): domain Bacteria; phylum Pseudomonadota; class Gammaproteobacteria; order Burkholderiales; family Burkholderiaceae; genus Paraburkholderia. The sequence goes on from NZ_PNEO01000009.1 coordinate 79,246, forward strand.
TTCTCGCGCCCGCGCGCGAGGATGCTTTCGAGCTGGGGCAGTTGGGCGCGCGAGGTCGCGACGAGCAATTTTCCGCAGCGCCGGTGCGGCACGTTGTGCGAGGCGCAGTACTCGTAGAGCATCTCGCGGCCGCGCACGCACAGCGTCGCCTTCAGCGAGCCGCGCGAATAGTAGAGGCCCGCGTGGATCACCTCGCTGTTGCGCGAACTGGTGCCGGTGCCGATCGCGTCGGCCGCCTCCAGCACGAGCACTTCGCGTCCGCGTGCCGCCAGCGCGCGGGCCACCGCGAGCCCGACTACGCCCGCTCCGATCACCACACATTCGATTTGATCCATGTCCCCACGTCCGTCTTCTGCTTTTCCGCCGGAGGCCGGCGTGCCGTCCCTCGTCGTTCCTCTTCGTCGTTCGCCGCGCGACGGGAACCGCCCCGGCCGGCGTCCCGGGTAAAAATTGTACGCTGTGCGGGTTTTGCCGGCTGGACGAGCGGCACGGGCCGAAACCGCGCCGCGCGGAAACGGACTATTACACTCCTGGCGCGGCGAACCCGGTATAGCATCGAGGGTCAGACAAGCGGCGGGATGCCCGTGCGCATCGCTATCGAAGGAGAATCGCCGACATGATGTGGTGGAAAGCCTGCGCCATTGCGCTCCTCGGCGTCGCCGGCGCCGCGTACGGCGAGGTCGCGACGCCCCCCGTCGTGCACTGGACGCTCGAAGTGGTGCGCGACGGCCAGACGATCGACACGTTCGACGCCTCCACGCCGGTCGGCCAGGCGCACACGGACACGCATCACCACGTCGTCGCGCACGACGTCGGCTGCAAGGACCAGCCCGGCGGCAGCATCGACCTCGAACGCACGCTGACCGTCTCGCCCACGGCGGCGGACGCGACGGACGTCACGCTCGCGATCGACGCGCACGATACGCTCGAGGACGACCCCGTCCAGCCGAGCCCCGAAGGCTGCCGTCTGCCGCCGCAGCCGCGCACGATCGCGGCGAGCCATCCGGGGCTGCGCGTGCCGGCCGGCCAGTGGGCCGACTGGCAAATCGTCCGCAAGGACCCGTCGCTCGTGTACCGCGTCCGCGCGAACCTCGTGCCGCAACCGTGACGACCGTGCGCCCCGTCCGCCCGCTGTCTCGCGCCACCCCCATCCCTTCCCGCGCATGCGAAATCCCGAAACCCTGATCGACGCGCCCAATGCCACGCCCCACGGCAACGATTTCGTCGCCGTGAGCTGGAACCTGCACAAGGGCCGCTCGCCGCTCGGCTTCCAGGCCTGGCAGGCCATGCAACGCTGGGTCCAGTCGATCCACGCGGACGCCTACTTCCTCCAGGAAGCGATGGCGCGGCGGCTGCCCGCGCCCGTGCTCTCGCCGGGCTTCGGCGCGCGGCTCGCCGATCCGCTCGACGACGTCTGGCACTGCCAGGCCACCGAAATCGCGCGCGCGCTCGAATTGCAGATCGCGCTCGGCCCGAACGTCTTCAAACCCTCCTGGCGGCACGGCAACGCCATCCTCTCGCCGCATCCGCTCGATCCCGGCGGCCGCTGGGACATCTCCGCGCACCGCTTCGAGCGACGCGGCCTGCTCGTCGCGCGCGCCGCCGTCGGCGGCCAGTCGGTCACGCTGCTGTGCGCGCATCTCGCGCTCACGCGCAGCGCGCGCCTCAAGCAGATGAACTGGATCGCGCACTGGATCGTGAAGGAAGCGCCGCACGGCCCGCTCGTGCTGGCCGGCGACTTCAACGACTGGCGCAACGACTCCGTGCCGCTCTTCGCCGAGCACGGCCTGCACGAAGTCGCGACGCTGCTCGGCGAGTCGGCGCGGACTTTCCCGGCGTTCTCGCCGGCGCTCGCGCTCGACAAGATGTTCGTGCGCGGCATGAAACCCGTCGAATGGATTCCGCCGTCGCAGGAAACGGCCTGGCTGTCGGACCATCTGCCGTACATCGCCCGGCTGCGCCTCGATTAACACGGCGAGCAAGGCCGGCAAGGCATCCTTTTCCCGGGAAGCCGGACCGGGCTCGCGTCGTCGGCAGAGGGTGCGGCGGATTCGTCATTCCGGTATGATTTGCGGCGTATTTTGCGGCTTGTTCGCGCGATCTGTCCGTATTCCGCGGCACGCGCCGCCCGGCCCCGACCGCGTTCCGCCGACGTTTTGCCCGTATTTCGCGTGCGTTTTGCCCGCGTTCCGCCCGTCGGCCACGAGCCGACCGAAACCGGATCGGGTCAGGCATCCGGCCGGATTCGCCCCAGAATTTGATCCATTGAAGGCGCCCCGACGCGCCGAACCCCGCCGACCGCCCGTTCAGCGCACCGCTACCCGCCGGCGGCAGGCGCGGTAAAATGGCGGATTGCGCTTCGATCGCGGCAAGCGGGGGGCGCGCAGCATCGCCTCTGCCGTGCCGGCGCGCGGGTCTGGCGGCCTTTGTTTTGCACATCCAGGAACCATGAGCAATCTGACAACCCAAACCGTCCTTTCCGTCCACCACTGGACCGACACGCTTTTCAGCTTCACCTGCACGCGCGATCCGGGCCTGCGCTTCGAGAACGGCCAGTTCACGATGGTCGGCCTCGAAGTGGACGGCAAGCCGCTGATCCGCGCCTACAGCATGGCCAGCGCGAATTACGAGGAGCATCTCGAATTCCTCAGCATCAAGGTGCAGGACGGCCCGCTCACGTCGCGGCTGCAGCACCTGAAGGTCGGCGACCAGGTCCTGATCGGCAAGAAGCCGACCGGCACGCTGATGGCCGACAACCTGGTGCCCGGCAAGACGCTGTGGCTCCTCTCCACGGGCACGGGGCTCGCGCCGTTCATGTCGATCATCAAGGACCCCGACGTGTACGACCGCTACGAGAAGGTCGTGCTCACGCACACCTGCCGCTTCGTGGACGAGCTCGCGTACAAGGAGTACATCAGCGAAGACCTGCGCAATCACGAATATCTCGGCGAGATCGTGCGCGAAAAGCTCCTCTACTATCCGACGGTTACGCGCGAAACGTTCCAGAACCGCGGCCGGATCACGGAGCTGATCGAGACGAAGAAGCTGTTCGCCGACCTGAACGTGGAGCCGTTCTCGGCCAAAAACGATCGCGTGATGCTCTGCGGCAGCCCGCACATGCTGCGCGACACGCGCGAGCTGCTCGACAACCTGGGCTTCAGGGAAGGCAGCAACAACGAGCCGGGCCACTACGTCGTCGAGAAAGCCTTCGTCGGCTGAAACGCCGGATACCGGGACGGGGCGCGAAAAGCGTCGCCGGCCCGTCCGCATCGCAAGCCGGAGCCTCGCGCTCCGGCTTTTTTTCGTCCGGTCGCTGTTACAAATTCCGCATCGACGACATCTTTTCGATGTAGGAAATTTTCTTACTGAATTGCTACACTGCGACATCTAGACGCAGTCCGGAGCAGGCCGCCAAGCCTTGCCCCGTATGGATTTTTCTTTTTTTAATATATTATCCCGACACTGAACAGTCAGACAAAAACGCGGGTCGACAGGCTCGCCTACTTGTTACGGGATGTAAATCTGGTTACGCCGCGGGTCGCTCTTTATCTGGCGCGACAGGCGGCATCGAGCAGGCCAGCGCCGGGGAAAGTCATGAACAGATCGACCGTCGTACCGATCGACGCGCAGCCCGCCCGCCCATCGCAGGATGTCCACCCGCAGCAGGATGCCCGCGACGCCGGCCGCGCGCGCGAGCGCCGGTTCGTCCCCGCGCTCGCCAACGCGACCGGGATCGGTCATCCGGCGCCCGCCGAGGCGGCGCTTGCGGCCAGCCACGCCCCGGTCGAGGCAGACGAAACCGCCCGGCGGCAGCTCGCGCGCGAATTGCACGACAGCGTCGGCGCGGAACTGACCGCCAGCCGCCTCGCGCTCGCCAGCGTGGAGACCTGGCTGCCCGCCGATGCGCCCCCCCAATGCCGCGAGGCGCTGACCATCGCGCTGCGTTCGCTCGACATCGCCAGCGAAGCGGTCCGCCACACGCTCGCCGGCCTGCACGCGCCGCAACTGGACGACGGTCTCGTGCCCGCGCTCGCGGACTGGACCCGCGATTTCTCCGCCCGCACCGGCCTGCCGGTCGCGCTCGATTGCGCTGCGGACGCCCGGCTGGCGCGCCTGCCGGCCGACGCGGCGATCGCCGTGTTCCGCGTTACGCAGGAAGCGCTCGCCAACGCCGTCCGGCATGCGCATGCAAGCCATGCCGACGTGCGGCTCGAAAGCGGAGCCGACCATCTGACGCTGATCGTCGCCGACAACGGCATCGGCCTGCCCGAACGCGCCGCGAACCGTCCCGGCCGCCACGGCCTGACCGGCATGCACGAGCGCTGCGCCGCGTTCGGCGGCACGCTGCGCATCCGCAGCATGCGCGCCGGCGCGGGTAGCGGCACCACGGTGCGCGCGCGCTTCGCCTGGGCCGCGCTGCTCGCCGCCGGCCGCACCGACGCCGGAGCCGCCGGCCACGCCATGCTCGCGAGCGCGCGGTCATGAGTCTTCGCATCCTGCTGGTCGACGACCACGCCGTGGTCCGTCAGGGCGTGCGGCAGTTGCTCGCCGACCGCGGCATCGCGCACGAAGTCGCCGAGGCGCAAAACGGCGCCGAGGCGCTCTCCGCGATCGGCGAACAGACCTGCGACCTCGTGCTGCTCGACGTCTCGCTGCCCGACATGAACGGCGTCGAGGTGCTCAAGCGGCTCAAGCGCAAGGCGCCGCGCGTGCCGGTGCTGATGTTCTCGATGTACCGCGAGGACCAGTACGCGGTGCGCGCGCTCAAGGCCGGCGCGTCCGGCTATCTGCCGAAAACGGCCGACGCGCAGCAGATGGTCGCCGCCATCCAGCAGGTCGCCGCCGGCCGCAAGTACGTGAGCACGGCGATGGCCGAGGCGCTCGCGGACTACGTCTCGCTCGACGGCGAGCAGTTGCCGCACGAGAAGCTTTCCGACCGCGAATACCAGACGCTCTGCATGCTGGCCTCGGGCCAGCGGCTCACCGACATCGCGCGCGCGTTGTCCCTGTCGGTGAAGACCGTGAGCGTCTATCGCGCGCGGCTGCTCGAAAAAATGAAGCTCAACAACAACGCCGAGCTCACCTATTACGCGATGAGCAACCGGCTCGTGGATCTGAATCCCTCCATCGGCAATTGACCGCGCCTTCCCCGTCGTTCCCCCGATCTTTTTCCCGTTCCGTCTGATCATTCGCAGCCCCAGGCAAAAGAAGTCGGCTTCCCGCCACGATCCGCCATCGCGGAAAGAAATCGCGCCGATTCGCGAGGCCTTTCGGCAAGGATCGCGCCAAGTCTCCCGTTTCGGGGGCTGGATTGCCTGCCGCGCCGGCGCCGGGTACGCCATCGGCTGCGGGAACCCCGCCTGAATCCGCTAGAATCGCGGACTTTTCGACATCGGCCCGCATCGTCATTGCGCGCATTTCAGGAGTCCTCTGCCAATGTCCCTTTTTCGCAAGAAAAACATCGAACACATGCTGCAGGCCAGCGCCCGCAACACCGGCCTGAAAAAAGCGCTCGGCGCGCTCGATCTGACCTTTCTCGGCGTCGGCGCCATCGTCGGCACCGGCATTTTCGTGCTGACCGGCACGGGCGCAGTAGAGGCCGGCCCCGCGCTGACGGTCGCGTTCGCCATCGCGGCCGTCGCCTGCGGCCTCGCCGCGCTCGCCTACGCGGAGTTCGCCTCGACGATTCCCGTGGCCGGCTCGATCTACACGTATTCCTATGCAACGCTCGGAGAGCTGGCCGCGTGGGTGATCGGCTGGGACCTGATGCTCGAGTACGGGCTCGCCACCTCGGCGGTATCGGTCGGCTGGTCCGGCTACCTGCAGTCGCTGCTCTCGGGCTTCGGCCTCTCGCTGCCGGCGGCGCTCACGGCCGCGCCCGGCGCGATGCCCTCCGTACACACCGTCTTCAACCTGCCGGCGTTCCTCGTGGTCATGGTCATCACGGCGCTGCTGTCGGTCGGCGTGCGCGAATCGACGCGCGTGAACAACCTGATGGTCGCGATCAAGGTGATCGTCGTACTGCTCGTGATCGCCGTCGGCGCGTTCCACGTCACCCCGGCCAATTGGCATCCGTTCATGCCGAACGGCTGGAACGGCGTGTTCGGCGCGGCCGCCGTGATGTTCTTCGCGTTCATCGGCTTCGACGCGGTCTCGTCCGCCGCCGAAGAGGTGGCGAATCCGAAGCGCGACCTGCCGGTAGGCATCATCGCTTCGCTCGCCGTCTGTGCGGTGCTGTACGTAGGCGTCGCGGCGGTCGTGACGGGCATCGTGCCGTTCCGGCAGTTCGACGGCATCGCGCACCCGGTGTCCTACGCGCTCCAGGTGGCGGGCCAGAAGTGGGTCGCCGGCTTCATCGACCTCGGCGCGGTGCTCGGCATGCTCACCGTGATGCTCGTGATGAGCTACGGCCAGACGCGCGTCATCTTCGCGATGTCGCGCGACGGCCTGCTGCCCGGCGTGCTCTCGCGCGTGCATCCGCGCTTCTCGACGCCGTTCCTGACCACCTGGCTCGTCGGCCTCTTCTTCGGCCTGATCGGCGCGCTCGTCCCGCTCAACGTCCTCGCGGAACTCATCAACATCGGCACGCTGGCCGCGTTCTCGATGGTCTCCATCGCCGTGCTGGTCCTGCGCCGGACCCATCCCGACCTGCCTCGCGCGTTCCGCTGCCCCGGCGTGCCCGTCGTGCCGGTGCTGGCCGTCGCGTCGTGCCTGTTCCTGATGGTGAACCTGAAGCTCGTCACCTGGATCGCGTTCGTGGTCTGGCTTGCCGTCGGCATGGCCGTCTACTTCGGCTATTCGCGCCGGCGCTCGCGTCTCGCGCAGATGCCCAAGGCCCACTGAGGCCGTCGCGGCACGCGCCGGCCGGCGCGTGCCGCCGTCTCTCCGTCTCTCCGTCTCTCCGTCTCTCCGGCCCTTCCCTGCGCCGCTCCCCGCCTTCGGCGTTCCCCAGCCACTCGCCGCCGTCCTGCCCGTAGAACCCCGTGCAGCGTAAACAGGGAATTTGTGCTTTACTTTTTTGATCGGCATCACGACAACCTTCGCGCCCTTTCTCCCTGCTTACGCGATTACGCGACGGCCACTGGCGGAATCGGGCGATAGGGTGTCGGCCGGTCTCAGCCTCGAGGAGACACAGCCAATGGCGATCAGCATCCGCCTGACGGTCGACGGGTCACCGGTGACCGTCACCGTCGAGCCCTCCGCGCTTCCAATTCCGCTGCTGCGCGAGCCGTCGCGCCCGAGCGACGGCGGCGCCGTGAAGTGCGGCACCTGTACCGTTCATCTGGACGGCGGTTTTGCGTTTCCGCTTCTGTCGGACGACGACGACCTCATGGGCGAGGCCGATCCGCCCCATGCCCCGCGCGGCACGGCCCGGTCCGATGCCACCGTACTTCCGCGACTCCGCGCCGCAAGCGCGCGGCGGCGGACCGGCCCCGCGCGCGGATCGTGTCCGCCCGCCTCGCCCGGGGCCATCCCCGCCCGCTGCGCCCGTGGAGGTTCCTCGCGATGGAACTGACCGAGCGCTACACGCTACCAGTATCGCAACAGCGCGCCTGGGAAGCGCTGAACGACACGACGATCCTGCGCGCGTCGATTCCCGGCTGCGAACAGATCGACTCCGACGGCGGCGGCGCCTACGCGCTCTCGATGAGCGCCTCGATCGGCCCCGTGAAGGCGCGCTTCAAGGGCCGCATACGGCTCGCCGACGTCGACGCGCCACGCGCTTACACGCTCGTGTTCGAAGGACAGGGCGACACGGCCGGCTTCGGCCAGGGCCGCGCCCACGTCACGCTCGAAGCGGCCGGCACGCAGACCACGACCCTGTCCTACTCGGCGAACGCCCGGCTCGAGGGCAAGCTCGCGCGCATCGGTTCGCGGTTCGTCGACGCGGCCGTGCGCAGACTCGTGGACGAATTCTTCCGGCGCTTTCACGCGCAACTCGGCACCAGGGGCACCGCCCCCGCCATCCTGGTTCCCGCCACGACAACGACGTCCCACGCCGCAACGCAGCCGGCGGACGGGGCGATCCCCGACAGGAGACGATCATGGACAGCGTGGATCTCGAAGTCCTGAAGTCCGGCGCACGCTGGCTTGACGAGGGCCACCGCGCGCTGCTCGTAACGGTCGTGAAGACGTGGGGATCGTCGCCGCGTCCCGAAGGCGCGATGCTCGTCGTGCGCGACGACGGGCTCGTGGTCGGCTCGGTTTCGGGCGGCTGCATCGAGGACGATCTCGTCGATCGCGTGCGTCGCGAGGGCATCGCGCAGCACGCGCCCGAAGCCGTCCGTTACGGCGTGAGCGCCGAAGAGGCCCATCGTTTCGGCCTGCCCTGCGGCGGCACGATCCAGCTCGTGCTGGAGCCGCTCGGCGAGGCGAGCGGCATCCGCGCGCTATACGAGGCCGTGCAGCACGGCCGGCTCGTCGCGCGCACGCTCGACATGGCAAGCGGCGCGGCCACGCTCGGCCCCGCGCTCGCGACCGACGGCGTGGACTTCGACGGCGCCCGGCTCCTGACGATCCACGGCCCGCGCTACCGGATGCTCGTGATCGGCGCGGGGCAGCTTTCGCGCTATCTCTGCCAGATCGCCGCCGGCCTCGACTACCAGGTCACCGTCTGCGACCCGCGCGAGGAATACACCGACGCCTGGGACGTGCCTGGCACGAAACTCGTGCGCACCATGCCCGACGACACCGTGCTCGACATGAAGCTCGACGAGCGAAGCGCCGTGATCGCGCTCACGCACGACCCCAAGCTCGACGATCTCGCGCTCATGGAGGCGCTCAAGACGCCCGCGTTCTACGTCGGCGCGCTCGGCTCGCGGCGCAACAATGCGGCGCGGCGCAAGCGGCTCCAGGAGTTCGATCTCGACGAAACGGAACTGGCCCGGCTGCACGGGCCCGTCGGCATCTACATCGGCAGCCGCACGCCGCCCGAGATCGCCGTCTCGATCCTCGCCGAGGTCACGGCGGCGAAAAACGGCGTCTCGCTGCCGACGATTCTCCAGGTGGAAGGCGCGAAGGCCGCGCGGGAACTGGCGGCAAGCGCCGGCTCGACCTGCCGGGTATGAGGTTGAAGTCCGCCGGAACGGCGTTCCGACAGAAACGCCGCCGCGCCTACACCGGCCAGAGCGGCCCGTCCTGCATCGCGCCGATCTGCTCGCGCAACTCGAGAATCCGGTCTTCCCAATAGCGCTGCGTGTTGAACCAGGGAAAGGCCGCCGGAAAGGCGGGGTCGTCCCAGCGCTGGGCAAGCCAGGCGCTGTAATGCACGAGCCTCAGCGTGCGCAGCGCCTCGACGAGATGCAGTTCGCGCGGCTCGAATTCGCAGAAGTCCTCGTAGCCGGCCAGCAGATCGGTAAGCGCGCGCGTCGCGGCGGGCCGCCCGTCGCCCGGCAGCAGCAGCCAGAGATCCTGCACGGCCGGCCCCATGCGGCTGTCGTCGAAATCGACGAAGTGGGGACCGGCGTCGGTCCAGAGCACGTTGCCCGGATGACAGTCGCCGTGCAGGCGCAGCGCGCGCACGTCGCCCGCGCGCTCGAACGCGGCCTCGACGCCCTCGAGCGCGAACGCGACGGCCGCCTGCCAGGCCGCGCGCACGTCGGCCGGAATGAAGTCGTGTTCGAGCAGCCAGTCTCTCGGCTCGAAGCCGAACGTGCGCAGATCGAGCGCCGGCCGCGCGCGATACGACTGACTCGCGCCGACCGCGTGAATCCGGCCGATGAAGCGGCCGAGCCATTCGAGCGTGTCGCTGCGGTCGAGCTCCGGCGCGCGGCCGCCGCGCCGCTCGAACAGGGCGAAGCGAAAGCCCTCGAATTCGTGCAGCGTGCGGCCGTCGTAAGTCAGCGCGGGCACCACCGGAATCTCGCGTTCGACCAGCTCCGCGACGAACGCGTGCTCCTCGAGGATCGCCTCGTCGGACCAGCGTCCGGGCCGGTAGAACTTGGCGACGAGCGGCGGGCCGTCCTCGACGCCCACCTGATAGACGCGGTTTTCGTAGCTGTTGAGCGCGAGCAGGCGGCCGTCGGTGCGCCGACCGTCGGGCAGCAGCACGCTGTCGAGCGCGTCGAGCACGCACTCGGGCGTGAGCCGCGCGTACGGCGCGGTGGCCGCATCGCGCGGCGGCGGGGAAAGATCGTGGTCGTCCATATCCCCGCATTGTGCCCGCATGGGCGCGATAACGCGACCGCGAACGTTCGTCGCCGACGAACCCGGCGCTTCGGGCTTCAGTGAACCTGGGCGCTGGCCGGACGAATCTGCTCGCCGGTGTCGATCAGGTCTTCGAGGAAAAAGGGTTCGGTGTTGAGTTCGGCCGATTCGCCGGGCTCGCCGGCGTACCAGGTCACCATTGCCATGTCGCCGAGAATGCGCATGACGATGCCGCGGGCGCCCGAAGGCACGGCAATGTGCATCGAGCGGACAATAGAACCGATTACCATGATGTTTCCCCGTTGCGAACGCCGGCTTCGACTGCTCCAACCGCCGGTCGGCATTGACGATGACCGCAGCCTGGAGGCGGTGACGTTCGCGCACGGTCCGCGCGCATCGCGCTCCATCCTGCCCTGCCGGCCCCTTCTCGCGTGAGCCGTTTTCCGCATTGTTACCGTTTTGGGCCCGCGGGCAAAGCAAAAAAACAGCGGGCACGCCCCGCTTTCCGGATGCTTTCGCGACATATTCCGGCAGCCGGATTTGTCACGAATACGGTTGACCTCGTCGGCACCCCGAAAGAAAGCAAAACGTAATGCCCGGGCCATCGGCAAAAACCCCGAGCCGCCCGCACAGACGACCCGCGAAGCCCGCGGGGCCGGGCTCGCTGCGCCCGTCGGCTGCACCGCCGCCGGACAGGATCGCGCCCCCATCCGCGCCGCGCGTCTATACTCGAACGAGGCTGGCCCCGACAAAACAATCTCGCCGCCAGGCCGGCCGACAAAAATCAATCAGGAGACAACCATGACAACGTACTTCACGATCGGCGACCTCGTGATGGTCATTCCCATGGCATTTGCGGGCGCGCTGTTTCTCGGCGCGCTGCCGTGCGCCACGGAATTCAGGCACAACGTGTTGCGCGTGATCGGCGCGCTGCTCGGCGTCGTCATCGCCTTCGCGCTCGTGGAAGGGCTGCCGCTGCTGATGTAGAGGTCGCGAAGGCGAACGAATCGAATCCGCCCGCGCAATGAAAAAACCGCCACGCGGTATGCGCGGCGGCTTCGGCGGCAAGAAGAAAACCGCGCCCGTTCAGACGCGCTGGTCGGTGGACGGCTTCTCCCACAGGTTGATGCCGCCCTCGGTCGCGTAACGGTCGATCTCGGCCAGCTCCTCGGCCGAGAACTCGAGGTTCTTCAGCGCGCCGACGTTCTCGCGCACCTGCTCCGCGCGGCTCGCGCCGATCAGCGCCGAGGTCACGCGGCCGCCGCGCAGCGTCCAGGCGATCGCCATCTGCGCGAGGCTCTGGCCGCGCCGCTTCGCGATCTCGTCGAGCTTGCGCACGTGCTCGATGTTCTGGCCGCTCAGGTGCTCGGCCTTCAGCGAGCCGCCGCCGGGACGGTTCACGCGCGCGTCCTGCGGCACGCCGTTCAGATACTTGTTGGTGAGCAGCCCCTGCGCGAGCGGCGTGAACGCGATGCTGCCGGCACCCACTTCGTCGAGCGCGTCGAGCAGCCCCTGCTCGATCCAGCGATTCAGCAGGTTGTAGGACGGCTGGTGAATCAGGAGCGGCACCTTGTACCCGGCAAGCAGCTTCGCTATCTCGCGCGTCTTCGCCGGCGAATACGACGAAATGCCGACATAGAGCGCCTTGCCCTGCTGGACCGCGCTCGCCAGCGCGCCGGCCGTTTCCTCGAGCGGCGTGTCCGCGTCGAAGCGGTGCGAGTAGAAGATGTCGACGTAGTCGAGACCCATGCGCTGCAGGCTCTGGTCGAGGCTCGCGAGCACGTACTTGCGCGAGCCGCCGCCGCTGCCGTACGGGCCCGGCCACATGTTCCAGCCGGCCTTCGACGAAATCAGCAGCTCGTCGCGATACGGACGGAAATCGTCCTTGAAAATGCGGCCGAAATTGGTTTCGGCGCTGCCGAACGGCGGGCCGTAGTTGTTGGCGAGGTCGAAATGCGTGATGCCCAGGTCGAACGCGGTGCGCAGGATTTCGCGCTGCGTGGCGATCGGCGTGGTGTCGCCGAAGTTGTGCCACAAGCCCAGCGACAGCGCCGGCAGCTTGAGCCCCGACTTGCCGCAAAACCGGTATTGCATGTCCGAATAGCGTTCTGAAGCTGCTTCGTAGCCCATTGCCTGAATCCTCGACGAAACGAAAAACCGGGAGAAAGAAAAGAAAGGACCGGCGGCCGCGCGGGACCGCATGGCATGACAGCGCGTCGCGCGATGCAACGGCGGCGCGCCCGCGGCCGGCGCAAGACGCGGCGACGGACGCGCTATGTTAGCCAATCCGCGCGCCGTGTGCAGACGCGGCGGCAGCCTCTGCCGGATCGGTTCAGAGCGGGATTTCGGGCATCGACGCAGTGCGCGTGCCGGGCAGCGGCACGTTGCTCGCGCCGTGGTAGGTGAAGACGAGCGAATATTTCACGTCGCGGCTCTCGTTGCGGCCGGCCGAATGCAGCGTGTTGCAATGGAAGAACACCACGTCGCCGGCATGCAGCGGCGGCGCGATCGCCTTGCCGATCCACGCCTCGTTTTCGGGCAGATCGGAGCGGAAGAACTTCGCCGCGTCGAACGAGGTCGAAGTGAACGTCGCCTCGTGCGAGCCGGGCACGAACCAGAGGCCGCCGTTCTCGACGGTCTCGTCGCCGAGCGCGAGCCAGACCGAGACGAGATCGTCGCGCTCGAACGACCAGTAGCGCACGTCGCGATGCCAGCCCGTGAGGCTGCCGTAATCGGGATGCTTCGTCATCACGCAGTTGTGATGCGCGCGCGAGAGCACGGGCTGCTCGCCGAAGTAAAGCTCCATCCAGCCGCGAATTTCCGGCGACGCCGCCCACTCGCGGAAGAGCGCATGCCGCGACCAGGCGTCGAGCAGGCGGCGCACCGTGTGGCCGCCCAGCGCGTCCTTCGACTCGGGCGCGCCCGGATAGCGCAGGTCCGCCTCGAATTCGAGCGGCGCCGCGGCTTCTTGCAACTGCTGCATGGCGGTACGCCGGATTTCGCCGCAGCGCTCCGGCGCGACGAGCCCCGGCACGATCACGAAGCCGCGCTCGCGCAACTGCTGGACCTGTTCTTTCTTCGACTGGACTGACATGGGACTTCCGTTATCTTGAGTTCGGATGCGGGCCGCATCGACGCCGGTCTGCTCTGCACGCGCCGGCGACGCCAGATTGTAAGGCCGCCGAAGCCGGCCCGGCGAAGCGGATACCCCGACTGAGGCAAAATGCGCGCCGCCGCGATCCCGCCCGTCGCGGGTATGCCCCGACTTTTGGACGTCACGATTCGCGTGTAGCCTGAATGCATGTCGTACGCATCCGTTCCGGCCTTTCGTTTCTCCGTCCGCTCCCTCCGTCTGCTCCCCTTTTCCCGGCAAGGCCGCGCCGACTCCGGCCTCCCGGCGACCCTCCGCGTTGCCGCCGCCCGACGGCGCGTCCGTCCCGCTCCGGCATTGAATCCGCCACAGGCACGTCCGCTGCTTCGTTTCATGTCCCGCGTGTCGCGCCTTTCGACTTCCGGCTAACCGACCATGTCCGCTTTCCTCGATACCCGTTTCACCCGCGCCGCCCTGAACGCCGCGCGGCCTGCGCGCCGCCATCTGGTGCGCGCGCTCCGGCATCACGCGGCGCGCAGTCGCGCACTCGCGGCGCAGGTACGCGAAGCGAAGCCCGTCGACGGCATGCGCGCCTGGTTTCGCGCCTTTTTCTCCGTGCTGCGCGTGCGCGCCGGCGCGCGTCATTTCTCGCTGCGCACGCTGATGCACCGGCCGGCCACGCCGCTGCGCGCGCCGACTTCGCCCGCGCCGGCCGACGACCCGTCCCGCGCCCCGCGCGGGCGCCGCCCGCGCCGGACGGTTCCGGGCGGCGCGGGCTGGTTCGCGTTCGCCATGCGTTAATCGCGACGGCTGGAGCGCGCCGCCTCTCGCCTACATCTCGCCCGCCCTTTCACACGGACGGCCCGCGAAAAAACAAAACCTCGCGCGGATCACCGTCCGCGCGAGGTTTTTCACATCAAGGTCCACCGGGCGCGCAGCCATCGCGGCCGCGCGCCCGCCGGCCGGCAATTACGCGAGCGCCGCCACCGGCGTGGTGCCGGCCGCTTCGGCCAGCGCGATCGCCTTGTCGGTCGCTTCCCACGAGAATTCCGGCTCGTCGCGGCCGAAGTGGCCGTAAGCCGCCGTCTTCTCGTAGATCGGGCGCAGCAGGTCGAGCATCTGGACGATGCCCTTCGGACGCAGATCGAAATGCTCGCCGACGAGCTTCGTGATGGTCGCGTCGGACACCTTGCCCGTGCCGAACGTGTTGACCATGACCGAGGTCGGCTGCGCCACGCCGATCGCGTACGACACCTGGATCAGGCAGCGCGAGGCGAGGCCCGCCGCGACGATGTTCTTCGCCACGTAGCGGCCCGCGTATGCAGCCGAGCGGTCGACCTTCGAGGGGTCCTTGCCCGAGAACGCGCCGCCGCCGTGCGGCGCCGCGCCGCCGTAGGTGTCGACGATGATCTTGCGGCCCGTCAAACCGCAGTCGCCCTGCGGGCCGCCGATCACGAACCGGCCGGTCGGGTTCACGAGGTACTTGATTTCGCCCTTCACGAGCTCGGCCGGCAGCACCGGCTTGATGACCTCCTCGATCACGGCTTCGCGCAGCGCCGCGAGCTCGATGTCCGGCGCGTGCTGCGTCGAGAGCACGACGGTGTCGATCGAATGCGGCTTGCCGTCGACGTAGCGCACCGTGACCTGCGACTTCGCGTCCGGACGCAGCCAGGGCAGGCGGCCGTCGCGGCGCAGGTTCGACTGGCGCTCGACGAGGCGGTGCGAAAGATAGATCGGCAGCGGCATCAGTTCGGGCGTTTCGTCGCACGCGTAGCCGAACATCAGGCCCTGGTCGCCCGCGCCCTGGTCGAGGTTGTTGTCGTGCGCGCGATTCACGCCCTGGGCGATGTCCGGCGACTGCTTGTCGTAGGCGACGAGCACCGCGCAGCCCTTGTAGTCGATGCCGTAGTCGGTATTGTCGTAGCCGATGCGCTTGATCGTGTCGCGCGCGACCTGGATGTAGTCGACGTTCGCGGTCGTCGTGATTTCGCCGGCGAGCACGACGAGACCCGTGTTGCACAGCGTTTCGGCGGCAAC
This sequence comes from Burkholderia sp. WAC0059, assembly GCF_002870125.1. Lineage (GTDB taxonomy): Bacteria > Pseudomonadota > Gammaproteobacteria > Burkholderiales > Burkholderiaceae > Paraburkholderia. Next base: position 94,520 of record NZ_PNEO01000009.1, read on the forward strand.
GCGCGAGTACTTGTCCTGCGTGAGGATGGCGTCGAGGATGGCGTCCGAGATCTGGTCGGCGACCTTGTCCGGATGGCCTTCGGAAACGGATTCGGAAGTGAAGAAGTAGTCGTTTGCCACTTTTGGACTCCTGCTGCTACTGACTGGTTACGGTTGAGCTTCACGTAGCCAGCTTCGAAGTCCCGAAGTGGCGACGCTTTAGCGGATTACCTGCCCGACCCGCGCGCCCTTCTGTATGGATGCCGCGCGAACCGGCTTCGCCCCGCAAGTTGTCTATTAACTCGGCGAAGACCGTATTATAGCGACTTCGTTTATTTGCCGCAGAGTGATTATCCGTGCAGTCCTTCGTCGCCGCCCGTCCGGTCCGCTCCCGCCCGCCGCACGGAGCCCCGACATGCTGAGCCGACTCGGCATCGGCCTGCTCAAGCTGTTCGCCGTCCTGCCGTACGGCTTCGTCGCCCGCCTCGGCGACGCGCTCGGCTGGCTGCTCTACAGGATTCCGAGCCGGCGCAGGCGCATCGTCCACATCAACCTCAAGCTCTGCTTTCCCGAGTGGAGCGACGCGCGCCGCGAGGAGGTGGCCGCGCTGCACTTCCGGCACGTGATCCGCAGCTATCTGGAACGCAGCGTCCAGTGGTTCGGCTCGGCGAAGAAGCTCGAGAAGCTCGTCGAACTCGACAGCGCCGTCGACCTGACCGACCCCGACCTGCCGCCGACGCTCTTCCTCGGCCTGCACTTCGTCGGCATCGAGGCCGGCTCGATGTTCCTCAACTACTCGCTGCACCGGCCGTGCGGGTCGCTCTACCAGCCGATGTCGAACCCCGAGCTCGAAGCCGCCGCGAAGGCGGGCCGCAGCCGCTTCGGCGCCGAAATGGTGAGCCGCGCGGACAGCGCGCGCGTCGTGCTGCGCTGGCTGCGCGACCGCAAGCCGGTGATGCTCGGCGCCGACATGGACTACGGCATGCGCAATTCGACGTTCGTGCCGTTCTTCGGCGTGCCGACCTGCACGCTGACGGCCGTCGGCCGGCTCGCGAAGACGGGCCGGGCGCAGGTGGTGCCGTTCATCGGCGAGGTGCTGCCGAACTATCGCGGCTACCGGCTCAAGGTATTCAAGCCCTGGGACAACTACCCGACCGGCAACGACGAGGCCGACGCGCGCCGGATGAACGCGTTCCTCGAAGAGCAGATCCCGCAGCTCCCCGAGCAGTACTACTGGGTGCACAAGCGCTTCAAGACCCGGCCGCCGGGCGAGCCGGGCTTCTATTGAGGCGTCGGCCTGCGGTGTCCGCCAGTCCGCGACGCGGCGCCCGCGCAGACCCGCGAACCGCGCCCGCGGGCCCCGCCGTTCCGGCGGCGGCGCGACCGGAGCGAGGCGCTTCGCGCGGGCGGCGCCCGCTTCCCGAAGAACGCGCGGCGAAGGCCCGTGCGTCACTTACAATAGCGGGATGAAACTGAATTTCACCAAAATGCACGGCGCGGGCAACGACTTCGTCGTGCTCGACGGCTACACCCGGCCGCTCGCGCTGACGCCCGCGCAAGTCCGCGCGCTCGCCGACCGGCATTTCGGCGTCGGCGCGGACCAGTTGCTGCTGGTCGAGAAGCCGACCGTGGACGGCGCCGATTTCCGCTACCGCATCTTCAACTGCGACGGCGGCGAGGTCGAGCATTGCGGCAACGGCGCGCGCTGCTTCGTGCGCTTCGTGCGCGAACGGAAGCTGACCGATGCGCGCAGCGTCCGCGTGCAGGTGCAGAACGGCATCATCACGCTCGTCATGCAGGAAAACGGCGAGGTCGTCGTCGACATGGGCCGCCCCGTGTTCGAGCCGTCGCGCGTGCCGTTCGACGCCGCCGGGCTCGACGGCCGGCGCGAGGGCAACGATACGCTCTGGCCGCTCGACGTGAACGGACAAACCCGCTGGATCTCGGCCGTCTCGATGGGCAACCCGCACGCCGTGCAGATCGTCGACGACGTCGAGGCATTCTCCGTGGCGGCCGACGGCCCGGCCATCGAATCGCACGCGCGCTTCCCGCGGCGGGTCAACGCCGGCTTCATGCAGATCGTCTCGCGTAACGCCATCCGCCTGCGCGTCCACGAGCGAGGCGCCGGCGAAACGCTCGCCTGCGGCACCGGCGCCTGCGCGGCGGTCGCCTCGGGCATCCGGCGCGGCCTGCTCGACACGCCCGTGACGGTGCACACGCACGGCGGCGTGCTGACGATCGCCTGGGACGGCGCGCGCGACGAAGCCGCGCCGCTGACGATGGCGGGCCCGGCGACGACCGTGTTCGAAGGCGAAATCGAGCTGAAAGACGAACTGTGAAACGCGCGATGAGACGCGCAGTGAAACGAACGGGCGGCAAGCCGCGCCCGGCAGCGCTCGCCGCAGCCGGACGCGACAGCAGCACCCGACCGAACCCCGGCCAGCGAGCCGGCCCCGATGTCCCGATGCGCCCGCGGCGCACCTGAAGCCGAAACCATGAACGATCGCGAAGTCGCCGAATATCTGCTGGCCAACCCCGATTTCTTCGTCGAGCACGCCGAGCTGCTGACGACGCTGCGCCTCGGCAACCCGCACGGCAAAGCCGCCGTGTCGTTGCAGGAGCGGCAGATGGAGATGCTGCGCGACAAGAACAAGCACCTCGAACGGCGCCTGTCCGAACTGCTGCGCTACGGCCACGAAAACGACAGCATCAGCGCGAAGTTCGGCCGCTGGACCACGCGCGTGATCGCCGAGCGCGACCCGCACGCGCTGCCGCGCACCATCGCGCAGGGCCTCTGCGACGTGTTCGAGGTGCCGCAGGCGGCGCTGCGCGTCTGGGACATCGCCGACGCCTATACGCAATCGGACTTCGCGCGCCATACGGGCGAGGAAGTGCGGCTCTTCGCGAACAGCCTCGCGACGCCCTATTGCGGCGCGAACACCGGCTTCGAGGCCGCCCAGTGGCTCGACGCCTCGCCGTTCGGCGTCGCGGCGCCGGGCACGGCCGGCGCCGCGCGGGCCGAATCCGTCGTGCTCGTCGCGCTGCGCGACCCGCACACCGAGCCGCAGGCGAACGCGTTCGGCCTGCTCGTGCTGGGCTCGCCCGATCCGCGCCGGTTCCACGACGGCATGGCGACCGACTTCCTCACGCAGATCGGCGCGCTCGCGAGCGCGGCGCTCACGCGCCTGCTGCCGCACTGACCGCGCCCGACGACAACCGCCCCTCGCCCCGCAACCCGACGTGAACGCGCCCGAACCGATCGCCGCCTACCTCTCGAGCCTCGAGCACGAGCGGCGCCTGTCGGCGCACACGCTGCGCGGCTATGCGCACGAACTCGACGAGCTGGCGAAGCTCGCGAACGGCCGGCCGCTCGAACGCCTGAGCGCCGCCGACATCCGCGGTGCCGCCGCGCGCGCGCACGCGCTCGGGCTGTCGGCGCGCTCGATCGCGCACCGGCTGTCCGCCTGGCGCGCGTTCTACCGCTGGCTCGCCGGCCGGGTCGAACTGGAGGCCAACCCCGTCGCCGCGGTGCGCGCGCCCAGGCGTGCGAAGACGCTGCCGAAGGCGCTTTCCGTCGACGACGCGACCGCGCTGATGGAAGCCCCCGTCGCCGAAACCGCCGAGGGGCTGCGCGACCACGCGATGCTCGAGCTGTTCTACTCGTCGGGACTGCGGCTCGCGGAACTCGTCGGGCTCGACGTCCAGTACGCGAAGCAGGACGGCTACGAATCGGCGGGCTGGCTCAAGCGCGACGCGGCCGAAGTCGAGGTGCTCGGCAAGGGCAAGCGCCGCCGCATCGTGCCCGTCGGCAGCAAGGCGCTCGCCGCGCTCGACGCCTGGATCGCCGTGCGGCACGCGCTCGTCAGGCACGACCCGCAGCCGCTCTTTCTATCGGCGCGTGGCAACCGGATGGCGCCGGGCGTCGTGCGCGAGCGCATCAAGCGCGCGGCCGTCGCCGCCGGCGTCCCCGCGAACGTGCATCCGCACGTGCTGCGCCACTCGTTCGCCACGCATCTGCTCCAGTCGAGCGGCGACCTGCGCGCCGTGCAGGAACTGCTCGGCCACGCGAGCATTTCGGCCACCCAGGTCTACACGTCGCTCGACTTCCAGCATCTGGCGCGCATCTACGACGACGCGCATCCGCGCGCGAAGAAACGCAGCTAATGCCCCACGCGGCGTGCGGACGGCGCCTTCCGCCGGCCGGCACGCTTTGCGCATCGAACCCATCCCATGCATACCGTCACGCTCAAACCGTCGAAAGAAAAATCCCTGCTGCGGCGCCATCCGTGGGTCTACGCGAACGCCATCGACCGCGTGGACGGCAAGCCGGCCGCCGGCGCGACCGTCGTCGTGCGCGGGCACGACGGACGCTTCCTCGCGCGCGCCGCGTGGAGCCCGCATTCGCAGATCCGCGCGCGGGTCTGGAGCTTCGACGAGGCCGAGCCCATCGACCATGCGTTCTTCAAGCGCCGCGTGCAGCGGGCCATTGCCCATCGCGCGGCGATGGTGCGCGACACCGGCGCGATCCGGCTCGTGTTCGGCGAGGCGGACGGCCTCCCCGGCCTCATCGTCGATTACTACGCAGCGCAGCAAGTCCCCTTGGGGGGCGCAGCGCAGCAAGTCCCCTCGAGAGACACCGCACAACAAACCACCGACGATTCCCCGCCCCATGCCCAACTGGTCTGCCAGTTCATGGCCGCAGGCGTCGACGCCTGGAAGGACGCCATCGTCGCGGCGCTCGCGGCGGCCACGGGCTGCCCGAACGTCTACGAGCGCTCGGACGTGTCGATCCGCGAGAAGGAAGGCCTCGAGCAGACGACCGGCGTGCTCGCCGGCGATGCGCCGCCCGGGACGCTGATCGTCGGGGAAAACGGCGTGCGCTACCACGTCGACGTGCGCAACGGCCACAAGACGGGCTTCTACATCGACCAGCGCGAGAACCGCGCGCTCGTGCAGGCCTATTCGCAGGGGCGCGACGTGCTCAACTGTTTCTGCTACACCGGCGGGTTCTCGCTCGCGGCCCTCAAGGGCGGCGCGGCGCGCGTCGTCTCGATCGACTCGTCAGGCGAGGCGCTCGCGCTCGCGCAGCGCAACGTCGAGACGAACGGCTTCGATGCGGCGCGCGCGAGCTGGCTCGACGCCGACGCGTTCAAGACGCTGCGGCGCCTCTACGACGACGGCGAACGCTTCGACCTCGTCGTGCTCGACCCGCCGAAGTTCGCGCCCTCGCGCGAGCACGTGGACCGCGCGGCCCGCGCCTACAAGGACATCAACCTGACCGGGCTGAAGCTGCTGCGGCCCGGCGGCCTGCTGTTCACCTATTCGTGCTCGGGCGCCATCGATTCGGAGCTGTTCCAGAAGATCGTCGCCGGCGCGGCGGTCGACGCGCGCGTGGACGCCCGCATCCTCAAGCGCCTCGGCGCCGGCGTCGATCACCCGCTGCTCACGGCGTTCCCCGAAGGCGAATATCTGAAGGGGCTGCTGTTGCAAATCGCCTGAGCGGCCTCATTTGCGGTTCGCCCGGCCCGGGTTCCGCCCACGGTTTCGGCGGCGAAAAACCGCGCGCACCGTGCACTTTTTCCGGTGCGCCGGGCACCCCGCGGCAAGCGCCGGAAACAGGAGGCGCACACGCCGTGCGACGCTCCGCGTTGCGCCCCTCTTTTTAGGAGACCGCGGGTCGGCGCGGCGGCGGTTCGTCCGATCGGCCAGGGTGCCCGGCGCCGCGAGCATCGGCACGACAGATATGTTTCAATAGGCGGTTTCCGGGCCGGCCTTGCTGGCCGGCCGGGCGGCCCGGCCAGCGGCGAAAGGCCGCCAGCCCGCCGGTTTCCGCCTCCGATTCACGTACTCACAGGCAACCAGCATGATTCCCGTCACCATCCTGACCGGCTTTCTCGGCAGCGGCAAAACCACGCTGCTCAAGCGCATCCTGAACGAACAGCACGGCATGAAGATCGCCGTGATCGAAAACGAGTTCGGCGAAGAGAACATCGACAACGAGATCCTCGTGCAGGATGCCGACGAGCAGATCATCCAGATGAGCAACGGTTGCATCTGCTGCACGATCCGCGGCGACCTCGCGCGCGTGCTCGGCGACCTCGCCGCGAAGAACCGCGCGGGCGAGCTCGACTTCGACCGCGTGGTGATCGAGACCACGGGCCTCGCCAACCCCGGCCCGGTCGCGCAGACGTTCTTCATGGACAACGAGACGGCCGACGAATTTCTGCTCGACGCGGTCATCACGCTCGTCGACGCCAAGCACGGCAACCACCAGCTCGACGAGCACGAAGTCGTGCAACGCCAGGTCGGGTTCGCCGACCGGCTCTTCCTCACGAAAGCCGACCTCGTCAGCGAAACGGAGCTCGGCGACCTGCGCCACCGCCTGCTGCACATGAACCCGAAGGCGCAGATCAGACAGGTCGACTTCGGCCAGGCCGACATCAAGGAAGTGTTCGACCTGCGCGGCTTCAACCTGAACGCCAAGCTCGAAATCGACCCGGACTTCCTCGCCGAGGACGATCACGATCACGCGCATCACGACCACGATCATGATCACGACCACTCGGCCTGCGGGCACGAAGGCCACGATCACCACCATCACCACCACGCGCATCACGACGACCACATCAAGTCGTTCGTCTACCGCAGCGACCGCCCGTTCGACCCGACCAAACTCGAGGACTTCCTCGGCGGCATCCTGCAGATCTACGGCGAGCACCTGCTGCGCTACAAGGGCGTGCTCTACATGAAGGGCGTCGACCGCAAGGTGGTGTTCCAGGGCGTGCATCAGATGATGGGCAGCGACCTCGCCGCGAAGTGGCTGCCGGCCGAAAAGAAGAACAGCAAGATGGTGTTCATCGGTATCGATCTGCCGAAGGACCTCATCACCGACGGGCTCGACGCCTGCCTCGCCTGAGCGGCGAACGGGAGAACGCAAGGCCCGGGCGACGTCCGGCCGGGCCGCCGCGAGCGATGTCCCCGGCACGTCCCATGCTGGCGGCCCCATCGCTTTTTCCCGCCAGGCGCGTTATATTTTCTGGATAACATGTCCGGCGCCTGCCCGGACGGCTGGCGGCACAGCAGGCGGCACAGGCGGGGCGACGCCCCGTCCGACGTTCCGGATTGCGATTCAGTTACAATACCTGCCCACTGAAGGGTGGCTAAAGAGAAGGGGATGGCCGCGACGTGCCGCGGGACATCCCGCCATGCCCGGCCGGCAGCGCCTGCGGACCGGGAAGGAGACGGCACCGGAACATCCTGTGTTCCGGGCTGACCGGCAGACTGGACGCGCCGCGGATCACGTCCGGCGCAGCAGCAAGTGCCTCAGGAGCATCTGAACTGGTTTCCAGAGGAGTTCGGCCCCGCAGGCGGCGCTTCGGCGTCACGACAGCCCATCGTCCGTGCCCGCCACCGCTCGATCGAGCATATCGAAGGCCATTGCGGGCAACACGAAAGTGCAGGCAATATGTGCCAGTTTTGCCTCACTCATTGAAGAAGCAAGCCAGATGACGACGAAACGACTCTTGACCGAAGCCGAAATCCTGAAGATGAGCGACAAGGATTACATGAACGAGGATCAGCTCGCCTTCTTCAAGAACCGGCTCGAACAGTTGCAGGCGGAAATTCTCCGCAATGCGGGCCAGACCACCGAGAATCTGCGCGAAACCGTGATCGTTCCGGATCCGGCCGACCGTGCGACGATCGAGGAAGAGCATGCCCTCGAGTTGCGCACGCGCGACCGCGAACGCAAGCTGCTGAAGAAGGTGCAGCAGTCGCTCGCGCGCATCGAGTCGGGCGAGTACGGCTGGTGCGAGGAAACGGGCGAGCCGATCGGCATTCCGCGTCTCTTGGCGCGGCCCACGGCCACGCTCTCGCTCGAAGCCCAGGAACGGCGCGAGCTGCGGCAGAAGCTGTTCGGCGACTGACGCCCCCGCCGGCCAGGCCCGGCGGCAACGTCCCCGCGTAAAAAAGCGCACGGCGATCGACCGTGCGCTTTTTTTTGCGCAAACGCTTGGCGGCGCCAGCCCGCGGCGTTTTCTGCCGCCGCCGCTCTTGATATGGAAGCGCGCGCCCTAAAATAGCGACGATATCGCACGCCCGTCGGGTGGCGCGCGGCATGCGACACCGGACCCGGTCAGCGGCAAAACCCCTCGGCCGCCCCTCCCGTCCGGCCAACCGGCACAAAGGATACGCACATGGAGCAATTTCACGGCACGACGATCGTTTCCGTGCGGCGCGGCGACAAGGTCGCGCTCGGCGGCGACGGCCAGGTCACGCTCGGCAACATCGTCATGAAGGGCGGCGCGAAGAAGGTCCGACGCATCTACAACGGCAAGGTGATGGTCGGCTTCGCGGGCGGCACGGCCGACGCGTTCTCGCTGCTCGACCGCTTCGAGGCGAAGCTCGAAAAGCACCAGGGCAATCTCACGCGCGCGGCCGTCGAGCTCGCGAAGGACTGGCGCACGGACCGCATGCTGCGCCGGCTCGAAGCCATGCTGATCGCCGCCGACGCGCAGACCACGCTCGTCATCACCGGCAACGGCGACGTGCTCGACCCGGAAGGCGGCATCTGCGCGATCGGCTCGGGCGGCGCGTATGCGCAGGCCGCCGCGCGCGCGCTCGTGGACAACACCGACCTCTCGCCGCGCGAGATCGTCGGGAAGGCGCTCGAGATCGCCGGCGACATGTGCATCTATACGAATCACAACCGCGTGATCGAAACCATCGAATAACCGTCGGGCCCGAAGCCGGACCTGCCTCCAGGGAACCAGGATGAGCACCATGACCCCCGCCGAGATCGTCTCGGAACTCGACAAGCACATCATCGGCCAGGCGAAGGCCAAGAAGGCCGTCGCCGTCGCGCTGCGCAACCGCTGGCGCCGCCAGCAGGTCGCCGAGCCGCTGCGTCAGGAAATCACCCCGAAGAACATCCTGATGATCGGGCCGACCGGCGTCGGCAAGACCGAAATCGCGCGGCGCCTCGCCAAGCTCGCCGACGCGCCGTTCATCAAGATCGAGGCGACCAAGTTCACCGAGGTCGGCTACGTGGGCCGCGATGTCGACAGCATCGTGCGCGACCTGATCGAGATCTCGGTCAAGCAGACGCGCGAGGCCGAGATGCGCAAGGTCCGCAGCAAGGCGACCGACCAGGCCGAGGACCGCATCCTCGACATCCTGCTGCCCGGCGCGCGCGCGGTCGGCTTCGGCACGTCGGCGCCGGCCGCCCACGACGACGGCGAGAACGCCACGCGCCAGACGTTCCGCAAGCGCCTGCGCGAAGGCCAGCTCGACGACAGGGAAATCGAGCTCGACGTCGAGCTGCCGCAGGTCGGCATGGACATCATGGGGCCGCCGGGCATGGAGGACATGACCGAGCAGATCCGCTCGATGTTCGCCAATCTCGGCGGCGGCAAGAAGACGCGCCGCAAGGTGAAGGTGAAGGAGGCGCTGCGCCTGCTCACCGACGAGGAAGCGGGCAAGATGCTCAACGACGAGGAGATCAAGACGCGGGCCGTGCAGAACGTCGAGCAGAACGGCATCGTGTTCCTCGACGAGATCGACAAGATCGCCTCGCGCAGCGAGACGGGCGGCGGCGAAGTCTCGCGCCAGGGCGTGCAGCGCGACCTGCTGCCGCTCGTCGAAGGCACGACCGTCAACACGAAGTACGGGATGGTGAAGACCGATCACGTCCTGTTCATCGCGAGCGGCGCGTTCCACCTCGCGAAGCCGAGCGACCTGATTCCCGAGTTGCAGGGCCGCTTCCCGATTCGCGTCGAACTCGACTCGCTGTCGGTCGAGGACTTCGAGTCGATTCTCGTCGCGACCGACGCGAGCCTCGTCAAGCAATACCAGGCGCTGCTCGCCACCGAGGACGTACAGCTCGAATTCGCCGGGGACGGCATCCGGCGGCTCGCCGAAATCGCGTTCTCCGTCAACGAAAAGACCGAGAACATCGGCGCGCGGCGGCTCTATACGGTCATCGAGAAGCTGCTCGAGGACGTGTCGTTCTCGGCCGGCAATCACACGGGCACGAGCGTCGTCGTCGACGCGGCCTACGTGAACGCGGCGCTCAGCGAGGTGGCCGACGACGAGGATCTGTCGCGCTACGTGCTGTAGGCTGCGCCCGCCCGAACGGCAACCGGATCGCCAAAAAGAAAGGACCCCGCACGGGGCCCTTCCGTTGTCCGGCCGATAATCGAGGCGCTTATTGCGTATTGCGTATTGTTATTGCCGGACCGGCCGCTTGGCCAGCTTGCGCTGCAGCGTGCGCCGGTGCATGTTGAGCGCACGCGCCGTCGCCGAGATGTTGCCGCCGTGCTCGGCCAGCACGCGCTGGATGTGCTCCCATTCGAGCCGCGCGACGGAGAGCGGCGTCGGATGCTCGATGGCTTCTTCGGCCTGCTGCAGGCTGGCCTCGCTCTGCAGCGCGGAGAGAATCGTCTCGACGTTGGCGGGCTTGGCGAGATAGTTGTCCGCGCCGTCCTTCACGGCCTGCACGGCCGTCGCGATGCTCGCGTAGCCGGTCAGCACCAGCATCCGCGCGTCGGGCTGGAGCCCGCGCAGCGGCGCGATCAGGCTCAGCCCCGAATCGTTGCCCAGGTGCAGATCCACGGTGATCTGCGCGAACTTCTGCTGGTTGGCGAACCGCACGGCCTCGTCCGCATTGTGCGCCTGCTGCACCTCGAAGCCGCGCCGGGTCAGCCCGCGCGTCAGGATGTCGGAGAACACCTCGTCGTCGTCGATCACCAGAAAACTCTTGTCGTTCATGCCTGTTTCTCCGTATTGGTAAACGGCGGCGCGGACGCTGCCCGGTCCGTGCCGAAATGATGATCCGAATCGGCGGCGGCCGTCCCGTCCGGCTCCCCGCCGGTTCCCGGACCCTGTTCGAGCGGCACGCGCAGCACCGCGCGCGTGCCGCGCCGCCCGCGGCCGCCGTCTGCGCCGGGTTCGACGTCGGCAAGCTCGATCGCGCCGCCCAGCCGGGCCGCCGACGAGAACGCCAGATACAGCCCGACGCCGTGGCCGCCCTGCGTGCTGTCGACGGGCGAAGCGCCGATCGCGCTGCGCAGCGATGCCGGAATGCCCGGCCCCGCGTCGCGGACCTCGAATTCGATGAAGTTGGGGCGCTCCGGGAGGCGCGCGCCGAGCGTCACGAAATCGCGGCTCGCGCGCGCGGCGTTGTCGAGCAGGATGGTCAGGATCTGGCCGACCGCCACCGCGTCGGCCAGATGCGCGTTCGCCGGCGCCTCGCCGACCAGCTCGAACTTCACGTGCGGATGGCGCAGCCGCCATTGCTCGACGAACGGCCCGAGCCATTCGCCGACGCTCTGGCGGCTGCCCGACGACGACGCGCGGCTGCGCAGACGCGCGAGCGCACTCGTGCACAGCGACATCTGCCGCTCGAGCAGCTCGAAGTCGGCCGTGTAGGGCGTGAGCCCGGCGTCGGTACGCGCCGAATCGAGCAGTTCCTCGGTCAGCATCGCGATGGTCGAGAGCGGCGTGCCGATTTCGTGCGCGACCGTCGCCGCCTGCACGCCGAGCGCGACCGCGCGCTCGTCGCGCAAGAGGCGCTGCTGGGCTTCGCCGAGCGCGGTGTCGCGCTGGCGCAACGCGCGCGACATGCGCGCGACGAACCAGGTGATGAGCCCGACGCTCACCATGAAGTTGACCCAGAGGCCCGTGCGGTAGTAGTTGAACAGGTTCGCCGGGTTGTCGAGGTTGAGCGGCACGGAATCGAAGCCGAGCAGCACGTAGCAGGCCACCGCGAACGCCGCGAGCCAGGCGGTCAGATACCAGGGCAGCACGGCGGCCGCGATGGCGAGCGAGGGCAGATAGAGCGACACGAACGGATTGGTGGTGCCGCCCGAGAGGAACAGCAGCGCGGAAAGCGCGCCCAGGTCGACCCAGAGCTGGCCGAACAGTTCGAGATTCGATTCGGGACGATCCTGCGCGACGCGCAGCCAGGTCACGCCGTTGAACAGCACTTCCAGCGCGATCACGATCAGCATCGCGGGCAGTGGCAAGTGCACGCCGAACAGGAACTCGACGCAGGCGATCGTGCAGAGCTGGCCGACGATGGCGAGGCTGCGCAGCCAGAACAGGTGGCCGAGATTGACGCGGGCGCTGAGGGTGATGCGATACATGGTGGTGCCAGTTTACCCGTTCGGGGTCGTGCGCCCGATTATCCTGGAAAGGTTTGTCTGGAACGGCGCTGCCCGGCGGCCGGATCATGGGGACGGGGCGGGGTGCGACACGCCGTGCGCGGAATGCCCCCGATTTTCCTGCTTTATGCCCGTCTATTTTTAATTTCAATCAAATGACGAGACCCGCGCGGATCGTCATCCATGAAGCGGACGGCAAATTCGCCGTCCGGCGCGGCGCGCCTCAGCCCGGTCCCGCCTGCGGCGCGCCGGCGGCCGCGTCGGCGAGGCATTCGGGGCACAGGCAACGCCCCTGCGGCTCCAGCCGGTCCACCGGCAGCGCGGGCAGCGTCTTGCACCAGCAGTCGAACGGCTCGGCTTGCCGGCCGCAATCGAACGCGCAACCGCAGCGCGGGCAGCGCGCGCGTTTCAGACCGGAAGCGGACGAGGCGGACGAAGTCATCGCGGCACACCCGAGAGGAACGCCGGTAACGGCGGTCGGGAAATGATGCCACACCGGCCGGCAACCGACGGCCGGGCCGGACCTCGAGGCGCCTGCCCGGAAGTCGGGAAATGAAGCCGCCCGGACGACGTGGACGACGGACAGTCCCAACCCGCCCGGCGGCATGCGACGTGCGACCCCGGCTGGAGATCCCGCCACCCGTGCCACCCGTGCCACCCGTGCCACCCGTGCCACCCGTGCCACCCGTGCCACCCGTGCCACCCGTGCCACCCGTGCCACCCGTGCCACCCGTGCCACCCGTGCCACCCGTGCCACCCGTGCCACCCGTGCCACCCGTGCCACCCGTGCCACCCGTGCCACCCGCGCCGTCCGCGCCGTCCGCGCCGTCCGCGCCGTCCGCGCCGTCCGTGCCGTCCGCGCCACCTGAGCCACCTGAGCCACCTGAGCCACCTGAGCCGCCTGAGCCATCCGAACCGCTCCGCCCCCTCCCGCCGTCCCGGCCGCGCCCTTTCCGGACCGCGCGCCCCGCCGGTTCCCCTGCATGCGAAAAACCGGCGCGCAAAGCGCAAAAAACGCCTCGGGCAGGCCGTCCGAAATCCCTGTCGCGGCGCGCCAGTCCTGTACAATTCGCCGTTGTTTTGAACCGCTTTTCGCCCCGTTTCCCGTCCTTTCGCGCCGCCATGTCCAACCCGTCCGACGTTTCGCAGATCGCTCCCAGCCTGAAGGCCGAGATTCTCGCCGAGGCACTGCCTTACATCCGCCAGTACCACGGCAAGACCGTCGTCATCAAGTACGGCGGCAACGCGATGACCGAGGAGCGGCTCAAGCAGGGCTTCGCCCGCGACGTGATCCTGCTGAAGCTCGTCGGCATCAACCCGGTAATCGTGCACGGCGGCGGCCCGCAGATCGACCTGGCGCTCAAGAAGATCGGCAAGCAGGGCACCTTCATCCAGGGCATGCGCGTCACGGACGAGGAGACGATGGAAGTCGTCGAATGGGTGCTCGGCGGCGAGGTGCAGCAGGACATCGTCACGCTCATCAACCATTTCGGCGGCCACGCGGTCGGCCTGACCGGCAAGGACGGCGGCCTCATCCACGCGCGCAAGCTGATGATGCCGGACCGCGAGAATCCGGGCCAATACGTCGACATCGGCCAGGTGGGCGAGGTCGAGGCGATCAATCCGGCGGTCGTGCAGGCGTTGCAGGACGACGCGTTCATTCCCGTCATTTCGCCGATCGGCTTCGGCGAGGACGGCCTTTCGTACAACATCAACGCCGACCTCGTGGCCGGCAAGCTGGCCGTCGTGCTGAACGCCGAAAAGCTCGTCATGATGACCAACATCCCCGGCGTCATGGACAAGGCCGGCAATCTGCTCACCGACCTGTCCGCGCGCGAGATCGACGCGCTCTTCGCCGACGGCACGATCTCGGGCGGCATGCTGCCGAAAATCTCGTCGGCGCTCGACGCCGCGAAGAGCGGCGTGCGCTCGGTGCACATCATCGACGGCCGCATCGAGCACTCGGTACTGCTCGAAATCCTGACCGAGCAGCCGTTCGGCACGATGATCCGCTCGCACTGACCCGTTCCTTGCCCCGGCCGTGCGCGCGTTCGCGGCGGCCGGCACCCCGATAACCCGTAACCCCAGCCCAGGTTCCGGCCCCGCGCCGGCCGCCCCGCCCCGATCCGCCGCGAGATGACCTACCCCCGCCTGCACCGCCGCCGGCCGCGGCGCGCCGCGCCCACGCCGGTCTGGCTGTTCGACCTCGACAACACGCTGCACGCCGCGTCGCGCGCGGTCTTTCCGGCCATCAACGAGGCCATGACGCAGTACATCGTCGATGCGCTCCGGATCACCCGCGCCGAAGCCGACCATCTGCGCACGCTCTACACGCAGCGCTACGGCGCGACGCTGCTCGGGCTCGCGCGTCACCACCCGATCGACCTGCACGACTTCCTGAAGGTGGTCCACACGTTTGCCGACCTGCCGTCGATGCTCCACGCCGAGCGCGGCCTCGCGCGCACGCTCGCCGCGCTGCCGGGCCGCAAGATCGTGCTGACCAACGCGCCCGAGGCCTACGCCGGCGCGGTCCTCGCGCAGCTCGGCATCGCGCGGCTCTTCGAATCGGTCGTCGCCATCGAGCACATGCGCGAGCGCGACGGCATCTGGCGCGCCAAGCCCGACCGTGCGATGCTGCGTCGGACCCTGCGCCGCGCGGGCGTGGCCCCCGCCGATGCGGTCCTCGTCGAGGACACGCGCGGGCATCTGAAGCGCTACCGGCCGCTCGGCATCCGCACCGTCTGGATCACGGGGCACCTGCCGGCCTCGGGCGGCGGTCGCCCGCACTATATCGACCACCGCATACGTTCGTTAAAATCGCTACAACCGGGTACCCGCGCGTGGCGTTCGGGTCGATCGAAGGGGCGACACTCATGCAGCCAACCGACAGGCGGGACGCAACCGTAGAGCAGGAACCGCTGCAGGCCGGCGGCGGCACGGTACGGCGCATGACGCGCCCGAAGCCGGGCGAGCGCCGCGTGCACATCCTGCAGGCGCTCGCGGCCATGCTGGAAGCGCCGCGCGGCGAAAAGATCACGACGGCGGCGCTGGCCGCGCGCATCGGCGTGTCGGAGGCGGCGCTCTACCGCCATTTCGCGAGCAAGGCCCAGATGTTCGAGGGGCTCATCGACTTCATCGAGCAGACGCTCTTCGCCCTCGTCAACCAGATCGTCGCGAAGGAGCCGAACGGCGTGCTCCAGGCGCGCGCCATCGCGCTCATGCTGATCCACTTCTCCACGAAGAACGCGGGCATGACGCGCGTGCTCACCTGCGAGGCGCTCGTGGGCGAGCACGAGCGCCTCGCGGCGCGCGTCAACCAGATGATCGAGCGGATCGAGGCCTCGCTACGCCAATGCCTGCGCATGGGTCTCATGGAGGCCAACGCGCAGCCCGACGGCGCGACGGTGCCGCTGCCAGAGGGCTACGATCCGGGCGTGCGCGCAAGCCTCGTCGTGAGCTACGTGATCGGCTGCTGGCACCGCTACGCCCAGAGCGGCTTCGCGCGCACGCCGCTCGAGCACGCCGACGAGCAACTGCGGCTCATCCTGCAGTAGCGGCGCCACGCGACATCGGCGGCGGCGCTGCGGCAGCCTTTTTTCCGCTATACTTTGCGTCCATCGGAAATACCGGCGCGCCGATTTGTCGACTCGATTGCGGGCGCGCGAACCGGAACGGGCGCGTCCCCCGGTTCATTACAAATGCGGCTAAAGAGGTCGTCAGCCGCGCCCCTCCTTTCCAGCGCCCCGCAGACACCATTTAGCCGCCTCTGTCACCAAGGCGGAATGAATGGAATCGATTGGGATCGTCGCTCCACAGAACCTGCATTTCGACGAACCGCTACCGCTGCAGAACGGCAGTTCGCTCGCCGGCTACGACCTGATGGTCGAGACCTACGGCACGCTCAACGCCTCGCGCAGCAACGCGGTACTCGTCTGCCACGCGCTCAACGCCTCGCATCACGTCGCCGGCATCGACGCCGACGACCCGAAGAACGTCGGCTGGTGGGACAACATGGTCGGGCCGGGCAAGCCGCTCGACACGAACCGCTTCTTCGTCATCGGCGTGAACAACCTCGGCTCGTGCTTCGGCTCCACCGGCCCGATGAGCCTCGACCCGGCCACGCAGCGCCCCTACGGCGCGCGCTTTCCGGTCGTCACGGTCGAGGACTGGGTCAACGCGCAGGCGCGCGTCGCCGACCGCTTCGGCATCGGACGCTTCGCGGCCGTCATGGGCGGCAGCCTCGGCGGCATGCAAGCGCTCGCCTGGAGCATGATGTACCCGGACCGGCTCGGCCACTGCATCGTGATCGCCTCGACGCCGAAGCTCTCGGCGCAGAACATCGCGTTCAACGAGGTGGCGCGCTCGGCCATCCTCTCCGATCCCGACTTCCACGGCGGCGACTACTACGCGCACGGCGTGAAGCCGCGGCGCGGGCTGCGCGTGGCGCGCATGATCGGCCACATCACCTACCTGTCCGACGACGACATGGCCGAGAAATTCGGCCGCGCCCTGCGCCGCGAGAGCCGCGCCGACGGCGTCGCCGACACGTACAACTTCAATTTCGACGTCGAATTCGAGGTCGAGTCGTATCTGCGCTACCAGGGCGACAAGTTCGCCGAGTACTTCGACGCGAACACCTATCTGCTGATCACGCGCGCGCTCGACTACTTCGATCCCGCGAGAGCGTTCGACGGCGACCTCACGGCCGCGCTCGCGCACACGAAGGCGAGCTATCTCGTCGCGAGCTTCACGACCGACTGGCGCTTCGCGCCGACGCGCTCGCGCGAGCTCGTGAAGGCGCTGCTCGACCACAAGCGTCAGGTCACCTACGCCGAAATCGACGCGCCGCACGGGCACGACGCGTTCCTGCTCGACGACGCGCGCTATCACAACCTGATACGCGCCTATTACGAGCGCATTGCCAGCGAGGTGGGCGCATGAATCCCAAAGCATTCGACAACCTTTCGACGCGCCCGGACTTTCGCACCATCGCGCGCTGGGTCGAGCCGCGCGCGAGCGTGCTCGACCTCGGCTGCGGCGACGGCTCGCTGCTTGCGCTCCTCGCCGAGGAGCTCGAGGTCTCCGGCTACGGCATCGAGATCAACGACGCGGGCGTGCTCGCGGCCACGCGCAACGGCGTGAACGTGATCCAGCAGAACCTCGAGGACGGCCTGCGCCTCTTCGAGGACGGCAGCTTCGACTTTGCGATTCTTTCGCAGACCCTGCAGACCATCCACCAGACCGCCGCGATCCTGCGCGAGACGGTGCGCGTCGGACGCGAATGCATCGTGTCGTTCCCGAATTTCGGCTACTGGCCGCATCGGCTCTCGGTGCTGCGCGGGCGCATGCCGGTGTCGAAGTCGCTGCCCTACCAGTGGCACAACACGCCGAACGTGCGGGTGCTAACGGTGAAGGACTTCGAGGCGCTCGCGCCGGAAGTGGGCATCGAGATTCTCGACCGCGCGGTGCTGCACGGCGGTCAGACCGTGCGCTGGGGCGTGAACTGGCGTGGTAGTCTTGCAGTCTATCGCGTCAGGAAGCGCTGACGCCGCTCCGTCCGCCCGAACTCCAAGCCAGCCCAGCCGCCGACGACATGCCGATTCAGCCCCGCGAAGCGCCCGCCCTGACCGCTCACGAGGAACACCCCGGCTGGCGTGCGTATCTGAATACGCACATGCTGATCTGCGTTTTTCTCGGCTTCACCTCGGGGCTGCCGCTCTTCACGCTGGTCTATCTCGTGCAGGCGTGGCTGCGCTCCGAGGGCGTGAACATCCGGGAGATCGGGCTTTTCGCGCTGATCCAGCTCCCCTACACCTGGAAGTTCGTCTGGGCGCCGCTGATGGACCGCTACGTGCCGCGCCTGCCGGGCTGGCGGCCCGGACGACGGCGCGGCTGGATGCTCCTCACACAGATTCTCGTCGCCGCGGCCATCGCCTCGCTCGGCTTCGTGTCGCCGCGCGAATCGATCTGGACCGTGGCCGCGCTGACCACGCTCGTCGCGTTCTTCAGCGCGAGCCAGGACATCTCGATCGACGCCTACCGGCGCGAACTGCTCACCGACCCGCAGCAGGGCCTCGGCAACGCGGTGCACGTGAACGCCTACAAGATCGCCGCGCTCGTGCCCGGCTCGCTCGCGCTGATCCTCTCGGACCATCTGCCCTGGCGCACCGTATTCGCCGTCACCGCGGCGTTCATGCTGCCGGGCATGATCATGACGCTCGTCGTCGGCGAGCCGCCCGTGCACGGCGCGCCGCCGAAGAACCTGCGCGAGGCGATCGTCGAGCCGTTCCGCGAATTCCTGCTGCGCGACGGCTGGCGCGGCGCGCTCCTCGTGCTCGCGTTCATCTTCCTCTACAAGCTCGGCGACACGATGGCGACCACGCTCTCGACGTCGTTCTTCCTCGACATCGGCTTCTCGCGCACCGAGATCGGCGTGATCGCGAAGACGACGGCGTTCGGCGCGAGCCTCGCGGGCGGGATCGTCGGCGGCGTGGCGCTCGTGAAGATCGGCATCGGCCGCGGCCTCTGGATCTTCGGTTTCCTGCAGATGGTCTCGACGCTCGGCTTCGCCTGGCTCGCGCAGCTCGGCCCCGGTTCGCCGTCGCTCGCACTCGTCGCCCATCTGGCCGCGACGGCCGGCAACGCGATATCGACGATCGCGTCGACGTTCGGCCTCGACGCCCAGGCGCACCTCGACCCGCGCGCGCTGGCGCTCGCGCTCGTGTACGGCTTCGAAACCTTCGCGACGGGCCTCACGCTCGCGGCCTTCACGGCTTACATCGCGAGCACGACCGACCCGCGCTATACGGCCACGCAGTTCGCGCTCTTCACGAGCCTCGCCTCGGTACCGCGCACGCTCGCGGCGGCGGCGAGCGGCTACGCGGTCGCGCGGCTGCACTGGTTCGACTACTTCCTGCTCTGCACGGTGCTCGCCGTGCCCGGCATAGTGCTGCTCACCCGTATCGCTCCGTGGAGACGCGCGTCGTGACGTCGAAAACAGGCGCCGCGGCGCGCGCAGACGTCGCCCGATGCGCGACGGCCACGACCTGGGCGGCGGCCGTCGCGCTCGCGGCCGCCGTGCTCTCGGCCGCGGCCGCGGCCGAGACCGCCGGCAACGCGCCATCGGCGTCCGGGCCCGCGAGCAGCGGCAACGCGAAAAACGCCGGCAACGCCGGCGCCCTGCCGGCCGCGCGCTCCGCCGCCGGCCCGACAGCGACCGTGACAACCCCGGCCGCGCCGGCGCCGAACGTCGGCGACCTGCCGCCGGGAAGCTGGCGGCAGTTGCGCTTCGGCGGCACGTTCTCGACGCTGCGCAACCGGATTCCCTCGCCGGTGCTCGAAGCGCAGGCCGCCGCCGAATACGCCGAGATCGTGCGCGGCGCCGCGCACTCGGATCGCCTCTATCCGGACAACGATCCGCACGTGCTGCGCGTACTCTCCATCGTCGAGCGGCTCGAGCCGTACTCGCTGAAATGGAGCGATCGCGTCAGCCACTGGAAATGGGAAGTCGCGGTCATCCGTTCGCCCGACATCCGCATGTATTGTCTGCCCGGCGGCAAGATCGTCGTGTACGGCGGCCTGCTCGACCGCGTCGCGCTCAACAACGACGAGCTCGGCATGCTGCTCGGCCACGAGATCGCCCACGCGATCCGCGAGCACGTGCGCGAGCGGCTCGGCGAGCAGGAGGCCGCGCAGATCGGTTCGGGCACCGTGCCGCAATTGTTCGGCCTCGCCGACCTCGGCATGTTTCCGCTCGGCCTCGGCTCGCAACTGGCCACGTTGCACTACGGACTCGCCGACGAAACCGAGGCCGACGTGATCGGCAGCGAAATCGCCGCGCGCGCGGGCTTCGATCCGCGCGCGGCGCTCACGCTCTGGGACAAGCTCGCCGCTGCGACGCGCAGCGACGACGACCAGGGCTTCATCTACGTGCATCCGTACACGGCCGCGCGCCGCGCCGACATCGCGAAACGGCTTCCGGACATGCTGCCGCTCTACGCGAAGGCGATCGGCAAGCCGGTCGGCACGCTGCCCGGCTACCCCGGCGTCACCGTGCCGATGCGCCGCCGCGGGGCGCGGTAGGATCAACCGCCGTTCGCGTAGTCGTAATCGACCGTCAGCGGCGCGTGATCGCTGAACTTGATGTCGCGAAAGATCGAGGTGCCCTTCGCCGTGGCCGCGACGCCCGGCGTCGCGATCTGGTAGTCGATGCGCCACCCCACGTTCTTCGCGTACGCCTGGCCGCGGTTGCTCCACCAGGTGTACTGCTCGGGGCGCGAATCGAGCGTGCGGAACACGTCCACATAGCCGACCTCGTCGAAAAGCTGCGTGAGCCACGCGCGCTCCTCCGGCAGGCAGCCGGAGTTCTTCTGGTTGCCCTTCCAGTTCTTGATGTCGATTTCCCTGTGCACGATGTTGACGTCACCGCAAACGATCACCTCGCGCTCGCGCCTGAGCTGCGCGAGATGCGGCATGAACTCGTCCATGAAGCGGTACTTGGCCGCCTGGCGCTCTTCGCCGCTCGACCCCGACGGCACGTATACCGAAATGACCGAGAGCTTGCCGAAGCGCACCTCGACATAGCGCCCCTCGGGATCGAACTCGGCGCTGCCGAAGCCGATCAGCACGTCGTCGGGCGTGCGGCGCGCGTAGACGCCCGCGCCGCTGTAGCCCTTCTTCACCGCGTGCTGGAAGTAGCCCGTGTAGTCGTGCGGCGCGAGAAACTCGGGCGTCATGTCGTCCTGCGAGCACTTGATTTCCTGCACGCAGAGCACGTCGGCGTTCTGCTCGCCGAACCATTCGAAAAAACCTTTCTTCGCCGCCGACCGGATGCCGTTGAGGTTGGCGGTAATCACACGCAGCATGTTTTCGTCCTTGTATCGACGCGAGCGGCGCGCCTTTGCGTTGTCATTCGATCCTGATGCCCTTGAGCGACTCCTTCGCGGGCGGATATTCGAGCTTGAGGCTTTCGAGCAGGCGCAGCAGCAGCTTGCCGACCATCACGTTGCGATGCGGCTTCGAATCGGCCGGCACCACGTACCACGGCGCGTAGTCGGTCGAGGTCGCGGCCAGCGCGGACTGGTAGGCGTGCCGGTAGTCGTCCCATTGCTTGCGCGCCTCGAGGTCGGAGACGTCGAACTTCCAGTGCTTGGTCGGGTCGTCGATACGCGACTGCAGCCGGCGGCGCTGCTCGTCCTTCGAGATGTGCAGCATGCACTTGATGATCGACGTGCCGTTCTCGGCGAGCAGCGCCTCGAAGTCGCGGATCTGCCGGTAGCGGCGCTCGCATTCGGCCTTGTCGATCTGGCCGAGCACGCGCGGCACCAGCACGTCCTCGTAGTGGCTGCGGTTGAAGATCGCGAGCTCGCCCGCCGCCGGCACCTGCCGGTGCACGCGCCAGAGGAAGTCGCGCGCGGCCTCGATGGGCGTGGGCGCCTTGAACGGCACGATGCGCAGGCCGAGCGGATCGACTTCGTGGAACACGCCGCGGATCGTGCCGTCCTTGCCGCTCGTATCCATGCCCTGCAGCACCAGCAGCACGCGCTGGCGATGCTGCGCGTGCAGGCGCTCCTGCAGCGCGTCGAGCTTCGTGCCGAGGCCGGCCAGTTGATCGCGGTCGGCATCCTTGCCGCCGTCGGAAAACGGCTTCGACGCAGGGTCGTAGTCGTCGAGCGAGAACTTCGCCGCCTTCTTGCCGTCGCCGTAGTGCGGCACGCGATAATCGTCGAGATCCGGTTCCTTCGCCATGCGTCGTTCTCCTCCTCGTGACTTCGCCATGCGGCGCGCGACGGATGCGCGCGCCGCGCCGAAACCGCGCGCCGGGGGTTCAGGCCAGCTTCTTCTTCAGCAGCTCGTTCACCTGCTGGGGGTTCGCCTTGCCCTTCGTGGCCTTCATCGCCTGACCGATCAGCGCGTTGAACGCCTTCTCCTTGCCCGCGCGGAACTCTTCCACGGACTTCGGGTTCGCGGCCAGCACCTCGTCGAGGATGGCCTCGAGCGCGCCCGTGTCCGAAATCTGCCTGAGACCCTTCGCCTCGATGATGCGGTCGGCCGCGCCCGCGTCGGCGGCCCGCTCGTCCCACATCGCGACGAACACTTCCTTCGCGATCTTGTTGGAAACCGTGCCGTCGGCGATGCGCTGCAGCAGCAGCGCGAGCTGCGCGGCCGAGACCGGGCTCGCGTCGATCTCGAGTCCGTCGCGGTTCAGTTGCGACGACACCTCGCCCATCAGCCAGTTCGCCGCCGCCTTCGCCTGGGACGCGCCGGCCTGCGCGACGACGGCCTCGAAATACGCGGCCATCGCCTTGCCCGACGTGAGCGCGCCCGCATCGTACGGCGTCAGGCCGTACTGCTCGACGAAGCGCTTTTGCATCGCCGCGGGCAGCTCCGGCAGCTCGCCCCTCACGCGCTCGATCCAGGCCGCGTCGATCACGAGCGGCATCAGGTCCGGGTCGGGGAAGTAGCGGTAGTCGTGCGCGTCTTCCTTGCTGCGCATCGAGCGCGTCTCGCGCTTGTCCGGGTCGTAGAGGCGCGTTTCCTGGACGACGGTGCCGCCGTCCTCGATCAGCTCGATCTGGCGGCGCACCTCGAACTGGATCGCCTCTTCGAGGAAGCGGAACGAGTTCAGGTTCTTGATCTCGGCGCGCGTGCCGAATGCTTTCTGGCCGACCGGGCGCACCGACACGTTCGCGTCGCAGCGGAACGAGCCTTCCTGCATGTTGCCGTCGCAAATGCCGAGCCACACGACGAGCGTGTGCAGCGCCTTCGCGTAGGCCACGGCCTCGGCCGCGCTGCGCATCTCCGGCTCGGTGACGATTTCGAGCAGCGGCGTGCCGGCGCGGTTCAGGTCGATGCCCGTCATGCCGGCGAAGTCTTCGTGCAGCGACTTGCCCGCGTCCTCTTCAAGATGCGCGCGGGTCAGGTTGATGGTCTTCTCGTAGGCCTCGACGCCGGCCTTCTCGTTGGCCGGCACCTGGATCGTGACCTGCCCGCCCTGCACGACCGGAATCTCGTACTGGCTGATCTGATAGCCCTTCGGCAGGTCCGGGTAGAAGTAGTTCTTGCGCGCGAACACGCTGCGCGGCGCGACGCTCGCGCCGATGGCGAGACCGAGGCGGATCGCGCGCTCCACGGCGCCGCGGTTCATCACGGGCAGCACGCCCGGCAGCGCGAGATCGACGGGGCACGCCTGGGTGTTCGGCGCCGCGCCAAACGTGGTCGATGCGCCCGAGAAAATTTTCGAGGCCGTCGAGAGCTGCGCGTGCGTCTCGAGACCGATCACGACTTCCCACTGCATGGTCATGCCTCCCGCCGCGCCGCATCGCTGCGACCGGCCTGCTGCGTCCTGAGTGTGCGCAGGGCGTCCTCGCCCGGCGCGGGTGAGCGCCGATGCCAGTCGGTCGCGCGCTGGAACGCGTCGGCGACCTGCAGCATGCGGGCTTCGCTGAAATAGTTGCCGACGATCTGCAGGCCGACCGGCCGCTGCGCGTTCGCCCCGGCGCCGAAGCCGCACGGCACGCTCATGCCGGGCAGGCCGGCGAGGCTCGTCGACAGCGTGTAGATGTCGGCGAGATACATCTGCAGCGGGTCGTCGCCCTTCGCGCCGATGTCCCAGGCGACGCTCGGCGCAACCGGCCCCATGATGAGGTCGCACTGCGCGAACGCCTGCTGGAAGTCCTGCGCGATGATGCGCCGGATCTTCTGCGCCTGCAGGTAGTAGGCGTCGTAATAGCCGTGCGAAAGCACGTAGGTACCGACGAGGATACGGCGCTTCACCTCGGCGCCGAAGCCTTCGGCGCGCGACTTGCGGTACATGTCGGCCAGATCGCGATAGTCGGCCGCGCGATGGCCGTAGCGCACGCCGTCGAAGCGCGAAAGGTTCGACGACGCCTCGGCCGGCGCGATCACGTAGTAGACCGGAATCGAGAGTTCCGTTTTCGGCAGCGACACCTCGACGAGCGTGGCGCCGAGCGCTTCGTACTGTTTGAGGGCGGCGTCGATGGCCGCGCGCACGTCGGCGGCCAGCCCGTCGCCGAAATACTCCTTCGGCAGGCCGATGCGCAGGCCGGCGAGCGGCTTGCCCGCGTCCGCAGCCGGCGCGTCGGCGCGCCAGCCCTGGCCGAGATAGCGCGCGTAGTCCTCGTCCGCGCGTTCGAGGCTCGTCGAATCGCGCGCGTCGAAACCCGCCATCGCGTTGAGCAGCAGCGCGCAGTCGGCGGCGCTTTGCGCCAGCGGGCCGCCCTGGTCGAGCGACGACGCGAACGCGATCATGCCGTAGCGCGACACGCGTCCGTAGGTCGGCTTGATGCCGGTGACGCCCGAAAACGACGCGGGCTGACGAATCGAGCCGCCCGTGTCGGTGCCGGTGGCGGCCGGCGCGAGACGCGCGGCCACGGCGGCGGCCGAGCCGCCCGACGAGCCGCCCGGCACGGCCTTCAGGTCCCACGGGTTGTGCACCGGGCCGAAATGCGAGTTCTCGTTGGACGAGCCCATCGCGAACTCGTCCATGTTCGTCTTGCCGAGGCAGACCGCGCCGGCGCGCTCGAGCCGCTCGACCACGGCGGCGTCGAACGGGCTCACGTAGTGCTCGAGCATCCTCGAGCCGGCCGTCGAGCGCCAGCCGCGCGTGACGAACACGTCCTTGTGCGCAAGCGGCAGGCCCGTGAGCGGGCCGGCGTCGCCGGCGGCAAGGCGCGCGTCGGCGGCCTTCGCCTGCGCGAGCGTGCGTTGCGCGTCGACGTGGACGAACGCGTTCAGCCCGGCATGCGCCTCGATGCGGCTCAGGTAGCGCTGCGCCAGTTCGACGGCGGAGCACTCCCGCGCGGCCAGCGCGGCGCGCAGTTCGGTCAAGCTTTTTTCATGCATTGCGTGGTTCCTGGAAGAACACGGCCGGCGCGCTCACGAAGAACGCGCCTGCGGCCATCAGAGCGGCGCCGCCCGCCGGCGGCGCCCACCCGGAAAAAACCGGAAAAGACGGGAAAACGGCGCGGGCGCCGGCAAAACGCGCGGCCGGTCGCGCGCGGCGGAAGTTACTCGATCACCTTCGGCACGAGGTAGAGGCCGTCCTGCACGGCCGGCGCCGGGGCCTGCAGCGCGTCGCGGTCGACGGTCTCGGTCACGGCGTCCTCGCGCAGGCGCAGCGCCACGTCCTCGATCTGCTCGATCGGATGCGCGAGCGGCGCGATGCCCGCGGTGTCGACGGCCTGCATCCGCTCGACGAGGCCGAAAAAGTCGTTGAGCCGCGTGAGCATGCCGCCGGCTTCGTCCTCGGCCAGTTCGAGCCGCGCAAGGTGCGCGATGCGCTTCACATCGTTCAGGGTCAGGGCCATGCGGTCACCGGAAAGAAAGTAGGGCTGGTGCAATGCGGAAAACGGTGCTGCAACAGCGGGTTAGTGCGCGGGAGCCGGCCCGCCGGGGAAGCGCCGGCAACGTCAAAAAGTGCCGTGTGCAACCTGCAAAACAGGCAAAATTATAAGGTATCATTACGCGTTCGACTCAAACCCGGACCGCCTTGCGCCTGCCTTTCGCCCCCGGCCGCGATGCTGCGCGGCCAGCGGGCAGGCGGCAGGCGCTGCCTCCGATAATCATTCCCGTGCAGTTTCAGGTTCTTTCGCGGCGGCGCGTTCCGCCCGGCCTGAAGCTGTTATTTTTTCCGCTGCCGTCCTTGCAGCCTTACGCGCAGGCCGGCCCCAGCGAGACAGGATTTTGAATGTTCGGTTTTCTGCGCAGTTATTTTTCCAACGATCTGGCGATCGATCTCGGCACCGCCAACACCCTCATCTACATGCGCGGCAAAGGCATCGTCCTTGACGAGCCCTCCGTGGTCTCGATCCGCCAGGAAGGCGGCCCGAACGGCAAGAAAACCATCCAGGCAGTGGGCCGGGAAGCCAAGCAGATGCTCGGCAAGGTGCCCGGCAACATCGAGGCCATCCGCCCGATGAAGGACGGCGTGATCGCCGACTTCACCGTCACCGAGCAGATGATCAAGCAGTTCATCAAGACGGCCCACGAGTCGCGCATGTTCTCGCCTTCGCCGCGCATCATCATCTGCGTGCCGTGCGGCTCCACCCAGGTCGAGCGCCGCGCCATCAAGGAAGCCGCGCACGGCGCCGGCGCCTCGCAGGTCTACCTGATCGAGGAGCCGATGGCCGCTGCGATCGGCGCGGGCCTGCCGGTGTCGGAAGCGACGGGCTCGATGGTCGTCGACATCGGCGGCGGCACGACGGAAGTCGGCGTGATCTCGCTCGGCGGCATCGTCTACAAGGGCTCGGTGCGCGTCGGCGGCGACAAGTTCGACGAGGCGATCGTCAATTACATCCGCCGCAACTACGGCATGCTGATCGGCGAGCAGACCGCCGAGGCGATCAAGAAGGAAATCGGCTCCGCGTTCCCGGGCTCCGAGGTCAAGGAAATGGAAGTGAAGGGCCGCAACCTGTCGGAAGGCATTCCGCGCAGCTTCACGATTTCGAGCAACGAGATTCTCGAGGCGCTGACCGATCCGCTGAACCAGATCGTCTCGTCCGTGAAGATCGCGCTCGAGCAGACGCCGCCGGAGCTCGGCGCCGACATCGCCGAGCGCGGCATGATGCTCACGGGCGGCGGCGCGCTGCTGCGCGACCTGGACCGCCTGCTCGCCGAGGAAACCGGCCTGCCGGTGCTCGTGGCCGAAGACCCGCTGACCTGCGTCGTGCGCGGGTCGGGCATGGCGCTCGAGCGCATGGACAAGCTCGGCAGCATCTTCTCCTACGAGTAAGGCAAGACCGATGTCGGCGATGCGGCGCTTCCGGCTTCGGCGCGCCGCTCCCGCCAGAGCAGCTTGAGGCGGCCCCCGCGCCGCCGCCGTTACACCTACTTGCCCACGCCCCCGGCGCAGACCATGGAATACAGTCCGCCGCCTCTTTTCAAGCAAGGCCCGTCGGCCTTCGCACGGCTCGTCTTCTTCGTCGTGCTCTCGCTCGCGCTGCTCGTCTCCGACGCCCGCTTCAAGACGCTTGAAATCGTGCGCGGCGTGCTCGGCGCGGGGCTCTACCCGTTGCAGCGCGCGGCCCTCGTGCCGCGCGACCTGTTCGTCGGCGCGGCCGACCTCGCCGTCACGGGCGCCGCGCTGCGCACCGATAACCAGCAACTGCACGCGAAGAACCTCCAGCTCTCGCTCCAGGCGAACCAGGCGGCGGCGCTCGCCGCCGAGAACGCGCATCTGCGCGCGCTGCTGCAGCTCTCGCAGCGCCTCGGGGCACAGTCCACGCCGGTCGAGATCCAGTACGACACGAGCGATCCGTTCACGCAGAAAGTGGTGATCGGCAGCGGCTCGCAGCAGGGCATCCGGAACGGCGCGCCCGTCGTCAGCGAGGACGGCGTGGTCGGCCAGGTGACGCGCGTGTTCCCGATGCAGTCGGAAGTCACGCTGCTCACGGACAAGGACCAGGCCGTGCCGGTCGAGGTGCTGCGCACGGGCCTGCGCAGCGTGATTTACGGCACGGCGCAGGGCGATCTGCTCGATTTGCGCTTCGTGCCGATCAGCGCCGACGTGGTGGCCGGCGACGAACTCGTGACGAGCGGGCTCGACGGCGTCTATCCGCCGGGGCTGCCGGTCGCGAAGGTGCTGCGCGTCGACAAGCAGGCCGACACGGCGTTCGCGCACGTCGTCTGCGTGCCGCTCGCGGCCGTGCGCGGGGCGCGCCAGATGCTGGTGCTCCACTACGATCCGCACGTGCCGCCGCGCCCCGTCGACGACGACACGCCGCCGGCCGCCGGCGGCAACGCGAAGAAGGCGGCCGCGAAACCCGCGGCCGCGACGGCGGCCAGCGCCGCCGCGCGCTCGCCGATCGCGCGCTGGCTCACGCGCCTGTTCCCCGGACCCGCCTCGGGCGGCGCCGCCGCCAGCGGACCGACCGGTAGCGCCGCTGCCGGGGGGAGCCATCCATGAACCGTCCGCAATACATCCTGCAGCCGGTCAACCCGTATTTCATCGCGTTCAGCCTCGCCGCCGCGTTCCTGCTGAACCTGCTGCCGTGGGACAAGCTCGTCGGCGTGCCCGATTTCGTCGCGCTCGTGCTGCTGTTCTGGAACATCCACCAGCCGCGCAAGGTCGGAATGGGCATCGCATTCATGCTCGGCCTGTTGATGGACGTTCACGACGCCAGCCTGCTCGGCGAGCACGCGCTCGCTTACACGCTGCTCTCCTACGGCGCGATCACGATTCACCGCCGCGTGCTGTGGCTCTCGCTCGGCCTGCAGACCTTCGCGATCCTGCCGCTCCTCGTCGGCAGCCAGCTCGTGCCGTTCGTGATCCGGCTCGTCATGGGCGCGGCGTTTCCGGGCTGGAGCTATCTCGTGAGCGGTTTCGTGGCCGCGGCGCTGTGGCCCATCGTGAGCCCGCTGCTGCTGCTGCCGCAGCGGCGCCCCGTCGATCCCGACGACACGCGGCCCATCTGAGCGGCCCCGCCCGCGCGCCGAGACCCGCCCCGATGAACGCCCCCGCCCTCAGCCCCGCCGCGCCGCCGGCACCGGCGCGCCGCGCGCAGCCGCGCGCCGGCGCAAGGCGGGCCGACGCGCCGGCCTGCCCCGGCCCCGCCGCCCCCCGTTTCGTACCCGCATGACCGAATTCAAGGACACCCAGCAGCAGATTTCGAAGTTCCGCCTGCGGGTCGGGGCCGCCGGCCTGTTCGTGTTCGTCTGCTTCGGGCTGATCGCGTTCCGCTTCCTCTACCTGCAGGTCTGGAACCACAGCAAGTATTCGCTGCAGGCCGACGAGAACCGCATCTCGGTCGCGCCGATCGTGCCGAACCGCGGCATCATCACCGACCGCAACGGCGTCGTGCTCGCGAAGAACTACTCGGCCTACACGCTCGAAATCACGCCCTCGAAGCTCGACGACACGCTCGACAACGTGATCGACCGGCTCTCGACCGTGGTCACGATCGACGCGCGCGACCGGCGCAACTTCAAGAAGCTGCTCGAAGACTCCAAGAACTTCGAGAGCCTGCCGATCCGCACGCGCCTGACCGACGACGAAGTGGCGCGCTTCACGGCGCAGCGCTACCGCTTTCCCGGCGTCGAGGTGCGCGCGCGGCTGTTCCGCCAATATCCGCTCGGGCCGACGGCGGCGCACGTGATCGGCTACATCGGCCGAATCTCGCAGCGCGACCAGGACCGCATCGACGCGGCGAGCGAAAAGAACGACAGCGACCCGGACCACTACGACCCGCGCCTCGACGCCAACAACTACAAGGGCACCGACTACATCGGCAAGATCGGCGTCGAGCAGAGCTACGAGACCGAGCTGCACGGCTTGACAGGCTTCGAGGAGGTCGAGGTGACGGCGGGCGGGCGCCCCGTGCGCACGCTCTCGCGCACCCAGGCGACGCCCGGCAACAACCTCGTGCTCTCGCTCGACATCGGGCTGCAGCAGGTCGCTGAGCAGGCGTTCGCGGGCAAGCGCGGCGCGCTCGTCGCCATCGAGCCCGCGACGGGCGACATCCTCGCGTTCGTCTCCGCGCCGAGTTTCGATCCGAACGCGTTCGTCGACGGCATCGACCAGCAGGCCTGGGACGCGCTCAACAATTCGCCCGACCATCCGCTCCTGAACCGGCCGCTGCGCGGCACCTATCCGCCGGGCTCGACCTACAAGCCGTTCATGGCGCTCGCCGCGCTGACGCTGCACAAGCGCACGCCGCAATGGGGCTTCCAGGACCCCGGCTACTACATCTTCGGCGGCCACACGTTCCACAACGACGTGCGCTCGGGCCAGGGCTGGATCGACCTGAACCGCGCGCTCATGGTGTCGAACGACACCTACTTCTTCATGCTCGCGCACGATCTGGGCGTCGACGCGATCGCGAACTTCATGAAGCCCTGGGGCTTCGGCCAGTTGACGGGCATCGACATCGCCGGCGAGGCGCGCGGCGTGCTGCCCTCGACCGAGTGGAAACGCAAGGCCTACCGCAATCCCGCGCAGCAGCGCTGGTACGAGGGCGAGACGATCAGCCTCGGCATCGGCCAGGGCTACAACGCGTTCACGATCCTGCAGCTCGCGCACGCCACGGCGACGCTCGCGAACAACGGCATCGTGATGCGGCCCCACCTCGTGAAGGAAATCGTCAATCCGATCACGCACGCCGTCCAGCTCACGGTGCCGCACGAAAGCGGGCGGATCGCCGTTTCCCAGGCGGACATCGACATCGTCAAGCACGCCATGCAGGAGGTGGCGTCGAATCCGTCGGGCACGGCCTACCAGATCTTCGCGAACGCGCCGTACACCGTGGCGGCCAAGACCGGCACCGCGCAGGTGTACTCGCTGCAGGGCGCCCGCTACCACGCGCACTCGGTCGCCGAGCGGCTGCGCGACCACTCGCTCTTCATCGCGTTCGCGCCCGTCGACCATCCGCAGATCGCCATCGCCGCCATCGTCGAGAACGGCGGCTGGGGCGCGGAAGCGGCCGGGCCGATCGTGCGGCGCGTACTCGACTATTATCTGATCGACCGGCTCAAGCCCGGTGTGGAGGCGGCGTCGGTGGCGGCCGCGGCCTCGGCGACCGTGGACGCCTCGGCGCCCGTCATCGGCGCGCCCGCCGCGGCGGCCTCCGAGCCGCCGCCCGTCGCCGTCGCGACGGGCTTCGAGGCGCTGCCGTTCCCGCCCGGCGCCTCGGTCCCGGCGGCGGCCTCCGACCCGGCCGCGTCCGGCGCGGCCGCGGCTTCGGGCGCCGACGCTGCGGTTCCGGCGACGCCGGTCGCATCGGGCACCGCGTCGGCAACGTCGGCCGTATCCGCCACCCCGGCCGCCCCAGCGAACTCGTCCGTCACCCCGCGGCCGAACGGCGCATCCGCGCCCGCCGCCGCTCCGGCGGCACGCCATGCCGCCCCGCATCGGCCGCGCCGGCCCGCCGGCGACGGCGGGGCCTCGGCCCCGCTCGCCGCGCCGCCGCGCGAAAGCAGCGCGCCGGCCACGCCCGATGCCGCCTCCGGCGGCGTCGACGAGTAAGGAGAAACGGCATGTCCACCCCCCTGCAATTCGACAAGCGCGCCGTGCTCGAACGCGTGAAGACGATGTTCGTCGGCTTCGACCGGCCGCTGGCGCTTACCGTGTTCCTGCTGCTGTGCGTCGGCATCGTGACGCTCTACAGCGCGACCATCGACATGCCCGGCCGCGTCGAGGACCAACTGCGCAACATCATGCTGACGTTCGTGCTGATGTGGGCGCTCGCTAACGTGCCGACTACCACGCTGATGCGCTTCGCGGTGCCGATCTACACGTTCGGTATTGCCTTGCTGGTCGCGGTCGCGATGTTCGGCCTCACGCGCAAGGGCGCGAAGCGGTGGATCAACGTCGGCGTGGTGATCCAGCCCTCCGAGATCCTGAAGATCGCGACGCCGCTGATGCTCGCCTGGTACTACCAGCGGCGCGAGGGCGCGATCCGCTGGTACGACTATCTGGTCGGCCTCACGATCCTCGCCGTGCCGGTCGCGCTGATCGCCAAGCAGCCGGACCTCGGCACGGCCGTGCTCGTGCTCGCCTCGGGCCTTTACGTCATCTATTTCGCGGGCTTGAGCTTCAAGCTGATCGTGCCGGTGCTGATCGCGGGTGTGATCGCGGTCGGGTCGATCGCGGCGTTCCAGAACCGCATCTGCCAGCCCGACGTGAGCTGGCCGCTCATGCACGACTATCAGAAGCACCGCATCTGCACGCTGCTCGACCCGGAATCCGACCCGCTCGGCCGCGGCTTCCACACGATCCAGGCCGTCATCGCCATCGGTTCGGGCGGGCCGTTCGGCAAGGGCTACCTGAAGGGCACGCAGTCGCACCTCGAGTTCATCCCAGAAAAGCACACGGACTTCATCTTCGCGGTGTTCTCGGAGGAGTTCGGGATGGCGGGCGGCCTCGTGCTGCTGACGCTCTACATGGCGCTGATCGCGCGCGGCCTCTACATCGCCGCGAACGGCGCCACGCTGTTCGGCCGGCTGCTGGCCGGCTCGCTGACGATGGCGTTCTTCACCTACGCGTTCGTCAACATCGGGATGGTGAGCGGCATCCTGCCCGTCGTCGGCGTGCCGTTGCCGTTCATGAGCTACGGCGGCACCGCGCTCACGACGCTCGGCATCGCGGTCGGACTCATCATGAACGTCGGCCGGCAGAAACGGCTGATGCAGAGCTAGGGCGCGCCCGGCGCAAAGACGGTTTCGCGTTTCGCGTTTCGCGTTTCGCGTTTCGCGTTTCGCGTTTCGCGTTTCGCGTTTCGCGGCAAGCGGCAAGCGGCAAGCATCGCAGCGCGGGCATGCCCGCGCTTGCGCGCCGTCCGCGATCGCCCCTTCCCCGCTCCCTATTCCTCGACTACCGGGCCCTTGTACGCCTTCCCGGCGTCGCGGCGCACCTCCGTCGTCAGCTCGTCGTACTTGAGCCGCGCCACGGGATCGCCCTGGACCGCCGCCGCCGCATAGTAGGCGCGCGCGATGTTGATGTTCTTGCGCACGCCGTCGCCGCCGCGCTCGTAGAACGAGCCCGTCACGTATTGCGCGGTCATGTCGCCGCCGTGCGCCGCCTTCTTGTACCAGTAGAACGCCTGCCGGTTGTTGCGCGGCGTGCCGCGGCCGTCGAGGAACTGGTTCGCGAGCGCGAGCTCCGCCTGCACGTGGCCCTGGTTCGCCGCGCGCAGAAACCAGTAGTGCGCCTTCGCCGGATCGCGCGCGACGAAATCGCCGTCGTCGTACATCCGTCCGTAGATGTACTGCGCGTGCGACATGTTCGCGTCGGCTGCCTTGCGCAGCCATTTCCGGCCTTCGTCGACGTTGGCCGCGGTGCCCTCGCCGTTGACCAGCATCATCGCGTAGTCGAACTCGGCGAGACGGTTGCCGTGCCCGGCCGCGACGCGGAATTCGGCGAGCGCGACGGCCAGATTGCCGGCGTTGTAATCGGCCACGGCCGCCTGGGTTTCCGGGTCCGCGTCGGCCTGCGCATGCCGCTGCGCGGCCGGAGCGGCCGGGGCTGCCTTTACTGCCGCGGCGCCTGTCAGACAGACGACGGCCAGCGCGCCGAGCGCGGCGGCGCGAACGCCTTGCGAACGCGCGAGCGCGCGCGCGACGACCAACCGGATCGACTTCATGAACGAACCTCCTGCAACGCTTGCCGTGTGGCGCGCAGCAGCCAGATCACGTCGGCCGCGAGCGCGATGAAACTGAATCCCATCTCGCGATACTGGCGCGCGCTGGCCGTATCCATCGCGAAGATGCCGGTCGCGACGCCGGCGCCGCGCGCCGCCTCGACGATGCGCGCCATCGCCTCGTGAACCTGCGGGTGCTTCATGTCGCCGAGGTGGCCGAGGCTCGCGGATAGATCCGCCGGGCCGACGAACAGGCAGTCGACGCCGGGCGTCGCCGCGATCTGCGCGATTTCGTCGAGCGCGGAGGCCGACTCGATCTGCACGATCGTCGCGATCTGCGCATTCGCGCCCTGCAGATAGTCGCGCCGCATGCCGTACGCGGCGGCGCGCACGAGGCCGGCCACGCCGCGCTCGCCCAGCGGCGCGTCGGCGTCGCGATAGCGGGTCAGGCGCACCGCCTGTTCCGCCTGCGCGGCCGAAACAATGTCGGGAAACATCACGGTGCGCGCGCCCGCGTCGAGCACGCGCTTGACGAGCCACGGCTCGCCGGCCGGCACGCGCACCACGGGCTCGGCCGGCAGGTGAGCGGCGGCGATGGCGCGCAACTGGGCGGTGACGTCGGCGCTGTCGTTGGGCGCATGCTCCATGTCGATCAGCAGCCAGTCGAAACCGGCGTGCGCGAGCGCTTCGGCGGCGGTTTCGCTGGCCATCGACAACCACAGCCCGAACAGGGGCTCGGCCTCTTGCAGGCGCGTCTTGAGGGGGTTCGTGAACGTGCTCATCGCCATCTCCCGGTGAACATGCGGCGGCGCGGCCGGCATGTCTCGCTCCATCGTCAGGGCAAAGCAGCAACCGGGACGATCATACCGCGACATAACGCGCCTCGCCGGCGAGCCGGAAGCACGGCGCGAAGGGCTAACGGGGACGGAAGCGGAACCGGCGCGGCGACGAGCGGCGCGGGTTGGCCGGCACGGCGACGGCCGGCGGGATGCGAGCGAAATGCCGGCGCAGGAAGAACGAAATGCCGGCGAGGAGGGAAAAAGACGAAACGATGCCGGAAAGAAAGACCAACCGCCGGGCCAACTGCGGAACGAGCCGCCGGGCCAACCGCAGGACTAATCGCGCACGACGTCGGCCCAGCAGTTCGGCGTCTCGTACAGGCGCACGCGATGAAGCCGCAGGTTGATGCCGTAATGGGCGTCGTAGACGTTCGCGAGAATGTCGAACGCGATCGCGGCCAGGTTCTCGACGGTCGGAATGCGGTCGAGCACCACGGTCTTGTGGCCGGGCAGCGAGTCGAGGAAGCGGCGCACCTGCGCGTCGCCCTCGTAGACGAGAAAGGCGTGATCCCAGCGGTCCACGAGGTGCTCGTTCGCGAGCGACTTCACGTCCGCGAAGTCCATGACCATGCCGCGGTCGGGCGCGCCTTCGGTTTCGACCAGATCGCCCTGCAACGTGATTTCGAGCACGTAGCGGTGCCCGTGCATGTTGCGGCACTGGCTGCGGTGATCGGGAATGCGGTGGCCCGCGTCGAATTCGAGTTTTCGGGTAATCGTCAGCACGGCGGCTCAGGGAATGTTCAGATACTTGTGAGTCTGCATCGACAGACGCCATTGCGGATGGCGCTTGCACCAGTCGATCGCGAGCTTCGTGTTCAACTCGCGCGACGGGCCGTCCATCGGCTGCACGAGAAAATGGCCGAAATCGAGCGTCGCATAGTCGGCGAGACGCTGGTTGTCCTGCGGGATCACGACCTTCAGCTCGTCGCCCTTCGTGACGACGAGCGGCGCATCCGCCTTCGGGCTCACGCAGACCCAGTCGATCGACTCGAGCACCGGCAGCGAACCGTTGGTCTCGATCGCCACCTCGAAGCCCGCCGCGTGCAGCGCGTCGACGAACGGCGCGTCCATCTGCAGCATCGGCTCGCCGCCCGTGCAGACGACGAAGCGATGCGCCTCGCCCGGCGGCCACAGCGAGGCGATCTTCGCCGCGAGGGCAGAGGCGTCGCGATATTTTCCGCCGTTCTCGCCGTCGGTGCCGACGAAGTCCGTATCGCAGAAGCGGCAGACGGCCCCGTCGCGATCTTCCTCGCGGCCCGACCAGAGGTTGCAGCCGGCGAACCGGCAAAACACGGCGGGACGACCGGCGTTCGCGCCCTCGCCCTGCAACGTGTAGAAAATTTCCTTGACCGCGTAAGTCATGCCGCTATTCGTCTGCTGGTTTGTCCGATTCGTCCGATTTGTGCCTGATTCGCCCGCTGTCCGCCGTCGCCGTCAGACCGGCCCGCTCACGTTCTCGCCGGCCAGGAACGCCTCGTGGCCGCGCTTGCGCAGCCGGCATGCCGGGCATTCGCCGCAGCCGAAGCCCCAGGCGTGCAGCGCACCGCGCTCGCCGAGGTAGCACGTGTGCGTGCCGACGCGGATCAGCTCGACGAGCGCGTCGCCGCCCAGTTGTTGCGCGAGCCGCCACGTGTCGGCCTTGTCGAGCCACATGAGCGGCGTCTCGAGCACGAAGCGGCTGTCCATGCCGAGGTTCAGCGCGACCTGCAGCGCCTTCATCGTGTCGTCGCGGCAGTCGGGATAGCCCGAAAAATCGGTCTCGCACATGCCGCCCACAAGCACCCGCAGGCCGCGCCGGTAGGCGATCGCCGCGGCGATCGTCATGAACATCAGGTTGCGTCCCGGCACGAACGTGTTCGGCAGCCCGCTCGCGGCCGTCTCGATTTCGATGTCGCGCGTCATCGCGGTGTCGCTGATCGAGCCGAGCACGGAGAGGTCGATCAGATGATCGTCGCCGAGACGCGACGCCCAGTCCGGGAACGACTGCGCCATCGCCTCGCGCAGGCCGGCGCGGCAGTCGAGTTCGATGCGGTGCCGCTGGCCGTAGTCGAAGCCCAGCGTCTCGACGGTGTCGTACCGGTCGAGCGCCCAGGCGAGACACGTGGCCGAGTCCTGGCCGCCGGAAAACAGCACGAGCGCGCCGTTTTTAGCGTCTGTTCGAGTCACCGCGAAGCTCCGTGAATAGGCCGGCGCGCCCCGCGCGGCGGGCCGGCATGGTCGGGCCGGCGGCTTGCGGCCGGCCCATGCAGTATAGGTCGAGGTCTCGCCGCACAGGGACGTCGCCCGAAGAAGGCGGCCGTGGAGAAAGGGGGACGTCCGGACCGGCGCGTTGGCGCGTTGCCTTTCGTTCAAACCCCCGCTTGAATCCCCGTCGAACCCCGATGGCGTGCGAAGCCGAATCGGCGATTTTATCATGCGCGACCGTTCAACCCCGGTCGGCACCGGCAACCGGCCGCGCGAACGGCAAGCCTCCCCGGCGCGCCGCGGCATTCGGGAACGCCGCGCATATTAAATAGAGAGAACGGCCCTCGCGCTGGAAACTTGAACGTTTTTCGCGCCTAAAAAACGGGGCCTTTTCAATCTCCGCATCGCGCCCGGAAAACGATGCCGCATCCTGTGACCGTCATCGTTACGTAACATCCGCTCCTCGATAATCCGTCGCTCGGCAAGCCATCCGCGCGCCAAAAGAATGACATGCCGATCCAAAACGCTACGGGAGTTACGGATCATGACCATTCGCCATCGCATCACGCTACTCGTGATATTGATGTTCGTCGCGCTGTCGATCATTGGCGCCTTCGCGGTTTATCGCACGCGCGAAAGCGCGGCCGAGGTCCGGCAGGTCACGCAGGGCGTCGTGCCTAGCGCGCTCGCCTCGGCCGATCTCGTCGCCACGGTCAAGGACATCGAGCTCACGACCATGACGCTCGTCTACGCGCCGGACGCGAACACGCTTTCGCAGGCGCAGGACCAGTTGAGCAAACAGGAAAGCGCGATGCGCGATGCGCTCGACGTGCAGGCGAAAGCCGCCGCCACCCACGCGCAGGTCGGGCTCGTCGCCCAGGCGCGCCAGAGCATGGCCAACTACTTCTCCGCCATCTCCGACACCGCGAAGATGAAGGCCGCCGGCAACGACACGCTGGCCCAGGCCAATCTGTTCGCGAACGTCGGCCAGTACAGCGACGAGCTCGAAGGCATCGTCGAGACGCTGCGCATCGAGAAGAACCGCCAGAAGGACGACGCGATCAGCGCGCTGAACGATTCGCTGGCGACGACGACGCTCGCGATCGCCGGCGCGACCGGCGCCGCGATCCTGCTGCTCGTCGCGATCGGCTGGATGCTCTACCGCCAGATCACCCAACCGCTCAGCAGCATGCAGGCGATGATGAGCGAGATCGCGGCGAGCCAGGACTTCACGCGCCGCGTGCCGGTGGGCCGGATGGACGAAATCGGCCGCTCGATCGTCGCGTTCAACGAGATGATCGCGAAGATCGAGGAAAGCGCCGCGCAGCTCAAGCAGAAGACCGCCGACATCCAGGCGATGCTGCAGAACATGCAGCAGGGCATCCTGACCGTCGTCGACGGCGCGAAGATCCACGCCGAATACTCGGCCTATCTCGAGACGATCTTCGAGACGAACGAGATCGCCGGCCAGCCGCTCATGGCGCTCGTCTTCGCCCAGACCGACCTCTCCGCCGACGCGCTCGCGCAAGTCGACGCTGCCGTGGAGGCGTGCATCGGCGAGGACGCGATGAACTTCGAGTTCAACCAGCACCTGCTCGCGAGCGAGGTGAACCGGACCATGCCCGACGGCCGCGTGAAGACGCTCGACCTGAGCTGGTCCGCGATCACCGACGAGCACGACGTCGTCACGCGCCTGATGCTCTGCGTGCGCGACGTGACCGAGCTGCGCCGGCTCACGGCCGAGGCGGGCGAGCAGCGCAGCCGTCTCGAGATGATCGGCGAGATTCTCGCCGTCGGCCAGGACAAGTTCCAGCAGTTCGTCGAAAGCGCGTCGGGCTTCATCAGCGCCAACGAGCGGATCATCACGCAGCACGCCCAGGCCGACCACGGCGCGCTGGCCGAGCTGTTCCGCAACATGCACACCATCAAGGGCAACGCGCGCACCTACAGCCTCCGGCACCTGACGGGCATCGTCCACGAGACCGAGCAGCGCTACGACGCGCTGCGCCAACCCGACACCGACGAGGCGTGGGACCGCGACGTGCTCGCCGCCGACCTCGAGCGCGTGAAGCAGGCCGTCGACCGTTATGCGGAACTGCACGAATCGGTGCTCGGCAAGCATGCGGGCGCATCGACCAGTGGCGTGAGCGGCGCGGAACGCGAGCGGCTCGACGAGAGCCTGCGCCTCATCGACGCCGCGAACCCGGCCGACCTGCAGGCGCTGCAGGCGATGCGCGACGAGGTGCGCCGCCGGCTCGCGCTGATCGGCACGGAATCGCTGGCCGGCATGCTCTCGGGCCTGTTCGCGTCGCTGCCGTCGCTCGCGCAGGAACTCGACAAGGAAGCGCCGGAAGTGCACGTCGACGACAACGGCTACCGGCTGCGCGGCGAGGCGGGCCCGACGGTGCGCAACGTGTTCATGCACCTCGTGCGCAACTCGGTCGACCACGGCCTCGAGCCGGCGGCCGAGCGCCTCGCGCACGGCAAGGCCGCGGCGGGCCGCATCGACATCGAGGCGGGCACCGACGGCGGCGCGCTCCAGCTCACGCTGAGCGACGACGGCCGCGGGCTCGCGCTCGGCAAGATCCGCGAGCGCGCGATCGAGCGCGGCTGGCTCGCGCCCGACGCGAAGGCGAGCGACGAGGAAATCGCGGAACTGATCTTCATGCCGGGCTTCTCGACCGCGAGCCAGGTGACGGAGGTGTCGGGCCGCGGCGTCGGCATGGACGCGGTGCGCGACTTCCTCTCGCGCGAGAACGGCCGCATCGAACTGCGCTTCACCGATACGCAGCAGGGCGCGCCGTACCGCCGGTTCCAGACCATCGTGCATCTGCCCGGCCGCTGGGCCGTCGACAGCCTCGGCACGGCGGACCCGGCCTCGAGCGAAACGCAGCCCGACGGCGCGCTGTCCAGCCAGATATAGACCTACCAGGCAAGGAAGAAGGGAAACACTATCGTGCCGAATGAATACGGTATGACCGCAGCGGCATTCGCGCTGTTCGTCGCGGCGCTCGCGCTGGCCGCATGGCTCGGATGGCGGTCCGCGCGCGCCGCGCGGCGGCACCGCGAGGAAGTCGAGGCGCTCGCGCGCCGGCTCGCGGAGGCCGAGGACGCGCGCGCGCGTCAAACCGGGCAGCTCGACGAACGCGCGGGCGAATCCGAACGGCGCATCGCCGAATTGACGGGCGAACTCGAGCAACGCCTCGCCGCCGTCGAGCAGTTGCGAAACGAACTGGACGCGCTCGCCGCGCGCAATAACGAGTGGCGGCAGCGCGCCGAGCGCATCGCCGCCGAGGCGGGCCGGCTGAAAGGGCTGAACGCGACGTTCGAGCGCTGGCACGAGCAGATGAGCTCGCTGATGGCGCAGAACCGCGACATGCACAGCAAGAACGCAGAACTCTCGTCGATCGTCGCGCACGTGCTGATCGTGTCGCTGAACGCGTCGATCGAGGCGGCGCGCGCGGGCGCGGCCGGCCGCGGGTTCTCGATCGTCGCGGGCGAGGTCCGCTCGCTCGCCACGCGCTCGCAGGAGCTCTCGCACAGCTACAGCGACAGCCTGAGCCGCAACGATCTGGTCACGACGGCGACGTTCCAGGACATCCAGGCCGGCGGCAAGATGATCGCGGCCTCGCTCGCGAGCGTCGAGGCGCTCGCGAGCCAGCTCCACGCGCAATTCGGGCAGGCCGCATGATCAGCGCGCGAGCGGCGGAGAGTTTCGAACGCATCTTCCGGCAGTCCGCGCGCACGCGCCTGCCCGCCCGCGAGGGCAGCCCCTGCGAGATCGAGCCCGCGGCGCCGGCCGACGCCGCGAGCATCGGGCGCGAGCCGTCCGACATCATGGTGCTGACGATCTCGTCGATGACGTTCCGGCTGCTGATGGCGCTGCAGTTCCGCGACGACGAGCCGACCAGCCGCCACTATCGCGGCGACGACGAGCGGCCGCTGCTCGACGCGCTGATGGAAGTCAGCAACCTGTGCTGCGGCGCGCTGAACCAGCAGCTCGTCGAGCATTTTCCCGATCTGGGGATGTCGACGCCGTACGTGCTCGGCGGGCGCAGCCTCGGCCACTTCGACGAACTGAAGCCGGCCCACCTGGCGGCATACCGCGTGACGATCGACGGCGCCGTCGAGATCGGCGCGACGCTGTGCATCTGCGCGAACGCGCCTATCGACTTCGACGCGCAAATCGTCGAGACCGAAACGGCCGACGCCGGCGGCGAACTCGAACTTTTCTGAGGGGCAGGCGAATGGCAGACGATCTTTCCCAAACCGCGAGCCGGCCCGTCGCGAAGATGCTGGTGCTCGAGGACGATCCGGCGAGCGCCGAGGCCATCAAGCGCTTTTGCGACGAACACCATCTCGTCGCGCTGAAGGCGCGCCGGCATCGGCTCATGGCCGTGCTGCGCTCGAACATCGACCTCGGCGCGGTCCTGCTCGCCGAGAACTACGGCGGCGCCGCGGCCGACAGCGCGGCCGTCGCGCAGAGCATCCACGCGCTGCGCCCCGAGCTGCCGATCATCCTGCGCCGCCCCGGCGAACCCACGCTCGACGGCCTCGCGCCGACGCTGCGCGAAGTGGTCTGCGCGGCGTTCACGACGACCGACATGGCGCCGTTGCGCGCGGCCGTCGACGAATACCTGTTCAGCCTCGACTTCCCGAGCGCGCTCGTGCGCGGCATCTGCGAGATCACCGAGGCGCGCCTCGGCAGCCTGTTCCGCCGTCTCGCGGTGAGCCGCGAGACGGCCTACATCGTGCGCGACCGCATCATCTTCGGCGAGGTGTTCAGCCTCATTCCGCTCGAAAGCGCCTGGTGCCGCGGCTACATGATGATGCAGGTCGAGGAGGAACCGATGCTCGAACTGATCGCGCAGCTCGACGGGCACGAAGGCCGCGTGGACTTTCGCGACCTGAACAGCCTGCTCGGCGAGCTGACGAACCTGATCTGGGGCGCCTTCAAGGACCGCTTCATGAGCAAGCCCGGCGACGCCGCGCGCATGACCGTGCAGGTGCCGCTCCTCGTGAACCACCGGCATCGTTACATCTCGTTCGGCTCGAGCAACCCGCAGTTGTGCTTCAAGTACCGGCTGACCGACGAGGCGACGGGACGCTCGGTGACGGTCGACCAGCGCTTCGTGTTCAGCCTGAACTGGCTGCCCGAGGACTTCGCGGAAACCGTGTATGAGGTCGACGCGCTCGTCGACGGCGGCGAGCTCGAACTGTTTTGAACGACTTTTGAACGCGCGTGCGGCGCGGCGCGCCTCACGGCATGCTGGACGTGACTGGAGAGAAACGATGGCGAAGATCCTGGTGGTGGACGATTCGAGCACGGTGCGCGACGAGGTGGCGGGCTTCCTGACCCGCAACGGCCTCGACGTCGCGACGGCCGTGGACGGCAAGGACGGGCTCGGCAAGCTGAAGGCCGACCCGGGCATCCGGCTCGTCGTCAGCGACGTGAACATGCCGAACATGGACGGCCTGACGATGGCCGAGAAGATCCGCAGCGAACTCGGCAACACGAGCGTCAACGTGATCATGCTGACGACGGAAAGCAGCCCGGCGATGAAGGAGCGCGGCAAGGCCGCCGGCGTGAAGGGCTGGATCGTGAAGCCGTTCCGCGGCGACGCCGTGCTCGAAACGTTCCGCAAACTCGCGGGCTGAACGCAAAGCGCGGGACACCCTCCCGACCCGCGTCGTCATCGGGGCCGGGCGCGCGCCGCGTCCGGCCTTTCTTTTTCCCCCTCGTTTCTCCCCTGCTCCTTCACGAACGCCCGAACTTCTCGGCTTCGAACCCGGCCGGCAGCGCGTCGTCCGGCGCGGTCTCGCGCGTCACCACTTCGAGCGAGCGGCGCGTCGCCTTCACGGTGAACGGCAGCAGCATGGCGGTCAGCGCACCCGTGACGGCCATGAACAGGAACACCGTCGTGAAGCCCGAGCCGATGCCGCCCCACGCGTAGACGGCCAGCGCGAGAATCGGGCCGACCGCGCCGCCGAGGTGGCCGGCGCCGTCGGTCAGCGAAACGCCCGTCGCGCGCGCCCGGGTCGGGAAACTCTCGGCCGTCAGCGCGTACATCAGCGGCAGGAAGAAGCCGAGCGAACCGGCGAGCAGGAACACGGCCACGTAGATGAGGGCCGGCGCAGCGGCGACGCCGATCGCGACGAAGCAGACGGTCCACAGCAGCATCCCGGCCAGGATCGTGTGCTTGCGCTCGAACGTGTCGCCGATCGCGGTCGCGAGCAGCGAGCCCACGGGATAGCCGACTGAACTCGCGAGCATGAACAGGATGCTGCCCGTCAGCGTATAGCCCTTCGAGACGAAGAACGTCGGCCCGAGCCCGAGCCACGTGTAGGTGCCGATATACCAGACGAACCAGAGCACGAAGAGCAGCGCGAGGCGGCCCGCGAACGGCGGCTTGAACAGCGCGAAGGTCGGGAAGCCCTTCGCCTCGACTTCGGGCGCGGCGTCGGCGAGCGGCGGCAGCGCGCGGCCCGTGCGGCGCACGTAGTGGGCCTCGGCGGCCGCGACGATGGTCTCGGCGTCGGCGACGCGGTGCTTGCTGAGCAGCCAGCGCGGCGACTCGGGCAGCCACGGGAACGCGAACAGCGTGAAGCCGCCGAGCGCGCCGAGCAGGAACATCGCGCGCCAGCCCCACGCGAAGTTCGGCACGAGCGCGAGCGCGACGATCGGCACGACGCCCTGGCCGACCATCGCGAACACGTTGGCGAGCCCCGTGTAGCGGCCGCGCACGGGCGCGGGCGCCATCTCGCCGATGTACGCGGAGATCACGGCGATCTCCGCACCGATCCCCATGCCCGTGACGAAGCGGCCGATCACCATCGACGAGAGGCCCGACGAGAACGTCGTGGCGATGCAGCCGACCGAGAACAGCACGGTCGCCATCGCGATGCCGGCCCGCCGTCCGGCCGCG
Organism: Burkholderia sp. WAC0059; assembly: GCF_002870125.1. Classification (GTDB taxonomy): domain Bacteria; phylum Pseudomonadota; class Gammaproteobacteria; order Burkholderiales; family Burkholderiaceae; genus Paraburkholderia. The sequence continues at coordinate 137,701 of NZ_PNEO01000009.1, forward strand.
TCGGCGAAGTTGCTGTTCAGCCAGGCGCCGACCACGTAGCCGACGAGGCTCGCCGTGATCGGCAGCGCCTGCTGCTGGGTGCTCAGGTGCAGCACCTTGCTGAAGACGGGCAGGCCGAACGCGACGTTGGTGATGTCGAAGAACGCGATCAGGTAGCCGGCGCCGACGACCCAGATCACCGACATCGAGTGCGGCCACGCCGGCAGCCGGTCGAGTCTCGCGACGAGGTCGCGCGCCGACTGCTGCGCATGGAGTTCCGTTTGCATGAGTGTCTCCTCCCTTTCCGTTCTATTGAAATCGTGCGCCCGGCCGCTCCCGTCACGACGGGCTACATGACGCGCGCCCCGGCGGCGGCACGCTATCCGAACACCGCGTCGGCCTGCATCGCCAGTTGCCCCTCGACGCTCTTCGACCAGAGCGACGCGCCGTTCTCGCCCTCGGGCGTGCCGCACAGGAAGAACGGCGCGGTGTGGAACGTCGGGCTCACCGCTCGGTACGCGAAGCGCTTCACGGCGCGCCGGGGCACGTGGCGGCGCACGAGGTCCGCCAGCAGCACGGCGATCAACGGCCCATGCACGACGAGGCCGGGATAGCCCTCGACCTGGGTCACGTACGGATGGTCGTAGTGAATCCGGTGGCCGTTGAGCGTGAGCGCCGAGAACTTGAACAGGACAACTTCGTCGGGCGTGAATTTGCGGTCCCACAGATGCCCGGCCGGCGCCAGTTGCGTCGGCGGCGGCGCCGTTCCGGGCGGCGCGACGTTGCGGTAGACGATGTCCTGCTCTTCGACGAGCGCGGTCCCGCGCGGCGTCGTCAGTTCGTTGCGCACCGTGACGAACACGAGGTCGCCGGTGCGCCCCGCCTTGTGATCGACGCGCAGAATCTGCGCGCGGCGCGTGACGGTGTCGCCCACGCGCAGTTGCCCCGGATACTCGACGCGCCCGCCCGCGATCATCCTGCGCGGCAACGGCACCGGCGGCAGGAAGCCGCCGCGCATCGGGTGGCCGTCGGGGCCGACGAGCGAGCTGCGCACGACGGGCAGGAAGTAGAGCCAGTGCCAGAGCGGCGGCACGGCGTCGCCCGGCGACGCCGGCGCGTCGTCGCGATCGAGCAGCGCGTTGAGCGCGTCGATGGGCACGGGCGCGATCGTGTCGGTGCGCGTTTCCGTGCGGCCCACCCACTGCTTCAGATAGTCGATATCCACGTGTCGCATTCCCGATGATCCGGAAGAAAAGCCTGCTGCATCGAGTGCGCCGACACAATTCGAAAGTGCCTAAGCCCTGCTTAGCCCGCGGTTAAGGGGCCGCCGGCACAAGCCTTCGCGAGCGCGGGCCGCGCGCCGACCAGGGTAAGCGAGCATCGGTTAAGGGCACGCAAAGCGTCCCTTCCGAACTTCCGAATTGCCAGCCGCACACGGCGCGCGCATGCTGGCGATCCTCCGGCAGGCGCAGCGCACAGCAGGACCATTCATCTAAAAACCGCCGGCGAAGCAAGGAAGAGGACGCCCTCATGACATTCAAGGCATTGGGAGACGAAGGGTTCGGCGACATTCGCGAGGCGGTGCGCGACCTGTGCGCACAGTTTCCGCCCGACTATTTCCGCAAGATCGACGAAGCGCGCGGCTACCCCGAAGCCTTCGTCGACGCGTTGACGCAGGCCGGCTGGCTCGCCGCGCTGATTCCTCAGGAGTACGGCGGTTCGGGTCTCGGTCTGACCGAGGCCTCGGTCATCATGGAGGAGATCAACCGCTCGGGCGGCAACTCCGGCGCCTGCCACGGCCAGATGTACAACATGGGCACGCTCGTGCGCCACGGCTCCGAGGCGCAGAAGCGCCACTACCTGCCGAAGATCGCGAGCGGCGAGCTGCGTCTGCAGTCGATGGGCGTCACCGAGCCGACGACGGGCACGGACACCACGAAGATCAAGACCACGGCCGTGAAGCAAGGCGACCGCTACGTGATCAACGGCCAGAAGGTGTGGATCTCGCGCATCCAGCATTCGGACTTCATGATCCTGCTCGCGCGCACGACGCCGCTCGCCGAGGTCGCGCGCAAGTCCGACGGCATGTCGATCTTCATGGTGGACCTGCGCGAGGCGACCGGCCACGGCCTGGAGGTGCGACCCATCGCGAACATGGTCAACCACGAGACCAACGAGCTGTTCTTCGACAACCTCGAAATTCCTGCGGAAAACCTGATCGGCGAGGAAGGCAAGGGCTTTCGCTACATTCTCGACGGGCTGAACGCCGAGCGCACGCTGATCGCCGCCGAATGCCTCGGCGACGCGTACTGGTTCATCGAGAAGGTGACGAAGTACGCGAACGAGCGCATCGTGTTCGGCCGCCCGATCGGGCAGAACCAGGGCGTGCAGTTTCCGATCGCGCGCGCCTACGTGAACACCGAGGCCGCGAGCCTGATGCGCTTCAAGGCCTGCGCGCGCTTCGACGCGCACGAGCCCTGCGGCGAGGAAGCGAACATGGCGAAGCTGCTCGCGGCCGACGCGTCGTGGGAAGCCGCCAACGCGTGCCTGCAGTTCCACGGCGGGTTCGGCTTCGCGGCCGAGTACGACGTCGAGCGCAAGTTCCGCGAGACGCGCCTCTACCAGGTCGCGCCGATCTCGACGAACCTGATCCTGTCGTACGTCGCCGAGCACGTGCTCGGGCTGCCGCGTTCGTTCTGAGGAGGCGAAGCCATGCGACCGCTCGACGGCATCACCGTGGTCTCGCTCGAACACGCGATCGCCGCGCCGTTCTGCACGCGCCAGCTCGCCGACCTCGGCGCGCGCGTGATCAAGATCGAACGGCCCGGCGCGGGCGACTTCGCGCGCCGCTACGACGAACGCGTGCGCGGGCTCTCGTCGCATTTCGTCTGGACCAACCGCTCAAAGGAAAGCGTCGAGCTCGACCTGAAGGCGCCGCTCGCGGCCGAGGCGCTGCGCCGGCTCGTGGCAAAAGCCGACGTGCTCGTGCAGAACCTCGCGCCCGGCGCGGCCGAGCGGCTCGGGCTCGGCTTCGACGCGCTGCACCGCGATCACCCGACGCTCATCGTCTGCGACATCTCCGGCTACGGCGGCGATGGCCCCTATCGCGACCGCAAGGCCTACGACCTGCTGATCCAGAGCGAAGCCGGCTTTCTCTCGGTGACGGGCACGCCGGATACGCCGTCGAAGGCGGGCTGCTCGATCGCCGACATCGCGGCCGGCATGGTCGCCTACAGCCAGATCCTCGCCGCGCTGCTGCAACGCGGGCGCACCGGCCTGGGCGCGCGCCTCGACGTCTCGATGCTCGAAAGCATGGTCGAGTGGATGGGCTACCCGATGTACTACGCGTTCGACGGTCAGTCGCCGCCGCCGCGCGCGGGCGCCTCGCACGCGACGATCTACCCCTACGGCCCGTTCCCGGCCGGCGACGGCCGCCAGGTGATGCTCGGCCTGCAGAACGAGCGCGAATGGAAGGCGTTCTGCGAGGTCGTGCTGCAACAGCCCGAGCTCGCGACGGACCCGCGCTTCGACGCGAACTTCAAGCGCTCGGCCGCACGAGAGGCGCTCTCGGCCCTCGTCGTCGAACATTTTTCGCGGCTGACCGCGGCGCAGGTGATCGAGCGGCTCGACGCCGCGCAGATCGCGAACGCGCACGTCAACGCGATGGCCGACGTCTACGCGCATCCGCAACTGCACGCGCGCGGGCGCTGGGTCGAGATCGACTCACCGCAGGGCAGGCTGCCCGCGCTGCGTCCGCCCGGCTCGTCGAGCGCGTTCGAGGCGCGCATGGACGGCGTGCCGGCGCTCGGCCAGCACACCGAAGCGGTGCTGGCCGAACTCGGCTTTTCCGCCGCGCAGATCGCGGCGCTTTCTCACGCATCGCATACGGAGACACCGGCATGAGCACGCATCCCGGCAAGGAACTAGCCGCCTTCGCGGCGTCGCTGCAGTTTTCCGATCTGCCCGACGCGGTCGTCGCGCGCGCCGAGGACCTCTTTCTCGACTGGGCCGGCTCCGCGCTCGCGGGCAAGGGCGCGCGGCCGGTCGAGACGATCGAGGCGTTCGCGCGGCAGATGGGCGGCACGGGCGGCCACGCCGAGGTGCTGATCTCGCGGCGGCGCACGACGCCCTACTTCGCCGCGATGGTCAACGCGGCGGCGTCGCACTACGCCGAGCAGGACGACGTGCACAACGGCTCGGTGCTGCATCCGGCGACCGTGGTGTTCCCGGTCGCGCTCGCCGTCGCGCAGCAGGAGAAATTGTCGGGCCGCGCGCTGATCGCGGGCGCGGCGGCGGGCTACGAGGTCGGCATCCGCGTCGGCGAATTTCTCGGCCGCTCGCACTACCGCGTGTTCCACACGACCGGCACGGCCGGCACGCTGGCCGCCGCGGCGACGGCGGGCCGGATGCTGAACCTCTCCGCGGCGCAGATGCTGCACGCGTTCGGCTCGGCCGGCACCCAGGCGGCCGGCCTGTGGGAATTCCTGCGCGACGGCGCGGACTCCAAGCAATTGCATACCGCGCGGGCCGCCGCTAACGGACTGATGGCCGCGTTCCTCGCCCGTGACGGCTTCACGGGCGCCTCGCGCATCTTCGACGGCGCGCAGGGCATGGCGGCCGGCATGTCGGGCGACGCGGACCCGGCGCGGCTCGTCGACCGGCTCGGCACGCGCTGGGCGCTGGCCGAAACGTCGTTCAAGTACCACGCGTCGTGCCGGCACACGCATCCGGCCGCCGACGCCTTGCTCCTCGCGATGACCGAACACGGGCTCGCGGCCGACGACGTCGCGCAGGTAACGGCACACGTGCACCAGGGCGCGCTCGACGTGCTCGGCCCCGTCGTCGATCCTAAGACCGTGCATCAGGCGAAGTTCTCGATGGGCACGGTGCTCGGCCTCATCGCGCTGCACCGCAACGCGGGCCTGAACGAATTCGCGGACCAGTTCAGCGAGGCGCGCGTGCGCGCGTTCGGCGACAAGGTGCGGATGGTGCTCGACCCCGAGGTCGACGCCGCCTATCCGGCGCGCTGGATCGGCAAGGTGACGGTGACGACGACGGACGGACGCACGCTGCGCGCGCGCGTCGACGAGCCGAAGGGCGACCCCGGCAACACGCTCGCGCGCGACGAGCTGCGCGCGAAGGCGCTGCGGCTCGCGGCGTTCGGCGAGGCGGCGTCGGAGGCCGAGATGCGGCGGCTGTTCGAGCGCGTGGCCGCGATGCCGGAAATCGCGGAAGTCGGTCCGCTGCTCGGTTGAAGCGGAAATCGGCGCGAAGGTCGGCTCAACGAACGGGAGCCGGCGCGTTCAGCGCGCCTCGTTCGTCAACTGCGTGATGAGCTCGCGGGCGAACCCGGGCAGCGCTTCGAGGCTGCGCGTGCAGATCTTCAGGTTGCGCACGGCCCAGTCGTCGTTGAGCGCGAGAATGCGGATCTGCATCTGCTTCTCGTAGCGGCGCGCCGGCAGTTCGGGCAGCATGCCGATGCCGACGCCCATCTCGATCATCCGGCAGGCGGCCTCGAAGTTGCCGACGTGGATGCGCATGCGCAGCGGCCGGTTCAGCACGCGCGCGGCCTGCACCGAGAACGCGTGGATCGCGCTGCCCTCGGGCAGGCCGACGAAGTCGTAGTCGAGCGTGTCGCGGTAGTCGATGGCGTCGTGGCTCGCGAGCGGATGCCCGGCCGCGACCGCGATGACGAGCCGGTCCTGCCGGTACGGCATCACTTCGAGCCCTTCGGTCAGCACGTTGCCGGCGACGATGCCGATGTCGGTCATGCCTTCGCCGACGGCCTTCACGATGTCGCCGGAGAGGCGCTCGCGCAACTCGACGTCGACGTCGGGATGGCTGGCGAGAAAGCGGCTCAGCGCGGCCGGCAGCATCTCGGTGATCGCCGTCGTATTCGCCGCGATGCGCAGATGCCCCTTGACGCCGTCCGTGTAAGCTTGCAGGTCGCCCTTGAGACGCTCGATCTGCTGGAGCACGACGCGGGCGTGGTGCAGCAGCGTGTCGCCGGGCGGCGTCAGCGTGACGCCGGTGCTCGCGCGGTAGAGCAGCTTCGCGCCGATGCCGTCCTCCAGATTCTTGATGCGCAGGCTCGCGGCCGGCAGCGAAATGCCGGAGCGCTCCGCGCCCCGCGTAAGGCTGCGGCTCTCCGCGATGTTCACGAAGAGCCGCATGTCCGCCAGATCGAGATGCAGTGCCATCGGATGCTCCAGGTCATCCCGGCGACTTTAGGCCATCCCGCCGCCCGGCGGGAATACGGATTTCGCCTGGCGGCTACGGTTCTCGCGGTCGGGCACGGTCGCGCGCGCCGGGCCGCGGCCCGGGGGCCGCAGGCGCCGCGCCCGCCTCGCGTCTTGAGTTCAGGCGCTTTTCAGGACGCAGCGCGCACCGGCACGCCGTTCAGCTCGCCCACGACGTCGAACAGATGCGGCACGTAGCGGTCGCCGTGGCCGAGGTTGGTCGCAAGCAGATAGACCTGGCGCGCGGCCTCGGCGACGATCGCCGTCGACGCGTATTCGCCGGCCAGCCGCGTGTAGGCGCGCATGTCCTTCAACGCATTGCGCAGCGCGAACTGCTGGCCGCTGTCGTCGCCTTCGAGCACGAACGGCACGATGCGGTCGAACGTCCGGCTGTGCGCGCCGCTCAGCCGGCACAGGTCCGTGAACGCGCGCAGGTTCAGCCCCGCCTTCGCGGCCGTGCCGAACGCCTCGGCCAGCACGACGGCGTTCGCCTGCGCGACGAAGTTGTGGATCAGCTTCGCGCGATAGCCGGAGCCCAGCGCGCCGAGGTGATGGACCGTCTCCGCGAACGTGTCGAAGAGCGGCCGCACCGTCTCGACCAGCTCGGCCGCGCCGCCGACGAGCACGTTCAGGCGCCCTTCGCGCGCCTCCTTCGGCGTGCGGTTCACGGGCGCGTCGAGGAACTGCGCGCCGCGCGCCGCGAGCGCCGTCGCGGCTTCCTGCGCGAACTCCGGGTCGGCCGTCGTCGCGTCGACGACGATGAGGCCGGCATGCGCGCCCGCCAGCAGCCCCCGCTCGCGCACGAGCACGTCGCGCACCTGCGGCGTGCCCGTCACGCTGATCAGCACCACGTCCACGTCGCGCGCGAGCGCTTCGGCCGAGGCCGCCTCGGCGGCGCCGCGCGCCACCAGCGCCTCCACGGCGTCGCGGCTGCGGTGCGCGAGCACCGTCAGCGCAAAGCCGTGCGTCAGGACGTTGTGCGCGATCGCCTCGCCCATCAGCCCGAGGCCGATCATGCCGACGCGCCGGATGCGCGCGGGAATCTGGATCTTGTCTGTCATGGTCTTGATCTATCGTGTCGCCGCCCGGGCGGCATGTCATGGAAAGGAAGAAACCACCTGCATGCGCGGCTCGTCGGATTCGCGCGGCGAAGCATGGCGGGGCCAGTCGAGGTAGCGCGCGTCGAGCTCGTCCACGTCCGTGCAGCCGAGCAGCCCGAGCACGCGGTCCACCTCGCTCTTCAGAATCTCGATCGCGCGCGCGACGCCGCGCCGACCGCCGGCCGCGAGGCCGTAGCTCGTCGCGCGGCCGAGCAACACGCCGTCGGCGCCGAGCGCCATCGCCTTCACGATGTCCGCGCCGCGTCGAAAGCCCCCGTCGAGCAGCACCGCGAGGCGACCGTCCACGCGCGCGACCACCTCGGGCAGGACGTCCATCGCCGAGACCGCGCCGTCGAGCTGCCGCCCGCCGTGGTTCGACAGCACGATGCCGTCCGCGCCGGCGGCCACGGCCAGCGCCGCGTCCTCGGCGCCGAGCAGCCCCTTGAGGATCAGCCGGTTCGGCCAGCGCTCGCGCAGCCAGCGCACGTGCTCCCACGCGAGCGACGGGTCGAGCTCGCGCCAGCGCCTGGGCCGCGCCGCGCACGCTGTCCTGCCCCGGCGCGAGCAGGTCGCCCAGGTTCGCGAAGCGCGGCATGCCGTGCGGCACCAGCACGTCGAACATCCAGCGCGGATGCAGGGCCGCGTCGAGCCGGTTGCGCCAGTCGAGTTCGAGCGGCCGCGCGTAATTGCGCATGTCCCACTCGCGCTTGCCGAACACCGCGCTGTCGGTCGTCAGCACGAGCGCCTCGACGTTCGCCGCGAGCGCGCGGCGCGCCAGCTTCTCGACGAACGCGCGGTTGCGGTACATATAGACCTGCATCCAGACGCGCCCGCCCGCGCGCCGCACGACGTCCTCGAGCGACGTCGTCGACGCGTTGCTGAGCACGAACGGAATGCCGGCTTCCGCGGCCGCGCCGGCGAGCGCGAGGTCGCCCTCGTGCGCGAGCAGTCCGCTGAAACCGGTCGGGCCGATCAGGAACGGCGCCGCGCTCGGCTTGCCGAACAGCGTGATGCCGACGTTGCGGCGCGAGACGTCCACGAGCGAGCGCGGCCTGAACGCGATCTCGCCGAACACGTCGCGGTTGCGCCGCAGCGTCAGCTCGTCCTCCGCGCCGCCCTCGAGGTACTCGAAACAGAAGTTCGGCACGCGCCGGCGCGCGAGGCCGCGCAACTCGTCGATGCTGTGGGCCCGCGCCAGATCCGGGCCCGCGTATAAGCGCCTCTGCAGCAATTCTCCGCCCCCCGAATCGTCCTGCCGTCCTGCCGTCCGGTCTTCGTCAGACCGCCAGCTTCTTCTCGTAGTTGATGAACAGCGTGCAGAGCATCTGCACGATCGCCACGGCGACGAAAAACATCAGCGCGAGGAAGTACGAACCCGTGTGCTGGACGATGAAGCCGATGAAGATCGGTACGAAGATGCCCGCGATGTTGCCGACGAAGTTCATGATGCCGCATAGCGTGCCGGCGCGCCGGCGCGTCGCGAGCATGGACGGCGTCGCCCAGTTGCAGCCGCCGCACCAGCGCACGAAGAAAAGCGACACGCACAACAGCATCACGACCGCGAACGGCGAACCCGCATACGCGACGGCGCACATCGACAGCGCCACGGCCGCGGCGCCGACCATCATCATCGTGCGGTACACGAAGTTCGCGCCCGTGCCCTGCGCCTTGCTGCGGTCGGCGATCCAGCCGCCGACGACCTCGCCGACGAAGCCCATCGCGAAGATCAGGAACGTCGCGTTGCCCATCGACTTGAGGTCGAAGCCGTGCGCCTTGTACAGGTAGGTCGGCAGCCAGGTCATCAGGCCGTAGAAGATCAGGTTCGTGCAGGTGTGGCTCACGCACATCGCCCAGACCGAGCGATAGCGGAAGAAGCTCAGCAGCGAGGTGCCGGCCTCGGCCTGCGGCTCGTGGCGGTCCTCCTCGGCCAGCGCCTGCTCGATGTAGGCCGCCTCGGCCTCGTTGATGCGCGGATGCTCGCGCGGCATGTTGCGGATGTACCACCAGGCCCAGAGGCCGCACAGGATCGTGCCGCCGCCGGCCACGACGAACGCCGCGCGCCACGAGCCGAGCCAGCCCATCAGGAGCGCCGTGACCACCGCGCCGACGCCCGAGCCGAGCGCCGAGCCGCCGTCGAGCAGCGCCGCGCCGCGCGTGCGCTCGTTCTGCGTGAGCCACATCGCGTTGAGCTTGCCGCCGGCCGGATAGATCGGCGCCTCGCTGATGCCGAGGCCGAAGCGCGTGAGCAGCAGCGAGAACCAGCCGACGCTGGCGGCGCCGACGGCCTGGAAGAAGCCCCAGCCGATCGCCGCGGCCGCGATCACGGCGCGCGGCTTGAAGCGGTCGGCCAGCACGCCCGAGGGCACCTGCATGAAGAGATAGGTCCAGAAGAACGCGCTCAGGATGAGCCCCTGCCGCTCGGGCGTCATCCGGAACTCCTGCGCGATGGTCGGCATGGCGACCGAGAGCGCGGCGCGGTCGATGTAGTTCAGCGATACGAGCGTGAGCAGCAGCACGAAAATCTTCCATCGCGTGCTGGACATGCGGACTGCGCCTACGTGCGTTGCTTCCATTTGGCCTGTCTCCTTGCCTTGTCGGGCGCGGTGCGCCCTCGTTGTGTCTGCGCGGAATGCGTGCGCCGGGTCTCGCCTGCGCCGATGAGTGCCGCTCGAGCCGCTTGAGCTGCTCGAACCGCCTGAACCGCCTGAACCGATAGGCACGCCGATCGGCCCGTCGGCTCGATTGGCTCAAGCGGGCGTCATCGACGCAGACCCGCTCGCTTGCGCGGCGTTACGACCCGCGCGGCGCGATCTGCAGCCTGCCGTCCACGCGCCGGTTCAGACCGAGCGGATTGGCCTCCCGCAGCGCGGCCGGCAACAGCGCCTCGGGTAAATCCTGATAGCTGACGGGCCGCAGGAACCGCGCGATCGCGAGGCTGCCGACCGAGGTCGAGCGTCCGTCCGACGTGGCCGGATACGGGCCGCCGTGCACCATCGCATGCCCGACCTCCACGCCCGTACCGAAGCCGTTCGCGAGCACGCGGCCGGCGCGCCGTTCGAGCGCCGGCAGAAACGCGCGCGCACTCTCGTAATCAGCCTCGTCGATGTGTAGCGCCACCGTCAGTTGTCCTTCGAGCTTTTCCACGAGCACGAGCATCGTCTCGCGGTCGGGACAGCGCACGATCAGCCCGGCCGCGCCGAACACCTCGTCGTGCAGGTCCGGGTCGGCCTCGAACGCCTCGGCCGTCGTCGAAAACAGCGCGGCACGGCCGCGGTTCGCGCCCTCGGCCGCGAGGCCGCGCGCGAGCGTCGTCACGTCGGGATGCGCCGCCGTGCGCGCGACGCCCGACTCGTAGGCCGCGTGAATGCCGGGCGTGAGCATCGTCGCGGCCGGGATGTCCGCGAGCGCCTTCGAGGCCGCCACGACGAAGCGGTCGAGGTCCGGCCCGTCGACCGCAAGGACGAGCCCCGGGTTCGTGCAGAACTGCCCGGCGCCGAGCGTGAGCGAAGCCGCGAACGCCGCGCCGATCGCCTCCGCGCGCGCATTCAGCGCCGCCGGAAACAGCAGGACGGGATTGATGCTGCTCATTTCGGCGTAGACGGGAATCGGCTCGGGGCGCGCCGCCGCGAGGTTCATCAGCGCGACGCCGCCGCGGCGCGAGCCCGTGAAGCCGACCGCCTTGACGCGCGGGTTCTTCACGAGCGCCTGGCCGACCTCGATGCCCGCGTCGAACAGCAGCGAGAACGTGCCGTCGGGCATCGCGCAGTCGGCCGCCGCTTTTTTCACCGCCGCGCCGACGAGCGCGCTCGTGCCGGGATGAGCCGAATGCGCCTTCACGATGACGGGACAGCCGGCCGCGAGCGCCGAGGCCGTGTCGCCGCCGGCCACCGAGAACGCCAGCGGAAAGTTGCTCGCGCCGAACACGGCGACGGGACCGAGCGCGACGTGGCGCAGCCGCAGATCGACGCGCGGCAGCGGCTTGCGCCCGGGCTGCGCCGGGTCGAGGCGCGCGCCGAGCCAGTCGCCGTTGCGCACGACTTCGGCGAACATCCGCAACTGGCCGACGGTGCGCCCGCGCTCGCCCTCGAGCCGCGCGCGCGGCAGCCCGCTCTCGGCCATGCAGCGCTCGACGAGCACGTCGCCGAGGTCGTGTACGTTCTGCGCGATCGCCTCGAGAAACTGGGCGCGCGCGTCGGGCGAGGTCTCGCGATAGGCGTCGAACGCCTGCCACGCCGCCGCGCCGGCCGCCTCGACGTCCGCCGGCGTCGCGCCGCCGAACGCCGGTTCGAGCGCGGCGCCGCTCGCTGCGTCGACGGCGCGAATCGTGCCGTTTTTACCCGGCACGGCGCGCTGCCCAATGATCAAATCGGTCGGAATCGGCATCGTTCAACGCCCCCAGCGCAGGACCAGCGGATCGAGTCGCCGCGCGACGCGCAGCAGCCCCTCGCGCGTCGCCGGATGAACCGGCGCGAGCGGACGGCGCAGCGCCGCCGAGCGGATCACGCCGCCCGCCTTCATCAGTTCCTTGCAGGCCGCGAGACCGCACTGGCGGTTCTCGTAGTTGATGAGCGGCAGCCACTGCTGATAGAGCGCGGCCGCGCGCTCGGCATCGCCGGCCGCGTAGGCGTCGACGATCAGGCGGATGCCGTCGGGATAGCCGCCGCCCGTCATCGCGCCCGTCGCGCCCGCCTCGAGGTCCGGCATCAGCGTGATCGCCTCCTCGCCGTCCCACGGGCCGACCACGGCGTCGCCGCCCAGCTCGATCAGCTCGCGCAGCTTCGCCGCGGCCTGGGCCGTCTCGATCTTGAAGTACGAGACGTGCCCGATCTCGCGCGCCATCTTCGCGAGGAACGCGGCCGAAAGCGGCGTGCCGGCCACGGGCGCGTCCTGGATCATGATGGGCACGTCGATCGCGTTCGAGACGTCCGCGAAGAACTCGAACACCGCACGTTCACCGACGCGGATCGTCGCGCCGTGGTACGGCGGCATGATCATGACCATCGCCGCGCCCGCGTCCTGCGCGGCGCGGCTGCGCGCGGCGCAGACGAGCGAGCTGAAGTGCGTCGTCGTCACGATGACGGGCACGCGGCCCGCGACGTGTTCGAGCACCGCGCGCATCACCGCGTCGCGCTCGGCGTCGGAGAGCGCGAACTGCTCGGAGAAGTTCGCGAGGATGCACAGGCCGTTCGAGCCCGCGTCGATCATGAAATCGACGCAACGCTTCTGGCCGTCGAGGTCGAGCCGGCCTTCCTCGTCGAAGATGGTCGGTACGACCGGGAACACGCCCCTGTAGGGCTTTTTGAACGAATTCGCCATGGTCCGGTTCGTGGTGTGGAGGGATATCGCAATCGCCCGACGGTTCGGCGGCCCGGTGGTCCTACGGTCGGTCCGGTGGACCCCGATCGCCGCGCGTCTTCAGGTGATCGCGCCGATCTGCCAGGGCACGAATTCGTTCTGCCCGTAGCCGTGAATCTCGCTGCGCGAGCGCTGGCCCGAGGCCACCGCGAGCATGAGCCGGAACAGCTCGGCGCCCGTTTCCTCGATCGACTTCGCGCCCGAGAGGATCGGCCCGCAGTTCAGGTCCATGTCGTCCTGCTGGCGCTGCCACAGCGCCTCGTTGGTCGCGATCTTGAGCGAAGGCGTCGGCGCGCAGCCGTACGCCGAGCCGCGCCCCGTCGTGAAGCAGATCAGGTTCGCGCCGCCCGCCACCTGGCCCGTCGCCGAGATCGGGTCGTAGCCGGGCGTATCCATGAACACGAGCCCCTTCGCCGTGACCGGCTGCGCGTACTCGTAGACGTCGACGAGATTCGTGTGGCCCGCCTTGGCGATGCCGCCGAGCGATTTTTCGAGCACGGTGGTGAGGCCGCCCGCCTTGTTGCCGGCCGACGGGTTGTTGTCCATCGCCGCGTGGTTGCGCGCGCAGTAGTCTTCCCACCAGCGGATGCGGTCGACGAGCTTGCCGGCCACGCCGGGGCTCGCCGCGCGGCGCGTGAGCAGATGTTCGGCGCCGTAGATTTCGGGCGTTTCGGAGAGGATCGCCGTGCCGCCGTTCGCGATGAGCAGATCGACGGCCGCGCCGAGCGCCGGGTTCGCCGAGATGCCCGAGTAGCCGTCCGAGCCGCCGCACTGCAGGCCGACGACGAGGTGCGAGAGCGGCACCGGCTCGCGCCGCGCGTCGTTCGCCTGCGCGAGCAAACCGCGCACGAGTTCGACGCCGCGCGCGATCGACTTGACCGTGCCGCCCGCGTCCTGAATGTTGTAGGTGTGGATGCGGCCCGCCGCGACCATGCCGTCCAGATGCTGCTTCTCGATGAGCCGCGTGATCTGGTTGGTCTCGCAGCCGAGCCCGATCACGAGCACCGCCGCGAAGTTCGGATGGATCGCGTAGCCGCCGAGCGTGCGCTGCAAAATGGCGAGCCCCTCGCCTTCCGGATCGACCGCGCAGCCCACGCCGTGCGTGAGCGCGACGACGCCGTCCACGTTCGGGAAGTCGGCAAGCGCCTCGGGATGGATGTCGCGGCGAAAGCGGTCGGCGATCGCACGCGCGACCGTCGCCGAGCAGTTGACCGACGTGAGAATGCCGATGTAGTTGCGCGTCGCGACGCGTCCGTCCGCGCGCACGATGCCCTCGAACGTCGCGGGCGACTCGGCGAAGCGGGTCGGCTTCGCGTCGGCGCAGAACGCGTAATCGCGCTGGAACTCGCCCATCGCGAGGTTGTGCGTGTGCACGTGCTCGCCCGGCGCGATCGGCCGGCTCGCGAAACCGATGATCTGGCCGTAGCGGCGCACGGCCTCGCCCTGTCCGATCGCGCGCACGGCCAGCTTGTGTCCGGGCGGAATCAGTCCCGCCACCGTCACGTGCTCGCCGGGCAGCGCCGTGCCGCCGACGAGCTGGGAACGGGCGATGACGACGTCGTCGGCGCGATGCAGCCGGACGACCGGGGAAGAGGGGGCGAGTGCGGCGGGCGGATCGTTGATCGTGGCCATTTATCCATCCTTCTGGGGCGCCGCCTGAACGGCGCCGAAGCTGTCTCCGGTCGACACTATACGGTCGGCCTTTCGTGCCTGTATATTGAGAAATTTCCATCTCGTGATCGCTTTTTCGACTTAGATGAAAACCCTGGATGCGTTGCTTTCGAGGCTGCGGGTTCGTCAGTTGCAACTGCTGATCGCGCTCGACGAGCACAAGTCGCTGCACAAGGCCGCGGGCGCGATGACGATGACGCAATCGGCCGCGAGCAAGATGCTGCACGAGCTGGAGTCGATACTCGAGGCGCCGCTTTTCGAGCGCTCGAAGAACGGCATGATCCCGAACCAGTTCGGCCATTGCGTGATCCGCTACGCGCGGCTGCTCGCGACCGATCTCGCCGCGCTGTGCGAGGACATCTCGGAGATTCGCAGCGGGCACGGCGGCCGGCTTGCCATCGGTTCGATCATGGGGGCGATTCCGGAGGTCGTCGTGCCGGTGCTCGACGCGCTGCACGCGAGCCAGCAGACTCTCTCGATCGAGGTCGTCGAGGACACGAGCGCGAAGATGCTGCTGCAGCTCGACGAGGGACACCTCGACCTCGTGATCGGGCGCTCGGCCGTGAGCGACCAGCCCGCAAAATACCACTACCAGAAGATTCGCGACGAGCCGCTGTCCGTCGTGGTCGGCCACGCGCACGCGCCGCTGCCCGACGGCGTGGCGCTGCGCGACCTCGCCGGCCACCGCTGGGTGGTCTACCCGACGCAGATGCCGCTGCGCGCGCTCGTCGAGCGCGAAATGGATCTCGCGGGACTCGCCATGCCGGCCAACCCGATTTCGACCGCCTCGACGTTCGTGACGATCACGCTGCTGATGCAGGACACGGGCCTTGTCTCGGTGCTGCCAACCGACATCGCGAAACTCTGCGCGCGCCACGGCATGCTGCGCATCCTGCCGATCGCATTGCAGTCGCAATCGCAAAGCTTCGGGATCGTCACGCGCCGCGGCGGCGCGCTCTCGCCGCCGGCCGCGCGGTTCATCGAGATGCTGCAGGCGCGCGTCGGCGGCGCCAGGGCTGCATAGTCGACGGCGCGGCAAGAGCCCCGGTGCGGCCAGCTCGCGAAAAAAGCCGGCCGCCTCAAAACACGTACCGCATCGTCACATCCACGCCCTGCTCCGAGCCGGAGCCCATTCCGAACGTGCCGCCGTAGCCAATCCCGAGGTGCAGGTTGCGACTGAGCGTGCTCTCCATATGCAGGCCCACGCTCACGCGCCCGCGCGGCAGCGACACGCCGGGCGCGGTGAACGGCGTGCCGTCCTGCGCGCTCACGGACACCGCGCGCGCGTCGCCGAGCAATTCGTGCGTATAGCCGAGATCCAGCGCCACCGTGATGGGTCTGACGCTGTCGCCGAACGACTTGTCGAGCGCCACGCCCACATACGGTTGCAGGCTACGCACGTTGTCGGTGCCGACCGTCAGGTCCTGGCCGCCCGCGCCGGTCTCGCCGAATCCCTGACCGTGCAGGTACGCGTACAGCATCCCGACGCGCGGCGTGATGCCGATTCCGCCGAACGACAGCGGCAGCGCGACCTGCATGCCCGCCGCCACTTCGTTGCCGCCGAGGCTGCCGTAAGCAGTGCCGACGGAGTGGCCGAACGGCCGCTTCGTATACATGTCGTCGTAGGCATACGAGAGCACGCCCGAGAACTGCAGCGGGCCGGCCCGCCGGCTTCCGTAGAGCGCCGTGCGCAGCGTATCCGCACGCGCGCTGTCGCCCGTGGCGTCCTCGGTCACGTCGTCGTGACCATAGCCAAATGCGGCGCCGAGCGTCGTCGAAGGGAGCGCCTGCCAGTCGTATCCGGCCAGAAACTGGTACTGCTGCGTGCCGAACCCCGGCGTCGCGCCGTTGCCGGCGAGATGCTGCCAGTTGCCGCTGCCGGTCGCCCATAGACGGCCGCTGCCCGACGCGCACGACGGCGCATTCGCCGAACTCGTGCCGCATTGCCCGGCCTGGCGGGCGAGCAGCGCCTCGTCCGTCGCCTGCGTGGCGAGCGACAGACTCGTGCCGAGCGTCGTGAAGATGCTGGTATCGACCGGATCGACGACACGGGTTCCGCTCGCCTCCAGTTCGACCGTGGTCGGCCCGTACGCCACGCTCTGGCTCACCTCGCCCGTGCCCTGCCCGCCCGAGGTGACCCGATCGAATTCGCCGCTCAGCGAACCCGCCGAGACGATCACGTAGGTATGGCTCGAAGTGTAGGTGCCGGGGTCGTAGAGCAACTCCAGGCTGCCGTTCAGCGACGCGCTGCCGGTCACGAAAAGCTGCGACGCCGACGTCGGGCTGACCTCGATCGTCAACTGCGCCGTCGGGGCCTGCGTGTAGTTGCCGGTCACCGTCAGCGTACCGATCGTGCCGCCGGGCTGCACCGTGCCGCTGTTGACGACTTCGCCCGCGATCGTGCCATGGCCCTCCAGCGTGCCCGCCGAACTGACCTGCACCGTGCCGCCCAGCACCGCGGCCGGACTCGCCAGCGTCCCGACCGCCAGCGTGCCCGAAGTGACCTGCGTGGTGCCGGAGAACGTCGCGTCGTTGCCGAGCAGCGTCAACGTGCCGGGGCCGGCCTGGACCAGCGTGCCGTCGCCGGTGATGACGTTCTTGTACGTGACGTCGTCGGCACGGTCGATGACCAGCTTGCCGTTGTCCACGACGTTGCCGTCGAGGTTGCCGTTCGTGCCGCCGTTACCGATCTGCGCGGTGCCGCTGCTGCCGATGTCCGCGCCGCTCACCGTGCCGTACACCTGCACGATGCCGCCCGACATCACCGCGGTACCGCTGACGATCCCGCCGGTGTAGACCTCCTGTATGCCGGCGCTCGATACCGTGGTGCCGAGCGCCATGCCGCCCGACGACACCGTCTGCAACCCGCCGCTGTTGATCACCGAGCCGCTTGCGACGCCGCC
Organism: Burkholderia sp. WAC0059; assembly: GCF_002870125.1. GTDB lineage: Bacteria > Pseudomonadota > Gammaproteobacteria > Burkholderiales > Burkholderiaceae > Paraburkholderia. Next base: position 154,948 of record NZ_PNEO01000009.1, read on the forward strand.
TGACAGCACCGTCTGCGCGCCGCCGCTGCCGATCTGCGTCCGGTTGGCGAGGCCGCCCGACGCGATGACCTGCGTGCCGCCGTCGAGCATGGCACTGGCTGCCACGCCGCCGGCGTAGACCATCTGCATGCTGCCGCTGTTCGCGGTCGTGTGGAAGTCGTTACCGTACAGGTATTCGGTCGCGCCCGCGCCGCTCAGCGCTGCCGCGCTCGCGACCCCGCCCGCGTCGACGATCAGCGCGCCGCCGCCCAGCACCGACGTGCCCGACGCCAGCGCGCCCGACAGCACGGTCTGCACCCCTGCGCTGTAGACCTGGGCGCCCTCGACCAGACCGCCCGAACCGATCGTCTGGCTGCCGCCTTCGAGCTGGGTATCGCTGTCTACCGCGCCGGCATAGATCGTCTGCGTGCCGCCGGCCAGCACGGTCTCGCTACTGCCGCTGCCGGACAGGTTCTCCGTACCGCCGCCACTGATCGTCGTGCCGCTTTCGGTCGCGCCCGCGTCGACTGTCTGCACGCCGCCACTGCTGACTATCCCGCCATCGGCGGCGCCGCCCGAACTCGCCACCTGCGCACCGCCGGCCTCGATGGCGGTCCCCGACGCGACCCCGCCCGACGCCACCTTCTGCACGCTGCCGCTGTCGACTTGTGTAGCCTGCGCGCTGCCGCCCGCGCCCACTTCCTGGGCTCCCCCGCCGCTCAACACCGACCCGCTTCCCGTCGCGCCCGAGTCGATGCTCTGTATGCCGCCGCTGTTGATCGTCGTGTCGCTCGTCACGGCGCCGCCGTACAGCGCCTGGGTGCCGCCGTCGTTCACCGTCGTGCCCGACGCGATCCCGCCCGACGAAACCGTCTGCACGCCGCCGCTGCCGACCGTCGCGCGATCGGCGGCGCCGCCCGAACTCACCGTCTGCGAGCCGCCGGCCTCGATGGCGGTCCCCGACGCGACCCCGCCCGACGCCACCTTCTGCACGCTGCCGCCGGCCACCTGCGTGGCCTGTGTGCTGCCGCCCGCCTCCACTTCCTGGATGCCGCCGCCGCTCAGCACCGACCCGCTTGCGGTCGCCCCCGAATTGATGCTCTGTATGCCGCCGCTGTTGATCGTCGTGTCGCTCGTCACGGCGCCGCCGTACAGCGCCTGGGTGCCGCCGTCGTTCACCGTCGTGCCCGACGCGGTCCCGCCCGACGAGACCGTCTGCACGCCGCCGCTATCCACGATCGTGCCGTCGGCCTGACCGCCGCTCAGCAGCGTCTGGCTGCCCCCGGCGAGGGTCGCGCCGCTGTCGACGCCGCCCGCCTCGATCGTTTGCTCGCCGCCCGACAGCACGGTCTCGCCATCGCCCTTGCCCGACAGATTTTCCGTGCCGCCGTTGCCGATCGTCGTGCCGCTCGCGGTAGCGCCCGCGTCGACTGTCTGCACCCCGCCACGGCTGACCGTGGTGTCGTTCGCCGTCGCGCCCGCGTCGACCGTCTGCGAGCCGCCGGCTTCGAGCGTCGCCGACGACGCCGTCCCGCCCGAATCGACCGTCTGGCGCCCGCCCGACACTGTTGCCCCGCTGTCCACGCTGCCGGCATCGATCGTCTGGCTGCCGCCCGACAGCACGGTCTCGCCATAGCCTTTGCCCGACAGATTTTCCGTGCCGCCGCTGCTGATCGTCGTGCCGCTCGCCGTCGCGCCCGCGTCGATCGTCTGCACGCCGCCGCTGCTCACCACCGCGCCGTCGGCCGTCCCGCCCAAACTGACGGTCTGGCTGCCGCCCGCCAGCGTCGCGCCGCTGTCGACCGCACCCGCCTCGATCGTCTGAACGCCACCCGACAGCACGATCTCGCTGTAGCCGCTGCCCCACAGATTTTCCGTGCCGCTGCTGCTGATCGTCGTGCCGCTCGCGGTCGCTCCCGCATCGACCGTCTGCACGCCGCCGCTGCTCACCACCGCGCCGTCGGCCGTCCCGCCCAAGCTGACGGTCTGGCTGCCGCCCGCCAGCGTCGCGCCGCTGTCGACCCCGCCCGCATACACGGTTTGCGTGGCGCCTGACGACACCGTCGCGTCATAGCCCATGCCCGAGACAGCCTCGGTACCGCCAGCCTCGACCTGCGTGCCGCTTGCCGTGCCGCCGGCGGAGATCGTCTGGCTGCCGCCCGCATCGACTGTCGTAGAGATAGCCAGGCCGCCCGCCGAGATCGTCTGCCGGCCGCCGCTGTTGACCGTCGTATCGAGCGCGCCGCCGCCCGACAGAATCATCGTGCCGCCGCTGTCGATCACTGCGCTGCTCGCGGTGCCGCCCGAGGACACGACCTCCTGTCCGAAGTCCGATACCACCGAGCCCGTCGTCGTGCCGCCGGCGGACACGACCTCGACGCCGTTGCTGGTCACGATCGTGCCGCTCGTCGAGCCGCCCGACGAGACGTACAGCCAGTTGTCGTCCCGCGTGCCGACCGCGCTGCCGCCCGACGTCACGAACGCGGAGCCGTACTGCTCGATCCACGTGTTGCTCGCGAGACCGCCCGATACGATCGTGAGCTCGCCGCCGTCGACGAGCAGCAGGTTGGAAGCGACATTGCCTGAAATCTGGAACGAGCCGAGCAGATCCGTGCCGCTCACGAGCGCCACATCGGTCTCGCCGCTGAACGCCCCGCCCGACAACAGCGTCGCGCCCACCAGCGTGGCGCCGCTGCTCACGAAGACATGACCCTGGCTCTTCACCACCGTGCCGCTCGCAAAGCCGCCCGACGACACGTACTGCTGGCCGCCGCTCGCGACCTGCGTATCGACGGCCGAACCGCCCTGGAGCACCTGCTGCGCACCGCCCTGGCTTGCCGTCGCACTCATCGCGAGACCGCCCGACGACACAACCTCGCTTCCGTTCTCCGAGATCACCGTGTCGCTCGAGACCCCGCCCGAGTAAACCGTCTGCTGGCCGAAATCGTCGACAAACGTGCCGATTGCGCTCCCGCCTGACGACACGAACTGCGTGTACTGATCGTTCGTGTCGTAAGCGACGCCGCCGTCGAGCACGGTCTGCAGGCCGGCATGGCCGATCGTCGTACCGCTCGCCGTGCCACCGGACGACACGGTGAACCGGCCGCCGTACTCGACGAACACGCCCGAGGCGACGTGGTTCGAAATGTAGAACGAGCCGGACACGCTCGAACCGGTTACGTCGCCGGCATTGGTATCGGCGATGAAGGCACCGCCGCTCGAAAGCATCACGTCGCTCGCGGCGCCCCCCGAGCTGATCTGCAACTGGCCGCCGCTCAGGACCTGCGTGCCGTCTAGCGTGCCGCCGGACTGCACCGCCTGGGTACCACCGCTGCTAATGATCGACGCGCTCGCGACGCCCCCGTCGAGCACGAGTTCACTGCCACCGTTGAGGATCTCGGAACTGCTTGCGATACCGCCTGACGAAACGAGTTGTTCGCTGAAGTTCTGAACGATCGTGCCAGTCGCGGTGCCGCCCGACGACAGGACCTGGGTGAAGCCGTCGTTCGTATCGACCGCTGCGCCGCCCTGCAGCACGATCTCGACACCGCCGCTGAGCAGCTGCGAACTGATGGTGGTGCCGTAGACGTCGAGCGTCTGTCCCGAGCCGACTGTCTGGCCGGTGGCCGTCGCGCCGGTAGCAATCGTTTGCGCATATGCCACCGCCCCATGCCAGCCCAGACCGCCAACAACGGAAGAGGCAATCAGCCGCGTGAGTAGCGTTGAAGCACACACTCGACACGTATGAAGAGGAAGAGTGCCGGATCTTTTGCGGCAAGCGCAGACCAAGGGCATACGTGTTCCGCTGAACGGATGGTTCGCCCTATTTTTGGGCGAGCGATAGCCGGTACCTAGTGGCACCTGAATGCAAATAACGGCTGCTACGACTACGACTTGAGAGATCGCACAAATAATTCACAGAGCGCGTGCGCGCACCCGAACTTATTAAGCTTTGGTGACAGCGGATCGCGCCTTTCGGTATCGATTAGTCAGTTATGCAGAGCAGAATAAAGAAACGTTTCCATTTTAAATTTCGATTGACCCGTGAGTATTCGAAATGGTCCGACTCGGGATCTTTCACGCGAACGACCGGAAAACGCCCGGAGCAACGCGCCTTGTCCTCACGGTGTCACAGTCGCCGCGATTGCACGCCATGCCCGGGCTCGCCATTGTCGAGCGCTGCCGATGGACATCGTTTGCTGTCGCGCACTGCAACAGCGCAGCACGACGTGCTGTGAAGGCCCGCCGAATGGAGCGTTACGCGGCAATGGGACGGACTGGCGGCGTGGCTGGGACGAGGCGCGGGTGGTCGCGCTTATCGGCGTAAGTCGCCTCGCCGATAGATGGGCGCAATCGGACGGCCGCCGTTTCGCGAGAAGGTCAAGGATGTTTCGGTCGCAGCCGAAAATAAAAGGGGTTTGCGGCATTACAAGCCGGAACAATTCTCGTCTCTTTTGAGATGGATTGTCCCGTATGGTCGCGGCGGGATATTCCGCAGACGATAACCGGGGAGCGTGCTTGAGTCCAGAAACCTCCTACATCGCTACGCCCGTGCGCGCGAACCGCGCTACGCACCGGCCCTACCATCTCGACGTACCGCAGGCCCGCAGTTCGGTTCTCGCCGACGTGTTTGCCTTCGACGGTAGGCGGGCCATCGGCATGCCGACGAAGTACGTCATCAGCTTCACCCATGCGCAGCCCGACCTGTCCCGCACCGAGTATGCCAGGGTGCGGGCACGGATCATCAACCATACGGAACACCGCAAACGGAAGATCCGGCTAGTCGTAGAGACCGGTAATTTCAGTTCTGAGTGGGCGTTGGCCGACGAATTGCCGGGCGCCGTGTATTCGGATGTGGAGATCGACGTGCCGGCCGTGAATATCCCGATACCCGGAACCCGTGCCGCGATGGAGTGGACCGGCCTGGGCGGGCGGGCAAACTCGGATGAATTTGTGGTGACGGGGGAGTTGCCGCGCGCCGAGGGCGAGGGGCTGGCGATCGTGCGGTTCGCACGCGATTTCCGCGTTTATGTGCGCATGTACGCCGAGGAGCAGAAGCCGGTGCGGCGATGGTAGCAACACACTTCAGAAATAGAGTAATCCGAATGAAAAAAATAACGATATTAATTGTGTCGATCGTGTTGATGGTGGTTAGCGCGTGTGCGACAGAACAGCCTCGTGGTTATGTGGACGCGACGGCCTGGAGTGCGAATTACACCGAAGACTATATCCACGAATTCCACATTGAAACGGCATCTGGCCGTGACACGGGACTGGAAGGTATTCAGGTTGGAGAGTTTTCGAAAGGCGGAATGGGAAAGCATGAGTGCTGCTCGCTGATTCCTGGTGTAGGCCAGACGATCCGGATTGTCTGGACTGTCGCCAACACCGACGACAAAGCGCAATGGAAAACCTACGGCCGCGATGTAGTGGTGACGGGGACGATGCCGAAGCCGGGATACAGACTTCAGAGTTATCTCATTGTCAGATTCTTCCCCAATCATGAAGTTGAGGCGGAATTGCTGCCCGGCGACGGCGATTTGGGCCCCGGGAATCCACGGATGGACCGACTGTTTTTTGTTGGGCCGCGAGTCATGCGCCACAAAGGAGAATAACGGTGCAGGACTGGATTACCGACAGCCATGTTACGTTCCACCAGGCTCTCAAGACTGCCACGGAGCTTCACGCCGAGGAATTCATAACCTGCACGACCTGCGAGCAGCAGCCGTGGTTCAGCTTCTTTTTCGACGGAACGGGCAATAGCCGTAGGCTGGACAAGTCGAAGCAGAAGATGTCCACCATTGCCCGACTGTTCGAAGGGCATGCCGGCGGAGAATCAGTATTGGTTGTGCCGTTTTACTACGCAGGCGTTGGTACGCCACTTGACGCGAGTGATCCGGGCTGGTGGGAGAAGATCCGCGATAGCGAGGCGCTGGGTGGCGGAGTCGCACTCGGTTCCGATGTGCGCCTGGTTAAAGCGGAAAGCGATTTTCGTCAAGCCTTACGAGCCAATCACAAAGTCACCCGTATCGACGTCGCCGTATTCGGTTTCTCACGCGGCGCGGCACTCGCGCGCGCGTTCGTGAATCGGCTGCTGAAGAAGTGCGAGATGAAGAACGGCGTGCCCTGCTGGCCGTGCCAGACCGCACTCGATGGCGAATCGGCCCCGCTGCATTTCCGCTTCCTTGGCCTGTTCGACACGGTGGAGTCGGTCGGCCTGCCCGCCCATGACCTCGACAGCGGCATGCTGATGCATGTGCCCGATCAGGTCGAACGGTGCCTCCATATCGCGGCCGGCCACGAACTGCGCGCCTGCTTTCCGCTGACGCCGGTGCGCGATCGCGGTGCCTCCCGCGAACAGCTCGTGTGGCCGGGCGTGCATTCCGATATCGGCGGCGGTTATCGTCCCGGCGAACAGGCCCGCTCAGACCTGCTCGCGCGTATCGCGCTGAACCGCATGCGCCTGGAGGGTGCGATGAGCGGTGTGCCATTCACTGCACCGTCGCTCGCCAAAAAGGACGTGCATGACCTGTTCGAGTACGACGAGGATGTGAAATGCCTGTTCGACGAGTATATGGACCAGGTCGACACCGATGACACGCTGGAGGCGCAGATTTTCGCGCACATGCGCCTCTATTATGGATGGCTGAAGGCACGCTTCCAGCAGAATCCATGCGACATCTACAAGGGTGTGTACTCGACCGACCCGGAAGTGAATGCGCAACTGCAACGCATCCAGCAGTTCCATGAACGCCTGAAGATCGACGCGGACACGATGAACTGGCGCAGCTACCTGACGGACCTGTGGAAGACCGACCGCAGCGAATACGAGCGCACGATTGCAACCGCCGGTGGCCAGCGTGAGACGAACAAACCGCTATCGGACGAGGAAGCCGCCTACTGGGAAGCATGGCTGAATCCACCGACGCTGTCGCCGGATCTGATGCGCTTCTTCGATCTGTACGTGCACGACTCGCGCGCCGGGTTTCTGCGCATCGACAGCAGCGGCTATTTCAGGCCGCGCAAGCTCATTGAGCCGTCCGGCATCCCGAAGACCGTCGCGCAGCTCCCCGAGACGCCACCCGCAGTACCTGTTGCCGGTACGCGGCCGGCGAGCTCACCGCAATGGGCGCTTTCCTGATCATGCAGCCGTCCGACACGTACCCGGACCTGAATACGCTCGACAACCCACCGGGTATTGCCAAGGCCGCCGCCGCCCGTCGCCGCGCCCGCTGGACGACCTCTCAATCGCCAGCCGTCTCACCCTCGCGACCAGCCGGCATCGTCGCCTCCGTCGGCACGCCGAAGCGCTGCTGCCCGATGTAATGCCGGAACCAGGCGTGTGCGACGTCGGACTGATAGCGCTCGTGCCAGTAGAGCGAAATGCGCATCTGCGGCAGCGGAATCGGCGGCGCGAGCACGGTGAGGCCCGCGCTCTGCGCAAACGCGGATGCGATGCTGACGGGGAAATTGCCGATCATGTCCGAGCGCGCGAGAACGAACGGCGCCGCCAGATAGCTCGACACGGTCACGCCGATCTTGCGGCGCAGGCCGATCTCGTCGAGCGTGTCGTCGAGCCGCTGGCCGAAGTGACGCGTATGCGCGACGAGGTCGAGGTGCGCGTAGCTCAGCCACGCCTCGACGTTCCATGCCTCGTCAAGACACGGGTGCCCGTTGCGCACCACGCAGGTCATCTGCTCGTCGAACAGGAAGCGCGAGCGCAGCTCGGCGGCCGGGTCCGGGTAATAGCCGATCACGAACTCGACGTAGTTCGAGTCGAGCATCGCGAGCCCCTGATGCAGCCGCGCGGGCCGCATCTCGATGCCGATGCCCGGCGCGAGCGCGGCCATGCCCCCGACGAGCTGCGGCAGCATCACGTACTGCAGATAATCCGTCGCGTAGACCGTGAACACGCGCGTCGACGTGCTCGCGACGAAGCCCGTGCGCGCCGTCGTCAGGTCGTGCCACTGTTCGAGCATCGGCGCGAAGAGGCGATGCAGCTCGAGCGCGCGCGGCGTGACGCTCGTCTCGCCGTGCTCGCGCACGAGCAGCGGGTCGTTGAAGAGCCGGCGCAGGCGGCCGAGCGCGGCGCTCACGGCCGGCTGCGTCACGCCGAGCGCCTCGGCCGCGCGCGACGCGCTCTGCCACGTGACGAGCGCATCGAGGTGGACGAGCAGATTCAGGTCGGCGGATTTGCTTCGGGCCATAAATGCCGTTGATGGCGATATTAATGGTGCTATTAGGCCCGGCGCGCGGACGGCATTAGGATTTTTCCCATCGGCGCCGCGCCGGGGTTTCGCCAGGATCGCGCCGGGTTGCACCGGCTCGCCCGGGCGGGCGGCCTCGCGCGGGCCGTCGCGGCCGGCTTTCAAGGATAGCGCACCCGGCCGGACCCGCGCGCCGCGCGTCAAAAATCGGGGCGGCACCGCACGCCTGTTCTCATCGCCCTGCGCCGGCCGCTTGCGGTCGGCGCCCCTTCCCTTTCATTTATGTACAGAATCGGTATCGACGTCGGCGGCACCTTCACGGACTTCACCCTCATCGACGAGCAGAGCGGCGACGTGCGCTTTCACAAGGTGCCCTCGACGCCGCACGATCCGTCCGAGGCGATCGGGCTCGGCATCGCCGAGCTGCTCGAACGCAACGGCGTGGCCGCGCGCGAGGTCGCGCACGTCGGCCACGGCACCACGGTCGCGACGAACCTCATCATCGAGCGCAAGGGCGCGCGCGTCGGGCTCATCACGACGCGCGGCTTTCGCGACGTGCTGGAGATCGGCCGGCAAACGCGCCCGAACCTGTTCGACTACGGCGTCGGCAAGCCGCCGGTGCTCGTGCCGCGCGCGGAGCGCATCGAGGTGACCGGGCGGCTCGCCGCCGACGGCTCGGTGCTCGTGCCGCTCGACGAGGGCGAGGTGCGCGCGGCCGCGCTCGCGCTGCGCGACGCCGGCGTGCAGGCCGTCGCGATCTGCTTTCTGCATGCCTACCGCAACCCGGCGCACGAGCAGCGCGCGCGGGAGATCGTGCGCGAGGTGCTGCCCGACGTCTACCTGAGCCTCTCGAGCGACGTGCTGCCCGAGTTCCGCGAATACGAGCGGCTCTCGACCACCATCATCAACGCGGGCGTCGGGCCGAAGATGGCCGTCTACCTGCGCCGCTTCTCCGAGCGCGTCGCGGCGCTCGGCATCGCGCACGAGCCCTCGACGATCCACTCGAACGGCGGCCTGATGTCGATCGAGACCGTGCGCCGCTACCCGGTGCGCACCTGCCTGTCGGGCCCCGCGGCCGGCGTGGTCGGCGCGGCCGCGATCGGCGCGGCGATCGGCTTTCCCGACCTCGTCACGTTCGACGTCGGCGGCACGAGCACCGACGTCTCGCTGATCCACCAGGGCCGCGTGCTGTTCACCTCGAACCGCTCGGTTGCCGGCTACCCGGTGAGAACGCCGATGATCGACATCCACGTGATCGGCGCGGGCGGCGGCAGCATCGCCTGGCGCGACGACGCCGGCTCGCTGAAAGTCGGCCCGCACAGCGCGGGCGCCTCGCCGGGCCCGGTCGGCTATCTGCGCGGCGGCACGCAGCCGACCATCACCGACGCCGAACTCGCGCTGAACCGCCTGAACCCGGTCGCGCTGCTCAAGGGCCGCATGCCCGTGGACGCGGCCGGCGCGCGCGCCGTCATCGAGCGCGACATCGCGAAGCCGCTCGGCCTCTCGCCCGAGGACGCGGCCGAGGGCATCATCCGCATCGCGACCGCGAACATGGCGCGCGCGATCCGCTCGGTCTCGACGGAGCGCGGCTACGACCTCTCGAGCTTCGCGCTCTTCGCGTTCGGCGGCGCCGGGCCGATGCACGCGCTCGACGTCGCTGCCGAATGCCGGATCGGCACGGTAATCGTTCCGCAGGAGCCGGGCACGATGTGCGCGCGCGGCATGCTGCTCGCCGACATCGCGTTCGACTTCGTGCGCAGCGAGATCGCGCGCGTCGACGAATCGGGCTGGGCGCGCGTCGTCGGCCACTACGCGCAGTTGCGCGAGGACGCCGACGCCTGGCTCGAAGGCGAGCGCGTCGCCGCCGGCGCGCGCCGCTACGTCGCGACGATCGACGCGCGCTACGTTGGCCAGAACTACGAGGTGCAGGTGCCGATGGACGAGGTTGGCCCCGGCGACTACGCGAGCTTCGCCGCGGGCTTCGCGGCCGCGCACCGGCGCGAGTACGGCTACCACCTGCCCGAGCGCGCGATCGAGGTCATCAACTGCCGGCTGAAGGCGGTCGGCACCGTCATCAAGGCGCCGCTGCAGCGGCGCGCGGGCGGCACGACGCTCGCCGACGCGAAGCTCGGCGAGCGCGAGGTCTACCACGGCGGCGCGCACGGCTGGCGCGCGAGCCCCGTCTACGACCGCGACCGGCTCGCGTCCGGCACGACCCTCGACGGGCCGGCCGTCGTCGAGGAAATGAGCTCGACGACGGTGATCGGCCCCGGCCAGCACGCGCGCGTCGACGACTACGGCAACCTCGTCATCCACCTCGGCCATTGACGCATTGATGCACCGCCGCCGGATTCGTCCGGCCCACGTCGGGCCCACGTCCGGTCAACTCGCAGGAAACGCACATGAACGCTTCACCGATGCCCGCCGCCGCGCAACCCGCGCTGTACGATCCGGTCGGAATGGAGGTCTTCAGCAACCGGCTGCTGTCGATCACCGAGGACATGAACAACACGCTCGTGCGCTCGTCGTTCTCGACGAACATCAAGGAACGCCGCGACTGCTCGGTCGCGCTCTTCGACGCGCGCGGCCGCCTCGTCGTGCAGGGCACGCAGATCCCGATGCACCTGGGCTCGCTCGACGGCGCGGTCAAGGCCGTGCGCGAGCAGTATCCGGGCGACGCGATCCGGCCCGGCGACGTGTTCGTCTGCAACGATCCGTATCTCGCCGGCGGCAGCCACCTGCCCGACATCAACATCGTCACGCCGGTGTTCTCCGGAGGCGAGCTGCGCTTCTTCCTCGCGAACGTCGGCCACCACGCGGACGTCGGCGGCGCGGTGCCGGGTTCGATCGCGGGCGGGCTGCGCTCGATCTTCGAGGAGGGCGTGCGCATCCCGGCCGTGCGCATCGTGCGCGAAGGCGTGCTCGAGGCGGACCTGCTGCGCCTCGTCTGCAGCAACACGCGCGACCCCGAGGAACGCGCGCTCGACCTCAACGTGCAGATCGCGACCAACGCGCGCGGCGCCGACGCGCTCACTGCGCTGATCGCGCAGATGGGGCTCGCAACCGTGCTGCGCGCCGTCGACGACCTGCTCGCCTACACGCGCATCCGCCTCGCGAAGCGCATCGGCGAGCTGCGCCAGGGCAGCTACCGGTTCGTCAGCGAACTCGACGACGACGGCCTCGCCGGCGGCGAACCCGTCCCGATCTGCGTGGCCGTGACGATCGAGGGCGAGCGCATCCGCTTCGACTTCACGGGCTCGGCGCGCCAGGCGCGCGGCGCGCTGAACCTGCCCGACGTCGTGCTGCGCGCGTGCGTCTACTATGCGGTGAAGGCGCTGCTCGACCCGGGCCTGCCCGTCAACGCGGGGCTTTTCGAGCCGCTCGAAATCTACTCGCCGCCGGGCACGATCACGAACCCGGCCTATCCGGCCGCCGTCGGCGCGCGCTCGATCACGGGACAGAAAGTGGCCGGCGCGATCTTCGGCGCGTTCCGCGGCGTGCTGCCGCCGGAGAAGATCATGGCGTCGAGCAACGACTGCTGCCCCGCAATCGTGTTCTCGGGGCGCCTCGCGAGCCGCGCGGGCGAGTTCGTCTACATGGAAACGCTCGGCGGCGGCGGCGGCGCGCGCTACGACGAGGACGGCATGGACGCGATCCACGTGCACCTGACCAACACGTCGAACCTGCCCGTCGAGGCGCTCGAAAACGAGTACCCGCTGCTGATGGACGAATACGCGCTGATTCCCGACTCGGGCGGCGCCGGCCGCACGCGCGGCGGCCTCGGCCTCGCGCGGCAGATCTCGGCGCGCGCCGACGGCATCGTATTCTCGGCGCGCTCGGACAGCCACGTGACGGGCGTCGCCGCGGGCGTCGCGGGCGGCCTCGACGGCCGGCGCGCGCGGCTCGTGAAGTTCGCCGGCGGCGCGGCGACCGAGCTGCCGTCGAAGACCGCGAACCTGCTGCTCAAAGCCGGCGAGAGCGTGCGCATCGAGACCTCGGGCGCCGGCGGCTACGGACCGCCCGCCGAGCGCGCGCCGGCTGCGCTCGAACGCGACCTGCGCGACGGCAAGGTCTCGGGCGCGCAGGCCGATGCCGTCTACCGCGGCGCGCGCTGAACGTCCCCGAGCGCCCTTTCCCGCCCCTTCGTCCGATCAGGAGAAAAGAACCCATGCACGCGACCGTCAGCCTGTGGCCCCTGCTCGGCATTGCCGTCATCGCGGCCGGCTTCTTCCTGCGCTTCAATCCGATGCTCGTCATCGTCTCCTCCGCGATCGTCACGGCGCTGTGCGCGCACATGAGCGTCGATCGCATCCTCGCCGCGCTCGGCGACGGCTTCATGGAGACGCGCAACCTGCCGCTCATCATCCTGATGCCGCTCGCGGTGATCGGGCTGCTGGAGCGCCACGGCCTGCGCGAGCACGCGCAGGAATGGATCGCCCGCATCCGGCTCGCGACCACCGGCCGGCTGCTCGTCGCCTACCTCGTGGTGCGCCAGATCACCTCGGCGTTCGGGCTCTCGAGCCTCGGCGGCGTTCCGCAGATGGTCCGCCCGCTCGTCGCGCCGATGGCCGAGGGCGCGGCGCTCGCGCGCTACGGCCGGCTGCCCGAGGCGCTGCGCCTCCACATCCGCGCGCTGTGCGCGTCGGCCGACACGATCGGCCTGTTCTACGGCGAGGACCTGTTCGTCGCGTTCGGCGGCATCCTGCTGATGCAGACCTTCCTGCGCTCGGTCGGCATCGAGGAGACGCCGCTGCGCATCGCGCTGGCCGGGCTGCCGACGGCCGCGTGCGCGCTCGTCGTCCACGGCATCCGGCTGTACCGCGTCGACGCGACGCTGAGCCGGCAGCTCGGCGCAGCGACGGCGGGCGGGGACGGACGGGACGGCCGCGAGGAAACCGACGAGGGCGACAGAAGCGGTGCCGGCGGTGCGGGCAGCAAAAGCGGCACGAGCGGCAAAGGCAGCATAAGCGGCGAAAGGCGCCCCTACGAAGCGAACGGCGGCCTCGATCTCGACACGCCCGCGCGCGCGGGCGGCGCCGTTTCCGGCAAGGGCGACGACGCGCTCGCCGCGGGAGACTGAGCCATGATCGTCAAGGTCGACTACCTGTTCTGGCTCGCCGGCGCGCTCCTCGCGATCACGTCCGCGATGACGCTCGCCGACCGCGCGCATCCGAAGCGCTGGACGACGGGCGCGTTCTGGGGCGTGTTCGCGATCCTGTTCCTGTTCGGCGACTGGATGCCGCGCGACGCGGTCGGCGCGCTGATCGTCGCCGCGACGCTGATCGCCGGTTGCGGCGGCGTCGGCCACGGCGCCGCGCGCACGCTGCCCGACGTCATGCGTCGGCTGAGCGCCCGGCGCCTCGGCAACCGGCTCTTCGTCCCCGCGCTCGCAATCCCGCTCGGCACGCTGGCGGGCACGCTGCTGTTCGCGCATGCGCGCATCGGCGGGCACTACCTGTTCGATCCGAAGAACACGACGCTGATCTCGCTCGGCGCGAGCTGTATCGTCGCCGTCTGGCTCGCGTGCCGGCTCACGGGCGAGACGCTCGCCGAGTCGGTGCGCCAGGCGCGCGGCCTCACCGAGTCGCTCGGCTGGGCGCTCGTGCTGCCGCAGACGCTCGCAATGGTCGGCCTCGTGTTCGCCGACGCCGGCGTGGGCAAATCGGTCGCCTACCTGACCGACGCCTACGTGAACACCGACGTGCGCCTCGTCGCGATCGTCGTGTACGTGCTCGGCATGGCGCTCTTCACGATCGCCACGGGCGGCGCGTTCGCCGCGTTTCCGGTGATGATGGTCGGCGTCGGCGTGCCGATCCTGATCCACGCCTACCACGGCAATCCCGCCGTGATCGCGGCCGTCGGCATGTTCGCCGGCTACTCGGGCACGCTGCTCACGCCGATGGCCGCGAGCTTCAACGTGGTGCCCGTCGCGCTGCTGTCGCTGCCGGACAAGTACGCGGTGATCCGCGTACAGATTCCGACCGCGCTGATCCTGCTCGTCGCGAACGTGGCGCTGCTGGACTGGCTGATGTAGGCGCGGCGGCCGGGGCACGCGGCCGTCTCCGGTATGGGCGGTAGCCGACAGGCAGTCCGCCGCCCCTCGCCCGCGCGATCTACGCGGTCCGCGCCGCCGGTGCCCTTCGTACCCTTCGCGCCGTTCAGCCCCCTCTGCAACACCCTCGCCATCCGCCCCAACCCGCACCAGCGCATACCACAGCACGTGCCCGCCCGCGCCACCGGCCTCGCGCCGCTCCGGCCGGCCGCCGTCTCCTTGCCCGCGCCGCCCTCCCGATTCCCCCCAGGGCGACATTTCTATTTTGGATTGCCATGATACGGACCGCGCCCGCGCGCCTCGCGCCGGTGTCGCGCACCGGCGGGAAGCCCTCGCGGACGAGCTTTCCCGGCACCGAATCCTGGCCTCGCGGCCTGTACGGGCAGACTCGATGGGGAGCCGCAATTGGAAATCGCCTGGCTGGAAGACTTTCTGGCCCTGAGCCGGTCGCTGAATTTTTCGCGCACGGCCGAAATACGCAACCTGACGCAGCCCGCGCTGAGCCGGCGCATCAGGCAACTGGAGAGCTGGCTCGGCGTTACGCTGATCGACCGCAGCAGCCACCCGGCCTCGCTGACCGACGAGGGCCGCAGCTTCCGCCGCGTGGCCGAGGAGGTGCTGCGTAACCTGCACGAGGAGCGCGACTACTACCAGGGGCGCATCCTCACGCGGCGCAAGCCGTTCGTCTCGTTCGCGATGGTGCACACGCTGGCCTTCAGCTTCTATCCCGACTGGATCGGCGAGATGGAGCGGCACATCGGCGAGCTGCGCACCCAGGTCGTCTGCTCCAGCACGCACGGCTGCATGCAGGCGCTGACCTCGGGCACCATCGACTTCTTCCTCTCCTACCTGCATCCGGCGTGGCCGCTCGCGCTCGACGAGCAGCAGTACCCGTCGCTGCGCATCGACACCGAAAAACTCGTTCCGGTCTGCGCGCCCGACGAGCGCGGCCGTCCGCGGTACGACCTCGACGAAGCCGGCGACGAGGCCATTCCCTATCTGGAATGCGGCCCGAACACCATCACGGCGAAGATGGTCGAGGTGGTCCTGAAGTCCCGCGATCCGCGCCCCATCCTGGAGACGCGCTACCGCAACACGATCTCGGCCGCGCTCAAGGCCATGGCCGTCAAGGGCTACGGCGTGACCTGGCTGCCCGGCTGCGCGGTGGTCGACGAGCTTCGCGACGGCCGGCTCGTCAGCGCCGGATCGGAAGACTGGTCGCTGCCGATGGAGCTGCGCATCTATCGCAGCCGGCGCTACGTCGGCGGCAGCAGCGACAAGGAGCGGCTCTGGGAGCAGTGCCGCGCGCAATACGCGTAGCGCGCCGCGCCGTTCGCCTAACACCCCCCGCGCATTCGCGCTATGCCGTTCCGGTATGGACTATCTTTTGTTTCTATTTCCTATCCGCGGCGCTCCGTTCCTAGAATGGCCCGACATCCCGATAGCGGGTACGTGCACACCTCAACCCTCACGGAGCACCGCATCATGGCGAGAAGAAACAGGTTCAAGGGCTGGCTGGCCGCCGCCGCATCGCTCGTGCTGGCCACAGCGGCGTTGCTCGCGCCGGCCGGCGAGGCCGTCGCGCAGACGCCGGCCCAGGAGCAGGGCGACATGGCCCGCATCCTCCAGACCAAAGTCGTGCGCATCGGCGCGATCGAAGCCTTTCCGTACTACCGGCACGATCTGAAAACCGACAAGTGGATCGGCATCATGCCGGAGCTGTTCGAGCTCATGTTCGGCGCGATCGGCGTGAAGGTGGAATACGTCACGACCGACTGGGGCACCGCTGCGGCCGGCCTGCAGTCCGGGAAATTCGATCTCGTGGGCGGCTACAACGTCACGCCGCAGCGCGCGCTGGCCGTGGACTTCACCGACCCGCTCGCCGCCAGCCGGATCGGCCTGCTCACGCTCAAGACGCCGGGCCCCGAGTACGCGTCGTGGGCGACGCTCGACCGACCCGCGTTCCGGGTCGCCGCCGTCGACGGCGCGGCCACGACGCGCGCCGCGCAAAAGGTGCTGCCGCACGCGACCTGGACGCTCGTCCAGACCAACGACGCGATGCTGATGGAGCTCGAAAGCGGGCGCGTCGACGCGATTCTCTCGAACGAGCCGACGCTCTCGCTCTACATGCAGTCGCGCGGCCAGGGACACCTGGTCATCCCGAAGAACGCGATCGCCTCGCCCGTGAGCATCGCGCTGCGCCGCGGCAACCCCGACCTGCGCCAGTGGCTCGACTACGCGATCCAGTACTACCAGGCCGACGGCTCGCTCAAGGCCATCTGGAACAAGTACCTGCCGGGGAGCCAGCCGTGAGCGACGCCGACCGCGCGGACGACCCGCCGCTGCTGGCCATCCGCGAGCTGCGCAAGCAGTACGGCGGCGTGGAGGTGCTCAAGGGCGTCTCGCTCGACGTGCGGCGCCGGCAGATCGTCGGGTTCATCGGCGCGAGCGGCTCGGGCAAGTCGACGCTGCTGCGATGTATCAACATGCTGGAGACGCCCACCTCGGGCGAGATCGTGCTCGACGGCGAGCCCGTCGGGTTTCGCCCGACGCCCTCGGGCCGGCGCGCGCTGACGCACGGCGAGCTGAGCCGCCAGCGCCGGCAGATGGCGATGGTGTTCCAGCAGTTCAATCTCTGGCCGCACAAGACCGCGCTCGAAAACGTGATGGAAGGGCCGGTCGTGGTCAAGGGCGTGCCGAAGGAGGCCGCGCGCGAGCTCGGCATCCGCCTGCTGCAGAAGGTCGGGCTCGGCGAGCGGCTGCACGCCTATCCGAGCCGGCTCTCCGGCGGCCAGCAGCAGCGCGTCGGCATCGCGCGGGCGCTGGCGCTGGAGCCGAAGATCCTGCTGCTCGACGAGCCCACCTCGGCCCTCGACCCCGAACTCGTCGCCGACGTGCTCGAAGTGATCCGCAATCTCGCGAGCGAAGGCCAGACGATGATCGTCGTCACCCACGAGATGGGGTTCGCGCACGAGGTCTGCGACCACATCGTGTTCCTCGAGCACGGCGTGATCGCCGACAGCGGGCCCGCCTCGCACATCTTCGGCGCGACCGACAACCCGAGAACGCGCGCCTTCGTGAGCCGCTACCTCGGCCAGCGCGACGGCCGCTGAGCGCCATCCACCGCCACCGACGAAGCCCGGCGGCCCGAGCGGCCGCCCGCACAAGGAAGAGATACGCCGTGGGAACGATTGCCTATCACTGGGATTTCAGCGTCATCTGGGAATACCGCGACGTGCTGCTCAAAGGCCTGCGCATCACGCTGCTGATCGCGCTGCTCACGATCCTGCTCGGCGTGGCCGGCGGCATCGTGCTCGCGCTCCTGCGCGCCTCGCGCCTGCGCGGGCTCGCCCTCGCCGTCGGCGCGGTGATCGAGCTGGTGCGCGCCGTGCCGCCGCTCGTGCTGCTCGTGTGGATCTACTACTGCCTGCCGATCCTGACCGGCCTCTCGTTCAGCGCCTTCCACACGGCGGTGCTCGCGCTCGCCGTCTACAGCGCGGTGTTCTACGCCGAGATATTCCGCGCGGGCATCCAGTCGATCGAAAAGGGCTACCTCGAAGCGGCCCACTCGGTCGGCATGAGCCGCTGGCAGATCCTGCGTCGGATCGTCGGCCCGCTCGCGTTCCAGAAAATCTTCCCGCCGCTCGTGAGCCAGTGCGTGCTCGTGGTCAAGAACACCTCGCTCGTGGGCTACGTGGCCGTGGCCGACATCCTCTACCAGGGCCAGCAGATCAGCGTGCAGGCGTTCCGACCGATGGAGGTGCTCACCGCCGTGGCCGTGATGTTCCTCGTCATCATCGTGCCGCTGACCGTGGCCGCGAACCTGATGGAATCGCACTACCGCCGCAAGTATTACGGCTGACCACGACGCCTCATCCTCATTCAACGACATCCACGAAACGGAGTTGCCATGCCTTACGTCAAGATCGAAATGCTCAAGGGTCGCTCGCCGGAACAGAAGGCCAGCATCGCGAAGATCGTCACCGACGCGCTCGTCGAACACGGCGGCGCCAAGCCCGAGAGCGTGTTCGTCGTGTTCGACGACTACGAACCGAGCGACTGGGCCGTCGGCGGCACGCCGATCTCGCAGCGCAAGCCGACGCCGCCCGCGTCGAAGTCCTGAACGGCACGCATCGAACGATAAAAAGGCGGTCATGACACAACGCATCCTGGTGATCGGCGCGGGGATTATCGGCGCCTCCTGCGCGCTGGCGCTGCAGCGCAGGGGCTGCGACGTCACCGTCGTCGACGAGCGCGGGCCCGGCGAAGGCTGCTCGTTCGGCAACGCGGGCAACATCAGCCCGGGGTCGGTCGTGCCCTACTCGGTGCCGGGCTCGCTGCGCAAGGTGCCGCGCTGGCTGCTGGACCCGCAAAGCCCGCTGTCGATCCGCCCGGCCTACTTCGCGCGCTTTCTGCCCTGGGGCCTGCGCTGGCTGGCCGCGAGCCGCCGCGAGCACGCGATGGGCATTTCGGAAGCGATGCGCCAGTTGCACGCGGGCGCCCTCGACGCCTATGCCGACATGCTGCGCGAGAGCGGGCAGTCGTCGCTCGTGCGCATGTCGGGACAGTTGTACGTGTCGCGCGTGCCCGGCAAGGCGCGCGGCTCGGACGCCGAGCGCGCGATGCGCGAGGCGGCCGGCGTGCGCGTCGAGCCGGTGGACGGCGCCGCGATACGCGACATCGAGCCGACGCTGGCGCCGCATTTCCAGAGCGGCCTCTGGCTGCCCGACAACGGCAGTTGCGTCAACCCGCAGCGACTCGTGCAAGTGCTCGCGCAACTCGCCGTGCAGCACGGCGCCGTGCTGATGCGCGAGCAGGTGCGCGACTTCGCGGTGGACGGCCCGCGCGTGGTCGGCGCGATTCTGGCCGACGGCCGCGTGCTGCGCGCGGACGCCGTCGTGCTGGCCGCGGGCGCGTGGTCCGCGCGGCTGCTGCGGCGCCTCGGCATCCGCGTGCCGCTCGAAGCCGAGCGCGGCTATCACGTCACGCTGCAGGCGCCCGGCATCCTGCCGCGCATTCCGACCACCAACAAGGACGTCGGCTTCGCCGTGGCGCCGATGGAAATGGGCCTGCGCTTCGCCGGCACGGCCGAATACGCGGGGCTCGACGCGCCGCCCGACATGCGGCGCGCGCGACTGTTGCTGGCGCAGGGCCGCGACATGTTCCCCGGCCTGAGCGCGGACGCGCATACCGCGTGGATGGGCTGCCGGCCCTCGCTGCCCGACGGGCTGCCCGTGCTGGAGCGTATGGCCGGGCGCCCGGGCCTCATCGCCGCGTTCGGCAACTCGCATTTCGGCCTGACGGCGGCGCCGCGCATGGGTAGCGTGGTGGCGTCGCTCGCGCTGGGCGAAACGCCCGAGATCGACCTCGCGCCGTTCCGCTCGGACCGGTTCAGCGGAGACCGCGCACGATGAGCGATCGTTCCGACATCGCCGACTGCATGGTCGTGGGCGCCGGGCTCGTGGGCGCCTCGCTCGCCTACGGCATGGCGCGGCGCGGCAGCCGCGTGGTGGTGCTCGACGAGGGCGACGTCGCCCTGCGCGCCTCGCGCGGCAACTTCGGCCTGATCTGGGTGCAGGGCAAGGGCCACGGCATGCCGCAATACGCCGCCTGGACCCGGACCTCGGCCGCGCTGTGGCCGGCGTTCGCGGCCGAGCTCGTGCAGCGCACGGGCATCGACGTGCAGTTGAAGCAGAACGGCGGCTACTGGTTCGGGTTTTCCGACGCCGAGATGGAGGAGCGCGAACGCATGCTCGCGCCGCTTTACGAGCACGGCGGCGTGCCGTTCACGATGCTCTCGGGCGACGAGGCTCGCGCCCGCGTGCCGGCCCTCGGCCCGGCCGCGGTCGGCGGCAGCTACTGTCCGCTCGACGGACAGGTCAATCCGCTGCTGCTGCTGCGCGCGCTGCACCAGGGCATGACGGACGCCGGCGCCGAGCTGCTCAACGGCGCGCCGGTGCGCAGCCTCGCGTATCGCGACGGCCTCTTCACGGCCACGGCCGGCGCGCGCACGATCCGCGCGCGGCGCGTGGCGCTCGCGGCGGGGCTCGGCAACCGCGCGCTGGCGCCGTCGGTGGGCCTCGACGCCCCCGTCACGCCCAATCGCGGCCAGATTCTCGTCACCGAGCGCCTGCGGCCCTTTCTGCATCACCCGACCAACAAGGCGCGGCAGACCGGCGAAGGTACCGTGCAGCTCGGCTCGACCGAGGAGGACGTCGGCTACGACGACCGGACGACCGACGAAGCGATACGCCGGCTGGCGCAGCGCGGCGTGATGACGTTCCCGCGGCTCGCGCGCGCGCGGCTCGTGCGCGCCTGGGGCGCGCTGCGCGTCATGACGCCCGATGGCTTTCCCCTCTACCAGGAGTCGGCCGACTGCCCCGGCGCCTACGTCGTCACGTGCCACAGCGGCGTCACGCTGGCGGCGATGCATGCGACCGCCGTCGCCGACTGGATCGCGGGCCGCGCGCCCCGGCCCGCGGCCGTCGACGCCTTCTCGTCCGTGCGCTTTCGCGCCCTGCTGCCGGCCGACCATGTCCAATAGCCGCTTCTTCCAGTTGCTCCCGGCCGACCCCGCCGCCGCGCACGTCACCGTGCGCTACGAAGGCCGGCCGCTGCGCGTGCCGGCCGGCCTCACCGTGGCGGCGGCGCTGCTCGCCGGCGGCGTCACGACGTTCCGGACCACGCCGGTCGGCGAGGCCCCGCGCGCGCCCTGGTGCATGATGGGCGTCTGCTTCGACTGCCTGCTCGACATCGACGGCGAGCCGAATCAGCAAGGCTGCCAGCGGATCGTGCGCGACGGCATGGACATTCGTTCTCAACGGGGTTCTGCGGAACTGAACGATGAATAACGATCCAGGCATGCGAGCCGCGCAGCGAGACGGCCTCTACGACGTGGCCGTAATCGGCGCGGGTCCGGCCGGCATGGCGGCCGCCATCGGCTGCGCGCAGCACGGGCTTGCCGTGGCGGTCTTCGACGACCAGCCCGCGCCGGGCGGCCAGATCTATCGCGGCGCGGGCACGGCGGACACGACGCTTCGTCGCATCCTCGGCGACGACTACGCCGCCGGCATCCCGATGGTGCGCGACTTCGCGCGTTGCGGCGCGGACTATTTCCCCGGCACGGCGGTCTGGCACGTCACGCCCGAACGCCGCGTGCATTTCGTGCGCGACGGCGCGGCGGCCAGCCTCGAGGCCCGGCACGTGGTGCTGGCGACCGGCGCGATAGAGCGGCCGTTTCCTGTCGAAGGCTGGACCCTGCCGGGCGTCATGGGCGCCGGGGCCGCGCAGATCCTGCTCAAGAGCGCAGCCGCGATGCCCGTCGGGCCGGTCGTGCTGGCCGGAGGCGGCCCGCTGCTGTATCTGCTGGCGTGGCAATACCTGCGCGCCGGCATGCCGCCGTCGGCCATCGTGGACACCGCGTCGCCGCGCAGCCTGCTGGCGGCGCTGCCGCACCTCGGCGGCGCGCTGGCCAACTGGCCCATGCTGCGCAAGGGCCGGGACATGCTGCGCGCCATCGCCGGCGCGGGCGTGCCGTTCTATCGCGGTGCGCGCGGGCTGGCCGCCGAGGGCCGGGAACGCGTCGAGGCGCTGCGCTTCGACGTCGGCGGCACGACCGTGCGCCTGCCGGCCAACGTGCTGCTGCTGCACCAGGGCGTCGTGCCGAACACGCAATTCACCTGGGCGCTGCGGGCCGCGCACGACTGGTCGGACAGTCAGTTGTGCTGGACGCCGCGGCGCGACGCCGACGGCGAACTGGCCGGCCTGCCCGGCATCCATCTGGCCGGCGACGGCGCCGGCATCGCCGGCGCGGCGGCGGCGGCCCTGCAGGGCGAGCGCCTGGCGCTGACGCTGGCCGCCCGCGCGGGCCGGCTGTCCGCCGGCGAGCACGCGCAACGGGTGCGCCCGCTCGACCGCCGGTTGTCCCGGCTCCAGCGCATCCGCCCGTTCCTCGAAACGGCCTACCGGCCGCTCGACGAACATCGCATTCCGCGCGACGAAGTGATCGTCTGCCGCTGCGAGGAAATCCGCGCCGGCACGCTGCGCGAGCACGTCGCGCTCGGCTGCCTCGGCCCGAGCCAGCTCAAGAGCTTCGGGCGCTGCGGCATGGGCCCGTGCCAGGGCCGTCAATGCGGCCTCACGGTGACCGAACTGATGGCCCGCGAGCGCGGCGTGCCGCCTTCGGAGATCGGCTACTTTCGTGTGCGTGCGCCCGTCAGGCCCGTGACGCTCGGGGAGTTGGCGCGGGAGCCGGCGGATCAGGATATCTAACCGGGCCGCCCGCCCATGACTGAAAGACAGCGAACTGCATGGCTTCCCCGGCCGGGATAACAAATTAGCGAACGAATCCCCATCCAACCAACGGAATCTCGCTGGTCTTCTTCGAGCAGGGAACAGTCGAACTCCCGGCGCTCTCCCCGCTATACGGGGAAGCGTTGCACGACTGCATCGACCGGGCCTTCGGCCGGGACGGGGCCCGGGGCCGACCAACGAAGCCGATCCGGAATGATTCGATCACCTGTCACGACGCCGGGCACGGCACCGTCCGGCACCCTGGTTTATAACCCTGAAGCACTTCGGTTTTGCAGAGAGGACTTCGCCTGTCGACCGTGAACGCCCGATTCGAGTTGGTATGGTTGCGTTATGTCCAAGGAGGTGTTGTGATGGTCAGCTCTGTAACCGATAATCTTTCGCTCCCGTCTACGCACGTGGCATCCGACTCCTGTGAAGAGCCCGGCACTCCGTGCGAACCGCAAGCGAGCCCTGCTTTGCCGGGCAAGCTGGCCGAACTATCGACGCGGACCCAACCCAGACCCACGGCCATCGGCGTCGCAACATCCCGCCCGGGCTTTGCCGCAAAAGGTTCCGAATCGGAGGCGGTAAGGAAAAACGCCGATTTCGGTCGGCCGGAAAGATTGGCCTCCCTGCGGGCAACCAGAGTTGCGCGTGAAACCCTGGCCACCGCTCCCACCGAAGACGTCGTCGAGCGCGTGACCACGATCCTGGCCCGGCAGCGCCAGGAGGCCGCTCAGGGACGTGGCATCCACGCCGACCTGAGCCGCCAGCCTCTTCCCATGCTGAATCTGCATGCACATTTCGGCGGCTCGATCGTCTCGAAGCTGATCGTCGATTTGAAGCTGGACCTTCCGGAAAAATTCGATTTCGACGCCGAGGTGAAGAAGGAGGACGAGGCCAATTTCTACACCTCGCCGGAGACTAAAGGTCTGGCGCCGTATCTGAAGCAATACACGACTGTCAGTCGGAAAGTGCCTATTCCCCAACCCGTGTTCGCCAGGATGATGGCGCACGAGTTGGCCTACAGTTGCGCCCAGAACGGCAACGTCGCGGCCGAATACCGGGTGAACGGTCTCCGGGATCTTTTCTCGATCGACAAAGTCAAGCCCGAAAATTATTCGGACTATTCCGAAGAATATGTCAGGTCAATTGCCGACGGCCTGGACAGCGGAAACGCCGCTGCCCAAAAAGACGGATTCAAGCCGACCGTCTTCGGTTTGATATTCGACGGGAATCGATT
Source organism: Burkholderia sp. WAC0059 (assembly GCF_002870125.1). Classification (GTDB taxonomy): domain Bacteria; phylum Pseudomonadota; class Gammaproteobacteria; order Burkholderiales; family Burkholderiaceae; genus Paraburkholderia. The sequence goes on from NZ_PNEO01000009.1 coordinate 178,721, forward strand.
CGATCCACGGGAATTATTCAAGAAGGACGAGGGCGTCTCAAAGGAAGAAAAGCTGCAAAAATCTCGCGCGAGCGCGTTACGGCTGGTCGAGGTGCAATTCAGGGAAGCCATCCGGCAGGTCAATATCCCGGGAAATCCGTGCAAGGTGTCGGGGGTGGGCCTATGCGGCCTTGAAGAAGGACATTCGGTGGAATACTTCGGGAAAGCCATCGACATCATCCACGACCACAACGAGAAAATGCATCGATTCGGCCAGCACGACAAGATTCTGGGGCTGTCCATCCATGCTGGCGAGGTCGGTACGCGAGAAGAAGCAACGGCGGAAGTCGTGAAGGCGATTACATTGGGCTGGAAGCCTCATACGCCGGTTCGCATCGGACACGGCGTATTGGCAGATCTGAAGGCCGTAAAAACGGAGGTCGAGAAGGCGGGCATTCCTTTCGATCAGATTCACTTCGAAATGTGCCCCACCAGCAACATTCAGATCATCAGCGGCATTTCAGGCGACAACCACCCGGTCCTTCCTTTCCTGCGGGAAGGGGGGAACGCGGCAGTCTATTCGGACAACGACGCCATGTCGGGACGGGTCGAGAAGGAACCCGAGGTGGTCGGCGCCACGGAGCAGGAGGTGCTGCAAATGGCAATGCACGGCATCCCCTCTTCGTTCAGGCTCCAGCAACTGGGTCTGGTGGACAAGGTGACGAAAGAGACCCTCGAAAAATACGCCCAGCGCGGAATCCATCTGCCGACCGGCGCGGACGCGCCCCGACGGATGCAAGTGGCGCAATAACCTGCCCACGCAGCCCCGTCGTAGCGTAGAGCGCAGGCCTGCCATGCGAGCCCGGTGGCAGGCCGTTTTTTTTATCCACGCCGATCGACGATCCTGCGGCGCCGGAATCGCCCCCCGGCGTTCCCGGCGCCGCATCGTCCGCCGACGGCCGCGCGCCGCGAAAACGGGCGCGCGGCGCCCCCTTCGTCAGTGCATCGTCAGTTCGTCGAACTCGATCTTGCCGCCCTTCATCACCAGTTGGATATGCTCGCCCTGCCCGGCGAGGCAGCCGATGTCGGCAAACGGATCGCCGTCGACGACGAGCACGTCGGCAAACGCGCCCGGCGCGAGACGGCCGATCTTCCCTTCGAGCCCCAGCACCTCGGCGCCGATCAGCGTCGCGCTGCGCAGAATCTCGGCGGGACTCAGCACCTGCGCGCGAATCGTGAACTCGTCGCTCTGCATCCGCTGTCCCGGCCCGAGCAGGTCCGAGCCGAAGCCCATCTTCACGCCGGCGCGCTTGAGGATTTCGAGCGAGCGCAGCCCCCCTTCGCGCACCAGGTCGATCTTCGCCGCGCTCTCGGGCGGCAGTCCGTTCTCGTCGCCGATCAGATGCAGCGCCTCGTAGGCGACGAGCGTCGGCACCACGTACGCGCCGTGCTCGGCAATTACGCGGGCGGCCTCCTCGTCGACGAGATTGCCGTGCTCGATCGTGCGCACGCCGCAACGCACCGCGCGCTGCATCGCCTTCGCCGTGTACGCGTGCGCCATCACGTAGGTATCGCGGCCCTCGGCCTCCGCGACGACCGCGCGAATCTCGTCCTCCGAGTAGCCGAACGCGCCGACCGGATCGGTCGGCGACGCCACGCCGCCCGACGCCATGATCTTGATGTGGTCGGCGCCCATCTGCAGTTCCTCGCGCACGGCCTGGCGCAGCGCGTCGACGCCGTCGACCACGCGGGCGAGCGCGCCGACCCGCACGCAGCAGTTGCAGGGCGCGTCGCCGGGCATGTAGTCGGAGCGACCGCGCACGTCGCCGTGGCCGCCGGTCTGGCTGAGCGCGCGTCCGGCCACGAATAGCCTCGGCCCCTGCGCGAGCCCGGTTTCGACCGCCTGCTTGAGCGGCAGCCCCGCGCCGCCGGCGTCGCGAACCGTCGTGAAGCCGCGGCGCAGGATGTCGCGCATGATCGGCAGCGACTTCAGCGTGACGAGCACGTTCGGCATGCGCGCCTGGGCCGGCAGATCGAACTGCGTCGCGATCATGTGCGCGTGCAGGTCGACGAGGCCCGGCATGATCGTCCTGCCCTTCAGGTCGATCACCTGCGCGTGCGCCGCCGTAATGGGCCGGTCCGACACCTCGCGGATCGTGCCGCCCTCGACGAGGACGTCGTAGCCCGGCTGCAGCTCGTTGCGCCGCGGATCGAGCAACGCGCCGTTTTTGAACAGAATGTTTTCCATCGTGTTTCCCCGCTATCGTGGATTCGTAAATGAGTGGCGAAGCGCAGGTACCGGCGCCGCGCGTTACAGGCCCGCCTTGAAATCCTCGTTCCAGAACGCATCGGCGGCGGCCTGCTGCTTCGAGAGCGCCGCGTAGTCGAGCTTGACGAGCAGCTTCATCTCGGCGTCGGTGAAGCCGACCTGCTGCTGCAGGTCGGGCGGCAGGCCGGCGTTGGTGACCGTCGGGGCATAGCCCATCGTCTTCGCGAATGCGACCTGCGCCGACGGCGCGAGCAGCGCGTTCATGTAGGCCGCGGCGAACGCGGGCGAGCGGGCGTTCTTCAGTTGCGCCGCCTCCGAGATGTACGGCACCGCGCCCTCGCGCGGAAACGCAAACTCGACCGGCAGCCCTGCGTTGCGCCACTGCAGCGCGCGCGCCTTCCACATGAACGTCATGCCGATCTCGCCGCTGTGCAGCGCGGCGGCCACCGTCTCGTTCGACGGATAGATGCGCGGGCGCAACGGCTTGAGTTGAAGATAGAATTTCTTCGCCGCCGCGAGGTCCTCAGGCTTGCCGCCGCCGGCCAGCGCGCCGGCCATCATGTTGTTGCGCGAAAGGATGTCGGAGAAGCCGACGAGGCCCTTGTTGCGGGGGTCGAGCGCGGCCTGATACGAGTCCGGCCGGGTCTTGACGAGCGCCGGGTTGTAGACGATCACCTGCGCGCTGAAGATGTGCGGCACCGCATACGGATGGCGCAGCGTATCGATGACGTTCGCGTAGTTCGGCACCGCGTGCGGGTCGACGTCAACGAGCGTGCCGGCCATTTCCGCGTCGTACATGTCGATGTCGCCGAGCAGCGACACGTCCATCGAGCCCCGGTGGCGCATGCGCTCGGCCACCATCTGCGTCTTGCGCGCGAACTGGTCGGCCACCGAGTAATTGACCGTGCACCCCTGCGGGCGCAGCAGCGGCGCGTCGACGTTCTGCTGCAGCAGCTTCAGATAATCGCCGCCCCAGGAGCCCACCACGCCGGAGAGCGGCGTGCCGGCCGCGCGGGCGGCGGCCGGCCACCCGCCGAGGGTCGGCAAAAGCGCGAGTCCGGACGCGCTGGCGAGGAACTTGCGACGGCTGATTCGGTATGTCATGAGCGGTTTCCCGAAAGTGGTATCGATTGTCGAAACATGGCCGCGTCGCCCCTCGCGGGGCGGAATCGCAGGCCATTCCCGGCGGCCGCGCGCGAGCGGCTCGCCGCAAATCGGATCAGGACGCCATCGTCTTCGCGTAGTTGCGATGGATGAGGAAGTTCGAACCGAGCGCGAGCGCGAGCGTCGTGACCATCAGCACGAGCGCGAGCGCGGCGCCGAACGGCCAGTTCGACACGTGCGAGATCTGGTCGTAGACGGTCGGCGCCATCATCGTGATGCCCGTGCCGCCGAGCAATACCGGCGTCACGTAACCGTTCATGCAGAGAATGAACACCAGCATCGCGCCCGCGGCCACGCCGGGCGCCGCGACGGGCACGACGATCCGCACGAAGGTGCGCAGCGGCCCGGCGCCGAGGTTGCGCGCCGCCTCCTCGATCGAAAAGTCGATCCCCTCGAGCACGCCCTGCAGCGTCAGCACCATGTAGGGCAGCACGTACGCGGTCAGGCCCAGCATGACCGCGAGCGGGGTGTAGAGCAGGCGCAGCGGGCGATCGGCCAGATGCAGCGCGACGAGCACGCTGTTGACCACGCCCGCGTTGCCGAGAATCACCATCCAGCCGACCATCTGCACCACACCGCCCACGAGCATCGGGAACACGAGTCCCGTCACGAGCAGGCTCTTGAAGCGGCTCTGCGTGCGCGCGAGCGCCCAGGCAAGCGGAAAACCCAGCACGAGCGAAAACAGCGTGCACACGAACGACATCCAGACCGTCGACCACAGCACCGCGAAGAAGTACGGGTCCTTGACGAATTTCACGTAGTTCTCGAACGTGAACGCCGTGCGCATCAGCAGCGCGGGGTCGTAATGATTGAAGCTGTAGCGAAACAGCAGCAGCGCGGGAATGACCGTCGCGAACAGCACAACGAGCGACGCCGGCAGCGCGAGCGCCGGGCCGACCGCCGCGCGGGCCGCGCCCGCGCCGCCGGACGTCTTCGGGCGATTCATCGCGGCTCCTTCGGAAAATCGTTCATCGGTTCATTCAGTTGGCGAAACAGACGCAGTCGTCCGCGCGAAAGCTCGCGAATGCGCGAGCGCCCGAGGCCAGCCGCTGCGGCGTGCAGAGGCGGTCGTTCTGCAGGTGGCAGACGAGCGCTTCGCCCTGCTCGGTGGCGAGCCGCACCTCGATCCAGGCGCCGCGATAGACCATCGCCTGCACGACGACGGGCAGATTGTTCTCGTCGCCGGCGGGTACCACGTTGAGCGCGACGCGCTCGGGCCTCACGCCGACCATGTTCATGCCCGCGCGCAGGCCCGCCGCCGCGATCGGGGCGCCGCGCTCGCTGACGAAGCGCCCGTTCGCATCGGTGCGCCCGGCGAAGAAGTTCATCTCGCCGAGAAAATGCGCGACGAAGTGATTGGCGGGCCGCTCGTACAGCTCGTCCGCCGTGCCGATCTGCTGGATGCGGCCGTCGTACATGACGGCGATCCGGTCGGCCATCGTCAGCGCCTCGTCCTGGTCGTGCGTGACGAGGATCGTCGTCAGGCCGAGGCGCTGCTGCAGCGCGCGGATCTCGGCCCGCACCTCGACGCGCAGACGCGCGTCGAGGTTCGACAGCGGCTCGTCGAGCAGGAACACCTTCGGCTCGATCGCGAGCGCGCGCGCGATCGCGACGCGCTGCTGCTGGCCGCCGGAAAGCTGGCGCGGATAGCGCTCGCGCAGCTCCCACATGCGGACCATCTCGAGCGCCTGGCGAATGCGCCGCTCCCGTTCCGCGGCCGGCACCTTGTGCATCTCGAGCCCGAACGAGACGTTGCGCGCGACGCTCAGGTGCGGAAAGAGCGCGTAGCGCTGAAACACCATGCCCGTATGACGGCGATGGGGCGGCAGACGCGTCACGTCGACGTTGTCGATGCGAATCGTGCCGCCGCTCGGCTCGACGAATCCCGCGATCATCCGCAGCGTCGTGGTCTTGCCGCAACCGCTCGGGCCGAGAAACGCGATCAGTTCGCCGTCGGCGACGTTCAGCGAGACGTCGGAGACGGCCGTCGATGCGCCGTACGTCTTCTTCAGGTTGTCGATCGAGACATGCGCCATTTCATACGACCTTGCTAATCTTGACGAAGCGGTCGGTCACCAGCATCACGATGCCGAGCAGCAGAATCTGCATCGAGGCGACGGCCGCAATCGTCGGGTCGAGATTGAACTCGAGGTACTGCATGATCGCGATCGGCAGCGTGGTATTGCCGGGACCGACCAGCAGCAGCGACACGTCGAGGTTCTCGAACGAAATGATGAAACTGAAGAGCGCGGAGGCGACGATCGCCGGCCGCAGCATCGGCAGCGTCACGCGCCAGAACGCGCGCACCGCGCTCGCACCGAGATTGCGGGCCGCTTCCTCGATCGTGGCGTCGAGCCCCTCGAGGCTGGCCGAGACGAGCCGCACGGTCCACGGCACGGTCAGGCAGACGTGCGCGCCGACGAGACCGGCCGTCGTGCCCGCGATGTCGAAACCGAGCGCGTCGGACAGGCGCAGATAGAACAGGTAGAGCGCCACGCCCGACACGATGCCCGGCACCACGAGCGGCGCGAGCAGCAGCACGCCCGCGGCCCGGCTGCCGCGAAACGGAAAGCGCCGCAAGCCGAGCGCGGCCAGCACGCCGAGCGCGACGCTCGCCGCCGAGGACACCGCGGCGAGCTTCACGCTCAACACGAAACCGTCGGCGAACGCGGGGTTGCTCCACGCGTTCAGATACCACGACAGCGTGTAGCCGTGCGGCGGGAAGCTGATGATGGCGTCCCTGAAAAAGCTCAGCCAGACCACGAACACGAGCGGGCACAGGATGAACGCGTAGACGAGCGTCAGCAGGACCCGCCAGGCGAACGTCGCGAGACGCCGCGCCGGCAGGACCGCGCGGCGTTTCGCGCCGACGCGCCGATCGGCAAGCGCGGCCGTCACCGGACAGCGCCCCCGATACGCCCGCGCTGCCTGCAGGCGGCCCGAGCGCCGGCGGAAGAAACAACCCGATACATGCACTTCATACATCCCGCTCCGCGAGTAGCTTCGCTACGAACATGACGATGCTCCGCGTACAGAAACCTGCAATCTAGATCGCTTCCGCGTCCGCGGATGACAATTTCGGCATAGTTTTTTCCGCCTGCCCGCGGTTTAAACCCGGCTCAAAAACCGCTCAAAAGCGATGGCGGAAGCTGAGGCGAACGCCGTACTGCTGGTCGCTTGCCGACGGATTCTGACCGGTGATGGCGGCGACGGCCGGCTGGCCGAACGAGTCGGTTCCGCTCGCATGCTCGTACACGCCGACGAGGTACACGTCGGTACGTTTCGAGAGCATGTAGTCGGTGCCGATCGCGAACAGGTTGTAGTCCGCGTCGACGCGTCCGGACGCGCCCACCGAGCGCAGGTAGTTGTATTCGACGCCGGCCATCAGCGTCGGCGTGAACTGGTATTTGTAGTTCACTTCGACGTCGTTCAGGTTGCCGATTCCCGCATAGCCGAACGGGTTCGCCCCGTCGTTGCTGCCGAGCCCGCGAAACTGCGTGTTGGTGTAGTTGAATCCGACCGTCGAGGCACCGATCTGGTAGGCGGCGCCGGCGGCCACCACCTGGTACGTGCTCGCCGACGCATAGCCGCCGAACACCGGGTTCGACTCCGACGAGGTCGCCGAGCCGAGCGAACCCATGTTGTTGCTCGTCGGCAACGTGCCCGTGCCCGGATTCGAGCCGAAGAACGAGTAGTTCGGATTGCGCGCGTTCAGGTAGGCGACGGCGAGCGACAGCGGCCCGCGGTAATAGCTCGCGCCGAGCGAGAAGATCTGGTTGCGGCCGGTCGCGCCCGCGACGCCGCCCAGGCTGTAGAGACCGCCGAATTTCAGGCCGTCGATGTCCGGGCTCGCGTACTTGATCGAGTTATTCGCGCGGTGCGTATTGTCGAGGTTGTCGAGGTCGCCCGGGTGATCGGCAATGTAGCCGCCCCATTGCGCGGCCGACAGGAACGGCTGGACGTAGTCGACGACCGAGTCGTACTGACGCCCGAGCGTGATCGTGCCCTCGCGGGTTTTCATGCCGAGAAACGCCTGCCGGCCGAACTCGTCGCCGCCCTGGCCCAGTTGCCCGGTCTGGTAGCTGAAACCGTTCTCGAGAGTGGCGATCGCCGCCATTCCGTTGCCGAGATCCTCGTTCAACCTCAGGCCCCAGCGCGAGCCGCTGATGGCCCCCGTGGCGCCGTCTTCCATCGCGAACTGCGATGCGCCGGTCAGCCCGTGGCCGTTACGGCCCGTCTGCGTGTTGGTCGTGTAATTGAACCCCGCGTCGATGACGCCGTACAGCGTCACGCTGCTCTGCGCGCGTGCCGGCAACGCCCAGGCAAGCGACAGGCAGGCCACCGACGGGACAATCCAAGCTGTCTTCTTCATCTATTTTTCCTGGTAATTTTCGAGTAGACGGTCGGCCGCCATGCCGGAGACCGTCCGTCGTTCAGATGCCGGGACACGCGACGATCATCTTTCCGGTCCGCCTCCGTCAATCCATTCCATAGGATTCCTTCTCTATTGGAACAATCGACGGCACGGTTTTCGCGCGGTGCAACGCCGATCGCGACACCGGCCGGTACCGCCGCGACGCATGGGTGACGTCGCCTCCGTCCGTTCGTCGTTACGTTGCTGGGGCTAACTTTATGAAGCCAATATTGGAGGCGTCTTGACCCGCTTGCGCATGATTAATGAGTATTTCGGCACAGGACGGAACGCGCCCGGCTCGCCATGGCCCGTCACCGCCCGACGGGAGGTGTCGCGACGCCCCTGGCCGTCTGCAATCCGTAACGATTTTTCGCGATGTGGCGAAACCGCCTGAAAATGCCGGGCCGACGCCGGCCCGTTCGGCATCCTGACGGGGAGACGAGAGAAGTAGCGGAGAATGTTCGCGCCGTCACGCGCCGCGAGGACGGCGCGCCTTCGCCGGACGCGAGACTAATAGCCGGCGCGGCCTGCCATTGCGGCGGCCGGAAAGGGTAAAAGGGCCTTCACGCCGTCCGGCATGAAGGCCCGGTCAATCGTTGGTTGGCGCAGTCGCTGCCGTTCGATACCCGGCATCCGGGGCGCGGCGCTCAGAGCCCCACGTCCGGCAGACTCGGGCGCCCGGCCAGCGCCTTCGCGACGATCGCCTCGACTTCGGCCAGTTCCTCGCCCCGCAGCGCGAGGCGAGGCGGACGCGTCACCGCGCTGCCCCGCCCGAGCAGCGCCTCGCACAGCTTGATGCACTGGACGAGGTCCGGCCGCGCGTCCAGATGCAGCAACGGCATGAACCACTGATAGAGCGCCAGCGCCTCGTCGAAACGCTTCTGGACGGCGAGGCGGAACAGCGTCTCGCCCTCGCGCGGAAACGCGTTGGACATGCCCGACACCCAGCCCTGCGCGCCCACCGCGATACTCTCGAGCACCACGTCGTCGAGGCCCGCGAACAGCACGAAGCGATCGCCGACCGCGTTGCGCAGGTCGATGAAGCGGCGCGTGTCGCCCGACGAGTCCTTGAAACAGACGATGTTCTCGCAGTCCTGCAGCGTGACGAGGATGTCGGGCGTCACGTCGTTCTTGTAGACGGGCGGATTGTTGTAGACCATCACCGGCAGATCGGTGCTGCTCGCCACCGCGCGAAAGTGCGCGGCGGTCTCGTGCGGTTTCGCCGAATAGACGAGCGCCGGCATCACCATCACGCCGTCCACGCCCGCCCGCTTCGCCTCGCGCACCGTATTGCAGGCGAACTCGGTCGTGAACTCGGCGATTCCCGCGATCACCGGCACGCGGCCGCCGGCGGCGTCCTTCGCCGCCTCGATGACGGCGCGCTTTTCCGTCGTGCTGAGCGCCGTGTTCTCGCCGACCGTGCCGCACACCACGAGGCCCGACACGCCGTCGTTCACGAGATTCTTGACCACCCGGTGGGTCGCCTCCACGTCGAGAGAGAAGTCGGGCTTGAACTGGGTGCTGACGGCCGGGAAGACCCCGCTCCAGCTAATCGCTTGTTGGCTCATGGTGGTGTCCCTGATTGAAGTCGGCAAGCCGACGGGCAGTGGAAGATGGCCTATAGCTTCGTCCTTTATGCCGAAGCGGGCTTGAAGTTTTCTTCCTGCGGCCGGGACGAAATCGGCACAATCGGACGCTGTGCCGGAATCGTCATGATCGGCGCGCACCGCCGACAAGAATTCCGGCGCCCGCGCTCCTATCATGACGGGCATGAAAACTATGAACGTGATCGATTCACACACGGGCGGCGAGCCCACGCGGCTCGTCGTGTCAGGAGGCCCCGATCTCGGCGGCGGCACGCTGGCCGAGCGGTTCGAGGTGTTCCGCTCGCGCTTCGACGACTGGCGCGAAGCCCTCGTGACCGAGCCGCGCGGCTCGGAGGTGATCGTCGGCGCGCTGCTGTGCGAGCCCGACGATCCGCGATGCGCGGCCGGCGTCATTTTCTTCAACAACGTCGGCTATCTCGGCATGTGCGGGCACGGCACGATCGGTCTCATCGTGTCGCTCGCGCACATGGGACGCATCGGCCCGGGCCATCACCGCATCGAAACGCCGGTGGGCGTCGTGGAGGCGACGCTCAACGAAGACGGCAGCGTCACCGTGCGCAACGTGCCGGCCTATCGCTACCGTCGGAGCGTGAGCGTCGACGTGCCCGGGTACGGCGCGCTGACGGGCGACATCGCGTGGGGCGGCAACTGGTTCTTCCTCGTCGCCGAGCACGGGCAGACGCTCGAACCGTCGCGCATTCCCGCGCTGACGGCGTTCAGCGCCGAAGTGCGGGATGCCCTGATCGCGCAGCGCATCACCGGCGCGAACGGCGCGCTGATCGATCACATCGAACTTTTCGCGGCCAGCCCGCACCAGGGCCTCGACAGCCGCAGCTTCGTGCTGTGCCCCGGCAACGCCTACGACCGCTCGCCGTGCGGCACCGGCACCAGCGCGAAAGTGGCCTGCCTCGCCGCCGACGGCAAGCTCGCGCCGGGCGCGGTCTGGCGGCAGGAAAGCATCATCGGCAGCGTGTTCGACGCGAGTTACGACACCGGCGACGCGAACATCGATGTCGACGTCGAGGCCGGCAGCGCGCCCGTCGTGCCGACCATCACGGGCCACGCGTACGTCATGGCCGAGAGCCGGCTCTGCTTCGACGAGCGCGACCCGTTCGCCAGGGGCATCAGGACGGCATGACCGCCGACGCGGTCGTGGTCGGCGCCGGCATCGTCGGCTCCGCCTGCGCGGCGGAGCTGGCCGCGCGGGGCATGCAGGTGGACGTGATCGAGGCGGCCGGCGTCGGCGTCGGCGCAACGGCCGCCGGCATGGGCCACCTCGTCGTGATGAACGACTCGCCCGCGGAATTCGCCCTGAGCCGCTATTCGCGCGACCTCTGGCTCGAACTCGCGCCGCAGTTGCGCGAGCGCGACGCGTTCGTGCGCTGCGGCACGCTGTGGGTCGCGGCCGACGAAGAGGAATACGACGCGGCGCGCGCGATGCACGAGGCGTTCGCCGTCCAGGGCGTCGCCGCGCAGATGCTCGACGCGCCGGCGCTGCGCGCGTGCGAACCGGCGCTCGCGCCCGGACTGGCCGGCGGCCTGCTGATTCCCGACGACAGCATCGTCTACGCGCCGACCGCCAGCGAATGGCTGCTCTCGCATTCGCCGGAAGCGGCGCGCATCCGCCTGCGGCTCGGCGCCCCGGCCCGCACGATCGGCAAACGGCACGTCGTGCTCGCGAACGGCGAGCGCGTGCACGCGGCGCACGTGGTCGTCGCGAACGGCCTCGGCGCGCGTCAGCTATTGCCCGACGTGCCGCTGCAGCCCAAGAAGGGCCACCTGCTGATCACCGACCGCTACCCCGGCCTGATCCGCCACCAGCTTCTCGAACTCGGCTACATCAAGAGCGCGCATCACGCGAGCGGCACCTCGGTGGCGTTCAACGCGCAGCCGCGTCCGACCGGGCAACTGCTGATCGGCTCGTCGCGGCAATTCGATACCGTCGATCCGGCCGTCGAGTTGCCCGTGCTCGCGCAGATGCTGCGGCGCGCGGCGCGCTATCTGCCCGCGCTGCCGACGCTGAACGCCATCCGGTCGTGGACCGGCCTGCGCGCCGCGTCGCCGGACGGCTTGCCGCTGATCGGCCCCGCGGGCGACGCGATGCCGGACACCTGGCTCGCGCTGGGCCACGAGGGGCTCGGCGTCACGACCTCGCTCGCCACGGCCAGGCTGCTCGCGGCGCAGATCGTCGGCGCGCGCGCGCCGATCCCGCCCGGGCCGTATCTGCCGGCCCGCTTCGCCAGGGAATCCGGTCATGGCTAGAACCGCCGATTACGCGGGCGGTGCGACGGTCCGGGTCACGATCGACGGCGAGACGCGCGACGTCGCGGCCGGCAGCACCGTAGCCGCCGCGCTGGCCGCCGCCGGCATCGCGAGCACGCGCACGTCGGTCGGCGGCACTCCGCGCGCGCCGCTTTGCGGCATGGGCGTCTGCCAGGAATGCCGAACCACGATCGACGGCCTCGCGCACCGGCTCGCCTGCCAGACCCTCTGCGCCGACGGCCAGATCATCGAGACGACCGGGCCGCGATGAAGCTGAGCGTTCATTACGACGTGGTCGTGGTCGGCGCCGGGCCGGCCGGCCTCTCGGCCGCGCGGGCGGCGGCAGGCCGGAACGCGCGCGTCGCCGTGCTCGACGACAATCCGCTCGCGGGCGGCCAGGTCTGGCGGCAAGGCCCCGGCCGGGCGCCGCAGCCGCCGTTGCGCGACCTGCTCGACGCGTTGCGCGCGCAGCCTCGCGTCGCGTTCTGGGCATCCGCGCGGGTCGTCGGGCCGCTCGGCCCCGAGCGCGGCCTGCTCGTGGAATCGCCCGCGTACGACGGCGCCGTCGCCGTCACCTTCGACCGGCTGATTCTCGCGACCGGCGCGCGCGAGCGCCTGCTGCCGTTCGGCGGCTGGACGCTGCCCGGCGTGACGGGCGCGGGCGGCCTGCAAGCGCTGATAAAGGGCGGCCTGCCGGTGCGCGGCGAACGCATCGTCATCGCCGGCAGCGGCCCGCTGCTGCTGGCCGCGCTCGCCACCGCGCGCGAGGCGGGCGCGCACGTGCTCGCGGTCGTCGAACAGGCGAGCGCCGCGGCCCTTGCGCGTTTCGGCATCTCGCTCGCCGCCGCGCCGTCGAAGCTGTGGCAGGCCGCGCAACTGACGCGCGGCTTCGCGGGCCTGCGCTATTGGCCCGGCAGCACGGTGCGCGCGGCGCGCGGCGACGGACGCGTCGAGCAGGTGTCGATCCTGCGCGGCACGCGCGAAGTCGTCCTCGAGTGCGACCGCGTCGCCTGCGGCTACGGCCTCGTGCCCCACGTCGCGCTGGCCCGGATGCTCGGCTGCCGGATCGACGGCGACGGCGGCGTCGCCGTCGACGATGCGCAGCGCACCTCGGTCGACGGCGTGCTGGCGGCCGGCGAGTGCGCCGGCATCGGCGGCGTCGAGCTGGCGCGCGTCGAAGGCGACATCGCGGGCCGGACGGCGACGGACATGGCCGGCGCAACCGTCGACGCCGGGCTGCGGGCCGAACGCGCGCGCTGGCGACGTTTCGCCGAACGCGCGGCGCGGGCGTTCGCGCTCGGCCCGGCCGCCCGTGCCGTCCCGCCGCCCGACACGCTGCTGTGCCGCTGCGAGGACGTGAGCCTCGGCGAGGTCGGCTCGCAGCCGTCGTGGCGCGACGCGAAACTGCACACCCGCTGCGGCATGGGCGCCTGCCAGGGCCGCATTTGCGGCGAGGCCGCGAAGCTGTATTTCGGCTGGGACGCGCCGGCGCCGCGCCTGCCGCTGAACCCCGCGCGCATCGGCACGCTGATGTCGGCCGCCGACGCCCCGGCCGACGCGGACTGAGCCCCGCGTCGCCCTCGGCGACGATCGCCCGAACCGGCGGACTGTGCCGAAATCCGCATGCCGGCCGCCTGGTTTTTCAATACATCGTATTTTTGAACTCGTATATTGCGACCCATGCTCAGCGGCCGCAACGGGTCGCAACCCAGTGCCGCCACGCGGGCAACGCGTGCGCCCGCCTTGTCGACGGCAGGAGCCCGACATGCTCGATTCGCATCTTCCGCACCGATTACCGAAGCCGCCGCTCATGGCCAACGTCGCGCTCGGCACCGCGCTCTACGAGGGCCTGGGCAGCCAGGCGATCGACACCTTCGACAGCCTGCTCACGAGCCTGAAGCCCATCCTGCCGCTGCTCGACGCCATTCCCAACGCGGTGTTCTTCATCAAGGACCTCGACGCCCGCTATCAGGCCGCCAACCTCACGCTCGCGCTGCGCTGCGGCTTTAAGAGCATCGAGCCGCTGCTCGACAAGACCTCGGCCGAAGTCTTCCCCACGCAGATGGGCTCGCTCTATACCGAGCAGGACCTGCTCGTGCTGCGCCAGGGCGCGAACATCCGCCATCAATTGGAGCTGCACCTGTACGGCAGCCGCGAACCGGGCTGGTGCCTGACGAGCAAGCTGCCGCTGCGCGACCAGGACGGGCGGATCGTCGGCATGGCCGGCATCTCGGTGGACCTGCTGGCCACGCGCGACAACCCGCCCGTCTACGAGCGCCTCGCGGCCGTCGACAACTACATCCGCGAGCACTACAACGAGAACATCAGCCTCGTCGACCTGACCGAGATCGCGCAGCTATCCGCGGCGCAGTTGGAACGCTATTGCAAGCGGATCTTCTATCTCACGCCGCGCCAGATGATCCACAAGGTGCGGCTCGAACACGCGCATCGCCTGCTGCAGACCGACCAGTCCATCACCGAAATCGCACTGCAGTGCGGCTACACCGACCACAGCGCGTTCAGCCGCCAGTTCAAGGCGCTGACCGGACTGTCGCCGCGGCAGTATCGGCAGGCGATGGCGGCGGCATAGGTTACGGCCGGGGACGGTCTGGCCGGCGGGTTTGGCGCGATGGGAAAGCAGGATGAAAATGAAAAGGGAATGAAGTCCGGAGCCGGTTCCCGCCGGCCTCCCACGCTCCGCCCCATTGGGCGAGTCTCCAGTCTGGGCTTGCCGTACTCCGGCTCGTCAGGGACAGGGACGACCATGTTCGATCCCGGCCGGGCGCCAGGCCTGACGACGTTCTCAGCGCTTCGCCGTCGCTGAGACAGAACGGAAAGAATTCGCGCAGCGTCCAACCGCTGCCCGCTCACGCCGCCAGATGCGCTCTGATCGCCGCCGAAATGAACTCGGCGTCTTCCACGTTCGCCGTCGGTAAACCCGCCCTGTGTCCCCAGTCCGATCGAATCGGCAGCAGACGCGCGTTGCGCATCGCCTCGACCTCGAGCCGGTTGTCTTCTACCTGAAAGTAGAGATCGGTATCGCCCGGCATGATCAGCGCCCGCGCGCTGATCGCGCGCAGTGCCGCTTCGAGGTCGCCGTTGTAAATCTCGTTGTCGGCGATGTTGGCGTGCCGCCACGTCCACAGATGCGCGAGCAGATTGTTGCCGTCGCGCTTCAGGAAGTTCGCTTCCCACGACCCGACAATGAAATCCTCGAGCGACGAAAAACCCGCCCGGCGCCACAGCTCGTTGCGATAAAACGTCTGCGACATCGCCATCGCCGCATAATTGCGCCCCATCGCGCGCAACCCGCGCTCCGGCCGCGAGACGAACGTGCCGCCCTGATACGCGGGATCGGTGGTCAACGTCGCCCGCACGCCGTCGATGAAGACCTGGTTGTGGGCGGATGTCTTCGCTGCGCCGCATAGCACGACCAGCCGCTCGACCATCGACGGGAAAAGCGCCGCCCAGTGGTACGCCTGAATGCCGCCCATCGACCATCCGCACGCGAGCGCCAGCCTGTCGATGCCGAACACGTCGCGCAGCATCCGGTGCTGGATGCGGACGTTGTCGGTGATCGTAAGGTTCGGCCAGCGGCTGCCGCTAAACGGCTCGACCGCATTGCTCGGCGACGACGAAAGGCCGTTGCCGAACAGATTGGGGATCACGACGAAGTACCGGTCGGTATCGAGCGCCTTGCCCGGGCCGACCATCCATTCCATGTCGTAGTGATGCGCGGCGAACGACGTCATGTACAGAATCGCGTTCGACTTGTCGGCATCGAGCTTGCCGTAAGTCTGATATGCGAGCTGCGCGTCGCGGAAAGTCATGCCCGACTGCAAAACGACATTGCCTGCGTTGAAGGTGAAGTAATCGCGCATGGGACTGGCAACGGTGTCGACGGAACGCGCATTACATCACAAGCTCGCCGGTTTCGTGCGCCGGTCGATATACCCGTTCCGCGGGCGCGAAGGCACCAATCGGAGGCGTCGCGCACGACATGCGTTCGCGCGACGCGACCATAGCGCCCCGACAGGCGCGGCGCCATGTCGAACGACGCACTGGCATAGCCTTTGCTCGTTCCCGCGCTCTCATTCCGGGAAGCGCATTGGCATGGCAACTCAGACTCAGGCCCCCAGTCGCGTTACGCGATCGTCGGTCGGGCAACTGCTGCAAAACCGCTGGTGGCAGCTCTTTTGCGGCGCGGTGTGCGCGATGGTGTCGTCGAATCCGCAATATATCTGGACGCTATGGACGCATTCGCTCACCGGGAAGCTCAACGTATCGTTGCCGAGCCTTCAGGTGACGTTTTCGATCCTGATCGTCTGTCAGACGTTTCTTTCGCCGCTCGAAGGCTATCTGATCGAGCGCTTCGGACCGCGCTGGCTTCTCGCCGCCGGCGGCGCGATGACGGGTCTTGGCTGGATTCTGACCAGCCGCGCCGGGTCGCTGCTGGCGGTTTATCTGAGCTATGGCGTGGTCTGCGGCATCGGCGTCGGCATCATCGTCGTCGGCACGATCGGCCTGATGGCGCGCTGGTTCCCCGATCGCCGCGGCCTCGCGGTCGGCATCGTGATGGCCGGCTTCGGCATGGGCGCGATGACCACTACGTTTCCGATCAGCATCAGCCTCGCGAAATACGGCTATCAGCATGCAATGAACGTGTACGGGCTGATCCTTGCGGCCGTCGGCGTATTGGCGGCGCTTAGCCTGCGGCTGCCGCCCGACGGCCACATGAAGGACTGGGTGCCGCCCGCAGCAACCGCGGCGGTGCCCGACACCGGTACGCGCTCGATGCTGCGTACGCCGATTTTCTGGCTGCTGTTCGCGATGATGTCGATGATGTCGACGTCGGGCCTCATGGTGACGTCGCAGATGGCCGTCTTCACGCGCGACTTCGGGATGGCGGGCATCACGGTGCTCGGCCTTGCGGCACTGCCGCTCGCGCTGACGGTCGACCGCGTCGCGAACGGGGTCACGCGGCCCATGTTCGGCTGGATCTCCGACAGCATCGGACGCGAAAACACGATGTTCATCGCGTTCGGCATGGAGGCGCTGGCGATGGCGCTGTGGCTCACGCTGCGTCACGACCCGGTCCTGTTCGTCGTGCTGTCCGGCGTGGTGTTTCTCGGTTGGGGCGAGATTTTTTCGCTGTTCCCGTCGACGTTGACCGACACGTACGGCAGCAAGCATGCGATCGTCAATTACGCGTGCCTGTCGTATGCGCAGGGTATCGGCTCGATTCTGGGCGGCCCGGTCGCCGCGCTGCTGCATCAGCGGACGGGCGGCTGGAACGCGGTGTTCGGCACCGCGATCGCGCTGGATGCGTGCACCGCATTGCTGGCCATCGCGATGCTGAAGCCGATGCGCGTCGCGTGGTTGGCCCGCGTGTCCGGCACGCGCAAATAAGCTCGTCGTTTTCCGTCGCCGTTCTCCGGGGCAGGTTCCGTCGCCGGACACCGCCGGCACCGACGCAAACATCGTCGCGGCATCTGCCGCCGCGCGGACAAACCGCCTGCGGGGCGCCGGATTGCGCCCTTTCGCTTTTGCCGTTTTTTTGCCGCTTGACACCTCTTTTTGATTGTACGATTGTCAATACCATCAAATGAATGTGCGGCTACCGGGCTTCATGCCGTGCACGCCGGACCCGCCCGGCGCTGTGTCGTCAGGCGGAGAAAGCGCCCAATGTCCAACAACGATGACAGTCAAAAAAACCGCAGTCCCGAAGGTCCAGGAGTTTTTCAACCCCTTCCCCAAGTATCTGCAGGTCCGGGAGGTGTTGAAGCGGCGTATGTATCGTGACTATGAGCTTGGGGACCGCCTGCCGACCGAGGAACTGCTCGGCCGCGAGTTCGGCGTGTCGCGGGAGACCGTCCGCGAGGCGTTGCGGGGACTGGAGCAGGAAGGGCTGATCCAGCGTCACAGGGCAAAGGGCACGTTCTTTGTCCGACGTCCCGAACAACCGGCCGACGACCGCGTAACCGGCATGATCGAGGATTTCTCGTCGCTTCATCTCGATACGCATGCACAGGTATTGAAAGCGGAACGAATCAGGACCCCGGCGGAAATGGCCCAGATACCGGGTGCGGGCGAGCAGATTTTCCACATCAGCCGCCTGCGCTTTTTCGAGGGTAAGCCGCTTGTGCTGCACGACGCATTTCTGTCGATGAAAACCGGCGAGCAAGTGGTTTCGCTCGACCTTGCTCACTCGTCGATAACCGAGATAGTCGAAGAGGAACTGCACGCGCGGGCGACCGAGGAACGCCAGCAGATCGAGGCGCTGGTCGCGGACACTGAAATGGCGCGATTGCTGGAGATTCCCATCGGGGCGCCGGTGCTGTTCATCACCCGTCTGTTCAAGGTGGGCGACGGCGACCAGTTCATGCTGTTTCGTTCGTATTACCGCGCGGATCGTTACCGCTACACCGTGGATTTCACCGCGCACGGCAAGTCGCAAAAACAGACGCGGAACACCAAGCCCTCAAAACCCGTGGCCGGCGGGAAGAAATAGCCGGCGCTCCCGATGCGAACGCCGGCGACGAAGATCGGACACCGGGTCGGTGACCTGCAATAGCAACGCGCGGTACGCGCCGCTGGGCGAGCATCGCGACTTCGTTAATGTATGTTTATTAAGACATATGAACAATGGATCGGCAAAAGCGGGGAATACCGAGGCGGTGATCCGGATTTCGCAGTTGACCAAGAGCTTCGGGGCGCTCTCGGTGCTGAAGGGTATCGATCTGGAGGTGCAGGCCGGCGAGGTCGTGGTGCTGTGCGGGCCAAGCGGTTCGGGCAAAAGCACGCTGCTGCGATGTCTGAACGGCCTCGAGCGCTTCGATGCGGGCCATGTCCGTGTGGCGGGACGGGACGTTTCCGGTCGCGGACATCGGCTGAGCGCGCTGGACGCGAGGATCGGCATGGTGTTCCAGTCGTTCAACCTGTTTCCGCACATGACCATCCTGCAGAACGTGATGTTCGCTCCGGTGAAGGTGCTCGGGCGGCCGAAGCAGGATGTCCAGCAGGATGCGCGCGCGCTTCTGGTCAGGGTGGGGCTGCAGGGCAAGGAGAGCGCGTTTCCCGACATGCTGTCGGGAGGCCAGCAGCAGCGTGTCGCGATTGCGCGCGCCGTCTGCATGGGCCCCGAGGTCCTGCTGTTCGACGAGCCCACGTCGGCGCTGGACCCGGAAATGATTCACGAAGTGCTGGAAGTGATTCGCGATCTGGCCAACGACGGCATGACGATGGTGATCGTCACTCACGAAATGGGTTTTGCCCGCGAAGTGGCCGACCGCATTGTCTTCATGGATGGCGGACGGGTCGTCGAGCAGGGCGCGCCGGATCAGTTCTTCGATCGTCCCCGGCAGCAGAGAACCCGCGATTTCATCGAAAGGATATTGACCCGCTGATCGTTCTGAGCCGTCGGGTCCGCAGCGAAACCCGAAACCTGGAATCTGGAATTGACGATGAACAAGACATTCCGTGCACTGATGCTTGGCATGGCGTTCGCCGTGCTTCCCTGTCTGAGCCATGCGCAGGCCCCTTCGGCGCCGGCCCCGACCTCGATGATCGACCTCGTGAAACAGCGGGGCGTGCTGATCGCCGGCGTCAAGACCGATACGCCGCCGTTCGGTTTCATCGACGAGAACGGCAAGAACGCCGGATTCGAAATCGACCTGATCACCGACCTGGCGAAGCGCCTCGGCGTCAAGGTCCAGTTCGTTCCCGCGCCCGCGGCGACGCGAATTCAGCTACTCGAACAAGGGCGAGTCGACCTGCTCATTGCAACCGTGTCCCACTACCGGTCGCGCAACAAGGTCGTCGACTTTTCCATTGGCTACCTGTACACGCCGCAAACGCTGATGGTCAGGAAATCGAGCAGCATCAGGAGCCTGGCGGATCTCGCCGGCAAGCGCGTCGGCGCCGCTGCCGGCACGGACGCGATCTACCGGCTTCCGGCCATCGAACCGAAGACCACGGTCCAGAGCTTCCCGGGCTGGCCCGATGCGTTCTTTGCGCTCAGCCGCGGTCTGGTCGACGCGATCGCCACCGATACGTCGATTCTCCAGGGCTTGCGCATGGCTGCGCCCGACCCGGACGACTACGTCGTGCTCGGCAACGAAGGTTCATACGGCGGCGACTACTACGCGATCGCGATGCGGCAGAACGATTCGAAGTCGCTGAACGAAATCAACTTCCTGCTGCAGGACCAGTGGCTCGACGGCACCTGGCAGCGGATCTTCGACAAGTGGCTGGGCAAGAACTCGAAGCTGAAGCTGACGACGCACGACTTCGGCGACTTCAAGATGCGGATCTGGAGCAAATGACGCCTGCCGCACGATCGACGCGAACGCTACATGCCGGACCGCCATGATGCCGAACTCCGCGTATCACTTCGACTGGACATTCATGTGGGGCGAGCCTGGCCTGCGGCTGCTGGACGGCTTGCAGGTCACGCTCGAACTCAGCGTCTGCGCGCTGTGCGGCGGGCTGCTGCTGGGCGTCGTCTTCGGCATGGTGCGCTGGCTCGACTGGCGCGTCACCGCCCCGGCGTGCTGGCTGTACGTGGAGCTGGCGCGCAACACGCCGCCTGTCGTGCAGATCATGTTCTGGTATTTCTCCGCGTCGTGGATATTGCCCACGGCACTCTTTTTGCAACTGCGCGATACGGGCCTCGAGTTCGTCGCGGCCGCGTTCGCGCTGGCGCTCTATCACGGCGCGTTCTACGCGGAGATCCTGCGCGCCGGACTGAACGCGGTGCCGAAGGGACAATACGAGGCCGCGCGCGTGCTCGGGATACGCATGCCGCGAACGATCGCGACGATCGTGCTGCCGCAGATGGGCCCGATCATCGTGCCGGCGTTGATCAACGAAACGGTTGCGCTGATCAAGAACACGTCGCTGGCCATGGCGATCGGCGTGACGGAACTGACTTTTCAGTATCGGTACATCGATTCCTACGACTTCCGCGGCACGGAGGCGCTGGTTGCCGTGACGGTGCTCTACATGATCATCTGCTGTCTTGCGAGCGCCGGCGGACACCGGCTGGACTCGCTGTTTTCCCGCCGTCGGACCGCACCGCTGCCGGCGGCGCGGCAGGAGCAAGCATGATGGACTTTTCCAGCGTCCTGACCTGGCCCAACATCGAACGCCTGCTGTTCGGCAATCTCTTTGTCGACGGATCGATGGGAGGCCTGCTGCTGACCCTCGTGGTAGGTGCGCTGTCGATTGTCGGCTCGACGTTGCTTGGCGCGGTCGTGGGGCTGATGCGCAACGCCGGGCGCGCGTACTGGCGCCTCCCCGCGCTCGTCTATATCCAGATTCTGCGCAGCGTGCCGGTGCTGATCCTCGTTTTCTGGGTGTATTTCATTCCTCCGCAACTACTGGGCTTCGAAGTTTCGCCGATCGTGAGCGCAGTGCTCGCGCTCACGCTGTTCACGTCGGCGTACATCGCCGAAATCGTAATGGGCGGGCTGCGTTCGATACCTCAAGGGCAGATCGAGGCGTCCAGGGTGCTGGGGCTTTCGCGCTGGCAGACGCAGCTTCACGTCGTTCTGCCGCAGGCCTTTCATGCGATGCTGCCGGTGCTGGCGGGCAGGTACGTGGTCGTCATCAAGGATACGTCGCTGGCGTTTCTGATCGGCCTGGCGGACCTGACCGACATCGGCCGGCAGATCGACGCGCGTCTGATGACTTCGCCGATGGCCGTCTATCTGACGCTCATCGCGATGTACTTCGTGGTCAACCGGCTGATCTCCCGCTGCATGCACCTGCTGGAGAGCCGCGAGCGGTTCAATCGCCTGTTCGTCCGTCTGTGACGGGGAACGGCGTGTCGCGGAACTGAATCGCCGCGACCGCGAACGGAGGGAAAGTCCGGTCTTAAATGTATGAATATCCGTACATTACGACATGAACGGCTTCTGGCCGCGAACGGATGGGCCCGGGTCGCCGGGCGAATCGAAGGGTAGGTACTGTTCACATTGCGGAGATGAGAAATGAATGCTCAGGAAGTCAAACAGATAATCGATCAGTGGATGGTGCCGACGCCGAACGGCGCCTACATGGCGGGACTGGAGAAGCGTCCGGTCATCGCGCGCGCCGAGGGCGTCAACGTGATCGACACCAACGGCAAAAGCTATCTCGACTTCGGCTCGGGGCAGATGGCGGCGGCGCTCGGCCATAACCATCCGATTTACGTCGAAGCCGTCACGCGCAGCCTCACGACCATCAGCCATTCGACAAAGACGTTTCTCAACGTCGATCGTCTCGAACTGCATCGACGTCTGGGGGAAATCCTGACGAAGCCGTTGCAGAAGACGCTCTTCCTCGTGAGCGGCAGCGACGCGGTGGAGGCCGCCGTCGACATGGCGCGCAAGGTGACCGGCGGCGTCGACGTGCTGGGCCTGCACATGGGGCTGCACGGCTCCACGTCGTTCGTGTCCCGCTCGCTGTCGTTCGGATGGAGCCGCAGCAAGCACAATCTCGCCGCCCAGGCCACGTCGTCGATCCTCGCGCCGTACACCTATCGATGCCCGGTCGGGGATAACTGCTCGTGCGCGAAGGGAACGCACTACCAGTGCCTGAAGACGAGCTTCGAGCTGGCCGCCAGCAACTTCACCGGCAAGCCCGCTGCGGTGATCATGGAGCCGGTGCTGAGCGCGGGCGGGATCATCGTGCCGCCGCCCGGCTACGTGAAAGCGCTGCGGGAACTCTGCGACCAATACGGCATGCTGCTGATCATGGATGAGTCGCAAACCGGGCTCGGCAAGACCGGACAGATGTGGGGACACCAGCACGAGGACATCGTGCCCGACATCATGACGGTATCGAAGCACTTCGGCGCCGGGCTGCCGATCAGCGCGGTCTGCACCACGGCGGCCATTGCGGACAAGGCGGCCGCGAACGGCTATTTCGCCACCCGCTCGCATGCGTGCGATCCGATTACGTGCGCGGCGGGCATCGCGAGCCTCGACATCATCGAGAAAGACGGCCTGGTCGAGCGCGCGGCGCAGATCGGCGAGCGTATGGCGTCGCTGCTCGGCACGATGCAGGACGAGTTTGAATTCATCGGCGACGTGCGCGGGCGCGGCGTGCTTTACGGCGTCGAGCTGGTGCAGGATCGCGCAACGAAGGAGCCGGCCAATGCGATGGCACGGCGCGTGGTGGAAATCTGTCAGGATAACGGACTGATTCTGCAGGCACGCGGCAGTCACGGCCGCATGAACGTGATCCGCCTGGTGCCCCCGATGGTCTGCACCGACGCGCAGATCGACGACGGCATGTCGATCTTGCGGAACGCGCTCAGGACGGCCGCGCAAAGCTGAACGGCGGTCTCGCGCTTTCTCCTTTTTCCCGGGCGAGGACGACGAGGCCGGTTCCGCCAGCATCGCCGGCGGAACCGGCCTTTAATAGACTTGAACATGGCGAAACGACTTCCCGACTTCCGGATCGAGCTGGCGACGGACGAACAGAAAAGCGTGCTCGAAAGCATCGTCAGCGGTCCGCGCGGCAACTTGAACGGCCCGTTTCACGGCTGGATACACAGCCCGCGGCTCGCCGACCATGCGCAACGACTGGGCGCGTTCTGCCGGTACGAAACCGGGCTGCCGCTTCGACTGTCGGAGCTGGCCATTCTCGTCACCGCTGCGCGATGGCGAGCGCAGGCGGAATGGCACATTCACTATCCGATCGCGATCGAGGCAGGCCTTCCGGCGATAATCGCCGAAGCGATACGAAAAGACGAGCCGCCCGCTTTCGACGATCCGGACGACGCGCTCGTCTACGCGTTTTCGACCGAGCTGTACGAGAACTCGCGAATCTCCGACAAAACGTACGACACGGCGCTGGCGCGCTTCGGACGCGTTGTCGTGGTGAATCTCGTCGGCCTGCTCGGCTATTACGCGCTCGTTGCGATGACGTTGAACGTATTCGATATGCGAGCCGAAGGCCAGACTTCGCTGCCGTTTGCCGAGTAGACCGCCTCGGCGCGCGCGGGCTCTCCGACCAGGCGGCCACTTCACCGCCTCCCGTTCCCAGGGCAAATGCGACAGGCTCCCACACGAGACGGCGATGAATCGCGCGGACCGTTTGCGCGGCGTCTGCCCGGCCGTATACGCATTCTTCCCGACGCACCGCTCGAAGCATAGCGGAGCGAACTCGCGCCGGAATCCGTAGTTGCGTCCCCAGCCTTTTCGCTACAAAGCACCGGGCGTGTCCATCGTGACGATGTTCCCATGCGTCGGATCGACAAATGCGCGGTGCGACGGAAAGGCGGCCGCCCGGCTGTTTGAGTTGCATCGAAACCTGATCCGCTCTGCGGCAGAGCCCTCTTGAGGGCGCGCTGGCAGGCGACTGCGTCGGCCCAGGCAAACGTCTACGGAACAACACGCAAAGACCGGCGGAGGCCTGCCTCGTCTCGTAACGCGCGCAAAAAGACTCCATTTCTCGCCGGGCCGCCGCTTCGCCTGGGAAACCGGCACGGGTAGGCCCGCTGCATGCCAGGCGTGAGCCGGAACGCCCATCCCGCGCCTCTCTGAACGGGGCCGCGCGTTTCGGGCTGGCAGGCCTGGCGCGCGGCTGCAGCAACCGGGCCAGGGGAAGGACATCGAAGGAAGCGGACGCGTGTAGAGGAGAGGGCAGGGAGTGCGGTGGGCGAAGGAACCTGATGATGTTTAGACTCCATCCAGGCGCCGTCGGACGCGGGAGCGCCCCGGTGCCATTGCCAGATTCGCGCCGGATATTGGCCCTAAAAAGCACAAAGCCCGGCACAGGGCCGGGCTAAGCACTTGAATCTATTGGTGGCCTGGGACGGAATCGAACCATCGACACGCGGATTTTCAATGAAATTCCGCCTGTTTCTGGCTCCGCAGCCGAACGCAACTCATCGTAAAAACAAGCACTTGGGCGCAGTCAACCGCAGTCGGGCGCACTCATCCACCAGTGCCCTGGCCAGATTCCGGCCAGATTTTCCGCACCACTGCAGTCTGGGTGGATTGTACTTGGACAGCAGCCATTCCGCCATACCTGCATTCGGAAAACCCCGTCCGTTTCCTGTGCAACGATGGGCATTTCCCGGCATCACTGCGCTGTCCCGATCCAGTCTTTTTCCGTCATGCTCACGGTGCTGCGCTATACGGGTCATTAGTTACGACCAGGTATTTCTCACATGGCCCAGCAGCCCACTCCCCGCCTCGCAACAGACGCCACCGTCATCCGCCAGATCAACAAGCAGACACTCTGTGAACGTCTGTCGATCTCCGAGCGCACACTGGAAAACATGGTCAGGGAGGGCTCCTTCCCACCGCCTGTCCGGATCGGCAAGCATGTTTACTGGACCGAAGTCGCCGTGCGTCGCTGGCAGGAGCAGGTCTTCAGTGCCCAGGAAAACTGGAGTGGGCATCAGTGACATGGCTTCGGCATGGGTACGATCCCCGGGAACAAGCAAAACGATCGCGCACAGCCCCGATCGCGCATCCTGTTACAAAAAAATATCGCCCAATCCTCCATGGTTAATTTCTCCGTGGCGGCCCTGTTTCGACGTGGAGGGCAAAAACAGCGTGCTATACATCCCGATCCCAACACATCAGAGGCGCGAAACATGGGAAGTTCCTCCACTGGATTGACACGACCAGCTCCCACCAGGCTGTGCGAAGTCCATGACTTCATTGCTCCTACGATACAGGCGGCGCTGGGTATTTGTCTGACTGTGAATCGGATGGAAAGTACGGTTCGCAAATTGAGCCGGCAGCTTGCCGAACTGAAGGTCGGACCACTATTGGAAATCGACCCGACTCGCATCGCCAATCTTCAACTTCAAATCCGGTTCTTGCGCGGCACATGTGAGATGCTGGAAGACGAAGGTCTTCTGGAACTCGGCCGGTCACTGGTGGAAAATGCACCGTTCATCGACGGGTGCACAACGCTGGCACAGCGATGCGAGTTGCTGAACGCGAGTCTCGATTATCACGACAATCTGACCGGCAAGGATGGCTTGGTCAGCATCCTGTTGACGTGCGAACTCGGGGATTTCGTCGAAGCACAAAATGCAAAAGACTGTCATCTGCCGCTACGTCGGGCGGTCCGCCGAGCTTTCGACCAGTATCAAAAAACGATGGCGGAGAAAACACGTGAACCGCAGTCCCAGTTCGTACTGCCGCTTTGGTCCTCCATCGAGACCAACGACCACGTCGCCGGTTAACGTCGTTCATGCTATGCTCTTCGCCGTCGCTGATGACGAGAAGCCCGCCAGAGTGGCACGAAGGTGAGGCGTAATCTAGCAGAAGGTGGAGCCACATGGCGCAAGCCATACCATCGAGCGTGGTGACCGGGAGAACGTTGGATTTATCTAACGCCCGGACTCTGTAGCCCAGGTGACCGGGAACAGCGGGCGCCGCTCCGACAAAGACACGAAAAGCCAACCCCTCGGGTTGGCTTTTCCTTTCGTGCGCCAGGATCGGGCTGGATCACAGGAGATCCAGGCCGCCCTGCGACGAGATTGGCGACGGTACGGCCGATTGCATCCAGCACTCAGAGCATCAATCGCCTGAAGACAGGGCTGGAGGCTGTGCCGAGTTCCGCATGCTCCATGCGCCGGTGGTTGCCCTCGCTAAAAATCACCGCACCCGGGTTCCGACCGGCAAGCAACAGCGGATACCACCACGGTGGCTCGCTGCAGACCTGATGCCAGTCACCTGTGCCATCGTTGCCGCTGACGTGAATCTCGAGGCAACGATCGCATGCGAGCATGTCGGCAACCAGGCCATCTTCACGGCCCTCGCGATGCGCGACGATATTCAGGTGCGACAGGTCGATAGCATAGGGTACCCCTGACTCGAAGACGACACGATATTCGTTCCAAGTGGAGACAAGCTGCTTGCCGTGCCGGTCTGGGTAGAGCCCTTCGACCGCCACCGGGCAGCAAAACAGGTCAGTGCAACGGCGGGCATTGTCCAGCACCTGATCCAGCGTCGCGTGATGACGGCAGCCAGCATGGGCGCTATAGGCCGGCGCATCGAGCCTCCGGCTAATCCGCGCCGCCTGCTTGAACCAGTCCAGATCCACATCGAATGTCGATAAGTCGGCAATCCGGTGCCGCTGCAGCACACGCACGTTGGCATGCAGGCGAAACTGCGTACTCGGAAAGGCGCAACGCAGCGCGTCGACCCGCTCTTCATCGAGCGGCCCGAATGTCTGCGGCACAAGCTGAACGTGATCCATGGAGAGCGCGCCGAAGAGCGGCTCCACATGCGTGGCAGCCAGTACATCGGGGATGCCGCCAACCGCCAGCCCCGGCCATCCGGCCAGCGAGCAGCAAACCCGCAACCGGTCGGGGCTCACAGGCCGCCCTCCGTATGAGCCGCTTCAATGTAATAGCTGTTGTGCGACATGCGCACTTCGCCGGTCACACAGTCGAACCTGATCTCTCCTGTGCCACCCTGATCATTTTCGTAACCGGGGTGATGCAGCGCGATCGCGCGTTCGGCAAATTCGACCAACGCATCGTACAGTGAGTTGTCGTCCGTGATGAAATACACGGACTTGTACTCGTGGGGGATGCGACCGCCGTACTCCCGCATGGTCAGGACAATCTGCGCACCAGGCAGTTCGTTTCCGTCGATATCAGCGATGAGAAGCTCGGTCAGACCACCGTTATCGTCGCAACCCGAATAAGTGATCACCGCGGATACCGCACCTGCATCCTGCAACGCAGTAAGCAGCACCGCTTTGTTATAGAGAAGGACCGGATCGACCGGATAACGTTCAGACATACCGCTCTCCTGGAGAAGCGGGGTAACACCCGCGGGTCCAGGTATAGCGCTACAGGCCTACCATGATCTGGTTCGCAAACTCCCCCAGCATCTGAACGGTGATTTCGCGGTCGCTCTTACCAGGCCATCAAGACGATTCCGTCCTGCCAATCGCAACGCCCTGATTCGATCAGCATCCGGCCAGTTTGCGAGCCTTGGGCGGCAACCGAGCGGCAAGGTGTCCAGCGCGATGAGCGCTGTAAGGGAAGACCATGCCAAAGCAGTCGGCGGCCGACTAACTAGCCGAATTCTTAGAGTCTGCTGCGCCTTGGGGACGCCGGAAAAGCTCATGCGCAGGTACGTCAAGGGCGATTGCGAGACGCTCAACATTGTCTATCGACACGTTGATCCGCGCCCTTTCGACCTGGCTGATAAATGTCCTGTCGAGACCAGCAGCAAAGCCCAACTGTTCCTGAGATAGCGACCTCTGAACACGGACAGCGCGCACATTGAACCCCAGAACGTCTCGCAATGAAACGAGCGTCGGGCGTGGGTCGGGGCCTTTCAACGGGGCTGGCATGACCCCAATAGTTCCTATATGATGCACAAGCATCTACGGCTTTTGCATCACGCATCAGACCAGCAAGATCCTTGAGGCACTGACATCGGCCGCCGGTGTGCCGCCTGTAAATCGAGGATCTGATTACAAAAATCTTTCATCGACAGGGCCGATGTCTATAGCACCCGGCTAACCAGAATCAGGGCATGAGGAACCTATGAAGCGAGTCTTTTTTTTCGCGGCGATCTCCGTTATTGCGGCAGGCTGCACCGTGCCGGCACCCAGGATAACTAATGCCGCCGGCCAGCCGGTCAGGTTCGAAAATCCCCTGCTTTCGAAAGACGAACTGCGCAATGCCACGTTTGTCCTGCTCGAGAAGAGCATCGCAGACGGCAAATATCACCTGGTCAGTGTCTCCAAACAGCGGCAACCCATCAAAAACGCTCGGCAAGAGCGCATCGCGTTCAGCGCAGACTTGACTCACTACGCACCCGACTATCAGGACCGGGACTTCCAGACGTACAACGATCCACTCAATTATCAGCAGAAGACGGTGGTCTACATCTGTGACGCGGCACACCTCGCACTCATGAGCCGGGAACCTGCCATGTACACGCCATGTAACAGCGCGTTCGCCACACGGTTTATGCCGATGGGAATCGAAAAAAATTATGCGATGGGCCGACTGGACGAAGCGACGTATCGCTCGTACGAAAGCCCTCAAACGAATCAGATGCGGATCGTCAATTCCCCCCGCTATGCTCTTGATCAGGCTGGAGTGATGCAAAACCTCGGGCAACTCGAGAACGCCAGATGAGGTGCCAGGTGAAAAGGCTCCTGACTTCCTCTGCCATTCTCGCACTCGCCCTGATTGCCCGACCGGCCTTCTGCGAGGGCACACCGGCACAGCCCCTTGAGGTCAATAACGCCTGGGGAGTGTTAGACCATTACATCCGCGACACCGCGAGCCCAGTTCTCTTCGTCGTATTGAAAAGAGACGGCGCACATTGGGATATCGACACGATATCCGATCGCGCAGTTGATCTGAGAAAGACGGATGACCGGGAAATGTTCGTCGCAACGCCTGACCTGCAGCACTGGAGCAGCGCATATCAACTGATGGTCAACAATTGCGATTCTTTCGAGATGAAAGAGGACGATTACAAGTCGATCTGCACGAGCCAGTTCAGCGAAAAGAAGATCGGCCGCGCGATATTCGCAACCGTCATTGGATCAGGGAGAGGTGGCGTCGGTGTCTCGTACAACACTGATGAGGTCGCCGCCGCCATTCACAGCATCCGGCCAGATCAGGCACAAGCGAAACTGACCGCATACGAGCAAGGGCAGTAACTCGTACTGGATGCCACCCAGATCGAACAGCGTTGCCCCTGGCTGCGCATCCACCTGTCTGCCATCCCTTGCGCCTGCGGCCGCACAAAATGCAAGACATTCTCGTCCTGCGCCGGCATCTTTCCGGCCTCCAGTTCGTCGAGGAAATCCTTCCGGGTAAAGTGAACGACGGCCGCACCAGCCGGAAGCGCTCGGCACGCCAAGTACGAATTCTTCTTCACAGCAGGCTGGCGAAACGCCACAGCCGCTGCAAACCCGTCGTCCTGTGGGCCCATAAACGCCGCACGTCGGCCATGAGCTTCGCCAGCGTCTTCTGCGCCTTGGATTGGAGGCGTACCCGGGCGAATGCCCCTCGCAGTGTTGCGGTCTGCCCGCTCTCCACGGCAAAGCGATACGCGACCATCACATCACGCAACGCCCGATAGAACGGGCGTATTTCTGCGCCCTGCGTACGGTCGAGATACTGCTGCATCGCATCGAGATCGCCACCCAGCGCGGCGTCGATGGCGAGCCAGACCATGGCATCGGGCCGGCTGGGCTCCTTTGCGTGAGATGCAGCCGAAACCTCATGAGCCACCTCAATCATGCCCAGATTACGCATCGCGATCGCAAGATTGTCCAGGGCCCACCATGGAGCATCGTCGCGCCGCCAGTCGTGCATCCACTCAATCGCCTCCTGAAAGCTGTTACCCGTCACCAGCCCGTAGCTCACCTCGCCCCAGTCACTGGGGTTAGCGCGCATCACCGCCCCATAGCATTCCACGATCATTGGCACGATGCCATATCGCTTTTTTTGCGTAACCGTTTTGATGAACACCCTCTTTAGCCGGTTATCACGGTCGGCTTTCAGATAAGGCTCAAGCTGATCGAACAGCCCGGTATCGGCCAGGTCGAACTCACGTTCGAGCCAATAGCCAATCGCCGGCTCGCATGCCTCGCCGTCAGCACATGCATCGCGAATCGCGTCCAGCAGCAGCCGCTTGCCGTGCCCCTTCGGCACCGCCTTCGCGGCTTCCCCGAACATGCCAGCCTCCGCAGGCGCAGCGCGCACGATTTCACGCAGCGGCTGGGGCATCCCACCGCTGAAATCGCCGGCTACGGCATAGCGCAGCTCGCGCAGCGCGACGGCGACGCCAGGAAAGCGCTCGCGCAGGATGCGCAACACGGGTTGTGTCTCTTGCCACGTACTTTGCAGCAACAGATCGGCCAGCGTAAAGCCGGCGAACGCATAATTGTGGTCGAGATCGAACGCGGTACGCAGACTCTGGATCGCCAGTTCGATATCGCCTCGCTTGCGCAGCGCCTGGCCGAGGTGGCCGTGTGCAATGGCGGTGCCCGGCGCGAGGCGGACCATTTCACGCGCCGCGCTCTGATACTCGTCGAGACGCGGGGTCGTGCCAAGCCAGTCGGCCAACTCCTGCCACAGCGAAAAATCGTTGGGCTCCTCGGCCAACAAGGCATACATGCCGTCGATCGCTTCGCCGGCCTTTTGCTCATGCCACAGCGCGCGCGGCACATAACGCCTGATTACGGTGGGCGAACGCTCGCCCCACGGCGCGGTCCGCACCGCCTCGCGCACCGCATCGAACTGTCTGAAACGCACTAGCGCGTTGAGCCGAGCGATGTAGACAAGCTGGCTGAGCGGCTCCAGTGTCGTGGCACGCTCGAGTGCCGCGCTGGCTTCTTCGAGCGAGTTTTCGCTATCGGCGAGCCGGACCCAGCAGGTCACGTTGTGCGGATGCAGTTCGACCGAACGCACCGCGATACGGCGCACACGGTCGATCTCGCCTTGCTCGCGCGTCCACGCCGACGCCAGCTGCCACGCCTCGATGTGCTCCGGCCAGCGCTCGAGCGCGCGCTCAAGCGTATCGACCGCATCCTCGCGCCGCCCCATCTTCCACAGCACCTTGCTACGCAGCACGTGACAGTCCACGCTCTCCGCGCTGCGCGACAGCGGAGAATCGAGAAGAGCCAGCGCAGACTCCAGTTGAGCAGCGTTGCCGAGCGCAAGATCGACGTACAGGCGGATCGCCCAGCCCCACGCCGGTTCGAGCTGCAAGGCGCGCCGCACGCTCTTGTGGGCGTCGTGCGGCCGCCGCTGCATCGCCGCGATACGTGCAAGCTCGTAATGGAGCCGCGCCGTAAAAGGAAAGCGCTCGACGGCTTCTTCGAGTTGCGCCTGCGCCTCAGCCAGCTTGCCGGCTTCGATGCGATGTAAGGCCGGCACGAGCCACGCTTGCCACAGTTCTGGCCGACGGGCGCGCAGCGCATCGAGCCGCGCTTCGAGTTCCTCGACGGACCAGGTAAATTTCGCAAGCGGCTGGAAAAGCAGCAGAGCGGTCCCTTGCGTTGCCTGCTGGAGCAACTGCGCCTCGATGAACTCAAGCGCTGCAAGCCGGTCCTCGTGCGAATTGCACGCCGTCACCAGCATGTTGAATGCGTAGCCCTGGTCAATCGACCGCTGTAGCGCTTCGCGACATTGGGCCTGCCCCGCTTCGACCTCCCCGGCGCCAAAGTGCAGGCTCGCGAACACCGCGTATGTATTCGCGTCTTGCGGGGCGAGGGACAGCGATTGCCGGGCGGCCTCCCATGCCTCGGGCAGGCGCCGCTGGCCCGCGAGGTTCGTGGCAAGCTCACGCCACATGAAGGCGTTCTTTCCGTTCAACGAGAGCACGTGTCGCAACACCGCTTCACGCTCCTGTGGCGAATCCCCGGCCAGCCATTCGAGCAACAGCGCGTGCAGGGCAATGATAGTCCTATGCTGCGCGCAGGCCTCGCGCAAACGATCGACCACGGCGCGCCGTCCCGAACGTTGCGCAAGGATGTCGACGGCCTGGCGCCACACGTCGTTGCGTAGGGGTTCCTGCTCGCACGCGCCAGCGATTGCCGTCCATGCATCGTCGAGCCGGCCTTCTCGTAGCGCCAGCGTGGCCTCGACGCGCAGCCGGTCGACGGCCCGCGTACGCCCCTGCGCGGCGAGCAGCACCTGATGCGCCTTCTCCACCTCGCCATACTGAAGATACTTTTGCGCACAGAAGAGGCGCAGCACCTCGTCGTCGGGTCGCTGCCGTAACGCGTCTTCGGCAAGTGCGAAGGCCTCCGCCGTGCGCTCGAGATTTTCCAGTTCGCAAAAGTAGGTGATCGTGGGACCCGCCGACCGTACGCCCAGCCGCTGTTGTCGTGCCCCGAGCCATGCAAGCCCGTGCTCGATGTCTCCGAGCGCCCGGCACGCACGGATATAGGCCGAGGCCATGTTCTCCTGCAGATCCGCGAGGCACGCGGCAATCCGGTAATGTTCAAGCGCGTGGCGTCGGTCGCCGGATAACCACAGCACGTTCGCCATGGCCTGCCAGGCACCCGCATCGACGGGGTGCTCGCGCAGTGCGCGCGTCAGAGCCTGATCGGCCTGGCCAAGCTCGCGCGCGTCTTCCGTATGCAGCATCGCAAGACGGGTCAGGAGCGGCGCATTACGCGGATGAAGCTGCACAGCGCGCTCGGACAACTCCAGCACCTGCGCGCGCGTGCCCACCTGACCCAACGATTGCTGCCATTGCAGTAGCAACTCGGGCCGCTCGCCGAAGCGCTCGACCAAACGCTCCACGATTGCCGCGGCGGCCGTCGCGTCGCCGTCGTAGTACGCGAGGCTACGCAGGCTCCAGAGCGTCAACCAGTGGTCGGGCGCGCGTTGGCATTGCGCATCGGCGGCGGCCTGCGCGGCATCGCGATCATGCTGGTTAAGCGCGCGCATGACCGCGTAATAGCTGTCCCATTCGTTGGCGTCGGGCAACGTCACCCCTGTGATGCGGTGCGCCTCCTCCGGCGGCAACATCACCATGCCGCGCGGCCCGCCGGCGCGCTGCGCCTCGAACAGCGAGTCGGCATGGAACTCCGCGTGAATACGCTGCGTCGGGTCGCGAACCAACAGCGTGTGGCGCAGCGCGTCATAACCGATTACGGCCTGAAGATGCCCCGAATCCGTGTTCTGGGTCGTCAGCGCGAAAGGCACACCTGCGTCAATGAGCGCCGTCGCCACATTCCAGTCCACCGTGAATTCGTGCGCAAGAAAGCCGTTTCGCTCAGTCCAGGCACGTTCACTGTGCGTGGGCGTTCCGTCGTAGCAGATCTGTTCGGCAATCTCCAGATGCTTCGCCGGGCGTCCCCAGAACTGGCTAAGCGCACTGAGCGTGGCTGGCGAGCAGGTCATGTGATGCTGGCGCACGAAGCCCACGTCGAGCAGCACACGGCGTGGCGCTTCGCCCTCGGTCAGGGCGTCGATGCGTGCCGCGATCGAGGCGTGAAATGGATCTGCCGCCGCAATGCAATGCATCCTCGATTCGGCATAGCGTTTACGAGCAAGCAGATTCCCCGCGCTGGCCTGCTCGAACCAGATGCGGCGCGCCCGGTCGGCATACGGCGAGTACACCCGGCTTCGCTCGAGCGCCTGCCATGCTTCGTCGAAACGCTGGTGCTCACTCAAAAGGCCGAACAACTGTATCTCGAGGTCCGCATTCCGCATGGCTGCACG
Organism: Burkholderia sp. WAC0059; assembly: GCF_002870125.1. Taxonomy (GTDB): domain Bacteria; phylum Pseudomonadota; class Gammaproteobacteria; order Burkholderiales; family Burkholderiaceae; genus Paraburkholderia. Next base: position 212,593 of record NZ_PNEO01000009.1, read on the forward strand.
GGCGCTCTCGAGCAGCGCGATGGCTGCTTCGTCCTCACCGGTTATCGACAGTAGATACGCGAGCGCCTGTACGGCCGAGCGGTAGTCCGGGTTGAGCGCAAGTGCCTTCTTCGCGGCGTTGATAGCCTCGTCGCAACGATCCTCCAGCGCGAGGCCGTAAGCGTATTCGACCCAGATCCACGGCGAGTCCGGCGTGAGGTCTCGCGCGCTGGCAAAGAGACGCCCCGCCGTTTCCCAGTCGAGGAGCCCGGCCGCGATACTGCCACGCAGCGAATGCCATTCGGCCGTACAGGTGAGCGACGCGTCAGCCGGAAGCATCCTGCTACTGGTCCAGTGCCAGGCATGATAGAGCCCACGCCGCTCGCTCAGGATGCGCGCGTAACCGAGAATGGCATCGGGATCGTCTGGGAACTGGCGCCAAAGCTGGACATCGATGGCTCGCGACCGGCTACCGTTGCCGAGATGGCGAAGAACACGCGATAACAGGACTCTTGCCTCGACGCCCGAATCCTTTTGCAGCTCTTCGAGCAAGGGCAGCGCGACGTAGCTGTTTCCGCTATCGGCGAGTGTGCCGACGCGTTCTTTCAGGTCCAGTTCAATGGCTTGATTCATCGGGTTCCCGGGCGAAGAAGGCGGAGATCAAGAGGCAAAAACACGGCACTCATGGAGAAACTTCCAATTTTTATGTAACCTGCGAATGACCTACGATCCAATATAACGGCTTGAATTTCTATAAATCGAGGGGTGTCCCGTGCATTCTCGCAATATAAAAGTTGACGTTATCGTGGCGCTCCGTTTTATGCCAGATCAGGCCATGCGATAAGGAGCAGGAGCCGGGAGCAACGGGTTTCAATTGTTCAAAGCGCGATCTGTTGCATGCAAGGAATGGAACGCGACGAGAGCCGACGGCAATCGAGTG